>NZ_JBQXGU010000001.1:0-1214678 GCF_052616365.1 Sandaracinobacteroides sp. A072
GATACGCCGTTCGAAATCTCCCCATGTGACACCTCCAAATCCATCTTCAGGGTGTCCACCAAAGCGGGTCAACTCCACCCGGCCTCCGAAATCGGTGACCGAGGTGTCTCAGCGGGGTTTCCACGCCCCACCCCTTGGACTTTCAAGGGGCGAAGCAAAGTTAGCGCAAACCGCTGGGTTCGCAAATGATTATGCCGACACTCTAGACGCAGCATTTCTTGGTCGGCTCGCCGTCAGGCGGCTGGGATTTGTGTGCCTATTGTGCCGCCACGGTGTAGCTGGGCATCTTGGCAATTTCCCGAAGCAAAACTTCAGGAAGGGTATCGCCATAGGCTTCGCCAACTGTCCGGGGAGAATGTCCCTGGATGACGTCCCTGATTTCCGGGTCCATGTTGGCAAACCGAGCCTGCGTCTTGAAACGATGGCGTCAGCCGTGGTTCGGCATAACCTTCTCATCGGTGACGCCAATCTCGCGTACCCAACGTGCCAGATATTCGCCAACTTTCTTGGCCTGAGGATTGCCCTGAGACCCACCGCGATGCCGGTCGGGGTCATAAAAGAGCGGCCCCGTGCGACCCTCCACAACGGCTGGGAAACCTTGCGCAATGAGGTGTGGATGGAGGGCGACCGTCCGTGCCTGCTGCGTCTTGGTCCTGCCGGCCTCGGGCGTGATGCGGATAACCCAGATATCCCTCACCTTGTAGACATCCTCAGCCCGCAGCTGGGTGATTTCGTTCACACGGGCTCCAGAATAGGCACATATCCACGGCACCCAACGCCGCGCCAGTTTCCGCTCCTTGCTCAGGTTTGGCGGGGGCTCCTCCAGCGTGGCCTTCAGAATGGCGAGCGCCTCCTGGTCGTTGAGGCCCTTTTCACGGGTTACCTGCTTGCGTGGGGCAAGGACGCTTACCTTTTGGGCTGGATTGATGCGCACCTTGCCGTTTTCATAGCCCCAGCGGTAAATGGTCTTGATGACGGAGAGGTAAGTGTCCTTGACCGTCTTGGCAGACAGCCGTCGGCCGCCGCTGCCTGCCCCCGTCAGCAGGTGCTCTTTCCATCCCACCACGTCAGACATCATGACGTTGGCGGCATCCTGATGGCCGAGATAGGTAATGAAGGCTTCAAGCTGGCGCTTCCAGGCTTTGACAGTTGCAGGCGCAGGGTCACGCTCAGCCACGTAACCATCAAATAGCGCTCTCAACGTGACGGCGCGCTTCGGACTGGCTCGGTCCATATCCTGGTCCAAGCGATACTCCTCAGGTGCGAAGGTGGCATCCACAACGGACCGGGGCGCGCCAAGAATATCCTGTTCCTCTCGCCGGCTGGCCTCCAGTTGGGCTCGCGCCACCACTCTACGCAGATTGCGGTGTGCCGCCGACCGCTCGTCGAACTTCCAGCTGCGCTGCTCCTTGATGGCCTGGACAATCCAATCGTTCATCTGAGAACGGGATGGCTTGCCGACCATCGCGCCGGCCGCGACATCGTCGCGATAACGCTCAAGTTCTGAAAGCCGAGCCACAGCAGCGGCCTCATCCTCTGGGGCCATACCGGCACGGGCAAAGCGCTCCATTCGCTCTGCCAGCCAGCGCCGAACAACAGCTTCGATTTCCACTAGTGCCGGGTCAGGCTCAATTGTGCCGGTCACGCTCTCCAGCACGCCTCCCGCGGCCAACCTCAGCTTCCGTTCAAAGCTGTCGAGATGAGACTGCATCGCCAGCCTCGCCTCCGCCAAAGTGCTGGCCTTGAGCGTCACGAAAACTTCGGTGGTGCCGAAAGCCGCCTGATGCGCTGGCGGGACGGCGCGTCGAAACACCCAGGCATCACCCCGACGATAGAGATAACGATGGTGCTTTATGCGCTGCACCTGCCCCCGTTCCTTCCGGCATTTTGTAGCAAAGTTTGTAGCAAACTTCGTTCAAAAGGCCCGATTTTGCAACGGGTTTCACCAAATCAGATGCTTAGGTAGAAATTGGCGGAGAGGGTGGGATTCGAACCCACGGTCCGCTTGCACGGACAACGGTTTTCGAGACCGCCCCGATCGACCACTCTGGCACCTCTCCGCGCCCTGTCGTTCAACAGTTTGTTCAGCCGTGGTCTATGGCAGTCGGCGGCCATAGCCCTGACATCGGGTAAACACAAGCCCCCAGGATCCGCCCCTGCGACATCCGCCCCTTTCCATATGAGCCCGTCTGCCTATATCCTTGAAGGAAAGGATGGTCTGACGGATGCGTATGGACAGCAAATCTGGGTCTTCCATGCAGCCGGGCGTTGCCGCCGGGCGTGGTGCGGGTGAGGATGGCGGGTCTGGTGCCGGCATGGGTCCGCCCGCGCCGCACTTTGCCGAAGCCCGCTTCACCATCGGCGATGTCGTCCGCCACAGGGTCTTTCCCTTCCGTGGCGTCATCTTCGATGTGGATCCGGAATTCGCCAACACCGAGGAATGGTGGCTCGCCATTCCGGAAAATCTCCGGCCGGCGAAGAACCAGCCCTATTACCACCTCCTCGCCGAGAATGAGGAGTCGAGCTATGTCGCCTATGTGAGCCAGCAGAACCTGCTGCCTGACAGCAGCAGCGGCCCCGTGAGCCACCCGGCCGTGCGGCAGCTGTTCACCGATTACCGGGACGGGCGCTATCAGCTGAAGCCGGCCATACGGAACTGATGCGCGCACAGGCGGCAGGCAGGGCGGCGGGGCTGGCATGAACGGCCCCCTTCGCCTGCATGGCTATTTCCGCTCGGGCGCTGCCTGGCGCGTGCGGATCGGGCTGAACTGGAAGGGGCTGTCTTACGAGAGCCTTTCGATCGACCTGCGCACCGGCGCGCAAGGCGATGCCGCCTGGCGGGCGCGCAACCCGCAAGCCATGGTGCCGGCGCTGGAGCTGCCGGACGGGACGCTTCTCACCCAGTCGCTCGCCATCCTCGAATGGCTGGAGGAAACAGTGCCGGAGCCGGCCTTCCTGCCGGCCGATCCGCTGCTGCGGGCGCGCATCCGGGCGATGGCGCTGGTGATTGCAGCCGATACGCACCCGGTGCAGAATCTGGGCGTGCTGAAGCGGGTGGAGGCGCTGGCCGGCGCCGATGCCGCGCGGGACTGGGCGCGGCAGACCATCGTGCAGGGGCTTTCCGCCTGCGAGGCGCTTGCCGCGCGGGAAGCCGGGCCTTTCGCCTTCGGGGCGGAGCCGACCCTTGCCGATATCCTGATCGTGCCGCAGCTGTTCAATGCGCGGCGTTTCGGGGTGGCGCTTTCGGCCTTTCCGCGCATCCTTGAAATCGAGGCGGCCTGCGCCCCCATCCCTGCCTTTGCCAGGGCCCGGCCCGAAGTTCAGCCCGACGCTGACTGACCTGATATTGACTGCCCCGATACTGACTGAGCGGCTGCCCCGTCAGGCGCGGCGCATGTTTGCGATCGGCTCGCGCGTATAGGGGTAGCCCAGCCCTTCGGGGATGGAGATGAAGCCTTCCTCGACCACAGCCGGCTGGATGAAGGGTGGCGGCGTGGCATCGGCCATCAGGCTGTCGACGCTGTCGAACTGGGCGAGGCGCGCGATGTTGCAGCGGGTGGGGAAAAGCAGGCTGATGCGACCGGCGACGGCTTCGTCGATCAGCGTCGACGGCTTTACCCAACGGGCGTGGACGGCCTCATGGCCATCGGCCAGCATGGTTTCGCCTTCGGGAAGGCGGGCGAGGAAGAAATGCGTGTCGAAGCGCTTGTGCAGATCGAGCGGCGGCACCCAGCGGGCGAAGGGCTTCAGCACATCGGCGCTGAGCACATGGCCGATGGAAAGCAGAAGATCGGAAAAGGCGATCTCATGCCGGTCGGACGCGGGGCGGAGCTTCGCGCGCACTTCGCGCTCCACCTCTTCCCCGCGCGAGAGGAGGATGCCGGCTTCCTCGAAGGCCTCGCGTGCGGCGGAAATGCGGGCGGTCGCGTCGACGACGTCGAGCACATCGAAGCCGGAGAAGGCAGGCCCCTCGGGCACGTCGCTTGCATCCACCTTGCCGCCGGGGAAGGCGACGGCGCCGCCGGCAAAGCCCATGCCCTTCGCCCGCTCGATCGCGAGCACCTCGAGGCCGCGCACGCCATCCCGCGCGATGATCACGGTTGCCGCCGGCACGGTGCCGGTGAGGTCGGGTCTGGTCATGCTGTTGCCTTTCGATGGAGGGGCGGCGTGGCTGCCGGGCTTGAGCCATCCGCCTGCAGCCGCCATTTAGCCTGCGCGCCCGCGTGACAGCGGGCCTGAGGGCCGGGGCGGGATGCGGCATGGGCCATGCACAAGCCTTACCGGCCCGATCCCGCTGGCGACAATCGCAGTTTTGAGGGTTAGGGCGTGGCGGGCGACATGAATGGAAAGGTGCGGGCATGGCGGGTGGACAGACAGGCGAACAGCTGATCGGGCAGTGGGACGGGCAGAATGCGCCCCGGCTTCTGGCGCTCGAGCGGCTGGAGCGGGACCTTTTCCGCAACCGGCTGAACCAGGAAAACCCGAACAACGCGCTTTTCGGCGGACAGGTGCTGGCGCAGGCGCTGACCGCTGCCACCCACAGCATGGCCGACGGGCCGGAAGGCATGCTGCCGCGCGCCGTTCATTCCATGCACGGCTATTTCCTGCGCGCCGGGCGCGCCCATGCGCCCGTTGTCTACCAGGTGGACCGGACCCGCGACGGCGGCCGCTTTTCCACGCGCCGGGTCGTCGCCATTCAGGAAGGCGAGCCGATCTTTCACATGGAATGCGGCTTTCACGCCCCGGAACCGGGCTATGACCACCAGGATGCCATGCCGCAGGACGTTCCCGGCCCGGAGATGCTGAAGACGCTGGGCGAACTTGCCGCCAGCCTCGGCGACCGGCTGCCGCCGCTGGTGCGCGAACGCTGGGCGCGCGAGAACCGGCCGATCGAGGTGAAGCCCATCGACTGGCGGGACTTCCTGCATGACCCCGCCCGCGCGCCGCGCCGCACCTACTGGATGCGCGTGCCCTCTGCCGCCGGCGCGACACCGCCCGAGCATGCCTGCCTGCTGGCCTATATGTCGGACCTGTTCTTTTCCGGCACGGCGGCCATTCCGCATACGTTGCCGATGCCGCATCCGGGCCTGTTCATGGCGAGCCTTGACCATGCGATGTGGTTTCACCGCCCCGCGCGCACGGACGAATGGCTGCTGTTCAGCTGCGAAAGCCCATCGGCGCAGGCCGGGCGCGGGCTGGTGCGCAGCCAGATCCATGCTGCCGATGGCGCGCTGGTGGCAAGCGTGGCGCAGGAGACGCTGCTGCGGCCTCGGACGCCCGCCTGATGAGCGGTGACGCCATCCGCCGCGAGGGAGAGTGGATCCTGCTGGAGGTGAAGGCGCGGCCCGGGGCGCGCGCCGACCGGATCCGCGGGGTGGCGGACGGGCTTGTGCGCATCGATGTCGCAGCCCCGCCCGAGGACGGAAAGGCGACCGCGCGCATGCTCGATCACCTTGCTGCGGCCTTTGGCGTGGCGCGGCGCGACGTTGAGCTGGTTTCGGGCGCACATGCGCGGTGGAAGCGGGTGCGAATCAGGGGTGCGAAGCGCATCCCCCAGGAACTGGAGCCGCACATCGGGGATTGATGCCCGCTTTTGTGTCGGATGATCCGGAGAGGGGGCCTGGTGGAGACGAGGGGGATCGAACCCCTGACCTCAG
This sequence comes from Sandaracinobacteroides sp. A072, assembly GCF_052616365.1. Taxonomy (NCBI): domain Bacteria; kingdom Pseudomonadati; phylum Pseudomonadota; class Alphaproteobacteria; order Sphingomonadales; family Sphingosinicellaceae; genus Sandaracinobacteroides; species Sandaracinobacteroides sp. A072. The sequence goes on from NZ_JBQXGU010000001.1 coordinate 5,658, forward strand.
CAGTGCGATTGCTGCGCTCTCCCATCTGAGCTACGTCCCCGTTTGACCGGAGGCCCAGGCCCTGGAGAGGGCGGGCTATACAGCCCGTCAAGCCTCTATGCAATGCCCCACTTCGCGCACCCGGCGGCAAAGCGCACTTGAGAATATGCCGGCAGATGCTAGCTTTGTTTCAAGTGCACGCTCCGGCAATTTCGGGCGGGCGAAGCGGGACCATAATGATGCAGGATGCCATGGCCCCCCCGGCGCTGGAGGGGGACAGCAGAGGCCGGACCGGGTCCGGCCCGGGCGCTGAAGCGCCTTCGCCGCCGGGAGGCGGCGCACCGACCGACGTGTCTGCGAAGGCCGCCGGGGCTGATTGCCCGGGCGCGGCTGCCGATGCTGGCGCCGCGCGGGCGCTGGCCGGATCTTTGCCAGCGATGGGGGCAGCGGATTTTTCCGCCGCGCCCGCCCCGCTTCGCCGCGGGCCACTGGCGGCGCTTGACCTTGGCACCAACAATTGCCGCCTGCTGATCGCGCGACGCACCGCGCGCGGCGACTGCGCCAGCGATTTCCAGGTGATCGACGCCTTTTCGCGGATTGTCCGGCTTGGCGAGGGGCTGATGCAATCCGGCCGGCTTTCCGACGAAGCGATGGACCGTGCCGTCACGGCCCTTTCCGTCTGTGCCGACAAACTTGCCCGACGCGGTGTGACGCAAGTCAGGAGCGTTGCCACCGAAGCCTGCCGGCGCGCCGAAAACGGGCCGGATTTCATCCGCCGCGTCTATGATGAAACCGGGCTTGCGCTCGATGTCATTACCCCGGCGGAGGAAGCGCGCCTTGCCGTTCTGGGGTGCCAGACCCTGATCGATCCGGACGCGCACCGCACGCTTGTCTTCGACATCGGTGGCGGATCGACGGAGGTCGTGCTTCTCGAACGGCGGCACGGGCGGCGCGGGCGGCCGCCCATGATCGGCATGACAGCCTGGGTGAGCGTGCCCTGGGGTGTGGTTTCGCTGGGCGAGACCGAGCCTGCCGACAGCGGCAGCGAGGCTGCGCGCATGGCAAGCTATGCCCGCATGAAGGGGCGGGTGGCGCAGCATCTTGAGCCTTTGCGCCGCCTGTTGCGCGGAGAAGTGCACCTTCTTGGCGCATCCGGCACGGTCACGACCCTTGCCAGCCTGAACATGGGCCTGCCCCAATATGACCGCCGGCGGGTCGATGGATCCTTTGCCGCGACCGCCGATCTTGTCGCGCTGAGCCATTCGCTTGCAGCCCGGTCGCCGGACGAGCGGGCCGCCATTCCCGGTGTCGGCAGCGATCGCGCCGACCTGGTTGTCGCGGGTGCGGCCATCCTCGAAGCCCTCATCGACCTTGGCGCCGCGCCGCAGTTGCGGGTGGCGGACCGGGGCATACGCGAAGGAATATTGCGCAGCATGATCGCACGCGAAGACAGCATCCGCACCGCCGGCGGCGCCCGGCGGCCCGGCGCACAGCCCGGGCTAGCCCGATGAGCGGCCCGACGCGCGGCGGCACCGGCGGGCGTTCGCTGGGCGGGCGCACCCGCCTGAGGAACCGGCGCGGGCGTTCCGTGAGCTCTGCGCGCTGGCTGGAGCGTCAGCTGAACGACCCCTATGTGAAGCGCGCGCAGCTGGAGGGGTGGCGCGCGCGCGCAGCCTACAAGCTGATCGAGCTGGATGAGCGGTTCGGCCTGTTTCAGGGCGTGGAGCGCGTTGTCGACCTGGGGGCGGCGCCGGGATCCTGGTCGCAGGTGCTGCTGAAGCGCCGGCCGAAGGCCCGAATCGTCGGCATCGACCTGCTGCCGGTGGAGCCGATTCCCGGGCTGGAGTTCGTGCAGGGCGATTTCCTGGCCGAAGGCATGGACGACAGGCTTGTCGACCTGCTGGGCGGGCCGGCCGACCTTGTGATGTCGGACATGGCGGCGAACACGGTGGGCCATCCGCAGACGGATCATATCCGCACCATGGCGCTGGTGGAGGCGGCGGCCGATTTCGCCACGCGCGTGCTGCGGCCGGGCGGCACTTTCGTCGCCAAGGTGCTCGGCGGCGGGGCGGAAGGGCAGCTGGTTGCCGAACTGAAGCGACGCTTCGAAACGGTGCGCCATGCCAAGCCGCCGGCAAGCCGCAAGGAATCTTCGGAAACCTATCTCGTGGCGCAGGGGTTCAAGGGCCCGGTGCAAGAAGGGCAGGCGTAAACGGGGGGCCGGCGCAAGGCGGGCTGGCCGCGCGGCCATGGAACTTGCGGCCGGCCATGTCTATTGAGGGCGGCATGAACCGAATCCTTCCTGCCGAATGGGCCAGACAGCGCGCCCTTTTCACCGCCTTTCCCTCGGATGGGGACCTGTGGCTTGACGATCTTGCCCCGGCGCAGGCCGAGGTTGCCGCCATGGTGCGGCAACTGGCGCAGACCGTGCCCGTGACGCTGCTGGCGAGCGGCGCGGAAGCGGCCCGGGCGGCGCGCGCGGCCGTCGGCGACTGCGCCGAAATCCACGACATCCGCTTCGGCGATATCTGGCTGCGCGACACCGGCCCCCTGTTCACCGGGCCGGAAACGGCCGTGCGCTTCCGCTTCAACGGCTGGGGCGGCAAATATGACCTGGAAGGCGATGACACGGTCGGCGCGCACATGGCCGGGCTGATGGCGGCCTCTGTCGATTCGCATGATTTCGTGCTGGAAGGCGGCGCCATCGAATCCGACGGGCAGGGCCTGTTGCTGACCACGGAACAATGCCTGCTGAACCCCAACCGCAACCCCGGCTGGACCCGTGCGGCAGCCGAAGCGGCGCTCGGGAAGGCGCTGGGCGTTCACCGCATCGTCTGGCTGGGGGACGGGCTATTGAACGACCATACGGACGGGCATGTCGACAATCTCGCCCGTTTCGTCGCGCCAGGCACCGTTGCCGTGCCGGCTTCGGCTGACGATGACCCCAATGCCCCGGTCTTTGCCGATGCGGCCGCCCGCCTGCGCGCGGCAGGCCTTGCTGTCGTGCATGTTCCGTCGGTTGGCCGGTTCGAGCAGGATGGGGAACTGGTTCCGGCCTCGCACATGAACTGGATCGTCGCCAACGGGCAGGTGGTGGTGCCGCTTTACGGCGGCGCCAGCGACGGCCCGGCGGTGGATGCAGTGAAGCGCGCCTTTCCGCGCCACAGGGTCAGCGGCCTTCCCGCCAGCCACATATTGACCGGCGGTGGCAGTTTTCATTGCATCACCCAGCAGGTTCCGGAGGAATGACCATGCTTCATGTGGGCGCCATCCAGATGGCGATGAGCGGCAACCGCGATGCCGACATCGCCAGGGCCATGCGCCTCGTGCGCGAGGCTGCGGCCCAGGGCGCGAAGGTGATCCTGCCGCCGGAGCTTTTCGAGGGCCATTATTTCTGCACCGCACAGGACGAGGCGGTCTTTGCGACGGCGGCCCCGGTTGCCAGCCACCCGGCGGTGGAAGCCGCGCGCGAGGTGGCGCGCGCCGAACGCATCTTCATTCCCACCAGCTTCTTCGAGCGCGACGGCCATCATTATTACAACAGCATCGCCTTCGTGGGCGAGGATGGCATGGTGGCGGGCACATATCGCAAGAGCCATATTCCCGATGGTCCGGGCTATATGGAGAAATTCTATTTCCGCCCCGGAAACACGGGTTTCCGGGTGTGGCCGACACGGCATGGCGTCATTGGCGTCGGCATCTGCTGGGACCAGTGGTACCCCGAAACCGCGCGCGCGATGATGCTGATGGGGGCCGATGTGCTGATGTTCCCCACGGCCATCGGATCTGAGCCGCATGACCCGGAGCTGGACACGCGCCGCCTGTGGCTGCGCGCGATGATCGGCCACAGCGTTTCGAACGTGGTGCCCGTGGTGGCCGCAAACCGTGTCGGTATCGAGCCGACGGCGGACGGGCAGGGCCAGCATTTCTATGGCAACAGCTTCATCTGCAACCAGCGTGGCGACATGGTGGCCGAAATGGACACCGCCTCCGAAGGGGTGCTCACCGCCGCATTCGACCTCGACCTGATCGACCGCCATCGCGCCGCCTTCGGCTTTTTCCGCGACCGTCGCCCGGCGCTTTACGGGCGGCTGGCGGAAGATATCTGATGCTCACCCGGCGCGCGCTGCTGGCTGCCGGCCTTGCCATGGGCGCATCGCCGATCCTGGCTGCGGCGCGGCGGTCTTCGCCCTGGTCTGCGGGCACGCCGCTGCCGTTCGCCGTGCAGGAAATCTACCCCACGGCCTGGCGCGGCGCACTTGTGCTGGCCGGCGGTTTCCGGGCGCGCGGTCCGGGCTTTGTCGCCAATCTTGGCGCTTTGTGGCCGACGGCCGCGACGATCCGCCTGCAGCCCGGAGCCGGGGCGTGGGACGCCCTGACCGACATGCCCGGCCAGCTGCATCATCCGTTTCTGGCCGCGCCCGGGGTGCCTGCGGGGCGTGACCCACTGCTTGCCATCGGCGGTTTTTCCTCGGGCACGGGGGGCATCTGGACGATGGAGCGCCAGTGCTGGATGCTGGACGCGCCCGATGGCGCCTGGCGCGAAGGCCCGGCCCTGCCGCTGCCGCAGGCAGAAGTTGCCGGCGGCGTGATCGACGGGGCGGTTCTGCTGGCCGGTGGCCGCCGGCCATCGGGTGATGCCAATGGCGCCTATGGCGACCATGAAGATACCGGGGCCGCCTTCATCCTGAAGCCCGGCAGCCGGCAGTGGGAGGCGCTGGCACCTCTGCCCGTGCCACGCAACAGCGCGGCGGCAGCGGTGCTGGGCGGCAGGCTGCATGTGGCGGGCGGGCGCGTGGTAACGCCGGGCGGGCTGGTGAACCGCACCGACCACCATGCCTATGACCCGCTGACGGGGCGCTGGCAGACGCTTGCCCCCATGCCCGCTGCACGCGGCGGCCATGCAGCAGCCGTTCTGGGCGGCCGGCTGTGGTGCTTTGGCGGCGAGAGCTTCGGCAAGGATGGCAGGGCGCATCATGAGGTCTTTGCCTATGATCCGGCGGCCGATCGCTGGACGCGCGAGGCGGACCTGCCCCAGCCCGTGCATGGCCTTGGCGCTGTTGCCCTAAATGGCGCCGTTCATCTGCTGGGCGGCGCTGCTGAAGTCGGCGGCCGGGCGACCCGGCGCGCGCACGATATCTTCCGCCCCTAGGAAGGGCTTCAGAGCAGCAGGGCTGCCACCAGCCGGTCTTCCGCGAGCAGGACGTTGAAGGTGCGGGCGGCAGCCTGGCTGTCCATCGGCTCGACGCGGACGCCGCGCGCGCGCATCGCCTCGGCAAAGGGGCGGGGCGCGCGCTTCATCACAGTGCCCGTGCCCAGCAGCAGCAGGTCCACGCCGTCGGGAAGCGGGGGGATGCTGGCAGCATCGAGGGTTTCGAGTTCGAGACCGGCGAGGCTGCGGGCGTCGGCGGCCGTTGCCAGCAGGGCCGGCGGGTGGAGGCGGCCGCCGACGACCCAGCCGCCTGCCGCCCGGCCTTCGATCCGTGTGGGGGCCTGCTGCAGCTTCGGGCCTGATGCCGGCCCGGCCGGGATGCCTGTTCCTGTCAAACCCGGCCCTGCTCGGCGGCGCGCTTTGCCTTCAGCTTTTCTTCCGGGCCGGTTTCGGCCGGGACGAAGGTGTCACTGTTGACGCCCAGCCAGATCAGGAAGGGGGCACCGATGAACACCGAGGAATAGGTGCCGATCAGGACGCCGAGCAGCATGGCGACGGCAAAGCCGAACAACACCGACCCGCCCAGCAGCACCAGCGTGCCGAGCGCCAGGACCATGGAGATCGAGGTCACGATGGTGCGCGAGAGCGTCTCGTTGATGGAGAGGTCGAGCACTTCCTCGATGCTCATCTTGCGGTATTTCCGCAGGTTCTCGCGGATGCGGTCATAGATGACGATGGTGTCGTTCAGCGAGTAGCCGACGATGGTGAGCACGGCCGCCACGATGTTGAGATCGAATTCAAGCTGGGTGAGCGCGAAGAAGCCGAGGGTGAGCGCCACATCGTGCACCAGCGCGAACATCGAGCCGACCCCGAACTGCCATTCGAAGCGGAACCAGATGTAGATCGAGATGCCGATCATGGCGAAGAGGATGGCGAAGGCCCCGTCACGGATCAGTTCGCCCGAAACCTTGCCCGAGACGGTTTCGACACGTCGGAAATCTGCCTTCGGATTGTCGGCGCGGATGCTGTCCTGCACATGCTTCACCACGGCCTGCACGGCCTCGTCATCCCCCGGGGGGAGGGGCAGGCGGACGGAGACGGTGCGCGGATCGCCGAAGCTCTGGAGGGAGGCATCGCCGGCGCCGGCCGAATTGACGGTGGCGCGCAGGTCATCGAGCCGGACCTGTTCCTCGAAGCGGACTTCCATCATGAGGCCGCCGGCGAAATCGACGCCGAAATTCAGCCCCCGGATGGCGACGAGCGCGATCGAGGCGAGGATCAACAGAACCGACAGGCCGACCGCCACGTTGCGCCAGCGCAGGAAGCGGATGTTGGTGTTGTCGGGTACGAGTTTCAGAAGCCGCATGGTCATTCCCCCGAACTAGAGCACAAGGGTCTGCGGCCGCGAACGGCGCACCCAGAAGGACACCATCAGCCGGGTTACGGTGACGGCCGTGAAGACCGAAGTGACGATGCCGATGGTGAGAACCACGGCAAACCCCTTGATCGGGCCGGAACCGAACCAGAACATGATGACAGCGGCGATCGTGTTCGTGACATTGGCGTCGAAGATGGTGCGCGAGGCTTCGCGATAGCCGGTCTCGATCGAGCCGATGATGGCCCGGCCCTTTCGCAGTTCCTCGCGGATGCGCTCGTTGATGAGCACATTGGCATCGACTGCGGCGCCGATGGTGAGAACGAAGCCGGCGATGCCCGGCAATGTGAGCGTTGCCCCCAGGACCGACATGACGCCCATGATGATCACGGCGTTCAGAACCAGCGCCGCGACGGAATAGATGCCGAAGCGGCCGTAGGTGACGATCATGTAGGCGGCGACCAGAAGCGTCGCCAGTGCGCTGGCGATGGCCCCGGCGCGGATCGAATCGGCGCCGAGATCGGGGCCGACGGTGCGTTCCTCGATCACCTTGAGGGCGACAGGAAGTTTGCCCGAGCGCAGCAGGATGGCGAGTTCGTTGGCGCTCTGGGTGGTGAAGTTGCCGCTGATGATTCCGGATCCGCCGAGGATGGGCTCGTTGATTCGCGGCGCGGAAATCACCTGGCCGTCGAGCACGATGGCGAAGGGCCGGCCGACATTTTCCTGGGTCGCCTTGGCGAAGCGCCGGCCGCCGACGCTGTCGAAGCGGAAGGAGACGACGGGCATGCCGTCCTGGAAGGTGGGCTGGCTGTCCACCAGCTGGTCGCCGGTGATGAGCGCGCGGCGCTGCACCACGATCACGCCGCCATCGGCATTGGGCAGGATCTGGCTTCCCGGCGGGGCGCGTCCCTCGGCGACCATCGCCGGGTCTGCCTCGAGGTTGACGAGGCGGAATTCGAGCCGCGCCGTCTTGCCGATGAGCGCCTTCAGGGCATCCGGGTCCTGGAGGCCGGGCACCTGCACCACGATGCGGGTGTCGCCCTGGCGGATGATGGTCGGCTCGCGGGTGCCGAGTTCGTCGATCCGGCGGCGGATCACCTCGACGGCCTGCACCATGGCGGCATCGGTTTCGGCGGCGATTCCGGCGGCGGTCGGACGGACCACGACACGGGTTCCGTCCATGACGCTGACATCCAGATCGCGCTGGGCTGTCAGCTGGCCGACAGGGCGCGACATGGCGCGCATCGTCTCGACCGCGCGGTCGATGTCGGCCGTGTCGCGGACGGTGAAGCTGATGGCGCCCTCCCGGGTGGAGAGGTCACGGAAGCCGATGGCCCCGCCGTCTGCCTGCCGCAATTCGGTGCGGACGACTTCTTCCAGTGTTTCGAGCCGGGCCTTCGCGATGTCGGCGGGGTCCGCCTCGAGGAGGATGTGGCTTCCCCCGCGCAGGTCGAGGCCCAGGTTGAGCTGCTGCCTGGGCAGCCAGTCGGGCAGTTCGGCCAGCTGACGCTCGGAGAGCAGGTTGGGCAGGGCGAAGATGGTGCCGGCCAGGATGGTCAGCGTGATCGCCCAGATCTTCCAGCGCGGGAAGTCCAGCATCGGGGGGCTCAGGCCTTGGCGTCGTTGGCGGGCGCGCCGGCGCCGCGCTGCGTGACGGTGGCCAGCGTGGATTTGATCGCCTTCACCCGCATGTTGGGGCCAAGCTCGATTTCCACTTCGTCTCCGGTGACTTTCACGACCCGCCCGACGAGGCCGCCGCCCGTGACGACATCATCACCCTTCTTCACGGCATCCACCATGGCGCGGTGGGCCTTAACGCGCTGCTGCTGCGGGCGGATGATCAGGAACCAGAAGATCACGAACAGCAGGATCAGCGGCACGATCTGGATCAGGAAGGCCGAGGTGCCGCCGGCGGCGCCTCCGGCGGCGCTCTGGGCAAAGGCGGGAGTGGAGAACATGTGGTGTCAATTCCCTTGGTGGGTCAAATGACGGCGGGTCTACACGCGGGCGACGGCTTTTTCAAATGGTGCGAAGCGGCTAGGTGGGCAAGGCCATGACAGATGCTCTTGCCCGTATCGCCGCCGCCCTTGAACGGCTTGCGCCCGCCCATGCAACGGAAGTGGACCCGGCCAGCGGGGAGCGCTTCCGCTGGGACGGCGCGCGGCTTCACGATGCCGGCGCTGGGGACATCCTGCCGCTGGCGCGCTTTGCCGGGGTGGATGGCCAGATCGCGGCGCTTTCCCGCAATGCCCGGGCGCTGGCGGCGGGCGCCCCTGCCCATGACATGCTGCTGTGGGGTGCGCGCGGCATGGGCAAATCCGCCCTTGTGCGCGCCATTGCCGCCGATTGCGGCGTGGCGCTTGTGCAGGCGGGCGGCGACGCCCTTTCCACCCTGCCCGATCTGTTCCGGCTGCTGGCCCGCGCCGGGCGGCCCTTCATCGTCTTCGTGGACGACCTTGCCTTCGAGGCGGCGGATCCGACGGTCCGGCTTCTGCGCTCGTTGCTCGATGGCGGAATCGCCGAGCGGCCGGCCAATGTCCGGCTGGCCGTGACATCCAATCATCGCCATCTGATCGCCGGGAGCGGCATGCAGCAGGATGGGGCACGCCATGCGCGCGACGCCGCCGATGACCAGCTTGCGCTGGTGGATCGCTTCGGCCTCGTGCTCGGCTTTCATGTGCCTGACCAGGACAGCTATCTGGAGATGGTGCGGCGGCATGCCGAGGCCGAGGGCCTTTCCTTCGAGCCCGAGGATGCGATTGCCTTCGCGCTGGCTCGGGGCGGCCGTTCGGGCCGGACGGCGTGGCATTACCGCACCGAACTTCTGACACGACGTGCGGCTGCCGATTAAGCTTGAAACTGATAATCATTCGCAATAACTTTGCCTCCATCATCCAGGACGGAGGTATCCATGCCCTTGCTTTCCAGCGCTCTTCTTGCCCTTCCCCGCGTGGACCGTATCGACGAGGAGCAACGCCTTTTCCTGAAGGCCGCGCGCATGTGGGTGATGCTGGCGCGGGCCGGCCGCTCCCCGCGTGCGCCGGTGCGCGCCCTGCTCGGCCCGGCGGCCTCCGGCTTCGGCATGATGATGGAGATGATGGTCGCCGCCTGGCCCGACCCCTTCACCTGCCATCCGCCCTGTGCCGCCGCGCTCACCCATGACGAGGCGACCTTGACGGGGCTGCTGGGCGGTGTTGCGCGCGGCGATGCCGCTGCCGCCCATGCGGTGCTCGAGGACCTGCTGCCCGCCCCCGTGCGGGAACGGCTCGTCTTCATGGCCGGACGATTGGTGGCGGACCGGGCGGGCCTCGACTGATACGGAGACTGATACGGGGGCTGATACGGAGACTGATACGGGGGCTGATACGGGGGCTGATATGGGGGCTGATATGGGGGTTGAATCGGGCGGCCGGACGCCATTGCCCTTTCGCGCAGCGGCCTAACCGGCTAGCGCGACCCCATGTCGATCGAAGCCGATATCATCCTGATGCAGCGCCTTGCCGATGTGGCGGCCGAGGCCAGCCTGCCCTATTTCCGCGGACAGCCTGCCATCGAGCAGAAGGCGGATCTGTCCCCGGTGACGGTTGCCGACCGCGCGGCGGAAAGCGCCATGCGCCGGATGCTGGAGCGCGACCGGCCCTCGGATGGCATCTATGGCGAGGAATATGGCGTGTCGGCCAGCCGGTCGGGGCGTTTCTGGGTGCTGGACCCGATCGACGGCACGCGCGCCTTCGTGGCCGGCCGCCCCATCTATGGCACGCTTGTCGCGCTGGTGGAGGATACACGCCCCATTCTGGGCCTCATTTCGGCGCCTGCCGCCGGGGACCGCTGGCTGGGCTGCACGGTCGGGACACCGCGCACCACGCACAATGGCCGCCCCGTGCGCACCCGCGCCTGCGAAGGGCTTGGCGCGGCCCGCGCGGCCTCCACGCACCCGCTGCTCTTTTCGGCGGCGGGCCATGCCGCCTTCCAGCGAATCGGCCGGTCGGTCACCGACATGCTGTTCGGCGGAGATTGCCACAATTACGGCCTTGTCGCCTCGGGCAGCCTTGATCTTGTGATGGAGGAAGGGCTGAAGCCCTATGACTGGGCGGCGCTTGTGCCCGTGATCGAGGGCGCGGGCGGGCAGGTGACGGACTGGCGCGGGCGCCCGCTCACCATGGCGGATACGGAAGGGCGGGTGCTGGCGACGGGCGACGCCCGCGTACACGAGGAAGCGCTGGCGCGGATCTGATCGGGCAGGCCGGAAAAGGGCGGGGCATGCCCTGCCGGCCGGATCAGTCCTCGTAATCCATGCCGATGTCGGCGGCGGGCGCACTCTGGGTGATCCGCCCGACCGACACATGGGTAACGCCGGTGGCGGCGATGGCGGCAATGGTATCGAGGTTGACGCCGCCCGACGCTTCGGTCGGCACGCGCCCGGCAACCAGCGCGACGGCGGCGCGCAGGGTTTCCGGGGCCATATTGTCGAGCAGGAGACGGTCGGCGCCGGCAGCGATTGCGGCTTCGATCTGGTCGAGCCGGTCGACCTCGACCGTGATGTTGGACAGCCCCGCCGCCTTGCAGGCTGAGACCGCCTCGGTCACGCCGCCGGCGGCCGCGATGTGATTGTCCTTCACCATGGGCGCATCGTGAAGGCCCATGCGGTGGTTGGTGCCGCCGCCCATGCGCACGGCATATTTTTCCAGCTGACGAAGGCCGGGCAGGGTCTTTCGCGTGTCGAGGAGGATGGCGCCGGTTCCGGCCATGGCGTCCACATAGTCCCGTGTCAGGGTGGCGATGCCGGTCAGGTGCTGGAGGCTGTTGAGGGCCGAGCGTTCGGCCGCCAGAAGCGCACGCGCATTGCCTTCGACCCGCAGCAGGGCAGTGCCCGGCGCCACATGGTCGCCATCGGCCACCAGCGCCTTGACAGTGCAGGCCGGATCGAGCGCGCGGAAGAAGCGGTCTGCGAGGAAGAGGCCGGCGACCACCACCGCGCCGCGCGCGGCGAGCACGGCCGACAGCCGGGCATCGGGTTTCAGGCAGGCCGTGGCGGTGAGGTCACGGGCGGCATCGGCGACGCCGCCCAGATCCTCTGCCAGTGTCGCCGTGATGAAGGCGTCGAGGTCGAAGCCGCCGAGATCGGGCGTCTGCATCAGTTCAGCTCCCGGTTGAGATAGGCGAGCATCAGCGCCGAGCGATAGGCGCTTTCCTTCAGATTGGCGACGCCGGAATGGCCGCCGTCGATATTCTCGTAATAATAGATGGGGTGCCCCTGCGCTTCCATACGGGCCGCCATCTTGCGGGCATGGGCGGGGTGGACCCGATCATCCTTGGTGGAGGTGTAGAAGAAGACGCGCGGATAGCGCGCGCCGGGACGGATGTTCTGATAGGGGCTGTACTGGCGGATATAGGCCCATTCCCCGGGCACGTCCGGGTTGCCATATTCGGCCATCCAGGAAGCGCCGGCCAGAAGCCTGTGATAGCGGCGCATGTCGGCCAGCGGCACGCCCACCATCGCGCCATCATAGAGATCGGGGCGCTGGGTATAGGCGACACTTGCCATGAGCCCGCCGTTCGAGCGGCCATGGACCGCGATCTTCGACGCCAGGCCTTCGCTCTTCAGCGCTTCGGCGACGGCGTGGAGATCATCATAGCTGCGCTGGCGCGCTTCCTTCAGCGCCGCCTGGTGCCAGCGCGGGCCGAACTCGCCGCCGCCGCGGATATTGGCGACCACATACTGGTTGCCCTGTTCCAGCCACATCTGCACCTCGGGCGAGACATAGGCAGGCGTCAGCGGGATCTCGAAGCCGCCATAGGACCAGTAGAGCGTCCTGAGCGGGCCTTTGGCATGCTTCGGGCGCACGACGAAATAGGGGATGCGGGTTCCGTCCTTCGATGTGGCGAAACGCTGGGACACGCTGAACTGCGCGCCATCGAAGAAGGCCGGGGCCGATGCCATGACAGATGCTGCGGCGCCGTTCTGGCTGAGCATCAGGCGCGAAGGCTCGGTGAAGGCGGCGACATTGACATAGAGGCTGTCGGCGGAATCGGCCGCGACGATCTGGAGCGCCGAATTGGCCGGAATGGCGACATCATCCGCTGCCCAGGAAACGGACCCGCCTTCGGACCCGCCATCGGTCTCACGCGTCAGCCGAACGAGACGGGCCGCCACATTGTCGAGAAGGCCGATGTAGATGGCCTTTCCGGTGGCGTCGATGTCGGCGATCGCCTGGGTCTCGCCGGGCGTGAGGACGCGCTCCACCGCGCCGGGTGTGCCGACATTGGGCACCGCATAGGAAACGAGGCTTCCGGCCGGGATGTCGTTGAACGCGGTACGGAGCAGGGCATAGGCGCGCGGCCCGTCGCCGAGGTTTGCGATGAAGCGGAAATCGGCATCGTCGGGAAGCGGGCTCTTCACCCAGCTCCAGTCCGCCATCAGGTGAAAGACCCGGCCGGTCCAGAAGCTGGTGCGCTGGTCGATGACGGCGCGCCGGCCTTCGCCATCGCCATAGGCGGACGCCCATGCCCCCATGTCGGCCTCTTCGGCGGAGAGCATCAGCTTCGCTTCGGAAAAGGGCGTGCCGCGCTGCCACAGGCGCACGTCGCGGGCATAGCCGGACGTGGTCACCGGGCCGGCAGCCGTGGCGACGAGCAGCCGTCCCTCATCAAGCCAGGCGACGGATTGCTTGGCTTCCGGCAGCGTGAAGCCGCCCTCGGCCTCGGGGATGAAGCGCTTCGCCACCGTATCGAATTCGCGCACGACGACGGCATCCTTGCCGCCGACGGAGAGGCTGACGAGGCAGCGCTGCTGTGCCGGGGGCAGGCAGGTGGCGCCGCCGAACTGCCAGTTGCCCTTTTCGGCTGCGTCCAGCGCATCCATGTCGATGAGTGTCGACCATTCCGGCTTGCCGGCATCATAGGCCGCGCGTGGCGAAACCCGCCACAGGCCGCGCACATTGCGTTCATCGCGCCAGAAGTTGAAGACCCGGTCGGCTGTGACGCCCGTGGGCGCGGCCCCGGTGGGGTAGGCGATGCGGCGCGGATCCTCGAGGATCCGCCGGGCCTTGTCGCGCCATGCCTCGAAGCCGGGCGTGGCTTCCAGTTCGGGCAGATATTTCGTGTTGCGCGCCCGGACCCATTCGAGCGCCTTTTCCCCGGTCACATCTTCCAGCCACTGATGCTGGTCGGCGGGTTCGGTTGTGGCCGGGGATTGTGCGGCCGAAGTCTGTGCGGTCATGAGGGCGGCTGTCAGGATGGAGGCAAGCAGGGGCGCGCGCATGTGTGTCCTTCGGTCAGTCCCCGGTCACGGGCGGGTAGGTCTGGGCGGGCGTCAGGTCGGTCGCGGCGCCGCTGGCGATGGCGAGCATGCGGTTGAGCGGCAGCAGCGCCCGCAGCCGCAGCGCCTCGTCCACCTCGATGCGCGGCTCGAGATCGCGCAGCGCCAGATAGAGCTTTTCCATCGTGTTGAGCGCCATGTAGGGACACATGTTGCAGCTGCACTTGCCGTCGGCGCCAGGCGCACCGATGAAGGTCTTGCCCGGGGCCTGCTTTTCCATCTGGTGGATGATGTGCGGCTCGGTCGCGACGATGATGGTCTGGCTCGGGCTTTCGAGCGCGAACTTCAGGATCGCGCTGGTCGAGCCGATCATGTCGGCATGGTCGAGGATATGGGCCGGGCATTCCGGGTGGGCGGCGACCGGTGCTTCAGGATGAAGCGCCTTCAGTTTCAGCAGTTCGGTTTCGCTGAAGGCCTCGTGGACGATGCAGGTGCCATCCCACAGCAGCATGTCGCGGCCTGTCTTGCGGGCGAGCCAGGCACCCAGATGCTTGTCGGGCGCGAACAGGATCTTCTGGTCGGCCGGAAGGGCTGCGATGATCTTTTCGGCGCTCGAGGATGTCACGATGATGTCGGAGTGCGCCTTCACCGCCGCCGAGCAGTTGATGTAGGTGAGGCTGATGTGATCGGGATGCGCGGCGCGGAAGGCCGCGAAATCATCCGGCGGGCAGCTGTCCTCGAGCGAACAGCCGGCGTCCATGTCTGGCAGGACGACGATCTTTTCCGGCGACAGGATCTTGGCCACTTCGGCCATGAAGCGCACGCCGCAGAAGGCGATCACGTCGGCGTCGGTTTCGGCCGCCTTGCGCGACAGCTCCAGCGAATCGCCGACGAAGTCCGCGATGTCCTGCAGGTCGGGCGTCTGATAGTAATGGGCGAGGATGACGGCATTGCGCTCCTTGCGCAGCCGCTGGATCTCGGCCTTGAGATCAAGCCCTCTCAGTGATTCCCGTTCGGCCAGACGCGCATCCATGGCAGTACCTCCTGCCCCCCCATATGGGGCTTGCCCCTGTTTTGGCAAAGGGAATGGTTGCGGCCGTGCAAGGAGGGCGGAACGAAAAGGCCCGCCGCCGCGGATGCGGCTGGGCGGGCCTGTCATGCCTGTGGGCGGGATCAGCGATAGAAGATGTGCTGGCCGACAGCCGCCACGCGCTGCAGCTTCCAGCGCGGGTTGACGTAGCGGGCGTGGAAATGGGTGGCGCCGCCCACCACTTCCTGCCAGCTGGCCGAAGCCGCGATCACGGCAATGGCTTCGGCGGTTTCATAGGCGTTCATGTCGCGCGGAGCCGGCAGCTTGCCGCCACGGACGAAGCTGAACTGGTAGGGCGCCTTCACGACCGAGCAGATGTCACGGCCGAAGCGGCCGTCTTCGACACGGTTCAGGATCACTTCCGCCACGGCGAGCTGGCCTTCCAGCGGCTCGCCCTTGGATTCGAAATAGACGGCGGTGGCGAGGCACTTGAGATCCGTGTCGAGCACGATGCCGTCGAGGGTGCGCACGGCTTTCACCATGTCGGCGAGGTTCGAGGCTTCGGGAACAACCGGCCCGATATCCGGTTCGGGGACGGTGTGGCTGTCTTCAATGAAGGAAACGGCCGGAATCAGGGCCGGTGCGGACTCTTCGGTCCGGATGTCACCAAGAAAGGCGAGATCGCCATTCGGGGCTTCGCCGGCGGCAAGGAGCAGGATCGAGAAACCCAGAACCGCGGCAGCCCGAGCAAGATATCGCATCAAGTCACTCATGATTCGCGGTTCATGGGGCTGCGTGCGCCAGATGGGGCTTGTGGCCCGCACCAGGCCCGGCCTGGCCATCATTGGCCGTTGCCGGGGGGCGTCACGCGCGAACCGCGCCTGTCATGCCAGCCATTCTGCCCGGAATGGCCGGTGCAACGGGGGCCTTGCCATCAACGTCAGTCAGGCCTGTCAGGCGCACCCCGAACAAAGGGGTGTCACGCGCCGGTCACATTGCACAGCGCGGCCGTCGTGGATCGGCGGTCGGCGGTCAATCCGCAGTAGGCAAACCCGGGACGAAACGTGCCGGATCATCGACATCCAGTTCCAGCACCCACAGGTCGGGATCGAATCGCCGCTGCGCTGCAACAAAGCGGTCCACGGCTTCCTCGCCTTCGGCTGCGGCTTTCCAGCAGGGACCGCCATAGAGGCTGGGCAGTTTTTCATAGGCCCGGACCATCGCCTGCCGGCGGTGGACGATGAGGAGCGCGCCGCCCCATGGGCTGCCCTTTGCAAGCACGGTGGCGAAGCCGCCCGCCGCCATCACCTGGCGGGAAATGGCCGGCACGAGCGTGCTGGCCGGAAAGGCCGGTTCAGGCGGCTCCATCGTCAGGCAGATAGCCCGGCAGGTCTGCCAGCCGGATGCGCGAGCGCATGAAGGTGCCCTGGCCGCGCGCCACTTCCTCGCCATCCGCATCGACGAGGCGGGCTTCTGCGATGAGCACCCGGCGCGCGCCCGAAACCCACTGGCCGATGGCCAGCAGCGGCTCGTCCTTCACCGGGCGGGTGAGGAAGAGGTTGAACTGCGTGGTGAGGACGAAATTGTCCTCGACCATGGAATTGGCCGCGTAGAAGGCGGCGTCGTCCAGCATCTTGAAATAGATGGTGCCGTGCGCCGCGCCGGCGGCGTGGAAGATGTCGGGCGTGACCTCGAAGCGGATCTCGCTGCGCCCGCGCTCGGGCAGGCTGAGGCGGGAGCGGAACTTGGCGTTGATCGGCGCCGCGGCATAGAGCCGTTCCAGCCCGGCCAGATGCGGATCGCGCGGAGGCTGGCCGCTCATGCCGCCGCCTTTTCGCGCCGCGACGCGATGAGCGCCCACAGGGCGCCCGGGTCGCGCGCGCCGCGCAGCTTCGCCATCAGCGACTGGTCGCGCGTGGCGCGGCTGACGCTGGCCAGCGCCTTCAGATGACTGGCGCCGCCCGTATCCGGGCCCAGGAGGGCAAAGACGAGATCGACCGGCGCACTGTCCACGGCATGCCATTCGACCGGGTGCGACAGGGTGATGAGGGCTGCATGCATGCCGCGCACGCCGGGAAGCCGGCCATGGGGAATGGCTGTCCCGCCACCGAAACCGGTGGTTCCGATCCGTTCGCGTTCCATCAGGGCCGCGACGATCCTGTCGGGCGCGATGCCCGATTGCGGGGCGAGAAGCTCGCCCAGGCGCTCCATCACGCCGCGCTGCCCTGTTGCCGCCACCGATGCCGCTACGGCCTCGGGCGACAGGATTTCATCAAGCTCCATCGTGAATCGGTCCAGGGTTGCAGTCAGTCCAGTGGTTCCAGCCCGGAGTCTTGGTGTCCGGATGATGGTGCGGCCGGCGCTTCGGGCACCGGCCGCAACAAGGCGATGCCGCTGACCTAGCGGCCATTGGCAAGGAAGTCTCAGGTGCGCGGCTCCACCCAGCCGATATTTCCATCCTCCCGGCGATAGACCATGTTGTAGGCGCCGGTGCCGCTGTTCCTGAACAGGAGCGCCGTCGTGTTCCTGAGATCCAGCATCATGACGGCGTCGGACACGCTCGCCTCGGGGATGTCCACCTTGGTTTCGGCGATGGTGAGCGGGGCATCCGGGGCCTCCACTTCCTCGGGTGCGGCCTGGAAGACGCGATATTCGGCATTGGCCGGGAAGTCGGCCACCGGAAGGTCCGAGATCGACTGCAGGCCGGACTTATCCTTCAGGCGGCGCATGTAGCGCCTGAGCTGTTTTTCGATCCGGTCGGCCGCGCCCTCGAAGGCGAGTTGCGCCGTGGCGCCGCGGTTCGACCCCTTGAGCACCACGCCCTGCATCACATGCATGACGATATCGCAGACGAAATCGTTGAAGGGGCCGTTCGACAGCGTGACATGGGCGGCGATCGTGCGCTCGAAATATTTCTCGGCAATCGCGCCCAGGCGCTCCTCGACAAGGACCCGGAACGCCTGACCCGTCTCAACCTGGTGGCCCGAAACCCGGATATCCATCGTCGTCTCTCCTGCTATGCCTGCGTGGTGCGGGCGATGTCTTCCCACAGCGGATCCTTCATCGAGGCCACGAACCGTGCGTGGGCTTCGAGATCGGCCGGGGAAAGTTCAAAATGGCGGGCTTGCCGAATCCTGCGGGCGCTTTCCACCGGGCGGGCGGCCTCGACCGCGAGGTCGAAGCCGATCTGCCGGCCGCCGGTCAGCTCGACATAGACTTCGGCCAGAAGTTCCGCATCGATCAGCGCGCCGTGCAGCACGCGGGCGGAGCGGTCGATGCCGAAGCGCGAGCACAGCGCATCGAGCGTATGCTTGGCGCCGGGTAGGCGCTTGCGCGCCAGTTCCAGCGTATCGATGACGCGGCCGCCGTCGAGCGGGGCGAAGCCGGCCGCTTCCAGTTCGTGATTGAGGAAGCGCATGTCGAAGCCGGCATTGTGCGCGACGAGCACGGCATCGCCGAGGAAGTCGAGAAGCTGCGGCGCCATGGACCGGAAGGGGGGCTTGTCGGCCAGGAACTCGTCCGTGAGGCCATGCACGGCTTCGGCTTCGGGCGGCATGGGGCGGCCGGGGTTCACATGGAAATGGATGACACGGCCCGTCGCCACCCGTTCGTGAAGCTCTATCCCGGCGAATTCCACCAGCCTGTGGCCATCCTTCGGGTCGAGGCCGGTGGTTTCCGTATCGAAGACGATCTCACGCATCTTGCATCCTATATCCGCCTCTATCGAGACGGTTTCAAGCCGGCCGGGCTCAGCGCATCGCTTTAACGATGGATTTCACTGTGCGGAAGGTCAGCAGCCGCCCGCGCCCCGTCTCGATCACCACATCGGCCAGGTCGCGCTTCACGGAATCTGGTGTCTGGTGGCGCAGGACATTGCGGAATTTTTCCTGCGTCATGCCGGGCCGCGCCAGAACCCGGGCGCGCTGCACATGGAAGGGCGCGCTCGCTACGGCGACGAGATCGACATGCTTCCACCCCTCGCCCTCCAGCAGCAGCGGAATGTCGAGCACGACCATCCGCCGGCTGCGGTTGCGGCGCAGGAAGCGTTGCTGCATGCGGCCGACCGCCGGGTGGACGATGCGTTCGAGACGCTTCAGGCGATCAGGCTTGCCGAAAACCGCTGCGCCCAGCTTCGCCCGGTCGACGCCTGATGGCCCGGTTGTTCCGGGAAATTCGGTTTCTATGGCGGGCAGGGCGACGCCGCCCGGCCCCTGCACTTCCCGCACGGCGGCATCGGCATCGAAGACCGGCACGCCCAGATGGCGGAACTTGTCCGAGATCTTGGATTTTCCCATGCCGATCGAGCCTGTGAGCCCGACGATGACCGGCCGTCTTTTCAAACCCATGTCCCTCTACTCCGTTTCAGCCGGCCTGCGGGCCGGCGAGCCTTGCCCGCAACGCCGCATCCCGGTCGCGCGGGGCGGGCGCGCCATAGAAGCGCTCGAAGGCGACCGCCGCCTGGCCCACCAGCATTTCCAGCCCGTCGATCACGGCAAGCCCGCGCGCCCGGGCGCTGGCCAGAAGCTCGGTTTCAAGAGGGGCATAGACGATGTCATAGACGATGGCGCTGTCCGGCAGGGCCGACAGGTCGAGCCGCAGGGGTGGCTGCCCCGTCATGCCGAGGCTGGACGCGTTGACGAGAAGGTCGGCTGGCGGCGCTGCTTCCGCCGGTGGCACCGCCGCGCCGCTGATGCCCAGATCATCGATGAGGGCGCGCGCCTTGCCGACGGACCTGTTCATGACCGTGACATGGCGCACGCCGGCCCCCTTCAGGCCCATGAGGATGGCGCGCGCCGCCCCGCCGGCGCCGATGACAAGGGCCGTTTCCGGCGCCTTGCCGGCAAGCGGCGCCATGAAGCCCGCCATGTCGGTGTTGGTGCCGACAAGCCTGCCATCAGGCTCGGCGACCACCGTGTTGACCGCCCCGATTCCGGCCGCCACCGGCTCGACATGATCGAGGAAGGGCATGATCCTGATCTTGTGCGGCACCGTCACATTGACGCCGCGGATGCCGAGCGCCGGGAGGGCGCGGATGGCCTCTTCCAGCGTTTCGGGCCGCACCGCGAAGCGCGCATAATCGCCATTGATGCCCAGCGCCTCCAGCCAGAAGCGGTGGATGAGCGGGCTGCGCGAATGGGCGATGGGCCAGCCGATGACACCTGCCGTGATCATGGCTGCATCTCTCCCGCGTTTCTGAGCCAGGCCAGGACCGCGAGGAGCGGCAGGCCCCTGACGACGAACTGGTCGCCTTCGATCCGCTCGAACAGCTGCGCGCCCAGCCCCTCGAGGTGATAGCCGCCGACGCTGGAGAGCACGGCCTCGCCGCAGGCGGCGACATAGGATTCGAGCCATGCCTCGGAAAAGGGGCGGACGAGGAGGGTTGCGACTTCGACATGGCTCCAGACCAGTTCGCCATCGCGCGCGAAGGCCGCCGCCGAGACGAGGCTGTGCGAACGCCCGCGCAGGCTGCGCAGTTGCGCCCTGAGGCCATCGAGGCTGCCGGGCTTGTCGAGCCACTGGCCCGGCTGCAGTTCGAGCATGGAATCGGAACCGAGGACGGCGACGCCGGGGTGCGCGCGGCTGAGTTTCAGCGCCTTTTCCCCGGCGAGCCGCAGGGCGACATCGCGGACGGATGGCGACGCTGCCGCCCCTGCCATGGCGGCGGTGATACCGGCTTCGTCGATCCGCGCGGGTGCGGCCCTGAAGGTGACGCCGGCCGCTTCGAGCATGGCCTTTCGCGAGGCGCTTTCACTGGCGAGAAGGATCATCCGTTCCTGCATTCCCCGGCGGCGTCCGGTGCCGGCGCCGCCATCTTCGGCTGGTGTGAAAGGGGCTGATATTGCGGCTTTCGCGCGAAGGAAAGCCATGCGGGCCATTCCCGCCGCCGCCCGCTTGCGCATGACGGGCGGCGGCGCCAGGTGGCGCCAGGTGGCGTCAGGTGGCGTCAGGCGTTTCTGGCCAGCAGCCCGCCATCCACCGGAATGACCGCTCCGGTGATGAAGGAGGCGCCCGGCTGGCAGAGCGAGACGGTGATGTGGGCCACTTCCTCCGGGCGGCCATAGCGGCGCAGCGCCGTGCGGCGTTTCGCATAGACGGCCTTGTCTTCGGGCGGGATGGCCTCCGTCATGCCGGTATCGACCGGGCCGGGGCAGACGCAGTTGACGGTGATTCCCTCGCGGCCGAGATCGACCGCCAGCGCGCGGGTCAGCCCCGTGACGCCTGCCTTGGCGGCGCAATAGGCGCTGTCGCCCGCGGTTGCGCCCAGCGCCTCGGTGGAGGCGATGTTGACGATCCGGGCCGAGGGCGAGCGCCGGAGGTGCGGCAGGGCGGCCTGGACCATCCGCAGTTCGCCGGTGAGGTTGACGGCGAGCATCCTGTCCCACAGCGCGTCATAGCCTTCGGCGTCGATCGGGGCGAAGCCGGCGATTCCGGCATTGTTGACGAGGATGTCGATGCGGCCGGCCCAGTCGGCCACTTCGGCCACCACCCGCGCGACGGCGTCCCGGTCGGAGACATCGAGCCGCCAGGCGCGGGCTTCGCCACCGGAGTCGCGGATTGCGGCCGCCACGGATTCCGCCCCGGCCTCGTTCACGTCGGTCACGGCGACGCGCGCGCCATCGGCTCCCAGCAGCCGGGCGGTCGCTGCCCCCATGCCGCTGCCGGCGCCCGTGACGATTGCGCCAAGGCCCTCCACGCTGAGGGATGCCGCCCTGTCATGATTCCGTTTTTCCATTCCCCGTCTCCCGCCTGTCTGTTTCCCTGTGCCGCCACTCCACGACAGCCGCGGCGCGGGCGCAACCCATCATCGGGACAGGCAGAAGCGAAAAAGGAGGCCAGTCCTTCGCTGATGAGGGGGGTAAATCTATTCTTTCTTGCCGCCATGGCCGGGCTTCCCGATCAGGGCCGGGCTTGCCCCCCATGGGGGTGTTTCAGGACAGGACGGGAACGATAATGATCAAGGCGTCGCGCAAGAACAAGGATTTCAGGCATTTCCATATCGGGACCATGGCGCTGCTGCTGGCGGCCGCAACGGCTGTGCCCGCCATGGCGACCGACGGCTATTTCCTGCATGGCAATGGCGCCAAGGCCAAGGGCATGGGCGGCGCCGGAATCGCCTTTCCGCAGGATTCCCTTGCCATGGCGGCCAATCCGGCGTCGGCCACGGCCATTGGATCGCGCTTCGACGTCGGGGTGGACATCTTCATTCCCGACCGGTCCGTTTCCATAAGCGGCAACGCCTTCGGCCCGGATGCGGATTACAGCGGCAATGGCGCCAACCCCTTCGTGCTGCCCGAGTTCGGCTATGTCCGCCAGCTTGGCAAGGGCGTGGCGGTTGGCCTGACGATCGCCGGAAACGGCGGCATGAACACCGAATATCGCGCCAACCCCTATGGGCGTTTCGGCGCCACGGGGCGCGCCGGGATCGACCTGAAGCAGGTGTTCATCACGCCCACCGTCGCCGTGGAGGTGGCCAGCGGGCACAGCATCGGCGTTTCGCCCATTCTCGTCGTCCAGGGCTTCCGCGCCAAGGGCATCGAGCCGTTCGCCGCCGCCTCGGTGGATCCGGCGAACTTCACCGGCAAGGGGGTCAGCTGGTCCTGGGGTGGCGGCGTGCGCTTGGGCTGGCTGGGCCAGCTTGCCGACGGTTTTCGCGCCGGCCTTTTCTATCAGTCCAAGGTCTGGACCAACGGCTTCGACAAATATGCCGGGCTGTTCGCCGATGGCGGCGGCTTCGACGTGCCGGCGAGCTGGGGTGGCGGCGTTTCCATCGCCGCGACCGACAGGCTGGACCTGGCGGCCGATTTCAAGCGCATCGAATATTCGGGCGTTGCGTCTGTCGGAACGCCGCTGGCGCCGCTGTTCGCCGGCGTGCCCTTCGGGGCCGAGGGCGGGCCGGGTTTCGGCTGGCGCGACATCAATGTGGTGAAATTCGGCGCATCCTATCGCGTTTCCGAACATTTCACCCTGCGTGCCGGCTATGGCCATTCCGGCCAGCCGGTGCGCCCGTCCGAGACCTTCCTCAACACGCTGGCGCCGGGCGTGGTGCAGGATCATTTCACCGCCGGCTTCACCTATGCGGCGCGGCCGGGCCTCGAGATCAGCTCGCACCTGCTGGTGGCCCCGCGCACGACCGTTCGGGGCGAGGGCTCGATCCCGCCGGGGATGCCTGCGGACGGCGGCTTCGGCGGCGGCGAGGTGGACAACCGGCTTGGCGAGATTTCCTTCGGGCTTTCGCTGGGCGTGAAGCTGTAGCAAAGGACGCGGATGCTCGACCTTCTCACCCCTTATCTGCCGGCGCTTGCCGGCGGGCTTCTCATCGGCCTGGCGGCCGGCGGCTTCTACCTGCTGGATGGCCGGCTGGCCGGGATCAGCGGCATCGCGCGCTCGGCCCTGTCGGGCACGCCGCACAGCCGCTGGCGCTGGGCCTTCCTGGCCGGGCTGGTGGCGGCCGGGGGGATGCACTTGCTGATGGGCGGCGGGCCTTCGGTGATGCTGGTCGCGCTCCGCTGGGAGGTGCTGGCGGTTGCCGGGCTGGTGGTGGGGCTGGGCGCGGGCATCGGCTCGGGCTGCACCAGCGGCCATGGCATCTGCGGGCTTTCGCGCCTGTCGCCACGTTCGCTCGCCGCTGTCGCCATCTTCATGACGACGGCGTCTGTCACCGTCTATGTCGTGCGGCATGTGCTGGCAGGGGGCGCCTGATGCGGACCCTGCGCGCCTTTCTCTTCGGCATCATCTTCGGTCTCGGCCTCATCCTGTCCGGCATGACCGACCCGGCCCGCGTTCTCGGTTTCCTCGACTGGACGGGCAACTGGGACCCGAGCCTTGCCTTCGTGATGGGCGGGGCGGTGCTGACGGCCCTGCCCTTCTTCCTGACGGCGGAACGCCGGAAGCTTTCCATCGCCGGTGCGCCGCTGGAGGCCCCCGAGGGCGGCAAGGTCGATGCGCGGCTTGCAGGCGGCTCGGCCTTGTTCGGCGTGGGCTGGGGGCTGGCCGGCATCTGCCCCGGCCCGGGCATCGTCGCGCTGGGTCTTGCGCCTGTCGCGGCCCTGCCGTTCGTGGGCGGGCTGGCGCTGGGGCTGGTGCTGACCGGGCGACCACTGCGAACGCCGGCTCTGGCCGGATAACCCCGGGCCACAGCGGAAAGAAGGGGTGGGGGCTGGCGCTGGTCGCGCCAGTGCCTATGTTCCATGCCATGGACCAGCTTCTCTTTGCCGAACTCGACCCCGCGACCGCCGAACGGCTGACGAAGGAGGCGCTGGACGGGCTGGAGGATGGCGAGCTTTACCTGCAGGTATCTGCCTCCGAGAGTTTCGCCTTCGATGACGGCCGCCTGAAGGCCGCAAGCTTCGACCAGGCGCGCGGCTTCGGCCTGCGTGGCATCGCCGGCGAAGTGAGCGCCTATGCCCACGCCAACGAGATTTCCGAAGGCGCCATCCGCCGCGCCGCCGAAACCGTCGCCGTGGTGAAGGCAGGCCATGGCGGAGTCGCCCCGGCACAGCCGCCGCGTGGCACGAACCGCAGGCTCTATACCGATGCCGACCCGCTTTCCGCCGTGCCCTTTGCCGACAAGGTGGCGCTGCTGGAACGGATCGACGCCGCCGCCCGGGCGCGCGACCCGCGGGTCGCGCAGGTGACGGCCAATCTCGCCGCCAGCTGGAATGTGGTGGAGATCATCCGCGCCGATGGCGTGCGGGTGCGCGATGTGCGCCCACTGGTGCGGCTGAACGTGGGCATCGTGGCGGAGAGCAACGGGCGGCGCGAATCGGGCAGCTGGGGCCTTGGCGGGCGCACGCTCTATGACGGCCTGTTCGACGAGGCGGCCTGGCAGCGCGCGATCGACATGGCGCTGGCGCAGGCGCTGGTGAACCTGGAGTCCGTGCCCGCGCCCGCCGGCGAAATGCCCGTGGTGCTGGGGCCGGGCTGGCCCGGGATCCTGCTGCACGAGGCCGTCGGCCACGGGCTGGAAGGCGATTTCAACCGCAAGGGCACGTCGGCCTTTTCCGGCCGCGTGGGCGAGCGGGTCGCGGCGCCCGGTGTCACGGTGATCGACGACGGCAGCATCGCCGGGCGGCGCGGTTCCCTGAGCGTCGATGACGAGGGCACGCCGACGGAGCGCACTGTCCTGATCGAGGATGGCTATCTGAAGGGCTATATGCAGGACCGGATGAACGCCCGGCTGATGGGCGTTGCGCCCACCGGCAATGGCCGGCGCGAGAGCTTCTGCCATGCCCCCATGCCGCGCATGACCAACACCTTCATGGCGGCCGGCAGCGAGGATCCGGGCGAAATCCTGGCGCGCGTGAAGAACGGCATCTACGCCCGGAGCTTCGGCGGCGGGCAGGTGGATATCGTTTCGGGCAAGTTCGTGTTCAGCTGCACCGAAGCCTATCGCATCGAGAATGGCCGGCTGGGCGCGCCGGTGAAGGGCGCGACCCTGATCGGCAATGGCCCGGAGGTGATGCGCCGGATCGTCGCCATCGGCAACGACCTGGAACTGGACGAGGGCATCGGCACCTGCGGCAAGGGGGGCCAATCGGTTCCGGCAGGCGTCGGCCAGCCGACCCTGCTGGTCGAGGGGCTGACCATCGGCGGCACGGGCTGAGCGATGCGCACCCCCATGGAGGCAGCATGACGGACGCGCTTGTCGAGATCGCGGTGGTCAATGACCCGGCGCTGGCGGAGATCCTGAAGGGGCGCCTCCGGTCCGAGGGGCTGGATGCCCGGCTGTTCGATGCCGGCTTTTCGGGGCTTCTGGGTGGCGCCTTTCCCGGCATCCGGCTGATGGTGCCGGCAGCCGATGCGGACACAGCCCGCACCCTGCTCGATCTGCCCTGAATTTGGGCACGAGTAACCGGCGGCGAATTTCCCTGAGTAAAATTTAGGCAGATATTTGCCTGTTTCTGCTGCGCTGCAGCGGGAATTGCGGTTGGCACGCTTTCTGCATGGCTTCCTCATGTCCGTCCGTCCGATCGGGGCGCGGCGGTTGCAGCCAAGAGGGGATGCCAGACGTGAAGCTGATTGTCGCCGTCATCAAACCCTTCAAGCTCGACGATGTGCGCGAAGCGCTGTCGGCGCTTGGCGTGGAGGGCATGACCATAACCGAGGTGAAGGGCTATGGCCGACAGAAGGGCCAGACCGAAATTTACCGGGGCGCGGAATATTCCACCAACATGGTGCCGAAGGTGAAGGTGGAGGTGGCTGTCACCTCCGCACTTGCCCAGCGCGCGGTGGAAGCGATCCAGCAGGCCGCGCACACCGGCTCCATAGGTGATGGAAAGATCTTCATTTTCGACATGTCCGGCGCGGTGAGGATCCGCACCGGCGAAACCAACGAAACCGCTCTGTGATGCGGCTGTCAGGAGGGTCTATGATGAAACTGGACAGACTTGCCTGGGGAGCGGGACTGGCCGGCCTTGTGCTGGCGGCGCCCGCTTTCGCCCAGGAAGCCGCGGCCGTCGCCGCAGATGCGGCCGCCGTCGTGCCGGCTGCCGAAGCCGTGCCCGTGCCCGACCCCGTGCCCGACAAGGGCGATACCGCCTGGATGATGGTCTCCACCGTCCTTGTGCTGCTGATGATCGTGCCGGGCCTTGCGCTTTTCTATGGCGGCCTCGTGCGCACCAAGAACATGGCCTCGGTGCTGACACAGGTGCTGAGCGTCGCGGCGCTGGCGATGCTGATGTGGGTCATTTTCGGTTACGGCCTCGCCTTCGGGGGCGACGCCAACCAGATCATCTCCTCCGGCAAATATTTCCTGTCGGGCGTGACGGCCGACAGCACGGCCGCAACCTTCTCGGAAGGCGTGGTCATCCCCGAGTTCGTATTCATCGCTTTCCAGATGACCTTCTCGGCCATCACCATCGCGCTGGTGGTCGGCGGCCTTGTCGAGCGGATGAAATTCTCGGCGCTGATGGTCTTCGCCGCCGTCTGGCTGACGATCGTCTATTACCCCATCGCCCACATGGTCTGGTACGAAGGCGCTGACGAAGCGACCACCGGCCTGATCTTCGGCTGGGGCGCGCTGGACTTCGCCGGCGGCACGGTCGTCCACATCAACGCCGGTATCGCAGCCCTGGTCGGCGCGCTGATGCTGGGCAAGCGCATCGGCTACCAGAAGGAACTGATGGCCCCGCACTCGCTCACCATGACCCTGATCGGCACGGGCCTGCTGTGGGTGGGCTGGTTCGGGTTCAACGCCGGCTCGGCTCTGGAAGCCAATGGCTCGGCCGCGCTCGCCTTCATCAACACCTTCACCGCAACCGCTGCCGGCGTACTCTTCTGGATGCTGACGGAAAAGCTGCTCGGCCACTCCGGCTCGCTCCTCGGGGCCTGCTCGGGCGCCATTGCCGGCCTCGTCGCCGTGACGCCCGCCGCCGGCAACTCCGGCCCGTTCGGCGCCATCCTGGTCGGCGCGGTTGGTGCGATGCTCGCCTGCATCTTCGTCATGAAGGTGAAACCGAAACTCGGCATTGACGACTCGCTTGACGTGTTCGGCATCCACGGCGTTGCCGGGATCGTCGGATCGGTGGGCACCGCTGTAACCATGCTGCCCGCCCTGGGTGGCCCCGGAGCCATCGACTACGCCCTCGGCGCCCAGCTGTGGATCCAGGTGAAGTCGGTGATCGTTGCCATCGTCTGGTCGGGTGTGGGCGCCTTCATCGCCTTCTCCATCGCCAGGATGCTGACCGGCCTGCGGGTTTCGCCCGATGTGGAACGGGGCGGCCTCGACCTCGGCGAACATGGCGAGCGGGCCTACAACTACTGATCGAATTCAGACTTCCTCCCCAAGGAACCAACCTCCCCCGGCAGGGCAACCTGCCGGGGGCTTTTTTTTATCCTCTCAGCGCGACGTCCCGCACGAAAAACGCCCATGGCCGGGCGGGTCCATGGGCGTTTTCATGCGTGCAGCCTGCCCGCGCTCAGCGCGGGCGTTCAATCCTGCCCGCGCTCAGCGCGGGCGGGGCAGGTTGGGGCCGAAGGGGCGCGATGGGCCGGGCGGCCGGCTGCCGCGCGGCATCTGCGCCTGATAGGCAACGAGGCAATGCTCGCCGCAATAGGGGAAGCCCGGGTTCACCGGCTTGCCGCAGAAATGGAAATCCGGCTCGTCCGGGTGACCGATGGGCCATTTGCAGATGCGATCGTTGAGATCGAGCAGCGAGATCTTGCCGCCCTTGGCGCGGCCGGTCCTGGCGCGGCTGGAGCGGGGAATGGCCCCTGGCAGTTCCGGAATATCCGCATGCCCGGGCTCGACCCTGGCCGCCCGCGCGACGGGCGGTGCGGTTTCGACCGGCCGCTTCACGGCTGCCTTCTCTGTTGCAGCGACTTTTGCAACGACGGTTTCCGGGCTGGTTTCGCGCGTGGCAGGCGCATGGCCGGCTTCAGCAGTGTCGGCCTTTGAGGCCGGAGCGGCCCCGCCTGTCTTGCCGGTCGCTTTCGCGCTCGTCGTCGCCTTTCCGGCGGGGGTGTCCGTGCCCGGGGCATCGGCCTTGCCGGCTTGCGCGGCGGGGGCCTGTGGCTCGGCCTCAGGACCCGCGGCCTTTTCCGTCGCCGGTTTTGCCGTGCGGCTGCGCGCGGGCTTTGCCGCGCCCTTCTGGTCGCCGGTTTTCAGCGGCGAGGGGCGCGAGGCCAGCCCGAGGCGGTGCGCCTTGCCGATGACGGCATTGCGCGACAGCCCGTCACCGAGCAGTTCCGCGATCTGGCTCGCCGAGCGGCCTTCTTCCCAATATTGCTTCAGCAGCGCGATGCGCTCGTCCGTCCATGCCATGAGGCCGTTTTCCGTTCCTGTTCCTGTGCGGAGCCGGCTGGATGCTTGCGAGGCGCGGGCCAGCCGTATAGGGCTGGGCCGTGAACACCAAAGCAACGTCCGCCGATACTCCTGCCGCCCCTGCCGGCCAGGCCATGGCGCCGGGGATGCCCGTGCATCCGGAACCCGGCGTTCCGATGATCCAGGGCCTGAACTGGCTGGGGATACGCACCCTCTATCTGAAGGAAGTGCGCCGTTTCTTCAAGGTGCAGATGCAGACCGTGTGGGCGCCGGCCATCACCACGCTCATGTTTCTGGCCATTTTCACCCTGGCGCTGGGCCAGCAGCGGGGCGAGGTGCTGGGCCTGCCCTTTTCCACTTTCCTCGCGCCCGGCCTCATCATCATGGGCATGGTGCAGAACAGCTTCGCCAACTCCATGTCGTCGCTCATCATCGGCAAGGTGCAGGGCACCATCATCGATGTGCTGATGCCGCCGCTGTCGAATGGCGAGCTTCTGTTCTGTTATGTCGCGGGCGCGGTCACGCGGGCCTGGGCCGTCGGCCTCGCCATCTGGGGCGCGATGCTGCTGTGGCCGGGCGTCGATGTCTCGATCGCCAGCCCGCTGCTTGTCTTCTTCTTCGGCACGGCCGGGGCCGCCATGCTGGCGCTGCTGGGCGTGCTGACCGGAATCTGGGCCGACAAGTTCGACCATGGCGCCGCCGTCACCAACTTCCTCGTCCAGCCACTGACGCTGCTGTCGGGCACATTCTACGCTATCGAGCGGCTGCCCGAGGCGATGCAGGCGATCAGCCTCGCCAACCCCTTCTTCTACATGATCGACGGCTTTCGCGCCGGATTCATCGGTGTTTCCGAAGCGCCGCCGCTGACCGGGGCGATCATCGTGGGCGGGCTGTGCCTGCTGCTGTGGGCTGCGGCATATCTGCTCCTGAAATCAGGGTGGAAATTGCGGGCCTGAGCCGCTATCTGGATCACTTCAGGAGAGGCGGCCGGACGCGCCGCCTTTTTTCGTTGTGGCGACCCGAAGCGAAGAGGTTCACATGGCCATTTCCCCGCTCATGCCTGTCTATCCCCGGTGCGAGGTTGCGCCGGTGCGAGGCGAGGGCTGCTATCTCTATGATGCGGCCGGCAAGGAATGGCTGGATTTCGCCAGCGGCATCGCGGTGAACCTGCTGGGCCATGGCCACCCCCACCTGACGGCGGCGATCCAGAAGCAGGCCGCCACCCTCATGCATGTCTCGAACCTCTATGGTTCGCCGCAGCAGCAGTCGGTGGCGGAACGGCTGGTGGCGCTGACTTTTGCGGATACTGTCTTCTTCACCAATTCCGGCGCGGAGGCGGTGGAATGCGCGGTGAAGACGGCGCGCGCCTATCATTACGCCACGGGCAATCCGCAGAAATACCGGCTGATCACCTTTTCCAATGCCTTTCACGGCCGCACGCTGGCGACGATTTCCGCCACCGATCAGGAAAAGCTGCGCAAGGGCTTCGAGCCGCTGCCGGACTGGTTCCATGTGGTGCCCTTCGACGATCTGGCGGCGGCGGAAGCCGCGATCGACGACAGTGTCGCCGGCTTCCTTGTCGAGCCGATCCAGGGCGAGGGCGGGGTGCGCCCGGCATCGGCGGCCTTCCTGAAGGGCCTGCGCGACCTTGCCGACAGGCACGGCCTGATGCTGGTGCTGGACGAGGTGCAGTGCGGCGTATCCCGCACCGGCACGCTGTTCGCCCATGAGCAATATGGCGTGACGCCCGACATCATGGCGATCGCCAAGGGCATTGGCGGCGGTTTCCCCGTGGGCGCCTGCCTCGCCACCGAGAAGGCCGCCACCGGCATGGTGGCCGGAACCCATGGATCGACCTATGGCGGCAACCCGCTGGCCATGGCGGCGGTGAACGCCGTGCTGGACGTGGCGGCGACCCCCGAATTCCTGGCGCAGGTGCGCGAGAAGGGCGATCGGCTGCGCGCGGCGCTTGAGCAGATGATCCCGAACCACGCCCTGTTCGACCATGTGCGCGGCATGGGGCTGATGCTGGGCCTGAAGCTCAATGGCGACAGCCGCGCCTTTGTTTCGCTGGCGCGCAAGTTCGGCCTGCTGCTGGTGGCCGCCGGGGACAATGTGGTCCGCATCCTGCCGCCGCTGGTGATCGAGGAGCATCACATCCGCGAATGCGTGGAGAAGCTTTCGGCGACCGCTGCCGCCTTCGACGACCGGGAGGCGGCATGATGGCGGGCCTGCGCCATGTCCTGAACCTGTCGGACCTCGGGCCGGGCGGGCTGCGCCGCGTGCTGGATCATGCGAAAGCGCGCAAGGCCGCCCGCCGCGGCCTGCCCCATGGCGCGCCCGACAGCGACGCCCCGCTTGCCGGCCATGTGCTGGCCAGCGTGTTCGAGAAGCCGAGCACCCGCACCCGCATTTCCTTCGAGATCGCCATGCGCCAGCTGGGCGGTTCGGCGCTGACCCTTGCCGCCGGCGACATGCAGCTTGGCCGGGGTGAGACGGTGGCCGACACGGCGCGCGTGATGTCCGGCTTTGTCGATGCCGTGATGATCCGCGCCAACAGCCATGCCGATGTCGAGGCCTTTGCCCGCAACGCCGCCGTGCCGTTGGTGAACGGCCTGACGGACATGTCCCACCCGTGCCAGATCGCCGCCGACCTGATGACGGTGGAGGAGCGCCTTGGCCGAGGTGTCGAGGGCATGGTCTGGGCCTGGGTGGGGGATGGCAACAATGTGTGCAATTCCACCATCGAGGCAGCCGGGCTTCTGGGCTTCACGCTCAGGATTGCCTGCCCGCACGGCCATGAGCCGGACGAGGGTTTCGTGGCTGCGGCCAGGGCGCGCGGCGCCGACATCCGCATCGGCCATTCGCCCGAGGAGGCAGTGGCCGGCGCCGATGTGGTGGTGACGGACACCTGGGTCTCGATGGGCCAGGCCGACAATGACGAGCGCCGCCGCGCCTTCGAGCCCTTCCAGGTGGACCCGATGCTGATGGCGCAGGCGTCTGCCGGCGCGATCTTCCTGCACTGCCTGCCCGCCCACCGCGGCGAGGAAGTGACCGACAGCGTGATCGATGGCCCGCAATCGGCCGTGTGGGACGAGGCCGCCAACCGTGTGCATGCGCAGAAGGCGCTGCTGCTCTGGGCGCTGGGGAAGCTCGACTGATGACTGATACGCCCGCCCCGACCCCGATTCCTGCGCCCCCCCGCGACGGCGACCGGCTGCTGGGTTTCACCATCCCCGAGCGCAACGCGCGCGGCCGGATCGTGCGGCTGGATTCCGTTCTGGATGACATTCTCTCGGCCCATGCCTACCCTGAGCCGGTGGCGCGCCTGCTGGCCGAGGCGCTGGTGCTGGCGGCCCTGCTTGGCAATCTCTTCCGCCCGGATGACGGCCAGCTGACCTTGCAGGCGCGCGGCGAAGCGGGGCCGGTGAGCCTGATGGTTGCCGATTACCGGCTGGGCGAACTGCGCGGCTATGCCGCCCAGGATCTCGACCGCCGTTTCGAGGCGTCCGACACGCTGAAGGGCCTGTTCGGCGAAGGCTATCTGGCGATCACCATGGAGCAGACGGCTTCGGCTGAACGTTACCAGGGCATTGTTGAACTGGGCGGCGAGACGCTTGAGGAAGCGGCCCAGGGCTATTTCACCAATTCCGAGCAGTTGCCGACACTGGTGCGGCTTGTCGCCGGGCGCGGGGCCGATGGTCGCTGGCTGGCCGGGGGCATGGTGCTGCAGTTTCTGCCGCGTGGCGAGGAAGGGCAGGCGCGTCTCGATGTCGAGGCAGGCCATGAGGACTGGGCGCATGTCGCGGCGCTTGGCGGCACGCTGGGCGGCGACGAACTGCTCGACCCGGCGCTGCCGCTGGAAACCTTGCTGTGGCGGCTTTTCCACGAGGAAGCCGAGGTGCGCGTGCTGCCCGCCGAGACCCTGCGCCGCGGCTGCCGCTGTTCGGTGGAGCATATCCGGGGCGTGCTGCAGCAGTTCCCCGAGGCCGAGCGGCGCGAGATGCGCAACGCCGATGGCGTGATCGCGGTGGATTGCGAATTCTGTTCGCGCCAGTTCCTGATGGACGTCTGAGCCTCCGACCTTTGCTGGGCGCCGGTCAGTGCCGGCCATCTAATCCGGAAAAATCGGATGCTTTGCAGATGTTGACAGGAATTGGCCGTTATTCGGCGCTATGATGACCCTTATGCGACCCCATGCGCCCATCTTCGCGGCGTTGCTGATGCTGCCGCTGGCAGCCGATGCAGCGGCCACGGGAACCGCCTTTCCGCGGCTGAAGCCGCTTGCCGATTTCCGCCCCGGCGCATGGGACATGCGCGCCGATGGCGGCGAACCGCGCACGCTGTGCCTGCGGGATCCCGGCGCCCTGCTGACGGGCGGCCGTCCTGCCTCGGGCTGCACCATGACGGTCCTTTCCGACGGCGTCGAGGATGCCGCCCTTTCCTACAGCTGCCGGAGCGGCCGGACTGGCCGGACGGACCTGCGCCGCACTGCATCGGGCCTTTATGACAGCCGGGTGCAGGGGGTGGACGGAAAGCTGCCCTTCGCTGCCCGGATGGAGTGGCGGCGCACCGGAGATTGCTAGCTTTTCTGCCGCAGCAACCAGCCTATGCTGGCTGCCATGGAATGGGATGCTGAAATCGAGGAGCTCAGGCGGCGCCAGGCGCTGGCCCGGGCCATGGGCGGGCCTGAAAAGCTGAAGCGGCAGGCAGACGCCGGGCGCATGAATGTGCGGGCGCGGATTGCGGCGGTGGCCGATTCGGGCAGTTTCCGCGAGATCGGCGAGCTTTCGGGCTTTTCTACCTACGGGCCGGACGGGGAGCTGCAATCGCTGCTGCCGGCCAATTTCCTGTTCGGCCGCGCCGAAGTGGACGGGCGCCCGGTGGTGCTGACAGCCGATGACTTCACCGTGCGCGGCGGGGCGGCGGATGCCTCTCTGCATCGCAAGCTGCTGGAAGCCGAGCGGCTGGCCGCCGAATATCGCATGCCGCTCATCCGCATGATCGAGGGCACCGGTGGCGGCGGATCCGTCCGCACGCTGGAGGAATCGGGCTATACCTATATCCCCGAAATTCCCGGCTGGGACGCGATGGTCGCCAACATGAGCGCGGTGCCGGTGGTGGCGCTGGGGCTGGGGCCGGTGGCGGGCCTTGGCGCGGGCCGCATGGTGATGGCCCATTACAGCCTGCTGGTCGAAGGCCTGTCGCAGATGTTCGTGGCCGGCCCGCCCGTGGTTGCCGCTGCCGGCGAGGTGCGCACCAAGGAAGAGCTGGGCGGCGCTCATATCCATGCCCGCAACGGCGCCGTCGATGACCGGGTGGCAAGCGAGGCCGAAGCCTTCGACCGGCTGAAGCGCTTCCTTTCCTACCTGCCATCGAGCGTGGACGAACTGCCTGCCCGGCAGGCATCGCGTGACCAGGCGGGCCGCCGGGAAGCCTGGCTGAACGGCGCGGTGCCGCGCGACTCGCGCCGCCTTTATCCCATCCGCCCCATTGTCGAGGCGATCATGGACAAGGGCAGCTGGTTCGAGATCGGCCGCGAATGGGGGCTTGGCGCGGTGACGGGGCTGGCGCGGCTGGATGGCCATGCCGTGGCCGTCATCGCCTCCAACCCGGAAGCACTGGGCGGGCTGTGGACGGCGGCGACTGCGCGCAAGGTCGAGCGGATGGTGGACCTGGCAGACACATTCCACCTGCCGGTGGTGCATCTGGTGGACAACCCCGGCTTCCTGATCGGCCGCCGCGCCGAAGACGAGGCGACCATCCGCTGGGGAAGCCGGGCGCTGGCCGCCATCTATCAGGCCAGCGTGCCATGGGCCTCGGTGATCCTGCGCAAGGCCTATGGCATGGCGGGTTCGGCCCATGCACCGGCCGACCGTTTCCGCTGGCGCATGGCCTGGCCAAGCGGGGACTGGGGCAGCCTGCCGATTTCCGGCGGGCTGGAAGCGGCCTATCGTTCGGAGCTGGAGGCATCGGACGATCCGGCGGCGAAGCTTGCCGAGATCCGCGCCCGGCTGGAGCGGGTGCGCAGCCCCTTCCGCACGGCGGAGAAATTCGGCGTGGAGGCGATCATCGCGCCCGAGGACACGCGGGCCGAGCTGTGCCAGTTCGCCGCCATGGCGCAGCGGGCGCTGAAGCCGGGCCGGAAGGGACGCGGCCTTCGGCCGTAAGGCCGTGCGCTGACTGGCCCTGAGGCCGACCGTTGACCATCAGCCCTTCTGATCCTGGCGCATCGGGGCTATGCTGCCGGGCGGAGGTGGAGGATGGACGAACGTCGCTTTACCGAAAAGGATCGCTGGGCCGAGGTGGACCACTGGATGGCGCTGCACCTGCTGCCCGCCGACCCCGTGCTGGACGATGCGCGCGCGGCCTGCAGGCGCGCCGGCCTGCCGCCGATCGAGGTTTCGGCGCTGACAGGGGCCTTGCTCGGGCTTCTTTGCAACCTTGTGGGGGCCCGCCACATCCTCGAGATCGGCACGCTGGGGGGCTATTCGGCCATCTGCATGGCCCGCGCGCTGAAGCCGGGCGGCCGGCTGGTGACGCTGGAGGCCGATCCGCGCCATGCCGATGTGGCGCGCGCCAATTTCGCCCGCGCCGAACTGACAAGGCAGATCGACATGCGCGTCGGCGCGGCGCTCGACCTGTTGCCGGGGCTGGTGGACGAGGGCCATGCCTTCGACCTGGTGTTCATCGACGCGGACAAGGAAAACAGCGCTGCCTATGCCGACTGGGCGGCAACCCTGACCCGCCCGGGCGGCCTCGTGGTGATCGACAATGTGGTGCGCGAGGGCCGCATCCTGCACGAAACCAGCGACGACCCCGCCCTGGCCGGTATCCGCAGCCTCTATGCCGCGATGCGCATGGACCGCCGGTTCGAGGCGGTCGCGTTCCAGACCGTGGGGGCCAGGGGGTGGGACGGGCTGATGATCTGCCGCCGGCTTTAGGCGCTTCGCGACGCGTCCACGCCGTCTGCGGGCTTGCGCGACGGGTGCGTCAGGGTAAGCAGGATGGATGCTGCATCTGATCGTCGCCAACCGCCGCTATTCCAGCTGGTCCTTGCGTGGCTGGCTGGCCGCCCGCCATTCGGGCCTGCCGTTCACGGAAACCTGGGTCGATCTCTACGCGCCTGACTGGCAGGCGCGGCGCGCACGCCCCGACATCGCCGTTTCCGGCGGCAAGGTGCCCGTGCTGTGGGATTCGGGCGAATCACCCGCGCCGGACCCTGACCCTGCCCGCGACATCGCGCTGTGGAACGCCATCGCCATCATCGACTGGCTCGACCGCGCCAGCGGTGGCACGCGCTTCTGGCCGGCGGACCCGCGCGCGCGGGCCTTTGCCCTTTCGGCTGCAGTCGAGATGCAGGCGGGCTTCATGGCTCTGCGCAAGGCCTGCCCGATGAACGTGATGCGCCATTATCCGGGCTGGCAGCTGCCCGAGGATGCCGCAGCCGATTCCGGGCGGGTCGACGCCCTGTGGCGCCATGGCCTTGATGCCTTTGGCGGGCCATGGCTCGCCGGGGCTGAATGGGGTGCGGCCGACATTCTGTTCGCCCCCGTCGCCAGCCGCTTCACCACCTATGATGTGGCACTCAGCCCCGAGGCCGAGGCCTATCGTGCCCGGGCCATGGCGCACCCGCTGGTGGCCGAATGGGTGGCGGCTGCCGCCACCGAAACCCGGCTGCAACCTGCTTACGAGTATTGAGATGACGATCCTGCCCGATCCGCTTCCCATGGCCTGCGACCTCGTGCGCTGCCGGTCCGTCACGCCCGCCGATGCCGGCGCCATGGACCTTCTTGGCCGGGCGCTGGAGGGGCTGGGCTTCACCGTCACGCGCCTGACCTTCGGGTCCGAGCCGGACGGGCCGGTCGAGAATCTGTTCGCGACGATCGGCGACAGCGGGCCGCACTTCGCCTTTGCCGGCCATACCGACGTGGTGCCCGAGGGTAGCGGCTGGAGCGTCGACCCCTATGCCGGCACGGTGGAAAACGGCCTGCTGGTGGGCCGGGGCGCCGCCGACATGAAGGGCGCGATCGCCGCCATGGTCTCGGCGGCGGCGGCCCATGTGGCGCGCAGGAAGCCGGGAGGGCCGGGGCGGCTTTCCTTCATCATCACCGGCGACGAGGAAGGCCCGGCCACCTTCGGCACGGACCGGATCCTCGACTGGATGGACGCGCGCGGCATCCGCCCCGACATGTGCCTGGTGGGCGAGCCGACCTCGATGCGCGAACTGGGCGACGTGATGAAGGTGGGCCGGCGCGGCAGCCTGAACGCTTGGATCACCGTGAATGGCGCGCAGGGCCATGTCGCCTATCCGGACAGGGCGGACAACCCCGTTCGGCGGCTGGTGCCGCTGCTGGCCGAGCTTCAGGCCCGCGTGCTTGACAGCGGCAGCGACTGGTTCTCGCCCTCCAACCTCGAGATCGTCGATCTGGAAGTGGGCAACCCGGCCACCAACGTCATTCCGGCGCGCGCTTCGGCGCGGCTCAACATCCGCTTCAACGACCGCCACCGGGGCGCGGAACTGGCCGGCTGGATCGAGGAGGTGGTGGCCTGCCATGCGCCATCCTCCGAGGTGAAGATCCGCATTTCGGGCGAATCCTTCCTGACCGAGCCGGGCCTGCTTTCGGGGCTGGTGGGCGATGCCGTCGAAGCGGAAACCGGGCGTCGGCCCGAGCTTTCCACCAGCGGCGGCACTTCGGACGCGCGCTTCATCCGCCGCATGTGCCCGGTGATCGAGTTCGGCCTGCCGGGCCAGTCGATGCACAAGGTGGACGAGCAGGTGCGCGTGGAAGACATCCGCACCCTTGCCCGCATCTATGACGGCGTGCTGCGCCGCGCCCTGGCGGCCTGAGGGCTGCTGGCCGTGATCTGCCGGCCATGATACGCCAGCCATGATACGCCAGCCATGAGCGCGGAGGAACGGCAGGCGGGCGATGCGCCGGCCTCGCCCTTTGCCGTGCCCGTATACCGGGCGATCTGGTCGGCGAACCTTCTGTCCCAGTTCGGCGGGCTGATCCAGTCCGTCGGGGCGGCCTGGCTGATGACGGAGCTGACGCGCTCGCCCGGCATGGTGGCGCTGGTGCAATCCTCCGTCACCTTGCCGCTGATGCTGTTTTCGCTGGTCGCGGGCGCGCTTGCCGACAATTTCGACCGCCGCCGGGTGATGCTGGTGGCGCAGATTTTCATGTTCGCGCTTTCGGCGCTGCTGGCCGGCCTTGCCTATGCCGGGCTTCTCACGCCCTGGCTGCTGCTTGGCTTCACCTTCCTCATCGGTGTCGGCGTGACGCTCAATGCGCCGGCCTGGCAGGCGACGGTCGGGGAAATCGTGCCGCGCCCCCTGCTGCCGCGCGCGGTCGCCTACAACAGCATGGGCTTCAACCTGGCGCGCAGCCTTGGCCCGGCGCTTGGCGGGCTGCTGGTGGCGGCGGCGGGGGCCTTTGCCGCCTTTCTCGTGAACGCGATCAGCTATGCCGGCATCATCACCGTGCTGCTGCGCTGGAAGCGGCCGGAAACGCCGCGCACCCTGCCGCCCGAGCCCGTGGGCGAGGCGATGGCCGCCGGCCTGCGCTATGTGATCATGTCGCCCGACGTCTTGCGGGTGCTGTTCCGGGCCTTTCTGTTCGGGCTGACGGCGAGCGCCCTTTCGGCTCTGATGCCGCTGATCGCGCGCGATCTGCTGGGCGGCGGCGCCAATGTGTTCGGCCTGTTGATGGGCGCCTTCGGCGTGGGCGCTGTCAGCGGTGCGCTGGTCGTGGGGCGTTTGCGGCAGCGCCTGTCATCCGAGGGGCTGGTGCGCTGGGCGACGCTGGCGCTGGCGGCGGGCACGGCGCTTTCCGGCGCCACGGGCTTTCTGCCGCTCACCCTTGTGGCGGCGA
Source organism: Sandaracinobacteroides sp. A072 (assembly GCF_052616365.1). Classification (NCBI taxonomy): domain Bacteria; kingdom Pseudomonadati; phylum Pseudomonadota; class Alphaproteobacteria; order Sphingomonadales; family Sphingosinicellaceae; genus Sandaracinobacteroides; species Sandaracinobacteroides sp. A072. The sequence goes on from NZ_JBQXGU010000001.1 coordinate 44,089, forward strand.
TGCTGGCAGGTGGCGGCTGGGTGCTGGCGCTGTCCACCTTCAACGTGACGGTGCAGATGGCCGTGCCGCGCTGGGTGGTAGGCCGCGCGCTGGCGCTCTACCAGACGGCGGCCTTCGGCGCGATGGCGGCGGGAAGCTGGCTGTTCGGCGAACTGGCAGGCGCAACCGGCCTGCAGCTGGCGCTTTTCATTGCCGGCGCGCTCCAGACCCTGCTGCTGGCGGCGGCATGGCGTTTTCCGATGCCCGCGGTTGCCGATCTCGATCTCGATCCGCTTGCCCGCTGGCAGGAACCGGACGTGGCGGTTCCGGTCGACCGGATGGCGGGGCCGCTGCTCATCAGCATCGAATATCGCATCGCGGCGGACAATGTGCCCGCCTTCCTTGAAGCGATGCGCGACCGGCGGCGCATCCGCATCCGCGACGGCGCACGGGACTGGCGGCTGCTGCGCGATCTGGGCGACCCCGCGCTCTGGATAGAGCGCTACGAGGTGGCGACCTGGATCGACTATGTGCGCCACCATGCCCGGCGCACGCGGGCCGATGCGCCCAGCGCCGAGCGGGTCATGGCGCTGCACGAAGGGCCGGAGCGGCCCCGCGTGCGGCGCGAACTGGCCGACCGGCCGGGGCTTCCGGCCGCCGTGCCACCGCTTGGCGGCAGTGACAGCACGACGGCCGGTCTCTGAAGCTGCTGGCCCGGCAGGATTTCAGGACGGCAGTATTTCAGGCCGCCGCTTCAGCCTTTGCATCCGCGAGGATCGAATCCGAGATCTTCTCCGCGATCATGATGGTAGGCGCATTGGTGTTGCCGCTGACAAGGCGCGGCATCACCGAGGCATCGACGACGCGCAGGCCTGAAAGCCCGTGCACCCGCCCCTGCGGATCGACCACGGCGCCCGTATCCGAGGCCTGGCCCATGCGGCAGGTGCCCACCGGGTGATAGATGGTGGAGCCACGCTCGCGCACCCAGGACAGGATCTCGTCATCGCCCATGGCGCCGTCGGCCGGGTCGATGCGATGTTCCATCCAGGGTTTCAGCGCATCCTGCGCGGCGATGACAGAGGCGAACTTCACCCCCTCCACGATTGTCCGCTGGTCGATCGGATCTGCCAGATAATTGGGGCGGATCGCCGGGGCGGCGAAGGGATCGGGCGATTTCACATGGATGGTGCCGCGGCTTTCCGGGCGCAGCTGGCAGGGCGCGATGGTGAGGCCCGATTCATCCTCCAGTTCCCACACGCCGGTGTCGCGGTATTTCGGGATGTTCACCGTGGCGGGCAGGATGTGATATTGCACGTCCGGTCCGGAAAGGCCGGGGCGGGAGCGCCAATAGGCCTGCACATGGGCGGCAGAAAGCGTCAGCAGCCCCTTGCGGGTGGCGGCATATTTCAGCGCCTCGACCATCACGCGCCAGCCCTTGCTCAGCTGGTTCACGGTGATGGTGCCGGGCTTCAGCCGGAACTGGACCGAAACGACGAAATGGTCCTGCAGGTTCTTGCCGACGCCGGGAAGCGCGTGGCGCACGTCGATTCCGGCGGCCTTCAGCACTTCGGGATCGCCGATTCCGTTCACTTCCAGCAGCTGCGGCGAATTGACCGCGCCGCCGCACAGGATCACTTCGCGCCGCGCCATGGCGGTAACGGTGCGGCCATCCTGACGGTAGGTGACGCCGGTCGCGCGCTTGCCGTCGAACAGGATGGACGCGACATGGGCTTCGGTTTCGACATGCAGGTTGCGGCGGTTCAAGGCGGGCTTCAGATAGCCCTGCGCCGTCGACCAGCGGCGGCCGTTCTTCACCGTCAGCTGGAAATAGCTGATGCCGTCCTGCACTTCGCCGTTCACATCGTCGTTGAAGGGCAGGCCGGCCTGGACGCCGGCCTCGACCACGGCATCCGACACAGGGTGGCGGGTTGTCGCATCCGAGACATTGAGCGGCCCGTCGGTGCCGTGGAGATCATCCGAAAGCCGTTCATTGGCTTCGGCGCGGCGGAAATAGGGGAGCACGTCCGACGAGGACCAGCCCGTCGCGCCGAGCTGGGCCCAGTTGTCGTAATCGGCCATCTGGCCGCGCACATAAAGAAGCCCGTTGATCGACGAGGAGCCGCCCAGCACCTTGCCGCGCGGCCAGACATGGACCCGGTCCATCGAGCCGGGGTCGGGCTCGGTCTCGTAGAGCCAGTTGACCGAAGGATCCTTGAGCGTGGTGGAATAGCCGACCGGAATGTGGATCATCGGATTCCAGTCCTTCGGGCCGGCTTCCAGCAGCAGCACGCGGTGCCGGCCATCGGCCGTGAGCCTGTTGGCCAGCACGCAGCCGGCCGAACCCGCGCCAACGATCACATAATCGAAATCCATCATCTGCATCTCCCTCTGCCGGCAGCTTGCCCAAGGCCGCGCCGCCACTCAAGCTCCCGCTTCTCGGGTGGCGCCGATCCTTCTATGGGCGGGGCATGACGAATCGTGCCTCGATCAGACCCGTGCCCCTCGATCTCGTGGAAAGCGACCTGCCCGCTGCCGCCGGACTGCTGGGGGACAGCTTCCGCCGCACCGGCTTTTCCGTGGTGGAAGGCCATGGAATCGACGCCGGGCTGATAGAGGCCGGATGGGCCGCCGCGCGCGCCTTCTTTGCCCTGCCCGATGCCGCCAAGCGCCGCTACCATCAGCCGGGCGGCGCCGGGCAGCGCGGCTACACGCCCTTCGGAGTGGAAGCCGCCAAGGGCGCCGACACGGTCGACCTGAAGGAATTCTGGCATGTCGGCCGCGACCTGCCGCCCGGCCATCCGCATGGCGCGATCATGGCCCCCAACATCTGGCCGGATGCCGATGTGCCCGCCTTCCGCCCCGCCATGCAGGCGCTCTTTTCGGCGCTGGAGACGGCCGGCCTCAGGATCCTGAAGGCGATTGCCGTGCATCTCGGCCAGCCCGCCGGCTTTTTCGAGAACCCGGTGCGCGATGGCAACAGCATCCTGAGGTTGCTGCACTATCCGCCCGTGCCCGCCGATGCGCCGGGCGTGCGCGCCGGCGCGCACGAGGACATCAATGTCATCACCCTGCTGCTGGGGGCCGAGGAAGCCGGGCTTCAGCTTCTCTCGCGCGAGGGGGAGTGGCTGGAAGTGCCCGCCCCGCCCGGCAGCCTCGTGGTGAATGTGGGCGACATGCTGGCGCGCCAGACGGGCGGGCAGCTGCCATCGACCACCCACCGGGTGGTGAACCCGCCGCCCGAACGGCGACACCTGTCGCGCTATTCCATGCCCTTTTTCCTGCATTTCCGGCCGGACTGGCTGATCGAGCCGTTCATCCCGCGCCCGGACATGCCGCCGATCACGGCCAATGACTTTCTTCTGCAACGTTTGGCGGAGATAAGGCTCGCATGAGGCATATTCTTCTTACTGCGCTGCTGCTGGCGGCGCCCGCCGCCGCACAGGCTTCCGCTGCCGCAAAGGCGCTCGACACCACCGCCTCGACCGATCCGAGCTGGAAAAAGGCCGAGGCCGAAATCGCCGCCCGTGCCGCTGGCGTCCGCGCCGAACGGGCGAAGAACGTGATTCTCTTCGTCGGCGACGGGATGGGGATCAGCACCATCACTGCCGCGCGCATCTTCGAGGCGCAGCAGCGCGCGAAGGCGGCCGGCGGCACCTATGCCGGCTTCGAGGGCGGCGAGGAAAACCTGCTCAGCTTCGAGCGCCTGCCGCGCCGGGCGATGGTGAAGACCTACAACAGCAACGCGCAGGTGCCCGACAGCGCCGGAACCGCCACCGCCATGACGACGGGCACCAAGACCCGGATCGGCGTGCTGGGCCTTCTTCCCGGCCAGGGGGCCGAGGCCTGCCGCACGCCGCAGAAACTGCCGAAGACGCTGGCCGGGATCGCGCGGGCGCGCGGCATGGGCGTGGGCGTGGTGACGACGACACGCATCACCCATGCAACGCCGGCAGCCATGTTTGCCCATGTGCCCAACCGGGACTGGGAAGGCGCTGACCGCGACTATCCGGCCGAAGACCGCGCCAGCGGCTGCGCCGACATCGCCAGCCAGCTTGTCGGCTTCCGGGGCGGGATGGACGTGGTGCTGGGCGGCGGGCTTTCGAAGTTCCGGCCGGCGGGCGCGGGCGGCAGCCGCGACGATGGCCGCGACCTGATCGTCGAATGGACGAAGGCGAACCCGGCGGGACGTTTCGTCGAATCGGCGCTGCCGTTCCGCGCGCTCGACCCGAAGCGGCGCGAGCCGGTGCTGGGCCTCTTCAATGCCAGCCATCTCGACTTCGCCTTCGACGCCGATCGCAAGGCCGAACCCTCGCTGGCGGAAATGGCCGCTTTTGCCGTGCGCAAGCTGGAGGCCCGTGGCGGCGGCTATGTGCTGATGGTGGAGGGCGGCCGGATCGACCATGCCCACCACATGACCAACGCCTATCGCGCGCTCGACGAGACGGTCGAACTGGCGCGCGCGGTCGAGGAAGTGCTCGGAATCGTCGACCTGAAGGAAACGCTGGTCCTGGTGACGGCCGATCACAGCCATGTCTTCACCATGGCCGGCTATCCGCCCCGCGGGAACGACATTCTGGGCTTCATCCGCCCCATTGCCGGTGGCGAGGGCCGCACCGCGACCGACAAGGACGGCAATGTGCTCGACCTTCTCGGCCGGCCGGTGACGACGCTGGGCTATGCCAACGGGCCGGTTGCCCTGCGGCTGGGCAAGCGCAGCCTGTCTTCGGCCAGGGCGCCGACCGACCCGGATTTCCTGCAGCCCAAGGCCGCCATCATGGAAGCCGAGACGCATGGCGGCGAGGATGTCGGCCTGTTCGCGGCCGGGCCGGGAAGCGCCCTTGTCGATGGCACGGTGGAGCAGAACAGCATCTTCCACATCATGGCGCGCGCGCTCGGCTGGAAATAGCGCCCTGCCGGCAATGACGGGCTGACACGACAGGCAGGCCGGTTCAGCCCCGGCTGCTGCTTTCCCCGTCGCTATCCTGCTGGCCGGGGGCCTGCCGGGCCTTGTCCTTCCGCTTGCGGAGATTGTCCCGCAGGGCCGCCTTCAGGCGTTCCGCGCGCGCGGTCTTTGCATTCCGGCCTTCCTGTGCGCCTTTCGGGCCGGCGTTCCTTTTGCTGCTGTCCGTCATGCCTGCTGCCTGGCGTTGCTTCCCCCGGTTCGGGGGCCATCCCCCTCGTTAGCGTGGCGGCGGCGTGCTGGCAAAGGGGTGGCGCCTGCCCCGCCGTCCGGGGCCTGTCGCAATTCCTGCCACAAAGGTGTAAAGAATCATGACATTCTGAAGGGCCGGCAGGGTTTGGCTTCGCCATCGGGGAGGAATTTGCACTAGGCATGCCGGACATGGTGGGAATGATTTCTCAGTTCAGCCACCTCGTGGCGGCACTTGCCTTCCTGATCCTCGGGCTGGCGATCGGGCTTCGGCGCGCGCCTTCGTTCGTGCGGCTGTCGATCGCGCTGGCCGCCTTTGTCACGGCCTTCTGGGCCGGCGGCGAGGCGCTGGCCGTTCGCCATGGCCCGGGCAGCGTCCCCTTCCTCAGCAAGATGGAAACGCTCCGCACCGCATCCTGGATCTTCGTGCTGCTGCTGATGCAGCGTCGATCCCTCGGCCTCGTGGAAAAGCCCGGCTCGTCCTTCGTGGTCGCCATGGGTCTTGGCTTCGTCATCACCTGGCAGCTGTTGCTCGATGCGTTGTTCAGCATGTCGCCCGTGGCGGGGCCGCTCAGCGCCCAGCCTTTCGGGGCGATGCTGTTCATCGCCAGCCGGCTGGTTGTCGCCATTTCCGGTCTGGTGCTGCTGCACAATCTCTATGTGAACACCAGCCAGGGCGGTTTCCGGTTCCGGCTGTTCGTCGTCGGCCTGGCCGTCCTTTTTGCTTATGATCTCAACCTCTACACCATCCATTTCCTGGTCGGCGTGCCGAACCAGTCCCTGCTCGGGATGCGGGGCGCGGTGGATGCGCTGGCGGTGCCGCTCCTCTATCTCGGCATGCGCGAGACGGCCGGCGCGCGGCTGCACCTGTCGCGGCAGGCGGCTTTCCACAGCGTCAGCTTCTCGATCATCGGCGCCTATCTGATCCTGATGTCGCTTCTGGCCTATGGGCTGCGCCTCACGGGCGGCAGCTGGGGCCAGTTGCTGCAAGTCGTGTTCATGGCGATCACGCTGATTGCCGGTGCTCTGGTGCTGCTGTCACCGCGCTTCCGCGCCGAACTGCGGGTGCGCATATCGCGCAATTTCTACCGCTATCGCTATGATTACCGGGTCGAGTGGCTGCGCTTCATCGACATGATCGATGCTGCACCTGGAAACGGGGTGGGGCGCATTCCCTTCCGCGAACGCCTGGCCGAAGCGGTGGCGACGGTTATGCACTGCCCGGGCGCGGCGCTTCTCGAAGCCTCGCCGGGCGGCGGTTTCGAACTGACGGCGCGCTGGTGCTGGCCGCAGCTCGATGCGCCGCGCATTCCTGAAGGGTCTGCGCTTGGCCATTTCGTGGCCGAGACCGGGCGGATCGTCGATTTCGACAAGCTGCGGGCCGAAGCTGCGGGCGAGGCAAGCCCCGGATCGCACGCAGACCTGACCCTGCCCGCCTGGGCCGCCGCCGACCGTGCGATCTGGCTTGCCGTGCCGCTCATCCACCGCGAGCAGCTGACCGGCATCTTGCTGCTGGAGCGCACGCTCGTTCCGCGCGATCTCAACTGGGAGGATTTCGACCTGCTGCGGACGCTCGGCCGCCAGGGCGCCAGCTATCTGGCCGAGACGGAAACCCAGTCCCAGCTGGAGGAAGCGAAGCGTTTCGAGGAGTTCAACCGCCGCTTCGCCTTCGTGATGCACGACCTGAAGAATGTGGTGAGCCAGCTTGGCCTGGTGGCCCGCAATGCCGAACGCCATGCCGACAAGCCCGAGTTCCGGGCAGACATGATCGCCACGCTGAATTCCAGCGTCGCCAAGATGACCGACCTTCTGAAGCTGATGGGGCGGGAGGCGCAGGACAGGGAGCGGCAGGGCCGGGATTCCCCGGCACGCGATGGTGAACGCGGCCCGCACGCGACGCAGGGGACGGCAGACATCGCCATGATTACCTCGATGGTTGTCGTTGCGCTGCGCCGCCAGCATCCGGCGGTCGAACTGGCAGGCGCCGATGCGGCGATGCCCATCGTCGGGGATGCGCAGCAACTGGAAGCGATGCTGACCCATCTGGTGCAGAATGCCATCGATGCCAGCGCACCCGATGCCCCCGTGCGGCTGGTGCTTTCGGAAACGGGACCCGAAGTGCGGATCACCGTGGCCGATAGCGGGCACGGCATGTCGGCGGGTTTCATCCGCGACGAGCTGTTCCGCCCCTTCCGCTCCACCAAGGATGGCGGGTTCGGGATCGGCGCCTACGAGGCCCGCGAGATCGCCCGCCAGCATGGCGGCAGGCTGGATGTGGAAAGCCGGCCGGGCGAGGGAACATGTTTCACGGTGACGCTGCCCCGCGGGGCAGCCGCCACAGACCGGAAGAGCGGAGTGCAGGTGAGCGGGAATGCGTGACGAAAAACCGATATTGCTTGTGGTGGAAGATGATGCCGGGCTGCAGCGCCAGTTGCGCTGGGCCTATGAGGATTATGAGGTCGTGGTCGCCGGTGACAGGCCGGCGGCGCTTGCGGCCCTGCGCGAGCACAAGCCGGCGGTCGTGACGCTCGATCTCGGCCTGCCGCCCGATGCCGACGGAACCTCGGAAGGCTTTGCAACCCTCGAAGAGATCATGACGACCGCGCCCTACACCAAGGTGATCGTGGCATCGGGCCATGGCGCGCGGGAAAGCGCCCGTCGCGCGATTGCGCTTGGCGCCTTCGATTTCTACCAGAAGCCGGTCGATATCGACGAACTCGGCTTCATCGTTGGCCGGGCCTTTCACGTGGCGCAGCTGGAGGCGGAAAACCGCCGGCTGGCCGCCGGGCAGCCGGAATCGCCGCTGGCGAACCTGGTGACGGGCGCGCCTGAAATGCTGAAGGTGTGCGCCATGATCGAGCGCGTGGCGGCGACCGATGTGTCGGTCCTGCTGCTGGGGGAATCGGGCACCGGCAAGGAGGTTCTGGCGCGCGCGCTTCATGCCGGTTCGCACCGCAAGGGTGGCGCCTTCATCGCCATCAACTGCGGCGCCATTCCGGAAAACCTGCTGGAAGCCGAGCTTTTCGGCTATGAGCGCGGCGCCTTCACCGGCGCGGTCAAGACCACGCCCGGCAAGATCGAACTGGCCGAGGGCGGCACGCTCTTCCTCGACGAAGTGGGCGACATTCCGCTGCCGCTGCAGGTGAAGCTGTTGCGCTTCATCCAGGAACGCGTGATCGAGCGCGTGGGCGGCCGCAAGCCGATCGACGTGGACACGCGGATCATCTGCGCCACGCACCGCAACCTGAAGAAGATGATCGGCGACGGCAGCTTCCGGGAAGACCTTTATTACCGGATCGCCGAGGTGAGCATCGGCATCCCGCCCCTGCGCGAGCGGACGGGGGATGCAGCGCTTCTGGCCAGCCATTTCCTGAAGACATACGCCGGCGAGCGGCCCGGCGCGCCCACCCGCATCGGACCGGGTGCGCTTGCCGCCATCAACCTGCACAGCTGGCCGGGCAATGTGCGCGAACTGGAAAACCGCATGAAGCGCGCGGTGATCATGGCCGATGGCAATGCCATCACGCCGGCCGATCTCGACCTGGCCGACAGCCCGGAAGCCGCGTTGATGACCTTGCGGGAATCACGCATGGCCTCGGACCGGCGGGTGGTGACGGCGGCGCTTACGGCGTCGGGCGGCAGCATCAGCCAGGCCGCAAAAACCCTGGGGATCAGCCGGCCGACGCTCTACGACATGATCCGCGACCTCGACATCCGGCCATCCTGAGGGGGGCGCTTCCCGCTTTTCGTCGCCCCTTCGCCAGCACTTGTCTGTCAGCGCGGGGCCGGGCCGCCTGCCTGCGCGATGGCGGCTTCGGCTGCCGCGATGCGCGCTTCCGTTTGCGCGATGAGCGCTTCGACCCTGGCGAGATCCTCCGGGTCTTCGCCATGCGGCGCTGGCTGAGGTGCGGGCTTTCCGGCGGCGGCATCGCCGGCGGGTTCGGCGCGGGCGCTTCTTGCCTTCGGGCCGCGCCGTTCGGCCAGGATCCACTGGCCAAGCGCGACATGGAATTTGTCACCCTGGTCTCCGGCTTCGCCGGGGCGTTCGACGCCGAGGCCGGCGATGGCCTTGTCGATCAGCAATGTCTCGAGATGGGCGAGGCGGGTCTCGATCAGCCGGTCCCACTCCGCAGCGAAGAGCGCATCGCGGGCGCGGGCGGCCAGCACGTCGCCCCGGCCCAGCCCGGTGCGGCGGCAGGCTTCGGAAAAGCTCTGCGCCTCCAGCAGGGCTGACAGGAAGCCGATGCGCTGGCCGGCGCTCAGTCCTGCCGGGGCCGGGGCTTCCTGGCCCGGGGGGTCGGCCACGTCGAGCATGGGAAAGATCGCGCCTGAAACCAGCAGGCGGGCTTTTGCGCCACGAAGGCGCGGGCGGCGGGGCCGGGAAGGCATTGATGTCCTGTTCATGGTGCAAAAATAACCATATTGGCATGTGTAGGACAGAAGAGGATGCGGTTCTGGCAGAAAGTGCTTGTGGCCGCCATTTTCCGTTTCGCGCCGACAGACAAGATTCCGGCACAATTCCGGCCGGAAATCCGGGATTTGCGGCGTCTGGCGCACCGCAACAGCCTTAAACTGTGTCCCGTTCATCGCATTTCGGCTTTTCATGCCTGTCCGACTGCCTTAACAGTTCGCCATGAGCACTTCCTTACAAGCCCGTCAGAATGAGGCGGGAAAAATGGCGGTCGCGCCTGACGAAATCCTTCCGCAGACCGAAACCAAGCTCGATGGCCGCCGTGAGCGGTCCGCCGACAGTCGTCGCCGGATCATCGCCGCCATGATGGAGCTGGTGGAAAGCGGGCTGTATGCGCCGACGGCCGAGGCCGTAGCGGCGCGCGCCGAAGTCAGCCTGCGCACCGTGTTCCGCCATTTCGAGGAAATGGACAATCTCTACATGGAGATTGTCGAAATCCTCTTCGAGCGCGTGGCCCCCATGCTCGACCAGCCGATGGTGGCCCGCACCTGGCCGGCCCTGCTGGACGAAACGCTGGACCAGCGCGCCATGCTGTTTGAGGCCATCGCCCCTTATTTCGTGACCATGACGCTGCACCGCCATCGCAACAAGACCATGGCGTCCCAGGGGCGTCGCCTCGTCACGATGAGCCGGGACCTGCTTGCCGTGACGCTTCCGGCGCAACTGGTATCCGACCGCCAGCTTTTCGAGCTGATGTGCGCCCTGCTTTCGATGGAAACCTGGCTTCGCCTTCGCGAGACCCAGGGCCTGACCGTCGCCGAGGCGAAGGCGGCCCTGCGGCGGGCTGCGGTCGCCCTCTGGCCGGTCGAGGGCTGAAGCGTGACGGGCGCGGCTTTGGCCACGCCTAGAACATCTTTCTTTACCCTTGTCGCGTTCGCGCCGACATCGTGCGGCCATGACATCCGAATCCCTTTCCCTTGCCGGGCATGAGGCGCCCGCCCCGCTGGCCGGGCGCCTCTCCCACCTGAAGCGCCTGGAGGCCGAGGCCATCCACATCTTCCGCGAGACCGTCGCGGAAGCGCGCAACCCCGTCTTTCTCTATTCGATCGGCAAGGATTCGAGCGTGATGCTGCATCTCGCGCTCAAGGCCTTTTACCCTGCGCCGCCGCCCTTTCCCTTCCTGCACGTGGCCAGCGGCTGGGATTTCGCCGCTATGCTCGCCCACCGCGACAGGATGGTCGCCGATCACCGGCTGGAGCTGATCGTCGCCCACAATGACGAGGCCGCCGCCGCCGGGATCGACCCCTTCGCGACGCCGACACCGGAATATACGAGGCTGATGCTGACGGAGCCGCTGAAGGCGGCCTTGACGCAGCACGGCTTCGACGCGGCCTTCGGCGGCGGCCGCCGCGACGAGGAAAAGGCCCGCGCCAAGGAGCGTGTCTTTTCCTTCCGCAACGCCCGCCACGCCTGGGAGCCAAAGGCCCAGCGGCCGGAACTCTGGTCGCTCTACAACGGGCGGCTGAACCCGGGCGAAAGCATGCGGGTCTTCCCGCTCTCCAACTGGACCGAAATCGACATCTGGGACTATATCCGCCTCGAATCCGTGCCGCTGGTGCCGCTCTATCTCGCCGCGCCCCGCCCGGTGGTCGAGCGTGACGGCCAGATCATCGTGGTGGACGAAGCCGCGCGTATGCAGTGGCGGCCCGGCGAAAAGCCGGTCGAGCGCATGGTGCGCTTCCGCACGCTGGGCTGCTGGCCGCTTTCGGGCGCGCTCGAAAGCCGGGCGGACACGCTCGATTCCATGATCGCCGAAGTGCTGGGCGCGCGCGGGTCCGAACGCGCCGGCCGCATGGTGGATCATGACCAGTCCGCCTCGATGGAGCGGAAGAAGGCGGAGGGCTATTTCTGATGACGGCAACGCCCGATACGGACGCCCGCCTGCTTTCGGCCGGCGAGGTGGCGGAGTTTCTCGACCGGCGCGCCCGCATGCCGCTGCTGCGGTTCATCACTTGCGGCAGTGTCGATGATGGAAAATCCACGCTGATCGGCCGCCTGCTGCACGACAGCCAGGCCCTGGTGGACGACCAGCTGGAAGCGCTGGCCGCCGACAGCGCGCGGCATGGCACGCGCGGCGAAGAGCTGGATTTCGCGCTGCTCGTCGATGGCCTGTCGGCCGAGCGCGAGCAGGGCATCACCATCGATGTCGCCTATCGCTTCTTCGCTTCGCCCAGGCGGCGCTACATCGTCGCCGACTGCCCGGGCCATGAACAATATACCCGCAACATGGCGACCGGCGCCTCGACCGCCGATCTTGCCGTGCTGCTGGTTGACGCCTCCCGCGGGCTGATGCCGCAGACGCGCCGCCATGCCCATATCGTCAGCCTGCTGGGGATCCGGCAGCTGGTGCTGGCGGTGAACAAGATGGATCTTGTCGGCCATTCCGAACTGCGCTTCCGCGAAATCGCCAACGCCTTCCAGGCCTTTGCACGCGAACTCGGGCTGGAGGATGTGGCAGCGATCCCGCTGGTTGCGCCATCGGGCGGCAATGTCGCCCACCCCGACCCGCACATGCCCTGGTATCGCGGGCCGACGCTGGTGGAAGCGCTGGAAAGCGCGCGCACCGACACGCTGGCCAATCCGGACCTGCCCGCCCGCCTGCCGGTGCAGTGGGTCAACCGCCCCGATTCCGGTTTCCGCGGCTTTGCCGGCCAGCTGGCGGCGGGCGTGCTCAATACGGGCGATGCGGTGACGGTGCTGCCTTCGGGCCGGCAGACGCGGATCGCGGCGATCCATGGCGCCGGCGGCACGGCGGATGCAGCGGTTGCCGGAGAAAGCATCACCGTGGAGCTTGCGGACGACGTGGACGTGAGCCGGGGCGATGTGATCGCCGCCGCCGACCACCCCGCAGAAGCCAGCGACCAGTTCGAGGCGACCCTCATCTGGATGGACGATGCCCCGCTCTTCCCGGGCCGGCCCTACTGGCTGAAGATCGGCACCCGCACCGTGGGCGCCAGTGTCACCGCCATCAAGCACCGGGTGGACGTGAACAGCCTGCAGCCGCAGCCGGCGAAATCGCTGGGCCTGAACGACATGGCGGTCGTGACGCTGGCGCTCGACCGGCCGGTTGCCTTCGACCCCTATGAAAGCTGCCGGCCGACAGGCGGCTTCATCCTCATCGACCGGCTGACCAACGCCACCGCCGGCGCCGGCACGGTGCGCCACGCGCTCACGCGGGCGAGCACCATCCAGTGGCAGACGCTCGACATCTCGAAGGCGACCCGGGCGGCGATGAACGGGCAGAAGCCCATGCTGCTGTGGTTCACCGGCCTGTCGGGGGCGGGCAAGTCCACCATTGCCAATCTGGTCGAAAAGAAGCTGACGGCGATGGGCCGGCGCACCTATCTGCTGGATGGGGACAATGTGCGCCATGGCCTGAACCGCGACCTCGGCTTCACCGAGGCGGACCGGGTGGAGAATATCCGCCGCATTGCCGAAGTGGGCAAGCTGATGGTGGATGCGGGCCTGATCGTGCTCACCGCCTTCATCTCCCCCTTCCGGGCGGAGCGCCGCATGGCGCGTGCCTTGATGGAGGCGGACGAATTCGTCGAGATCTTCATCGACACCCCGATCGAGGATGCCGAGCGGCGCGACGTGAAGGGCCTGTATGCCCGCGCGCGGGCAGGCGAAATCCGCAACTTCACCGGCATCGACAGCCCCTATGAGCCGCCGGAAGCGCCCGAGATCCGCATCGACACGCGGGCGATGAGTGCCGAGGCGGCGGCCGAGCATATCGTCGCGCACATATTGAAGGATGAATTCCTCGGCATTTCGCCCTGATCGCCCGGATAGTCCTGAGCGTCCGGGTGGCCCGCGCCCTTCGGCCCGCCCCCTTCGCCCCGCCCCGGCAGCGCCAATAGGGCGCACCCCCGGGGGCTGCGGGGTGACAGGCCCCGGCCTTGCCGTTATGCCAGCGCCTGCCGGCGGGATGGTCCGGCAGGCAGACAGGGAGAAGCCGGTGCAGCTGGACGGCCTGATGCAGAGTTTCGAGCCCGCGCGCATTCCGGCCGATGCCGAGGCGATGCGCGCCGAGCTCAAGGCGTTTCTTGCCGACGCGCTGGCCGGCCGGCCACCAAGCGACCGGGTGCGGACATGGTCCGCCTGGGACGCGGCGTTCAGCCGCAAGCTTTCCAGCCGCGGCTGGATCGGCCTCACCATGCCCGAATCGCTGGGCGGCCGCGGGCTTTCGCCCTTCCACCGCTTCGTGGTGGTGGAGGAGTTGCTGGCGGCCGGCGCGCCCATCGCCGCCCACTGGATCGGGGACAGGCAATCGGCGCCGCTTTTGCTGAAGTTCGGCACGAAGGCGCAGCAGCAGGCCTTCATCCCGCGTATCTGCCGGTCGGAAATCTTCTTCTGCATCGGCATGTCGGAACCCAACAGCGGCTCCGATCTCGCCAGCGTGCGCAGCCGCGCCGAGAAGGTGGACGGCGGCTGGCGGCTCAATGGCCAGAAGATCTGGACCACCTATGCCCACAATGCCGACTGGATGATCGCCCTTGTCCGCACTTCGGGCACGAGCGAGGACCGGCAGAAGGGCCTGTCACAGGTGCTGGTGGACCTGAAGGCGCCGGGCGTGACGGTCAGACCCATCACCCTGCTGACGGGCGAGGCCGAATTTTCCGAAGTGCATTTCGACAATGTGTTCCTGCCCGATGACCGGCTGGTGGGCGAGGAAGGCAATGGCTGGGCGCAGGTGAACGCCGAGCTTGCCTTCGAACGCTCCGGCCCGGAGCGCATCTATTCCTCGCTTGTTCTGCTCGACACCTGGGCTAGGGGCCTGGGGGAAGCGCCCGACCCCCGCGACACCGAGCTTCTCGGCCGCTTCACCGCCCGGCTGGCGGCGCTGCGCGGCATGTCGGCCGCCATCACCACGCGGCTTGCCGAGGGCAAGTCCCCCGTGGTGGAAGCGGCCCTGCTGAAGGATCTTGGCACCGAGCTTGAACAGGCGATTCCGGCGGCGCTCGCCGACCGCATCGCGGCTGACCCCGACCGACCGGCCGACCCGGAACTGCTGCGCACGCTGCGCTTCATCTGGCACATGTCGCCTGTGTTTTCGCTGCGCGGGGGAACCCGCGAGATCCTGCGCGGCATGATCGCGCGTGGCATGGGGCTTCGCTGATGTTCGAGGATGTCTTCCGCCGCCTGCTCGAGGCGCATTCCACACCGGCGGCCGTGCGCGCCGCCGAAGCCGCGAACGGCGCTGTTCCGCCTGTCTGGCAGGAGCTGGTGCAATCGGGCTTCATCGATATCCTGCGGCCCGAAGCCGAAGGTGGTGCGGGCCTGTCGCTGCCGGCCTTCGCGCCGCTGGTGATCGCCTGCGGGGAATATCTTCTGCCCGTGGACTGGGCGGAAACCGCCGTTGCCCGCCTGTGGCATGGCGAGGCAGTTGCCCTTGACCGGCCGGCCGGTCTGGAAGGGCCGGACGCCCTTGCCGCCAATGCGGCCCTGACGGCGGCGCGCATGGCCGGCGCCTGCCGCCGCGTGCTCGACATCACCATGGCCCATGTGACGACGCGCCAGCAGTTCGGCCGGCCGCTTTCGGCCTTCCAGGCCTTGCAACAGCAGCTTGCCGTGATGGCGGAGGATGTCGCGGCCGCGCGCATGGCGGCCTTCATCGGGCTGGCCGGCCCCGGCTTCGATCCCGCCCGCAGCGCCGTGGCGAAGCTGCGCGCCGGAGAAGCGGCGCACCGTGTCGCCGCCATGGCCCACCAGCTGCACGGCGCCATCGGCGCAACCCTCGAATATGACTTGCAACTCTGGGTGCGCGCCCTCAAGGGGTGGCAGCTGGCCCATGGCAGCGACAGCTACTGGGCAATGGTTCTTGGAAAGGCCCGTCTCGACTGGGCGGCCAAGGGCCGGGAAGACGCCACGACCGCCGATTTCCTGCGCGAAAGGCTGGAACCCGGCGTGCAGGATGCCGCCGCCAGCAACTGAGCCAGCCACCTGACGGAGACGATGATGAGCCAATCGCTGTTCGAGACACTGCCCGTGATGGGCAAGGGCCCGGTGTGGCAGGATCTGAAGACCGGCATCGTCGGCCGCACCCTGCGCCGCACCATCACCGAAAGCGATCTCGTCAACTTCATCGGCGTGACGGGCATGCTCGAGGCGATCTTCATCGACGCCAGCTATCCCGGCGCCGCCATTCCCGGCCGCCTCGTGCCGGCGGCCCTCACCCAGTGCCTTGTCGAGGGCATGCTGTTCCAGACGGTGATTCAGGGTGTCGGCCTTGCCCTGCTGGAAGTGAATCTGAAGGCCCATGCGCCGGTGCGAGTCGGCGACAGCGTCTGGGCCGTGCTCGACATCACCGACATCAAGCCCACCTCGAAGGGCAACCGCGCCGTCGTCGCGTCCGAGGTGAAGGTCTACAACCAGCAGGAAGAGCTGGTTCTGTCCTACACCGTGAAGCGCATGGTCGCCGGGCGGGACTGAGGCTCCCGGTCATGCGGATGATGGGCGCCTCCAGCGCATCGGCGGGCTCGCAGGCTTTGCTTGCGCTTGCCGGGCTGCTGCTGTTGCTGCGCGCCCTGTTGCCCGCCGGCTGGATGCCGGCGCTTTCGCCGGATGGCATGACCCTGGTGGTCTGTTCGGCCGCCGGGCTGCAGGCCCTGCCCGATGGCGAGGGCCCGTTCGGAAACCCGGCCGGCACGCCGGATGAATCCGCCCATCCGCCCTGCGCCTTTGCCGGGCTGGGTGGTCCGTCCATTCTGCCGCGCCTGCCCCTGTGGCTGCCCCACGCCATCCCGGTCCTTGCCACATGGGCCGGTGTCGAGGCGCCCGTCCGCGCGCTCGTGGCGCGCGGCTGGCTCACCCCTCCGTCTCAGGCGCCACCCGCGCGGGGCTGATCCTCACCTCTGCGCTTCGCCGCCCGGCAGCGGGCGGCCTTCGCATTTCGCCGACCGGCAGCGGGCGGCAACCGGCGGCAGGCGCGGTCTGCCCCAAAGTCCTGACGGAAAGATATTTTCATGCCCAGCACAGTTCGTGCCGCGCGCGTCCGCGCGCTTGTCTTTTCCACCCTTCTGGCATCGGCTTCTGCTCTTGCGGCACCTGCCCTTGCGGCGGATGCGCCGCCTCCCATCGAGACGATTGTCGTCATTGGGCGGGCATCGTCCGATGATCCGGCGCTGTCCGCCCTGGAGCCGACCCGCGACGGCCGGCTTTCCACCCTGAAGGATCTGTTCCGCTCGGCCCCGGGCGTGCTGGTGGAACCGGTGTTCGGCGGCGTCGACCACCCCCGCTTCGCCATTCGCGGTTCCGGGCTGCAGCGCGGCACCATGCCCGCAGGGCGCGGCATCGACCTGCGGCTCGATGGCCTGCCCATGAGCTATGGCGACGGCAGTTTCGATTTCGTCGAATGGATCGAGCCGCTGGCCTTCGGGGAAGTGCGCCTGTTGCGCGGTGGCCGCGGCGCGCGCGGCGGTGGCGCGGCGCTTGGCGGCATTGTCGACTTCCGCAGCCCGGCCACGGCCGATGGGCTGGGGGCGACCGTTCGTGGCGAAGCGGGAAGCTACGGCATGGGCCGTGGGCAGGCCGCGATATCCGGTGGCGACGAGACCGGCTCGGTCTTCCTTTCGGGCAGCTGGTATGGGCAGTCGGGTTTCCGCCGGTTCAACGCGCAGGAGGCCTGGCGCGCCAATGGCCGGGCCGATCTGCGGCTTGCCGACGGGGTCGACCTGCGCACCGGCTTCCTGTTCAGCGACAGCCGGCTGGAACTGCCCGGCCCGCAGACACTGGCCCAGATCGAGGCCGGCAGCCGGGACGCCCAGCCGGGCAATGTTTTGGGGGACTGGCGCCGCCGCGCCCAGCGCCTGCGCGGTACCATCGGCCTCGGAATCGAGCGGGGCGAAACGCGCGTCGATGCCGATGTCGCCTTCATGGCGACCGACGTGGATTTCCGCCGCCGTGATGTTCAGGTGGAAGAAAACCGGGACTGGTCCGGCCGGGTGCGGGTGACACAGGGCTTTTCCATGCCTGGCGGAAGGGCCGAGGCCGGCATCGATGTCCTGTGGCAGGATGGCGCCCGCCACCAGCAGCTGTTCCTGAACGGCGGCGGCACCATGATGAGCTTTTCCGGCGCGCCGACGCTGATGTGGGCGGACAATGATCTCGACGCGAACCGCCTTTCGGCCGTGATGACCCTTGCCGTGCCGCTCGGGGGCGGGCTTTCCGCCGATCTGGCGGCGGGCCATCTGTGGACGGGCCGCACGATCAGCGACCGCTTCCCGACAGGGCCGCAGCGCCCCGTCGCCACCTATGACCGCGACTATCGCGGCTTCATCGGCAGCGCCACGCTGAGCGCTGCCGTGCTGCCCGGCCTTGCCCTGTTCGCCGGGGCCAGCCGCTCGATCGAGGCGCCCACCTTCGACATGCTGATGATCAACCGCGCCGGAACCGGCATGGGCGCGGCCCTTGTCTCCGGGCCTGATCCGCGCCGCCCCGTCATCGTCGATCTCGATGCACAGCGGCAGGTGACGGTGGAGGCCGGCGTGAAGGGCGCCGCCGGGCCGGTGGAACTCGACATCACCCTCTATCGCGCCTGGCTCGATGGCGAGATCGTCTCGACCGCCGATTTCGTCTCGCAGACCGTTTCCTCGGTGGGCAATGCCGGCCGCACCACCCGCTGGGGCGTGGAGGCAAGGGCCGACGCGACCCTTGCCGCGCCGGGCCTGCAGGCCGGCGACCGGCTTGGCGCGACGGTGGAATGGACTTTCACCGATGCGCGCTTTGCCGATGATGCCCGCTTTGGCAGCAACCGTTTGCCGATCCTGCCGCCGCATCTGGTGGGGCTGGGGCTGGATTATGGCGCGCCCGAGGGCGGCTTCGCCTCCATCCAGCTGACCTGGGTGCCGGAAGGCGGCTTTGCTGATTATGCCAACAGCCTGAAGGCTGATGGCTATCTGCTGGCCGGCGGCCGCATTGGCTGGCGGCAGGGTGGGCTGCTTGGATTCGTGGAAGGTCGCAACCTGTTCGACCGCCGCCATGTTTCCAGCGTGATCGCCGCGCAGAACAACCTGGGCGGTATGGATGCCGCCACCTTCGCGCCCGGCGAAGGCCGCTCCGTCGCGGCGGGTGTGGAGATCCGTTTCTGAAGGCCATCCGTCTCTGAAGGCTCAGGCAGCGCCCCTCCGTAGCGGGCGCTGCCGCAGCCACTTCAGCCCCTCCAGCAGCAGCAGAAGGGTAAAGGCCCCGCCGATGCCAAGGCCGATTTCAGCCGGGCTGAGCGGGGCGAAGCGGAACAACCCGGCAAGGAACGGCCAGCCCAGGGACAGCGCCAATATGCCGGCGACGACGATGAGGATTCCGCCCAGCACCCGGTTGTGGCGCAGCAGCGCCGAGCCGAGGCGCGTGCTCGCCCGCCGGTTGACGAGGATGAGGGCGATGATCGAGAGCACGAGGGTGAAGAAGGCCAGCGCTCGCGCCTCGTCTTCCGGGATGCCGCGCCCCAGCCCGACGACATAGACAAGCGCCACAAGACCGAAGGCCAGCAGGCCCTGCAGCGCGGCGCCCAGCGCTACCGGCGCCGGGAACAGCCGTTCATCGGGCGCGCGGGGCGGGCGGGACATGATGTCATGCTCTTCCTCTTCCGCCTCGAAGGCCAGGGAGCAGACCGGGTCGATCAGCATTTCGAGGAAGGCGATGTGGATCGGCCCGAGGATGAGCGGCAGCCCCATGGCGAGCGGGAGGAGCGCCAGACCGGCGATCGGCACATGAACGGCCAGGATGAAGGCGACTGCCTTGCCGAGATTGTCGCGGATCCGGCGGCCGAGGCGGATGGCCTTCACGATCGAGCCGAAATCATCGTCCAGCAGCACCAGCGCCGAGGCTTCGCGCGCGACATCGGTGCCGCGCCCGCCCATGGCAATGCCGATATGCGCCGCCTTCAGGGCCGGGGCGTCGTTCACGCCGTCCCCCGTCATCGCGACAACCTCGCCATCAGCCTTCAGCGCCGAGACGATCCGCAGCTTCTGCTGCGGCTGGATGCGCGCGAAGATGTGCGTGTTGCGGCAGGCCTGCCTGAGCGCCGCGTCGTCCATTCCGGAAAGATCAGCGCCCGTCAGCGGCTCGCTGTCCTCGATGCCGGCGCTGGCGGCGATGCTGCGCGCCGTGGCCGGATAGTCGCCGGTGATCATCACCACCCGGATTCCGGCGCTCCGGCATTCGGCAACCGCAGCCGGCACATTGGTGCGCAGGGGGTCCGCCAGCCCCACCAGCCCCAGAAGTTCGAGTTCCGCTTCGCCATGATGGCCGGGCGCATCCCCTAGCGCGGAACGGGCATGGCCCACGGCCAGCACCCGCAACCCTTCGGCTGCCATGCGCTCCACTTCGGCTGCCATGGCGGCGCGCCCGGCTTCGGAAAGGCCCGAAAGCCCCATCACCGCCTCGGGCGCGCCCTTGCAGGCCAGCAGCGCCTCGCCGGGCCGGGCTTCATCGACCCACAGGTTCGATACCGCCATCAGCTCGGGCCGCAGGCCATGGCTTGCTTCCAGCCGCAAACCATCCTGCGGGCCGGCGAGGCTGTGGAAGGCGCGGTCCATCGGGTCCACGGGCTGCGGCGCGCTGGCGAGCGCCCCTGTCGCCACCACGGCGGCGGCTTCCGGCGGCATGGGGGCACCGGCATCGAAGGCCTGGCCGCCGGGCAGCACGACCCGCGCGATTTCCATGCGGTTTTCCGTCAGCGTTCCGGTCTTGTCGGTGCACAGCACGGTGGCCGAGCCCAGCGTCTCGATGGCGGCGGCGCGGCGCGTCAGCACGCGCGCCTGCGATATGCGCCAGGCCCCCATCGCCATGAACACGGTGAGGACGACGGGAAATTCCTCGGGCAGCATTGACATGCCAAGCGCGATTCCGGCCAGCATTGCATCGAGCCAGCTGCCACGGAAGAGACCATAGAGAAGGACGACGACGAGGCTGACTGCAAGCCCGATGATGGCGAACAGCCGCACAAGGGCCGTGGTTTCCCGCCGCAGCCGGGGCGGTTCCGTATCCAGCAGCGCCAGCGACTGGCCGATGGCCCCGATTTCGGTGCGCGGCCCGGTGGCCGTGGTTTCGGCCAGCCCTTCGCCCCGCACCACCAGCGTTCCCGAATAGACGGTGGGCAGATCCTCGCCGCCGGGGGGCCGGGGCGTTTCCCCCGGCCGGGCCGGTCGTTTCGAGACAGGCACGGATTCGCCGGTAAGCAGCGATTCGTCGAGCATCAGCTCATTGGCTTCGCGCAGAAGCGCGTCGGCCGGAACCCGGTCGCCTTCCGCCAGCACCAGAAGATCGCCGCGCACCACTTCGGGGCCGGGGATTCGCTGGCGCCGGCCATCGCGGATCACCAGCGCGCGCGGGCTGGACAGGTCACGCAGCGCCTCCAGCACGCGTTCCGTGCGCCGTTCCTGCACCGTGGTGATGAGGATGGAAAGCATGGCGAAGAGCAGCAGCACCAGTGCTTCCAGCCGGTCTCCGAGGGCAAGATAGACGATGCCGCCGCCAAGCAGCAGCAGCAGCATCGGCTCCTTCAGCACATCGCGGATGACATTGAGGAGATTGCGCCGCTTTTCGCGCGGCAGCAGGTTCGGCCCCTCGGCCGCCAGGCGCGCGGCGGCTTCGGCCGATGTCAGGCCGCGCCGGGTGGCTGCATCCGCCCCGCCGGGCTGTTCATCGGCAGCGCTCATCGCCATCCTCCCCACTGCTGCGGACACGCCGCCCATCCTTCAGCGATTCAGGCGGAAAGAGAACGACCATGTCGCCCGGCTCAAGCCCCGAGCGGATCTCGGCGTGGCGTTCGTTCATCAGCCCTGTCGTCACGGGCACAAGTTCTGCCCGGCAATCCCGCACGACATGCACGGCCCAGCCGCCCGCATCGCCAGCCGCCGCCCCTGCCGAACGGACAAGGGCCGGGGCCGGCACGCGCACGACGTCGGCGGCTTCCTCCGTCACGATGCGCACCTCGGCCCTGTAGCCAGGGCCCAGCCGCGACCAGCCGGCCTTGTCGCCCACGAAGTCGATCACCACGTTCACCCGCTGCTCCTCGATGCCGAGCGCCGAAATCTTGAGGAAGCCATAGGGTTCCACCAGCCGCACCCGGCCGGCAAGCGGGCGCGCCCCGCCCCACTGGTCGATGCTGACGGCGGCGCCCTCGCGCACCTTCACGGCATCGGTCGAAAGCAGGTCGGCCACCAGTTCGAGGTCGCGGCCCGGGTCGCCGATGGCAAGCAGCCTTTCCCCGGCCGGAACGACGGTCTCGCTCTTGTGGAAAAGTTCGAGCACCCGCCCGGAAACCGGCGCCGTCACGGGGATTTCCGCGCCGTTCCCGGCCAGCGGCCCGGCCAGCGAGGCTTCCACTTCGGCAAGCGCCTGGCGCGCGGCCCCGGCTTCGGCGCGGGCAGCGGCAAGCGCTGCTTCGGCTTCGTCGCGGGTGGCGCGGCTTCGGTCCATGGCGGCCTGGGCCATCCAGCCGTCGCGCACCAGCTTTGCCACCCGGTCATGGTCCTGCCGGGCGACGCGGGCCTCGGCCATGGCGCGGCGGGCATGGGCATCGGCCGCCGCGATCCGGGCGCGGGCTTCGGCGGCGCGGGCTTCCAGCGCGCGGCGCGACCGGCTGTCGAGGAAGCCGGGGTCTGCCGGGCGCAGCCGGGCAACGACGGTCTTGCCGGCCTCCACCCGGTCGCCCACCTCCACATCGATCCGCAGCAGCCGCCCGGCCATGGGCGCGGTCACGTCATAGCTGTCGCGCACGCGGGCGATGGCCCGCCCGCCGACCGTCATCACGACAGGCCCGCGATCGACAATGCCCGGATCGACGGTCACGGGCGCCGGCCGGAACCAGAGGAAGGCGATCGCGGCCAGCGCCAGCAGCAGCCCGGCGGCCAGAAGCGGCCCGAGGCGGAAACGGCGTGGTCGGGGGCTGCCCGTCATGTCTTCAGTCCCTGCTTTTCAGAACGCGCACCAGATCGATGCGGGCGGCGCGGCGGTGAACGAGCATGGCCGTGACGATGGCGGCCGACAAGGTGGTGAGCGCCGCGAGGGCGAGCGTCCGCCCCGACACGGCATAGGGGATGGTGAACATGTCGGTCGAGAAGGAATGGCTGACGAACCAGGCCAGCCCCATGCCGAAGGCAAGGCCGAAGGGCAGGGCAAGGATGGACAGGGCGATGATCTCGCCGATCAGCACCCTGCCGATTTCGCCGGTGCGATAGCCAAGCACGCGCATGGTGGCGAGATCGCGCACCTGTTCGGAAAAGGAAAGCCGGCCGCTGTTGTAGGCAACCCCGATGACGATGACGGCGGCAATGGCGAGACTGTAGAGCCGGAAGGTGCCGAAATTCTCCCGCATCTGCGCATCGAGGTTGCCAAGCACCGCCGTGCGCAGCGTCACGCCCGCAACCATCGGCCGCTCGCCGATGGCGCGCACGATGCTGCCGGCCTGCGCCGGGTCGATCAGAAGCCATGCCCCCGTCACGCGCGGGCCTTCGCCCAGCACCTGGTCGAGCGTGTCGATGTCGAGCCAGGCCGGCGTGCCATAGCTGGTGCGGGCTATGGCGCGCACCTCAAGGTCGAGCACAGGGCGGCGGCCGCTTTCCACTTCGATCCGCACCCGGCTTCCCGGCCGCGCGCCCAGCTTGTCCGCCAGCGCGCGGGAAAGGACAAGGCCGCCCGGTCGCACCTCGACGGGGCGGTCGTCCTCGTCCATCAGCCGCACCATGTCGGCGGCCGGATCGATGCCGACCAGGGCGTCGCGCCAGCGCCTGTTGCCATGCACGAACAGTGCCGGCGCATCATGCGCGGGCTGCACGGCGCGGACGCCGGGAATGGCGGCCAGTTCGGCCAGCGCGTCGCGGCCGCGCTCCTCCGCGAACACCACCGAGACATGCTGGCGGCTGGCGCGGTTGAAGCTCTGGTCCAGCATGCGGTCGATGGCATCGGCGCTGAAGCTTGCGACCACGGCAAGCCCTGTCGCCAGCGCCAGCCCGGTGACGCCCAGAAACGTGCGCTCCGGCCAGCGCAGCAGGCGGCGCAGCAGCATCCGGCCGGGCGCGTCGAGCCGGGCCGAGCGGCCCGCCCGCCCGGCCCGGCCACGAAAGGCAGGCGGCGCGGGCGGCTGCATGGCCGCAGCCGGCGCCAGCCGCATCGCCGCCCGCAGCGGCCCGGCAGCGCCTGCTGCGGCCGCCGCCGCCGCAATCAGCGCGGCTATTGCAAACACCTCTGGCTCCAGCCGGAACTGCAGGCCGGGGAAGGCGAAGAAGCGGGCATAGATGGCGCTTATGCCGCGGCCCATCAGCAGCCCGGCGAGGCTGCCGGTCAGCAGCCCAGCCACCGCCGCCAGCCCGGCCACCCCGGCATAGTGAAGCGCGATCTCGCGGCCGCGATAGCCAAAGGCCTTCATCAGGCCGATCTGCTCGCGCTCGGTCGCGATGAGGCGGCCGGTCATCACCCACAGCAGGAAGGCGGCGACCGAAAGGAAGATGGGCGGAAGAATGCGTGCCATCACCGCCAGCTGGTCCAGCTCCCCCCGGATGAAGCGGTCCGACGACAGTTCATGCCGGGCAAGCGCCGACGTGCCGCCATAGGGAGCCAGAAGCCGGTCCACCGCGCGCATCACCGCCTGCGGCCGGGCATCTGGCGCAAGACGGATCATCAGCTCGCTGAAGGCGCCGACCTGGTCCGTCGGGCCTTCGAGGGCGTGGCGCGGCGCCCAGCCGACGGCGAAGCGCAGGTCGTCGCTGGTCAGATTGCCGGGCCCGATGGTCATCACATGGTCGGGTGCGATGGCGGTGCCTGTCACCCGCATCTCCATCCGCGCGCCCTGCACGATGAGCGCGATGCCTTGCGTGCTGGCCTCTCCGCCTCCGCCTGGCAGCCCGTGGGCGCGGGCGAAGCCGTCGGACAGCAGGATCTCGCCCGGGCTTTCCGGCATGCGGCCGCGCACCAGCTGCACCGCGTTCAGCTGCGTGGCGCCGGCTTCGGGCAGGCTGTGCAGCATGGCGTTCACCGGCTCGTCGAAGCATGCCACCTCCACGCGGGCAAGCGTGGTGATGCGCCCTTCCGCCAGCGCCACGCCGGGGATGGCGCGCAGCTGTTCCAGAAGCGGCAGGGGCACGCGCCGCGCCTGGGCGGAGATGTCGACGAAGCGGGCGCCGGCATACCAGCCATCGCGCGTGGCCGTAAGCGAGGCGAGCATGCCGGCCGACATGACATAAAGGGCTATGCCGGCGCCGATGACGAGCGCTGTCGCCAGCACCTGCCCGCGCAGCCGCCACAGGTCGCGCAGCAGCTTGCGGTTCAGGGCGCGCATGCCGCCCTGCTCACCAGTCGATCGTTTCGGCGGAAGCGCGTTGGCTGTTCACCACTTCCTCGGCGACACGGCCGTCGCGGAAGTGCAGCACGCGATGGGCAAGCGCCGCCACCGAGACATTGTGGGTCACGATCAGCAGCGTCGTGCCCATGCGGGCGTTCACGTCGCACAGGGCCGCCAGCACCATGCGTCCGGTGCGGCTGTCGAGCGCGCCTGTCGGTTCATCGCACAGGAGCACATCGGGCTGCTTGGCGATGGCCCGCGCAATGGCGACGCGCTGCTGCTCCCCGCCAGACAGTTCGGACGGGAAATGGCCCGCCCGCTCGCCAAGGCCGACAAGGGCCAGCGCGGCTTCGGGCTGCATCGGCTCTGGCGCGATGTCCGTCACCAGCTCGACATTCTCCCGCGCGGTGAGGCTGGGGACGAGATTGTAGAACTGGAAGACGAAGCCGACATGGGCGCGGCGATAGTCGGTGAGCTGGCGTTCGGGCAGGGTGGCCAGATCGCTGCCCCGGAAGAGCACCCGCCCTTCCGTCGGCCGGTCGAGCCCGCCGAGGATGTTGAGCAGGGTAGACTTGCCGCTGCCCGAAGGCCCCAGCAGCACGATCACTTCGCCCGCCGGGATCAGCAGATCGACACCGCGCAGCGCCTGAACCCTGGCCGCACCCTCGCCATAGACCCGCGTGACGCCCTCCAGGCGGAACAGCGGCTCCATGGCCGGCCCCGTTGCGGCATCGGGTGCAGCATCCGGTGCGGTATCGGCCATGGCCGGGCCCCCGGTCAGCGGGCTTTGCTGCCGCGTCGCGCCGGGCGGCGGTCGCCTTCGTCCCTGTTCCGGTCGCCCTTGGCGGCCTTGCGGGCGGCGGCCTGTTCATCCCGGCTTGTCTGGTAGCGCCGCAGCAACGCTCCCATTTCCGCGATCGCCTCGCGGCGGCGGGCTTCATCGGCGATGGCGGCAAGCTCCTTCTTCAGCCGCACGGCGAGCTCGGCATAATCATTCTGCCAGTCGCGCCCGGTCACGTCGGGCAGGTCCGTGCGGGGGCCTTCGACACGCTTCGCCGGCGCGCCGGCAGCCAGTTCGAAGGCCTCGCCGATGGCGGGCACGATGATCGATCCGGGCATGCCCTTGCCCGCGCTTTCGATCGCGTCGACGAAGGCGCGCTGTGTGTCCGGCTCGCCATGGTTCAGGAACAGGCTGCCCGATACCGGCCCGCGACGCCGGATCCAGTCGATCAGCTCTTCGCGGTCGGCGTGGGCCGAAAAACAGTCGAGGCTGCGGATCGTTGCGCGCACTGCCACGTCCCGGCCGGAAATGCGCACCCGTCGCGCTCCGTCGCGCAGCACCCGGCCCAGCGTGCCCTCGGCCTGATAGCCGACAAACAGCAGGGTGGTGCGATGGTCGGGCAGCTGGTCGTGCAGATGGTGGCGGATTCGCCCGCCTTCGCACATGCCCGATCCGGCAAGGATGATGGAGCCTGTCATCCGCGAAAGCCGGCGCGAGGCGCCGGCATCGCCCACATAGCGGAAGGCGGTGTGGGTGAAGGGGTTGATGCCATCGGTATCCTCGAGGCTTCCGCTGTGGCGCGAGAAGACCGAGGTGAGCTTGTTGGCCAGCGGGGAATCGATGAAGACCATGGCGCGCGGAATCCGGCCGGCGTTCATCAGCGCGGCGAGGTCGAGCAGAATCTCCTGCGTGCGCTCCAGCGCGAAGACGGGGATCAGCAGATTGCCGCCGCGCGCCAGCGCCTCCTTCACCTCGGCTTCCAGCAGATCGCGCCGCTGCGCCATGGTGCAGGGCGCGCGGTCGGTGTCGCCATAGGTCGATTCACAGACGAGGTGGTCGACGCCGGATGGCCCTTCCGGGTCCGGGTGGAAGGCCTTGTGCCCCGGCCCGAGGTCGCCCGACATGAAAATGCGAACGCCGCCCGCCTCGATTTCCACCGAGGTGGAGCCGAGCACATGGCCGGCGTTCCACAGTCGCGCGCGGATGCCCTTGGTGGCGGTGAACCAGTGGTCCATCGGCTGGATGTCGAGGGAGCGCAGCGCGCGGCTTGCGTCCGCCGTGCGGTAGAGCGGCTCGATCGGCGGCTCGTCCGCCCGGTCGGCGCGGCGGTTGCGGTTGCGCGCATCCGATTCCTGCAGGCGCGCGGAATCGGGCAGCATATGGTCCAGCAGCTGGGCTGTCGGCTCCGTCGCCCAGATGGGGCCTTTGAAGCCATCCCGCACGAGGCGCGGCAGCAGGCCGCTGTGGTCGATGTGGGCGTGGGTCAGGATCACCGCGTCGATCGAGGCCGGATCGAAGGCGAAGGGCGCGAAGTTCAGTTGCTCCAGGCTGCGCGACCCCTGGAACAGCCCGCAGTCGACAAGAATGCGCCGCCCCTCGAACATGATTTCAGCGCAGGAGCCGGTGACGGTTCGTGCCGCGCCATGAAAGCGGATCAGGGGTGGGCGGGCTTTCACGTCTGTGCCTCCTGTTTCAGATGCGCGGCGATGAGCGGCGCCACGGACATCCGCGCGCAGGGGTGCGGCACGCTGTCGGTGGCGACGAGATGGCAGGTCGCGGCGCGGAGCCGGTCTGCAACCGCTTCGGGGAACAGCGCATGAACGGCAAGGCAGGCTGGCTTGCCGTGCCCGAGCCGTTCGAGCCCGGCGGCCAGCGTCAGCATCGTGCCGCCCGAGGAGATGATGTCATCCACCAGCACCGGCGTGCGCCCGGCCATGGGCGGCAGCCCTTCAAGCGCGATGTCCACCGCATGATCGCCGTGGCGGGTCTTTTCGAGCACGGCATGCGGAACCCCGGCATGCGCCGCCACTGCCGAGACCCATTGCGCGCTTTCACTGTCGGGCCCGATCAGGATCGCGTCGGGCACATGGGCCGCGACCCATGCCCCCAGCAGCGGCGCGGCGCCGAGAACGGTGGCGGGAATGCCATAGACTTCGGACAGGCAGTGAATGCGGTGGAGATGCGGGTCGATGGTGACGAGGGCGTCGAAATGGTCCGACAGGATCCGCGCGAAGAGCCGCGCCGAAACTGCTTCGCCGGGCTGGAAGCGGATGTCCTGGCGCATGTAGGCAAGATAGGGCGCGACGAGGCGGACCCGTGTCGCCCCCAGTTCGCGGGCCGTCATGGCGGCGAACAGCAGCGGGACAAGCTTCGGGTCAGGGTCGGCCAGGGTGCAGATGATGTCGACGGCGCGCCCCCCGACATCCGCTTCGATCCTGAGAAGCCCCTCGCCATCGGGGAAGCGCCGCCAGCAGACCCGGCCGGCCTCTCCGGCGTCAAGTGCAGCCAGCGCATCGGCCAGCGGCTCGTTTCCGGGCATGGGAAGAAGCAGGGATTTCATACGCGGTTTCACACTGGCCTTCACACTGGCTTTCACGAAAATCCTGCCTAGCTGCCTCAGGTCTCGATGTCGAACATGCGCGGGTTGGCGGCTGCATAGTCGAGGGCATAGGCCAGTTCGCCCGTGCTGGTGGCATGCACTGTCACCAGCGGATCGCCGGCGCGCACCTCGTCGCCCAGATGGTGGTGCAGTTCGAGGCCGGCAGCCTTGTCGTCGGGCGCGCCGGCCAGTTTCGCCAGCCGGGATAGGCGGCGGTTGTCGATGTGGGACAGGATGCCCGAGCGCGGCGCCGCCACGGCCCTGCGGTGCGCGGCAATGGGCGGTGTCCTGATGCCGCCCTGCGCCTCGCAGATGCGTTCGAACTTGGTGCGGGCGCGGCCGTCCAGCAGAGCCTCGCGCGCCAGCGCGATGCCGCCGCCCGGTGCGCACAGCCCCGCCATTTCCACGGCTTCGCCCGCCAGCAGCAGGGCGCGTTCGCGCAGGTCCGCCGGGGCATCCGGCGTATTGCCCAGCACCGCCAGCACGTCGCGGGCTTCGAGCGCCGGGCCGATGCCCCGGCCCACGGGCTGGAGGCCATCCGTTTCCACGCAGCGCACCTTCAGGCCGAAATGCCGGCCCACCGCTTCCAGCTCCCGCGCGAGCGAGCGCGCGGCCGCATGCGTGCGGACCTTCGCCGTCGGCCCGACCGGAAGGTCGATCAGAACATGGGTGGAGCCAGCCGCGATCTTCTTCGACAGGATCGAGGCGACGAGCTGGCCTTCGGTGTCGATGTCGATCGCGCGCTCGATGCGGATGAGGAGATCGTCCGCCGGCGCCAGCCGGACGGAGCCGCCCCATGCCAGGCACCCGCCCTCCTGCTCCACGACACGGCGCATGGTCGCGAGATCGAGGGCGACCGGGGCCAGCGTTTCCATCGTGTCTGCCGTGCCGGCGGGCGAGGTGATGGCGCGCGAACTGGTCTTGGGCACGACGAGGCCCAGGCTCGCCAGTATGGCGACGACGATGGGTGTCGTGCGGTTGCCCGGCAGCCCGCCGACACAATGTTTGTCGATCACCTGTGGCGCGCCCCATTCCAGCCTGTCGCCCGTCTCGACGAGGGCGCGCGTCAGGTGGCAGATCTCCTCGCGGTCGAGCGGGAAGGCCGAGCAGGCGACGATGAAGGTGGCGAGATCGACATCGGCATAACGGCCGGCGACGATGTCGGCGATGATGGCATCGAAGGCGCGGGCATGCAGGCGGCCGCCATGCACCCGCCGCCTGACATCGGCGAGGGATTCGACGGGCGGCGCATGGCGGACCCGCACCGGGTCCCCGTCGGCGATGGCGAGCCGCCGCGCCGCCGCGCCCGAAAGCAGCGCCTCATCCGCTTCCAGCCAGGGCGAATCGAGCTGGTAGAGCGTGGCGATCACATCCTGGTCCCCGGCGAAGATCTGCACCCGGCTGCGCGGCGACAGCCCCTCTGCCCGGCAGACATGGGAGTGCGGGTGCATCAGCAGCATCGGCTCCTCGATGGAGACGAGGCCCGTGGTGCGGGCGCGCACCATCAGGTGCGCCGGGCCGCTGTCGGCTGCCGGGTCGACATCCGCCGGGGCGCCGGCGGGCATGGGGGGCGGCGAATCGGTCATGGCGCGCACTGTGCCGGTGGCGGGGCCACATTGCAGCCCAAAAGCTGCGGCGGCCCGGCGCGATGCCCATTGCGGCCGGGCCGGCGATGGTGTCTGGTGCGGGCCGGGACGGATGATGTCGGCGGTTTGGCACTGAATGCGTAGCCTTCTGGGACCTTTCATGATCGGGCTGGGGCTTCTGCTCCTGCTCGCGATACTGCTGCTGGCTGCATCCTTGCTGCTGCGCTGGCTGACCCCCCTGCCTTCGCTTGAGGGCAGGCCGGACAGCCACGCCCTGGCCGACGGCAGCGACACCAGGCTCGCGATGGCGCTCGACCCGCTGGCGCGCGACCATCCCGGCCTATCCGGCGTCCTGCCGCTGGCGGGCGCGCGTGACTCCTTTGCCGCGCGCGTGCAGCTGGTTCGCGCGGCCGAGCGCACGCTCGATCTGCAATATTATATCTGGCACGGCGACATCTCCGGCCGGCTGCTGCTGGATGAGCTGCTCCGCGCGGCGCAGCGCGGCGTGCGGGTTCGGCTGCTGCTCGATGACATGGGATCGACCGGGCTGGACGAGCTTCTCGCAGCCCTCGACACCCATCCCCTGATCGAAGTGCGCCTGTTCAATCCGGTCGCCATCCGTTCGCCACGCATGCTCGGTTATCTGGCCGATCTGCGACGGCTGAACCGGCGGATGCACAACAAGAGCCTGACAGCCGACAACCGCGCCACCATCGTGGGCGGGCGGAATATCGGTGACGAATATTTCGGGATCAGTGAAACTGGCACCTTCGCCGACCTCGACGTGCTTGCCGCCGGGGCAATCGTGCCGCTCGTCTCGGCCGATTTCGACCGTTACTGGGCTTCGGCATCGGCCTTTCCCGTGTCGTCGCTGCTGCCGCGCCCGCCCGGCAAGGATCTGCAGAAGCTTGTTCTGGGCGCTGTCGGCAGCGAGGCGCTGGCAATCGAATATGCCGCCGCGATCGATCGCAGCATCCTTGCGAACGGCATGACGGCCGAGACCATCCCCTTCCTCTGGGCGCCCGTCACCATGGTCAGCGATGACCCGCTGAAGGCGCTCGGCAAGGCGCGCCGGGCCGATCTGCTGATGGTCGGGCTGGCGGCGGCCATGGGTGTGCCGGAACGGCAGGTGGCGCTGGTCTCGGCCTATTTCGTGCCCACCGACACCGGGCGCGACGCCTTTGCCGCACTGGCCGGCCAGGGCGTGGAGGTGAACATCCTCACCAACGCCCTGAGCGCGACCGATGTGGCGCTGGTGCACACCGGTTACGCCCGCCACCGCCGCAAGCTGCTGCGCGCCGGCGTGCGCCTGTGGGAGATGAAGCCCGAGGGCGACCCAGCCGTCGAGCTTGGCTTCCTCGGCTCGCGCGGGGCCGCCGGCGGCAGTGTGCTGCAGTCGAGCGTATCGTCGCTTCATGCCAAGACCTTCGCGACAGACCGACAGCGCATGTTCGTCGGCTCGTTCAATTTCGATCCGCGCTCGGCGATGCTGAACACGGAGCTGGGCTTCCTGATCGAGAGCCCGGCGCTCGCAGGCGGGCTGCACGACCTGTTCGATCGCCCGGAGGAAGGGGTCGCCCGCATCGCCTATGAGGTGCGGCTGGCGGACGACGGCAAGGCCCTGCGCTGGATCGAGCGGACGGCATCGGGCGACGTGGTGCACAGCGTGGAGCCGGGCACCGGCCCGCTGCAGAGGGCCATATTGTGGGCGCTGGCCCTGCTGCCGCTCGACTGGCTTCTCTGACCGGCCAGTGTGACCGGCCCACGTCCTGAAATGCCCCCGCTCTATATACTTCCCTATATACCCCCGCGACGATCCGGACGCTTGGCGCGCGACGCGCCCTGTGGGAACCGGCCGGCATGACCCTTCTCGTGCCAGTGCTGGGGGACCAGCTGTCCCCCGATCTCGCCAGCCTGCGCGCCGCCGGGCGGGCGGGAACGGTCGTGCTGATGGCCGAAGTGGCCGCCGAAGCCGGCTATGCCCGCCACCATGTGCAGAAGCTGGCGCTGGTCTTTTCCGCGATGCGCCATTTCGCGGACGAACTGCGCGAAGCCGGCTGGCAGGTCGATTACCGACGCCTCGACGATCCGGAAACGCCCGCCAGCCTGACGGACGCCGTTGCTGACGCCGCCGCCCGCCATGGCGCCAGGCGTATTCTTGCCGTGCGCGCGGGCGAACATCGGGTGCGCGCGGCGCAGCATGGCTGGGCTGCGGCGGCCGGCATTCCGGCGGACCTGCTGGAGGATGACCGCTTCCTCGTGCCCGAGGCGGATTTCGCGGGCTGGGCCGAAGGCCGAAAGCGGCTGCGGATGGAGGATTTCTATCGCTGGCAGCGCAGCCGCACCGGCATATTGATGGACGGTGGCAAGCCGCTGGGCGGGCAGTGGAATTATGACCGCGAAAACCGCCGCGCCCTGCCGCGCGGGCTGAAGCCGCCGGCCGTGCCCGCTTGCCCGCCCGATTCCACCACCCGCGCGGTGATGGCGATGGTGGCGGCGCGCTTCCCCGACGGTTTCGGCAGGCTCGAGGGCTTCGGCTGGCCCGTCACCCGCGCTTCAGCGCTCGATGCGCTCGACCGCTTCGTGACAGAGCGGCTGGCCGGTTTCGGCGACTATCAGGACGCCCTTGCCGAGGGGGAGGAAACGCTGTTCCATTCCCTGCTTGCCCCGGCCATCAACCTCGGCCTGCTGTCCCCGCGCGAGGCGATCGACGCCGCGCTGGCGGCGCTGGAGCATGGCGCGCCCATCAATGCCGTCGAGGGGTTCATCCGCCAGATCCTCGGCTGGCGGGAATATGTGCGCGGCATCTACCTTCTGGAAGGGCCGGATTATGTGCGGCGCAATGCGCTGGGCGCGCACCGGCCGCTGCCCGGCTTCTACTGGCGGGGCGAAAGCGGCATGCGCTGCTTCGACGCCGCCTTCGGCCAGACCCGCGACCGCGCCTATGCCCATCATATCCAGCGGCTTATGGTGCTGGGCAATTTCGCCCTCCTGGCCGGCATCGACCCCTTCGAGGTGCATGAATGGTTCCTTGGCGTCTATGCCGATGCCTATGAATGGGTGGAGGCCCCCAATGTCATCGGCATGAGCCAGTTCGCCGATGGCGGGCTGCTCGGTTCCAAGCCCTATGCGGCGGGCGGGGCCTATCTGTCGCGCATGGGCAATCATTGCCGCGCCTGCCGCTATGACGTGAAGGCGAAGAGCGGGCCGGATGCCTGCCCCTTCAACTATCTCTACTGGGATTTCCTCGGCCGCAACGAAGAGCGGCTTTCGGGAAACCAGCGGCTGTGGCCGGTCTATCGCGCCTGGCGCGCCATGGCGCCCGGCCGCCGGGCCGAGGTGCAGGCCGACGCCGCGCGCTTTCTCGCAACAGTTTGTTGAACTGGCCCGGCTTTTACCATCCGCCCGGCTGTGGCAAGGGTCAGTGGCTGGCCCTGCCAGCAGGATGAGGGGCGCCCGCCATGACCGTTCAGCCAAGCCTTATGCCGATGGCGCCCATCGAGCCCTATGGCGTGCGCGGCACCGCCAGCGCGGATGGCGTGGCGAGCCTGCACCTCAGCCCCGGCCTTCGCAGCTGGCCGATACTCGATGCCGATGGCCGGCAGGTGGCGACCGCCCATGGCCTGCTTCTGGAAGGCTGGCTGGGGCCGGGCCTTGCGTGCGATGGCGGCAGCATCCGCGCCGATACCCTGTTCGCCGATCCCGAAAGCTTCGAGACCATGGTGGTGCGCGGGCTTGCCGGTTCGCTTTTGATCGAGACGCTTGGCGGGCCGCTCGGCCGCCGGCTCTATCCCGATTGCGGCGGCACCATTCCCGTCGTCCACTGCCCCGAAACCCGCGCCTTCGGCGGCTCGGCCGACCAGCTGTTCGATGATGCCGCCTACACCGAACGCCTGCTGCCGGGGCGGGTGGAAAGGCTGGTGATGGGCGAGGGGCGCGGCGGCTGGATCAGCGGCACGCTGACGGCGCACCGGGGCGTCTTTCGCCTGCTTCCCAACCATTATCTCGATCTCCGGCATTTCACCGCGCACCGCTTCTGGCCGGCGCCCGCCCTGCTGGCGGCGCCTGCGCCCGGCCTTGGCGCCGCCGCCGACAGCGTTGCCCGGCACATGGCGGGCTTTGCCGCCGCCGCCGCCAGCCAGTTCCGCATCGCCCTCGCGCTCACCGCCGGGCTCGACAGCCGGCTGGTGCTCGCCGCTTTCCGGGGCCACACCGAAAGGCTCAGCTGCTTCACCATCGACGACAGCGGCGCTGTCGACAGGGAAGTGGCGGCGCGTGTCTGCAAGGGGCTTGGAATCCGGCATCGGGGCCTGCCCGTCCTGCGCGCCAGCGAGGCGGAGC
Source organism: Sandaracinobacteroides sp. A072 (assembly GCF_052616365.1). Taxonomy (NCBI): domain Bacteria; kingdom Pseudomonadati; phylum Pseudomonadota; class Alphaproteobacteria; order Sphingomonadales; family Sphingosinicellaceae; genus Sandaracinobacteroides; species Sandaracinobacteroides sp. A072. Next base: position 78,275 of record NZ_JBQXGU010000001.1, read on the forward strand.
TGGCCCGCTGGGACCGCATGGTGGGCCAGGCGCTCAGGTCCAACAACCGCGAGGTGCATCCCACCATGAACGCGCTCGACGCCGACGTGGTGATGACCGGCCTTTTCGGCGAGCCGGCGCGCTGCTTCCTCTACGCCCATGACTGGCAGCAGGTGAACGCCATTCCAGCCGATGCGCTCAGCATCCTCGGGCGGCTGAAGCAACCCCGCGACGCGGAGCTTGAAGCGGATACGGATGCCTGGCTCGACCCGATCCGCCACCTGCCGCGCTCGACCGTCTTCGACCTTGCCTATCTGGAGCTGCGCATGGGCAGCTGGGCAATGGGGCAGGGCCCCATCCAGAAGGCGCGTATGTGGAGCCTGATGCCCTTTGCGCAATGGCCGGTGCAGGAAGCCTTCCTGACGCTGTCGCTTGCCGATCGCGGCTCGGAACGGCTGCTGCCGATGATCGGCGAGCGCATGTGGCCCGAAGCGATGCGCTTTCCCATCAACCGCTTCGGGGACTGGCGCGACCATGTCGGCCCCTTCGCCAGGCTGGCGCGGCCGGGGGCGGCGAAATCGCTCCAGCGCTACCTGAGAAAGCGCCTCGCGCGCTGAACCGTAAGGCCACGGCCCATCAGGTCCAGAGGCGCGCGAACCGGCCCGACAGGTGGACGAGCAGCTCATATTGCGACACGCCGGCCGCCTCTGACAGGGCTGGCAGGTCGAAGTCGAGCGCCAGCCAGTCGCCTTCGGCTACGTCATGACCGGTCATGTCCACGGCGATGAGATCCATCGAGATTCGCCCGGCCAGCGGCAGGCGATGGCCGTCGTGGCGGATTGCCAGATGCGCCTGCAGGCTGCGCGGCAGGCCGTCGGCATAGCCGATGTTGAGAACGGCGATGCGGCTGTCGCGCCCGGCTGTCCAGGTGCCGCCATAGCCCACCGTTTCCCCCGCAGGCACGCGGCGCACCTGCACCACACGGGCCTCGGGCGTCACCACCCGCTCAACGCGCGCCTGCGGGTGGGGCAGGCCGCCATAGAGGCCGAGGCCGGGGCGCACGGCATCGAAGCTGTAGTCGCGCCCCCAGCAGATGCCGGCCGAATTGGCGAGGGCATGGCGCGCGCCCGGCGTTGCCGCCACCACGGCCCGGAACCGGTCGAGCTGCCTTTCTGTGATCGGGTCTTCTGGAATGTCGGCCGAGGCGAGGTGGCTGTGCACGGTATCGAGCATCAGCCCGGCAGCGGCCGGAAGCTCCGCCGGGGCGAGGCCCAGCCGGTTCATGCCCGTATCGACCATCAGGTCGGCGGGCCGGCCGGGAAAGGCTGTGGCCCAGGCACTGCACTGGGCCAGTGTATCGAGCACCGGGCGCGCGGCGGGCAGGGCGGTGGCCGCCGCCGTGCAATCCGCGGTGAAGCCGTGCAGCACCAGAAGCGGCAGGTCCGCCCGCCGAAGCGCCCGCGCCAGCGCCAGCGCTTCGGCCCAGGTGGAAACCGCAAAGGCGGTGGCGCCCGCTGCTTCCAGCCGGCGCGTCACCTCTGCCGCGCCCAGCCCATAGCCATCGGCCTTCACGGCCGGAATCGCCGGCACCCCGGCCTTTTGCGCGAACCAGCGGTAATTGGCGGCCAGGGCATCGCCATCCAGCCGGAGGCGAAGGGCGGCGGGCGCGTCTGCTGTGATGTCGGATGGTGCGTGCATGGCCAGCTGGTTTTCGCCCACAGCGCGGCTACGCGCAACAGCTGAAAGCCGCGGCTACGCGCAACAGCTGAAAGGCGGGGCCGCGCCCCTTGACCATGATATTCCGGCGGGGCAGCACGCAAGAGCCGGTATCCATGGGACATTGTCGTGCCCTGCCGGCCTGTCCTGTGCGGAGTATGCGTATCCATGAGTGATTCCGGGGAAGAGGTCGACGGGCGAAAACGGCGGACGCTCCGCAGCCGGGACCGTGTGATCGAGGCCGCCTTGCGGCTGGCGGAACGCGGCAACCCGATGCCCAGCGCCGATGAACTGGCCGCCGCCGCCGGGATCGGCCGGCGCAGCCTCTTCCGGCTTTTCGGGGACATGGACGGTGTTTTCGCAGAGATCCACGCCCGGCTGCGCGCCCGGCTGCATCCGCCCCTCGCAACCCCGCTGGATGAGCCTGATCCGCGCCGCCGGGTCGAGCTGATGGTCGAACGGCGGACCCGGCTCTTCGAGGAGCTTCTGCCCTACATGAAGGCGTCCGACATGCGCGCCCGTTCGCCGTTCCTGCGCGCGGAAAGGGCCTGGGTGGATACCCGGCTGCGGACGATGCTGGAGCTTCAGCTTGCCGACTGGCTGAAGGCCGAGCCATGGCGCATCGATGCGCTCGACGCCATGCTCAGCCTCGACATGTGGCAGCGCATGCGCCACGCGCAGGGCATGTCAGCCCGGAAGTCGGCGGATATCATGCTGCGTTCGGCACTCGCCCTCGCCGCCTTCTGAGCGGCCGTTTCAGGTCTTCAAGATCAGTTGGCCAGGGTCGATCCGCCCCTGCGCCAGCGCCAGAAGCGCCGGGCGATGGGTGGAAAGAACAAGGCCCGTGCCTGTCCGGTCCAGCCATGTCGAGAGCCTCTGCACCAGCAAGGCTTCGGTTGCAGGGTCCAGCCCCTCGCTCGGTTCGTCCAGCAGCAGCCAGGGCCGGCCGGCAAGCAGGGCGCGGGCAAGGGCCAGTCGCTTGCGCTGCCCGCCCGAAAGACGCTCGGCGCCCTCGCCGATCCAGCTGTCGAGCCCGTGCGGAAGCGCACGGACCATTTCGTCCAGGCAGGCGGTTTCCAGTGCCTGCCACAGCTCGGCTTCCTCCAGCCCCGCCCGCGCAAGGCGCAGATTGTCGGCCAGCGTTCCGGCGATCAGCAACGGGTCTTGCGGGGCCAGGGCAAAAGTGCGGCGAAGCGTTTCGAAGGGCAGGGCGCGCACGTCCCTTCCATCGAGCAGCAGCGGCTGGGGGGCATCGTCCCTGAGGCCAGCCAGCGTTTCCAGAATCCGTGTCTTGCCACTGCCCGAGCGGCCAACCAGCGCCAGCCGTGCACCTGGCGCAAGCGCCGTGCCCGCGATGACGAGGCTGGCGCCGGTGACTTCCGGCGCGCCGGGCGCATTTTCGGCCGGCAGTGCATCCAGCTGTTCCAGCCGGGCAAGGCTTTCGCGGATGCCGGCATCCGCGATCCGCGCGCGGATCACCCCGGCCAGCGTTTCGGCGGCGGCTGCCACGGCCAGCATCGCCATGGCGATGGCGGGCGCCGGCCCACTGGCCGAAAGCGCGACAAGCGCGGCCAGAAGCGGCCCGGCGGCCACCAGCAGCCCGTTCACCACAGCCTCGCCCCGGGCCGCGCGCCGGCGGGCTTCGTCCATCCGCGCGGCAGCGGCGGCAAGGGCCGCGCCCACCTGCGGCGCCAGGCCATAGGCCGCGATTTCGGCGCTGGCCGAAAGCTGTTCGGCCACTTCCGCCTTGTAGTCCCCGGCCAGCCGCAGGGCTTCTGCCTGATGCCTGTCGGTCAGCCGGGCCGCCAGCCGCCCGGCCAGGAAGGGCAGCAGCATGAGGCCGCCGGCCGCGACCAGAGCCGGCCCCGGCCCGGCAAAGGCCGCTGCCGCAGTCGCGGCGCAGGCCGCCGCGACCGCCGCCGGCATTGCCGGCTGCCGCACGACGCTGTTTTCAAGCGCATCGACATCGGCGGTGAGGCGGGCGGCGAGGTCGCCGGCGCCGCTCCGGCCGGACCGGCGCGGATCCTGCGCCACCAGCAGGGCAACGAGATCGGCGCGAAGCCCGGCCAGCGCCCGCAGCGCCGCCCGGTGGGAAAACAGCCGTTCGAGATAGCGCCCCCCCGTGCGCAGGATGGCCGTCAGCCGGATGAGGGCGCTGGGCACCAGATAGTTGAAGCCGCGTGCTGCCGCCGGGCCGGCTGCACCTGCCAGCGCCGCCCCGGTCAGGAACCAGCCTGAAACCCCCATCAGGACAACGGCCGCCAGCGCGGCGACGATGGCGGCTGCGATGCCGGCCCTGAGCGCGGGGCGCTGGCCGGCGATGTGCTGGCGCAGACGGTCGGACAGGGGCGCGCAGCTCACAGCGCCACCCGCAATCCGGCGGCGCGCGCCAGGGCTTCGTCATGCGTGGCGACAATCACGGCCCGGTCCCGGGCAATGCTGCCGATGGTCGCGATCAGGGCGTCGGCCGTTTCCCGGTCGAGATCGGCTGTCGGCTCGTCGAGAAGCAGAAGCGGCCGGCCTGACAGCAGTGCGCGGGCCAGCCCGATGCGCCGCCGTTCGCCACCGGAAAGGCCGGCGCCGCGCCAGTCGATGGGAGCGGCCAGCCCGCCCGGCCGGCTTTCGAGCACCGGGCCGAGGCCTGCCGCGATGGCGGCGGCGCGGATATCGGCTTCGCCTGCACACGGGGCGGCAAGGGCGATGTTTTCGCCCAGCGTGCCGGCCAGGATCAGCGGCCGCTGCCCGGACCATGCGATGGCGGGTGCCACGCCGGCGGCCCAGTCGATGCGCCCCGCATCGGCTTTGCGAAGCCCGCCGATGGCGGCAAGCAGGGTCGATTTGCCGCTGCCCGTCGGCCCGGTCAGCGCCACAAGCCCTGTTTCGCCAAGCGCCAGGCTTGCCGGCCCGATTTCCGGCCCGTCCGGATAGCGGACAACAAGGCCCTGCACGCCGAGCCCGCTGAACCGGTCTCCGGCGGGCAGGGCGGGTGGGGCTTGCGGGAGCGCGCCCACAACCGCTTCCGCTGCCTCGCCCGTCTGCCGGTCATGATAGGCGGCCGCCAGGCGGCGCAGCGGCAGGTAGAATTCCGCCGCCATGGCCAGCGCGAAAAAGGCTTCGCCCAGTGTCATCGTTTCGGGTGCGGGGAAGGGCAGCAGCCCCAGCAGCGAAAAGCCGCAATAGACGGCGACGAGCGCGACGGCGATCGCCGCAAAGAATTCGATCAGCCCGCCGGACACGAAGGCGACCCTGAGCACCGCAAGCGTTCGTGTGGCCACTTCGTCGCCCGCCGTCGCCATCTGGCGGGCGATCCTGTCGCCGGCTCCGAAATGGCGGATTTCATCGAGGCTTCGCAGCCGGTCCAGGAACAGGCCGTTCAGCCGTGCAATCGCGCCCAGTTGCCGGTCTGCGGCGGCGCGCGCCGCCGTGCCGGCAAGCGCCATGCCGAAGCCGAAGGGAACAAGGGTGGCAACGAGGATCGCCGCCGCCACCGGGCTTGCCAGCGCCGTCAGCGCCGCCACCAGCAGCGGCCCGCCCACGGCCGCGACCCTGAGCGGCCGGTAGCGCGCATGATAGCCCTCCAGCGCTTCCACACTTTCGACCGCTGCGGCCACCGCCTCGCCCGAAAGCCGGTCGCGGGTCAGCCGGCTGGCGACGAGGCCCGGCAGCAGGCGCGTGCGCCAGCCATCCTTTGCTGCCAGGGCAGCGCCCAGCCCGGCATCGGCGGCCAGGCCCTGCGCCGCCGCCCGCGCCACGCCGGACAGGATGAGCAGAAGAACGCCCCAAGCCATGCCGCCGGAAGCGGACACAGCAGCCGGCATCGACCCTGCCGCCGCACCCGACACGATGAGCGCAAGCCCCGCGGCAAAGGCCGCCGCCGCCAGGGCATCGGCCAGCCACCAGCCTGCTGCCAGCCTGTGGGCGCCCGGCCTGTGAGAGCCCGGCCTATGGGAGCCAGGCGTATGGGAGCCATGCGGAGCGCTGCGCGTTTCTGTCACTTGTGGTTTGCCATCTGCTGTATTAGGATATTCGCATACACAGAAGTGACGAACGGGGCAAAGCCGCTATCGAGGTCTGCTCGCGTTCGCCCGCATACCGGCCATCTTCCCGGCCGGCAAACTGGGTGGTGCACGATGATAGACATGGCGGTTGTCGAGATGTCCCGGCTGCAGTTCGCACTGACGGCCATGTACCATTTCCTGTTCGTTCCGCTCACACTCGGGCTCTCCTTCATGCTTGTCATCATGGAGAGCATCTACGTGATGACGGGCAAGCAGGTCTGGCGCGACACGACGCGTTTCTGGGGCAAGCTCTTCGGAATCAATTTCGTCCTCGGTGTCGCCACCGGGATCACCATGGAGTTCCAGTTCGGAACGAACTGGTCCTATTTTTCGCATTATGTCGGCGACATCTTCGGCGCGCCGCTCGCCATCGAGGGGCTGATGGCCTTCTTCCTCGAGGCGACCTTCGTCGGCCTCATGTTCTTCGGCTGGGACAAGCTCTCGAAGCTCGGGCACCTCTTCGTCACCTTCATGGTGGCGATCGGCTCCAACCTTTCCGCGCTGTGGATCCTCGTTGCCAACGGCTGGATGCAAAACCCCGTCGGCTCCTTCTTCAACACCGACACCATGCGCATGGAAGTCACGGACTTCATGGCCGTCATCATGAACCCGGTGGCGCAGGCGAAGTTCGTGCACACCGTGTCCGCCGGCTATGTCACGGGCGCGGTCTTCGTGCTGGGCGTTTCGTCCTGGTATCTGCTGAAGGGCCGTTTCCTGCCGATCGCCCGGCGCGGCTTCGTGGTGGCGGCGGCCTTCGGCCTGGCCGCGTCCCTGTCGGTCGTCGTCCTGGGGGACGAATCGGGCTATGCCCTGACCGACAACCAGAAGATGAAGCTCGCCTCGCTGGAGGCGATGTGGGAAACCCATCCTGCGCCCGCAGGCCTCACCATCGTCGGCATCCCCGACATGGAAGAGCGCAAGACCCATTACGAGGTGCAGATCCCCTGGGTGCTCGGTCTCATCTCCACCCGCTCGCTCGATGGCGAAGTGACGGGCATCAACGACCTCGTCGAGACGGCGAAGGTGCGAATCCAGCGCGGCATCCTTGCCTATGACGCGCTCGAAACGCTGAAGGCTGACCGGGCGAACGTCGAGGCCCGCGCCCAGTTCGAGGAATATCGCGCCGACCTCGGCTATGCGCTGCTCCTGAAGCGCTTCATCGCCGAACCGCGCGCCGCCACGGCCGAACATGTCGAGCAGGCCGCATGGTCCACCGTGCCCGATGTGCCGGTGCTCTTCTGGGTGTTCCGCGGCATGGCCGGGATCGGCTTCTTCCTGATCGCCTTCTTCGGTGTCGCCTTCTGGTTCGCCTCCACCCGGAACTTCGGCCACCGCACCTTCCTGAAGGCGGCCGTGGTCGTGATGCCGCTGCCCTGGCTTGCGGCCGAAATGGGCTGGCTGCTCGCCGAATATGGCCGCCAGCCCTGGGCGGTGGAAGGCGCGCTGCCGACCTTCCTCGCCCCCTCCAGCCTCACCATGGGCCAGATCTGGACCACCATCATCGGCTTCACCCTGCTCTACGGCGTGCTCGCCGTGATCGAGGTGCGGCTGATGCTCGCCGCGATCCGGCACGGGCCGGATCACACGCCGCCTGCCCGCGATGCGGGCAGGCCAGATACCGGACCAGCTACCGGGCCCGCCACGGGCGGCATCGCGCCGCTTCCGGCCGAATGAGCGGACAGGGGAGAAAGACATGCCCATTCCCTTCGATTACGAGACCCTCCGCCTCATCTGGTGGCTGCTGCTCGGCGTCCTCCTGATCGGCTTCGCGCTGACGGACGGCTTCGACCTCGGCGTCGCCACTGTCCTGCCCTTCATTGCCCGCACGGACGAGGAACGACGGCTGGTCATCAACAGCATCGGGCCGACCTGGGAAGGAAACCAGGTGTGGTTCATCCTTGGCGGCGGCGCGATCTTCGCGGCCTGGCCCCATGTCTATGCCATCAGCTTCTCCGGCTTCTACCTGGCCATGTTCCTTGTCCTTTCGGCGCTGATCCTGCGGCCGGTGGGCTTCAAATACCGCTCCAAGCGGCCGGACCCGGCCTGGCGCAGCGCCTGGGACTGGGCGCTCTTCACCGGCGGTTTCGTGCCGGCGCTGGTGTTCGGCGTGGCGGTGGGCAATGTGCTCGCGGGCGTGCCCTTCCGGCTCGACAGCGACCTGCGCGCCTTCTGGGAAGGCGGGCTTCTCGATCTCTTCACGCCCTTCACCATCATTGCCGGCCTGCTTTCCGTCTCGATGATCGTGCTTCACGGCGCCGGCTGGCTCAGCCTCAAGATCGAGCATGGCCCGGTGCTGGACCGGGCCAAACGCTACGGGCTGGCGGCGGGCGTTGCCTCCATCCTGCTCTTCGCCCTTGGCTGGGCCTTCATGGCCTTCGGCGATTACGGCTTCCGCCTTGCCGGCCCAGCCGATCCCGGGGGGCCATCCAACCCGCTGCTCACGGGCGCGGTGATGGCGCCGGGCGCGTGGCTGAACAATTATGCCGCCCACCCATGGATGCTGATCGCCCCGGTCCTTGGCTTCGTCGGCCCGGCGCTGGCGCTCATGGGCATCGCCCGCCGCTCGGACATCGGGGTGTTCCTCGGCTCGTCGCTCGGGGTCATCGGCATCATCTCCACGGCGGGGCTCTCGATGTTTCCCTTCATCCTGCCCAGCACGCTCGACCCGGCCTCCAGCCTCACGGTCTGGAATGCCTCGTCCAGCCACCTGACGCTGTGGATCATGCTTCTGGCGACGCTGGTGCTGCTGCCGCTGGTGCTGCTCTACACGGCCTGGGTGTTCCGCGTGCTCTTCGGCCGCGTGACGACCGAAGACGTCCGCCGCTCCGCCGACTATTACTGAGGAGATGACGCGCCATGTGGTATTTCACCTGGATCCTGGGGCTGGGCCTCGCCGTGGTGCTCGGTGTCCTGAACGGAATGTGGCATGAATATCATGCCGATGACGGGGACGAATGGCCCTGAAACCTGGCCCCTTCAGGTGCGGACCGGCGCATCGGCCGGGCTGACGGGCCATCAAATCTGACCGGATTGACGGCAGGCCGCCAACACCGCCACCATTTCCCCCGCAAACGCCCCGCTATCCGGGGCCGTGAACCCCGAGGGAGGAATGGCGCATGACATACAGGCTGGTAGTCTACAGCAACCCGGCGGATGGCCGCGAAGACGAATATAACGACTGGTACACCAACATCCACCTGCCCGAGGTGTGTGCAGTGCCGGGCGTGAAATCGGCCACGCGCATCAAGCTGACGGCCCCGATGGGCCCCTGGGGCTCTGCCTTCCGCTATGCCGCCATCTACGAGGTGGACGCCGAAGACCCGACCACCGTGGTCAAGGAAATCGGCCGTCGCGTCGCCGGTGGCGAAATGCGCATGTCGGATTCGATGAACCCGGTCGCCGAAATGGCGCTGTTCGAGGATGTCGCCCACTTCCCCGCGAAGGGCTGACAGGAACTTCACGCCGTGGTGACGATGCCCCGGCCCTTCCACTGCGCGAGGGGCCGGGGCTTGCCATATCCAGCCATGGCCCACCGAAAGGAAGAATTGCATGAGCTTTCCGTTGCCGAACATCTCCACCGATCTCAGCGGCCAGGTCGCGATCGTCACAGGCGCATCCTCTGGCCTTGGCGCGCGCTTTGCCCGCGTGCTGGCCAGCGCCGGCGCCACCGTTGCCCTCACCGCCCGCCGGGTGGATCGGCTTGAAGCGCTGGCCGAAGAAATCCGCGCCGCCGGTGGCAAGGCCCGGGCTTTCGAGCTGGATGTCGCCAATGCCGATCAGCTGACGGCCCTGGTGCCGGCTGTCGAGGAAGCGCTCGGGCCTGTCACCATCCTCGTCAACAATGCCGGCATTCCGGATGCGCAGCGCGCCCACAAGATGCCGGTCGAGCTGATCGACCGCGTGCTCGACATCAATGTCCGTGCGCCCTTCATCCTCTCGTGCGAGGTGGCGCGCCGGCTGATCGAGCTGAAGAAGCCCGGCCGCATCGTCAACATCGCCTCGGCGGCGGCCTATTCCTATGATGGCCATGGCGCGGCCCTCTATTCCGTCTCCAAGGCGGCGGTCGTTCGGATGACGGAAACCCTTTCCGTCGAATGGTCGCGCAACTTCATCAACGTCAACGCCATTGCACCGGGCGCCTTCTCGTCCGAAATGCTGGAAGGCATGCTGGAGCGTGTCGGCCAGCAGATGATCGAGCGTTTCCCGCGCAAGCGCCTGGGCGATCCGGCCCAGCTCGACAGCGCGCTGCTGTTCCTCGTTGGCCCGGCGTCCGAATGTGTCACGGGCACCTGTGTGCGCGTGGATGACGGCCAGGGCGCCAAATAAGCCCCGGGCAACAGCCTTGCCTGCGGGTGGGCGGCGCCTTCGGGGTGCCGCCCGCCCGCGCAGCCGGTCTCAGCCGGTCAGTCCGGCCTTTGCCGGCCAGTAGCGGTCCCTGATCAGTCGCTTGTAGAGCTTGCCATTGTCGAGCCTCGGCAGGGCCGGGTCGAAATCGACCGAGCGCGGGCATTTCACATGGCTGATGTGCGCCTTGCAGAAGGCGGTCAGCTCGTCCGCGAAGGCGGGTGTCGCGTCCGCCATGTCCATCGGCTGGACCACGGCTTTCACCTGCTCGCCGAAATCCGGGTCGGGCACGCCGATGACCGCTGCATCGGCAACCTTCGGGTGGGTGATCAGCAGGTTCTCGACTTCCTGCGGATAGATGTTGACCCCGCCCGAGATGATCATGTGGCTCTTGCGATCGGTCAGGAACAGATAGCCGTCCGCGTCCACATAGCCGACATCGCCAAGCGTCGACCATGACGGATGCTTCGGGTTGCGGCTGTCCTTGGTCTTTTCCGGGTCACCCAGATACTGGAAATCCCAGCCGCCCTCGAAATAGACGATCCCCTGCTCGCCGGCCGGCAGTTCGTCGCCGGCGTCATCGCAGATGTGCAGCGTGCCCCAGCCGGCCTTGCCGACCGATCCGGGCTTCTGCAGCCATTCCGCCGAGGTGATGCCCGTCGATCCATTGCCTTCGGAGCCGCCATAATATTCGAAGAGGATCGGCCCCATCCATTCGATCATGGCGCGCTTCACCGGCACCGGGCATGGCGCCGCCGCATGGATGACATGGCGCAGCGACGACAGGTCGTGGCGCCGCCGCGTCGCTTCCGGCAGCTTCAGAAGTCGCACGAACATGGTGGGCACCATCTGCGTCATCGTCACGCGGTGGCGTTCGATGGCCATGAGCGCTTCTTCAGGCTCGAACTTCGGCATCTGCACCACGGTTGCGCCAAGCCGGTGGCAAGCGGTTGAATAGGCCAGCGGCGCGGTGTGATAAAGCGGTGCTGGCGACAGATAGACGTCGTCCGGGCCAAGGCCGTAGCGGGCGGAGATCTGGTCGGACAGCTGGTGCGGGGCCGTCACTTCGCCTTCCGGCAGCGGCAGGCGAATGCCCTTCGGCCGCCCGGTCGTGCCGCTCGAATAGACCATGTGGAAACCGGGCGACTCATCGCCGATCGGCCCGGCGGGCTGGCGCGCCAGCGCGGCGCGCCATTCCTCGACAGTAAGGATGGCAAGGCCCGTGCGCCGCGCCAGCCCGGCAAGGCCGGCAATGGCGGGCGAGGCGACGAGCAGCTTCGCGCCCGAATTTTCGAGGATGTAGTCCGCTTCGGCCGCAGTCAGCGCCGTGGCGACCGGCGTGATGTAGAGGCCCGCGCGCTGGCCCGCCCAATAGACTTCGAACACTTCGGGGCAGTTGGGCAGCCAGAAGGCGATGCTGTCGCCCCGGCCGATGCCCAGCGACCGCATGAGGTGGGCGCCGCGATTGGCGCGGTCTTCCAGTTCGGCATAGCTGAGGCCCGGCGCGCCGTCGCTCATCACGACGGCGGGCTTGTCCGGGCTGGTGCGGGCGTGGAGGCGCGGGTGGCTCATCGTGCCTAGCGCAGCGTGTATTTCTTGGCCTTGTTGGCCATCAGCGCCGTGCGGTCCACTTGCGGCACGCCCACGGGGTTGCCGATCTGCGGATATTTCAGGCCATTGGCCAGCGCGACCGATCGCGGCATGTCGAGGCTTTCCCAGATCGCCTTGATCGAGCCCTGGATGGCGGCCGGCGGCTTGGCGGCGATCTGGAGGGCCAGTTCGTGCGCGCGCGCCCACAGCCGGTCGGGCGCGACCACTTCGCTCACGAGGCCGATGGATTTCGCATAATCGGCCGACATGCGCTCGTCATTGCCCAGCAGCACCATGCGCAGCACATCGGCCAGCGGCATCTTGTAGGTCATGCCGATCGGCTCCAGGGCCGAGGTCATGCCATAGGTCACATGCGGGTCGAAGAAGGTGGCATCCTCCGATGCGATGATGATGTCGGCCTCGTTCAGCCAGTAGAAGGCGCCGCCGGCGGCCATGCCATGCACGGCCGCAATCATCGGCTTCCAGCATTTGCGGGACTTGGGGCCGAGAAAGTCGCCCGGGTCCATGCAGTGCCAGATATTGTCGAGATCGACGACCGGCCGGTCGCCGGGCTGCGGCTTCACGTCGGCGCCGGTGCAGAAGGCGCGGCCTGGTGCCGCACGCAGGACGCTCACATGGATGTCGTCGTTCCAGGATACCTCGTGCCAGGCACGCTCGAAATCCTCCATCATCTGCCTGTTGAAGCTGTTCATGGCTTCCGGCCGGTTGAGGGTTATGGTGGCGACATGATCGGCCACGTCGAACAGGATGGTTTCGTAGCTCATGCTTGACTTCGCTCCGGGCCATGTGTGTATGTGCAGTGTAACCTAGTTATATAAGAGGGGCAGTTGATGGCAAGCGCAATCCCTGCGCGTCTGCGACAGGAGATAGAGGAGGCCACCGGCTCTGTCATTGCAACGGAGCGCGCGCGCGGCGGCGGTGGCGCGTCACGGCAGGGCGCCGAGGTTGTTCTGCGCGATTCCGAAGGCCGTGAACAGCATTGCTATCTCGCCTGGGACAGTCGTGCCGGCGATCCTTCGCGAATGCCCTATTTCGAGCGCGAGACGGCGATTCTCGCGGCCCTGTCCGGCCCGCTGGCCGATGCCGGCGTGAAGGTGGCGCCGCTGGTCGCGGCCTTTCCCTCGCACCTCGCCCTTCTCAGCCGCTTCGTATCCGGCAACGACCGTTTCCCCCAGGCCGAGGACAAGCAGGCGCTGGCGCGGGATTTCATCGGCCAGCTTGCGGCCCTTCACCGCGTCGATGCAAGGCACCCGGCGCTTGCACCGCTTGGCGATGCCGGGGTTCCGCCCTCGGTCCGCATCCGCGAGAACATCGCCCGCTGGCAGGCTGGCAATCTGAAGGCCGGCGCGGACCCGATCCTGCAGCTCTGCCTCGCATGGCTCGCCGCCAATGTGCCCGAGGACAGGGGCGGCTCGGTCGTGCTCCACGGCGATGCCGGCCCCGGCAATTTCCTTTATGACGACAAAGGCGTGACAGCGCTTGTCGACTGGGAGCTGACCCACATGGGCGATCCGATGGAGGATCTCGCCCAGATCTGGGTCCGCAGCCTCATCCAGCCCTTCGTGCCGATGGCCGATGTGTTTGCCGCCTATGAGGCTGCAAGCGGCACGCCTGTCGAGCTCGACCGGGTGAAGTTCCACCGTCTCTATTTCCAGCTCAGCTTTTCCGTGCCCAGCGCCGCGACCGCCAGCGCCGAAGGGGCGCGGGTTGGCGCGACGGGCACGGCGCTGATGTTCGGCACCATGCACCGCCGGGTGATGGTCCGCTCCGTTGCCGAGCTTTCGGGAACCCCGGTCACCGATCCGGTCCTGGCCGATTGCGCGCCCGACTGGACCGATCGTTTCTACGAGACCGCGCTCGAGGATCTGAAGACCGACATCGTGCCGGCCGCCGGAAACCAGCGCGCCGCCGCCAAGGCCAAGGAGCTGGCGCGGCTGGTGAAGTTCTGGCGCCGCCGCGCAAGCCATGGCGCGGCCTTCGACGCCGCCGAACTGGCCGAGATCCGCGCGAAGCTTCCCGCTGCCCCTGACACCCTCGCCGGGGCACGGGTGGCGCTGGCCGGGGCCATCGCCTCGGGCGCCATTTCCTTCGGGGACGCGCTGGCGCTGTGCCACAACCGCGTGGTTCGGGAGACCTGGATCATGGCCGACGCGATGGGCGCGCTGGCCACCACCTGGTATGAAGATGTGACGGGCTGACACCATGGATTTCGACCTTTCAGACGAACAGAAGATGCTGGCCGAGCAGGCCCGCGGCCTGCTGGCCGGGCGCACGCCCTTTGATCATCTGCGCAAGCTGATCGACAGCGGCGCCGAATGGGACGAGCCGCTCTGGCGCGAGCTTGCCGCCATGGGTTTCCTTGGCGCGAACATCCCCGAGGCGCATGGCGGACTCGGCCTGTCGGAACTGGACCTGGGCGTGATTTCCCAGGAACTGGGCCGCGCCAATGCCGCCGTTCCCTTCTTTTCCGCCATCGTGCTGGCGGCCGATGCGATCCGGCTTGCCGGAAGCGAGGCGCAGAAGGCCGAATGGCTGCCGCGCCTTGCCAGCGGTGAGGTGGTGGCCTGTTTCGCCAGCGCGGAAGGGCCGGGCCCCGTGCTCGGCAAGGGCGCCAGCCTTTCGGCTGGCCGGCTTTCGGGCTTCAAATCCCCCGTCGCCGATGCCGGCGTCGCCTCCATTGCCGTCGTGCAGGTGGGTGACGGCCTGGCCCTCGTCCGGCTCGACCAGCCCGGCGTGCGCCGTACGAAGCTCGACAGCTTCGACCAGCTCCGCCCGCATTACCGGCTCGATTTCGACAATGCCGTGGCAGAGCCGATGCCGGGCGCCGGCCGCATCGAGACGCTGCTCGACCGGGCGGCGGTGCAGGCCGCGTTCGAGGCCGTGGGCGCCGCCGAGGCCTGCCTGAAGATGGGGCGCGACTATGTGATGGAGCGCCAGATGTTCGGCCGGCCGCTGGCCAGCTACCAGGCGATCAAGCACAAGCTGGCCGATGTCGCCGTGGCGATCGAGCTTGCCAAGTCCAACGCCTATTTCGGCGGCTGGGCGGCTTCGGATTCGCCGGACGACCTGCCGTCTGCCGCCGCGGCCGCGCGCCTCACTGCCATCAAGGCCTTCGAGATGGGCGCGCGCGAGAACCTGCAGGTGCATGGCGGCATCGGCTACACCTTCGAGGCCAATTGCCATTTCTATTACCGGCGCGAACGCGTGCTTGCCGTGAACCTCGGCAACCGCCGCACCTGGGCGGATCGCCTGGTGAACGCCCAGCCGGGCCAGCAAGGGAAAGCAGCCTGACATGGATTTCAAGGACTCTCCGCAGGAAGCCGAATTCCGCGCCCGGGCCAAGGCCTGGCTCGCCGCCAATGCGCCGGCCCATGAACTGCCAGCCGGCGTGAAGATCCCCGATACCGAGGAAGCCGATCGCGGGCGCGCCTGGATGCGGGCGCTCTTCGATGGCGGCTGGGCCGGGCTCACCTTCCCCAAGGCTCTGGGCGGCGGTGGTCTTACCGGAATCGAAGCGGTGATCTTCGCCGAGGAAGAGGGCAGATACCGCCTGCCCAAGGGGCCATTCACCTCGATCGGCACCGGCATGGCGCTTCCCGTCATCGCGAAGCATGGAACGGATGCGCAGCGGGCCCGGTTCATCGAGCCGACGCTGAAGGGCGACATCACCTGGTGCCAGCTCTTCTCCGAACCGGCCGCAGGCTCCGACCTTGCCGCGCTGCGGACGCGCGCCGTTCGCGCCGATGACGGCTCGGGCGACTGGCTCGTCAATGGCCAGAAGGTCTGGTCGAGCTGGGCGCACCTGACGGACTGGGGCATCCTCGTCGTCCGTACCGACCCGGGCGTGCCCAAGCACAAGGGACTGACCTTCTTCCTCGTCGACATGAAGACGCCGGGAATCGAGACGAGGCCGATCCGCCAGATCTCGGGCATGAGCGAATTCAACGAGACCTTCCTCACCGATGTCCGCATTCCCGATGCCAACCGCATCGGCGCCATCGGCGAAGGCTGGGCCTGCTGCATGACGGTGCTGATGGGCGAACGCCTCGGCTCCGGCGCGCACCGCAGCGGGGTCGAGCCGCTGCTGGCGCTTGCCGGCGAAACCCCGGGTGACCATGGCGGCACCATGCTGGACGACAGCGCCATCCGCCAGCAGCTGGCCGAGGCGCTGGCCGAGGAACAGGGCGAACGCTTCTTCCAGGCCCGGCTGCGCACCATGGTGTCCAAGGGCGAGAACCCGGGCGCCCTCGCGGCGATGATCAAGCTTGCCTATGCCGGGCGGCAGCAGCGCGTGCTGGGCCTGGGCATGGAATTGCGCGGCCCGGATTCGATCGCCGCCGACCCGTCCGACAGGGTCACGCCGGACCTGCAATATGACTATATCTATTCGACCGTGATGCGGATCGCGGGCGGTGCGGATGAAGTGCTGCGCAACCAGATTGCAGAGCGCGTCCTCGGCATGCCGGGCGAAGTCCGCATGGACAAGGACATCCCCTTCGAGCAGCTGCGCTAGGGCGCTGCAGCGCAAACAGGAAAGGGAGGCGACGCCGATCGTCGCCTCCCTTTTTTCATGTCCGGGGCGCGCCCTGATTCAGATGGCCTGATTCAGATGGTCTGATTCAGGCGGTCTTGCGGCTGGCCGCGCGCTTGGCGTCCGCTGCCTGCTGCAGCACGGGCTTCAGTTCCTTCTTCAGGATCTTGCCATTGGGGTTCAGCGGCATGTCGTCCAGCACCAGAAGCGTGCGCGGCACCTTGTTGTCGGCCAGGTGCTGGCGGCAGAAGGCGAGGATCTCTTCGGCATTGGCCTGCTGGCCCGGCCGCAGCGTTACGGCGGCGGCGATATCCTCGCCCAGCACCTCGTGATCCACACCGACGACAGCCGCCTGCTGCACCGACGGGTGCAGGTGAAGGACCGTTTCGATTTCCAGCGGCGTGATGTTGTAGCCGCCGCGGATGATCAGTTCCTTCGAGCGGCCGGCGAGGATGAGGTCGCCATCCGCGTCGACATAGCCGAGGTCGCCGGTTTTGGTCCATCCGCCGATGAAGCTCGCCTCGGTCGCCTCCGGGTCGTTCCAGTAGCGGCGCGGGTGCTTCTGCCAGCCATAGATTTCGCCGACGACGCCCGGTTCCGTGATGACGGTGCCGGTCTCGTCGCGGATCTGCATGTTGGGCGGCAGCTTGCCGACGCAGCCGGGCTTCAGCACCTGTTCGCGGCTGCTGGTGCCGACCCCCACGCCACCTTCCGACATGCCGTAGCTGTTGCGGATCCTGACATGGGGCCAGAGTTCCATCGCGCGCTTCACCGAATCGAGCGGCAGCGGCGCCGTGCCCGTCATCAGATATTTCACGCCTTCGAAATCATGGTTCGCCACATCCGGGTGATCGAGGATCAGCCGCAGCATGGACGGCACGAGGTAGACGAGATCGGGCTTCTTTTCCTTCACCAGCTCAAGGAACCCCCTGGGGTCGAACTTCGGCTGGGTGATGGCGGTTGCGCCGCCGCGGGCCGGCAGCATGACAATGCCGAGGTTCCCGCCTGAGCCGGTGAGCGGCAGGGCGCTGAGGGTGGAGCGCGAGCGGTCGAGGTTGGTGCCCGTCACGCCGCGAACGAGATCGGGGTGGGTCACGACCACGCCCTTGATCTTGCCGGTGGTGCCGCTGGTGCCGAGGATTTCGGCATCGGCCTCGGGGTCGAGGCTGTCCTGGTCGGGCAGGGCCGCGATATCGCGCGGCATGGCATCGACCCTCCAGTTGCCATCGAGCTTCAGGTCCTTCACCACATCGGGCACATCGGTGATGCACCAGCGCGGGGTGGTCAGCGCGGCGAAATCCGTGATTTCCTTGGGGCTCAGGCGGGTGTTGATCGGGCAGGCGATGCCGCCTGCGCGAAACACGGCGAAGACGGCGATGGCCATTTCCACGCCATGGGCATTGCTGATCGGCAGGAACACCCGGTCGCCGGGCTTCAGGCCGGCGGCCGCAAGCCCGCCGCCGATTTCATCGGCCTCGCGGTCCCACTGGGCGTAGGTGATCTGGCGACGTGTGTCGTCGTGGGCAATCTCGTCACGCTGGTGCACGGCGCGCAGCCTCAGCGCATCACTGATCCGCCTCACTTCGGTCATTCTGAAATTCCTTGCCTGATGGAGTAGCTTTTATTACCTAGTTATACAACTCGGATCAAGGAGCATGTGCCGTGGCTGCATCGAAAGACGATATCAAGCAAAGCGAAGAGTGGCAGAAGGCTGTCGCCTATGAAATCCAGGACAGCGACATCGAGCGCCAGCGCAAGCTGATCGGCTACTGGCAGCCAGGCAAGGCCGCCGAATATGTCCAGACGGCATCCGAGGATTCGATCCGCAACTGGGCCTATGGCTGCGGTGACGACAACCCCCTGTTCTGCGACCCCGCCTATGCCCGCAGGACGCGCTGGGGCGGTGTGATCGCGCCGGGCATGATGGTCGGCCAGATCAACAGGCCGATGAAGGGCGACCCGGTTCCCGATGAAGTCAGGGCCCTGCGCAAGAGCCTGTTCAAGGGCATCCACGTCTTCGTCTCCGGCTCGACCTGGAACTTCTACCGCCCCGTGCGCCCGGGCGACACCATCTACAGCTATGGCGGCGACCTTACCTGCGAGGTGAAGAAGTCGGAATTCGCCGGCCGATCGGTGATCATCACCAGCCGCAACGTGAAGGTGAACCAGCGCGCCGAGGTGGTCGCCACCTATGACCTGCTGCGCGTGCTGACCGAGCGCAAGACGGCAGCCAAGAAGGGCAAATATTCCGCCATCGAGCCGGCCACCTACACCGACGCGGAATGGCAGGAGATCGAGAGCATCTACGCCAACGAGGCGGTGCAGGGCCCGCAGAAGCGCTGGTTCGAGGATGTGAAGGAAGGCGACAGCCTCGGCCTGCAGGCCAAGGGCCCGCTGACCGTGACCGACGTGATCTGCTTCCACGCCGGCGGCTATGGTTTCACCCCCTATGCGCCCACGTCCAACCGCCGCGCGCACAAGAACCGCCAGCGCATCCCCGCCTTTTATGTGAAGAACGAGCATGGCATCCCCGATGTCGCGCAGCGGCTGCACTGGGATCCGGTCTGGGCGCAGGCCATCGGCAACCCCATGGCCTATGACTATGGCGTGATGCGCGAAAACTATCTGTGGCAGTATCTGAACGACTGGGCCGGCGACGACGGCGTCATCGTCCATGTCCATGACGAGATCCGCAAGTTCAACTATATGGGCGATGTCCAGCGCGTCACCGGCAAGGTGGTGGGCAAGCGCGTCGAAAACGGGCAGAACCTGGTCGACGTGGCGGTGTCCTTCACCAACCAGCGCGGCGAGGAATCGGTGCGGGCAACCGCCGTCATCGCCCTGCCGGGCAAGGAAAGGCCGCTGCCGCTCTACCCGGAAGTGCCGGCCGATCTGGCCGAGACGGCCGCACGCATGATGGCCCGGCACTGGGAACTTGGCGGGGAATGATCGCAGATGTCCGATGAAGTGATTGTCGAGAACGAGGGTGGTGTCAGGATCATCACCCTCAACAGGCCCGACCGGCTGAACGCGCTGGTCGGCTCCATCATGGCGCCGCTGGCCGATGCCTGCGCCGATGCGGCGCGCGATGCATCCGTCGGCTGCGTGGTGGTCACCGGCGCCGGGCGCGGCTTCTGCGCCGGGGGCGACCTGAAGGCCGGAGACGCGGACAAGTCCGTGACTGTCGCCAACACCGAATCGGGCAGCCGCACCGAGCAGGGCTATGCGCGGCTGCGCGCCTTCATGGAAACGCCGCGCCTGCTGCATGAAATGGGCAAGCCCACCATCGCCATGGTGAACGGTCCCGTGGCGGGCGCCGGAATCGGAATCGCGGGCGCTTGCGACCTGCGCTTCGCCGGCCGCTCTGCCAGCTTCCTCACCGCCTTCGACCGGATCGGCGGCGGCGGAGATTTCGGCTCCACCTGGTTCTGGACCCGCATCGTGGGCACCGGCGTCGCGCGCGAGCTGTTCCTGATGGGCGAAAAGCTGACAGCCGAGGAAGCCTTCGCCAGGGGCCTCTACACCCGCCTGTTCGATGACGCGCAGCTGCGGGACGAGACGCTGAAGGCGGCGCACCGCCTCGCCGATGGCCCGCGCATGGGCTATCGCTACATGAAGCAGAACCTGAACAATGCCGAGGACTGGGCCTTCGAGGCCGCCCTCGATGCGGAAACGCTGAACATGACCCTGTCCACCCAGGCGACCGCCATGATCTGGCGGGAGGCGAACCGGAACAAGGGCTGAGCCCATTTGCCTGACCTTGCGCGCGGGTCGGGGGGCTGGAAACGCCCTCCGGCCCGTATCGCATCGGGCGCCTGCGCCCGCCGGCTCAGCGTGGCGGCACCTGCACCGAAAGATGGCCCGGCGCCACGAAGATGGTCTGGAAGCCGCGTGCATAGACGCCCTGTTCGTCGGCGAAGATGTTGCGCGCCGTGCCATGGCCATTGCCGGCCATGTGCGTTTCGGCATCCAGCAGGAACCAGTCGCCAACAGGCATGCGCAGGAACTGGATGGTGATGTCGAGATTGGCGTAGCTCCATTGGCCGGCATCCGTCGCATTGCCGAAGCCATTGCCGAAATCCGCGAACAGGCAGGCCTTCACGAAGTTGGAGGGCGTTTCCCCGCCGACCACTTCGCCCACGGTCGAAAGCCAGGAAATGCCGCGGCCCGGAATGCCCGGCCCGCCCAGCACACGGCGCAGGGTGATGGCGCCGCC
Organism: Sandaracinobacteroides sp. A072; assembly: GCF_052616365.1. NCBI lineage: Bacteria > Pseudomonadati > Pseudomonadota > Alphaproteobacteria > Sphingomonadales > Sphingosinicellaceae > Sandaracinobacteroides > Sandaracinobacteroides sp. A072. The sequence continues at coordinate 98,730 of NZ_JBQXGU010000001.1, forward strand.
CATGCGCGCGCCGCGCGGCGCATCATGTTCGGGCACGGAATGCGGGGCCGGATAATCATGCGGCACCGGGAACACGGGCGTTTCCAGCCGCCGCACGCGCAGCACATGGGCCTGCGCCACGGGCTTGCCATCGGCCAGCATCGTGATCCGGTGCAGCTTGGTCTGCCGGCCGTCGCGCAGCGCCTCGCGCATCATGTGCAGCGGCTGGTGCGGCACCTTGCCGAAGATGTCGACCTGGAAGCGCGCGATTTCGAAATGGTCGTCGAGTTCCCTGTCTTCCGCGCCGGTCGCCAGCAGGGCGCTCACCGGGCCGCCGGCGATCGCCTTCGGGTCCCATGGGCTGCGGGCAAGGCCGGTGGGCAGGAAAAGCGCGTCCGCGCGCTCGTAATAACGGGGGGGCCACGGGTGTCCGGGCGGCTGGTTCGGCGCTTCGGTCATATGCTTTTTTCTCCCCCTAGATGTTTGACCTAGTGATACAAGTAGGCCATAGGGCCTCGCGGGTGCAAGCACTTCGGCCGGGAGGTTTTGTCAATGGACTTGAGTTACGGATCCGAGGCGGAAAGCTTCCGCAAGGACGTGCGCGCCTTCCTTGGCGAAGCCTGGCGCCCCGAAGAGCGCCGTGGCGACGCGCTCAGGGCCTTTGTTCGTGATTTCCGCCGCGCGGCGACTGATCGGGGCTATCTCTACCGCTCGGTGCCCCGGCGCTATGGCGGCTCGGAACAGCCGGTCGACGTGATTCACGCCCAGGTGATCCGCGAGGAATTCGCCCGCGTCCGTGCGCCGATGGAAGTGCCCGGCCTTGGCGTGACCATGACCGTGCCGACGCTGCTGGAAAAGGGCAGCGACGCCCAGCGCGACCTGTTCATCCGCAAGACGATCGAGGGCGACTATGTCTGGGGTCAGGGCTATTCCGAGCCCGGCTCCGGCAGCGACCTCGCCAGCGTGCGCACGAAAGCCGAACTGTCGGCCGACGGCGCGAAGTGGATCATCAACGGCCAGAAGATCTGGACGAGCATGGGCATGCAGGCGACGCACATGTTCATGCTGGTCCGCACCGAGCCGGACGCGCCCAAGCATGCGGGCATCACCTATCTGCTGCTCGATCTGGACCAGCCCGGCGTGACCCGCCGGCCGATCCGCCAGATGACGGGCGAGCAGGGCGCGCACACCTTCTGCGAATTCTTCTTCGACAATGCCGAAACCCCGGTCGACTGGCAGGTGGGCGGGCGCGGCGAGGGCTGGCAGGTCAGCCGCACGACGCTGAAGCATGAGCGCGCCAGCATCGGTAGCGCCGACAGCCTGGGCGGCCATTTCGCCAAGCTGGTCGATCTTGCCCGCGAGATGGGGCGCATCGGCGACCCGTTGGTGCGCGACCGCCTCGCCGAGATCGAGGGGCGCGTGCTGTCGCACCGCTATTCCAGCTTCCGTCTTTTTTCCTGCGCCGCCGCCGGCGAAGACCCCGGCCAGGTGCAGCTGATGATGAAGCTGCTCGTCACCGAGATCGGCCATGACATCGCCCTGCTGGCGCAGGAGCTGATCGGCGAACAGGGCATGATCGAGCCGGAAGGCGCCGGCGGCCGTGGCCCGCGCGGGCCGCGCGGCCCCAGCAAGTGGCTCGACCAGATCATGGGCAGCCTTGGCAATTCGATCGCCGGCGGCGCCAGCAACATCCAGCGCAACATCATCGGCGAACGCGGCCTCGGCCTGCCGCGCGACCTTGCCCTCGATCTCGATGCGCGCGGAGGGAACTGAGCATGCGCTTCCATCTTTCTTCCGAGCAGGTCGCGATCCAGGATGCGGTGCGCGGCACGCTGGCCGGTTGCTGGGGCATGGAGCGCCTGCACGGTTTTGCCGATGGCGAGGCCGACCATGACCCGGAAAGCTGGCAGGCGCTGATGGCGCTTGGCGTCGGCGGGCTTGCCCTGCCGGAAGCCGAGGGCGGCGCCGGGCTTGGCCTGCTGGAAGCAGCCCTTGTGTGCGAAGTGGCGGGCGAGGCCGCCGCCCCCGGGCCGCTGATCGGCCAGATCATTGCCGCCATCGCCCTGTCGAAGACCGGCAATGCCGATGCCCGGGCGCTGCTGCCCGCTGTCGCCAGTGGTGACAGGCCCGTGGCGCTGGCGCTGGATGGCGATCTCGTTTCCTGCGCGCGCGGCGCGCAGCTGTTCCTGGCCGATGACGGGCAGGGCGGGCTGCGGCTGGTCGAGGCGGGCGAGGGCGTGGACATCGCGCCGCTGCGCTCCACCGACCGCAGCCGCCCGGTTTCCCGCGTGCGCTTTAGCGCCGCCCGCTCGCATGCGCTGTTCGCGGCCGATGATCCCTGGGCGGCGAAGCTGCGCGATGCGGCGCTCGTGCTCGTTGCTGCCGATTCGCTGGGCGGGGCGCAGCATTGCACCGACCTGTCGGTGGATTATGCGAAGACACGCGAACAGTTCGGGCAGCCCATCGGGCGCTTCCAGGGGCTGAAGCACCAGCTTGCCCACATGGCGCTTGATGTGGAGCCGGCGCGCGCGCTTGTCTGGTATGCCGCCTATGCCTGGGATGCGGGCCTGCCGGATGCGCCGCGCGCTGCCGCCATGGCCAAGGCGCATCTGTGCGAAGTCTTTACACGCACCACCCGTGCCGCCATCGCGGCGCATGGCGGTATCGGCTACACATGGGAATATGGCCTGAACTACTGGTTCCGCCGGTCGGTGCACAACCGCGCCTGGCTGGGCAGCCCGGCCAGCCATCGCGCCCGCGCGGCCGGGCTGGCCGGATGGTAGATCAGGATAGATTGGGAGCAAGAGCATGAAACCGGGAACCCGACTGAAAAGTGCCGCCTGCACGACCGAAGTGGTCGTCATCCGCTGTGGCGGCGGGCAGATCGAATGCGGCGGCCAGCCCATGGCCGAGACTGCGGCGGGCGATGGCGTGCCGGCGGCTGGCCTCGATTCCGGCTCGGTGATGGGCAAGCGCTATGTCGATGCGGCCGGCACCGTCGAACTGCTGTGCGTGAAGCCGGGCAAGGGCACGCTCGCCCTCGATGGCGTGGCGCTGCAGCTGAAGGAAGCCAAGCCGCTTCCCGCATCGGACTGATCGCGCGCCATGAACATCGCCCTGCTTCTCGAAATGGCGGCGCAGGCCGCGCCGGATCGTGTCGGTATCGTCTGCGACGGCAAGCGCTGGACCTATGGCGAGTTGGACCAGGCCGCCCGCGGCGCCTGCGAACTGATCCGCGCCAGCGGCGCCACCCATGTCGCGCTGCTCGATGAATCGAGCGAGGCGGCCGTCATTGCGCTGTTCGGCGCGGCGCTGGCGGGCGTGCCCTACTGCCCGCTCAACTACCGCCTCGCCGATGCCGATCTCGGCGCCCTGCTCGGCCGCATCGCCCCGGCGCTTCTGGTGGGCGATTCCGAACGGGCGCAGCGCCTGTCCCCGGATGGCGGGCACACGCTTTATCCGCGCTCGGAATTCACCCTCGCCGCGATCGAGGCCGTGCCCTGCGGCGACTGCGAATATGACTCCGGCGAGGGCGTCGCCATCCAGCTGTTCACCAGCGGCACGACCGCCGCGCCCAAGGCGGCGATCCTCAACCATTCCAACCTCGTGTCCTATATCCTCGGCACGGTGGATTTCGCCTGCGCCGACGAATGCGAGGCGACGCTGGTGTCGGTGCCGCCCTATCACATCGCCGGAATCGCGGCGCTCGCGTCGTCCATCTATGCCCAGCGGCGGATCGTCCTGCTGCCTGCCTTCGCGCCGGAGGACTGGCTGAAGCTGGTGGACGCCGAGAAAGTCAGCAACGCCTTTGTCGTGCCGACCATGCTGGGCCGCATCATCCACGCGATGGACAAGGGCGTGCAGGCCGATGTCGCCTCGCTGAAGGCCATTGCCTATGGCGGCGGCAAGATGCCGCTCGAACTGATCCGCCGGGCGCTGGAGCTGTTCCCGGACACGGGCTTCACCAATGCCTATGGCCTTACCGAAACCAGCTCGACCATCGCGCTTCTGGGGCCTGAGGATCACCGCCGGGCCCATGCCTCGGCCAATCCCGCCGAACAGGCTCGTCTGGCGTCTGTCGGCAAGCCATTGCCGACGATCGAGCTGGAAATCCGCGACGAGGCGGGCCGGGTGCTTCCTGTCGGCGAGGCGGGCGAGATCTATGTGCGCGGCGATCAGGTTTCCGGCCAGTATCGCGAGCGCAGCGCCCTCGACGCCGAGGGCTGGTTCCCCACGCGCGACGCCGGCTATCTCGATTCCGAGGGCTATCTCTTCCTTTCAGGCCGGGCCGATGATGTCATCGTGCGCGGCGGCGAGAATATCTCGCCCGGCGAGATCGAGGATGTTCTCCTGACCCACCCGGCAATCGCGGATGCCGCCGCCGTTGCCGTGCCGTCGCTCGAATGGGGCGAGGCCGTGGGCATTGCCGTGGTGGTGCGCGGCGGCTTCGAGCGGCCCGGCGAGGACGAGCTGAAGGAACTGATCCGAAGCCGCCTGCGGTCCAGCCGCGTGCCGGACAGGATCATCTATGCCGCAACCCTTCCCTATAACGAGATGGGCAAGCTGCTGCGCCGCGCGGTAAAGGCGATGCTGGCCGCCTGAGGGCGCGATCCCGCAACAGCCCGGCCGGGAAGATGTCCGGACAGAGGTCAGGGGAGATATCCGCGATGTTCGACAGGCTGGAACTGCCCCTGATGTGCGCGCCGATGAGCCTTGCCTCGTCGGTGCCGCTTGCAAAGGCATGCTGCGAGGCCGGGGTCATCGGCGGCTGGCAGGGCGGCACCTACACGGATATGCCTGCCTTTCGCGCCTATCTCGACGCCCTGTCCACGCCAAGGCGCGCGCCGGCCATCGTGAACCTGCCGTCGCGGATCGCCACCGAGCCGGCTGGCGCGGAAAAGCTGGAACTGCTGGCCGCGCACCGCGTGCCGCTGGTGCTGTCGAGCATCGGCGACCCCTCGCGCCTTGTCGAGGTCGTCCATGGCTGGGGCGGCCGCATCATCCAGGACGTGACAACCATGCGCCACGCCGAAAAGGCGATCGCGGCCGGCGTCGATGGCCTGATGCTGACCTGCGCCGGCGCGGGCGGGCACACCGGCAACCTCACGCCCATGAGCTTCGTCCCCGCTGTCCGCCGCATCTGGGACGGGCTATTGATCGTGGCCGGGGGCATTGCCGATGCGCATGGCATTGCCGGCGCGCTGGCTCTCGGCGGTGATATCGCCTGCATGGGTACCCGCTTCATCGCGACACCCGAAAGCGGCGTTGCCGAGGCGCACCGCACCATGATCGAGGCGGCCGGCATGGACGCGATCGTCCGCTCGGCGGCGATGAACGGCGTGCCCGCCAACTGGATCCGCCAGTCCGTCGAGGCAGCCGGCCTCGACCCGGCTGCGCTGCCGGACCACCGAATCCCCATGCCCGAAGGCGTCGTGCCCTGGAGGGACATTTACAGCGCCGGGCAGAGCGTCGGCCTGATCGGCGATTGCCAGCCGGTCACGGCGCTGGTGTCAGGCCTGTCGCGGGACTTCGCGGCCCTGATACCCGGTGATGGCTGGCGCCGCCGCCTTGCGGAGATCGGCGCCGGCTGGGGCTGATGCCCCCTCAGCCTGGCCGGCGGGTCGCCATCGGGCGGAAGAGCGAGGCTTGCGATTGCCAGTCGATCCGCACCAGCCGGTGGGCGAAGCGCCAGCCTGACGTTTCGCCAAGGCCGGCATCGCCCGTGCGCACCAGCCGGTCGGTGTAGGTGCCGGCATGGTCCGGCCCGATATCGGTGAAGACGGTGAAATAGCTGCGTGCGGTTGCGGCATCGCCGTCCAGCGTGATGAGCGGATTGGTGATGTGGTGGCGCACGAAGCCGGGCCGCGGGCCGGGGCCGGGGGTGCCGCCGGTCAGCGCAGACAGGATCGCATCCGGGCCAACCGCCCGGTTGCCGGGGAATTCCAGCACGCCGTCCGGCGCGAAGCAGGCGGCAAGCGCTTCGATGCGGCCGCGATCGCCATTGTAGGTGTAGCGCGCCAGCAAGTTGCGGATGGCGTCGCGCGCGGCGGCCGGGTCAGCCATTGAAATACAGCCTGAGGCCCGGTTCGTCCCAGCGGCTCTTCACCAGAAGCCCTTTGGTCGAAAGGGTGATGTAAGCGTCCTGCATGTCCGGCCCGCCGAAGGCGATGTTGGTGACATAGGGGTCATCGAAGGGGGCGTCGAAGGGTCGGAAGCCTGTCTCGCCCGCGGGCGTCACCGTGGTGATCCCGCCCCGGTAGAGCGTGGCGACGCACACATTGCCCGATGCGGTGACGGCAAGGCTGTCGAAGCCGACCGGGCCGGGGGCGGTCGCCACCCAGTCCGGCCGCTGCTCGGCGACCGCGCGGCGGTAGCGGTAGAGGCGCGCCTGATGGGTGTCGGCGACATAGATCGTATCCCCGTCGGGGGAGAGGCCGACACCGTTGCAGGACATGGCGTGTCGGTTGATCGCGCTGATCGAACTGCCATCCGGCAGGCAGGTGAACAGGCCGCTCGCCGTGCGGATTCCATCATGATATTTGCCGAGGTCGGTGAACCAGATGCGGCCGTCGGCATCGAAGACGAGATCGTTCGGGGCTTCCAGCGGGATTCCGTCGCAGCTGTCGTGAAGGCGCTCGAAGCGGCCGGTCGAGAGGTCCACGCGCTCGATCCGGCCCTCGTGGCCGGGGCCGCGCGCATTCTGCAGCTTCGCCGTGTCGAGGCCGCCGCCATTGCACACGTAAAGTGCGCCGTCGGGGCCGATGGCGGCGCCATTCGGCCCGCCGCCGATGGCGCAGACGGTTTCGGTGCGGCCATTCCAGCAGCGGGTTATCCGCCCGCCGGCAAGTTCCACGACAATGACCGAGCCATCGGCCATCACCACCGGGCCTTCGGGGAAGGCCAGACCCTCGGCCACTATCGTCACACCCGATTCCACGCCTTTCATCATGCTCCCTCCCATGCTCTTTCCCAAGCCGTTCTCCCCCCGGCCATGACCAGTCCTGCTATATAACCTGGTTAATTAAGTCTTGACCCGCTTGCAGCCCCTCCGCAAGATGTTTTGCATGCCGGTTCCTGCCCATCATCGCGTCGTCAGGCCGCCCGCCTTCGATGCGCCGCCCTATCCCCGGGACATCTTCGCAGGGCGCACCGTTCTCGTGACGGGAGGCGGTTCGGGCATGGGCCTCGCCATGGCCATGGCCTTTGCGCAAGGGGGCGCGCGGGTGGCGATTGCCGGCCGCACGCTCGAGCGTGCGCAGGCTGGGGTCGAGAAGGTCATGGCGCTCGGTGCTGAGGCCCACGCCATCAGCTGCGATGTGCGCCACCCGGATCAGGTGGAAGCCGCCTTCGACGAGGCCGAGCGGGTGCTGGGGCCGGTGACGCTTCTTGCCAACAATGCCGGCGCGAATTTCCAGGCGCTGGCCGAGAGCATATCCGCAAATGCCTGGAATGCGGTGACCCGAATCGCCATCGATGGCACCTTCCTCTGCTCGGCGGCGTTCGCGCGCCGGCTGATCGCGCGCGGTGAGGGCGGCGCAATCGTCAACAATTCGGCGCAATATATCTGGACCGGCTTTCCAGGCGACGCCCATTCCGCCGCCGCCAAGACGGCGCAGGCGACCATGACGAAGAGGATGGCGCGCGACTGGGCGCCCCATGGCATCCGCGTGAACGCGATCGCCGCTGGTTTCTTCCCGCATGAAACCGCAACCGCCGGCCGCCGCGAAGGCGGGATCGAGCCGCTGCAGAACATGATTCCGGCCGGCCGCACGGGCGACATCCACGAGTTCGGCTGGCTGTCCGCCATGACCTGCACGCCGATGATGGACGGGCTGACCGGGCAGGTGATCCTGCAGGATGGCGGGGAAAGTCTGCGCCACTGGCTGATGATGCCCGATTTCGTGCCGCCACGCGAACGGGCCGAAGGCCCGTGGGGGTGGCGATGAGCAGGGTGGAGATGGGCAGGGTGGCGATGGGCTGGCTCGATGGCAAGGCCGTGCGGATGGTGGGCGAAGCGCCCGCGATCGCCGATGCCCTGCGCGCGCGGGGCGCAAGGCTGGTGGATAGCGGGCCGGCTGATTGCCTTGTGCATGTGGCGCCGCCGCCGCCAGTGAAGCCGGCGCATGAACTGACCCACGCCGAATGGCGCGCGACCCTCGATTCCGGGCTTGACCAGCGCTTTCTTCTGGCCCGCGATTTTGTTGAGGAGAACCGCGCGGCGGGTCGTTTCGGCGCGATCCTGTTCGTCGGCGCGCCGGAGCAGGCGCTGGGCAGCGACCATGCCGCCGCCGCCGGCGGGCTGGGCAATCTGACCAAGACGCTGGGCGTCGAGTGGGCGCGCGACGGCCACAGGGTGAATGCCATATTGACGGTCGAAAGCGGATCGGTCGAAAGCGTGCCGGCGCTTGGCAATCTCGTGGCATATCTGCTGAGCGACTATGCAGCCTATGTGACGGGCGCCGTCATGGGGATCGGGCTGTCCGATGGCTGAGCCGGGCATCCTCGACGGGCAGGTCGCCTTCGTGACGGGCGCCGGCGGTGGTATCGGCCGCGCCATCGCGCTTTCACTCGCCGAAGCAGGGGCAGACATTGCCCTGTTCGACATCTTCCCCGAGCGGGTGGAGGAAGCCTCCGCACGGGTGCGCGAACGCGGGCGGCGGGCGCTGGCCCTGCCCGGCGACGCCATGGAGACCGACGCCCTTCGCGCCGCCATCGCCGCGACGGACAGGGCGTTCGGGCGCATCGACATTCTCGTGAACAATGTGGGTGGTGTTTCCGGCCGGCCCTTCCTCGAACAGTCCGAGCGAAGCTGGCGGCGGCACATCGACATCAACCTCGTCTCGATGCTGGCTGCCACCCATGCGGCCGCCCTGGTCATGATCCGCGGCGGCCGTGGCGGGGCGATCCTGAATGTGGCCTCTATAGAGGCAAGCCGGGCCGCGCCCAATTTCGCCGTCTATGGCGCCTGCAAGGCCGGCATGGTCAGCTTCACCAAATCCATGGCGCTCGAACTTTCGGGCCATGGCATCCGGGTGAACTGCCTTGCGCCCGATCATACGGTGACGCCCGGCAACCAGGGAAACCGCGCCGGTCCGGTCGATCCCGCGCAATGGCGCCAGCGCGATCCGGCCGAGATCGACGCCATGAACCGCCTCGTGCCGCTGGGCCGCGAAGGGGTGGACAGCGAATGCGGCGATGCGGCCGTTTTCCTATGCTCGTCGCAGGCCGGCTACATTACCGGAATCACCCTGCCGGTCGATGGCGGCACGGCGGCGGCTGGCGGCTGGGTGCGCGGGCGCAATGGCCGCTGGACCCTCAACGAAGGACTTTCTTTCGGCGGATGAACCCCTTGGCCATCAACATCAACAATGGCTATGGGAAGTGTGCCGGCTGACGTCTGCCGTGTCGGAAAGCTGCAAGTTCAGGAGTGCGTGATGTTGCTTGGCAAGGATGATCATGGTTCCGCCGTACCGCGCATCCACGTTCCCAAGACGAGCGAGATCGTGGCCGACAAGATCCGCTCCCAGATCGTGCGCGGCGAACTGAACGAGGGGGACACGCTGCCGCCCGAGGGGCAGCTGATGGAGAGCCTCGGCATTTCGCGGCCCACCCTGCGCGAAGCCTTCCGCATTCTTGAAGCCGAGGGCCTGATCAGCGTGGTGCGCGGTTCGCGCACCGGCGCCAAGGTCCACAAGCCCTCGGTCGACCTGGTGTCCCGCTATGCAGGCTATGTGCTGGAATCGCAGGGCACCACCATCGCCGATCTCTATCAGGCAAGGCTCGCCATCGAGCCGAGTGTCGTGCGCTGGCTGGCGACTGACAGGGGCGGCCCCGGCATGAAGGCGCTGCACGCGCTTCTGGCCGAGATGGAGCAGTTGCTGGACGAGCGCCGCCACGACGAGTTCATCGAACTGGTCGAGGTTTTCCACCAGACCCTCGTGGCGGCGACGGGCCTGAAGACCATCACCTTCTTCAGCCGCATGCTGCACAATCTTGCCAGCAAGCATCAGCGGCAATTCCAGCGCCGCTACACCCGCAGCGAGGAATCGCGGCAGAAGAGCCACCGCGTGGGCCTGAAATCCTACCGCAAGCTGGTGAACCTGATTGAAGGCGGGCAGGTGGAGGAAGCCGTCGCGCACTGGCGCCTGCACCTCAGGAACGCAAACACCACCTGGACCAGCGAAGGCGAGGGCGCGCGAATCGTCGATTCGCTCGACGACTGAGCCGCCTCCTCACCGTTTTCCACCCGTCCGAAAAGCCCACCTGCGACCGCTGCACTGCGGTCCGCAGTCCGCAGCCGCACGCCTGTGCCTGCCATCCTGTGCCGCTTTTCCGGTCCTGATCATCAATTCCGCTCACAACCGCCATTCGGGGATTGCCGCGCCTGTCCTGTGCGTATAAATTGACACTTCATCAATTATGCGCCGCGAGGGAGCGGCCAGGCGGGAGACAGGCGATGCGGATGGAAGACATGGTCATCATCAGCGTGGACGATCACGCGATCGAGCCGCCCGAGGCGTTCATCCGTCACTATCCCGAAGGCCGGAAGGATCGCGCGCCCCGCATCATCGACGACAATGGCAAGGATGTCTGGCTGTGGAACGGCGCGCGCATCCCGACCATCGGCCTCAACGCCGTCGTCGGCCGGCCCCGCAGCGAATATGGCATGGAGCCAAGCGCCTTTTCCCAGCTGCGCGAGGGCACCCATGATCCGCTGAAGCGGGTCGATGACATGAACGCCAACGGGCTTCTCGCCTCGCTCAACTTCCCCACCATGCCCGGCTTTGCCGGTGGCGTCTTCGTGGGCATGGCGCAGAAGGATCCGGAAGAAGCGCTGGCCGCCTGCCGCGCCTGGAACGACTGGCATGTGCTGGAATGGTGCGCGGCGGCACCCGGCCGCTTCATTCCCATGTGCCTCGTGCCGGCGTGGGACATGGACGCGACGCTGAAGGAAATGAAGCGGATGAGCGACCTTGGCGTTCATGCCGTGTCCTTCTCCGACAATCCGGCCAACATCGGCCTGCCCAGCATCCACAATGACTATTGGGAGCCCTTCTGGAAGGCCTGTTCCGATTACGGAATGGTCATCAACTGCCACATCGGCACCGGCGCCAGGGCGCTTCATCCGTCGGATGAAAGCCCGATCGACGCCTGGATCACGGCCATGCCGATCTCCATCGCCAATTCGGCCGCCGACTGGACCTTCGCCAGCTTCTGGAAGCGCTACCCGAAGCTGCGCATGGCGCTTTCGGAAGGCGGCATCGGCTGGGTGCCCTATTTCCTCGAACGCGCCGACTTCACCTATGAACATCATCACGAATGGACGTTCAGCGATTTTGGCGGCGAACGCCCGTCCGACGTGTTCAAGCGGCACATCATCTGCTGCTTTATCGACGACCAGTTCGGGGTGAAGAACCTCGACTACATGAACACCGACATGATCGCCTATGAATGCGATTATCCGCATTCCGATACGGTCTGGCCCAATGTGCCGGAATATCTGTGGGCATCGGTGAACGGGCTGGAGCGCGGGACGATCGACAAGATCACCCACCTGAACGCGATGCGCGAATACAGCTTCGACGCCTTCGCGCTGAACGGCGGGCGGGAAAACTGCACCGTCGGCCACCTGCGCGAGCTCGGGAAGCATGTGGACGTGTCGCCCCGCCACAACCTCGGCGGGCTGAAGGTCGACAGCATGGACGCGATCGGCAAGGCGCGCCGGCCGGTGACGTCGGGTGACATCCAGAAAATGTTCGCGTCGGCCTGACGATCATGGGGATGGAAGAATGGCGGGTCGACGTGCCCGCCCCCGCGCATGTGCCGGCCGACCGGGTCGTCGACATCCGCTTCGCCATGGGCCATGTGCCCAATGACCGGCTGGACCCCTATGCCGAAACCGATGCGCTGCGCGCGCCCGGTGTCCCGCGCCTGCTGTTCAGCCCCTATCCCTTCAGCGACAAGACATGCGGCACCTGGTGCGTCTCCCACTATGAGGACATCCGCCGCGTCTATGAGGACAATGCGCATTTCTCGACCGAGGGCGTGGCGCAGTTCCAGGCACTGGCGGGGGAGACATTCCCCTCGATCCCTCTGGGCGTCGACCCGCCCGACCATGGTCGCTACCGCCGCTTCCTGAACAGCCATTTCACCCCGGCCTCGCTCAACCGCATGGAGCCGCAGATCCGCGCCATGGCCGTCGGGATGATCGAGGGCTTCGCTGGCAAGGGCGAAGTGGACATTGCCTTTGATTTCGGCCGGATCTTCCCGGTCCGGGTCTTCCTCGACCTGATGGGCCTGCCCTTTTCCATGTTCGAGCAGTTCCTCGCTTGGGAATATGAAATCCTGCACTCGCGCGACCATGGCCGCATGGCCGATGCGGTGCGCCAGGTCATCGCCTATCTGCGTGGCTTCGTTGCCGAAAAGCAGGCGAACCCCGATGACAGGCTGGGCAGCTACATCGCCAATGGCAGCATCGACGGCACGCCGCTGACCGAAGACGAGATCATGGGCATGACCTGGTTCCTGTGGCTGGGCGGGCTGGACACGGTGGCCTCCACCATCAGCCAGATGTTCCGCCGCATGGCGCTCGATCAGGCTCTGCAGCAGCGCCTGCGCGACGAACCGGATCTGGTGAACAGCGCGGTGGAGGAATTCCTCCGCACCCAGCCGCTGGTCAATTCCTTCCGGCTGGTGAAGAAGGATCTGGACTGGGATGGCGTGACCCTGAAGGCCGGCGACTACATCACCTGCCTCAACAGTGCGGGCAATTTCGATCCCGCCCAGTTCCGCGATCCGCGCACCTTCGATCCGGCGCGGCAGGCCAACCGGCACTACACCTTCGTCGGCGGCGTTCACCTGTGCCTTGGCGCCCATCTCGCCCGGCGGGAACTGCGCATCCTGCTCGATGAATTCCTGAAGCGTGTGCCGACCTTCCGCGTAAAGCCGGGGGCCGATACGCATGTGACGCCGGGCCTGCTTTCCATCCGCAACCTGCCCATCGTCTGGGACGTTCCCGCCACCAACCGAGGAGCCGTGCATGGCCTTCCTGAAGCATCCTGACTGCATCTACATCGGCGGTGAATGGCACCCCGCCGCCACCCGCGAGGCGGTGATCAACCCGGCCGACGAAAGCCTTCTGATCGAAGCCCCGGTGGGCAGCGCGGCGCAGGTGGAAGCGGCCATCGCCGCCGCCCGCCACGCCTTCGACAAGGGCGACTGGCCGCATCTGCCCATGGCCGTGCGGCAGGCGGCGATGACCCGCTTCCTCGATGCGGTCGAGGCGCGCCGCGCCGAAATCATCGACATGATCGTCGCCGAAGCCGGGGCAACCCGGATGCTGGCGGATTTCCTGCAATATGGCATTCCGATGAAGCATGCCCGCCGCACGGTGGAGCTTGCCGCCCGCCCGGCTGTCACGCCGCTGCCTGTCGAGCTGACGCCCAATGCCCGGGGCGGCAAGACATTGGGCACCGGCGTCGTCGTCCGCGAGCCGGTGGGCGTGGTGGCGGCAATCTCGCCCTATAATTTCCCCTTCTTCCTGAATATCGGCAAGGTGGTGCCGGCGCTTCTGGCTGGCTGCACCGTGGTGCTGAAACCGTCGCCCTACACCCCCATGGAGGCGCTGATCCTGGGCGAAATCGCCGATGAAGCGGGCCTGCCCAAGGGCATATTCTCCATCGTCACCGGGGATGTGGAAGCCGGGCAGTTGCTCACCAGCGACCCGCGCGTCGATCTCGTCCACTTCACCGGTTCCGACAAGGTGGGCGCGATGATCCAGGCGCAGGGTGCGCCGACGCTCAAGCGCATCGTGATGGAACTGGGCGGCAAGTCGGCGCTGATCGTCCGCCCCGATGCCGATCTGCAGGCGGCCGCCATGTCGGGCCTTGGCGGCTTCACCACCCATTGCGGCCAGGGCTGTGCGCTCACCACCCGCATGCTGGTCCATAATTCCATCCGTCCGCAGTTCGTCGAGGCGCTGCGCGCCATGCTGGCGCATGTGAAGATCGGCAACCCGGCCGATCCGTCGGTCGGCTATGGGCCGCTGATTCGCGAGGCGGCCCGCCGGCGGACGGAAGAGTATGTCGCCATCGCACAGGGTGAAGGCGCGCGGCTGGTGGCGGGCGGTCGCCGGCCCGAAGGCCTGGACCGCGGCTTCTATTACAAGCCGACGCTGTTCGACGATGTCCGCAACGACAGCCGGCTGGCGCAGGAAGAGGTGTTCGGCCCCATTGGCGCGGTGATTGGCTATGACGACGACGAGGAAGCGATCGCGCTGGCCAATGCCAGCGATTTCGGCCTTTCGGGCGCCATCTGGTCGGCCGATGCGGGGCGGGCCTATGAAATGGCCTTGCGCATCCGCACCGGCGGCGTCGCCATCAATGGCGGGGCCGGCACCATGCTTTCGGATGCGCCCTTCGGCGGCATCAAGCGTTCGGGCTATGGCCGCGAATATGGCGAGGAAGGCCTCAATGAATTCACCTACCAGAAGGTGATCAGTTTCCATGCAGCTTGAGGGAGAAATGGCATGACCCATGTGATGAAGGGCGTGCGCATGCTCGAAGTTGCGCAATTCACCTTCGTGCCGGCCGCCGGCGCGGTGCTGACCGACTGGGGCGCCGATGTGATCAAGATCGAGCACCCGGTGCGCGGCGATGCGCAGCGCGGCATCAAGGAATTGCAGCGGCTTGCCATCAACCCGCAGCGCTCATCGCTGATGCAGCACCCCAATCGCGGCAAGCGCAGCGTCGGCATCGACATCTCGACGCCCGAGGGCCAGGCGCTGATCTACGAGATCGCAAAGACCTGCGATGTCTTCCTGACCAACTATCTGCCATCCGCCCGGCAGAAGCTGAAGATCGACCTGGAGCATATCCGCGCCGTCAACCCGGACATCATCTATGTCCGTGGTTCGGCCTTCGGGGAAAAGGGGCCGGAACGCGACAAGGGCGGCTTTGATTCCACGGCCTATTGGGCGCGCGGCGGCTCGGCGCTGCTGGTGACGCCGAAGGAACTGGAAGGGCCGCTGACCCAGCCGGGGCCGGCCTATGGCGACACCATCGGCGGCATGAACATCGCCGGGGGCATCGCCGCAGCCCTCTTCCACCGCGAGCGCACGGGCGAAGCGACGGAGGTTGATGTCTCGCTCCTGTCTTCGGGCATCTGGGCGACGGCGTGCAGCATCGACGTGTGCATGGAGCTGAAGGCCAACCCCTTTTCCAACCCGCTGCCGGGCCAGAATGTGGTGGGCACCAATCCCTTCATGGGCGTGTTCCGCACCAGCGATGGCGGCTTCATCAACCTGACGGTGCTGTCGCCTGCCCCGCTGATTGCCGACACCTTCGCCCATCTCGACATTCCCGGATGCGCCGACGATCCGCGCTTCTCGACCATCGAGAGCCTGTGGGAACATTCGCTCGAAGCCTTCCTCGAGGTGAAGAAGGCGATTGCGGCGAAACCCTTTTCCTACTGGGTGCAGCGGCTGAAGACGATGAAGGGCCAGTGGGCGGCCTATCAGTCCCCGGCCGACATCGAGAATGACGAGCAGGTGCAGGCCAATGGCTGGATCTTCGAAGTGGAAAGCGCCGATGGCGGCCCGCCGATCAAGCTGGTCTCGAACCCGGTGCAGTTCAACAGGCAGCCCGTTTCCAACAGCCGCGCGCCCGAGGCGTCCGAGCATACGGAGATGTTCCTGATGGAACTGGGCCTCGACTGGGACCGGATCGAGGCGCTGAAGGCCAAGGGGGCCATTGCCTGACGCCCGCGATTGGCCGATGACCCCGGGCCATGGCGGACGGGTGGCATGATGTTCTGGGCGGTGAGGCCTTTTCCCCCCTGGGGGAAAGGCCGCTGCTGCTGCATGATGCGAACACGTCGCCCGCCGGGGCATTGCCCGCCGGACCGCCGCCGCATGCGGTGACGGTTGCGGTGGATCGTGCCGGCACGCTTCCGCCGCTCGACCCCGACTGGTTCGACGCCTTTGTCACCACATGCCCGGATGCGCCCGCCCCCTGGGTCAGTGTCGCGGCTTCGCGTCTCGATGCGCAGCTTGCTGCCGTGCGCGCCACGGTGGCGCGGGCGCCCATTGCAAGCGCCACGCTGGCGCGGGTTCTGCGGATCGGCGCGCGGCTGGATTTTGAGGATGCGCTCGATCTCGAATCGCTCGCCTATTCGACCCTGCTGGGCGGGGGGGAATTCGCCCGCCGGCTGGCCGCGCGCGCTGTGGCGCCGGGCGCCGGCAGCGCCGCGCCGGCCGTCCGCTACGAGCGGGCCGGCGACAGGGTGACGCTCACCCTGTCCTCGCCGGGCAACCGCAACGCCATGACGGCAGCGATGCGCGACGCCCTGTGGGAGGCGCTTGCCAATGTCCTCGACGATCCCACGCGGCCATCGCTGCTGCTGTGCGCCGAGGGCAAATGCTTCTCGACCGGCGGTCACCTGCCCGAATTCGGCACGGCGCGCGATCTGGCGCTTGCCCATGCCGTGCGCAGCCAGCGCAGCCCGGCGCGGCTGCTGCACCGGCTGGGCGCGCGGGCGACGGTCATGCTGCATGGCGCGTGCATCGGTTCGGGCATCGAGGTGCCGGCCGCTGCCGCACGGCGGATCGGCGCGCCCGACACCATCATCCAGCTGCCCGAACTGGCCATGGGCCTCATCCCCGGCGCTGGCGGCACGGCAAGCCTTGCGCGGGCGATCGGGCGGCACCGGCTGATGTGGCTGGCGCTTGGCGGTTTCCGGCTGGGCGCGCCGACGGCGCTGGCGTGGCGCCTGCTGCACGAAATCCGGCCATGATCGCCCGCCTGCACGAATTTCTGGCCGCGCGTCTGGCCGGGCTGGGGCTGTCGCCTTCGGCCCTTCTGGCGCGCGACATGCCCGGCCCGGCGCAGCCGCCGGGGCGGGTTTCGGCCAATGGCGCCTGCCACCTGCTCCGGGCGCGCGATGGCTGGGTGGCGCTCAACCTTGCGCGGGAAGAAGACCGGGCGCTCGTGCCCGTGCTGACGGGCGGAGACGGCGAGGGCATGGACGATCTGGCGCGCGTCGTCGCGGCGGACGGAGCGGCCGCCTTCCGCGACAGGGCGGCGGAATTGCAGATGCCGGTGGCGCTGGTGGGGGAAAGCCGCCCGCAGCCGCTGGCCGAACCGGTCGGCCATGCGGTTCCGGCCCGGGTGGTGGACCTGTCGGCCCTGTGGGCCGGGCCGTTGTGCGCCGGGCTGCTGGCGCGGGCGGGCGCGCATGTGGTGCGGATCGAAAGCCTGGGCAGGCCCGATCCCACGCCCCTATCCTCGCCCCGGCTCGATTCCTTTCTGAACGCCGGAAAGGCATGTCTGCCGCTCGACCTGCGGACAGGCGCGGGGCGGATGGCCCTTTCCGAAGAGCTTGCGCGGGCCGATCTGGTCGTCACCAGCGCGCGGCCGGCCGCCCTTGCCCGGCTGGGGCTGGAGCCGTCGCGCTTTCCGCATCTCGGCTGGGTGGCGATCACGGCGCATGGCTTCAGCGGTGACGGGGCCGGGCGGGTTGGTTTCGGGGATGATTGCGCGGCTGCCGGCGGCCTGCTGCGCTGGCATGATGGCGCGCCGCACTTTCTGGGCGATGCGCTGGCCGATCCGCTCACAGGGCTCGAAGCAGCGCTTACGGTTCTGTCCGGGCGGCGCGGCCTTGTCGACATGGCGATGGCGCGGGTTGCCGCTGCCTATGCGCGGGAACTGGCATGCGCCTGCTGATCCGCAATGTGCATCCCTGGGGCGGCGCGGCCGCCGATCTGCTGCCGGAGGGCAGCAAGGCGATGGATGTGCTGCCGGAGGGCAGCAAGGCGATGGATGTGCTGCTGGAGGGCGGGCGCATCGCCGCCGCCGGGCCGCGATTGCCGCGCGGCGCGCCCGAGCTGGACGGCGGCGGCGGCCTGCTGCTGCCGGGCCTGCACGATCATCACCTGCATATCCTCGCGCTGGCGGCGCGGCGGCAGTCTGTCAGCCTTGCCGGGCTGCTGGACGAAGGCGCCATCATCGCCGCACTTGCGGCCGCGCCCCCCGGCCCATGGGTGCGCGCGGTCGATTATGACGAACGCGCTGCCGGCCTGCCGGATGCGGCCACGCTCGACCGCTGGCTGCCCGGCCGGCCACTGCGGCTTCAGGATCGCACCGGCGCGCTCAGGGTGCTCAATTCCGCCGCCTTGGCGCAGCTTGCGGGCATGGCACTGCCGCCCGGCGCGGAGCGCGATTCCGATGGGTGCCCGACGGGGCGCTTCTGGCGCGAGGACCGCTGGCTGGGCGCAGCCCTGCCGCAGGCGCTGCCCGATCTGGCCGCGCTTGGCGCCGAGCTTGCGGGGCTGGGGCTATGCGCGCTCACTGACGCCACGGCCCACAACGGGCCGGCCGAAGCGGCGATTCTGGCCGGCGCGATGCCGCAGCGGCTGGTGCTGATGGGCAGCGAGGCGCTGCTGGCGGGCACGGGCTACAGCCTGGGGCCGCTGAAGCTGCTGATCGACGAGCGCGACCCGCCCGCGCTTGAACAGCTGGCCGAGCGGATCGGGGCCGCGCGCCGTCTTGGCCGGGCGGTCGCCGCCCATTGCGTGACCGAAGCGGAACTGGCGCTTTATCTTGCCGCGCTCGCCATGGCGGGTGGCCCCCGGCGCGGCGACAGGATCGAGCATGGCGGCATGATCCCGCCCGCCTTCGTGCCGGTGATTGCCGATGCCGGGCTGGCTGTCGTGACCAACCCCGCCTTCATCCATGACCGTGGCGAACGCTATCGCGCCACGGTGCCGCCCGAACAGTGGGGCGCGCTCTACCCCGCCGCCAGCCTCGCGCGGGCGGGCATTGCGCTCGCGGCCGGTTCGGATGCGCCCTATGCCTCGGTCGATCCGTGGCGCGGCATCCGCGCCGCACGCGACCGGCGGACAGCGGGCGGCGCGCTGCTGGGTGAAGGCGAGCGGCTCGATGCACTGTCGGCGTTGCGGCTCTATTGCGCCGGCAGGATCGAGAAGGGCCAGCCCGCCGACCTCATCCTGCTGGACGGCACGCTTGACGATGTGTTGGATGACCCCTGCGCCGACCGGGTGCGGGCGACCATCATCGGCGGCCGCCCAGTCTTCGGGCGCTGATCCTTCAGGCGCGGTTGAGAAGCATCGCCCCGGCGATGAAGCCGCCGCCCATGCCGCAGACAGCGGTTCTGGCGTCTTCCACCTGCCGGCCATCGGCCTGCCCCCAGAGCTGAAGGCAGGCTTCGTGCAGCAGGCCGAAGCCGTGCAGCCGCCCGCCCGAAAGCTGGCCGCCGCCGGTGTTGGTGGGGAAGCGCCCGCCCGGCCCGATATTGCCTTCGGCGATGAAGTCCTTGGCTTCGCCGTGGCCACAGAAGCCAAGCGCTTCCAGCCACAGGGGCACGAAGATGGAAAAGCCGTCGTAGAGCGCCAGCACATCGACATCGCCCGGCCTGAAATCCGTGCGCGCCCACAGATCGGCCCCGGCGTCATGGGCGCCCATGGTGGTGAGGTCGGCGCGCTGGTCCCATGTTTCCTGCGAGCGCAGGCCCGAACCCATGGCCTCGATGCTGAGCGGCGGCAGGCGGCAGTCGCGCGCGGCGTCCGGCGCGGAGACGATGACGACGGCAGCCCCGTCTATGGGGATGTCGCAGTCGAACAGGCCAAGCGGCGTGGAAATCATGCGCGCGGCCAGATAATCGTCCATCTCCAGTGGCTTGCGTATCACCGCCGTGGGGTTCTGCTGGGCAAAGCGGCGCTGGCCCGTTGCCACCATGCCGAGATGTTCACGTGTCATGCCGAATTCGTGGAAATAGCGCGTCGCCATCCAGCCGGCCCAGTTGGAAGCCGACATCGCCCCCACCGGCACCAGCCAGCTGAGCCAGCCGCCCATGCGCGCCTTGCCGGCCCCGGAAATGCTGGCCCGCCGGGTTGCATCCTGCGACGAGCTTTCGGTGAGTGCGCGGAAGCAGAGCACATGGCGGGCCTGGCCGGTCATCACCGCCATGGCCGCCACCATGATCGGCGCCATCTGCGCCGGGCCATCGGGCACGGCGCTGTGCCAGCGAGTCTTCAGGCCAAGGGCGTTGCGCACTTCGCCCGTTCCAAGCGGGGACATGCCGGGCGTATTGTCGGCCTTGCCCGGATAGGTGGCGATTCCGTCTATGTCGTCGCGGCTCAGCCCGGCGCAGCGCAGGGCGCGTTCCGCGGCTTCGGCCAGGTGCAGAATGGCCGGGCGGCCGGTGTTGCGCCCGATGTCCGACATGCCGACGCCGGTGATGGCGGCCTTGCCCATGCTCATCGTGCGCTTCCTTCGGCAAGCGGGCGCCACAGCGGCAGCCATACGTCCCCGGCCGGGGTGAAGCCGATCGCCATGCGCTGGCCGATGCACAGGCTTTCCGGGTCGGGGCAGTCGACAGGGGCTGTCACGCGGACGCCGTCCGCGCCATCCACGTCCACCACGGCAAGCGCGAAGGGCACCTGCATGTCCGGTGTCCAGGGCTGGTGGTTCACGGTGAAGCTGTAGACCGTGCCGGTGCCCGGCATGGCGCGGGCGGCCACATCCCGCGAGAGGCAGGCCGGGCACAGAAGCTGGGGCGGGTGTATGGCTTTTGCGCAGGCATTGCAGATTGCGATCATCAGCTCGCCCCGCTCGCCACCGGTCCAGAAGGCGGTGTTCTCAGGGGTCAGTTCGGGCAGGGGTTGCAAGGGCGGCATCTCCGACACGGCCGCAGGGGCCTCATTATTGACATAATGTCAATTCCGCTGGGCGGGAGCAAGCAGTTCTTGCTTGAAAGATATATAACCTGGTTTACCATGATGAAAAATCAGGAAGAGGACAGACATGGCGACGCACGATCAGGACCCCTATGCCTTCAAGCCGGAGGATGACTGCTATCACCAGCTGTCCGACGACCCTTATGAAACCGAGACGAACTGGTGGTCCTGGAACGTGCCGGAACGCGGTATCGGCGGCTGGATCCACACCCCCTATTACCCAAATCGCAAGACCGTCACCTGGCGGATCTTCGTGTGGGACAGGCATGGCTATGACCCGGCCCGCATGGCCTATTACAAGAAGGTGGAAGAAGCGCCGATGCCGGACAATCCGGACCTGCGCGACATCACCTACCCCAATGGCGGCTACAGCCTGAAGATGCTGGAGCCGGGGATGAAATATCACCTGGCCTATGCGGATCCGGAGCGCGACTTCGCACTGGATTTCATCTTCACCGGCGCGCATCCGCCGCGCCGCTTCGAGCCGGGCGAGCCGCCCTTCATCAACACGCCCCACTATGACCAGCTGGGCAAGGTGGAAGGGCGCATGCGCCTCAATGGCGAGGATATCCGCCTTGATTGCTGGAGCGTGCGCGACCGCACCTGGGGCCCGCGCGGCGGGCCTTATGCCCAGAGCCGCAAGCAGAGCTATGCCACCGATCTCGACCGCGTGCGCGAGCCGGGCGGCGCCCGCTGGCGCGAGATCGAGCGCGAGCGCGGCCGCGGGCGCATCCAGTACATCTTCGGCCATGCCGATGGCGAAAGCGGCTTCCTGGGCTTCGTGCGCTCGCAGGAAGGAACCGCCGACGGCTGGAGCCCGATGAACGGCGGCTACCTGCTGCGCGATGGCGTCTATGGCAGCATCGACGGCAAGAAGAGCCGCATGCGCGCCTTCCGCAACCCCGAAACCGGCTGGTGCAGCCACATGCAGGTGGAACTTGTGGACCAACTGGGCCGCGAGATGGCCGCCGAGGGCTTCGCCGTAAGCCGCATGAGCGAAGCCGGCTATGGCACCAACCAGCTGATGCGCTGGGACTATGACGGCAAGATCGGCTGGGGCGAGGACCAGGACATCTGGCATCCCCGCCACTTCCAGCGCATGCTGCACGCCCTCAAGGCCTGGAAGTGACGCTCCTTCCGGGTGCCCGCCCCGGTAGGGCGAAGGCCACGGCCGTGGCGCCCGCAGTCAGGACAAGGATCGTGACGACGGCCATCTGGTAGGCGAAGGGCGATGGATAGCTTTCCCCCGCGCGGGTGAGGCTGTCCATCGCCAGCACCGTCGTCACGACCTGCGAGCCGACGCCCATGAACAGGGCGCGGATGACCCCCAGCATGCCGATGACCTCGCTGGTGCGTTCCGGCGGAGCGGATGCCGCGATGATCGTGGGCGCAACGGCGAACAGCATCGTCGTGCCGAAGGAAATCACGATCAGCTCGACGATGACGATGGTGACCGTGCTGGCATCGACCAGCACCATCGCCCAGCCGGCCATGGTGACGACACCGCCCATGATCATGGCGAAGCGCCCGCCGCCACGCCCTGTCAGCCAGCCGCTGAGCGGCCCGGCCAGGACCGAGGTGAGGTTCGAGGGCAGCTTCACCAGCCCGGCAGCCGTGGCAGTGAGGCCGAGGCCGGCGATGGTCCAGGCAGGGGCCTGCATGAGCAGCGAAAAGAAGACCGCGATCTGCAGCGTGCCCATGGCGACGAGCGCGCTGGCGATGGAGACCACGGCGATCGGCCGGTTCAGCAGGGTGCGCACATCGATCAGCGGGTTGGCGCTGGCTAGCGCCCGGCGCCACCACCACAGGCACAGCACTATGCCGCCCGCCAGCAGCGCCAGCGCGGCAGGGCTTGCCCAGCCCCATGCCTTGCCGCCTGTCATGTAGAGAAGGATGAGCGTGACGCCAGGCGCGAACACGATGCCCGAAAGCCAGTCCACCGGGGCGGAGCCCGGTTGTGCGCGCGAGGCCGGCACCAGCCAGCGCACGAGGATGAAGGAAATGAGGCAGAGCGAGGCGCTGGCGAGGAAGATGCCGGGCCAGCTGAAATTGTCGACGATGAGGCCGCCCGCGATCAGCCCGGCCGCCGTGCCGATGGAGGCGCCGGAAATCATCAGGCCGATTCCGGCCGGCACCCGGTCTTCCGGCAGATTTTCGCGCACAAGGCCGATGCACAGCGGCAATATGGTGGCGGTGACGCCCTGCAGGATGCGACCGGCAAGCACCAGTTCGTAGCGGGATGTCGCCGCGCTCAGCAGCGAGCCGAGGCCGCCGATCACCAGCACGATCAGCAGAACCCGCTGCCGCCCGTAAATGTCCCCCAGGCGGCCGACCACGGCGGAGGCCGCTGCGCCGACGATGAGAAAGGCCGTGACCAGCCAGCCCACCGAGGCCGCATCCCCGAACTGCGCGATCAGCACCTTGAGCGCGGCGAGGATCATCGCGCTTTCGAAGGAACTGGTCATTTCGGCGACCCACAGGGCTGCCAGCAGCGCCCAGGGCATGGGGCGCGTGGCGCCTGCGCTGCTGCTCAACGGCTGTTCCCCGCAATGGTGCGTGCGCCTTCGGGCACACCCGAACGGGACGCGCGCACCTCGACGAGGTCGATGCTCACGTCGCGCGGCAAGGACAGCATGGCGACAAGCGCCTCGGCCATGGAGGCCGGCGTTGCCGGGGTTCCGCTCATGGCGGCATGGCCGGTCTCGACGATCTTGCGGAAGAAGGCGTCCCGCGCTTCGGCTGGCCATTCGGCGCTGCCGCTGCCCCCCGATACGGAGCCGGAGCGCAGGATTCCGACGCGGATTCCGTCTTCGCGCAGTTCGTCGCGCAGGCCCGCCGACAGCGTCTCCACCGCGGCCTTGGTGGCGGCATAAAGGGCAAGCATCGGGAAGGGCATGCGCACGCTTTCGCTGGTGATGCTGATCACCTGCCCCTGCGATTTCCGGAGGTGCGGGATCGCCGCCCGCGTCAGCCATGAAACGCCCAGGATGTTCACATCCACATGGCGGCGGATGATGGCGTCGCTGCCATGTTCGAAGGCAAAGGGCTGGAAGATGGCGGCATTGTTCACCAGCACGTCGATCCGGCCGAAACGGGCCGCCGCCTGCGTGACGGCGGCATTCACCGCATCGGGGGAGGAAACATCGCAGCCGATCGCCAGCACGGCTTCGCCATGTTCGGCCGCCAGCGTATCAAGTTCGGCCGATGGCCTTGCCAGCGCCGCCACCCGCATGCCGGCGCGCACGAGGGCCGATACGAAGTGCCGTCCCATGCCCTTTGACGCGCCACTGACAAGGGCGACCCTGCCTGCAAGCTGTTCCATGCAATCCCTCTCCCGGTGGCGGCCCCGGACCGCGCCTCTCTCTGCTATTGACGCTATGTCAGTTTCTTGCACTCATGCAAGCATTGGTCGAAAGGGGCAAGCATGAGTGCACAGCCTGACAGCCCGAAGACACGGCCCCCGGCCTCCACCACGCGGGGAAACCGTGCGGGCTACAATCATTACGGGCAGAAGATCGGCTCCAAGGGGGAGCGCACGCGAAGGCTGCTGATCGACACGACGGTCGGGCTGCTGGCCAGCAAGGGGCTGCGCGATGTGTCGGTGATGGATGTGGCGCGGGCCGCCAGCACTTCGCCGGCGACTTTCTATGTCTATTTCCGCGACGTGCCCGAAGTGGTGCTGGCGGCGCTGCAGGGCGCATCGCAGACATCGCCCGAACTGGAAGCGATGCTGGCGCGTGACTGGATGGCGCCCGGCGCTGGCGTGGCCGCTGCCGATTTCGTCGAGGCCTATACGGCGCTCTGGAACCGCAACCGCACCATTTTCAGCGTGCGCAACCTGGCTGCCGAAGAAGGCGATATGCGTTTCTATCAGGCGCGGATGGAGGCGGCCGGCCCGATGATGGAAGCGCTGACGGCAGCCGTGGCCCGGGCGCAGGCGGCGGGCCGGGTTCCGGCCGGGCTGGCGCCCCGATCCTGCGCCGGCACGCTGCTGATGCTGCTGGAGCGGCTTTCGGCTGTCGGCCCGATGACAGCCGAAGGCGATGGCCTGGGCTATGCGCAGCTCAAGGCTGCCGCTGCCCACAGCATCGCCGCCATGCTGGGCGCAGCCGCCTGAACATCAGGCAGCGGTGGCTTCGGCGATCATCGCCTGCAGGTCCAGAACGCCTGTTGCAAGGCCGCCGGAAAGCCCGGCATCGACCGGCAGGCACACCCCGGAAATGAAGCTGGCTGCATCGCTGTTCAGAAGGATGAGCGGCAGCGCCTGTTCTTCGGGCGTCGAGAAGCGGCCCTTGGCCCTGGCGAAGGCGCCAAGCACGGCATCGCCCGCCACCTGACGGAAATCCTTCAGCATCGGCGTGTCGATGGGGCTTGGCATGGTGCTGTTGATGCGGATGCCGCGCGCCATCAGGCCCGGGGCTTCGCGCATGGTCCAGCTGTTGATGGCTTCCTTCGACAGCGTGTAGGGGTCACCCGCGCGTTCGGCGTTCGCCCGATACCATGCCCGGCCCGATGCAATGTCCGGGTTGGCCATGAATTCCTGCATCAGATCCTGCCGTGCAAGGTGCTTCATGCCGCCCAGAGACGATACGGTGACGATTCCGGCGCCTTCGCGCAGGCGCGGCAGCCACAGCTGCGTCCAGTGGCGCATGCCCAGGAAATTCACCGTGACGACATCCTCGGCCGGGAATGTCTGCGGCAGGCCCGAGATGTTGAACATAGCGTCGGCTTCGCCGCCGATCGCTTCGAACCCGGCCGCGATGCTGGCCGCATCGAGCAGGTCGACGGTGGTGAAGGAGGCAAGGCCCGCAACCGGCGAAGGCCTGACATCGGCGCCATGCACTTCGGCGCCGAGCGCAACCAGCGCACGCGCGCAGGCTTCGCCGGTGCCAGAATGGCAGCCCATCACGACAACGCGTTTTCCACGATACCCAAGGATGTCGGCGCCCATGGCCTTCAATCTCCCCTTTTTTCTCATCCTGCGACCTGGTTGACTAAGTGTCAATTCTGAAACTGGCCATCCGCCCCCCATCGCATCGCGCCATCGTGCGAAACGGGGCCATGTCTTGCCGACCCGAATACATTCCTGTATTCAGATACACATGCGTATCCAACGCTCGAATCGCAAGGAAAGCCAGGCCCGCACGCGGGAACGTCTCCTGCATGCCGCGCGTGCCGAATTTGCACGGCGCGGCATTGCCGCCGCCTCCATAGACCGGATCAGCGAAACCGCCGGATTCTCGCGCGGGGCCTTCTATGCCAATTACGCGGGCAAGCATGACCTGCTGCTCGAACTGCTGGGCCGCCACCAGGAAGATGAAATCGCCCAGTGGGAGGCGC
This sequence comes from Sandaracinobacteroides sp. A072, assembly GCF_052616365.1. NCBI lineage: Bacteria > Pseudomonadati > Pseudomonadota > Alphaproteobacteria > Sphingomonadales > Sphingosinicellaceae > Sandaracinobacteroides > Sandaracinobacteroides sp. A072. The sequence continues at coordinate 124,801 of NZ_JBQXGU010000001.1, forward strand.
TGCTGGATGAAGCAGGCTCCCTCGATCAGGCGCTGCCGGCGCTGCGCGAGCGCTTCGACGCCTTTGCCCGCAACGCCGATGATTTCCTGTTCTCGAACGAATTGCAGATAGAGGCGCTGCGCAACCCGGCCTTCGCGGAACGCTACCGGGATTTCGCCCGCGCCACGGCCGCCAGCACGCGCCGGCTTGGCGCGGCCTTCATCGCCCGCGCGGGCGGCAGCCTTGTCTCGGCCGACATGCTCGGCAAGGCGCTGCAGTCCTTCAGCCAGCAGCTGATCGCTGAAGAAAAGCTCGGCCTTGGCGATCCGGGCCAGTCGCCGGGCGCGCGCATGGTTTCCATCATCGTCGAACTTCTGGGAGCAGGGCCGGTGCCGCCGGATGGGGCGTCGCGGCCAGGAGAGGAGCAACATTCATGACCAGCCAGACTGCATCGCCGCCAGCCGGAAGGCCCGCCCATGTGCCCGAAGATCGTGTCATCGATTTCGATCTCTACGCTTTCCCGATCGAGGGGCTGGAATATCAGCGCTCCATGCGGGACATCTTCCTGTCGAACCCCGCCGATGTGCTCTGGACCCCGCGCAACGGCGGCCACTGGATCGTGAAGACCCATGCCGATGTCGCCAAGGTTCTGGCGGACACGGAGCATTTCTCGTCACGGCGGATCGTGGTGACGGATGAGGACGTCGCCGGACGCCCGCCGCTGGTGCCGCTCCAGCTCGATCCGCCAGCCCATGCGCCCTATCGCGCCCTGCTGCAGCAGGCCCTGTCACCCAAGGCCGTCGGCAAGCTGGGCGAACGTGCGCGTGCGCTGTCGATCGAGCTGATCGAGGGGTTCAGGGCGGATGGCCACTGCGAGTTCATAAGCCAGTTCGCCCAGCATCTGCCGATCGCAATCTTCATGGAAATCGTCGGCCTGCCGGCGGAAGACCGGCCCTATCTGACCAGTGTTTCCGAAACCGTGATGCGCGGCGAGACCGAGGCCGAGCGCAACGAGGCCGGCGGCAAGCTCATGGCCTATGGCGTCGGCAAGGTGATGGAGCGGCGCGCCAATCCCGGCGACGACCTGATCAGCAGGATCGCGACGGCCGAAGTCGATGGCAAGCCGATCGATGATTTCACGCTGACCGGCATGGTGATGCTGCTGCTGCTGGGCGGCCTCGACACCGTTGCCTCGACGCTCGGCTTCTATGCCCAGTTCCTGGCGACCCACCCCGAACATCGCCGCCAGCTGGTCGAGAACCCCGATCTCATTTCCAACGCCAACGAGGAGCTGCTGCGCCGTTTCCCCATCGCCATCCTCGCGCGCGAGGTTCGGGCCGATGTCGCCATGGGCGGCGTGATGATGAAGGCCGGGGACATGGTGATGGTGCCGACCCCGATGGACGGCCTGGACGAGCACAAGTTCGCCGAGCCGCTGCGGGTCGACTTCAACCGCGACAAGCCCGGCGCCAATTCCACCTTCGGCGGCGGCGTGCATCGTTGCGTCGGCTCCATGTTGGCCCGCACCGAGCTTCGCATCTTCCTCGAGGAATGGCTGAAGCGGATCCCGGATTTCGCGATCCGGCCGGGCAGCAGCCCGAAGGTGAGCGCGCGGTCCGTCGCCACCATCACCAGCCTCGAACTGGTGTGGGACGTGAAATGAGCGCGCCCGCAACACGAACGCCCGGATCACGCCGTTACGTCTGCTTCTTCTGCGGCCATGTCTATGACGAGGCGTTGGGAAGCCCCGAGGACGGAATCCCGCCGGGCACGCTGTGGGAGGATGTGCCCGAGGATTGGGTGTGCCCCGAATGCGCCTCCGGCAAGGCCGATTTCGCGCTGGAGGAAGACGACTGACAGCCACCCCTGTCATCGCCCGCATGTGAAAGGGGCGGCGCGGATAGTCCCGCGCCGCCCCTTCGCATGTCTTGCCGGGACTGGCTGGCGCGCGGTCAGTTCCGCATCACCCAGCCGCCGTCGATGTTCAGCACCTGGCCCGTCATCCAGCGACCGGCATCGCTGACCAGCAGCAGCAGCGCGCCACACAGGGCATCGGGCGTGTCGCGAAGCTGGATCGGCGTCTTTCCGGAAAGCGCCTGCACCAGCGGGCTGTCATCCGGGGTCAGCGCAAGGCCGGCATCGGTCTTGGTCATGCCCGGGCCAATGGCGTTCACGCGGATGCCCTGCCTGCCCAGTTCGGTCGCCAGCGTGGTGGTCGCCCCGTGCAGCGCGATCTTGGTGACGCCATAATAGGATTGCGCCGGATAGGCCCCGGCGGACACCTGGTTGACGATGGCGCCGCCGCCGCGTTCGGCCATGAAGGGGGCAACCACCTGCGCACAGTTGATCGCGCCCCAGACGTTCACGGCCATGCCCTTGTCGAAGCGGGCGCGGTCAGTCTGCATCAGCGGCTTGTCGACGATTTCCACCATCAGGGCGGCGTTGTTGACGAGGATGTCGATGCCGCCGAACTGCGCCTTGGCAGAAGCCGCCATCGCCTCGACGGAGGCGGTGTCGGTGATGTCCACCTGGGCGGCAATCGCCTTGCCGCCGGCCGCCACGATCTCGTCGGCAACCGCCTTTGCGCCATCGCCGTTCAGATCGGCGACGACGACGCTGGCGCCGGCGTTGGCAAGCGCGACCGCATAGGCCCGCCCGATGGAATTGCCGCGCCCGCCGGCGCCGGTGACGATCGCCACCTTGCCGTCGAGCCGGAAGCTGTCGTTGTTGAAATCGGCCATGCCTGCTGTCCTTACTTGGGGAAGATCGGCGCGCCGACCCCGATGGTTACGGTCTTGTAGTGCAGGAATTCGTCGATCCCGGCCTTGCCGCCTTCCTTGCCGAAGCCGGAAATGCCGACCCCGCCGAAGGGCGTGTGCGAATTGATCTGGAGGCCGCCGTTCACATAGACGCCGCCGGCATGCAGCCGCTCGGCAATGCGGTGGACACGCTGGATGTCGTTGGACTGGATATAGGCGGCGAGGCCATATTCGCTGTTGTTGGCGATGGCCACGGCCTCGTCCTCGGTGTGGAATTTCATCACCGCGACCGCCGGGCCGAAGATCTCGACCTGGGCGATTTCATGATCGGGGTTCACATCCACCATGATCGTCGGCTCGATGAAATTGCCCTTGGCGAGGTCGCCGCCGGCGCGCTTGCCGCCCAGCAGGAACTTGCAGGCATTGTCGGCCGTGGCGCGGTCGAACATGCCGGTGATGCGCTCGACAGCTGCCGCGCTGATCACCGGGCCGACCATCACGCCCGGTTCCATCGGATCGCCAACTTTGAACAGCTTGGCGATCTCGACCATTTTCGCGACGAATTCATCATAGATGTCGGCATGGACCAGCTGGCGGGTGGGAAGGGCGCAGCCCTGGCCTGCAAGGATGCCGATGGTCCAGAAGACAGCCCGTTCGGCGGCCGCATCGATGTCGCAGTCGGGGAAGACGAGGCTGGCCGACTTGCCGCCCAGTTCCATCACGCTCGGCTTGATCTGCGCGGCCGCGGCCTCGAGGATCTTGCGTGCCGTGATCGGGCCGCCGGTGAAGCTGATCTTGCGCACGCGCGGGTGGCGGACAATCGCCTCGCCCGCCGCGCCGGTGCCGGGCAGGACGGACAGGACACCGTCGGGGATGCCGGCTTCCTTCGCGCATTCGGCAAACAGCTCCGGCGCGAAGGGGGTGATTTCGGCGGGCTTCAGGATCACGCAATTGCCGGCCGCCAGCGCCGGGCTGACCTTCATGCCCATGCCGATCAGCGGGCCGTTCCAGGTGTTGATGATGCCGACGATGCCGATCGGTTCCGGCACCGAGTAGGAAAACTCGCCGCGCGTGTCGAAGGTGCTCATCAGGTCGCCGGTGAGCTTGTCGCACCAGCCGGCGTAATAGCGGGTCCAGCTTGCGGCCGTTTCCACGCCACGCTCGCCCTGCATCAGCGGTGTGCCGCCATCAAGCGCTGCCATGCGGGCGAATTCGGCCTGCTTTTCCATCAGCAGTTCGGACAGCCTGTAGAGGATCGCGCCGCGCGCTTCCGGCGAGGTGCGGCGCCAGCCATCGCGGGCGGCTTCGGCCCTGGCGACGGCGGCCTCGACTTCCGCCGGGCCGGCCAGCGGGATTTCGGCCAGCGCCTCGCCGCTGACGGGGTGCACATGCGTGCGGGTTCCACCCGAGCCGCTGGTGCGCTTCTCATGGCCTATATGGAGGTGGACTGTGGGAACCCTGTCGTTCATCTCGTGATTCTCCGGCAAATTCTGTGCTGTTCGGATGGTGCGCGCGGGCGTCGGCGCCCGGCGCGCGTCAATGCGGCCTTGCTGTTTCCTGTGCTACTTCCTGTCCCACGCGATCCGGAGCGCTTCGAGCGCCTGGACCGAACCGCCGCGGAATCGCAGCGGCTGGTTCTCGACAAGGTGGAAGTGGCCGATCTTGCGCGCCCAGAGTTCGTAGAAGATCGCCATTTCCATGCGGGCGAGGTGGATGCCGAGGCAGGTGTGCACCCCGGAACCGAAGCCGGCGTGCCGGCAGTGCGGCCGGTCGAGCCGCACTTCGGCCGGGCAGCTGGTCAGCTTTTCGTCCCAGCCCACCATGTGGAGCGGCACGAGGACGGAATCGCCCGCATAGACCGTGACGCCGGCGATCTCGGTATCCTGCGTGATGTAGCGCGGCACCGAAACGAAGGTGTAGCGCCGCATCAGTTCCTCGACGATTGCGGGAATGGCGGCGGGGTCCTCGATCATGCGCGTGCGCAGCGCATCATCCTGCGCGAGGTGGCGCATGCCGAAGCTGAGGGCGTTCACCACCGTGTCGAGGCCAGCCAGGAACATCAGGAAGGCGATCGAGATCAGCTCCTCCTGAGTCAGCTTGCGGCCTTCGAAATCGGTTTGAAGAAGGGTCGAGATCAGGTCGTCCTGCGGCTCGGCCCGGCGCGTCTCGATCAGCTGGATGATGGAGCCGAGGATCTGCATGGTCAGCGCCTCGCGGCGCTGCTGGTCGACCTGGGCATCGAAATATTCGACCACGATGTTCCGGAAGGTGTCGAACTGGTCCAGCGGGAAGCCGAACATTTCCATGAACACCGAAACCGGGAAGCGCGATCCCAGCGCATCGACGAATTCGCATTCGCCATCCTCGATCACGGCGTCGATCAGCCGCTCGGCCCATTCGCGGATGCGCGGCTCCAGCGGGCGGATCGCCTTGCTTTCGAAATAGGGGCGCAGAAGCTGCCGATAGGGCCGGTGCTCGGGCGGATCGAGCGATTCCGGGATCATCTTAGGCTGGTTGGGGTTGGGCGGAATGGACAGAAACTTGCTGGAGAAACGGTCCGGGTGGCGCAGCACCTCGATCGCCGCGTCGGCCGTGGTGACCACCCAGTGGCCGCCGTTGGCCGTGGTCCAGAAGACCGGCGGCGCCTTTTCCTTCAGATCCCAATAGGCCTTGTGCACATCCTGTGCGATGGCGGGCTCAAGATAGAAATCGAACTCGTAGACCGGCGCGCGCGGCCGATCCTGCGTGGCAGACGTCATCGAATCATTTCCCCAACACTCCCGGGATTGGTTGTCCATAAGTAAACGGATGATTACAAGCTTAGTCAATGGCAGATTCGGACCCACGACCCGCACGCAGCGCCGAGCGCACGCAACGCAACGCCGAGCGCACGCGCGCCGCGATCCTGGCGGCCGCCCAGGAAGCCTTTTCGACGAAAGGCTATGCCGCTGCCGGAATCCGCGACATCACCGCCATGGCGGGCGTCAACCCGGCGCTCGTCAGCCGCTATTTCGGCTCGAAGGAGAAGCTCTATGAAGCAGCCCTTGCCGAGCTTCTGAACGCGGATGTCGTCACCGGCCTGCCGCGCGCGCGCTTCGGAGAGGGCGTGGTGCGGCTGCTGACGGCCGAGGCCGGCCGGCAACGCAACCCCCTGCCGATGATGATGCTGGCCAGCGCCGACCCGACGGCGCGGGCCATCACCGGGCGGCTGCTTGCCGCCCTGTTCCTGGAGCCGCTGGCCCGCTGGTATGGTGATGCGCGTGGTGCTGAAAAGGCGGCCTGCTTTTCCGTGATCGCGTCAGGCCTCACCGTCTATCGCGAGCTTTACCCCCTGCCCGAACTGGACACGGCGATGAGCACCGAGACGCGGGCCTGGCTGGTCGCGACCTTTCAGGCGCTGATCGATTGAGCGCCTGCTCAGCCGGCCTTCGAAACAGTTATTGCACTAGGTAACATATCTCTGCACAATCCCGCCATGGGATGGCTTGACAACAGGACCGCCCTCGTGACCGGCGGATCGCGCGGCATCGGGGCAGCAATCGTGCGGCGGCTGGCCGGGGAAGGGGCGCATGTCGTCTTTTCATGGCGCGCCGCCCAGGGGGAGGCGGACGCGCTTGTCGCCGAGATCGCCGATGCCGGCGGCAGGGCGGTCGCCGTTCGGGCTGACGTATCCACCCCGGATGGCATCGCCACGATGTTCGCGGCCTGCGATGCGGCGTTCGGTGGCGCGGACAAAGGCGCCCGGTCACTCGACATCCTCGTCAACAATGCCGGTGTCGGCAGCGAGGGGCAGGATGCCAGCCTGAAAGCCGGTTCAGCCGAACTGTTCGACCGAATGATGGCCGTCAACGCCCGTGGCCCCTATCTCGTTACGCAGGCGGCTCTTGACCGGCTCAGGGATGGCGGGCGGATAATCAACATCGGCTCGATTTCCGGCAAGGTCGCCCAGCCCTTCGCCGCCGGTTACGCCATGAGCAAGCGGGCGCTGCAGAGCCTGACCTTTTCCACGGCCGTGGACGTGGCGAAGCGGGGCATCACCTGCAATCTGGTGGCGCCAGGCGCCGTGGACACCGATTTCATCGCCGCGTTGCGGGCGCGCAAGGGCTTTGACGAGAATACCGCGCGCATGACGCCGATGGGAAGGATGGGCCGGCCGGACGACATCGCCGGGGCGGTGATGATGCTGTGCCGCGACGAAGCCGGCTGGGTTACGGGCAATGTCATAGAAGCAGCGGGTGGCGTGGCGCTCTGATGGCTCTGATTACTGAAAAGTTGCGCGCGATCATGGCGGTGGACCCGGCGAGGGCGGAAATCGAATTCGAGGGACGCGACTACAGCTGGGGCGAACTGTCAGCCGTGGTCGGCGCGATCGAGACGGCGCTCGAAGCCATGGGCCTGGCGCCCGAGGCGCGCGTGGGCGTCATGCTGCGCAACCGGCCCGGCCATGTCGCGGTGATCCTTGCGGTTCTGGCGACCGATCGCTGCCTCGTGACGCTGAACCCGATGCTGCCCGACGACAGGCTGTTCGACGACATCAGGGGCCTGGGCCTGCCGGTGGTGATTGCAGACGAGGGCGACATCGCCCGGCCCGGCATGGCGGATGCGCTGGCGGCATCGGGCAGCGCCGCGATCGTCATAGGCGCACGGCTGGAGGGCGCGCGCCTGCTGCCGGGGCACGAGCAGCCGAAGGGTCCGCCGGCCACCTCGCCCGGTGTCGCCATCGAAATGCTGACGAGCGGCACCACCGGCACGCCCAAGCGCGTGCCGCTGACGCGCGCCGCCTTCGACGCCAGCTTTGCCGGTTTCACGAAATATGAGCGCAAGCGCGACTATGCCGACAGGCCGCAGCTGCGCTCGGGCGTCACCATGGTCAACAACCCGCTGACCCACATCGGCGGCATCTATGGCCTGATCGGGGCCTTGATGGCCGGGCGCAAGATCTGCCTGATGGAAAAGTTCAGCGTGGCCGGCTGGGTCGATGCCGTCCGTCGCAACCGGCCGAAGGTGGCGGGCGCGGTGCCTTCGGCGGTGCGGATGCTGCTGGAAGCCGATGTGGACCCGGCCGATCTTTCGAGCCTGACGGCGATCATCAGCGGCACGGCCCCTCTTGCGCCGGAACTGGTCGACGCCTTTCTGGCCCGCTACGACATTCCGATCCTCTCCAACTATGGCGCCACCGAGTTCGCAGGCGCCATCGCCGGCTGGTCGCTCGACGATTTCCGTGCCCACTGGGCGGAAAAGCGCGGCGCGGCCGGGCGGGTGCACGCCAATGTGGCGGCGCGCGTGGTCGATCCGGAAACCGGAATCGAGCGCCCCCATGGCGAGGAGGGTGTGCTCGAACTGAAGGGTGACCAGCTTGGCGACGCCTATCGTCTGCAAGGCTCGCAGTGGCTGCGCACGACCGACCGGGCGGTGCTGGATTCCGATGGCTTCCTGTTCATTCGCGGCCGGGCCGACAATGCGATCATCCGCGGTGGTTTCAAGATCCACCCCGATGATGTGGTGGCGGCCCTGCACCAGCATCCCGCAATCCGCGAGGCGGCGGTGGTCGGCGTGGACGATGCGCGGCTGGGGGCGGTTCCGGCGGCGGCCATCATCCTGCGCGAAGGGGCCGAAGCGCCCGACATCGAGGCGCTGAAGGCCTTTCTGAAGCAGCGGCTGATCGCCTATCAGGTGCCGGTCCACATCCGTTTCGTGGCGGATTTTCCGCGCACCCCTTCGATGAAGCCATCCGCGCCCGGCCTGCGCGCGCTTTTCCGGGAGGATGCCGCTTGAGTGAATTTCAGGATGTGCGCGTCGTCGTGACCGGGGCCGGCCGCGGCCTGGGCCGGGGCATTGCCGAAACCTTCGCACGCGCGGGCGCCAGGGTCATGCTGGGCGCGCGGACGCTTGCCCCCGCCGAAGAGGCGGTCGCCGCCATCCGCGCCGCCGGCGGCGTGGCAAGGGCGGTGGAATGCGACGTGACGCGGCATGCCGACTGCACGGCCCTGATCGCCGCCACGGTCGAGGCCTATGGCGGCGTCGACGTGCTGATCCACTGCGCGGCGGATATCCCGCACGGCGGCCTTGGGTCTGTCAGCGACGAAAAGCTGGAAACCGGCCTTGCCAGCATCGCCAAGGCCGCCTGGTGGCTGCTCGACGCCGCGCGGCCGCACATGGCCAGAGCGCCCGGTGGCGGGCGTTTCATCGCCATCGGCTCTGTCAATGGGACTGTCAGCGTCGTTCCGGGCATGACGGCCTATGGCATGGCCAAGGCGGCGCTTCTGGCGTTTGTGCGCGGCGCCGCCATCGACGTGGTGGGCGACGGAATCACCGTCAACGCCATCCAGCCGGGCCTGATCGCCACCGACAATGCGCGCCGGGTGCTGGGGGAAGAGGGGCTGGCCGCCTATGGCGCGACCGTGCCTGCCGGCCGCGCCGGAACGCCGGCGGATATCGCCCATGCCTGCCTGTTCTTCGCGTCGCCCGCTGCCGGCTATGTCACCGGTGCGAGCCTGGTGATGGATGGCGGCGCTTCGCTGGCGCCGGGCAGCGGCGGGCGGGGGGATATCTTGCGCGATCGCCTGCGGGCGCAGGTGGAGGGCTGAGGGCCGATGATGCCGCAACAATTTCCCCTGGCGCGGCAGGGGGCCGGCCATGCACCCCTCAGGCGCCCCGGCTCCATAAGGCGCACCACCTCGATCGATAGCCACTGGCCGGACGGGCAGGGTGAGCCATGGGTCATGCAGGGCCGGGCGCGCGATTTCCTGACGCCCTTCGGTGATGCGCCGCCCGATGTGCTGGCAACCGGCCAGTTCCGCATCCTTGCCTCGCCGCGGCGTGAAATCCTTGCCATCAGCGCCGAGCCGGACCACCCGCACCTGCAGCAACTGGTCGGCGTTCGCGCCGGCGGCGCCAGCCGGGCCACGCTTGCCGAAAAACTGGGGGATGTGGCCGGCACGCCGCTCTACCAGCTGCTCGACGATTTTGCCGGCGCCAGCCTCGTGGCGGGCTGGATCTGGAGCCGCTGGACGGATGACTGGGCGACACGGGCGGCCAATGCGCAGGCCGCCAGCGCCAGCGCCGGGGGGCGGGGCAGCAGCATGGCGGACATCTGCACCGGCTTCGCGGCCGGGGCGAGCTCGCTTCTGCCGGACGGCGCCCCCGATACGGTGGGGCAATCCAGCGCCGAAGTCGGCCCGCTGGAGCATCCCGACGACCCGCTGGGCTGGCACCCCATGCCGTTCCAGCAGGGGCCGCAGAAGCGGCGGGCACGGCGAATCGATCTCTGGCGCGAAGGGGGTCTGATCAAGGTCGATGCCGGCTTCCAGGACAGCGGCAGCAACCCCGATGGCGGCCGAACGGCCGTTCATGAATATCGGGTCCATGCCGAAATCGACGCAGCAACCGGAATCCTCGTGGCGCTGCAGGCCCTGCCGCTGATCCTGCCCTATCGCGAATGCCCGGGCGCCGCTGTCAGGGCGACAAGGATGATCGGATCGAAAGTCGAGGATTTCCGGTCGCTTGTGCCGGAAGCCCTGGCCTCGGCCATGGGCTGCACGCACCTGAACGACGTGTTGCGCGGCCTGGCAGACGTGCCGCTACTGGCACGTCTGTTGCCGGAAAACCATGGCTGACGAGTTTTGACTGACCTGTCTTGTTTGTCTTGGTGCACATAGTTATACAAGTAGCACGAGGCGGCCAACTGCCCGGAGGGAGGACAATCTGATGACCAAATGCGCGACTTCTCGTGTCGTTGCCCGCATGCTGGGTGGCGTCGCTTTCACGGCCATGGCTCTATCGGGCGGCGCGGCATTCGCCCAGACCGCCCAGGGCGAACAGGTGCAGGATGCCATCGTCGTCATCGGCGTGACCAAGCAGGCCACCCTGCTGCAGGAAACGCCGATCGCCATCACCGCTCTTTCCGGTGACCAGCTGGAAACCCAGGGCGTGCGCCAGGTGGGCGAAATTGCCAATTTCACGCCGGGCTTCAACATCCGCGGCGCCGGCAACAACCCCACGGCCATCATCCTCGCCATGCGCGGCCAGGTGCAGGGCGACAACATCGCCTCGCTCGAGCCGTCTGTCGGCACCTATATCGATGATGTCTATGTCGCCCGTTCCTATGGCCTCAATGTCGACATGCTCGACATCAGCGATGTACAGGTGCTGAAAGGCCCGCAGGGCACGCTCTTCGGCCGCAACACTTCGGCCGGCGCGCTCGTCATCCGCACCAACGATCCCGTGTTCGACGAGATTTCCGGCAGCGTGAAGGCGACCTATGGCCGTTTCAACGAGTGGAACACCACGGGCATCATCAACCTCGGCCTGTCGGATACGGTCGCGATCCGCGGCGCGGTTTCCTATGGCGAGCGCGACAGCTTCGCGACGGACATCATCACCGGCCGCAAATATCAGGGCACCGAGACGCTGAACGCCCGCGTGAAGCTGGCCTGGAAGCCATCCGACACGCTGACCGTGACGCTTTCGGGTGAATGGTATGATGGCAAGGTGGAAGGTCCGCCAAGGCAGGGTCTGGCCCTGTTCCTGAACCCGTTCCTGTTCGGGCCCAGCCCCGAAGCGCAGGCGCAGGTCGCGGCCCTGCAGGGCATTGCCGATGCCCAGCTCGCAGCCTTCGCCGGCAATCCGGACCTCCTGTCCATCTCGCAGCCAGCCGCCCACCCCGGCGCGCCGGAAAAGGGCCTGTTCAACGACACCACGACCCAGACCTACATCGCCCGGGCCGAGCTGGAGACCGACTTCGGCCAGCTGAAGTGGATCACCGGCTACCGCCGGGTGAAATCCGACAACATCATCGATCTCGATGGCTTCGTCCTGCCGATTCACATGACGGCCGGCACGCAGGACCTGAAGCAGTTCTCGACCGAACTGCAGCTGACCGGCGCGGCGATGGATGACAGGCTGTCCTATGCGGCCGGCGTCACCTACCTGACGGAAAGCGGCACCGACCAGTCGCGGACGAACATCCTGAGCAACCCGGTCTGGTCCCGCTTCCTGGGCGAAATCGACAATGATTCGATCGGCGCCTATGTCCAGGCCAGCTACAACATCACCGAGGCACTGAGGGTCACCGGCGGTGTCCGCTACTCCATCGACGACAAGGGCATCACCGTCTACAACGGCAATGTGATGGGCTATGATGGCCCGCTCGTTTCCTGCAGCCCGGCAAGCGTATCGGTTGCCAACGACTGCGCCCGCAGCCGCAAGGACAGCTGGAACAACCTCTCCTACACCATCGGTCTAGACTACAAGATCACCGATGACGTGATGGTCTATGCCAAGCAGAGCCGCGGCTTCCGTGCCGGCGCGCAGCAGCTCCGCTCGCTGACGCTGGAGGATTCCGCACCGGCTGAGCCGGAAATCGTGAACGAGCAGGAAATTGGCCTCAAGACCAGCACCTGGGACAACCGGGTCCAGTTCAACATCGCCGGCTTCCACAACACCGTGGCCGATGCGCAGCGTTCGGTCATCCTGGCCGTGGGCGGGGTCAGCCAGACCGTGCTCGAAAACGCCGACATGGAAAACTGGGGCGTGGAAGCGGATGTCAACATCCGCGTGGCGCCGGGCCTCAACCTGTTCGCCAGCGGCTCGCTGGTCGACAGCAAGCACACAAAATATGATGGCTTCTCGGTGCTGAATGGCGTGCTGGTGCCTGAAGACAAGACGGATGCCCGCATTGGCGCCATTGCCGAAAAACAGTTCCTCGTCGGCATGAACTACGAGGGGAATGTGGGCTTCGGCACGCTGAAGGCCAATGTCACCTACTCCTGGCAGAGCGACATCAATCAGGATGGCAACACCATCGAGCGCTACACCCGCCCGCTGACCGAGGCCGGTGGTCTCGGCTTCACCCAGGCGCAGGCCGAAACGCTGCTCGACGTGACCACGACCAAGGCGCATGGCATTGCCAACGCCCGCCTTGGCCTCGCCTTCGGGCCCGAGGAAAATTACGAGATCGCCATCTGGGGCCGTAACGTGTTCAATGTGCGCCGCCCCAATTACACGCTGTTCCTGAACGGCCTGAACTATGTCGGCACCTCGTGGAACGACCCGGCGACCTATGGCGTGACCATCTCCGCGAGGTTCTGATCTCCCCGGTCAGGCCGGTCAGCCCGTGCGGGTTGCCCGGCATGGCTGAAAAGGAAAGGGGGGGAGGCCCGAAAGGCCTCTCCCCCTTTCTGCTGTTGCAAAAATGTCATGGCCCCCTGAATAACGGACCAGCATGTCTTGTGCATCCTGGGTGACCTAGTTAGACAACTCACCGCCGAGGGCGGACGCTTCCGCCATCAATGAGGAGAGTTGAAATCATGTATCGCGCGACTTCGCGCGGCGTCGCCCGTATTCTGGGCGGCGTTGCTACCTTTGCGATTGCAACTTCGGGCAGCGCCGCGCTCGCGCAGGCGGAAGAAGTGCATGACGCCATCATCGTCATCGGCGTGACCAAGCAGGCAACCGACCTGCAGGACACGCCCGTCACCATTACCGCCTTCTCCGGCGACCAGCTGGAAACCCAGGGCATCCGCCAGGTCGGCGAAATCGCCAAATTCACGCCGGGCTTCACCGTCCGCAGCGGCAGCAGCAACCCCGCCGCCATGAGCCTCGGCATGCGCGGCCAGGTGCAGAACGACATCATCGCCTCGCTCGAGCCGTCTGTCGGCACCTACATCGATGATGTCTATGTCGCCCGTTCCTACGGCCTCAATGTCGACATGCTCGATGTCGCCGACGTGCAGGTGCTGAAGGGCCCGCAGGGCACGCTGTTCGGCCGCAACACTTCGGCCGGCGCGCTCGTCATCCGCACCGGAAGCCCGGTGTTCGACGAGATTTCCGGCAGCGTGAAGGCGACCTATGGCCGCTTCAACGAGTGGAACACCACGGGTGTCCTCAACCTCGGCCTGTCCGACACGGTCGCGATCCGCGGCGCGGTTTCCTATGGCGAACGCGACAGCTTCGCCCGCGACATCAACACGGGCCGGAAATATCAGGGCACCGAAACGCTGAACGCCCGTGTGAAGCTGGCGTGGAAGCCGGCCGAGGCGCTGACCGTGACGCTTTCGGGTGAATGGTATGACGGCAAGATGGAAGGCCCGGCGCGTCAGGGCCAGGCGCTGTTCCTGAACCCGTTCCTCTTCGGGCCGAGCCCCGAAGCACAGGCGGGCGTCGCTTTCCTGCAGGCCGACGCCGACGCCAATCTGGCGGCCTTTGCCGGCAAGCCGGACAGCGTGGCCATCACGCCGCCCGCCGCCCACCCGGGCGCGCCGGAAAAGGGTCTGTTCAACGACATCAAGACCCAGACCTACATGGCGAAGTTCGAGCTGGAAACCGACTTCGGCCAGCTGATGTGGATCACCGGCCATCGCCGGGTGAAGGGTGACAATATCGTCGATCTCGACGGTTTCGCGATCCCGCTGCACATCACGGCCGGCACGCAGGACCTGAAGCAGTTCTCGACAGAACTGCAGCTGACCGGCGCGGCGCTGGACGACAGGCTCGCCTATGCGGCCGGCATCACCTACATGGCCGAGAACGGCACCGACCAGTCGCGGACGAACAATTTCGGCGGCGCTGTCTGGTCCCGCTTCCTGGGCGACATCGACAATGATTCCATCGGCGCCTATGCTCAGGCCAGCTATGACGTGACGGATGCGCTGCGGGTGACGGGTGGCCTGCGCTATTCCATCGACGACAAGGCCATTACCGTCTTCAATGGCGCCGTGATGGGCTATGACGGCCCGCTGGTCGCCTGTTCGCCGGCTTCTGTTCCGGTTTCCACCGGTTGCGAACGCAGCCGCAAGGACAGCTGGAACAACCTCTCCTACACCATCGGCCTCGACTACAAGATCAGCGAGGACGTGATGGTCTATGCCAAGCAGAGCCGCGGCTATCGCGCCGGCGCCCAGCAGCTTCGCTCCCTCACGCTGAACGACACGGCACCGGCCGCGCCCGAGATCGTGAACGAGCAGGAAATCGGCCTGAAGACCAGCCTGTGGAACAACAAGGTCCGCTTCAACATCGCCGGCTTCCACAACAAGGTGAAGGATGCGCAGCGTTCGGTCATCCTGGCCGTGGGCGGCACAAGCCAGACCGTGCTGGAAAATGCCGACGCCGAAAACTGGGGCGTGGAAGCGGACCTCAACATCCGTGTTGCCCCGGGCCTCGACCTGTTCGCCAGCGGCTCGCTGATCGACATGAACTACACCAAATATGACGGCTTTGGCGTCATCGGTGGCGTGCTGGTGCCCGACGACAAGCGGGACGCCCGCTTCGTCAGCATCGCCAAGGAACAGTTCGTGGTTGGCGCCAACTATACCGGCTACGTCGGTTTCGGCACGGTGAAGCTGAACGCCAGCTATGCCTGGCAGGGTGACATCGACCAGGATTACAACACGCTGGAACGCTACACGCGTCCGCTCAGCGAAGTCGGCGGCGGGGGCTTCACCCAGGCCCAGGCCGAGGCGCTGCTGAAGGCCACGACCGTCAAGGCGCATGGCATTGCCAACGCCCGCCTCGCGCTGGCCTTCGGGCCGGACGAAAATTACGAAATTGCGGTCTGGGGCCGGAACATCCTCGACACGCGGCGTCCGCTGATGAGCCTCTATGTCGGCGGACTGAACTATGTGGGTTCCGCATGGAACGATCCGGCGACCTACGGCCTGACCGTTTCGGCGAAGTTCTGAGTGATGCCGCAACCTGATGCCGGGCGCCCCGAATGGGGAGGAAGAACCTGGCCCATGGGTGGCGGATGAAATGGAGGGGGGGAGGCCGCGAGGCCTTCCCCCTTCTTTCTTGAGGGAGGGATGACATGGGCATGGTGACACAGGCGCGGCGCAATCTGACGCTGGGCCTTCTGGCGCTGGTTGCAGTCGTCAGCTACATCGACCGGCAGATCTTCACGCTGTTCCAGGATGACATCAAGGCCGAGCTTGGCCTGACGGACGGGCAACTCGGGCTGCTGACGGGCATGTCCTTTGCCCTTTTCTACACCTTCGCGGCCTTCCCCATCGCCCGCTACGCCGACCGGGGTGACAGGCGCCTGACGATTGCCGTCTGCGTCATTGTCTGGAGCGCGGCGACGGCGCTTTGCGGGCTGGCGCAGAATTTCTGGCAGATGGTGCTGGCCCGCATCGGCCTTGCATCGGGCGAGGCCGGGGCGGGGCCTGCTTCCAATTCGCTGCTGACGGAAATCTTCCCCGTCGAGCGGCGCACCATGGTGATTTCCACCATGCTGGCCGCCAATGCCGTCGGTCTTTCGGCCGGCCTTGCACTCGGCGGCTGGCTTTCGCAGTTCTTTGACTGGCGGCAGGTGTTCCTGATCCTCGGCCTGCCGGGGATCGCGCTGGGCGTCATCGTCTGGCTGGTCATCGCCGAGCCGCGCCGCGCGCGCGGCTCCGGCCCTGGCGGGGCCGTGCCGGCCGCGACGCCCGTCCCCATGGGGGAGGCACTCAGGACCATGGCGGGCAATGTGTCGCTGCGCTGGGTGGCGCTGATGCTCTCCACCGTGCCGCTTACCGGCTTTGCCCTGATCCTCTGGGGGGCATCCTTCTTTCAGCGCGTGCATGGCATGAGCAAGGCGGAAACCGGTTTCTGGCTGGGTGGCGCCATGGCGGCGGGCCTCGTGATCGGCAATCTTCTGGCCGGCTGGGTGAGCGACCGCTACGGCAAGGCGAACCCGCGCTTCAACGGCTGGTTTGCCGGGCTGGGGCTGCTTGCGGCCTTTCCCTTCGGTCTGGGTTTCGCGCTTTCGCCAGACCCTTATGTGGCGCTGGCCTGTTTCGTCGTCGTCAAGTTCATGATGACCCTGCATCTCGGGCCGATCATGAACCTCTGCTTCTCGCAGGTGCCGGTGACGATGCGGGCGACCATGTCGGCCAGCATCACCATGATCATGAGCCTCGCAGGCGTCGGGCTTGGCGGCACCATCGCCGGCTTCCTGAGCCAGATGTTCGCGGCCAGCCACGGCAGCAATTCCCTCCAGCCGGCGCTGGCCACCGTTTCCTTCGCGCTGCTGATCGGGGCGGTGGCGGCCATCATGGCCGGGCGCACCGCCAAGCCGCTGCCGGAAAAGGGCTGAGCAGGAACGGCTGAAAAAAACCGCCCCGCCGGGGGGGAAGACCGGCGGGGCAGTGCGGGAGAAAGCGGGGAAGCCGGGCGTCAGGCTGCGGCCAGCAATTCCGTGCGGCGGGCCTCGACCTTGGGCGCGAGGTTGGCGCGGCTGAATAGCCGGGCGGCATTGCCGCCCAGCACCGCCACCATTTCATCGGTGGTGACGTCCGGGTTGTCCGCCGCCATCCTGTCGACCACTTGCCGCGAGAAGGGGAAGGTGCCTTCCGCATGGGGGTAATCGGTGGCGAAGAGCAGCGCGCCGATGCCGACGCCCTTGCGGATCGCCATCGAGGAATTGCCGTCATTCTGCAGGGCGCAATGCACCTGGTCGCGCACGATCTGACTTGGCAACCGCGAGAGCTTTGGGCTGATCGAGGGCGCATGGCCGTTGTAGACTTCGTCCATCCGCTCGGCGAGGCCCCAGAGCCAGCCGGCGCTGTGTTCGGCAAAGAGGATGTGCGCATTGGGGTTGCGGTCGAGAACGCCGCCGGCCACGAGTTGGGTGATCACGTCCACCGCATCGTTCATCTGGCGGGTGTAGTTATAGAGCGCGCCGCCCGGGCCTTTCAGCGCCCGTATGTTGATGTCGCCGACGCCTGTGTGAAAGACGAGGGGGATGCCCATCTCGCCCGCGAAGGCGAAGATCGGATCCCAGCGCGGGTCATTGTAATTGTTGAGGCCTTCCCACAGGCAGAAGGCGGCAAAGCCCTTTCCGGCGGCGCGCCTGCATTCCGCCAGCGCGTCCTCGAAATCGATGCAGGGGATCATCGCCGCCGGGATCAGCCGGTCGCGGACGGGGGCGGTATAATCCCACACCCAGTCATTGTAGATGCGGCAGGCTTCGCGCTGGCCTTCGCGGTCAGCGATGCGGGGAAGCATCAGCCCGAGCGAGGGAAAGACCAGCTCGGCATCGACCCCGTCGCGGTCCATGTCAGCCAGCCGCAGGTCGAGGTCACGCGCGCCGCGGCGCTTGGTGTCCACCGCGCAGTCGGAGACGAAATTCTCCTTCGCGTCGGTGCAGGCGCGGTCTTCGGATGCGCCTGTGTTCGACTGGGCGTTGAACTCCGCGTCGCCGGTGCCGGTCTTGTGCTGGTGGAAATTGGTGTTGATCTTCAGCACGACCTGTTCGCCGATGCGGGTGATGCGCACATCGCCATCGGCTTCGCTGTGGATGACGTAAGGCTTCAGATGCGCCGGCATGGCTTTCAGGAAGAGATCCGGCGGCTCGGCGACATGGGCATCGCAACTGAACACGAAGGGGCGCTTGTTGTCGGTCATGGCTTCCTCTCTCCCGAAGCCTGCGAGTCGTGCAGGCCATGGAGAGAAGAATGCATAAAAAGCTATCTCTATTGTTTGACCAGAATCAAAAACAGCAGTATTGAGGTGGAAACTCTGCGTTAGAGTTATCTCTACCGGCTTCGCGGCAGGCCGTGGAGCGTTTCGGCGATGACGCTGCGCTGCACCTCGCTGGTGCCGCCGTAGATGGTTGCCTGCAGTCCCTTGCGCGCCTCGCTCTCGATGAGGGCCAGGGCCTCGATATCGCTGCCGAGGCTGTGCGGGGCGAAGCGCTCGACGAGTTCGGCGTTGCAGCTTGCCCAGCTTTCCGTGCCGAACAGCTTGCACATCGGCCCGAACCAGCGCTGCGAAACGCCCGCCTCGCCCGCCCATATGGCGCGCAGCGAAAGGCATTCCAGCAAAGCGACATGGGCATCGAAGCGGGCGAGCGACAGGCGGATCGCTGGTTCGTTTGCGGCCATGCCGGGCAGGGCCATGATGCGCGGAAGGTAGGCCTTCAGCGCTTCCTGCACGCCCCACATGGCGCCCAGATAATAGTCGCCCTGGTTGTGCTCCAGCGCCATGGTCGCGGCGAGAACCTTGGCGCCCTTGCCGGCTTCGCCCAGCAGATAGCGGTCTTCGATGGCGAAATCGGAATAATAGGTGATGTTCGTCCGCTCGCCGGCGAAGGTCTCGACCGGGGCGAGGTCGAAACCGTCGCCCAGCGGCGCGACGAACAGGGTCAGCCCGCCTTCGGCCTTGGTCAGCAGCAGGACATAATCGGCGATGTGGGCGCTGGTGGTGAACACCTTCTGCCCGTTCGCCACCCAGCGCGCGCCATCATGCGTGGCGCGGGTTTTCGCGCCGAAGACATCCGAACCGCCTGACGGTTCCGAAAGGCCGAGGCAGGCTAGCGCCTCGCCACGGGCCAGGCGCGGCAGGATCTCGGCCTTTGCCGCTTCGGTCCCGAACTGCATCAGCAGCTTGCCGATGGAATCGGAAACGACGAGCACGGAAATCGGCCAGCCGGCCTTGCCCAGCTCCCGGTGGACTGCCGAGGTCGCCATGGCGCTCGCGCCGGAGCCGCCCCATTCCACCGGCCAGTCGGGAAAGAGAAGGCCCGCTGCCGCCAGCTTGCGGTGGAGATCGGGGATATGATTGTCGAGCGAAGCGGCGAAGGCGCGCCTGTGCTGGCCCGTGAAATTCTCCGCAAGGAAATGGCGGGTGCGCGTATCCCATTCATCGGCCTCGGCATCCTGCGTGAAGGAGATGGAGACGGGCCCGGTGGGGGCCGGCCGCGGCGCCGGGGCGGTCAGGGCAAGGTCCGGGTCGCCCATGTCAAGAAGGGCGGCGCGCGCCGTCCTGTAGAGGGCGGGCAGGCTGGAATCCTCGCTGACCCCGTAGCCGCCGAAGGTGCGCATGGCGGCGCGGATCGCGGGAATGCAGGCGCGCGCGGCCCACCAGACCGCCTGCGCTTCGAGTGCGCCGGCATCCGGCAAGCCTTCGGCTCGGGCGGAAATCGCGCGCCAGATCAGAAGCCCTGTGCCATCAACCTCGGTCACGGCGTTGGCGAGCATGTGGGCAATGCCCTGATATTCGCCGATGGGCCGCCCGAACACGACCCGTTCGCAGGCATAGGCGGCGGCATCGTCGAGCGCGCGCCGGGCCATGCCGATGCAGGCCGCAGCGACAAGGATGCGCTCATCCCGGAAGGCGATGACGCCTTCCCGGCCCGCCGCCTCGGCGACGAGCGCCGCATCGAGAAGGCTGCCGCCTTCCTCCAGCAGCGTATCGACGCCAAGCCCGGCGAGAACGTCCTCCGCCTGCCGCTCTCCCCTGGAGGAGAGCGCGCCGGAGACGCTGTCGATCATGGCCTGCTGTTCGGATGCCAGATGCAGTTGAACCATGATCGACAGCCTTCATTCCAGCGCCCCGAAGGGCGCGTCATGCCGCCCGGGGGAGAGGGTCAGGCCGCGAGGCTGGCGCTCGTGTGCACTTCCGGCTCGATGCGGAAGAGGCGCGCGGCGTTCAGGCCCAGCACGTTGCGCCGGGTTTCCTCGCTGACATCGAGGCCCTCGAACAGTTCGTCCACGACGCGGCGGCTGATCGGGAAGGTGCCTTCGGCATGCGGATAATCCGAGCCCCACATCACGTTCTTCGCGCCCGGCAGCCCGGCATTGGCGGCCGCGATGCAGGCACGGTCGTGCTGGAAGCTGGCCCAGACCTGGTCGTCGATGATCTGGCTGCAGCTGCGCGACAGCTTGGGGAAGACGAAGTTCGCATGCGCTTCGGCCACTTCGTCCATACGCTCGGCAAGCGCCACCAGCCAGCTTGCGCCGCTTTCGATGAAGGCGACCCGCGCGCCGGGATTGCGGTCGAGCACGCCACCGGCCACCAGATACATCACGCTCTGCTGCGCGTCGGTCATCTGGTTGGTGTAGTTGATGATGCCGGCGCCCGGTCCGCGCTCGACCACCACGCTTTCGAGGCCGGTGCCGGTGTGCATCACGAAGACGATGCCGAGTTCCGCGCCCTTGGCGAAGACCGGGTCCCACTTTTCGCTGTTGTATTTCGGCAGGTTGGGCGGGGTCACGGCCGGGAGCATGGCGGCGGTGAAGCCCTTGCCGGCGAGATATTCCAGCTCGGCGATGGTGTTGGAGAAATCCAGCACCGGAAGCATGCCGCAGCGGACGAAGCGCTTGGGGTGGCTGCCGAGGAACTGGTCGTTCCAGTCATTGTAGAGGCGGGCCGAGGCAGCTTCGGCTTCGGCATCGTCGAGCGCGTAGAGCCACAGGCCGAGGCTGGGGAAGCAGATCTCGGAGTCGATGCCTTCCAGTTCCATGTCCTCGAGGCGGCCGGGGATTTCACGGATGCCGCGGCGCTCGTTGTCGCCCAGCGCCTTTTCGCGATGCTGGCCGACGCGCAGGCGATAGATGATCTTGTCCTCGGTTCCGGTGATCAGATACTCGCCTTCCTTGCGGGCATGGATAGCATGCTTCTTCAGGCTGGCGGGCAGCCCGTCGAGGAAGATGGAGGGCGGCTCCATGATGTGGCTGTCGGCACTGAAGATGAACGGTTTCATAGACTCTCTCCCGATTCGGAATTGCCGCAAAAGAATACCTAGTTATATAGGTCATCACAAGAGGCAGGCAGTGGCCCGCACGATGTCCGCGACAAGTTTGCACGCAAACAGCTATCTGTTAGAAGGGTGCCATGCAACATACGGATATGCAGCAGACAGGCATCCGGCAGACAGGGCGGAGCGAGACACTGGTGGCGCGCACGGCGCGCGCCCTGTCACGGCTCAGCCTCGAGCATGAGGATGGCGCCTTCCTGGGGGCGGAGGATGATCTCCTCGGCCGCCTCGGGGTCAGCCGCCCGACGCTGCGGCAGGCTGCCAAGATCGTCGAGAATGACCGGCTGCTGACCGTTCGCCGCGGCATCCGCGGCGGTTTCTATGCCAGCCGCCCGGATGCCGAGGACGCCATCCGCACGCTGGCACGCTACCTGCGGCTGAAGGGCGCAACCCTTGCCGACATCATGGTGGTGAGCCGGCGCGTCTCGGAAGAGGCGGCAACGCTGGCCTGTGGCAGCACGGACGAGAGCTTGCGTCTTGCGCTTGCCCGCTTCACCGCCGGGCTCGACGATGCCGACACGCCGGCTGCCCTGATCGCGGCCGAGGATGAGATGGCGCGGCTTGTCTCGCGGATGAGCGGCAACCCGGCCATCGAACTGGTGATGGCGATCGGCTTTTCTTTCGGCATGGAAGAACAGGGCATGGGCCTCTACAGGGACCCGGAGCAGCGTGCCCAGGCACGCAAGCTGCTGCGCGGGCTGTGCGACGCCATCCTCGACGGGGATGCGGAGGTGGCCCGGCTGATGATGCGCCGTCGCAGCGATGCGCTGGCGGACTGGATCAAGGACGCTATGCGGGGGAAATGATGGCTATCGTCAATTTCAGAGGGTTTGGCGGCATCCGGCTGGAAGCCGAGATTTCGGGCGATTCCCATGACCCCGCCATCCTGCTCGTGCATGGCGCCGGGCAGACGCGCGCCGTGTGGCAGGATGTGGCGGAAGCGCTGGTGCAGTCCGGGCGGCGGGTCGTGAACCTCGACCTGCGCGGCCATGGCGGCAGCGAATGGCCATCCGACGGGCGCTACGATCTCGAGGCGCATGTCGAGGATATGCGGGCAGTCCTTGCCCAGATGGGATCCCGGCCGGTGGTTGTCGCGGCGACGATGGGGGGCTGGATCGCCACGGCGGCGCTGGCGCGCGATGCCGCCAATCTCGCCGCGGCGCTGGTGCTGGTGGACATGCCGGTAAAGGCCGACCCGGACCTTGCCGGCGAGATTGCCGGGCGGCTGCGCCAGCGGCGTGCCGAAGGCCGCGAGACCTGGGACGAGCGGACGCTGGGCGCCTTTCCGCTGGAGGGTATGACCGACCTTCTGATGGAGGCAGCGCCGGGCCTTGCCCTGCCGACGCTGGTGGTGCGCGGCGGGATTTCCTGGATGCGGCAGTCCGCCCAGAGCGCCGCCTTCGATGCCGCCCTGCCCAATGCCGAAGTGGAAACGGTGGAGGATGCCGACCTGCTGGTCGTGACCGACCGGACGGAGGCCTTCCTCGGCCTGCTGCTCGATTTTCTCGACCGCAAGCAGCCGCGCGCCGCCAGCGAGTTCAGGGCGGGTTCCGATGCGCGCACCCTGCGCGATGCGATGGGCTGTTTCGCCACGGGCATCACCATCGTCACGGCGATCGGCCCTGATGGCGCGCCGGTTGGGCTTACGGCCAACAGCTTCACCTCGGTCTCGCTCGATCCGCCGCTGCTTCTGGTGTGCATCGCCAATGGGGCAGGATCGGCGCCGGTGCTGCAGACGGCGGAGCATTTCGGCGTGAACGTGCTGCAGATCGGCCAGCAACAGACATCGAACCGCTTTGCCGGCAAGGGGGAGGACCGTTTCGGCGCGACCCCCTGGGGGCCAGGGGAATCGCAGGTTCCGCTGCTGGATGGCTCCCTCGTCTCGTTCGAGTGCCGGCGTCATGCGGTGCATGAGGGGGGGGATCATTTCATCCTGGTGGGCGAAGTGCTGCGCGCGCAGTTCGAGCCGCGCCGCGATCCGCTGCTCTATTTCCGCGGAAAGTATCGCCGCCTGCATTTCGCCTGAACCGCGGGCGCGGCTGGAGACGCATCAGAGAGGCACTGGACAAGCGCTCAGCCCACTCCTATTGAACCTGGTTATATAACTTGGACGGGAGGCGACTGTGGCCTGGGCACATCAGGACAAGACGGCAATCGTCGGGGTCGGCGCGACGGACTATTATGTCCGTGGCAAGAGCTGGCCCCGCACGATCAATGACATGGCGGGCGAAGCGATCCTGAAGGCCTGCGCCGATGCGGGCATCTCGATCCGGGACCTCGACGGCTTTTCCTATTATTCCACGGCGGGCGCCGGCTATCTCGACAAGTTCGACACGGCCGCGCTGATGGAAACGCTGGGCATGCCCAATGTCTCCTTCTCGGCGACGCTGACTTCGGGCGGCGGCGGCTGCCCCGGCGCGATCGGCCTGGCGACCGCGGGCCTCATGAACGAGGACTGCAGATATGCCGTCACCGTCATGGCGCTGCAGCAGCTGCCGCAGCACCGGCTTGGCGTGGTGTTCGGCGCTGGCGCCCCCAGCCCGGAAAGCAGCTTCCTCCAGCCTTCCGGGCTTGTCGGCCCGGGGCATCTGATGTCGATGCTGACGCGGCGCCACATGCATCTTTACGGCACCACGCAGGATGCCTTTGGCGAGATCGTGATGGCGACGCGCGCCAACGCGCACAACCGCCCCAAGGCGGTTCGCAAGGCAGCGCTGAGCAAGGAGGAGTATGAAGCCTCCCCCATGCTGGCGGACCCGCTGCGCCGGCTGGATTTCTGCCTGGAGACGGATGGCGCCGTCGCTGTCATCACCACCACCATGGACCGCGCGAAGGATTGCCGCCACAAGCCGGCGGTGGTGCATGCCTGCGCCCATGGCGGGCAGCGCGAATGGGGCAGGGCCTTTGCGTGGATGGGCATGCCCGATCCGCATTTCGCAAGCTCGGGTCACAAGTTCACGGCCGATCGGATCTGGGCGCAATCCGGCCTTTCGGCGCAGGACATGGATGTCGCCCTCATCTATGACCATTTCAGCCCCATGGTCTTGATGCAGCTGGAGGATTACGGATTCTGCGAGAAGGGCGAGGGCAATGATTATGTGCTCGCCGGCAAGGTCCGTTATGATCCGGCGACCGGGCGGGGCGTGAATGGTGGCGTGCCGGTGAACACCCACGGCGGCAACCTCAACGAAGCCTATATCATCGGCATGACCCACATTGTCGAAGGCGTCGAGCAGGTGCGCGGCACCGCCATCAACCAGGTCAAGGATGCGGAATTCGCCCTTGTCTCGGGTGGCCCGGCATCCCTTCCCGTTTCCAGCCTGATCCTGAGGAGCGCCTGAGATGAGCGAGCCCATCAAATACGGTCCCGCGCTGCTGCTGCCGGGCGACCAGCTCCGCATTTCCACCAACCCGGACACCGAGCCCTTCTGGCAGGCGGCGAAGGAGCATCGGCTGACGGCGTGCCAGTGCGCGAAATGCGGTCATTTCCGCATGCCGCCGACGCCCTATTGCCCGGAATGTTCCAGCAACGAGAAGGCCTGGCCGACGCTGCCGGGCACCGGCACGGTCTTCAGCTATGTCGTGTGCAACCGGAACCCGAAGAATGGCGAGCCTTATGTCTATGTGCCCGTCGTGGTCGACCTCGACGGCGCGCCGGGTGCGCGGCTCAACGCCAATGTCACCGGCTGCAACGCCGAGGATGTGCGCATCGGCATGAAGGTGACGGTGGAATGGACGGACATCCAGGACGGCTGGGTGCTGCCCAATTTCCGCAAGGCCGACTGAGCCTGACCTGACCGCAGACAAACGCAGGGGAGGGCGTGATGCTGGCTGACCTGAGGATCGTGGAAATCGGCGAGGGCCAGGCCGTGCAGGTGGCCGGGCTGATGCTGGCGGCCCTTGGCGCCGATGTTCTCAAGATCGAGCGGCCGGGTGGCGACCCGGCGCGCGGGCAGGCGCGCTTTGCCAACTGGAATCGCGGCAAGCGCAGCCTGATCCTCGATCTCGACACCCCCGAAGGCCTCGCCGAACTGCACCGGCGGCTTTCCGGCGCGGATGTCCTCCTGCACCAGTTCCGGCCTTCGCGCGCCAGGGCGCTGGGGCTGGATGACGCGGCGCTGGGCGCGAACTATCCGCGCCTTGTCATCAGCGGAATCACCGGAAGCCCGTTCAATCACCCCGATGTCGAGCGTTCGGACGACGAGCTTCTCGTCGCCGCGCGCTTCGGGGCGCTTTACGAGAATGATGGCTACCGCGCCGGCCCGATCGTCTGGCGTTTCAACGCGGGCAGCTGGTCGGCGGCGCATCTGGCGGCGGCTGGCATTCTCGCCCGGCTGACGGCCCGCCTGCAATCCGGGCGCGGCGGGGCTGCGCACACATCCCTGTTCCAGGGCCATATGGCGATGCTGCCGCTCATCTGGGCGCGGAACAGCAGCGGGCCGATGCCCAACAACCCGCCCTATCCGCCGGGCCCACGGGCGATGGCGATGCAGCTTTACGAATGCGAAGGCGGCGAGTGGTTGCAGATCATGGATCCTACCCGCCAGTTCGATTACGCCAGCATGCCCACCATGTGGGAGGTAATGGCCGAAGGCGTCGACATCGACAGCGAGGAAGGCAAGGTGGAGGCCTTCCGCCGCCGCCCGATGGACCGCTGGCTTGCCGATCTGCGGGACGCCGACATCGCGGCCGAGCCGGCCTGGCCGATGGGCGAGATGCTGAAGCACCCCGAGGTGCGCGCCAATGCCTATGCGGTGGAGGTGGATGACCCTGACCTCGGCCGCACCATCCAGCCGAACGTGCCATTCCACAGTGATGCGGCCCTGCCGCCGGTGCGCCCCGCCCCCCGGCCGGGCGAAGGCGGCGAAAAGGACTGGGCGCCCCCGCCGGCTGAAGCCGGCAGCAATGGCCAGCCGGCCGAAATGCTGGCCGGCACCCGGGTGCTCGACCTCGGCATGTTCCTCGCCGGGCCGATGGGCCCGTCGATGATGGGGGACATGGGCGCCAATGTGATCAAGGTGGAAGCGCTGAGCGGCGACCGGCTGCGCTTCATGCACCGCTATTTCCAGGCCGCAGCCCGGTCCAAGCGTTCGATCGCGCTCGACCTGACCCGGCCCGAGGCCGGGCCGATCCTCGCGCGGCTGGTGAAATGGGCCGAAGTCGTCCACCACAACATGCGCTTCAAGGGCGCGGCGAAGCTCGGCCTTTCGGAAGAAGGCATCCGGCAACACAATCCCGATGTCGCCTTCAACTATGTGAGCGCCTATGGCCAGAAGGGCGAGCGCGGCAACTGGCCGGGCTATGATTCCATCTTCAACGCCATTGCCGGCTGGGAATTCGAGAATGCCGGCGAAGGCAACAGGCCGGTCTTCAACCGCCCCGGCACGATGGACGTGAGTTCGGCCCAGAGCGCCCTCGTCGAGACGATGGCTTCCCTCTACGCGCTGCGGGCCGGCAAGGGCGGCTTCACCACCCAGACATCGCTTCTGGGCATTTCGGCCTTCACGCAAGGCGAAACGCTGATCCTGGCCGATGGCTCGCTGGCCGAGACCCATCACCTGACGGCTGACCAGACAGGCTTTTCACCCTGGCACCGAATCTTCCAGTGCGCGGATGGCCGCTGGGTGGCCGTTGCCGCCCATGGCGCGGCGCGGCGTGCGGCGCTGCGCGACGTGCTGGGCACGGACGAGGCCGGCTTCGAAGCCGCCGCCGCCACCCGCACCGCCGATGATCTCGTGGCGGCGCTGGACGCGGCGGGCGTTCCTGCCGACCATGTGACCTTCGAGGATGCGGCCAACCGCTTCTTCGACACCCCGCTGCACCGCGAACTGAACCTCGTGTCGGTGCTGGAGCAGCCGGTCTATGGCACCATGGAGCAGCCGGGCGCCTTCTGGTGCTTTGGCGATGTGCCGCTGGTTTTCCGCAGGCCATGCCCCGAGATCGGCCAGCATACCGATGAAATCATGCGCGAGATGGGCTTCTCCGACGCGGAAATTGCCGATTTCCGCGCGAAGAAGGTGATTGCCTGAGCCCTATTTCTCCCGCTTGGGAAGCCAGGTGCGGACCGGTTCGAACACCGGCATCCGCAAGCTGCGTCGCAGCCAGTTCGCGCCATCGAGCACGAAGCTGTGGCCCGAGCAGAAGGCGGCATAATCCGAACAGAGATAGGCGGCCGCCCAGCCGAGTTCGTGCACCTCTCCGGTGCGCAGCGCCGGCTGGCGGTTCGACAGGTCATTGCCATCGGCGAAGCGCAGGTGGGCGGCGCGGTCCTTGTGCGGGAACAGCCCCGGCGCGATGCAGTTGACGCGGATGTCATGGGGCGCCCACTCGACGGCAAGCGTCTGGGTGAGATTGGTGACGGCGGCCTTGGCGGCAGCCGAGGGGCTGGTGCCCGGCCCACCGGTCCAGGCATAGGTGGCGCCGATGTTGAGGATTGCGCCGCCGAGACCGTCCGCGATGCGGCGGCGCGCGAATTCGGTGGAGCACAGCCAGGTGCCGTCGAGCACGATACCGGTCACGGCGCGCCAGGCGTTGAGGCTGAAATCCTCTGATGCGCCGGCGAGGTTGCCGGCGGCATTGTTCACCAGCTGCGTGACCGGGCCGAGCGCCTCCTCCACTTCGTCGAAACAGGCTTTCACCGCTTCGGGGTCGCGCACGTCGAGCTGGACGCCGATGGCGCGGCCGCCGGCTTCCTCGACGGCAGCGACGCCGCGGGCGCGCTTGTCTGGGTCGCGGCTGGCGATGGCGACGGCGCCGCCCAGACGGCCGAATTCGGCGGCGATGCCCTTGCCGATGCCCGAGCCGCCGCCGGTGATGATGGCGACATCATTGGCGAACGTGCCTTCGGGCAGCATGCGGGTTCCGGCCGCCGGGGCGCGGCGCAGTCCCTTATAGTCATCTGTCATGGTGTCTTCCCTCGGGTTAGCGGCCTAGCGGCCACGATAGACGGGTGTGCGTTTTTCCCGGATGGCGGCCCGCGCCTCGGCATAATCCTCGGTCTTGAAGAGTGCGGTCTGGGCCAGAAGTTCCTGGGCGATGCCGTTGCGCACCGCCCCGGCATGGGGCTGGTCGATCATGGTCTTGGCCATGGCGAGGCAGATGGGCGGCTTTGCCGCGATGCTGCGGGCAATCGCCATGGCGCGCGCGTCCAGTTCTTCGGGCGGGACGACGAAGTCGACGGCCCCCCAGTCCAGCGCGGTGGCGGCATCGATGCGCTCGCCTGTCATCACCATATATTTGGTGCGCGACGGCCCGATCAGGGTGGTCATGATCTGGGTGCCGCCGGTATCGGGCAGGATGCCATAGTGGATTTCCGGCAGCGCCATGCGCAGATCGGTGGATGCAACGCGGATGTCGCAGGAAAGCGCCAGTTCGCAGCCGCCGCCGATCACCGCGCCCTTGAGCGCCGCGATGAAGGGCTTTGGGCTGTCCATCACCTTCAGCCGGCCCTGCTGGTGGCGCAGCACGAAATGATAATCGCTTTCGTCGCGGGCGCGGTGGCCAAGCACGCGCGTGTCCCGGCCGGAGCAGAAGGACTTGCCCGCGCCGCACAGCAGAACGGCGCGGACGGCATCATCGTCGAGCGCCGCGTCGAGGATTTCCTTGTAGCGATGGCTGGCCTCGTCATCCATTGCATTGTGGACTTCGGGCCGGTTGAGCGTGATCACGCCCACGCCGTCGACGATTTCGTAGAGGATCTTCTCCGTCATGCAATGTCTCCGAGCAGGATGTCGCGCCGGGCGGGCGCGATGAAGGACAGAAGGTGGGCGCGCTTCAGGCAAAGGTGGGGATAGGCCTCGTCAGTCATGCCGATGCCGCCATGGACCTGGATGTTGACCCGCCCGTTTTCCAGCGCGGCATGGCCGGCGAGGTCGCGGGCGGCGGCGATGTGGAAGGCGGCCGGCGGCTCATCCGCATCGAGCGTGCAGGCGGCATAGAGCAGCTGCGCGCGGGCGACGGCGCAGCGTACGGCCATGTCGGCGCACAGATGCTTCAGCGCCTGGAACCAGCCGATGGGCCGGCCGAACTGTTCGCGCACCCCGGCATAGGCTGCCGCCATGTCGCGCGCGGCCTCCGCCACGCCCAGCGAGAAGGCCGCCGCCAGCAATTGCAGGTGGAGCGCCGCGCGCGGGTCTTCGAGCGGCGAGAAGGCCGGGGCGGCCTCCATCCGGGCCATGGGCGCCGAAAGGTCGAGGCCGGGGGCGGCCGCCAGTCCGCCGGGAAGGGGCGCGAGGCCGGCCGTGCCGTCTTCGAGCATGGCGATGGCCGCGCTGGCCCCCTCCGGGTCGAAGAAGCGCGCATCGCCTGCCTTGCCGATGAGGGCCAGCGCCGCACGGCCATCCCCGCCGCGGCCATCCCCGCCGCCGTCTCCGGCCCCGCCTTCTGGCGACCAGCGGCTGGCGACTGCGCTGGCGATGAGGCCGACGGGGGCGAGGTGGCGGCCAAGCTCGGCGAAGACGAGTGCTTCCGTTGCGTGGCCGAGGCCCATGGCCGGCGCGGTCATGCCCGTCCAGCCCATCTCTTCCAGCATCGGCCAGAGATTGGCCGGGCGGCTGCGGGCCTCTTCCAGCGGCATTTTCGCCCGGCACCAGTCGGCTGTTGCCGCGACGAGGGCCTGCTGTTCGGTGTCGGGGGTGAGGTCCATGGCTGTTACCTTGATTTCGGCAGGCCGAGCAGGCGCTCGCCGATGATGTCGCGCTGGATCTGGGCGGTGCCGCCGGCGATGGTGGCAGCAAAGCCGCGCAGGTAATCGGTTACCAGGCTGTCATCGCCGTAGCGGAAGTCGAGGATGGCCTCGCCTTCGAGAAGAAGCGCCATGCGCTCGAGCCTCTGGCCCAGTTCGGCGGAGAAGAGGCGGATGACCGATGCCTCGGCGCCCGGCTGGCCGGTTCGGACGACTTCAGAGATGTTGCGGTAGGTCATGGCGCGCAGGGCGGCGACTTCGGCCCGCATCCGCGCGAGTTCGCCGGCGATGCGGTCATCGCGGATCGCGCCGCTCGCCCGCGCCCGTTCGAGCAGCTCTTCCACCTCGCGCGCCTGTTTCACCTGGTCGGCGATGAAGCCGGTGCCGCGCTCGAAGCCGAGGGTGGACATGGCGACCTTCCAGCCATTGCCCAGCCCGCCGACGACATTGGCAAGCGGGATGCGCACATCATCGTAGAAGACCTGGGCGAATTCCACCTGCCCCGACATCTTGGCGATGGGGCGGATGCTGATACCCGGCGCGTGCATGTCGCAGATCACCCAGGACAGGCCGCGATGCCGCTCCGATCCTTCCTCCGTGCGGATGACGAGTTCCTGCCAGTCCGCGACATGGGCGAAGCTGGTCCAGATCTTGGAGCCGTTGACCACCAGTTCATCGCCCTCGACCCTGCCGCGCGAGCGGATTCCGGCAAGGTCGGAGCCGGCGCCCGGCTCGGAAAAGCCCTGGCACCAGATCGCCTCCCCCTTCAGGATGCGGGGCAGGTGAAAGGCCTTCTGGTCCTCGCTGGCGTTCAGGATCAGCGTTGGCCCGCCATGGTTGATGCCGACGAAATTCGCCCCGATCCAGGGGGCGTCGGCGCGGGCATATTCCTCAAGCCAGATCACCTGTTCCACAAGCGACAGGCCGCGCCCGCCATAGGCCCCGGGCCAGTTTATCCCGGCCCAGCCGGCATCGAACAGCTGGCGTTGCCAGGCCTTGTCGAAGCCGATCGCATCGGCGGCATGCATCGGCCGCCGTTCCTTCGGGACATGGGCGGCAAGCCATTCCCGGCATTCGGCGCGAAACTGCTGTTCGGCAGGGCTGAATCCTGTGTCCATCGGCTATTTCTCCGGGATTGACGGGTGGCGCCCCACCGCCCAAGCATCGCGCGCACAGGCATGTGAAGGGAGCGGGACATGGATGCGCACAACGGCCGGATGCCGCCGGCGCTGGAGGCGGGCTGGCGCGAGACCGGGCTGTGGCGGGATCTGTCCCTGGGCGAGGCCATGGCGCAGGCGGCGGCGACCCACCCGGACGCGCCGCTGCATTTTTTCGGCGCAGGTGGCACGCGCAGGACCAGCCTGGGCGCGATCCATGCCGATGGGCTGAAGCTGGCGGGCGCATTCCATGCCCTGGGACTGCGGCCCGGCGACGTGATCGCCATGCAGCTTCCTAACGGCCTTGAAAATGCAGTGCTGTTCCAGGCGGCGGCGGCGCTGGGCTGCACCATGCTGCCCATCGTGCACATCTATGGCCCGCACGAACTGGCGCACATCCTGCGCGACAGCGGCGCTAAGGCGCTGATCCTGCCCGATCGCTGGCGCAATATTGATTATCTCGACCGGCTGGCCCGCCTGCCAGCGCTGCCGGCGCTTGCCCACCGGATCGTGCTGGGCGACAGCGTGCCCGAAGGCGCCATCGCCTATGCCGACCTGCCCGAAGGCGCCCTGCCGGAAATCGAGACCGACCCGGACGCGCTGGCGCTTCTGCTCTACACCTCGGGGACGACGGCTGCGCCCAAGGGCGTGCGACACAGCGCCCGCAGCCTGCTGGCCGAGCTGAACGCCCGCCGCCAGACCGGCCGGGCGGAGGATTATGCGCTTTCCCCCTGGCCTTCGGGGCATATCGCCGGAACACTCGCAGTGATGGGCCATGCGCTTCTGGGCCGCCCCACCATCATCCTTGAAGCCTGGGATGCGGCGCTTGCCGCCGAACTGGTCGAGCGTTTCGGCGTACGGCAGATGTCGGGCGCGCCGGTGCATCTTTCGGGCCTGATGGACGCCGCCGCGCGCGATGGGCGGGACATTTCCAGCTTCGAGCAGTTCCTGATCGGCGCGACGACGGTGCCGCCCGCCCTTGTCGCCGCGAGCGAAG
The DNA here is from genome assembly GCF_052616365.1 of Sandaracinobacteroides sp. A072. Classification (NCBI taxonomy): domain Bacteria; kingdom Pseudomonadati; phylum Pseudomonadota; class Alphaproteobacteria; order Sphingomonadales; family Sphingosinicellaceae; genus Sandaracinobacteroides; species Sandaracinobacteroides sp. A072. The sequence goes on from NZ_JBQXGU010000001.1 coordinate 156,890, forward strand.
CGGCGGGCATCCGCTGCTGCCGCTGTTATGGCTCCACCGAAATGCCGACGGTCTCGCAGTGCGAGCCGGACGACCCGCTCGAAAAGCGGCTGAGCACCGACGGCCGCCCCAACCCCGGCGTCGAGGTGCGGATCGTGGACGACATGGGCCGGGACGTGGCGGCCGGCGCGGAGGGCGAAGTGGTGGTGCGCGGGCCGGAGCGGTTCCTCGGCTATACCGACGCGCTGCTCGAAGCCGAAAGCTTCCTGCCCGGCGGCTGGTTCCTGACCGGCGACATCGGCCGGCTGGATGCGGACGGCTTTCTCGCCATCACCGACCGCAAGAAGGACATCATCATCCGCGGCGGGGAGAATATCTCGTCGCGCGAGGTGGAGGAACTGCTGCTGACCGTGCCCGGCGTGCGGGAGGCGGCAGCCATCGGCCTGCCCGATGCGCGGCTTGGCGAGCGCATCTGCGCCGTGATCGTGCCGGACGGGACGGCGACGGTCAGCATCGGTTCGATCGACGCGGCCTTCCGGGCGATCGGCGCGGCACGCCAGAAGACGCCCGAGGCGTTGCTGCTGGTGGAGGATTTCCCCCGCACGCCATCCGGCAAGGTGCAGAAGGCCGAGCTGCGCCGCAAGCTGGCGGAGGAGGGCCGCGTCCCGCCGCGCTGATGCACTGGCGGCTGTCATTGCCCGGGCGCCGTCGGCTGTGGCATCCGCTCTCCCCGCTGCCGGGCTGCCCCTTCTTTTTCGGGGGCATGTCCAGCCCTTGATATATATTACCTAGTTATATAACTGAACGAGCTTTTTGCTGAGGGATATTGGGAATGTCAATCCTGTACGATGAAGGACAGCAGGCGATCGCGACAGAATCGCGCCGCGTGCTGGAAGCCCGGGCCAGCAAGGACCGGCTGCTCGGCCTGCTGGAGCGCACCGGCGACCATGACGAGATTTTCTGGCGCACCGCTGTCGAGCAGGGCTGGACCGCGCTTGCCATTGCCGAAGCCCATGGCGGCCTTGGCCTTGGCCTTGGGGAACTGGGGCTGGTAGCGCAGGCTGCCGGCGCCGCCACATCCGGCGCGCCGTTCCTGACTGTCGGCTACGGGGCTGGCGAGGCGATTGCCGCAGCCGGCGATGCCGCGCTGGCATCCGCCTGGCTGCCGCGCCTTGCCGCCGGCGAGGCGACGATGACGGTCGCCCTCGCCGAAGGCGCGTCCGCGCTGCCGCCGCAGCCTGCGGTCACCTTTGCCGGCGGCCGGCTTTCGGGTGTGAAGCCCGGCGTGACGGCCGGCCTCGCCGCCGATGCGGCCATTGTCTGGGCCAGCCGCGACGGCGCGCCGGTGCTGGTGCTGACGGAGCTGGGCGGAACGAAGCGGACCGCCATCGACAGCTTCGACAACAGCCGCCTTCATGCCGACATCGCCTTCGCCGACACGCCCGCCACGCTGCTGGCCGAGGGCGATGCCGCGCGCGCGCTGGCGCTCGACGTTCTGGCCCGCATGGCGGTGGTGACGGCCCATGAGCAGACGGGCGGGGCCGAGGCGCTGCTGCACACCGCGCGCGACTATGCCCTGACGCGCAAGGCCTTCGGCCAGCCGATCGGGGCCTTCCAGTCGGTGAAGCACCGCATCGCCGAGCTTTACGGCCTGGTCGAGATTGCGCGGGCCAATTGCATCCATGCCGGGGCGATGGCCGGCAAGCCGGGCTTCCTGGTCGCGGCGGCCGATGCGCGGCTTTCGGCGACGGAAGCCTATGATACGGCGGCGCGCGATGCCGTGCAGATCCATGGCGGCATCGGCGTGACCTGGGAAGCCGGACTTCATCTTCACATGCGCCGTGCGCGCAGCCTCGCCATCGAACAGGGCAACATGCTGTTCTGGGAGGATCTTCTTTTGGAACAGCTGACGGGAGTGGCGGCATGAGCGACTATGAGGCCTTCCGCGGCCGGGCACGGGCCTGGCTGCAATCCGTGGCCGGGGAATTCGGCAAGGATGCCCGCCAGGGCCTGAGCGAGGAAGAGGGGCTGGCGCTGGGCCGGCGCTATCTCGCCGCGCGCCACGATGCCGGCTTTGCCGGGATCAACTGGCCGGTCGATGTGGGCGGGCAGGGCCTGAGCCATATCGAGAAGGTGATCTTCGACACCGAGGAAATGGCCTTCGGCATGCCCGTCGGCTATTTCGGCATCTCGCTCGGCATGCCGGTGCCGATCATCATCCGCTACTGCGAGGATCGCGACTGGGTGCGCGAACGGGTGCGCAAGGCGCTGCGCGGCGAAGAGATGTGGTGCCAGCTCTTTTCCGAGCCGGCGGGTGGCTCCGACCTCGCCGGGCTTCGCACCCGCGCCGAGCAGGATGGCAATGGCTGGCGCATCAACGGCCAGAAGGTCTGGACCAGCTGGGCGCAATATTGCGACTATGGCGTCATCGTCGCGCGGACCGACCCGAATGTGCCCAAGCATCAGGGCCTCACCTATTACTGGGTGGACATGAAGGCGCCGGGGGTCACCGTCCGCCCGATCAAGCTGGCGGGTGGTGACAGCCATGTGAACGAGGTGTTCTTCGATGACGTGCGCGTCGAGGATTCACAGCGCATGAGCCCGGTGGGCGGCGGCTTCGGTGTCGCCATGGCGACGCTGATGATCGAGCGCTATGTCGCGACCGACAGCGGCGGCTTCGGCCCGCATCTCGACCTCTTCGTCGAGCATGCGCGCGGACTGGCGGTGAACGGCCGCCCGGCGCTGAAGGACGGGCGCATCCGTTCGGCGATCGCGCGCAACCACGCCATGCGCGCTGGCCTCGAATCCATCACCACGCGCGCAATGCTGATGATGCAGGCCGGCATGGAGCCGGGGCCGGAAGGCTCGCTCAACAAGCTGGTGGCGGTGCGCAGCCGGCAGAAGCTGTCCGAACTGGCGATCGACCTTGCCGGGACGGACGGGCTGCACTTCGACCCGCATGCCTCGCAGAAGGACGACTGGGGTTCGAGCTGGATCAACGCGCCGACTGGCCGGATTGCCGGCGGGGCGGACGAGATGCTGCTGAACACCATCGCCGAGAAGATCCTCGGCCTGCCGCAGGATCACCGGCCGGACAAGGGTGTGCCCTTCAACCAGATCCCGGCCTGATGAGTCTGGCCTGATATGGCCGCGCCCGGCGGGCCTCAGCCAGAGGCCAGCCGGGCGGCGTGCCAGGCGATGTGATCGGCCATGAAGGTCGAGATGAAATAATAGCTGTGGTCGTAGCCCGGCTGCATCCTGAGGGTGAGCGGCTGTCCGGCGGCGCGGCAGGCGGCTTCCAGCAGCTCAGGTTTCAGCTGTTCCGCGAGGAAAGTGTCGGCATCGCCCTGATCGACGAGCAGGTCGGGCAGGCGCGCGCCGCCTTCGATGAGGGCGACGGCATCATGGCGCGCCCATGCGGCGCGATCCGGCCCGAGATAGGCGGAAAAGGCCTTTTCTCCCCATGGCACCTGCGACGGGGCGACGATCGGCGCGAAGGCCGATACGGCGCGAAAGCGGCCCGGGTGGCACAGCGCCACGGTCAGCGCGCCATGGCCGCCCATGGAATGGCCGGTGATGCCCTGCCGGTCCATCGCCAGCGGGTAATGGGGAGCGACGAGGGCGGGCAGTTCCGCCGTCACATAAGCCCACATGGCGTAGTGCGGCGCGAAGGGGCTTTCGGTGGCGTCGACGTAAAAGCCGGCGCCCTGGCCGAGGTCATAGCCATCCGCATCGGCCACACCGTCGCCGCGCGGCGAGGTGTCCGGCGCGAGGAAGGCGATTCCATGCTCGGCGCAGGCGCGGCGGTATTCGCCCTTTTCCATCACATTGGCATGGGTGCAGGTGAGGCCCGACAGGTAGGTCAGAAGCGGCACCGGCCCCGTTTCCGCCTGTGGCGGCAGGAAGAGCGCGAAGGTCATCGGCGTGCCGGTGGCGCGGCTTTCGTGGCGCAGCACCAGCTGCGTGCCGCCATGCGCCCTGACGCTGGAAATCGTCTCGATGCTCACCGGAATACCACCGTGCGCCCGTCGTTCAGCAGCACGCGGCGCTCGCAGACCCAGGTGACGGCGCGCGTGAGAACCTGGGATTCGATGTCGGCGCCGATGGCGATGAGGTCGGCGACGGAGGCGCGGTGATCGACCCGCTCGACCGCCTGTTCGATGATCGGGCCTTCATCGAGATCCTCGGTCACGAAATGGGCCGTCGCGCCGATCAGCTTCACGCCGCGCGCATGCGCCCGGTGATAGGGGCGCGCGCCGATGAAGCCGGGAAGGAAGCTGTGGTGGATGTTTATGATCCGCCCCGGCATGCGCCCGACGAAGTCCGGCGACAATATCTGCATGTAGCGGGCGAGGATGAGGAATTCCGCCTGCGTTTCCGCCATCAGCCGCTCCAGCGCCGCCTCGCGGCCGGCCTTGTCCTCCTTTGCCGTGGGCAGAAGGTGGAAGGGCAGGCCATGCTGGCGGGCAAGCGCCTCGGCATCGGGGTGGTTGGCGGTGATGCCGACGATGTCCGCCGGAAGCTGGCCCGACTGTCGCCGGTAGAGAAGGTCATGCAGGCAGTGCAACTGCTTCGAGGCAGCCACCAGCAGCTTCGGCCGCCGGTTGGCGGGCGCCAGCTGCCAGTCCATCCCGAAGCGTGCGGCGATGGGCGCGAGCAGGGCGGACAGGCCGGCGAGATCGGCGGGAAAGCGCGGGCCGGCGGGCTGGAACAGCAGGCGCATGAAGAAGCGGCCGGTTTCAAGGTCGGCATATTGCTGGCTGTCGAGGATGAAGCCGTCGTTTTCGGCCAGCGTGCCGGTAACGGCGGCGACGATCCCGACGGCATCGGCGCAGGTGAAGGCGAGGATGTAGGCGGGGCCTTGCGCCCCGTTCCTGGTTGTCATGCGGAGCCAGCCTTCAGAAGATGATGACGCTGCGGATGCTTTCGCCCCGGTGCATCAGGTCGAAGGCCTCGTTGATCCGCTCCAGCGGCAGGCGGTGGGTGATCATCGGGTCGATCTGGATCTGGCCGTCCATGTACCAGTCCACGATCTTCGGCACGTCGGTGCGGCCGCGCGCGCCGCCGAAGGCCGTGCCTTTCCAGACCCGGCCCGTCACCAGCTGGAAGGGGCGGGTGGCGATTTCCCGCCCGGCTTCCGCCACGCCGATGATGATCGATTCGCCCCAGCCGCGGTGGCAGCATTCCAGCGCCTGGCGCATCACGTCGGTGTTGCCAGTGCAGTCGAAGCTGTAGTCGGCGCCGCCATCCGTCATTGCCACGATGTGGGCGACGATGTCGGCCACATCCTTCGGGTTGACGAAATCGGTCATGCCGAAGCGGCGACCCCAGGCTTCGCGGTCGGGGTTGATGTCGACGCCGACAATGCGCGACGCGCCCGCCATCTTCGCGCCCTGGATGACATTGAGGCCAATGCCGCCCAGCCCAAAGACGACGACGGTGGCGCCGGGTGTCACCCTGGCGGTGTTGACGACGGCGCCCACCCCCGTGGTCACGCCGCAGCCGATGTAGCAGCTGGTGTCGAACGGCGCGTCATCGCGGATCTTCGCGACGGCGATTTCAGGCAGCACCGTGTGGTTGGCGAAGGTGGAGCAGCCCATGTAGTGATGGATCATCTGCCCCTTGTAGCTGAAGCGGCTGGTGCCATCTGGCATCAGGCCCTTGCCCTGGGTGGCGCGGATGGCGGTGCACAGGTTCGTCTTGCGCGAAAGGCAGCTTTTGCACTGCCGGCATTCGGGCGTGTAGAGCGGGATCACATGATCCCCTGGCTTCACCGAGGTGACGCCCGCGCCCACTTCGAGCACCACGCCAGCGCCTTCATGGCCGAGGATGGAGGGAAAGACGCCCTCGCTGTCCAGCCCGTCGAGCGTGTAGGCATCGGTGTGGCAGACACCCGTCGCCTTGATCTCGACCAGCACCTCGCCCGCCTTCGGGCCTTCGAGATCGACCTCCACGATTTCCAGCGGGCGTTTGGCTTCGAAGGCGACGGCGGCACGGGTCTTCATGGGGAGCGTCCTTTCACGGAAGGGCAAGGGCGGATGCCGCCTGCCTTACGCCAGAAGTGCGCCGCGTTTCCAGCCTGAGACGTGCCCCGGCAGGAATGCCGCATGCCTGCCGGCCTGCCCTCGTGCGGTTTGCCCTGCACCCATGATCGCGCAGGCAGCCCGGCCTGTTTTTATGATGGGGATCGGACTGTTAACTAATAATAAGCCTTGATAACATCAGCGCGGCCAATAGCATGAGCATTGCCTATGCAGGCGATTCCTAACAGGGGTGTTATAAATGAAAGCGTTTCTCAAGTTCAGCTCACTGGCGGTTCTCGCCAGTGTGTCCGCTGCGGCGTCCGCCGCCACCATCACCAGCTGGAACCTCGGCAATGTCGAGCTCGTCGCCGATCCGGCGCTTCCGGGCACGGGCGTCAGCAAGGTCTATGACCGCGACGTGAGCGGCGGCACCGCCGGCGCCATCGCCAACGGCCAGATCCTGTGGATCGATTCGCCCATGCCGGGCATGACAGTCCTGAACGATGACGTTGACCTGAACCCTGGCCAGTCGATTCCCGACTGTATCGCCGTGGTCGGCGCCCAGTGCGAAGGCCCCTTCCGGTCCGACAAGCGCGTGAAGCTCCAGGCCCTGAATACCGGTGCAATCGACCTGGTGTTCGATACCGAGGCGAACAGCGAGACCAACAGCTACCGGGTCTATCACCGGCTGATCAACATGTCGGCCGACCGGATTGCCGGCTTCAAGGTCGAGCTGGGCTATGGTGTGGGCGCCAACTTCGTGGCCTCGGGGCTTGGCGATGGCCTCGGTTTCGACCTTGCCGCCGATCTCGGCCCCGATAATGCGGCGGCCTTCACCCAGTTCCCGTTCGGACTGTTCGGGGATGCGTCGGAAAACCCGAACCACAATATCGACGGCTTCTTCAGCACCGACCGCGCCGGTTTTGACGTCAGCCTTTCTGAGGACGCGCTCACCACGGGGGCGATTTCCGCCAATTATGCGGCGCTGTTTGGCCCGGCGATGCTTAACGACAGCTCGGTGCCCGAGGGCTATTTCTGGGACAATGACGGCGACGATTCGACCGACCCCCTGCTGATGGCCTGGTACAATGGCATGGGCTGGGAAGCCCGCCGCGTTATCGACCCGAACGATCCGCTGAGCGCCATCCCGATCGCCCCGACCATGGTGGACGAGAATGACCTGATCGCCCTTGGTTTCGTGCGCGACGTTGCCGAAGACCTGCGCAACATCAACCTCAACTTCCATGTGAAGGTCGATGAAGGCTTCGAAGGCGGTCCCTTCACGCTACGCTACACCACCTTCGCCGCCGCCAATGGCGCGGTGCCGGAGCCGGCGACCTGGGCGATGCTGATCGCCGGGTTCGGCCTTGTGGGTGGCGCGATGCGCCGCCAGCGGGCGCTGCAGGCCGCCTGATTTTCATCATGCCCTCCTGTCGGGGCGTCCGGCGGTCAATCCGCCGGGCGCCCCTTTTTTAATGTTGTAAAGAAGATGCGCGGCCTTCAGCCGGGCAAGGCGGACAGCGCCCGGGCTTCCGCCGCAATGGCGCCGCCGAGCGCGCTTTGCGCGGCTTCATCCTTCTGGCCGGTGAAGGTGGAGGCCGACAGCACATGGACGGGCTGGCCCGGCGGGGCAAAGGCCGTGGCGATGGTAGTGATACCGCGAAAGGCGTGGTCCCTGTCGGTTGCGTGGCCGAGGCGGCGGGCATCCTCTATGCCGGCGAGATAGGTTTCGAAATCAATGGGCGACTGCCAGCGCACGGCATCGAAGCCGGCGCGGACCCGGTCGGCCGGCGGGTTCGTCATCGCCAGAAGCGCACGCCCGGCAGCACCCGCGGCAAGCGGCTGGCGCTGGCCGACAGCCATGTGGATGCGCGTTGCGCCGCCGCTTTCGGCCAGAGCCAGCAGCATCAGCCTGTCCCCATCCACCTGCCGCCACAGGCCGACGGCTGCGTCATGTGCCTGGGCCAGGCGCTCCATCACCGGCTGGGCGCGGCGCAGCAGCGGGTCACGGCCGAGCGCGCGGGCGGCAAGCTCCAGCGCCGCGGGGCCGAGGGCGTAGCGCTTGGTGGCTGGATCGAACCGGGCCAGTCCCTCGGACGACAGCGTCTTCAGGATGGCGAAGGCGGAACTGGGGGAGAGGCCCGTGGCACGGGCGATCGCCGTCACGCCTTCCGCCGTCTCGATCCGGCCGAGGTGCCGGAGGATCGCGGCGGCATGCGCCACGGCGGGGCTTGGCCGCAGGTCGGCGGATGCGGCTTGATCGGGCGGGCTGGCGGGCATGGACAGGCGGTATCATTCGGCCAGCTGAATGTCCATTCCGCTTGCCGAATTGGCGGCCCTGTGGCAGACCCCAGCACGAACGACTCAAGGGAGTCTGGTCAAAGGATCGGGAGAGCCAGCATGAGCCAGGGACAGCTTGAAGGAAAGGTCGTTGCCATCACCGGCGCCGGCCGCGGTATCGGGCGCGAAATCGCGCTTCTGTGCGCGAAGGAAGGCGCGGCGGTCGTCGTCAATGACTTCGGCGGCTCCGTCGAGGGCGAGGGCGGGGACCAGGGCCCGGCGCAGGAAACGGTGGCCGACATCGTGGCCGCCGGCGGCAAGGCTGTCGCCAATCTCGCCAATGTCGCGGACCCGGCGGGCGCCGCCACCATCATCGAGGATGCGGTCAAGGCCTTCGGCCGGATCGACGCGGTGGTGAACAATGCCGGCATCCTGCGCGACCGCATCTGGCACAAGATGAGCCCCGAGGACTGGCGCGCCGTGATCGACGTGCACCTGCACGGCAGCTTCAATGTCTCGAAGGCCGCGACCCCCTATTTCAAGGACCAGGGTTCGGGCAGCTTCATCCACTTCACCTCGACCTCGGGCCTGATCGGCAATTTCGGCCAGGCCAATTATTCGGCGGCCAAGCTCGGCATCGTCGGCCTGTCGCAGTCGATCGCGCTCGACATGGAGCGGTTCGGCGTGCGCTCCAACTGCATCGCGCCCTTTGCCTGGTCGCGCCTGATCGCCACCATTCCGCCCAAGGACGAGGCCGAGCAGCTGCGGCTGGAGCGGATGAAGTCGATGTCGGCCGACAAGATCGCCCCGCTCGTCGCCTTCCTCGCCTCGGACGCTTCGCAGGAAGTGTCGAACCAGATCTTCGCGGTTCGCAAGAACGAGATCTTCCTCTTTTCCAAGCCGCGCCCGATCCGTTCGATGCACCGTTCGGATGGCTGGACGGCCGAGACCATCGCGTCCGACCTGCTGCCCGCCTTCCGGCCGAGCTTCGCGAAGAATGACCGTTCGGCCGACATCTTCGGATGGGATCCCATCTGATGGCGTTCGACCCGCAGGCCCTGCTGGCGCTGCCGCCGCTGGAAACGGTGCACCGCTTCACGGAGCGGGACACCATCCTATACGCGCTTGGGGTCGGGGCTGACGAGCTGGTCTTCACCTATGAGGACGGGCTGAAGGCCCTGCCCACCATGGCGGTGGTGCTGGCCTATCCCGGCTTCATCTGGCGCGACCCGCGCTATGGCGTGAACTGGCAGAAGATCGTGCATGCCGAGCAGCGCACCCGCATTCACCGGCCGCTGCCGGTGAAGGGCGAGGTGCGCGGTGAGACGCGGATCACCGCCATCCATGACAAGGGGGCCGAGAAAGGCTCGCTGGCGCTTGTCGAGCGGAAGATCTTCGACACGGCGACAGGCGACCTTATCGCCGAAACCGGGATGACGACCTTCCTGCGCGGCAATGGCGGGGCGGGTGGCAGCGAAGGCCAGCCGCCAAAGCCCGTGGCCGTGCCGGCGGACCGTCCGGCCGATGCCAGCGTCACGCTGCAGACTGCGCCGGGCCAGGCCGTGCTCTACCGGCTTTCCGGGGATCTGAACCCGCTGCACATCGACCCGAAGGTGGCGCAGGCCGCCGGCTTCGAGCGGCCGATCCTGCACGGGCTGGCGACCTATGGCTTTGCCGGGCGCGCGCTGCTGGCGGCGCGCTGCGGCAACGACCCGGCCCGGCTGGTGGCGATGGACTGCCGCTTCACCGCGCCCGTCTATCCGGGCGAAGCGCTGGAAACAGAAATCTGGGATGGCGCCGACGGGCGGCTTCATTTCCGCACGCGGGTGCCGGAGCGCGGGGTCATCGTGCTCGACAATGGCGTTGCCGAAATAGGTTAAGGGGAGAGAGACGAGATGGGTCGCGGAATCCTGGGCTTCGGGGCCTATGTCCCCATCGGGCGCCTGCAGCGATCGGCCATCCTTGCCGCCCATGGCTGGTTCGCGCCGGGCCTGAAGGGGCAGGCAAAGGGCGAAAAGGCGATCGGCAACTGGGACGAGGACAGCGTGACCATGGCGGTGGAAGCCGCCCGCGACGCGCTGGGCGAGCGTGACCGTGGCGATGTGGCCTCGGTCGTGCTGGCATCCACCACCCACCCCTTCGCCGACCGGCAGAATGCCGGAATCGTGAAGGAGGCGCTGAACCTCGCCGACGCGACCGGCGCGCTCGACGTGGCCGGCAGCCAGCGGGCGGGCACTTCGTCCCTCATCGCGGCTCTGCAATCGACGGCGCCGGGCGTGACGCTCCACCTCGCCGCCGAACGGACGACCCCGCGCCCGGCGTCCGAGCGGGAAATGCAGGCCGGCGACGCTGCCGCCGCCATGCTGGTGGGCGAGGGCGATCCGGTGGCGCGACTGCTGGGGTCGCACAGCGTGACCGTCGATTTCGTGGACCATTTCCGCGGCGCCGGCGAAGCGCATGACTATGACTGGGAAGCCCGCTGGATCCGCGACGAGGGTTTCACGCGGGTGATGGCGCCCGCCATCGCCGAGGCGCTGAAGGCCTTCGGGGTCGAGGGGGGCGCCATTTCGCGTTTCCTCGTGCCCGTGGCGGTGAAGGGCGTGCCCGAGATGCTGGCCAGGCGCGCCGGCATTCCGGCCGAGGCCGTTGCCGACACCATGGCGGCCACCATCGGCCATGCAGGCGCTGCCCATGCGACGCTGATGCTGGCGGCGGCGCTGGAAGATGCGAAGCCGGGCGAGACGATCCTGCTGGCGAGCTTCGGGCAGGGCGTGGACGTGCTGCTGTTCGAGGTGACGGACGCCATTGCCGCACACCGCCCGCGCCTTGGCGTTTCGGGCTGGCTGGCGCGCCGCATGGCGGACGACAATTACCTGAAATATCTGTTCCATCGCGGCCTTCTCCAGCTGGACCGGGGGATGCGCGCCGAGCATGACCAGAAGCAGCCGCTGACGGCGCTGTGGCGCAACCGCAAGGCGGTGATGGCGCTGGTGGGCGGGCGCTGCACCCGGACGGGGACCATCCAGTTCCCGAAGACCGAGGTGAGCGTGAACCCCAACGACCATGCCATCGGCACGCAGGAGGATTATCCGCTGGCCGAGGTTCCGGCCCGGATCCTGACCTTCACGGCGGATTCCCTTACCTATTCGCCCGCCCCGCCGAGCTGCTACGGCAATATCGAGTTCGAGGGCGGGGGGCGCATGATGGCCGAATTCACCGATGTTCCGGCCTCCGAGCTGGAAGTGGGCCGGGAGCTGCGCATGATGTTCCGGGTGAAGGCCATCGACGAGCTGCGGCAATTCCGCCGCTATTTCTGGAAGGCCGCCCCGGCCTACTGAGGCGGGGCGTTCGGGAGGAGCCACCATGGCAAAGGGCATCAGGGACAAGGTCGCCATCCTCGGCATGGGATGCGCGAAGTTCGGCGAACGCTGGGACAAGGACGAGGACCAGCTGATGCTGGAGGCCTATGAGGAAGCGATGGCCGATGCCGGCATCGAGGCCTCGCAGATCGACGCGGCCTGGCTGGGCGCTGCCTTCGACGCGATGAACATCGGGCCTTCGGGCATTCCGCTCGCCATGGCGCTGCGGCTTCCCGACATCGGTGTCACCAAGGTCGAGAATTACTGCGCTTCCGGCACGGAAAGCTTCCGCGGCGCCGTCTATGCGGTGGCCTCGGGCGCGGCCGACATCGCGCTGGCGATGGGGGCCGAGAAGCTGAAGGACACGGGCTATGGCGGCCTTCCCGTGCGCACGCGGGGCACCACGCACGACATGATCGGCATAACCGGGTCCGCGCCGGGCAATTTCGCCCAGCTGGCGGCCGCCTATCGCACCGAGCATGGCGTTTCGCGCGAGGATCTGAAGCGCGCGATGGCCCATGTCTCGGTGAAGAGCCACGACAATGGCGCCCGAAACCCCAAGGCCCACCTCAGGAACCGCATCACCATGGACCAGGTGATGGGCGCCCCGATGATCGCCGAGCCGCTCGGTCTGTTCGACTGCTGCGGCGTGTCGGACGGGGCGGCCTGCGCCATCGTGACGACACCCGAGATCGCCCGTGCACTGGGCAAGAAGGATCTGGTGACGGTGAAGGCGCTGCAGCTTGCCACTTCGAACGGCTGGGAGCTGCAGGGTTCGGGCTGGAACGGCAGCTATTTCCACACCACCCGCGTGGCGGCCGCCCGCGCCTATGAGGAAGCCGGAATCACCAACCCGCGCGAGCAGCTGAGCCTGCTGGAAGTGCATGACTGCTTCTCCATCACCGAACTGGTGACGATGGAGGATCTCCATGTCTCGGAGACGGGCAAGGGCTGGAAGGACGTGCTCGACGGCTTCTTCGACGCCGACGGCAAGCTGCCGTGCCAGATCGATGGCGGGCTGAAATGCTTCGGCCACCCCATCGGAGCCTCGGGCATCCGCATGATCTACGAAAACTATCTCCAGCTTCTCGGCCGGGCCGGGGAGCGGCAGCGCAGCCAGCAGCCTGTGTTTGCCCTTTCGCACAATCTGGGCGGCATGCCGAACCAGAATGTCTCTTCCATCGCCATCGTGGGACTGCAAGATGCCTGACATCGTTTCGCAAGGGGGCATGGACCCCGAGACCTTCGACAGCTTCCTCACCCAGCTGAAGCGTTATGTGCGCGAGCGGCTGATTCCGGCCGAGGATGATGTCATCGAGAAGGACCGCATCCCCGACGACATCCTCGCCGAAATGCGGGACATGGGGCTTTTCGGCCTGACCACGCCCGAGGAATTCGGCGGGGCCGGCCTGAACATCAGCCAGTATATCGAGACGATCAAGCACATCTCCTACGCGGCGCCGGCCTACCGCTCGACCATCTCGATCAATGTCGGCATGACCGGCAGCGCCCTGCGCAAGTTCGGCACGCCCGCGCAGAAGGAACGGTGGCTGCCGCGCATCGCCGCCGGCGAAATCGCCTGCTTCGGCCTGACGGAGCCGGGCAGCGGCTCGGACAGCGCCGCCATGCAGACCATGGCGGTGCGCGACGGCGACCATTTCGTGCTGAACGGCACCAAGCGCTACATCACCAACGCGCCCCAGGCGAAGATCGGCCTGATCATGGCCCGCACCACGCGCGAGGCCCTGCCCAAGAATGCGCATGTGAGCGCCTTCATCATCGACATGGATACGCCGGGCGTGAGCATCGGCAGCCCCGACCGGAAGATGGGCCAGAAGGGCAGCCACATCGCCGACGTGATCCTCGAGGATGTGCGGGTGCCGGCGGATGCGCTGGTGGGCGGAGAGGAAGGCCAGGGCTTCAGGATCGCGATGCAGAGCCTCGACAATGGCCGGCTTTCGGTGGCCGCCATGGGCATCGGCATCGGCCGCCGGGCGCTCGACACGGCGCTGCAATATTCGCGCGAGCGCAAGGCCTTCGGCGAGCCGATCGGCAATTTCCAGCTGATCCAGGCCATGCTGGCCGACAGCGAGGCCGAGCTTTACGCCGCCGAATGCATGGTGGCCGACGCCTGCGCCCGCGCCGATCGTGGCGAGCAGATCCTGCGCAAGGCCGCCGCCGCCAAGCTCTTCGCAACCGAAACCGCCGGCCGCGTGGTGGACCGCTGCGTGCAGGTCTATGGCGGCGCAGGCTATCTCGCCGAATATCCGGCCGAGCGCTTCTTCCGCGATGCCCGAATCCTGCGCATCTATGAAGGCACCAGCCAGATCATGCAGCTGGCAATCGCCAAGCACATGATCCGCGAATTCGAAACCACCGGCCAGATCTGGGGCTGAGGGGCATGTACGATCTCCTCGGCGGCCTGTCCGTCATCGAAGCCTCGTCCTTCGTCGCCTCGCCGACAGCCGGCCTTTATCTGGCGCAGATGGGCGCCGAGGTGATCCGTGTCGACCAGATCGGCGGCGGCCCGGATTTCAACCGCTGGCCGCTCGCCGGCAACGGGCGCAGCCTCTACTGGGAAAATCTCAACCGGGCGAAGAAGTCGGTCGCCATCGACCTTGGGTCGGCCGAGGGGCGCGAACTGCTGCAGGCGCTGGTTGTGGCGACGGGCCAGTTCGTCACCAATTTCCCGGTCGAGGGCTTCCTGTCGCACGAAAGGCTGGCCGCCCGGCGGCCCGACCTGGTGACGGTGCGGGTGATGGGCATGGCCGATGGCGGCCCGGCGCTCGACTACACCGTGAACTCCGCCGTGGGCTACCCGGACCTGACCGGCCCCGGCCCCGAGCCGGTGAACCATGTGCTGCCCGCCTGGGACCTGCTGACGGGCAGCTACGCTGCCTTTGCGCTGCTGGCCGCCATTCGCCACCGCGCGGCGACGGGGCAGGGGCAGGAGGTGCGGGTGCCGCTGTCCGATGTGGCCATCGGCACGGTCGCGAACCTCGGGTCGCTGGCGGAGGTGCTGGTGACCGGCGCCAACCGCGAGCGCCTCGGCAACAGCGTCTTCGGCGCCTTCGGGCGTGATTTCCTGACCGCCGACGGCACGCGGCTGATGGTGATGGCGATCACGCCGCGCCAGTGGACGGGCCTTGTGAAGGTGCTGGGCATCGCCGACGAGGTTGCCGCCATCGAAGCCGCGCGCGGGGTGTCCTTTGCGAAGGACGAGGGCCTGCGCTTCCAGCATCGCGATGCGCTTTTCCCGCTGGTCGAGGCGCGCCTGGCCTTGCGGACCTATGCTGAACTGAAGCCCGAATTCGACGCGCATGGCTGCTGCTACGGCCCTTACCAGACCATGCTGGAGGCAGCCCGCGATCCTGTTCTGGTGGGGGACAACCCCGTCTTTTCCGAAAGCCTGGCTGGTGGCGAGGCGAACCCGAGCGGCCTTGCCTATCCGGCTGCCGGCGCCTTTGCCACAATCCCGCAGCAGGATCGCCGCGCCCCGGCATCCGCGCCGATTCTGGGTGCGCATACGGCCGAGATCCTGTCTGCCCGCCTCGGCCTCGACAGTGGCGCGATCGGCGCCCTCATCGACAGGGGAGTCGTTCACCAGCATGATTGACGCAGGTCTGATCGCGCGGGCGGCGGGTGCTGTGCGCGCTGCCGAAGCCTATGCCGCCGAAGCCCTTTCCAGCCTGCGCGCCCGTGTGGCCGGGGCCAGCCTCGATGTCGAGCAGCGCGCCGCCC
The DNA here is from genome assembly GCF_052616365.1 of Sandaracinobacteroides sp. A072. Taxonomy (NCBI): domain Bacteria; kingdom Pseudomonadati; phylum Pseudomonadota; class Alphaproteobacteria; order Sphingomonadales; family Sphingosinicellaceae; genus Sandaracinobacteroides; species Sandaracinobacteroides sp. A072. Next base: position 172,272 of record NZ_JBQXGU010000001.1, read on the forward strand.
ATGGCTATGCCTGGATCGATACCGCCGTCGGCGGCATGGCCGCGACACTGGGCTGGGCGGACGCCGCATCCGCGCGCGGGGAAGCCGGCGAAGGCGAGCGGCTGGCGCTGCTGATCGGCCTTGGCGAGACGCTGGCGCAGCTGGCCGGCGGCCTGCCCATCGGGCCCAACGAGCTGGTGCGCCCGGCCGACCTCGGCACGGCGGATGCCGCAGCGAAGCTGGTGGCGGACCCCGCCGTTTCCTGGTTCCTCGCCCATGGCAACACGGCCGCCAACCGCGCCGCGCTCACGGCCCTGCTGGCCGGTGGGCAGCCGCTGTCCGACCGTTTCGGGGATGAACTGCTCGACACCATCCGCGACCAGTATCGCCGCTTCACCGACGACCGCATCCTGCCCTTCGCCCACCAGTGGCACCTCGACAATGCGCTGATTCCGGATGCCACCATTGCCGAAATGGCGGCGCTGGGCACTTTCGGTGTCTGCATTCCCGAAGCCTTCGGCGGCCTCGGGCTGAACAAGCTGGTGATGTGCATCGTCACCGAGGAGCTGTCGCGCGGCTGGATCGGGGCTGGCTCGCTTGGCACGCGCTCGGAAATCGCCGGTGAGCTGATCCTGCATGGCGGCACCGACGGGCAGAAGGCGCAATGGCTGCCGCGCATCGCCAGCGGCGAAATCCTGCCCACCGCCGTCTTCACCGAGCCGGATGTCGGCTCCGACCTCGGCAGCCTGGGCACGCGCGCGGTGCGCGATGGCGACAGCTGGCGGATCGATGGCGCCAAGACCTGGATCACCCATGCGGCGCGCTCGGACCTGATGACGCTGCTGGCCCGCACGAAGCCCGATGTGAAGGGCCATGCCGGGCTTTCCATGCTGCTGGTGCCCAAGCCGCGCGGAACGGAGACGGACCCCTTCCCTGCCGACGGGATGAACGGCAGCGAGATCGAGGTGCTGGGCTATCGCGGCATGCGCGAATATGCGCTGCAGTTCGATGGCATGGCCGCCCCTGCCGATGCGCTTCTGGGGGGCGAGGAAGGGCAGGGCTTCAAGCAGCTGATGCGCACCTTCGAAGGCGCGCGCATCCAGACGGCGGCGCGTGCCGTGGGTGTCGCCCGCCGGGCGCTGGAGCTGGGGCTTTCCTATGCGACCGACAGGAAACAGTTCGGCAGGGCCATAGTGAATTTCCCGCGCGTGTCCGACAAGATCGCCCTGATGGCGGTGGACATGCTGATGGCGCGCGAGCTGACCTATGCCGCCGCCCGCGCCAAGGACAGCGGCAAGCGCTGCGATATCGAGGCCGGCATGGCCAAGCTGCTGGCCGCGCGCGCGGCCTGGACCAATGCCGATGCCGCGCTGCAGATCCATGGCGGCAACGGCTATGCGCTGGAATATGAAATCAGCCGCATCCTTTGCGATGCGCGCATCCTGAACATCTTCGAAGGGGCCGCCGAAATCCAGGCCCAGGTGATCGCCCGTGGCCGCATGGCTGGAGGAAACTGACCGACATGACCGAGACATATGCCGATATCCGTGCCGAGGTGGCGAAGCTGTGCCAGCAGTTTCCGGGCGAATACTGGCGCGAGAAAGACAGGGTGCGCGCCTATCCGACCGAGTTCGTGACGGCGCTGACCGAAGCCGGCTATCTTTCGGCGCTGATCCCCGAGGCCTATGGCGGCGCCGGTCTGCCGCTTTCGGCGGCCGCCGCCATCCTTGAGGAAATCCAGGCCCAGGGTGGCAATGGCGGCGCCTGCCATGCCCAGATGTATGTGATGGGCACCATCCTGCGGCACGGCAGCGAGGCGCAGAAGCAGCAGTGGCTGCCGAAGGTGGCGACAGGTGAAGTCCGTCTGCAGGCCTTCGGCGTGACCGAGCCGACATCGGGCACCGACACGCTGTCGCTGAAGACCGTCGCCCGGCGCGACGGCGACCGCTACATCATCAGCGGCCAGAAGATCTGGACCAGCCGGGCCGAACATTCCGACCTGATGATCCTCTTGGCCCGCACCACCCCGCGAGACCAGGTGAAGAAGCGGACGGACGGGCTTTCGGTCTTCCTTGTCGACATGCGCGCGGCCGTGGGCAACGGGCTCACCATCCGCCCCATCGAGACGATGATGAACCATTCCACTACCGAGGTCTTCTTCGACAACCTCGTGGTGCCGGCCGAAAACCTCATCGGCGAGGAAGGGCAGGGCTTCCGCTACATCCTTTCCGGCATGAACGCCGAGCGCATCCTGATCGGCGCGGAATGCGTGGGCGATGCCCGCTGGTTCCTCGACAAGGCATCGGCCTATGCCCGCGAACGGCAGGTCTTCGGCCGGCCCATCGGCCAGAACCAGGGCATCCAGTTTCCGCTGGCGCAGGCCTATGCCCGCATGCGCGCCGCCGACCTGATGGTGAAGGAGGCCTGCCGCATCTATGAAGCCGGCGGGAATTGCGGCGCGGAAGCCAATATGGCGAAGATGCTGGCTGCCGAGGCAAGCTGGGCGGCGGGCGAGGCCTGCGTGCAGACCCATGGCGGCTTTGCCTTCGCGGCGGAATATGATGTCGAGCGCAAGTTCCGCGAGACGCGGCTCTACCAGGTGGCGCCGATCAGCACGAACCTGATCCTGTCCTTCCTGGCCGAGCATGTGCTCGGTCTGCCGCGCAGCTACTGACGAACGCGTCCGCAAGGGTTAGCATGGTGGCATGATCCGGATCGCCACGCTGACCCTCAACCCCACGATCGACCTTGCCTATGAGGTCGAGCGCCTGCAGCCCATCCACAAGATGCGCGCCCGGCGCGAGACGGTGGACCCGGGCGGCGGCGGGATCAACGTGGCCCGTGTCGCCGCGCGCCTGGGGGCCGGGGTGGAGGCGCTGTATCTTTCGGGCGGAGTCACGGGTGCGACTCTCGATGCCCTGCTGAAGCGCCATTGTGTCGGCTGCGTCCGCCTGCCCATTGCCGGCGACACGCGCATCAGCACCGCCATCTACGCCCATGACACGGAGCAGGAATATCGGGTGGTGGCCGAAGGGCCGTCGCTGTCCGCCACCGAATGGGAAGGCGCGCTCGACCGGGCCGCCGGCACGGATGCCGGGTGGCTGGTGGCGAGCGGCTCGCTTCCGGCGGGCGTTCCCGCGGATTTCTACGCCCGGCTGGCGGCGCGGCTGGCGGCGCGCGGGGTGCCGATGGTGCTCGACAGTTCGGGCGAAGCCCTGCGACAGGGGCTGCGCGCGGGCGCCGGGGCCATCATGCTGGTGAAGCCAAGCGAGGGCGAAATGCGCGACCTTGCCGGCAAGCCGCTGGAATGCGGGGCCGAAATGGCCGAAGCCGCGCAGGCGCTGGTGCGCGCGGGAGGTGCGCGGCTGGTGGCCGTGACGCTGGGCCGGAACGGCGCGCTGCTGGCGGATGGCGAACAGGTGCTGCGCCTTGCCGCCGTGCCGGTCGAGGCGAAGAGCGCGGTGGGGGCGGGCGACAGCTTCGTTGCCGCCATGACCGTGGCGCTGGCGGGCGGGCTGCCGCCGGCCGAGGCCTTTCGCCATGGTGTGGCCGCCGGCACGGCCGCCGTGATGACACCCGGAACCGACCTGTGCCACCGCGAGGATGTGGAACGGATGCTCGCCCGTGTGCCCGCACCGGAGCGATTCACTGGCTGACGCGCCCGACCGAGGAGGAAGCCGCCATGACCAGCCCTGCTATCCAATGGTTCGAGACGTTCGGCATCGACGCCGTGCCGCAGTTCGGGGGCAAGAATGCCTCGCTCGGGGAAATGATCCGCGCGCTGGCGGGCCTGGGCGTGCGCGTGCCGGAAGGCTTTGCCACTTCGGCTGCGGCCTATCGCGATTTCATTTCCGTAAACGCGCTGGAGGCCCCTGTTGCCGACTTGCTGGCACAGTGGAAGGCGGGCAGCCTGCCGCTGGCCGAAGCCGGGGCAGCCATCCGCGCCCTGCTGCTCGCAGCGCCGCTTCCCGAGGCGCTGGTCGCGGACATTCTGGCGGCTTATCGCGCGCTGGGTGAGCGGGCTGGCGTCGGGAACCCGGCTGTCGCCGTGCGCAGCAGCGCCACGGCCGAAGATCTGCCAACAGCAAGCTTTGCCGGGCAGCAGGAAAGTTTCCTCAATGTGCGCGGCGAACGCGCGCTGATCGACACCTGCCGGCGCTGCTATGCCTCGCTCTTCACAGACCGGGCGATCAGCTACCGTGACCAGCAGGGCTTCGGGCACATGGATGTCGCCCTGTCGGTCGGGGTGCAGCGGATGGTGCGCGCCGATCTTGCCGGTTCGGGCGTGATGTTCACGCTGGACCCGGAAAGCGGCTTTCCCCATGTCGCGGTGATCGATGCCGCCTGGGGGCTGGGCGAACTGGTGGTGCAGGGCGCTGTCAGGCCGGACAGCATCATGGTGTTCAAGCCGCTCATCGACCGGCCCGGCGCGCGGCCTGTCATCGGCCGGACGCTGGGCGAAAAGGCCCTGAAGATGCTGTTTGCCGAAGGCGGCAGCCGCCGCACCCGGATCGTGGAAACAAGCCCCGAAGAGCGGGCGCGCCATGTGCTGAGCGAGGACGAGGCGCTGGAGCTTGCCCGATGGGCGGTGATCGTCGAGCGCCACTATGGCCGCCCGATGGACATCGAATGGGCGAAGGACGGCGAAAACGGCCTGCTCTATCTGGTGCAGGCCCGGCCGGAGACGGTGCGGGCGCGCGAGGGCGGCGCCTTCAGCCGTTACCGGCTGGAAAAGCCGGGCGAGGCGATCGTCGAGGGGGCCGCCATCGGCCGTGCCGTGGCGACGGGGCCGGCCTGCGTGATCGAAAGCGCGGACGATATCGCCGGCTTCCGCGACGGATCGATCCTGGTGACGGGCCGCACCGACCCCGACTGGGTGCCCGTGATGCGCCGCGCCCGGGGAATCGTGACCGACCTTGGCGGCACGACGAGCCACGCCGCCATTGTCAGCCGCGAGCTGGGCGTGCCTGCCATCGTCGGCACCGGCGACGCCACCGCCCGCATCGCCGATGGCGAGATGATCACCCTGAGCTGCGCAGAAGGCGCGCAAGGCCGGGTCTACAGGGGCGAAATCCCTTTCACCCGCACCGAATTCGACCCGGCGAAGCTGCCGTCCACCCGAACCGACCTGATGGTGAACATCGCCGACCCGTCGGCTGCGCTGCAATGGTGGCGGCTGCCGGCGCGGGGCGTCGGGCTGGCGCGCATGGAGTTCATCATCACCAGCCTGGTGAAGGCGCACCCCATGGCGCTTGCCCACCCCGAGCGCCTGTCACCGGCCGACCGGCGCGCGGTCGAGGCGCTGGCGCAGGGGTATGACAGCCCCGCCGACTATTTCGTGGACAGGCTTTCGCGCGGGATCGCGCGCCTTGCTACGCCCTTCCATCCGCATCCCGCCATTGTCCGCCTTTCGGATTTCAAGACCAATGAATATGCCCATCTGGTGGGCGGCGCGCAGTTCGAGCCGGTGGAGGAAAACCCGATGCTGGGGTTCCGGGGGGCCTCGCGCTACCATGACCCGCGCTACCGCGACGGCTTCGCGCTGGAATGCCGGGCGCTGAAGCGCGTGCGCGAGGACATGGGATTCGAAAATGTGGTGGTGATGGTGCCCTTCTGCCGCACGCCCGAAGAAGCGGACCTGGTGCTGGAGACCATGGCTGCCCACGGCCTCGTGCGGGGCGAGGCGGGCCTCAAAATCTACATGATGGTCGAGATTCCCTCGAACGTGATCCGCATTGCGGAATTCGCCGAGCGGTTCGATGGCTTTTCCATCGGCTCCAACGACCTGACGCAGCTGGTGCTGGGGGTGGACCGGGATTCCGGCCTGCTTGCCGGGCTGTTCGACGAGCGCGACCCGGCCGTGATGGCGATGGTGGCCGATGCGATTGCGGGGGCGAAGGCAGCCGGGCGGCGCATCGGCATCTGCGGGCAGGCGCCCTCGGATCACCCGGCGTTCGCGGCCTTCCTCGTGGAATGCGGAATCGATTCCATATCGCTCAACCCCGACAGCTTTGCCGGAGCGGCGGAAACTGTGGCGGCAGCGGAGGGCTGAGCCGGGCCGGGTTCAGTGATGCCCGTCGTCTCCGGCGCCTGCGGCGAGGATGAAGCGGCGGTCGCAATAGGGGCAGTCGACGTAGTTGCGCTCGTCGATCTGAAGCCAGACGCGCGGATGGCCGAGCGGGCCTTCGTCACCATCGCAGGCGACGCGGCGACTTGTCACGGTGTGGGTTTCCGGCGGGGGCGGTGCGGTTTCCATGATGCGACCCCTTAGCCTTTCGCGCCGGTTGCGAAAAGGGGGCATGCGGGATGGTGATGCGTTCAGGCCACAGGGGGGCCACGGGATTGCGGCGTCGTGAAACTGCAACAGACCTGTCGTCTGGCTGAAACAGGGCGGCTCCAACGGGCGGCTTCCATTGCCCCCTGACGGAGACGCCTTTCATGAAAAGCCCTGTTGCACGCCTGCTTGCCGCTTCTGCCCTGCTGCCGGCCTTCGCCCTGGCCGCCCCCGCGCAGGCCGATGATGCCGCGACGCTGACCGGCGAAATCATCGTGACGGCGCAGAAGCGTGACCAGAAGATCTCGGACGTGCCCGTCACCATAACCGCCTGGACTGGCGAGACACTGCAGCGCATCGGGGTCAGCCAGTTCAACGAGCTGTCGGCCTTCGTGCCCGGCCTCAACATCCAGGAACAGTCGGCGAACAACCCCGGCTTCGTCATCCGGGGCATCACCTCCGATTCCGGCTCGGCGCAGGAAGCAGCGCGCGTCACCGTCTATTACAATGGCGTGGACGTCAGCCGGTCGCGCGGCTCCTACTTCGACCTGTTCGACATCAGCCGCGTGGAAGTGGTGAAGGGGCCGCAGGCAACGCTGTTCGGCACGGCGGCAGCCATCGGGGCGGTTTCCGTCATTCCGAACCCGGTGGCCGAGGGGCTGTCCGGCGAAGTGCGCGGGGCCATCGGCAATCATGGCCAGCGCCAGCTTTCGGGCGTGCTGAACGCCGGGACGGACACATATGGCGTGCGTGCCGCCTTCGCCTGGAAGCAGCGGGACGGCGTTGTCGAGAATATCGCCGGCCGGGGCGCAAGCTCCAACGCCGCCCTGCCGCAACGCGACCTGAATGGCCAGGAGCAGATGGGCGCGCGCCTCTCCCTCATGCTGAAGCCGCTCGAGGATCTGCGCCTCGACCTCGTCTACAGCTATGATGGCCAGCGCAGCCCCGGCACGGCCTTCAAGTCGGGAACGCTGTGTCCCTTCGGGGGCGATACTTCGCCCTTCAGCTTCGCCGAACTGTCCGGCTCCCCGGTTTCGGAGGCGGTCTTTGGCAAGGACGAGCTTGGCCTGTGGCGCGACGTGCATGACATCAACCTCACCGCCCGCTTCACGCCCGAGGGCAGCCGCTGGTCCACCGTCCACATCACCGGCTACCGGGAGTTCGACAGCCTCGAGGTGTTCGATGCCGATGGTTCGGGCGCCTGGTTCCTCGAATTCGCGGAAGAAGCCATTGGCCGGCAATACAGCCACGAAAGCCGGGTGAACTTCGATGGCGACGGCGTGCGCGCCTTTGCCGGTTTCAACTGGTTCAGCGAGCGCGGCAGCCAGTCGGTGCCCTTCTCCACCGAGGAAGGCACCTATCTCCAGTGCGTGCTGGGCATCGTGCCGGGCATCCCCTGCGTCAATGCCGATGGCGTGGTGACGGCGGCTGGCGTCACGTCGCTGCTGACAGGCGGCGCCATCGCGCAGATCCCCTATCAGTCCAGCTTCCGCAACACGGGCGAAATCAGTTCCTTCAGCCTGTTCGCCGATGTGACGGTCGATGTCGGACAGTGGCTGGAGCTGACGGCGGGCGGCCGGATGCTCTGGGAGGACCGCACTTCCTTCTATATTTCGAATCAGCCGGCCTCGGTTCTGGGCGGCGTCCCGCTGCTTCCCTTCGCCGGAACCGGCGGGCAGAGCTTCCGCGCCGATGCCAGCAACAAGGCCTTCCTGCCGCGCTTCAACGCGCTTGCGCGGCTGGCCGATGGCGTCAACGCCTATGCCACAGTTTCCAAGGGGCGGCGCAGCCCGGTGGTGCAACTGGGCGCCCGCAATACGGCCGACGGCCCGGTGCCCAACCGTACCGACGTGCCGGCAGAGACGGTCTGGAACTATGAGGCGGGCCTGAAGGGCGCGCGCGGCCCGCTGCAGGCCAGCCTGGGCGTCTATCTCCAGACCTACGACAATTTCCAGGTGACCGTGAACGAGGGCGGCCAGCTGGTCAGCCGCAACGCCGGTTCGGCCCGCAACATCGGCGTGGAAGCCGAGGCAAGCTGGCGCCCGGTGCGCGAGGTGCTGCTGTTCGGCAACCTCGGCTGGATCGACGCAAAGATCCGCGACCGGCCGGAAAACGGCATCTTCGCCAACAACCGCTTCCGCCTGCAGCCGGAATGGCAGGCCGCCGCCGGCATCGACGCGCGCGTCGGCGTGGGCGGCGGGCTGGAGCTGTTCGCCACGCCCACCATCACCCACCGCAGCCGCATCTTCTTCGAGGTGCCGAACGACCCCGCCATCGCGCAGGGGCCGGTGACGCTGGTGAACCTGCGCGCAGGCATCGGCGCGGAGGATGGCCGCTGGCAGCTGACCGGCTTTGCCTCCAACCTGTTCGACAAGGACCATATCATCGACGCCGGCAACACCGGCGGCGCCTTCGGCATTCCCACCTTCATCCGCGGCATGCCGCGCCTGCTGGGCGTGGAAGCGGCCATCCGCTTCTGATCCGCCGCGGCCTTCGCCCTGCTCCGCCCTGACCTGCCCTGACCTGCATTGCCCGGTGTGGTGCAGGGCAGGGCGGGGCAGGTTGCCGCGCCCCCTCACCGTGCGGGCGCCTTTCGTGTAGGCTGGTTGCCATGTTCGTCCATGACCGACCCGCCTGGCGCCTTCCCGAACGCGCGGTGACGCCCGAGGCGCAGTGGCTCGACCGCCGCAAGCTCGTTGCCGGGATGATGGCCGCCGGGCTGCTGCCGGCCGCCGCTGCCGCCGGAACCGCGAAAACCGGGGATGCCGGGCCTGCCGGACTGCCCCGGCTGGACGCGCGGCGCACCATCGCCACCGACGAGACGCCGACCCCGCTCGCAGCCGTTGCCGGCTACAATAATTTCTACGAATTCGGCCTCGGCAAGGATGACCCGGCCCGCAATGCCCACCGGCTCAAGCCCAGCCCCTGGACCGTGACGGTCGGCGGACTGGTGAAACAGCCGCTGACCATCGATGTCGATCGCTGGATCGCCCGTGCCCCGCTGGAGGAACGCATCTACCGGCTGCGCTGTGTCGAGGGGTGGTCGATGGTGATTCCCTGGGTGGGGGTGCCGCTGGCCGGGCTGGTGAAGGCAGCGGAGCCGCTCGGTTCGGCGAACTATGTTCGCTTCACCACCCTGGCCGACAAGGGGCAGATGCCCGGCCTCAGGGTTCCGGCGCTCGACTGGCCCTACCGCGAGGGGCTGCGCCTCGACGAGGCGATGCACCCCTTGAGTTTTCTGGCGGTCGGCCTCTACGGGCGGCGGCTGCCGAACCAGAATGGCGCGCCGCTCAGGCTGGTGGTGCCGTGGAAATATGGCTTCAAGTCGATCAAGTCGATCGTCGCCATCGACTTCGTCGAGCGCCAGCCGAAGACCAGCTGGGCCATGGCGCAGCCGCGCGAATATGGTTTTTATTCCAACGTGAATCCGGATATGCCGCACCCCCGCTGGAGCCAGGCGACTGAGCGCCGGATCGGCGAATTCCGCAAGCGCCCGACACTGGTCTTCAACGGCTATGCCGAAGAGGTCGCCCACCTCTATCGCGGCATGGATCTGAAACGCTTTTTCTGAAGCCCCCCGTGCCGGCCCTGTTCAGGCGACCGCTGCCATGGTGGCTGAAGCCCGCTTTGCACCTGCTTGCCGCCGCCACGCTCGCCCGGCTCGCCTTCGGCTGGGCGGAGCTGCTGTGGTTCGCGCCGGGGTCGCTGCGGCTTTCGGCCGAGCCTGTCGCACACACCCATAATGCGCTCGGCCTCGCGGCGCTTCGGCTTCTGGTGGCCAGCCTTGCCGTCACGCCGCTGCAGCGGATCACGGGGTGGGGGGCGATCCAGGGGGTCAGGCGGATGCTCGGCCTTTGGGCCTTTGCCTATGCGCTGCTGCACCTCGGCTTCTACCTCGTGATGGACCTTGACGGGTCGGTCGTGCGGCTGCTGGCGGAGGCTGCGGAAAAGCCCTTCATCCTGTTCGGGCTGGCGGCGCTGCTGGCCATGGCGCCGCTGGCGGCCACCAGCAGCAATGGCGCGATCCGGGCGCTGGGCGCGCGCCGCTGGCTTCGGCTGCACCGGCTTGCCTATGTGGCCGGGCTGGCGGGCGCCGTGCATTATCTCTTCAGGGTAAAGGGTTTCCAGCCGGACCCGTGGCTTTACGCGGGTCTTTTGCTTCTGTTGCTGGCCTTGCGATTCAGGCCCAGTTCCGGATCGGCCAGCCCCTGAGGCGCGCCATCTGCCCGAGCGCCTTCGACGGGTTGGCCGCCACCGGGTCATCGGCCCACAGCAGCACGGGCAGGTCGCTCACATGGTCGCTCAGGAAGCGCACATGGGGCGGGCGGGCCGGCAGCGCATCGAGGATCATCCGCAGCTTGCCCATGTCGTAGCAATTCTCGCCGCGGATGCGGTGGGTGAGCATGTCTCCATCCCAGTGGTTTTCGGTGGCGACGACCGTGTCGAAGCCCCAGCGCGCGGCGAGATGGGCGCTGTAGTAGCGGCAGCTTGCCGTGGCGAGGAGCAGACGGCGCCCCGATGCCCGGTCGGTGGCGATCGCTTCGAGCGCGCCTGCAAGTTCCTGCGCCGCCCCGAAGCGCGCGGCGAAGCGGGCGGCGGCGCGTTCCACCGTGGTGCGCGGCACGCGGCATCCCATCATCAGCCGGTGGGTTGCTTCCTTGAGGCCCTTGCGGTCGGTGAAGCCAAGAAGGAAGGCAAGGCCGGGCAGCAGCATCAGCGGCGCCAGCAGCAGCCGGGCTGGCGCTTCGGTCCGGGCGAAGAAGAAGAGCCAGCTGGTCCAGCTCGCCTTGCGGGTGATGGTCTTGTCCATGTCGTAGATGGCGAGGCCGGTGGTGGCGAGATCCGGGATGGCGACCCGGGGGTTGGTTGCGGGCATGGTCAGTCCTGTTGGCGGGGGTTGCGCGCGCGCCAGGCAGGCGGCGGCAGGCGATCTTCCGGGCGCAGGCTCCACAGGCCGCGCCCGGCCTTGCGCGCGGCGACCTGCCCGGCACGGATTTCGGGATCATCGAGGTAGCGGCTGAACGCCCAGGCATGTCCCTCGGCTGTCATGCGGGCGTTCACATGGGTGCGCCCCACCCATAGCCGCGCCACGAGCCGGCCGTAGCGATCGCGGTCCGTCACCTCGACGCGCACCTGCTTTCCCATGGCGATGCGCCGCAACGCCGAGCGGGACTGGATGCCCCAGGGCTGGGCCAGTTCGGGTGCGTCGATCCCGGCGAGGCGGATTTCGCTTCGGCGCTTCACGCCCGCCCGCTCGACGATGAGGGAATCGCCATCCTTCACGCGCACCACCCGGCCCTCGAAGCTGGTTGCGGCATGGGCGGCGGGTGCCGGAAGCAGGCAAAGCAGAAGGCCGGCAAGCAGAGTGCGAAGCAGCAGGGGCAGCAGGGCGGAAAGACGCATGGGCATGGCGCTGTTCCCTTGCAACGCCACGGCCCGATATGCAAAACCCTTGCCACAAGCCGTCCTTGCATGTGACGTGAGGCATACATGATCCGCCCTGGCTGCGTCGCAGGGCTGGCCCCGAGGAGCCGACCGACAGCCATGCCCAGCCCGCCAGACGATCAGGACAGGCTGCAGGCCACGGCCCCATCCGCCGCAGTGGCCGAAGTGCGGCTGGAAGCCGGACGCCTGCGTCTTTCAGGGGACTGGACGATCGCCGCCGCCGCCCGGCTCGAACAGGCGCTGCATGCAGCACTTGCGGGCCATGACGGGCCGGTCGTCATCGACATGGCGGGTCTGGGCCGCATCGACACGGTGGGCGCCTGGCTGGTGCACCGCCTGCTGCGGGACAGGCCGGGAAGCGACATCGCCGCAGCCGGGGAACGGGCGCTGGGGCTGATCGCGCAGGTCGGCGCGGCCGACAGGCCCGGCCCGGTCCACCGCGATCAGCCGCCCTTCCTGCAGCGCGAGCTGGCCAAGATCGGCGTCTATGTCATCGAGCTTCTGAACACCACGGGCGCGGCGCTGGCCTTCATCGGGCGGACCCTGATTTCCTTCTGGCAGGCGCTTGCCAGCGGGCGCGGCCTGCGCTGGAACAGCGTCTTCATCCAGATGGAGCAGACAGGTGTCAGCGCGCTCGGAATCGTCGGGCTGATGAGCTTCCTTGTCGGCATCGTCATCGCCCAGCAGGGCGCGGTGCAGCTGCGCGAGTTCGGCGCCGACGTCTATGTCATCAATCTCGTCGGCCGGGCCACCTTCCGCGAGCTTGGCATCCTGCTCACGGCGATCATGGTCGCCGGACGATCGGCTTCGGCCTTCGCGGCGCAGATCGGGGCGATGAAGCTGGCCGAGGAGGTGGATGCCATGCGCACCATCGGTCTCGACCCGATGGAGGTGCTGGTTCTGCCGCGCGTGATCGCGCTGGTGCTGATGATGCCGATTCTCGCCTTCTTCGCCTCCATTCTGGCGGTGGTGGGCGGGGGCCTCTTCACCTGGCTGTCGCTGGACATTCCGCCGGCCACCTTTGTCCAGCGCCTGCGCGAAGTGGTGCCGCTGTCCGATGTGTGGATCGGGCTTTCGAAGGCGCCCGTCTTCGGGGCGATGATTGCCGTCATCGGCTGTTTCCAGGGCTTTCAGGTGACAGGCAACACCGAATCCGTGGGCTTGCGCACCACGCTGGCCGTGGTGCAGGCGATCTTCCTCGTGATCGTGCTGGATGCCTTTTTCGCGCTCTTCTATTCGGCCATCGGGTTCGACTGATGGCGGCGGCGATCCAGGTTAGCGGTCTCGTGACCCGTTTCGGGGAACAGGTGGTCCACCAGGGCCTCGACCTCGAAGTGCGCGCGGGCGAGATCCTCGGCGTCGTCGGCGGTTCGGGCTCGGGCAAATCCGTGCTGATGCGCTCGATCATCGGCCTGCAGCAGCCGGCCGAAGGCCGGATCGCGCTGTTCGGGCAGGATGTCGGCGCGATGGATTCCGGATCGCATGCCGAACTGGCGCGCAGCTGGGGCGTTCTGTTCCAGGGCGGGGCGCTGTTCTCGGGCCTGACGGTGGCCGAGAATGTGCAGGTGCCCATGCGCGAATATTTCGACATGCCCGAGGCGCTGATGGACGAGATCGCCGCCTACAAGGTGGCGCTGGTGGGCCTGCCGGCAGAGGCGGGGGCCAAATATCCGTCCGAGCTTTCGGGCGGGATGAAGAAGCGGGCCGCGCTTGCCCGCGCGCTGGCGCTCGACCCGGCGCTACTCTTCCTCGACGAGCCGACGGCCGGGCTGGACCCGATCGCCGCCGACGGCTTCGACCGGCTGATCCTCGCCCTGGCCCGCGCCATGGGGCTGACCGTCTTCCTCATCACCCACGACCTCGACACGCTGCACGCGATCTGCGACCGGGTTGCCGTGATCGCGGACAAGCGCATCATTGCCGTGGGAACGATTCAGGAGCTTGTGATGAACGACCACCCCTGGATCCAGGACTATTTCGCCGGCCCGCGCGGCCGGGCAGCGGCCTCGGGCCATGGGCATGCGATCGCCGGCCCGGCGGCCGGTGATGCCAAGCGGGGCGATGCGCCGGGCACGATGCCGCAAGGCGGAACGGAAGGGGTGGCCTGATGGAAAACCGGCAATCGCACATGCTGGTGGGCGGCGTCACCATCCTGCTGGTGGTGGCGCTGTTCGCTTTCATCCTCTGGCTCACGCGCTTCACCGGCGAGACGCGGGACGAATATGACATCTTTTTCCGCCAGTCCGTCGCGGGGCTGGCGACCGGCTCGGCTGTCACCTTCTCGGGCGTTCCCGTGGGGCAGGTGAAGAAGATCGCGCTGATGCCCGAAAGCCCGGAATTCGTGCGCGTGCGGATCGAGGTGGGGCAGGATGTTCCCGTGCTGGAGGGCACCAGCGCCACACTTCAGTCCGTCGGGTTCACCGGGGTTACCGAAATCCAGCTGAAGGGCGGGCTTGCAGGCCAGGCCGAGCGGAACGAGCCGGGACCTTATGGCGTGCCGGTGATTCCAGCAGCTGCATCGGGCTTTGGCCAGTTGCTGGAATCGGCGCCGCAGGTGCTGGAGCGCGCCTCGACCCTTCTGGCCCGGCTGAACGAAGTGTTCGACGACGAGAACCGCGCCGCCATGAAGGGCATGCTGACGAACCTGGACCGCACCACGGCCGTGCTGGCCGAGGAAGGCCCCGCCCTGCGCGCGGCCATCCGGGAATCGGAAGCGACGCTGAAGGCCGCAACCCGTGCCGCCGCCGCGCTGGAGAAGGCCGGAACCACCGCCGACACGCTGCTGACGGAAGATGGCAAGCCCCTGCTGGCGGAACTGCGCAGCGCTGTTGCTTCTGCGGAATCGACCCTGAAGCGCGTGGACAGGCTTTCTGCTGCCGCCGAACCCGGCGTCCGCACGCTGGCCACCGATACGCTGCCGCAGATGAACCAGCTGGTATCGGACCTGCGCGAGGTGACCCGCCAGATTGGCGCGCTTTCCGCCAAGCTGGATGAAGACCCGCTGGGCGCTGTCGTCGGCGGCCGCCCGCTTCCCGATTACGAGCCCGAAGGAAGACAATGATGCGCCGGACCCTGCCAGCCTTTCCCAAGCTTCTGGGGGCGGCCTGCCTTGCCGCCGCGCTTTCCGCCTGCGGCCCCGTTGTCCAGGTGGGGGGCAATGCCCCAAGGCCCGATTCGCTTTATACGCTTTCCGCAATCGGCCCGGCGGCGGTGCCGGCCGGGGTGCAGCCGGTGGACATGGCGCGCGCCGTCACCATCGGTTTGCCGGCCGTGCCCGGCGCGCTCCAGACCCTCAGGATTCCTGTCAGCAACACGGACACCACGATCCAGTATGTGAAGGCGGCGCAATGGTCGGAACAGCCGGCGCGCCTGTTCCAGCATCTTCTGGCCGATGTGCTGGTGCACCAGGGCATCGCGGTGATCGACCCGCGCAGCAGCGGCCAGGCGGGCGGCATCAGGCTTGCAGGCCAGCTCATGACCTTCGGTGTCGATGTGCGCGGCGCACCGGTCGCGCGCGTGCGCTATGACGCCACGCTCACCGGCCCTGACGGCGTGCGCCAGCGCCGCTTCGAGCGCGAGGTGGCCGTGTCGCGGGTGGAAGGCGCAGCCGTTGCCCGCGCGCTGAATGCCGGCGCCAATGCGGTCGCCCAGGATGTGGCGGACTGGGTGAAGGCGGCCCGCTAGGCCATGCGCGAGCCTGCGGACGGAGGCCGGCGTGCCCACCGCCATTTCCTTTCCGGCAACCGCTCTGCTTGACCGCTGCCGCGCTTGCCGCTATCGGCCCGGCTTCGCTTTCGAACGAAGGCTGGCGGGGTAGCTCAGCTGGTTAGAGCACAGGATTCATAACCCTGAGGCCGCGGGTTCAAGTCCCGCCCCCGCCACCACTTTCCGCGCCATCTCCCTGCAATGCCTCACGCCGGACCCGAGGCGAATGTCCCGGGGACTCGCGCTGATGTCATTTCAGATTGTTACGGATGATGACGCCGCAAGCCATTGCTGAATGCATGGCTGCAACATGCAAACATGTGAATTTATTGCCTTCATTCGATGATCGCAAGCTCGATTCCGATCCGGGAGAAGATCTCGAAAGTTACGAATTTCTCACAATTTTCTTGATGTTGGACAAATATGTTCCAGAAGGAACATGGTTATCCTTCCAAATTGCATGGCCGCATATCTGGTCAGATGCAGGTGTCTTGTATCAAGGGAGTCAAAGAAGATGCTCATGAAATCGCGCATGTCACTCGGCGGACAGCTGCTTTCCTGTTCGGCCAAGGCGGCAGTCGCAATGGGCCTGTCATTTCTGGCTGGCACCCTCCCTGCCTCGGCCAATGATTTTTATGTTCAGCTGAACCCCAATTACTTCAACGGCGGAACCGAGCAGCTTTTCATTTTCGGCACAGCTGGCAGCACGGGCGCGATTCAGGGTGAAGGTTACGCCGAGAATTTTACGCTTGGAGATGAGGGCTATGCCGTCATCACACTTCCCAAGAGTTTTGTTCTTTCGAGCGGGGCAGTCGAAAACAAGGGTCTGAAGGTCAGCTCCGGCAGCGATATCAGCGGCTATTTCCTGAGCCGTCAGCAATATACGACGGACATGACCTATCTGATCGACAGCCGGAGCCTGGGGACGGATTATTTCACGCTTGGCTATGCGGGTGCTCTCAACGACCAGATTTCAGTTCAGGCGACCGAGGACAACACGACTGTCACGATCTCGCCAAGCGACGGCACCGGAGCATTCCAGATCAGCCTGAATGCCGGCCAGACCTACATGCATACCTCCGGCAGCAATCTCACCGGAAGCCGGGTTACCGCCGATCGCCCGGTTTCGGTCTTTTCGGGCAATGAATGCGCCAATGTTCCGATGGGGGCATCAGCTTGCGACCACCTCGTCGAGCAGATGCCTTCGGTCGAGATGTATTCCAGTGATTATGTCGTGGCGCAATCGCCGCGCACCGGAAGCTATGGAAACGTCTATCGTGTCGTTGCGTCGCAGGATGGCACCGAGGTCCGCCTTGATGGCGCCTTGCTGACGACACTTGATGCCGGCCAGTATGTCGAAACGTCCCTGGCAGGCGGCGCCCGCATCACGTCCAGCCAGCCGGTGCTGGTGGGCCAGTATCTGATTGGTGAATCCCTGGCAGGGGAAGTGACCGACCCGGCTCTGGCTGTCGTTCCGGGCGTGGAGGACTGGCTCGATTCCTATGTGTTCGCGACACCTGCCGGTTCGGCTGACTTCGTGAGCGATTTCGCCACCATCGTGATGACGGCTGGCAGCGTCGACACGCTGACCATCGATGGCGAAACGCCCGATCTTACGCTGTTCACGCCCATCGGCTCTTCCGGCTTCAGCTATGCGAGCTACGATGTGTCCGGCCTGCTCGGCCCGATCACCATCTCGGCGGCCGAGCGCTTCCTGCTGATGATCTATGGCTTCAGCGAGTATGACAGCTACGCCACCTATGGCGGGGCATCCTATTCCCCGGGTGCGTCGGGCGGTGGCGATTTCGACAATGGCGACACGCCGGATATCGACGGCATCTACACCACCGCACAGCTGGCAGCCTCTCTGGTCAACCCCGTCTTCGCGGGTGGCACGCTGGTCGCAAGCTCGGCGGACATCGTGGCCAATGACTTTGCCGTCGAGACCCTTGGCGGCACCATCGATACCGCCGGACAGGATGTCACCTTCTCGGGTGATTTCACCGGGCCGGGCGGGCTTGCCAAGGCGGGCCTCGGCACCCTCTCCCTGACAGGTGCGAGCCTCCTTGGCGGCGACGTGCTGGTCAATGACGGCACGCTTCTCATCCTCGGCACCTTCCAGGCGCCGGCTTTCCGTGTCTTTGCAGGCGGCACGCTGGGCGGTTCGGGCGACACCCTTGGCGACGTGATCGTTGGCGATGGCGGCACCATCCTTGGTGGCATGAACATCAGCGGCGATGTAACGCTCGGCAGCGGTTCGCTCAGCATCTTCGGAGACGCGATCAGCGTCGACGGTACGGTGACGATCGAGGACGGCGCCTCGGCCCAGGTGCAGGCGGCGCCCGGCCTTCCGGGCAGCGTGCGCACCCTTGTCACCACCACTGGCGGCCTGGCAGGCGCCTATTCGACGGTCACGCTGGACGCGGGCGTATGGGGCGCGCTGCGACAGACGGCCAGCAGCCTCGAACTGGTCAGCCTTTTCGGCATGCGCCAGGCGGCAAACCCGCAGGCCGTGCTGACCGCCAGCCACCTCAACAGCCTGTTCGTCGGGGGCGCCGCAACCCCTGCGATCCTTGCCGCTGTTCCCGGTCTTGTCGATGGTGAGGGCTATGGCAATGCGGCAGCCCTGGGCACGTTGCACCCGGAAGCCTATGGCTCGATCGCGCAGCTCGGTCACGAGAATGCGCTGGCCATCCGGTCCGCCATCCGCTCCGGCAACTTCGCCGCCATTGGCGAGGAACCGGGCATGTTTACCTTCGTGCAGGGTCTTGGCCAGTGGCGTCGCCTTGAAGGCGATCGCGTGACGGGTGTCTCGCGCTCCACGCTGGAAAGCCGTGGCGTGATGGGCGGCCTTGGCTTCAACAATGGCAGCTTCATGATCAACGCCTTCATTGGCTCGATCGATGGCAGCCAGCAGATCGCGGCGATCGGGGCAGACACGGACACCGACGGCACCTTCTTTGGCACCAGCGTGCAATATGCCAGCGGCCCGCTTGTGGCGGGCGGCGCCCTGATCGTCGATCACAGCTCGGCGCGCACCAGCCGCAGCCTTTTCAACGGTTCTACGGTGCGTGATCGTTACAGCCTGCGTTCCACTACCTTCGATGGCTATGTCCGCTATGGCATGGCGGTGGCGGAATCGGGCTGGCGCCTTGGCCCGCAGCTTGGCCTCACGCATGTCATCACCAGCCGGGGTGACGTGGCGGAAGCCGGTGACGCCGCCTTTGCCCTGAGCCTTGCGAAGGAGGACTACAAGGCCACCTTCCTGACTGGCGACCTTGTGATGACGAACGACAGCATCCGCGCCCGCCCCTGGCTTTCGGCCGGTATCAGCCACCGGATTTCGGGGGACGCCATCAGGGCGACGGCCAGCTTCGATGGCACGCCGACTGGCTTCACCGTGCTGGGGTCCGAGCGTGAAAAGACCTTTGCCACCCTGAGCGGCGGCATGGACTATCAGCTGACCGGAGCCGTCAGCCTCTATCTGCAGGGCGGCGCCGAGCTTCGTTCGGGCTATGGGGCTGAACATGTGACGGGCGGCGTGCGGGTCCGCTTCTGATCCTGCCGTCCATGGGCGGAGCCGCGCTGACGCGCCGGCTCCGCCTGCGGCCTGTATCATGCCTGCGGCATGGCGTGCGCCATAAACGCATTGCCTTCCGCCCTTCGCGCGCTATCAGGCAAGACGGAGGCGGAAATGAAGCGCGTGGCTTTTTTCAGGATCATGCCGAAGGCTCTTGCGGCCCTTATGGCTGTAGTGGCCCTGCTCTGGGCGCCGGCCGCGGTTGCCGGGGCGGACGGGGCAGCGCCGCGCAAGGCGTCTTACGGGGCAACGGTTGGCTGGGCCATCGCCATTCATGGCGGCGCCGGCGTCATCGAGCGCGGCAGCCTTTCGCCTGAAACCGATGCCGCCATCCGCACGACGCTTTCGGCCGCGCTGAAGGCGGGCGAGGATGTGCTGGCCGCCGGCGGCCCCGCGCTCGATGCCGTGGAAGCCGCCGTTCGGGTCATGGAGGACAGCCCCCATTTCAACGCCGGCCATGGCGCTGTCTTCACTTCGGCCGGCAGCATCGAACTGGATGCCGCCATCATGGACGGCCAGACCCTGAAGGCCGGCGCCGTCACCGGTGTTGCAACCACGAAGAATCCTGTCAGCCTCGCCCGGGTGCTGATGGAGCGTGGGCCGCATGTCTTTCTTGCGGGGGCTGCTGCCGATTCCCATGCGAAGGCGGCTGGCCTTGCGCAGGTGCCCAACAGCCATTTCATGACCGAGCGCCGCCGCCGGCAGCTCGACAGCCTGAAGATGCATGGCCAAGGCGCGATGCTGGCGCCGGGGTCGCGCACCGATGAACTGCGCTTCGGAACCGTGGGCGCCGTCGCCCGCGACCGTGCCGGCAATCTCGCCGCCGCCACCTCGACGGGCGGGCTGACCGGCAAGGCGCCCGGCCGGGTGGGGGATACGCCCATCATCGGCGCAGGCACCATTGCCGACAACCGTGCCTGCGCGGTATCGGGCACCGGCACGGGCGAAATCTTCATCCGCGTCCGCGTGGCCGGCCAGATCTGCGACCGGGTGCGCTTCGGGGGGCAGGATCCGGAGGCCGCCGCCGCTGCCGCCATCGCCGAGCTTGGCGCACTGGGCGGCGACGGGGGCGTGATCGTCCTCGGCCCAGAGGGCGACGGGCTTTTTGCCATGAACAGCAGCGGCATGTATCGCGCGCGCGCAAGCGCCGGCGGCAGCCGCGAGACAGGGATTTACGCAGACGAATGACCAGCGGTGTTTTCGATGTCCTGATCGTGGGCGCGGGCCAGGCCGGCGCCATGGCGGCTATCGCCCTGAGGCAGGAAGGCTTCACGGGCTCGATCCTGATGGTGGGGGAGGAATCCGACCTGCCCTATGAGCGGCCGCCGCTCTCCAAGGATTATCTGGCCGGCGAAAAGCCCGCCGACAGGCTGCTCATCCGCCCGCCGGCCTTCTGGACGGAGCGCGATGTCACCATCCTTCCCGAAACGCGCATCGCCCATGTCGAGCGCGGCGTGGCCACCGCCGAGGATGGCCGCCTTTTCCATTTTGGCAAGCTGATCTGGGCGGCGGGCGGCCATGCCCGCAAGCTGCGCTGCCCCGGCGGCGATCTGGGCGGCGTGCATGTGATCCGCACCCGGCAGGATGTGGACAATCTCCGCGCTGACCTTTCCGTCGCCCAGCGGGTGGCCGTGATCGGTGGTGGCTATGTCGGTCTGGAAGCCGCCGCCGTGCTGGCGGCCCATGGCAAGACGGTCACGGTGATCGAGGCGCAGCCGCGCTTGCTGGCGCGTGTGACCGCGCCCGCCATCAGCGACCATTATCTCGCGCTTCACCGCAGCCACGGGGTCGAGGTTCTGCTGTCAGCCCAGGTGGAAGCGCTGGAGGGCGATGGCCGTGTTTCGACGGTGCGGCTTGCCGACGGGCGCGGCATCCCTTGCGATGTTGCGATCGTGGGCATCGGCCTCGAGCCGTCCGTCGCGCCGCTGGGGCTGGACGGCAATGGCGTGCCGGTGGATGCCCACTGCCGGACCGCGATTCCCGATGTCTATGCCATCGGCGATTGCGCGGCCCATGCCAATGCCTATGCCCGCGGGCAGGTGATCCGCCTGGAATCGGTGCAGAATGCGGTGGACATGGCAAAGGCTGCCGCAGCCCATATCGTGCATGGCGATGCAGCCAGGCCCTATGCCGCATGCCCCTGGTTCTGGTCCAACCAGTATGATGTGCGTTTGCAGACGGTTGGCCTTTCGGCCGGCCATGACGAGACCGTGACGCGCGGCGACCCGGAATCGGGCAGCTTCACCCTTGTCTATCTGCGCGAGGGCGCCATCATCGCGCTCGACTGCATCAACGCCCCGCGCGACTATGTGCAGGGCAAGGCGCTGGTGGAACGCGGCGCGAAGGTCGCACCGGACCGCCTCGCCGATGCGAGCATTCCGCTGAAAGAGATGCAGGCCTGACCAGCCGGCAGCCCGATACCCCCCAGCTACGCACTCTGAAAGGATGACGCCCTTGCACCCGACTACCGCCAAGCTGAAGGCCCGGCTGAAACTGCCGGTCATCGCCTCGCCGCTGTTCATCATTTCCAACCCGGAGCTGGTGATCGCCCAGTGCAAGGCCGGCATCATCGGCTCCTTCCCGAGCCTGAATGCGCGCCCGCTGTCCCAGCTCGATGAATGGCTGCACCGCCTGTCGACCGAACTGACGGACGCGGATGCGCCCTATGCCGTGAACCTCATCGTCCACAAGTCGACCGACCGGCTGATGCAGGACCTTGACCTGGTGGTGAAGCACAAGGTGCCGGTCATCATCACCTCGCTTGGCGCGCGCGAGGATGTGAACGCCGCAGTCCACAGCTATGGCGGTATCGTTTTGCATGACGTGATCGACAACCGCTTTGCGAAAAAGGCGATCGAAAAGGGCGCCGACGGGCTGATCGCCGTGGCGGCGGGCGCCGGCGGCCATGCCGGTACGCAATCGCCCTTCGCGCTGATCCAGGAAATCCGCGAATGGTTCGACGGGCCGCTTGCGCTTTCCGGCGCCATCGCCACCGGGGATGCCGTGCTTGCAGCCGAAGCGATGGGCGCCGATTTCGGCTATATCGGCTCGGCCTTCATCGCCACCGAGGAAGCCCGCGCCGACCAGGGCTACAAGGACATGATCGTGGCGAGCGGCGCTGCCGACATCGTCTATTCCGACCTGTTCACGGGTGTCTGGGGCAATTACCTGCGGCCTTCCGTGGTGGCGGCCGGCCTCGACCCGGACAATCTGCCCAAGGGCGATGTGTCCACCATGAACTTCGGTTCCGGCGGCAACACCGATGCCAAGGCATGGCGCGACATCTGGGGTTCGGGCCAGGGAATCGGCGCGGTGAAGGCGGTTCTGCCGGCCGCCGAACTGGTTGCCAGGCTGAAGCGCGAATATGACGCCGCGCGCGCCCGTCTTCTGGGCGGGCAGGGCTGAGCCGCGGCTCAGCCCGCGCGGGCGGCGATTGCGGTTTCCACGGCAGTGCGGAACATCTCCGGCGTGAGCCGGCCGGTGTTCTGGTTGTACCGGGAGCAATGATAGCTGTCGACGATGGTGAAGCCCGTGTGCATCCGGTGGACGGCTGCGTGGGCGAAGCGATGCTTGGGCAGCTTGCCGCCCAGCACCTTCACCGCCGACTGATGGGCGACCTGGCCCAGCGCCAGCACCACCTTCAGGTTCGGCATGGCCTTCAGCTGCGCTTCGAGGAAGGGGCGGCACTGGTGGATTTCGGCTGGCAGCGGCTTGTTGGCCGGCGGCAGGCAGCGCACGGCATTGACGATCATCGCCCCGTGCAGGGTGAGGCCGTCTTCGGGGCTTTCGCCATAGGCTCCGCTGGCCAGGCCGAGGCCGAGGAGGGTTTCATAAAGAAGCACGCCCGCGAAATCGCCGGTGAAGGGGCGGCCCGTGCGGTTGGCGCCCCGCTCGCCGGGGGCAAGGCCGACGATGGCAAGCCAGCCATCCTGGTCCCCGAAGGCGGGGACGGGGGCGTTGAACCATTCCGGCTCACGCGCACGCAGCATGGTGCGGTGGGCGGCAAGGCGCGGGCAGAGCTGGCAATCGCGATCAGGTTCCATGCAAGGGGCCGCTAGCATCCCCCCGCGAAAGGGGCCAGTGTCGGCAGGCGGCGCGCATGCTGTTCCGGTGGTGGTGGCGCTTGGGTCCAACCGGTGCAGCGGCCGCCACGGCCGGCCGGAAGCCGTGCTTCGGGCAGCAGCGCGCGCGCTGGCGGATGCCGGGCTAGTGGATGTGCGCCTTTCCCCCATCCTGCGAAGCGCCCCCATCGGCCCGTCGCGGCGCACCTATGCCAATGCGGCGCTGCTGGCCTTGTGGGCGGGCGATGCACCCGCGCTTCTGGCCCTGCTGAAGCGAACGGAGCGGTGCTTTGGCCGGCGGCGCGGCCAGCGCTGGGGGGCGCGCGTGCTCGATCTCGATCTCATCGCCTTTGGCAACCTGCAGCTGCGCGCGCCCGGACTGGTCGTGCCGCACCCGCGGATGGCGGAGCGGGATTTCGTGCTGCGCCCCATGCTGGCGCTGTGGCCGCACTGGCGCCACCCCGCCACCGGCCTCAGCGTGCGCCACATGCTGGCGCGGCTGAAGCGCAGGCACCCGCTGAATGACGGGCAGGGTGGTTGATTCACGCCGAAAGCGGCCCTAGAGGGCTTTTCCGGTGTGGGCTCGTAGCTCAGTTGGTAGAGCAACGGACTTTTAATCTGTAGGTCTCGGGTTCGAGCCCCGACGAGCCCACCACCCCTTTTCCGCCATTTTACGCTTTTACGCTTCCGCTTCTGGTCTTCTGGCCAGATGCCGCCGGATGGGGCTTGCGGCCTGCGCCCGGCTCTGGTTGATGGCCTGCGGATGCCGGCCGCGCGTGGCCGGCCTGGGTTTGCCGAGCATCGGGGTAGCGACATGACTTACGAAACACTTCTCGTCGAGCAGCAGGGCGCCGTCACCATCGTGCGCCTCAACCGGCCGCAGGCGCTCAATGCGCTCAACAACCAGGTGCTGGGCGAGCTTCTGGCTGCCTTCGCCGCCTATGACGCCGACCCGTCGCAACGCTGCGCCATCCTGACGGGCAGCGAAAAGGCCTTTGCCGCCGGCGCCGACATCAAGGAAATGGCGCCGCAATCCGTCGGCGACATGTTCGGCACCAATTATTTCGCCGGCTACGAGCAGCTGACCCGCACCCGCAAGCCCGTCATCGCTGCGGTTTCCGGCTTTGCGCTGGGCGGCGGCTGCGAACTGGCGATGATGTGCGACATCATCCTTGCCGCCGAAACGGCGAAATTCGGCCAGCCCGAAATCAAGCTGGGCGTGACGCCGGGCATGGGCGGCTCGCAGCGGCTGACCCTTGCCATTGGCAAGGCCAAGGCGATGGAAATGTGCCTGACCGGCCGCATGATGGGCGCGGACGAGGCGGAGCGCGCAGGGCTTGTCGCCCGCGTGGTGCCGGCGGCCGAGCTGATGGCCGAAGCGCTGAAGATGGCCGAAGCCATTGCCGGCATGCCGCCGCTTGCCGCCATGGCGGTGAAGGAGCAGGTGAACATCGCCTTCGAGACCAGCCTGTCGCAGGGCATCCTCTTCGAGCGCCGCCTGTTCCATTCGCTCTTCGGCACGGATGACCAGAAAGAGGGCATGGCCGCCTTCATCGAGAAGCGCCCCGGCAACTGGACAGGCCGCTAGGCGGCGAACATTGGGGCCGGGAGCGGCGAAACGGGCGATTCCCCCGCGCAGCAGGCTGGGCTAGAACAGGGCCGATGCTGGTTCCGCTTCTTTCCGCCCTCGCGATTGCAGCGCTTGTCGCCCTGGCCTGGTGGCTGGGGTTTCGCGATGATCCCGTGCTCGACGAGGCCGCCGCCATCGCCGAGGCGGAAGGCAGGCTGGCCGGGTTTCGCGCCAGCGCGGTGGCGCTGGCCGCCGATGGCCGGGGTGCGATCCTGCGCGGGCGCGATGGCAGCTTCGGCCTGCTGCTGCCGCTGGGCGATGGCTGGATCGCCCGCCGTCTGCCGCCCGGCACCCGCCTCGTGATGGAGGGCCCGGTGCTGCGCCTGCGGCTTGACGAGCCGGTGCTGCGCGAGGCCCGGCTGAGGCTTGCAGCCAGCCCCGGCTGGCCGGAGCTGCGACCGGCATGACCCTTCCCGACCCTGTCACCCTCGCCATTCCCGGCTTCATCGCGCTTGTCCTTGTCGAGATGTGGCGCACGAAACGCATGGGCATCGGCCGCTATGACTGGCGCGATTCCGGCACTTCACTCACGCTGGGGCTGGGCAGCACCATCGCCGGCGTGCTCACGGGCGGGCTGGTGCTGGCGATCGCCATGTGGGTCTGGCAGCACCGGCTCTTCGACATTCCGTTCAGCTGGTGGGCCTTTCTGCTGGCCTTCGTGCTCGACGACCTTGCCTATTATGTGTTCCACCGCAGCGCCCACCGGGTGCGCTGGTTCTGGGCCAGTCATGTCATCCACCACAGTTCGCAGCATTATAATCTCACCACGGCGCTGCGGCAGACATGGACCGGCTTCTTCAGCCTCGCCTTCCTGTTCCGGCTGCCGCTGTTCCTCATCGGCTTCCCGCCGGAAATGGTCGCCTTTGTCGCCGGGCTGAACCTCGTCTATCAATTCTGGATCCACACCGAGCATGTCGGGCGGATGCCGCCATGGTTCGAGGCGGTGATGAACACGCCCTCGCACCACCGCGTCCACCATGCGGTGAACCCCCGCTATCTCGATCGCAACTATGCCGGCGTCTTCATCATCTGGGACCGTCTGTTCGGCACCTTCGAACCGGAACGCGACGACGACAGGCCGCGTTATGGAATCGTGAAGGCGCTGCCGAGCTTCAACCCGCTGTGGGCGGCCTTTCACGAATGGGTGGCAATCGGCCGTGACGCACTGGCCGCGCGAAGCCCGGGCGAAATCCTCGGCCGGCTGTTCGGGCCGCCCGGCTGGCAGCCCGGCGGCACGGGCGAGACATCGGAGACCATCCGCCGCCTGTGGCTGGAGGATCGGGCCGGCCAGGACCTTGCAGGCCAGCCAACAGGGCGGCAGTCGCCACAGCAGGAGCATTGACGAGCGTGGCACGCAAGTTTCTCTGGATCATCGCGATCCTCACCGGCCTCGTGATCCTGTCAGCGATCGTCTGGCGGCTGGCGGGGGACAGGCTGATGCGCCTGGCCTTCACGCCGACGGTCGGTTTCGCCGAGAGCGCGCTTTCGCCCGCGCCCGATTATGGCCGCACCGAAAGCTGGGTCGCCCATCCGCGCCTGCCCGGCAATCCGGCCTTGTGGACGCCTGAGGGCTTTGCCCCGGCGCCGCGCCCGGCGGCGTCCGTCTTCTTTGCAAGCCCCACGGCATGGCTCGGCCGCTCGCGCTGGAATGCGCCGCTCGACGACCCGGAAACGAACGACCGGCTGGAAAGCTTCACCCGCATGCAGGCCAGCCTGTTCAACGGTGTCGCCGATGTCTGGGTTCCGCGCTACCGGCAGGCCAGCTTCGGCGGCTTCCTTTCGCCCTCGGCAGACAGCGAAAAGGCGCTCGATCTGGCCTATTCGGATGTCGAGCGGGCCTTTGACGCCTTTCTGGCCGCCCTTCCGGCTGACCGCCCCGTCATCCTGGCCGGGCACAGCCAGGGCTCCCGCCATATCCTGCACCTGCTGAAGGCGCGCCGGGCGGCGCTGGGCGACAGGCTTGTCGCCGTCTATGCCGCCGGCTGGTCGGTCGCCCTGCCGGAGGATCTGGCGCTGACAGGCATTCCGGCCTGCGAAGGCGCCGGGCAAAGCGGCTGCCTGCTGTCTTGGCAGAGCTTTGCCGCCGACGGCGAGATTGCGAAGGCGCTTGCCGGCTTTGCCGCAGTGCCCGACCTGTCCGGCAAGCCGCTGGGCGATCGCCCCATGCTGTGCACCAACCCGCTGACGGGGGGCAACGGCGCGGCCAACGCCGACCGCAACGCCGGCATGCTGGTGAAGGAGGCGCTGGTGCCGCGCCGCGTCGGTGCGCGCTGCGATGCAACGGGCCTGTTGCTGATCGAGCCGGCGCCGGCCGACATCGGCCCCTTTGTGCTGCCCGGCGGCAATTATCATGTGTATGACTATGGGCTGTTCTGGGCCAATCTGCGCGCCGATGCAGAGGCCCGGCTTTCGGCCCATGCGGAAGCGCGTTTCGGCCCTGACTCTGAAGGTGAAGCCGGGGCCGAAGCGCCATGAGCATCGTGACGACAGATGCCGGGGACTTCGCCGCCCGGCTTCCGGCGCGCGGGCGGCTGCTTGCGCTCGACATCGGCACGAAGACCATCGGCATCGCGACCGCCAGCGCCGACTGGGCTTTTGCCTCCGCACGCCAGACCCTGAAGCGCACCAGGCCCTCGGCCGATGTGGAGGCGCTGAAGACGCTGGCGGCGGCGGAAGGGATCACCGGGATCGTCATCGGCCTGCCGCTGTCGATGAATGGCTCCGACAGCGAGCGCACCCAGTCCGTCCGGGCGCAGGCGCGCAACATCGCCCGCGCCATCGGGCTTCCCGTCCTGCTGTGGGACGAGCGCTGGAGCACGGCGGCTGTCGAGCGGGCGCTGATCGCGGCCGATGTCTCGCGCGCGAAGCGGGCCGAGCGGGTGGACGCGCTGGCCGCCGCCCATATCCTCGAAGGAGCGCTTGCCCGTCTTGCCCGGCTTGCGCCCGGAGCCTAGAGCTAGGCTCGTGACATCTCCATCCGGCGCCCATCCTTTTCCGCACCCGCATCTCCTCGCCATCGAGGGGCTGATGCCCTGGGAAATCACCTTTCTTCTGGACGAGGCGGAGCAGTGGGCGGCGGCTGGCCGCCGTGCCCGCAAGCATGATGACCGCCTGCAGGGCCTGACCCAGATCAACGCCTTCTTCGAGAATTCCACCCGCACGCTTCTGTCCTTCGAGATCGCGGGCATGCGGCTGGGCGCCGATGTCGTGAACCTCGCCGTTGGCGCCAGCAGCCTGAAGAAGGGGGAGACGCTGCTCGACACCGCGCTGACCCTCAACGCCATGCGGCCGGACGTGATCGTCATCCGTCACGAAAGCTCGGGCGCGGTGGGGCTGATAGCCGAGAAGGTCGACTGCCCGGTTCTGAACGCCGGGGACGGCCGTCACGAACATCCCACGCAGGCGCTGCTCGACGCACTGACCATCCGCCGCCGCAAGGGCCGGATCGAGGGCCTGCGCGTCGCCATCTGCGGCGACATCCTGCACAGCCGTGTCGCGCGCTCGAACTTCCACCTGCTGACGGCGCTGGGCGCGGAGGTTCATGCCGTTGCCCCGCCGACCCTCATGCCGGCGGGTATCGAGCGGCTGGGCGTGACACCCTTCACCGACATGGAGGCGGGCCTCGAAGGGGCCGATGTGGTGATGATGCTGCGCCTGCAGCTCGAACGGATGGACGGGGCCTATGTGCCCAGCACGCGCGAATATTTCCGCACCTTCGGCCTGACGCGCGCGCGGCTTGCCGGGGCCGCGCCCGATGTGCTGGTGATGCACCCCGGCCCGATGAACCGGGGGGTGGAGATCGAATCCGCCGTTGCCGACGATATCCAGCGCTCTGCCATTACCGAGCAGGTCGAGATGGGCGTGGCGGTGCGCATGGCCTGCCTGGATGTGCTGACCCGCACGCGCAGGGGGGACTGGCAATGACACCCATCCTCTTTCGCAATGCCCGCCTTGCCGATCCGGTGGGCGGAACCCTGAAGGATGGCGAGCTGCTGGTTGCCGGGCGGGTGATCGCTGCGATCGGCCATGGCCTCGCCGCGCCCGCCGATGCGGACGTGATCGATTGCGAAGGCCAGGTCCTGGCCCCGGGCCTGATCGATTCGGCGGTGTTCGCCACAGACATCGAGGCATCGGTTGCCGGCGGCATCACCAGCGTGCTCCTGATGCCGGACCAGTCGCCCGTGCTCGATGATCCGGCCCTTGTCGAACGGGCGGAGCGGCTGGGCAAGCCGCGCCTGTGGGTTTACCCAATGGCTGCTGCCACCCGCGGCCTCAACGGGCGCGAACTGGCCGAAATCGGGCTGATGCGGGAAGTGGGCGCCGTGGCGGTCGCAACCGGCCGCCGGGCGATCGCCGATGCGCAGGTCATGTTGCGGCTGCTGCGCTATGCCGCCGGGCTTGGCATGGTGGTTGTCGCGCATGCGGAATGCCCCTTCCTGACAGCGGGCGCTGTCGCCACCGAGAGCGAGAATGCGACCCGGCTTGGGCTGCCGGCTGCCCCGGCCGCCGCCGAGGCGATCCAGATTGCGCGCGACCTTCGCCTCGCCCGCGAGGCGGGCGCCGCCCTCCATATTGCCTGTGTGAGCACGGCCGAGGGGGTGGAACTGGTGCGCGCGGCACGGGCCGAAGGGCAGGATGTGACCGCCGCGACGACGCCAGACCATGCGCTCCTCTCCGATACGGCGCTTGCCGGCTATCGCAGCTTTGCGCGCCTGTCGCCGCCGCTGAGGACGGAGGA
Source organism: Sandaracinobacteroides sp. A072 (assembly GCF_052616365.1). Classification (NCBI taxonomy): domain Bacteria; kingdom Pseudomonadati; phylum Pseudomonadota; class Alphaproteobacteria; order Sphingomonadales; family Sphingosinicellaceae; genus Sandaracinobacteroides; species Sandaracinobacteroides sp. A072. The sequence goes on from NZ_JBQXGU010000001.1 coordinate 201,684, forward strand.
GGACCGGCTGGCCGTGTGCCGCGGCCTTGCCGATGGCACCATCTCGATGCTGTGCAGCCGCCACGACCCGCGCACGGCGGAAGAAAAGCGGCTGCCCTTTGCCGATGCCCTGCCCGGTGCGGCGGGCGCATCCACCCTGCTGGCGCTTGGCCTGTCGCTTGTTCACGAGGGGGTGCTTTCGCTTCCCGCGCTGATGGCGGCCCTGTCGGCGAACCCGGCGCGGCGTTTCGGCCTGCGCGCCGGCCGGCTGGAGCAGGGCGCGCCCGCGGACCTGCTGCTCTTCGACCCCGGCGCGCCCTGGCGCATCGATGCCGACAGCCTGCCCGGCAAATCCGGCAACAGCCCCTTTGACGGCCTGCCCGTGATGGGACGCGTGCGGCGGCTGGTGAAGGGGGGCGAAAGCCTGCTGCCATGACGCGGATCCCGGACAAGGGGCGACAGGGCGAGTCCATGATGCGACGGATGGCGGCTTTGCGGTTTCGGCTGCCAGCGCCCGGCTGTTAGGAAGAAGCGATGCGCGTGCTTGTCCTTCTCTGCGCCATTCTTCTGGCGGCGCCGGCTTCGGCCAATGTTGCGCGCGGGGTGGATAAATGGCGCGCCGGTGACTGGAATGGCGCGGTTGCCGAATGGACCGGCCCGGCCGCGCGCGGCGATGCCGATGCCCTGTTCAACATGGGCCAGGCCTATCGGCTTGGCCGGGGCGTCAGGCGCAACAATGATACCGCCATCGATTTTTACCGCCGCGCAGCCGCGAAAGGCCATGTTTCCGCCACGGCGAGCCTTGGCATCACGCTGTGGCAGGAAGGCCGCCGCACCGAAGCCCTGACCCACCTGCGCGACGCCGCCGACAAGGGCGACCTGCGCGCCGCCTATGTGCTGGGCGTGGCGACCTTCAGCGGCGATGGCGCGCCCCGCAACCCGGAGCTGGGCTATGCCTATATGCTGCGCGCGCGGGATGGCGGGCTGGAACCTGCAAGCGGGCAGGCCGCCCGCATGGCGACCCGCCTTACCGAGGAGGAGCGCGCGCGCGGTTCGGCGGCGGCCGCCGCCCTTGCCGCCGGGCGACCTGTCGCCGTGGCGCTCGCGCAGGCGTCCGGGGCACAGGCATCGCGGCCAGAGGCATCAGGGGCTTCAGCGCCCGAATCGCGGCAACCGGCGCGCGCTGCCGCAAGCGAATCGCAAGCGGTGGCCGCGTCCGACGATGCCAGCGCGGATGGGCGGGTCGAAACGGCCCGCGCCGAACCGGCTGCCGCTGCCACCGATGCCGCCGCCATTCCCGGCTGGAAGGTGCAGCTTGGAGCCTATGCCACCGAACGGGCCGCGCGCACCGCCTGGGCCGCGCTGGTGTCGCAATCCGCCGGACTGTTGAAGGGGCAGACGCCCATCTATTCCCCGCGCTCGGGGCTGGTGCGCCTGCAGGTGGGGCCGTTTCCCGGGCGTGACGATGCAAGCAGGCTGTGCGCCAGCCTGTCGGCCGCCGGGCGGCCCTGCTTCGTGACATCGCGCTGAGCGACTCGCGCTGAGCGACTCGCGCTGAACGACTGGGGCCCGGCCATGCGCATGGCGCTTGTGGAGGGCAGCCAAAAAAAAGCCGCTGCGCCAGGGCGGCGCAGCGGCCAGGGTTCAGGGAGGGAGTGCGCCGCCGGGAAGGGCGGCAACACTCTCGCGGGTGGCTAAAGGGGGATAACGCCAGCCCGCATCGGAAATTTGGGGTTTTGGCGATCAGATTTCAAGCGGCACAAATTGCCTCATGCCGCGCTTTTGCGCGGCCGTGCGGGTACGGGGGCAAAGCGGCTGGGAAGGGCGGCTGGGCTGGGCCTTTCCAGCCGCGCCCCCTTTTCAGGAGCCGGCTCTTTTCAGCCCTGCCCGGCGATGCGCGCGTAGCGGTCCACGCCGTTCACGCGTGCGCTCCGCACCTTGCCGGCCCGCTCCAGCCAGCGCAGGTGGGCGATGGCTTCGCCCGTCGCCATTTCCAGATCGCGTTCGGATACCGCCCTGCGAAACAGCACGGAGAAGCTTTCGAAGGCGGTGCGGGGCGTTTCGCAGAAATCCAGCAGGGCGTCGAGCTTGCGGTGGTGATCATCCGCCAGCTGGTCGAGCCGGCTGTGCAGGCCGTGAAACGGCTCGTTGTGGGCCGGCAGGACGAGCGTGTCTTCAGGCAGGGCCCGCAGCTGTTCGATGCTGGACAGCCAATCCTCCAGCGGGCTGGCGGTCGGTTCGGTCGGATAGACGGAGATGTTGGAGGTGATCCGGGGCAGCACCTGATCCCCCGAGATCAGGATCCTGGATTCCGGCTGGAACAGGCAGACATGTTCGGGGCTGTGCCCGTTGCCCACGACCACCTGCCAGCAGCGTCCGCCGATATCGAGCCGGTCTGCGTGGCGCAGCCTGTGATAGCCCACTGGCAGCCTGTGCACCCCGCGCGCGAAGCCGCCCTGTTCCTTTTCCGCCAGCGCCGCCAGCGCGTCCTCTGGCCAGCCGGCGGCACGATAGAAGGCGAGAATGGCGTCTGGCGTGCGCTCGGCCGTTTCGAGCGTCAGGGCCTTGGCGAAGAGGAATTCGTCACGGCTCATTTCGAGCGGGATGCGCCATTTGGAGGCGATCCAGCCGGCAAGGCCGATATGATCGGGGTGGTAATGGGTGACGATCAGCCGCCCCACCGGCTTGCCGGCCAGCGGCCCTTCGAACAGGGCGCGCCATTGCGCCTTGAGCGCCGGCAGGGGGAAGCCGGAATCGACGATGACCCAATGATCGCCGCCGTCGATCACCCACAGGTTGATATGGTCGATCCCGAAGGGAAGCGGCATGCGCACCCAGAAGATGCCTTCGCCCACTTCCCACAGCGTGTCGGTGCCGGGCACCGCCTCGCCATGAGGGTAGGAAAGGCCGCCGCGCATGGCGGGCGCGGCGGGCGCCCGGGGGATCGGCGCCGCCTTCACTCCGGCGTGCGGAACAGCGTTTCGGCCGTGTGTTCGCGCGGGGTTTCCCTGCCTTCCTCGGCGTGGGCTTCCCGCTCGGCCTTCAGTTCGGCGAGCATTGCGTCGCGATCGGCGCCGAGGCGGCTGTCTTCCTGCGGGGCGACACCGGCCTTCTTGGCGGCGGCGGCCACCAGCGCATCCAGTTCCCGCTGGGCGCACAGGCCAAGCGTCACCGGATCCTTCGGCGTGATGTTGGCGATGTTCCAGTGCTCGCGCGTGCGGATTGCGGCGATGGTCGTCTTGGTGGTGCCGATCAGCTTCGAGATCTGGCCGTCGGTGATCTCGGGGTGGTGGCGGATGATCCAGGCGATTCCGTCGGGCTTGTCCTGCCGCTTGGCCAGCGGCGTGTAGCGCGGACCCGAGGTGCGGCGCACCTGGGCCGGGCCGGCGATGATCTTCAGGCGGTAGGACGGGTCGGCCTGGCCCTTCTCGATTTCCTCCATCGTCAGTTCGCCGGCGCGCACGGGGTCGCGCGGGGTGAGCTTGCTGGCGGCGGTTTCATCGGCGATGGCCTGCACTTCCAGCACGTGGATCTGGCAGAAGGCCGCGATCTGCGCGAAGGTGAGGCCGGTGTTGTCGACCAGCCAGGTGGCAGTCGCGTGCGGCATGAGCGGCGGGGCCTGCTTGGTAGGGTTGGCCATGGCGGTATCCCTTGCACTGGATATGGAAACGGCCACCCCGCGAGGGGTGGCCGGTGAATGGTGGAAGATTAGGCTTCGCCGCCCCCGAGCGCAAGTGCGCATCGCGCGCACCCTTTCACGCCCGCGCCTTCCCGGCCCAATGGCCTATGGCGGCAAAGCCGCTGGCGCCCAGGGCGCGCATGCGCCGGGCCCGGCTTTCGGTCATGCCGCCCAGCGCCACCACCGGCCCCGGCGCACCGCGCGCCGCAAGGCCGAAGCGCAGTGGCCCCAGCGGCTGTTCGCCGGGGTGGCTGGCGGTTGCGAACACGGGCGAAAGGAAGACGAGATCCGCGCCCCGGGAGAAAGCCTGGAGCAGTTCGCGCCGGCTGTGGGCCGAGGCGGTGACCAGCCCGCCCTTGCGGGCGCGGGCCTGGCTGTCATGCCGGGGGCGGTGCGCGCCGCCGGCAAAGCCCGGCATGGCTGCGGCCACGACAGTCAGTCCGCGCGCGCGCGCGAGGCGGCAGAGCGCGGAGAGGAGGGCGCGGCGTTCGGCCTGCGGCCAGCCATAATGGCGCAAGAGGATGCCGCCGCCGCGCGGCAGGCGTCTGGCGGCTGCCCACAGCGGGTCCGCCGGGTCCTGCCCGCCGAGCCGCTCGTCGGTGAACAGCCATGCTCCGGGCAATTGCCCGCCCCTTCGCCTGCTTCCGCGCCCGGCGCTTCTTGCCTGTGCCATGGCGGGGCTTTACCCAGCCGGCATGAAGAAGGCCATTGCCCCCGCGCCGCCCACGCCTGTCGGCGGCCCTGCCGAGCGTCTTGCGCTCATTCATTCGGTGCTGGCTGCCGAAGCGAAGGCCGGGGGGCATCCGCCGCCCGCCCTCATTGCCATCAGCAAGACATTCGAGGCCGATTCCATCCGCCCGCTGATTGCCGCCGGGCAGCGCCTCTTCGGGGAAAACCGGGTGCAGGAAGCGCAGGCGAAATGGCCGGCGCTGTTGGCGGAAACGCCGGGCATCGAACTGCACCTCGTCGGGCAGCTGCAATCCAACAAGGCGGCGGATGCGGTGCAGCTGTTTCACGCCATCCACAGTGTCGATCGCCCGTCTCTGGTGAAGGCGCTGGCGAAGGCCGTGGCGGCGGCCGGGCGCCAGCCCATGCTGTTCGTGCAGGTGAACATCGGGGATGAACCGCAGAAGGGCGGCGTTGCGACCGCCGACCTGCCGGGCCTGCTGGCGCTTGCCCGAAGCGAGGGGCTGCGGATCGAGGGGCTGATGGCGGTGCCGCCGGCGGACCGCGACCCGGCGCCTTTCTTCGCCCTGCTGGCGAAGCTGGCGAGGGACCATGGGCTTTCCGGGCTGAGCATGGGGATGAGCGGCGACTATGACATCGCCGCACGCCTGGGCGCCACCCATGTGCGGGTTGGATCGGCCCTGTTCGGAATTCGCTGAGACATGCCTAAGCTTGGGAAAGGCTTCCTAACACAACTTCATAACTATTGCAGGTTTGTAATGTAAACCTGTGTGATTTCAATGCTTTAGTTGTTGCACCCAGCCTGCCTGAAATGGATAAGGCGGATATTCTCAGGGTCGGACATGCCTGGGGCCCGTGTTTGTGTGTGGGGGTCTTCCCCGAACGGGCCGCGCCAGGCAGCCGAATAGGTTGGATGCGACACGATGGTTGGTGTGAAGGAAGTGTGCGCCCTGCTGCTTGCGGGCGGGATCGGGGCCGGTTCGGTTGTGGCTGTGCAGGAGGCGCGGCCGCAGCAGGTGAAGGCCAAGCCGAAGGCCTCGGCGCCCAAGGTGTTCAAGGCATCGCAGCGGACGATTCGCCAGACGATCACGCAGGATTGCCCCTCGCTCGTTTCCTCGGGCGTCGGGCTGGCGGAGCTTCAGCCTGTCTCGCCGACGGATCCGCTGCAGCTGGCGGCGCTGGATGAAATGGCCATCGGCAAGGTGCCGGGGGGTGGCCTTCCGCTTCCGCCTGTCGTTTCGGGCATTGGCGGCGGTGGTGGGGGCGGTTTCCTGCCTGAGCCGGGCGGCTCCATTCCATCCGTGCCGCAGCCGGCATCCTGGGCGATGATGGTGGCGGGTTTCGGCCTTGTCGGCATGGCGCTGCGCAAGGGCGGCGAAGGCGATCAGGGCGCCGGCAAGGATGCTCCCGGTGGCGGGAGCGTCCCGGAAACCGTTTGACGCGTTAGCGAGTCGGTCTGGCGAATCGGGGGTCGATCCGGGGGAATCGGCCCCTTTTTGCCGTGCGAATCAGGGCAAAACGGCCTTGCGGAAGGTGCCCCGGGGTGATTCGCGGGCCCGAATCGCCCCTGTGGCAGCGATGTTCCGGCGTGCGGTCGAATCTCATTAATTGATCAGTTCTGCTTAAATATCAGAGGCTTGGGCTGTTTGCTGAAGACATCTGGTGCATGATTCGCCTGCGCGAATCACGAATCGAGGCGTGAAGCTGAACGCTGGCTGACCATGACTGCGAGTCGCCCCTTTGGGCGGACAGAATAGAGTGGCCGGCGGGCCCGGATGTGCCCCGAAACTTCTGGCACAAGCCATGTTTCAATGTTGCAATCCTGTTTCGGCCGCAAGCCGGGCCAGCCGAACCGCGCTGCTGCCCAGACATGTGCCGTCTATGATTTTTGCAATTTACTTGCCTGCTGGTGTGAGTGTGAGATTTTATACTCCTTCGTGACAGAAGCAGGTTCTCGATTTCATGATTTTTACTTCTAATCAACTTGGAGGTTGGCAATCTTCAGGATGCGTGCTGCGGCGATCAATCCGGTGCCAGTCAGGTCCGTTCCGGTGCCGAAAATCGGCGTCACCCGCGCAAATTTCGCGTTCCGGGTCGTGGGGCGAGAATCCGCTTTTGTTCTCGCCTCTCCCTAGGGAAATGTGTTGCAGGAATGTTAACAAAAGCAAAAAAGACCGTTGTTCAAAGGGGTTCACAATGTTTTTTGATTGCAGTCTGTAACAGACATGGTTACCAAACACTCAGGAACGACGGCCGCTCGGCCAGCAGGCGCCCCAGGCGGGCATCGGCACCGAAACGGCCCGGCTTCCCGGCCCGCCTCGAAACGCAGGGGGCGGGTCAGAACAAAACTCCGGCAAAGTCCGGGATAATAAAGGGATGTCGCAATGCGGAATCTGTTCAAGAACCTTATGGCCGACAAGAGCGGTGCTTCGGCCGCTGAATATGCTCTCATCATCGCGGTCTTCGGCGTGTTCGTCGTTGCCGGCATGACCGCCCTGGGCGGCGGTTTCCAAACCGCCATGGGCACGGCCGTCTCCGAACTCGAGGGCGCTGCCTAATCCTGACAGCAACTCAGGCTAGACGGATCAGGGCCCCCGCGTTCCTCCAGTCGCGGGGGCCCACCCTCCAGGCCGGCCAGGCGCCGGCCCGGCAGAGCGGCTCCATGGATCCTGGCCTCCTGGCATCCAGTCACATGCCATCAAGCCCCGGAAGCCGCTGACTTTACCAGACCGTCTGGCGCCGCTGGCTGGGTTTCCAGCCTACGTCTCCTCTGCGCCTGCCGCCTGACCGGGCCGGCCGCGCACAACGGGATTGACGGGGACCATGCGCCGATCGTCGATTTTCCTCCTTCTCGGAGCTGTCCTGCTGGGCCTTGTCGCCGTTCTCGCGGCGCGGATGTTCCTGGTGCCGGACAAGAACAGCGGCCAGAACGCCGCTCCCAAGACTTATGTGGTCGTCGCCTCCAAGCCCCTGAAATTCGGGGACAAGGTTGCGCTCGAAAATGTGAAGGCAATTGCCTGGCCCGGCGCTCTTCCAAGCGGCGGCTATGGCAGCGTCAAGGATGCCATCGGCGATGGCAGCCGCAGCGTGCTGCGCGATATTGCGGCCAATGAGCCGATCCTCGCCACCGCTCTCACGGGTGACGCCAGCCGCCTTGCCTCTTCCAAGCTTCTCGGGCCGAACATGCGGGCGGTTTCGCTGCCGCTGTCGGAAACGGCTGGCGCCGGCGGCTTCATTGCGCCGGGCGACCGTGTCGATGTAATCCTCACGCGCACGCTCGATCAGGACAATGTCTTCGCCACCGTCGTGGTCCAGGGCGTCCGCGTGCTGGGTGTTGGGCAGATCAACGACACCGCTAACAGCCAGCCTGTTGTCGTGAAATCGGCCACCATCGAGGTGACGCCGGAGGATGCGCAGCGCATCGCGATGGCTCAGAATGTCGGCGTGATCACGCTCGCCCTGCGCGGCACGGGTGATGAAAGCCAGACGCCACTTCCGACGCTGAGCGTGAGCCAGCTGCAGGGCGGCGTGCGCCGTGTTTCGCAGCCGACACAATCTGCCCCGGCAGAATCCGCGCCGGCGCAGCCGGCAGCGCAGCAGCAGCCCGTGCGGCCGTCCGCCGTCGTCCTCGGGCGCGGACCTTCGGTCACGGTGGTGCGCGGCACCGAACCAACCAGCTATCGGGTGGCGCAATGACGGCCGCCTTCGAACGCCAGAGCAGGAGCCAGGGCGTGAGCATCATCCAGCCGGGCCATCAGGCCCCCCCTATCGAAACGCGCGGGGCCGGTTTCTGGTCCCCCGGCAAGGCGGCGCTTGCGCTCTCCGTGGCGGCCGTGCTCGCCATGTCGGGCGGGATCGCGCCGGGCGCCATCGTCTCTCCGGCGATGGCGCAGGTGACGGCTGCGGGCGATGCGCGCACCGGCGCCGTGATGACGGTTCCGGTCAACAAGTCGCAGGTGCTGAAGCTCGACCGGCCCTTTTCGCGGGCGATGATCGGCAACCCCGAAATCGCCGACGTGATGCCGCTTTCGGTCAACAGCGTCTATCTGCTGGGCAAGGCCAATGGGTCCACCAACCTTGCGCTCTATGACCGCCGCGGCGACCTGATCGCGGTCGTCGATGTTGTCGTCGGCCCGGATGTGCTTGGCCTGAAACGCCAGGTGTCCGAAATGTTCCCCGGCGAGGATGTGCGCCTTTCCAACTCGAACGAGAGCATCGTCGTCGAGGGGCAGGTGTCCAGCCCGATTGCAGCCGAGCGTATCGTGGCGCTGGCGGAAACCCATGCGCCGGGCAAGGTTCTGAACCTTCTGTCCGTCGGCTCGCCACAGCAGGTGCTGCTGGAGGTGCGGGTTTCAGAAATGTCGCGCGGGACGGTGAAGCAGCTGGGCATCAACAGTTTCACCTGGGAAAACAGCTCGACCGCCGGTGCGGTCGGCGCTGTGCCCGATCTCAAGTTCGGGCCGTTCAGCGCCGCACTTGCCGTCTTCGGGCCGGGCATCAATGTCCGTCTCGATGCGCTGGAGCGGCAGGGGCTGGTGCGGACGCTGGCCCAGCCGAACCTTGTGTCCCTTTCCGGCGAGCCGGCTAACTTCCTGGCTGGCGGCGAGTTCCCGGTGCCGGTGGGCGTTAACCAGAATGGTCAGCTTTCCATCGAATTCAAGCAGTTTGGGGTAAGCCTTGCCTTCACGCCGACGGTGCTTGGTGACGGGCTGATCAACCTGGTGGTGGCGCCCGAAGTCAGCTCGCTCGACCGCGAGGCATCGATCCAGCTCAATGGCTACAACATTCCCGGCCTGAAGGTCCGGCGCGCCAAGACGACGCTGGAAATGCGCGATGGCCAGTCCTTCGCGATCGCCGGGCTGATCCAGCAGGATTTCTCCGACACGGTCCGGGCCATCCCGCTGCTCGGCAAGATTCCGATCCTCGGGGCGTTATTCCGCTCGACGGACTTCAACAAGGCGGAGACGGAACTGGTGATCACGGTGACGCCGCGCATCGTCCGTCCGGTGAAGCCCGGCCAGCTGTCGCTTCCGACCGACTCCGTCCTGCCGCCCGACCCTGCCAGCCTGTTCCTTCTGGGGAAGACGGAAAAGCGGGCGCCGCAGAAGCCGATGTCGACGCTGCCCGGCGGCATCGACGGCGACCATGGCCATATCGTGAGGTGAACATGCGACCTGTAATCCTGCCTGTAACTCTGATTGGCGCCGCGCTCATGCTGATGGCTGCCGGAAACGCGCCCGGAACCGGGCTTGGCTGCTCGGTGCGGAGCAACATCGAAGTCATGACGATCGACATGGACCCGCAATATGCGGGCACGCTGATCGAAGGCGGAGAGGGCCGGCGCAGCGCCGAAGCGGTGCGCCGCTACATGACCGACAAGGTGAAGCAGCCGATCCGCGCCAGCGGCAGCACGCAGATCGGCGGGGGCGGGAAAGACTGATGCGACACGAACCTCTTGATCCGGACGCGGGGGCAGCCGTGACGGAGGGTGAACCCTGGCGGCGCGGCGAGCCCCAGAACGGCACGCGGCAGCGGGTCGCGCTGATCCTGCGAAGCACTGCCGGCCACGAGGGGCTGGTGGCCGGGATGGAGGCCGCCGGCCTCGACGTGCGTCTTGAAGACACCGCCCTTTCGGCGATCACCGAGGATGCGGCCTTTTTCGCGCTTGCCGATGCCGTGGTCGTGGAAATCGACCCCGCCAGCAGCAGCGCGGTGGAGGCCTTCGACCGGCTGGTGCACCTGGCCGCCGGCCGCATCGCCGTGATCGCGGCGGTGGAGGGGCTGACAGTTGCCCAGACCCGCATGCTTCTGAAGGCGGGCGCCGTCGACGCCCTGCCCATGCCCTTCACGCCCGAGGAGCTGCGCCACGCCCTGGAGCCGGTGCGGCGCACGGCCCGCCCCGCCGCACGCAGCGGCGGCGCGCACCAGCGGCAGGGCCGCATCATCAGCTTCATGGGCGCTCTGGGTGGCGTGGGCGGCACGGCAATCGCGACGCAGGCCGGGATCCTGATGGCGGCGCAGAAGCGCACTCTGTTCCTCGACCTCGACATCCAGTTCGGCAACAGCGCGCTCTATCTCGATCTCCGCCCGTCGCTCACCCTTGGCCATCTGATAGAGGACGAGGAGCGGCTGGACGCGGAGCTGATGGAATCGGTGTCCATGCGGCACGGATCGGGCCTGAACCTCATTGCCAGCCCGTCCGACATGATGCCCCTCGAGAGCATCAACATCGAGTTCGTGGACCGCATCCTCAGGCTTGCGATGCAGTCCTATGACATCGTCATCGTCGATCTGCCCACGGCATGGACCGAATGGTCGCTGCGCGTGATCGAGCGGTCGGACATCGCCTGCCTTGTCACCAACCTGTCGGTTCCCGGCATCCACCAGGCGCGCCGCCAGCTCGAGATCATCGAGGCGAACAACCTGATGGACAAGCTGCGGATCGTCGCCAACCGCGTTCAGAACAAGCTTTTCGGCCGGGTGGACCTGAAGGAGACCGAAGCGGTCCTGGGCCGGAAGATCGATTACACCATCACCAATGACTACCCGACCATGAGCGCAGCACTCGACGAGGGACGCCCGGTGGGCGACGTCCGCTCCGGCGGGCGCATGGTGAAGGACCTGAAGGCACTGGTGGAATCGCTTTCCACCGTGCTGGCGAGCGAAGGAGCACCCCGCCTGTGATCTGGCCCAGCCGCAAGCAGACCGGAAACGCATCCGCCCCGCGTGCAGCGGAGCCGCCGGCCCCCGCCCCCGCCCCTGTTGCCGCCCCTGTCGCTGCCCCCGCGCCGGCTGAAGCGAAGGCGATGACCGCGGCGGTGACTGCGGCGGCGACCGCTGCCGCAACGCCGCCGGTGGGCAAGGACAGCGCGCGCGCGGAGGCCCTGAAGCTCGAGGCCAAGACGGACCTGAAGGTCGAGCTGCACCAGAAGCTACTCGACCGGATCAACCTGTCCGCCCTCGACAGCATGAGCCGCGAGCAGGTGGGCCGCGAGATCGGCGACATCGTGCAGGAAATGCTGAAGGAGCTGAACCACGCGCTGAACCTGGCCGAGCGCCGGCAGCTGGTGGAGGACATTCTCGACGAGCTTCTTGGCCTCGGGCCGCTGGAGCCGCTGCTGAAGGATCCGTCGATCAGCGAAATCATGGTCAACACGGCCTTCATCGTCTTTGTCGAGCGCAAGGGGCGGATCGAGGAAACCAAGGCCAAGTTCGCCGACAACAAGCATCTTCTGCGCATCATCCAGAAGATCGTTTCCGGCATGGGCCGGCGCATCGACGAAAGCTCGCCCATGGTGGACGCCCGCCTGCCCGACGGCAGCCGCGTCAACGCCATCATCCCGCCGCTGGCTGTCGACGGCCCGATCCTGACGATCCGGAAATTCGCCAAGGTGCCGATCGACATGGACAAGCTGGTGGGGCTTGGCGCCATGCCCGATGCCTGCGCCGACGTGCTGCGCGCAGTCGTTGCCGGACGCCGCAACGTGCTCATCTCGGGCGGCACCGGCTCGGGCAAGACGACGATGCTGAACGCCATGTCGGCGTCCATCGGCGCCCATGAGCGGATCGTGACCATCGAGGATTCGGCGGAACTGCAGTTGCAGCAGCGCCACGTCATCCGGCTGGAAACCCGGCCCGCCAACATCGAGGGGCGCGGCGAGATCAACCAGCGCGACCTCGTGAAGAACTCCCTGCGGATGCGCCCGGACCGGATCGTGCTGGGCGAGTGCCGCGGCGGCGAAGCCTTCGACATGCTGCAGGCCATGAACACCGGCCACGACGGCTCGATGACGACCATCCACGCCAACACCCCGCGCGACGCGCTTTCGCGCCTCGAGCAGATGATCGGCATGAGCGGCATCGACATTTCGCCGAAATCCGCCCGCGCCCAGATCGCCTCGGCCATCCATGTCGTCATCCAGCTGGAGCGTCTTTCCGACGGCAAGCGCCGCCTGACCTCGGTTGCCGAAGTGACGGGCATGGAAGGCGAGACGGTGCTGCTTCAGGAAATCTTCCGCTTCGACCGCCAGGGCATTGACGAGCAGGGCAATGTGAACGCCGAGCTGAAGCCCACCGGCATCCGGCCGAAGTTCACTGAATATCTGAGCGCGCGCGGCATCAAGCTGGCGCCGCACCTGTTCGACCCCTATCGCCGGCTGGATAGCCGTCTGGAGACCGCGGCATGACACTGTCTGGCGCACCGCTCATCTTCCTGACGCTGCTGTTCTTTGCGGTGGTGCTGCTGGCCGAGGGGGCCTTCTACTATCTGCGCGACGTGCACGGGCCGAAGAACCGGGTGAACCGGCGGCTCGAGATGCTGAAATCGGGCGCCATGGCCGAGGAAATCCAGGCTTCGCTGCGGCGCCAGGCGCAGAAGCGCGAGAAGTCGCTCGCCACCTCCATCCTCGACTGGCTGGAGCTGAAGCTGAATCAGGCCGGCATGCGCCTCGCGCCGGAGCGGCTGCTGATGATGATGGGGATGGCGACGCTGGGCATCGCCGTCACCGTGCCCATCCTCCTCGGCTTCGTCGACATGCTCGATAGCTTGTCATCGCTGCTGGTCGTCTTCGCCTTCGCCATCGGCATCGGGGTCGTCATCCCGATCCTTGTCATCGACCGCAAGGCGATGCAGCGGGTGAAGAAGTTCGAGGAACAGTTCCCGATCGCGCTCGACATCTTCGTGCGCGGCCTGCGCGCCGGCCACCCCGTCACCGGCGCACTCGACCTGCTGGTCGAGGAAATGCCCGATCCGATCGGCTCGGAATTCGCGATGGTGGTGGCCGAGATCAGCTATGGCTATGATCTGCGCGATGCGCTGGCCAACCTCGCCCGCCGGGTGCAGACGACGGATATCCAGATGTTCGTCGTCTCGGTCGCCATCCAGTCCGAGACGGGCGGCAACCTGGCCGACATCCTTGATGGCCTGTCGCGCGTTATCCGCGACCGCGCCTCGATGGTGCTGAAGGTCCGGGCGCTTGCCAGCGAAGGCAAGATGACAGGCGTTGTGCTCAGCGTGCTTCCGCTCGTCACCTTCCTCGGCGTCTTCGCCATGCAGCCGGACTTCTTCCTCGATGTCGTGGACGATCCCTGGTTCATGCCCGGCGCCCTGGGCGTCTTCTCGCTCTACTCCACCGGCATCCTCCTGATGCGCAAACTGATCGATCTGAAGGTCTGAGGCCGGCATGAGCAATGATCTCGTCAGCTACCTGATCCTGGCCGCGGTCTTCGGGGCCGTTGTGCTTGCGGTGCTCGCCATCGCGCCCTCGCTTGGCCGGAAGGTCGACCTGGCTTCGCGCCTGTCGACGACGCCGACCGCCCGCGAGGCGTCCGCGCGCGGGGGCGCCGGCGGACCGACCCTTCGCAACGACCATACCGGCAACCTCTGGGCCAAGCTGATCTCCGAGGTGGAAAAGCGCGGTCTTTCGCTCGATGATACCAAGGCCGACGTGCTCGCCGAACGGCTGGCGCTTGCCGGCTACACCAAATCCTATGCGGTGCGCGCCTTCGTGCTCATCCGCTCGGTGCTGACGCTCGCATTCCCGGCGATGGCCTATCTTTTCATGCTGGTCACGGGGTCCGCCAGTTCGCCGATGGACCTTTACATGGTTCTGGTGGTTGCAGCCGCCGCCGGCCTTTATCTTCCGAACGTCATCGTCAGCAGCCAGGCATCGAACCGCAAGCAGGAAATCCTGAACGGCTTTCCCGATGCGCTGGACCTGATGCTCGTCTGTGTCGAGGCGGGCCTTGGCATCGATGCCTGCTTCGCCCGCGTGGGTCAGGAAATCGTCGAGCTTCATCCGAAGCTTGCGGATCTCTTCGCTGGCGTCTCGCTCGAACTGCGGGCCGGGCGGCCGCGCGCCGATGCGCTGAAGAACATGGCCAAGCGCAGCGGCGTCGCCGAGATCGCCTCCTTTGCAACCCTTGTCGTCCAGTCGGACAAGCTGGGCGCCAGCATCGGCCAGGCCCTCAAGGTCTATGCCGCCGAAATGCGCGAAGGCCGGCGGATGCGGGCCGAGGAAAAGGCGCACCGGCTTCCGGTTCTCCTTTCGGTGCCGCTGGTCGTCTTCCTGCTGCCCACGATGATCGGCGTTCTCGGCCTGCCGGCCGTGATCCAGATGCGCGACACGATAATGTGATGGGGATGATCCGGTGAGTGACATGACCAGACCTTTCGGCGCCCTGGCGCTGGGCTGCGCCCTGATCGATCCTTCCGCGGCGGCGGCCGGCCGGGCGCTGGATGGCGTGCGCTTCATGACGCCCGAAATGGCGCATGAGGCTGACGACGCGCAGGAGCGGGGCGAGGCGCTGCTCCGGCTCGACAATCTGCCCATGGCGCTGGAGATGTTCCGCCAGGCCCTGATCCGGTCGCCGGAGTCCATCGATGCGATGAACGGCATTGCCGTCGTCTATGACAGGCTCGGCAATTACGAGGCCGCGCGCACCTTTTATGAAACGGCGCTCGGCATCGATCCGGAATCGCCGATGCTGCTGAACAATTATGGCACCTCGCTCTACCTTCAGGGCGATCTGTCGGGGGCGAAGCGTTTTCTGTCGCTTGCCGCCGCTTCCGGGGACGCGGATGCCGAGGCCGCTGCCCGGCGCACCCTTGTGCGCATCCACGCCGGCATGCGCCCGCCCGCGCCGGCGCGCGCCGCCGCAGAGGCATTCGCTGCATCGCGCGCGGCGGGGAAGCAGGCTGGAGAAAAGGCGCCTTACATGCCCGTCATGGCCGCACAAGCCATGGAAGACGCTGCGGCGCCGGGCGCGCGGATCCTGCGCACCAGCACCCATGAAGTGCGGCTGGTGCTTGGCCCGCCGCCCGCCGCCGTGCCGGACAGCCTTGCCCGCGACCTTGGCGAAGCAGCCTTTGCCGTCGCCCCTGTCACCGACCTGTCCGAGCGGGAATCGCGCGCCCTGACACTGCGCGCCGCGCGCGAGGATGCCGCCGCGCGCGCCGAAGCCGAGGCAGCCGAAGCCCTCGCCCTTGAAGCTGCGGCCCATGCTTCCGCAGAAGCTTCTGCCAGGGCCTGGGCCGAAAGCATGAACCAGGCTGCCGGTCTCGATTCCATGCCCGCCGGCTTCGGCCCGGCGGACGGTCTGGCAGACGGGTTCAAGGGCTTTGCCCCGGCCTCCGGGCAGCCGGCGGCGCTGGCTGGCGCTGGTGAACTGCTGCACCTGGCCGGGCCCTCGGTGCGTGAGCGGCGGACGCGCCATGCCCGCCTTTCCGTGACGGGGCCTTCGCGGCCGTCGGTCGCGCTTTTGCCGTCCGGGGCCATCGTCCAGCGCGGGCCGGCCCGGGCACGCATGGCACAGCCCCTGCCGGCTGCCGAGCCGCTGTCGCCGCGCCGCAGCTTTGCTGCGCCCTTCGAGAGCGACATCGAGGAACTGAACCGGTTTGCGGCCCGGCTCCATGGCCATGCCGGTGCGGGCCTGTCGGAGCCGGCATGAGCCTGCGCGCCCTCGCCGGCATCCTCTTTCTCGCCCTGGCCCAGCCGCTGCTGGCCGGGGAAGCGGCGGCGCCGGTCGATGCAGGGCATGAAGCCGGGCACGAAGCCGCGCTGCGCCAGCTTGCCTTTGTCGACGCCGCCATCGCCGATGGCCGGCTGAAGGGCGCGCAGGATCTTCTCGCCCGTGCCCGCGCCCTGAATGACGGCCCGCACCACGCTCTTCGCGAAGCCGAAATCCTGCTCGCGTCCGGGGCGCATGCGGCGGCACTTCGCCTGTTCGCCATGCTCGAAAGCGAGCCGGACCTTGCCGCCCGCGCGCTGCTCGGCCGGGGCCTCGCCGAGTATCGGGCGGGCCGCGCTGCCGAAGCCGAGGCTGCGCTTGGCAGGGCAGTTGCCATCGATCCTTCGTTGATGCGCGGCTGGCTGGCGCTTGCCGCCCTTGCCGACCAGCGGCAGGACTGGGCCGCAGCCGAGGCACACCATGGGCGCGCGCTGGAACTGGACCCGCGCTCGGCAACGGCCCTCAACAACAGGGGCTGGTCGCGGCTGCTGCAGGGCCGCCACGCCGATGCCGAGGCCGACCTTGCGCAGGCCCTGTCCCTTGATGCCGGGCTGGCCGCGGCGCGCACCAACCTGCGCCTCGCGCGGGCGATGCAGGGCCGCTACGCCGAAGCGTTCGAGGGCACCGACCGCGCCGGGCTTGCCCGCGATCTGAACACGGTGGGCTTTGCCGCCATGACGCGTGGCGATCATGCGCTTGCGGAAAGCTATTTCGCGCGTGCCCTCGAACTCAACACGCGTTATGACCGCGCGGCGGCCGCGAACCTCGCCTATCTGCAAGAGATCAGGATGCGGCCGGCCAAGGGGGGGCTGACCGCGTCGCAATGATGATTGCCGAAATTCTGCTGTTTCTCGCGCTTGCCTGCCTGATCCTGGCCTGCATCACCGATGTCGTGCGCTTCGAGATCCCGGACTGGATTTCCATTGCCATCCTCGTCCTGGCCGTGGGCTATGGCCTGACCCAGCCCGATTTCGGCTGGTGGTCGCACCTTCTCGCCATTGTCGCGATGTTCGTGCTCGGCATGCTGCTGTTCGGCACCGGGGTGATGGGCGGCGGCGATGTGAAGCTGCTGGTGGCCTCTTCCGCCTGGACCGGGCTTTCGGGACTTCCGCCGATGCTGCTGGGCGTGGCGCTGGCGGGTGGGCTTCTCGCCTTCCTGCTGCTCGTCGTGCGGGAGGGGCTGCGGCAGGCGAATGTGCCAGAGGAACGCCTGCCCGGCATGTTCCGCGCCGGTGCGCCGCTTCCCTATGCGCTGGCGATCACGGCCGGCATGCTGTGGTGGGGCTGGCAGGCCTGGCCGCTCGCCTGAGGGGGCGCGCCCCGGCAGAGGCCGCCCAGGCACAAGCCGCCCAGGCACAAGCCACGCAGGCATTCCCGCTACTGGTTCACCCCTTTGCCCGGGCTTCAGTCCGCCGTGCGTGGCAGCGGCCGGCCGATGCCCTGGGCGATCAGCACATAGAGCTTGCCGATGTCGGAGGAGAGGAGGGTGAGGGCGAAGGCCTCGCCATCCGGGTCCTTCAGCACGCGGCGCAGCAGCAGTTCGAACTGGTCGAGGTAGCGGGCCGCTTCCTCCTGGAAGGCGTCGTCGTGGGTGTAGAGGCGGCTGATCTTGCGCGCCATGTCCTTGCCGGCAAGCCTGACCGTTGCACGGGCGAAGAGGTTGCGATCCCCGGCGAGGTAACGCGCCCAGGCGTCCTTTTCCACCTCCACGCCCAGCAGGCGCGCGACATCGACCGAAGCGGATTCGAGTGTCTCCACCAGCCGGATCGAGCGTGCGGCCAGCGTGTCGCGGGCGCGGATGTCCATGCGCGCATCCACCTCGTCGATGCGGGCTTCGGTTTCGGCCACCGTCCGCAATAGGCCGACTAGCTGCTGGCTCACGCGCTCCGATGCCAGGATGGCGGCTTCGCCTGCCTTTTCAGCGGCGGTTTCCAGCGTCGTCACATGGCTGCGCATCGGGCCGATGAAGACGGTTTCCGCCTTCGGCCCTGCAAGTTCCGAAAGCGCGGCTTCGGCATTGTCCACCACTTCGGCGATCAGGGCGCGGATCTCGTCTGCCTTGCCGTTCACGGCCTGGCGCACCTGCATCACCGTCTCCACCATGCGCGAGGCGGAGGCGATCGCCGTCTGCTCGGTCGTCTGGTGGATGTCGTTCAGCATGGAGCGTGCCGTGCCGAAGTGTTCGGACAGCGTATCGGCAAGCCCGGTCACGAGGGCATGCTCGCGGTCGAAGGCCTGCGCGCTTTCGCTCAGCAGGCTGGTCTGTTCCAGAACGCGGGTGCGCAGCTGGTCGAGCTGCTCAACCATGCCCCGGCTGCGGCTTGCCAGTGTGTCGACTGCTTCGGCAATGACCGGCAGGCGTGCGTCGGCGGCCTCGCCGAAATCCTGGATCAGCGGCCGCAGCCTTGCGACATGGGTTTCCAGCGCCTCGGTGGCGAGCCGCCGTGCTTCCACCCGTTCGCCCAGCCCGTCGAGGGCGGCTTCGGTGCGTCCGATGCGGCTGTCGGTGTCGGCAAGCGCGTCCATGCCTGCCTGCCGCATTTCTTCCAGCCGGGCCTCGATGGAGGCGATGGTTGCAGTCGTGCGCTGCTCCAGCGTTTCGCTGAGCGCAAGCTGCTGCTCGATCTCCCGGCTCAGCCCCGAAGAGACCTGCACCAGCCGGTCGAGCCTGGTCGCCAGCGCTGCGCTCGTATCGTCGGCGAACGCGCCAAGCGCCTGCCGGGCGGCGGCGAGGCGGCTGTCGGATTCCTGCGCCCGCTCGACAAGTTGCGCGCCCACGCTTTCGAATGCCTCGCGCGCCCGGTCGAGGACGCCAGTGACAGCGGCATCGAGCGCATAGGCCCGGTTGGCGATGGCCTTGGTCGTTTCCGTCGAGGTGGTGTCGATCTGGCCGAGAAGGCCCTGCATCGTCTCGATGCTGGCCTGCGCTTCGGCGCCAAGGCTTCTGCTGCGGCTGGCGATGCTGTCGATGCTGGTGTCGAGCGCCTGCATGTGGGCCAGCGCATCCTGGCCGGCCGTCTTCAGCAGCGTCTCGGCATCGCGCGCCCTGTCGGTCAGTCCGGGCAGGGTTTCCATCAGCTGGCTTGTGGCCTTGCCCATGTCTCCGGCGGCGAGCGCCATGGTGCCGGCTGCCACCTCCATCGCCCCGGCGCTGGCGACAAGGCCGTCGCCATCGGCCGCGGCCGAGCGTTGCAGATCGCCGACGCGGCTGGCGCATTGGTCGAGCAGCTGCTCGATCCGCACGAGCTGGGTTTCCAGCGCATCGGCGGCATAGCGGGCCTGGGCGATCCGTTCCTGTGCCTGCTCGATGTCCACACGGCGCGCGGCCATGGGTATATAGGCGAGCGCCAGCATCAGCAGCATGAGGGGCGCGAAGAGGGGGAGCGCCGCCTCGACGAGGGCGCTGGCCGGCATGACGGCGGCAAGTGCGGGCACCGAGCTGATCGCGGAAAGGATGAGCCAGAGGGCCGCAAGCCCCGCCATGATCCACAGGGGCCATTGGCGCTGTGCCTCGAGACCGAAGCCCGGCGCGCTCATGGGTATGTCCGTCCGTACACGCGATCAACTCCCCGAAGGCTGCTCCACACAGCATCTGGTGGGCAATCCTGCTTTTCTTGATACCATATGTGGTGTGATGCAAGCGCGATCCTGAGCTTCTCCACCGCTATTTCTATCGCGAGTGCCGAAGGCGACCGCAGGATGGGATAGCATCTGCCACAACCGCGTGCCGCATGGACACGATCAAGGATTCCCGATCATGACAGCTACTCTCGCTTCTCCCCTCAGCCTTGCCCGCGGGCCGGCGCTGGCCAACCGCATGATGCTGGCGCCGCTCACCAACATGCAGAGCAACGCCGACGGCACGCTTTCTGACGACGAGTTCCACTGGCTGGACATGCGCGCCAAGGGCGGCTTCGCCCTCACCATGACCTGTGCCGCCCATGTCCAGCGTTCCGGGCAGGGCTTTCCCGGCCAGCTCGGAATCTGGTCGGACGATCATCTGCCCGGTCTCACGCGCCTTGCTGACGCCATCCGGGCGCGGGGCAGCATTTCCTCCGTCCAGATCCAGCACAGCGGCTTCCGGGCGATGCCCGAGCTTTCGGGCGAGCCACGCGTTGCCCCCTTCGACGAGCCGGAAAGCGGCGCCCGCGCCCTGACCACCGCCGAAGTCGAGCAGCTGATCGAGGATTTCATCCTCGCCGGCCTGCGCGCCGAGCGGGCGGGCTTCGATGGTGTCGAGCTGCACGGCGCCCATGGCTATATGCTGTGCGAATTCCTCGATGCCGAGCGCAACCTGCGCGATGACCGCTATGGCGGCAGTTTCGAAAACCGCTGCCGCGTGCTGTTCGAGATCATCGATGGCCTGCGGGCGCGGGCGAAGCCGGATTTCCAGATCGGCGTGCGCCTTTCGCCCGAACGGTTCGGCTTCCCGCTGGCCGAAGCCCGGGCGCTGGCAGAGCGGGTGATGACCTGCGGCAAGGTCGATTATCTCGACATGAGCCTGTGGGACGTGTTCAAGGCGCCGAACGAGGAAGCCTATGCCGGAACCCGCCTCATCGACCAGTTCGTCGACCTGCCGCGTGGCGATTGCCGCCTTGGTGTCGCCGGCAAGCTCATGGACAGCGCAAGCGCCCAGGCCTGTCTCGATGCCGGGGTCGATTTCGTGCTGATCGGCCGGGGCGCCATCCTGCACCATGATTTCCCGAAGCGCGCCATCGCCGACCCGGGCTTCGAATCCATTGCGCGGCCGGTCACCCGTGCCCATCTGCAGGGCGAAGGCCTCGGCCCTGCCTTCATCGACTATATGGCAACCGCCTGGCAGGGCTTCGTCGAGGGGTGATGAGCGCGCTGATGACAGACCGTATCCTGCCCTTCGAGGGCATTCACAATTTCCGTGACTATGGCGGCTATCGCGCGGATGGCGGCACGCTGAGGCGCGGGCAGTTCTGGCGGTCGGCCCACCACAAGGTGGCGACCGATCCGGATCTTTCGGGCGTCACCGATCTCGGCCTTTCGGCGATCATCGACCTGCGCGGCGATGGCGAGCGCGCGGCCCACCCTTGCCGCCGCGCGCCGGGCTTTTCGGTGCCGGTGCTGTGGAACGAAGGCGAGACCGCCGGCCTTGCCCCGCACATCGAGGCGGCGGGCGGCGGCCTTTCATCGCCCGAGGACGTGCACCGGCGGATGCTCGAAACCTATGCCGACATGCCGTTCCGGCCGGCGTTGCTGGGGGCGATGCGCCTCTATTTCCGCGCCCTGGCCGATGCCGAGGCGGGCACCCTTGTCCATTGTGTCGCCGGCAAGGACCGGACGGGCCTGGCCGTTGCCCTGTTCCACACGCTGATGGGCGTGCATGACGACGACATCCTCGAGGATTATCTGCTCACCAACAGTGCCGGGCGGGTGGACGCGCGGATCGCGGAGGGCGCGCAGATGCTGCGCGCGGCCTATGGCGCGAAGATGACCGACGATGCCATCCGTGCGCTGATGTCGGTGCACCCCTCCTATCTGGAGCGCGCCTTCACCGAGATCATGGCGCGGCATGGCAGTCTTGAAGCCTATGCCCGCGACATGCTGGGCGTCGACGAGGCCATGGTGGAGCGCATCCGCGCCCGCGCCCTTTCCTGATCCTGCCTGCCCGTCATCCGGCCTCTCCCCGTCCAGTGCCGGGGGTGGGCCGGGGGCGGGCCGGTTTCAGGCCTCGTCCGGCCCGATGAAGGCCTTCAGTTCCGTCATGAAGCGGTCGAACTGGTCATGGTGCAGCCAGTGGCCGGCATCCGCGAAGGTGATGACGCGCGCGGTGTTGAAGTGGCGCAGGCGGCCATCCTGCTCCGGGTTCGAGGCCCAGCTCTTTTCGCCATACATCAGCAGGGCCGGGCAGGTGATGCGCGACCACAGCGCATGCACCTGTTCGGGCGGTGTTTCGTTCAGCCAGTTGACGTTCAGGTAATTGTCGAACTTCCAGCTGTAGCTTCCATCCTCGTTGCGGCTGGCGCCGTGGATGGTGAGGTGGCGGGCCTGTTCTTCGGTGAGGTAGGAATTTTCCTCCTTCATGCGGCGGTAGGCATCTTCCAGCGTGGCGTAGCGGCGCGGCGTGCGGGCGGCGGCCTTGCGCTTTTCCCCGATCCAGGTGCGGATGCGCTCGGCAAAATCGATCTTCGCCATCTCCTCCAGCATCTTCGGGCTGGGGCCGAGCCCTTCGATGGAAACGATGCGGCGCACCTTTTCCGGGAACAGGCCGGTGTAGCGCAGCGCGATGTTGCCGCCCATGGAATGGGCCACGATCGTTACCGGGGCCAGCTTCAGCTGCTCGATCAGGTTGGCGAGATCGTAGATGTAGCTGTTGACCTGATAATTGCCGTCGGGCGCCCAGGCGCTGTCGCCATGGCCGCGCCAGTCGGGCGCGATGACATGCCAGTCCTTCCTGAGTTCGCGCGCGGCCCAGTCCCAGTTGCGGCAATGGTCGCGCCCGCCATGCAGCATCAGAAGCGGCGGGGCGTCGGGGTTGCCCCAGTCGACATAATGGAGGCGAAGGCGCTGCGAGATGAAGCTGTGGGAGGTGGGGCCGCTGTCGATCATGCCCTGCCTTGAAGCGATTTCGGCCCGGCCTGTCCAGCCCCGGCGGTGGCGGCAGGGGGCTGCAGGCGGCAGGGCAGGGGCCGGCATGCGGTAAATAACAGTCGCCCCGGCCGCCTCCGGGTGGCACAGAGCCGGAGTCGGAGTCTTGCACGGCACGCATGCCGGGCAGGCCAGAGGGACAGCAACCAGAAGAGGAGATTGGCTTTGGAGATCAGCAAGGGCATGTCGGCCGTCGTCACCGGCGGGGCATCGGGTCTTGGCAAGGCGAGCGCCGAAGCGCTGGCGGCCGCCGGTTTCAAGGTGGCCATTTTCGACAAGAACGAGGAAGGCGGGCGCGCCGTGGCCGAAGCGATCGGCGGCACCTTCCATTCGGTTGACGTGACGGACGAGGCGAGCGTCGTTGCCGGCTTCGAGGCCGCGCGCGCGGCCAATGGCCAGGAACGCGTGCTGGTGCACTGCGCCCAGATTTCGCGCGGCGGCAAGACCCTCAGCTATGACAAGCAGACGGGCGGCTACAAGCGCTTCTCCACCGAAGACTATGCCTTTTCGGCGCAGGGTATTCTCGTCGCCAGCTATCGCCTGGCCTCGCTGGCAGCCGAAGGCATGGCGAAGCTGGAACCGCTGGAAGACGGCGAGCGTGGCGCCATCGTGCTTACGTCCTCGGCGGCGGCGCAGGATGGCCAGATCGGCCAGGTGGCCTATGGCTCGCTGAAGGCCGGCGTGAACGGCCTGGTGCTGCCCATGGCGCGCGACCTGATGGATGTCGGCATTCGCGTGAACTCGATCATGCCGGGCATTTTCGCCACGCCGCCGATGCTGGCCGTGCAGGACCGCGCGCCCGCCATCTTTGCAGGGCTGGAAGCCTCGGTGCCTTTCCCGAAGCGGCTGGGCAAGCCGAAGGAATTCGGTTCGCTCGTCGTCGAACTGGTGCGCAACAGCTACTTCAACGGCCAGGCGCTGCGTCTCGACGGCGCGATCCGGATGCCGCCGAAATGACGGACGGAGCGGCACCGGCCGGTGCGGCGACACGCGCGGCGGCAGCGCCGCGCGATCCCGCCGGGCCGGCGCCGCTTCGGCGGCCCGGGTCTCTGCGGCGCACCTCCACGCTCGATACCGGCTGGCCCGAAGGCCCCGGCAAGACCATGCGCATGCAGGGGCATTGCCGCGATGCGCTGACGCCTGTGGCCGGGGGCGCGCCCGTGACGGTGGCGGAAGAGGATGTGCAGCTCATGGTCTCGCCCCTGCGCGAGATCCTGGCCATTTCCTCGTCCGGCAACCATCCGTCCCTGCCGCGCTTCGTCGGCGCGCGGGGCGGCGGGCACAGCCGCGCCATCCTGGCCGAACTGCTGCGTGACGAGGGGGTCGAAAGCACGCCTTTGCACCTGCTGCTCGACGATTTTGCCGGCGCGAGCCTGGTGGCGGGCTGGGCCTGGTCCCGCTGGGTGGAAGACTGGCGCGACATCATGAAGGCGGCCGGCACGCAATCGACGGCGGGGCGCGGCGGCCAGATGGCGGGCGTGTGCACGGGCTTCGCGCCCGGTTCCGGCGCGCTGGCCGATGATGGCGGGCCGCGGCAGGATAGCCAGTCTTTCAGCCCTGTGCCGTCGTTGCAGAACCCCGACGATCCCGAAGGCTGGCATCCGCTGGCCGAACAGCAGGGTACGGGCATGCGCCGTGCCCGGCGGCTCGACATCTGGCTGGAGGATGGCGACATCCATATCGATGCCGGCTTCCAGGACAGCGCGACGGCGCCGGGTGGCGGCCGGGTCGCGATCCATGAATATCGGGTTAGGGCGCGCGCCGACAGCGAGGGCCGGCTGGCGGAGATCGAGGCCCGGCCCCATGTCCTTCCCTATGCGGAATGCCCGGGTGCGGTGCCCAATGTGCAGCGCCTCGTCGGCCGGTCGTTGCGCCACTTCCGCCTGTCCGTGCTCAGGGAGCTTCCGGGAACGGCCGGCTGCACGCATCTGAACGATGTGCTGCGCTCGCTGGCGGATGTGCCGGCGCTGGTTTCGCGCCACCTCGGCTGAAGCCGGGCGCGCCCGGCCATCTTCGAGGCGTCGACAACAGCAGCGGCCATGAAAAAGGCGCCCGCCGGATGGTCCGGCGGGCGCCCTTTCATTCCGCCCGCGCAAGCAGGCGTTGCGATCAGACGCGTTCGATGATGATCGCGGGCGCCATGCCGCCGGCGGCGCACATGGTGACAAGGCCGCGCTTCAGGTCGCGACGCTCCAGTTCGTCGAGAACGGTGCCGATCAGGATCGAGCCGGTGGCGCCGATCGGGTGGCCGAGCGCAATGGCGCCACCGTTCACGTTCACCTTCTCGCGGTCGAGCTTCAGGTCGCGCATGAACTTTTCGGCGACGACGGCGAAGGCTTCGTTGATTTCCCAAAGGTCGATGTCATCGACGGTCAGGCCGGCCTTGGCGAGCACCTTCTTCGCGGCCGGAACCGGGGCGTTCAGCATCAGCGTCGGGCAGTCGCCCATGTTCGCCATGGCGACAACGCGAGCGCGCGGCTTCAGGCCGTTCTTTTCGGCATAGGCCCTGGACGCAAGCAGGATCGCCGCAGCGCCATCGACAACACCCGAGGAGTTGCCGGCATGGTGCACATGCTCGATCGTCTTCAGCTGCGGGTACTTCTGCTGGATCAGCGAGGTGAAGGTGTTGCCATGCTCGTCGATCGGCATCTGCGCGAGCTTGGTGAACGCGGGGTTCAGCTGCGACAGGCCTTCCATGGTGGTTTCGGGGCGCGGATATTCCTCGCGGTCGAGCGCCAGCGTGCCATCGGCGCGATAGACCGGGATCACCGACTTGGCGAAGCGGCCTTCGGCGATCGCCTTGGCGGCGCGCTTCTGGCTTTCGAGGCCGAGCGCATCGAGGTCGGCGCGGCTGATGCCTTCGAGCGTGGCGATCGCGTCACCGCAGACGCCCTGGTGGGACTGCGGGTGCACCTTCTGCAGGCGCTCGTTGCCCGAGCCCATGCCCAGCGGGCGGATGCCGGCGGCGGCTTCTTCCTGCGCCATCGTCGCCGTCAGCGACATCATTTCGGTGCCGCCGGCAACGACGACATCTTCCATGCCCGACATGATCGAGGCAGCCGCCAGGTTCACGCTGGTGATGGCGCCGCCGCAGAAGCGATCGAGGGTCATGCCCGAGGAACGGACGTCATAGCCGGCGTCGAGCGCCGCCATGCGGCCGAGGTCGCCGCCCTGCTTGCCCTTCTGGGTGGAGGTGGACCAGATCACGTCGTCCACATGGGCGGTGTTCAGGTTGTTGCGCTCGGCAACGGCCTTGAGAACCGCGGCGGCGAGATGCTGGGGATGCATGTCGGCCAGCGAGCCCTTGCCCACCTTGCCGATGCCGCGCGGCGTGCGGACCGCGTCGATGATATAGGCTTCACCCATTATTCTATTCCTCTCCAGGCGAACTGTTTCCGGGTGCGGCCCGGAAAGGGGCCGCAGGTCTTGCAGAATCCTTTTGGCGGGCTTCGCGAGGCGCACCCTACTCCTGGCCGCGCCTGTGTCGACCCTGAAAATAGGTGAGTTGGGAAACCCGCACCCGCCCTGCCACAAGCTGTTGCAGGCGGAAGGGGCAAGGGGCGTTTTGGCCATTGACCTTGCCCGGACTGCCACGCAACATGCATTCACCTATCTAAATAGGTTATATAAGTCGAGCGGCATTCACACCCTTCGCAACAGAGAGGCAACCATGGCTTTCAACACGGCAATCACGCGCATGCTCGGCATCGAGCACCCCATAGTCCAGGGCGGCATGCAGTCCGTCGGCGTCGCGGAACTCGCGGCGGCGGTTTCCAATGCCGGGGGGCTCGGCATCCTCACGGCGCTCACCCAGCCTTCGCCCGCGGCGCTTGCCGCCGAGATCGAGCGCTGCCGCACGATGACGTCGAAGCCCTTCGGCGTGAACCTCACCGTCTTCCCGACGGTGAACGCGCCCGATTATGCCGGCTATGCGCAGGCCGCGCTCGATGCCGGGGTGCGCATCTTCGAGACGGCCGGCACCCCGGCCGTCGCCGCGGTCTGGGAGGTGCTTCGCAAGAAGGACGTGTTCATCCTGCACAAGTGCACGGCGGTCCGCCATGCCGTCTCGGCCGAGAAGAAGGGCGTGGACGTCATCTCGATCGACGGGTTCGAATGCGCCGGCCACCCGGGCGAGGATGACATCCCCGGCCTGATCCTCATTCCGGCCGCAGCCGACAAGGTGAAGATTCCGCTGCTCGCCTCGGGCGGGTTCGGCGACGGGCGCGGTCTTGTGGCGGCGCTTTCGCTCGGCGCCCAGGGCATCAACATGGGCACCCGCTTCTGCGCCACGCAGGAAGCGCCCATCCACCCGAATGTGAAGCAGAAATATGTCGAGAATGACGAGCGTGGCACCAATCTCATCTTCCGCAGCCTGAAGAACACCGCCCGTGTCGGCAAGAGCGCGGTATCCGACGAAGTGGTGAAGCGGCTGTCGAAGCCGGATGCGAAGTTCGAGGATGTGGCGGAGCTTGTCAGCGGCAAGGCCGGCAAGGTCCTGCTCGATACCGGCGACCTCGATACCGGCATCTTCTGGGCCGGCATGATCCAGGGCCTGATCCACGACATCCCGACGGTCCAGGACCTGATCGACCGCATCATCCGCGAGGCGGTTGAGATCGTGGACAGCCGGCTTCCGGGCTTCCGCGCCGGCTGACCCCTCACATTTCTTGCGCTTGACGGGCGCCGGGCCTTGCCGAAGGCTCGGCGCACCGAACAGCCAAGGGGAAGATGCATGAAGGCGATCCGGCTCCGCCAACCGGCGGGTCTCGACAATCTGAAGCATGAGGACATGGCCGAGCCCGGCGCACCGGGCCGGGGCGAGATCAAGGTCCGCATCCGTGCCTCATCGCTCAACTATCATGACTATATCGTCTGCGTGGGCGGAATCCCGACGCCCGATGGCCGTATTCCGCTTTCGGATGGCGCCGGCGAGGTGATGGCGGTGGGCGAGGGCGTCACCGCCTTCAAGCCGGGCGACCATGTGGTCTCGACCTTCTTTCCCAACTGGCTCGATGGCGAGCCGGTTCCGGGCGGCTTCGCCGGCGTGCCGGGCGACGGCGCCGACGGCTATGCCGTGGAGCAGGTGGTCGCGCCCGAAACCGCCTTCACCCATGTGCCCAGGGGCTACAGCCACCAGGAAGCCGCGACGCTCACCTGCGCCGGGCTGACGGCATGGCGCGCCCTCGTTCCCGAAGGGCAGCTGAAGGCCGGGGACACGGTGCTGGTGCAGGGCACGGGCGGCGTTTCCATCTTCGCGCTGCAGTTCGCCAAGGCCATGGGCGCAACGGTCATCGCCACCTCCTCGTCCGACGAGAAGCTGGAGCGGCTGAAGGCGATGGGGGCCGATCATCTTGTCAACTACAAGTCCACACCCAAATGGGGCGAGGAAGCGCTGAAGATCACCGGCGGCCGCGGGGTCGACCATGTGATCGAGATCGGCGGCTCGGGCACCCTGCCGGAATCGATCACCGCCGCGCGGATCGGCGGGCACATCTCGCTCATCGGCGTTCTGGCTGGCTTTGGCGGCCCGATTCCGACGGTGCAGATCATGGGCAAGCAGATCCGCCTGATCGGAATCACCGTCGGCACCCGCCGCCAGCAGGAAGACATGATCCGCGCCGTGGATGCGAACGGCATCCGCCCGGTCATCGATCGCGCCTTTCCGCTCGCCGACCTGGCGGCGGCCTTCCGCCACCAGGAATCGGGCGGCCATTTCGGCAAGATCGTCATCGACATCTGACGACCCGGCGGCCGGCCCGTGAGGGCCGGCCGCATGCCCGGCTTTTTTGGCGGCCCGCGCGGGCCGGCCGCATGTCCGGCTTTCTGGCGGCCCCGTCAGGCCGGGCGCAGATCCGCTTCGGCCGCGACATGGGGGCGGCCCTGCGCATCCTGCGTTTCCAGTACCAGCTTTTCGCCTTCGCGCCGGCCCGCCAGCACCAGCGGGTTGCCGGCAAAGGCGGGCGACTGGGCGCGGAAACGGAAGCGGGCGAGAGTGGCGGGCGCAGGTCCGGCCGCGCCCATGTCCTCTGCCAGCGCCAGAAGCAGGCTCGCCATCAGCGGCCCGTGGACGACGAGCCCGGCATAGCCTTCCTCGCCCGTGGCGTAGGGCAGGTCATAGTGGATGCGGTGGCTGTTGAAGGTGAGGGCGGAATAGCGGAACAGGAGCGGCGGCGTGGGCAGGATCGTGCGCTGCATGTCCCAGCTTTGCGCAGGCGGCGGCGGTGTGGCGGCCGGGCTGGCGCCGCCTGTATCGCGGCTGGCCTCCCGATAGACAATGGTCTGGGTTTCCCGCACGGCAAGCCTGTCGTCTGCAAGCGTGTCATGCGCCACGCGCACGAAGACGAGCCGTCCGGTGCGGCCGTGCTTTTCGTCCACGGATGCAATGGTCGAGACGCGGCCGATGCGGGCGCCCGGCATGATGGGCGCATGGAATTCGACATCGCTCGACGCCCACATGCGGCGGGGCAGCTCGATCGGCGGCAGGAAGCCGCCGCGCGCCGGGTGGCCATCCACGCCGAGGCCGGCCGTGGGCGCATCCGGCAGGCACAGGCACCAGTGGATTCCGGCCGGCGCCGCGCCGCCGCTGGCCGGCGGAAGATCGAGTGCTGCGCGATAGCGGGTGACGAGGCCGTGCGTCAGCAGGTCCTGTTCTTCGTTCCTGCGCCCCACCCAGGCCTGGATATCGGTGGATTCGGTCATCGGGCGGGGCTCCTCTGGATGCGTCGGGGGTGTTTTCATGCGAAAGCGGCGATGCCCCGGCGAGCAGGCCGCCGCAGCAACGCCCGTCTGCCCGTGCGGACCTCCCGAAATCAAGCGTCTCCCGGCACTGGCGGTGATGCCAGCCTTGCGAAGCGTCACCCCGTGCGGCAAGGACTGCCACGAAAACGGGATCAGGAGGACTCTGCATGACCAGTGTTGGCACCTACACCACCGAAGACGGCATCGGGATCGTCGAAATCAATTCGCCCCCGGTGAATGCGCTGGGCGTCAATGTCCGCCGCGCACTGAACGAGGGCTTCAGCAAGTTCGCCCAGGACGACAGCGTCAAGGCGATCGTGCTGATCTGCGGCGGCCGCACCTTCTTCGCCGGCGCCGACATCTCGGAATTCGGCAAGGCCCCGGAAGGCCCGGGCCTGCACGAAGTGTTCGACATCATCGAAAATGGCTCCAAGCCGGTTGTCGCCGCCATCCATGGCACGGCGCTTGGCGGCGGCTATGAACTGGCGCTCATCTGCCACTATCGCATCGCCGTTCCCTCGGCGAAGGTCGGCCTGCCGGAAGTGAATCTCGGCCTGCTGCCGGGCGCTGGCGGCACCCAGCGCCTGCCGCGCATCGTCGGCGCCGAAGCCGCGCTCGACCTGATGACGACCGGCCGCCCCGTGCCTGCCAAGAAGGCCGTGGAACTGGGCATGGTCGACGCGCTCGCCGAAGAAGGCAAGCTGCGCGAGGATGCCATCGCCTTCGCCCGCCGCATCCTTGCCGAAGGCAGGCCGCTGCTGCGCGTGCGCGACCGTGACGACAAGGTGGCCGAAGCCCGCGGCAAGCCCGAGATCTTCGCTGCCTTCCGCAAGGCCAATGCCCGCGCCTTCCGTGGCTTCAAGGCCCCGGAAAACATCATCAAGGCCATCGAGGCCGCCGTCGAACTGCCGTTCGACAAGGGCATGGAGCGCGAGCGCGAGCTGTTCGGCGAACTTGTCACCTCCACCGAATCCGCAGCCCAGCGCTATGTCTTCTTCGCCGAGCGCGAAGCCGCCAAGATCCCCGACGTGCCGAAGGACACGCCCATCCTGCCCGTGAAGAAGGTTGGTGTGATCGGCGCCGGCACCATGGGTGGCGGCATCACCATGAACTTCCTCAACGCCGGCATCCCCGTGACGCTGGTGGAAGCCAGGCAGGAAGCGCTCGATCGCGGTCTTTCCGTGATTCGCCGCAACTATGAGAATACGGCCAGGAAGGGCCGCATGACCATGGAGCAGGTCGAGCAGCGCATGGCGCTGATCACCCCCAGCCTCAAGCTGGAAGACCTGGCCGATGTCGACCTCGTGATCGAGGCCGTGTTCGAATCCATGCCGATCAAGAAGGAAGTGTTCGGCAAGCTCGACACGATCGTGAAGCAGGGTGCGATCCTCGCCACCAACACCAGCTTCCTCGACATCGACGAGATCGCCGCATCGACTTCGCGCCCTGAATGGGTGGTCGGCATGCACTTCTTCTCGCCGGCCAATGTCATGCGCCTGCTGGAAGTGGTGCGCGGCGCAAAGACCCGCACCGATGTCATCGCCACGGCGATGGAACTGGGCCGGAAGATCGGCAAGGTCTCGGTGCTGGCGCGCGTGTGCGACGGCTTCATCGCCAACCGCCTGATGAAGCCGCGTGGCGTTGCCTCGCAGATCCTCGTGCTGCAGGGGCCGACCCCGCAGGAAATCGACCAGGCGAGCTACAACTATGGTTTTGCCATGGGCCCGTTCGCCATGAGCGACCTTGTCGGCCTCGATGTCATCGGCCGCGACTCCACCGAGCGCACCCTGACGGGCGATCTCGTCAAGCTCGGACGCCTCGGCCAGAAGCAGGGCGGCGGCTTCTACGACTATGACGAGAACCGCAAGGCGACCCCGTCGCCGGTGGCGGCGCAGGTCATTGCCGATTTTGCCGCGCACAAGGGCATCAACAGCCATGGTTCGCTGCCCGAGGACGAGATCGTTGCCCGCCTGCTCTATCCGGTGGTGAACGAGGGTGCGAAGATCCTCGAGGAGGGCATCGCCATCCGCGCGTCCGACATCGATATGGCGGCGATCCTCGGCTACAACTGGCCGGTCTATACCGGTGGCCCGATGTTCTGGGCCGATACCGTCGGCCTGAAGAAGATCGTCGAGGGCCTGAAGGCGATGGGCCATGAACCGGCGAAGCTGCTGGTCAAGCTGGCCGAGGAAGGCAAGACCTTCACGCGCGGCTGACAGCCGGCGGCACGCTGAAACGAAAGGGGCCGCGGACTGGTGAAGTCCGCGGCCCTTTTTTTTGGGTTTCTTCCCCGGGTCTTTTTTCCGGGCCTTGGGGGGGCTGCTTCAGCCCTGCGCCGTCAGCGCCTCGCGCTTGATGGCCTTGGCCAGCGACCATTTGTGCACTTCGGTCGGGCCGTCATAGATGCGGAAGGCGCGGACTTCGCGATAGACCTGCTCGACGATGGTGTCGCCCGTCACTCCGGCGCCGCCCATCACCTGCACGCAGCGGTCGGCGATGCGCATCAGCGCTTCCGACACGGCGACCTTGGCGATCGAGCTTTCCTTGGTGCCCAGTGCGCCGGTGTCGAGGACGCTGGCGCACCAGTCGATCATCAGCTCGGCCTGCTTCAGGTCGATCCGGTTCTCGGCCAGCATGAAGCCGACGCCTTCATGATCGATCAGCAGCTTGCCGAAGGCCTTGCGCTTCACCGCATAGGCCGTGGCGATTTCCTGCGCCCGGACACAGGCGCCATACCAGCGCATGCAGTGCGAAAGCCGCGCCGGGGACAGGCGGATCTGGGCGTAGCGGAAGCCCTCGCCGGCCTCGCCCAGCATCTGGTCCGCCGGAACGCGCAGATTGTCGATGGTGATGACCGCATGGCCGCCGGGCATGGAGCTGTCGATGGTTTCGAGCACCCGGTCGATGCGGATGGCGGGGTTGGGCAGGTCCACCAGGAACATGCAGGCCCCTTCCTCTGCCTTCGCCATCACGATTCCGACCTTTGCGCCCTCGGCGCCGGTGATGAAGGCCTTGCGGCCATTGATCACCCAGTGGTTTCCATCGAGATGGCAGGTCGTCTGCATCATCGAGGGGTCCGAGCCGGCGCCATTCTCCTCGGCTGGCTCGGTCATGAAGAAGGCCGATCGGGCGCGGCCTTCCACCATCGGCTTCAGGAAGCGTTCCTTCAGTTCGGGGCTTCCAACCTTGCCCAGCAGGTACATGTTGCCCTCGTCCGGCGCCATGGTGTTGACTGCGACAGGCCCGAGCGGCGACAGGCCCGACCGCTGGAGGACCACGGCTGTCTGCCGTTGCGTCAGGTGGCGGCCATCCGGGCGGATGTGGGGTGTGAGCACGCCGGCGGCGCGCGCCTTTTCGCGCAGCTCCATCACCAGCTCTTCCGTGGGGCCATGGGCGCCGCAGCGCGGGTCGCGCTCGTAAGGGGCCACCACATCGCGCACGAAGCGCTCCACCGCATCGGCGAGCGCCGTGACCTCGGCCTCCGTCAGCTGTTCCGCATGGCTCGACATGTCCTGTCCTTCCTTTTTTCCCTGGCAACGTTCGTCCGGGGAAGGCACTAGCCCCGATCGACATGCCATGACACTGATCAAAGGGTCGGAGGGAGATGCCGGGATGCCGCTGAAGGATGAACACTTCCGTCTGTCACGCGGGGGCTATGGCCAGCTGATCGCCCTGCGCCCGGTCTATGCCGACATGGACGGCTTCCGCCATGTGAACAATGGCGCCATCGGCCGCTATTTCGAGGAAGGCCGCGCCGACATGAACATGCGCATCTTCGGCGAGGCCTCGCTTGTCGATCCGCCCGGCGGGCTGCAGCTGCTGTTCGCCAGCGTCACCACCGACTTTCTGGCCCAGGTGCGCTACCCCGGCATGGTCGAGGTGGGCACGGCGGTCGAGCGCATCGGCCGGTCATCCTGGCAGCTGGCGCAGGCTGTGTTCCAGGACGGGCGTTGCGCCGCCCTTGCAACCGCCACCATGGTGAAGGCGATCGATGGCGTTTCCGCCCCGCTGAGCGATGCCGAACGGGAAGCGCTGCAGGCGCGGATGATCGGGAGGGACTGAGATGGAGCTGAAGCGCCTCGGGAATAGCGGGCTTCGGGTATCGCGCCTGTGCCTTGGGTGCATGAGCTTCGGCGTGCCGGACAGGGGTCCGCACAGCTGGTCGCTCGACGAGGAGGCGAGCCGCCCTCTCATCCGCCGGGCGGTCGAGGCCGGGATCACCTTCTTCGATACCGCCAACGCCTATCAGGGCGGCACGTCGGAAGAGATCATCGGCCGCGCGCTGAAGGATTTTGCCCGGCGCGACGAGATCGTGGTGGCCACCAAATGCTTCATGCCCTGGGGGCGCGGGCCGAACCAGGGCGGGCTTTCGCGCAAGGCGATCTTCCAGGCGATCGACGACAGCCTGCGCCGCCTTGGCATGGATCATGTCGATCTCTTCCAGATCCACCGCTGGGATCCGCACACCCCCATCGAGGAGACGATGGAGGCCCTGCACGACGTGGTGAAGGCCGGGAAGGCACGCTACATCGGGGCATCCTCGATGTATGCATGGCAGTTCGCCAAGGCGCAGGCGGTTGCCGAGCGCCATGGCTGGACCCGCTTCATCTCCATGCAGAACCATCTGAACCTCCTCTACCGCGAGGAGGAGCGCGAGATGCTGCCCCTGTGCCGCGACCAGGGGGTGGGCGTGATCCCCTGGAGCCCGCTGGCGCGGGGCCGGCTGGCGCGGCCATGGGGCGTGGAGACATGGCGCACCGGGCGCGACATCTTCGGCGGCACGCTTTACACCCGCATGGAAGAGAATGACCGCGCCATCGTCGCCGACGTGGAGCGTATGGCTGCCGAGCGCGGAATCCCCATGGCGCAGCTGGCGCTGGCCTGGGTGCTGGCCGTGCCGGGCGTGACGGCGCCCATCATCGGCGTGACGCGGGATGCCCATCTGGATGACGCCATCGCCGCCCTTTCGGTCAGGCTGACGCACGAGGATATCGCCCGGCTGGAGGCCGCCTATCTGCCGCACCCTGTCGCCGGGCACGGCTGAAGCCCGCTTTCAGGCCTGGCCTCGCTTCAGGGTTGGCCTCGCTTCAGGGCTGGAAATGCAGGCGGGCGCGGGTTCCGCCCGGCGATGGCGCGTAGCTGAGGGTGGATTTCAGCCCCCGCGCCATGGCCTCCAGCACCCGGCTGCCAAGCCCCGTGCCCCTGGGCGGGCCATCTCCCAGGCCGATGCCGTCATCCTCCACCAGCAGTGCCACGCCATCGGCGTCCCGCACGAGGCGGATACGGATCTCGCCCGGTTCCCGGCCGGCATAGGCATATTTCACGGCGTTGGTGACCAGTTCCGACACCACGACGCCAAGCGCGATGGCCTTGTCCGTCGGCACGCGGACCGGTTCGGCCTCGAGCCGCAGGCGCGGGTGGGCGCCGCCTTCCTCCATCGCCGCCGAAAGCTCCTCCACAAGGCCGGAAAGATAGCTGTCGAGGGACACGATGGTCACGTCGTCGGAGGTGTAGAGGCGGCGGTGGACCTGGGCGATGGCGGTGACGCGGCGCTGGAAGTCGCGCATGGCGTCGCGGCCGGGGCCGTCGGGCAGGGCGGACGCCTGCATGTGCGCCAGCGAGGACACCAGCGCCAGGCTGTTGGCGACGCGGTGGTTCACTTCTTTCAGCAGCATTTCGGCGCGGTCGCGCTGGGCCGCGACCTCAGCCTGCGCCGCGCGCTTTTCCTGGCGGATGCGCGCTGCCTCATGCGCCTGCCGCAGGGTTTCGGCGAGCAGGTCGAAGAAGCTTTCGCCGGCATCCTTCAGCACATAATCGGCGGCCCCCGCCTTCAGCGCTGCAACCGCCACCCGCCCTTCATCCGAGCCGGTGACATAGACCACAGGCGGCGCGCCGGGCCGTTCGCGGATGGCCGCGAGGGTCGATTCTCCCGAGCGGCCGGGCATGAAATGATCAAGCGCGATCACGTCGAAGCCGCCCTCGTCCAGCCGGGCAAGGCCTTCGTCGCCGCCGGGGGCATGCACGGTTTCGAACCCCTTGCGTCCCAGCGCCCGGCTGACGAGCCGGGCAAAGCCGTAATCATCGTCGATGTAGAGAAGCCGAAGCGGAACGCCATCCGCCACGGCGGTCATTCCCCAGCCTCGGGCACCTGAATCACGGACAGGAAGAGGCCGAGCTGGCGGATGGCGGTGGCGAACTGCTCATAATCCACCGGCTTGGTGATGTAGACATTGGCGCCAAGGTCGTAGCAGCGGCGGATCTCGCGCTCGTCATCGGTGGTTGTCAGGATGATGACGGGAATGCGCTTCAGCCCTTCTGCGGCCTTCATCCGCTCGAGGATGGTGATGCCGCTCATGTCGGGCAGGTTGAGATCGAGGAGGACGAGGGTGGGGCGGTGCGCGCGCGCCAGCCCTTCGTTCAGGATATCGAGGGCTGTGGCGCCATCGGCAGCGTGGATGATTTCGTTGCAGACGCCGGCACGGCGGATGTTGCGTTCGATCAGGCGGGCGTGGCCCGCATCATCCTCCACCATCAGGATCGTGACCTGGCGCGGTTCGGTGCGGTTGGGCATGCGGATCTATCCTTGCTGATCGAGATGGCGCGACAGTCGCCTTGGCAGGCTGACGGTGAAGCGGCTGCCCTGGCCGGGCGTGCTGTCGAGGGTGATGGCGCCGCCAAGCCGGCGGCAAAGCGCCCGCACATGGGCAAGGCCGATGCCTTCGCCCGGCCGGTCCTGCGGGCCGGCGCGGCGGAACAGGTCGAACACGCGCTCCATGTCCTCGCGGGCGATGCCGCGGCCATTATCCGCGACATGGATGCGGACCAGCGCCGGCTTTTCCTCGGCCGAGACGCTTATCCGGCCCGGCACGCCGGGGCGCAGATATTTCACCGCATTGTCGAGAAGGTTTCCGAACAGCTGCTCGAGCGCGAGGCGGTCGCTCTCGATCACTGGCAGCGGCCCGAGGCTGATGGTGGCGCCGGCCTGTTCCAGCTGGGCCTTCAGCCCCGCCGACAGGCCCGTCAGCAGCGCCGAAAGATCGACCTCTTCGGGTGAAAGCGGCCGCCGGCCCTGCCGCGACAGCTGGAGGATGGCTTTGATCAGCCGGTCCATTCGGGTGGTGGCGGCGCGGATGAAGCCGATGGC
This sequence comes from Sandaracinobacteroides sp. A072, assembly GCF_052616365.1. Lineage (NCBI taxonomy): Bacteria > Pseudomonadati > Pseudomonadota > Alphaproteobacteria > Sphingomonadales > Sphingosinicellaceae > Sandaracinobacteroides > Sandaracinobacteroides sp. A072. Next base: position 238,037 of record NZ_JBQXGU010000001.1, read on the forward strand.
CTCGGGCATGTCCACCTTCACCGCGTCCCGCTCGGCGCGTTCCACCCTGTCAGGCCCCTCGGCCTCCAGCCTGTCGACAAGCCCGGCCATCGCCTGCTGCGACTCTTCAAGCTCGGCGGTGAAGCCCATCAGGTTCACCAGCGGGCTCCTGAGATCGTGGCTGACGATATAGGCGAAGCGCTGGATTTCCTCGTTCGCCTCGGCAAGATCGGCGGTGCGTTCGGCAACGCGCCTTTCCAGCCCTGCATTGAGCGCGCGGACTTCGGCGTTGGCGGCTTCCAGCTCGCGGGCGCGGGCGCGCAGCTTGAAGACTGACGTGCCGACGAGGAGAATTGCAAGCGCCAGGCCGACAATCGTCATCAGCAGGAGCCAGCGGCCGCTTTCCAGCGCCCTGTCGCGCCGGGCATCGAGGGCGTTGCGTTCCGTCAATAGCAGGCCATCGAGCTTCAGGCGGATGGCATCCACCTGCAGGCGGGCAAGAAAGATGCGTTCGGCCGCCTGCCGGATGTCACCCGCAAGGACCAGTTCGTCGACGATTTCCAGCTCGCGGACGCGCGCTTCTGTCTGGCGGCGCAGGTCCGCCACCTGACGGGCCTTGTCAGGGTTTCCTCCAGCCAGCGCCTCGAGCTTCTGCAAATCCGGGCCGATATGGCGGATGGCATCATGATAGCGTTGGCGGAAGACGTCCCGGCCGGTGACCATGAAGGCGCGCTGCGCTGATCCGGCTTCGGTGACGTGCAGGTTCAGCTCGGCGCCGGCAGCCAGAAGATCGAGGGAGCGGACGAGGTCTGCATTGTGCCGGCCATTCATCAGCACCAGCCGGGCGCTCATGGCGCCGACCAGGATGACGAGGACGAGGCCGAAAAGCAGCGGCAGCCAGTCCTTCACCTTGCCGGTCGGCAGGGGGCGAAATGCGCGGAAGGCCTGCATCAGGGATAAAGGAGTAACAGCATGGGAGCGGGACGTATAGCGTGTCGCCAGGTCTCTATCGTGATCAGTAAAAAACGGGCCAGCCACGATGGACTGGCCCCAGTTCAGGGTCGCCTGTTCGTCACGCCGGCAGGTGGTGCCGCAACGGGCAGTTCCGCGCGTGAAGTCCTGCTGCCTGCATCAGCTGCCCAGCCGCTTCCAGACTGTGCGGCCGGGGCTGTCATCGCCCTCCGGCGCCGCGCCAAGCTGGTCGAGTAGCGCGTTGATGCGCTGGGCAAGACCGGCTTCGGTCGTGCGGGTTTCCGCATCCGGTGGCGCCATGCCCTCGTTCGTGGCCGTCTGGTGGTCGGTGATGTCATGGCCCCATTCCTGCAGCAACCGCAGTTTCTGCGCATGGCTCAGTTCCGGGTCCGACATGATGGCTTCGGGCGCCGGATAGAAGGCCGAGGGGTCGGCCGCGGCGGCATCGAAATCCTCTCCGGGAAGGCCCGCCTGCGGCACGCCCTGCCCGGAAACCTTGGCTGTCATGGTCTTTCTCCCGCTGCTTCGCCCGGGCGTCAGCGGCTGGCCAGCTAAGGGGCCTGCCGCATGCCTGACACCCCTGCGGGGCGTGTGATCAGCTATGTTTCGTGAAATGATCGATCTGGCGTTCGGCCTCGTCCTTGGCGATTCCGTAGCGTTCCTGGATCTTTCCGATCATGACATCGCGTTTTCCGGCGATTTCAGTCATGTCGTCATCCGTGAGCTTGCCCCACTGTTCCTTCACCTTGCCGGTGAATTGTGTCCAATTGCCTTCGATCCTGTCCCAGTTCATGGCCTGTCCTTTCAATTCTGCGTGAATGTCATGAAAGGATAACAGGCAAGCGGGCGAATGGTTCCGCCAGCCGGCTGGCTGATTGCCGCCGCTCAGGCCGGCGCCAGTCCCTTCTGCCGCGACAGCAGCGCCTGGCCGATGGTCGCCACCACGGTTTCCGGCTCGAAGGGCTTGGTGACCAGATAGGTGGGTTCGGGCCGCTCGCCTGTCAGCAGGCGTTCGGGGTAGGCCGTGATGAAGATGACCGGCACGTCGAACCGGTCGAGGATGTCCTTCACCGCGTCGATTCCGGACGATCCGTCGGCCAGCTGGATGTCGGCGAGCACGAGGTCCGGTGCTTCCCGCGTGGCGGCTTCCACGGCTTCGTCGCGCGTGGTGGCGCTGGCGACAACCTTGTGCCCCATGTCCTCGACGATCTGCTCGATGTGCATCGCGATGATCGGCTCGTCCTCGATGACCAGCACACGCGAGCGGATGGCGTCCGAAATCGCGGCAAGGGCGCCGGCAATGGCGGCCTCCACCTCGTCCGTGCCAAGGCCGAGGATCTCGGCCGCCTCATGGGTGCTGAACCCTTCCACGGCTGTTAGCAGCAGGGCCTCGCGCCGGCCGGTGGCAAGGCCGGGCAGCACGTCATGGCCTTCGGAGCCTTCGTCCGTAGTGGCCCCGACGGACGCCGCATCGGCATGCGGGCCCCAGCAGGCGTGGAACAGGCGGAACAGCGCCAGCTTCGGCGGGCTGCCGGCGGGCAGGCTGGCAGGGTCTTCCAGCAGCGCCTCGAGCGTCGCGCGGACGAAGCTGTCGCCGCTTTTCTGCGAACCCGTGAGGGCGCGGGCATGGCGACGAAGGAAGGGCAGGTGCGGCCCGAGTGTTGCGCGAAGCGAAACGGCGGTGTCGGTCATTCACAATCTCCGTCATGGGCTGCCTGGGGCTGCCTGGGGCTGCCAGAGGTCGCCAAGGGCCGCGATGGCCTGATGTCATCCGCATGAAACCGGGGATGGACATTTCTGTTCCCGATTGCCGGGAACATTTTTGCACATGCCCTGTTCGGCAAGCGACAGATGCATGGCCATGGTGACAATCCAGTGGGCATCAAGACGGCAATCAAGACGGCAATCAAGGCGACCAGTAAAGCGGAAAGGGTCTGTGCATGAAGGCGGATCAGGACAGGAAGCGCGGCACCGGCTCGCAAGCGGGCGGACAGCAGGCAGGCAGGCGGCGCGGCCGGAGCGATGATCCCATCTCCCTCGGGCTGCGGCAGCTGTGGGCCGATGTCGAGAATGAGCCGGTGCCCGATGATTTCCTTGCCATTCTCGATGCGATCGATGCGCGGGCCGGCGGCGCTGAAAGCCAAGAGCAGGGCGGAAACGACCTTGCATCCGCTGGCCCGGATGCCGTGGAGCGCGCGAAATGAGCGATACGGTCTTCAGGCGCGACCTCGTCGCCATCATCCCGTCCTTGCGCGCCTTTGCGCGCGGCCTCTGCGGCAACCGCGACCTTGCCGACGACCTGACGCAGGAGGCCCTGACCAAGGCCTGGGCGGCGCGCCAGTCCTTCCAGCCGGGCACCAATTTCCGCGCCTGGATGTTCCGGATCCTGCGCAACCATTTCTACACCACGGCAACGGTCGCCCGGCGTTTCGTCGCCTATGATCCCGACAGCCCGGCGCATGTGATGACAACCCCGCCAACGCAGGGCGGGGAGCGCACGCTTGCCGACCTGCAGCGCGGCCTTGCCACCCTGCCGGCCGAACAGCGCGAGGCGCTGGTGCTGCTGGAATCGGGCCTCCAGTGGGACGAGATCGCCGATGTGATGGGCTGCCCGCTGGGCACGGTGAAAAGCCGCATCACGCGCGGGCGGCAGGCGCTGAAACGCTATATGGACGGGCCACCCGAGGCCGCCCCGGCCAGCCCTGCGCGCGCGCTGCGGCACGCTGTGCCGGCCGGCACGTGACAGGCGGCGTGCTGGGCGAACAGCGAGGTTTGCTGTCGTCTCTCGCGCGGCGCACGGGTGTCCGTTCGGCCATGCTGCTGGTGGTGCTGGCCTCGTTGCTGCCGCTGGCGGCCCTTGCCACCATCAACGGCATCTTTCGGCTCGACCGTGACCGGGCGCTCCATGCCGAGGCGCTGGCCGATACTGCGCGTCTTGCCGCCATGTCCGAACGGGGCGAGATCCGCAACATCCGCATGCTGCTGTCGCTGCTGGCCACGAACCCGGATGTGCTGTCCGGCGAGCAGGCGCGCTGCGGCCCGGCGCTGCTGAACGCGTGGAACGCGCTGGACCCCTATACCCAGCTGTCGCTCGTGACTGCCGATGGCCGGGTCCTCTGCTCGGCCATGCCCGAGATGGTGGGTGAAAGCATGGCCGGCTGGAGCGCCTGGCGCATGGTCGCTGAACGGCCGGGTTTCCGGCTGCTGCCGCCAGTCTGGGGCACGCATTCCCGGCGCACCGTTTTCGTGGCCGTCCTTCCCGTGCCGGATGGCCCCGTTCCGGAGGACCGGGAGGGTGCTGCAGGGGGGGGGCGCATGATCGCTGCCTCGATCGACCTGCGCGCCTTTCAGGACAGGGTGCGCATCCACAAACATTCCCGCAACGCCGTGGTGATGCTGGTGGACGGGACAGGGCGGATCCTGCTGTCCACCCGGCCGGTTGACTGGGGCCGGCTGTCGCTGGATCCCCGGCACGCCATTGCGCCCGGCAACGCCCCCGGTAACGCCCCCGGATATGCCCATGATTCGGGTGCAGAAGAGCATGATGAGGAGCATGGAGACGGCACCGGAGCGGCGGCCATGTTCAGCGCCCGGGATGCCGATGGTCACCGCTGGTCCTATGTGGCCGAGCCGCTGCTGCCGGATACGGACCCCGAGGGCGCCTTTCATGTCGTGACGGCGGCGCCTGCACCCTACCTCTTCACCGAGGAATGGTGGTTCATCGCCAGCTATTTCGCGCTTCCGGTCCTGGCGCTTGTGCTGGCCTCCGCCGCAATCTGGGTGGGCGCCAACCATGCCATATTGCGCTGGGTGGGGCGGCTGGGGGACAAGGCGCGCGAAATCGGCGCCGGGCGCTACATCCAGCGCGAGGGGCGTTTTGCCGATGCGCCGAAAGAAATGCGCGCGCTGGCGCAGGACCTGCAGGCCATGGCGCACATGATCGCGGAGCGCGACCGCACGCTGAAGGCCGCCATCGCGCGCCAGAAGGCGCTGACCCTCGAACTGCATCATCGTGTTGGCAACACGCTGCAGATCATGGGCAGCTATCTCAGCCTGCAGGCGCGCGAGGCCGGCCCCGGCGAGGGCCGGGATGTGCTGTCCCATGTCCGCCTGCGTGTGGCGGTCCTGTCGCTCGTGCACCGGCTGCATTACAGCGCCGGGCAGGAAACCAGCATCGGGGCACGGCAGCTTCTGGAAGAGCTGGCGGCCCTTCTGGGGCGGTCGATGCCGGGTGTCAGCGGGTTCATCCTGGACCAGAGACCGGATGCGGCCGACATCAGCATCGATACGGCTGTGCCGCTGTCCCTCTGGATCGTGGAAGCCGCCGGACTGATGGCGAGGCCTCCGGCCCCGGAAGGGGAGAATGCGGGACATGAAGCCGCCGGCGCCGGGCGAAGCGCGTCATGGTTCCGGCTTTCCTTCCGTCTGGCAGGTGGTTCGGCGCTGCTGGCCATCCGGACTGGTGGTGGCGGGCAGGCATGCCCCATCGCCGACGAGGAGACGCGGATGCTCCGGGCGCTCGCGCGGCAGCTTGGCGGCACTTGTCTTGTCGGTGCCGATGCGGATGGCCTGCCCTTGATCCGGCTCGAGATGCCGGCAGCCAATCTTGACCGGTTCGAACGCGCGATCCTGACATCATCTGAAGAGCCTGGCTGAAGGGCGCGGCCAGCCGTTCCGGGTGCGCCTGAAGGCGCGCATGAAAAAGGCCGTGGCCAGGCTGGCCACGGCCTTCATTCCGGCTTCGTCAGGCTTAGCGGTTGGCGCTCCCATCGTCGCCCGGCTTGTCGATATCGACCGTGGGCACTTCGATGGTGGCGGTCTCGGTGCCGACGCTGACATCGGCAGTCTCGACCTGTACATCGGGGACTTCACCGCCCTCGATCTTCACATCGGGCGCCTGCAGCTTGCCCGAGGCGTCGACGTTGAAGAGCCCGAGCGCCCAGGCAAGGGCGAGAACCGCGACTGCGGCCACGAGGATGATGGCGACGACGCGACCGGTATTGCCGCTGGTGCTGCTGTCGTGCGGATTGGCGTTCATCTTGTCTGCCTCCTGTCTTGCAGCGCACCCCCCGGATGCAGCCGCATGTGTCCGGCCCCTGGCCTGCCCCGTGGGGGCGAAAAACCGACCTGCCCCGTGCGAGTGCGGGTCTGGCCAGTGGGCATGAGCGGAGAACCGGCCTGATCCGGAAAGGTTCCTGAAAAATATCCAGGCCATCGGCGCATGTATGGAAAAACTATTCAATGCCGCTTCTATCAGGCCTGCAAGGATGCGGGGCGCGCCATGCTTCGTGCCCTTCTTCATTTCTTTCATCCGGTCCTGTTTCGAAGGGAAAAGCAGGCGTGGAACATTCGGGGGGCTTCCGGGTTTTGTTGGCATGAGCGCCGGAACACCGGCCCGATACCGGAGGACAGACATGAACCAGCACATGCACAGCAGCAAGGATCAGGACACCGCCCGCCATGATGGCCTGGGCAATGGGCGTGATTTTCCACGCGATGAAAGCGGGACGCTGATTTCCGCCAGCAAGGTCGAAGGCACCGCCTGCTATGACTGCGATGGCAAGAAGATCGGCGCCATCGATGACGTCATGCTCGACAAATATACCGGCAAGGTCGCTTATGCGATCATGAGCTTCGGCGGCTTTCTCGGCATCGGCGAGAAATATCACCCCGTACCCTGGCACCGGCTCGATTATGACACGTCGGTCGGCGGTTATCGCATCGACATGGCCGGGGCGACGCTGAAAGACGCGCCCAGCTATGACCGCGCCCAGATCGACCGCGGGAAATGGGGCCCGGACGCTGACCGCCACTATGGCGTGATGCCGCCCTCCACGGCGGGCGTGGGTAGCAGCATGGCGGTTGGCACCTCGCCGCAGCCGCGCCCCTGAGCCCGACGGAAAACGCACATCCAAAGCAGGGGAGCGACAGCCCCCGGCATTCCATCACCGGACACGGGCGTAAACGATCCGTGCAGCATCTGGCAGGAGACTGAACATGGGCCTTCTTCTCATCATCGTCGTCGGCGGCATCCTTGGCTGGCTGGCCAGCATCGTCATGCGTACCGACGCGCAACAGGGCATTCTTCTGAATATCGTTGTCGGAATCGTCGGCGCCTTTCTCGCCGGCTTCCTCATCACGCCACTGATCGGCGGCGCACCGATCACTTCGGGCGCGATGGATATCCGCTCGCTTCTTGCGTCGTTCCTCGGGGCCATCGTACTGCTGGGGATCGTGAACCTCTTCCGTCGGGGCCGCGTGCGGTAAGCGCCTGCCCTGACACACAATGGCCGGGGGCCGCGACCTGAGATGGTCGCGGCCCCTGTTCCTTGTGGCGCCAGTTCTTAATGGCGCATTGTCATGGAATGGCGCCTTGTCATGGGGGCGGCGTCAGGCCGGTCCCTGCTCCCGGCGGAAGACGAGCAGAAGGTTGTTTGCCGGCATTTCGTCCATCCGCTCCAGCCCAAGCCCATGGGCCGCCGCCTCGGCGGAGACCGTTTCCAGCCGGCGCAGGCCCCAGCGCGGGTCGCGAGCCTTGAGGTCGGTGTCGAAGGCCAGATTGGATGGCGCCGTTTCCACCCCGTCCCGCAGATAGGGGCCATAGAGGATGAGCAACCCGCCGGGCGGAAGCAGCCGCGAGGCCCCGGCCATCAGCCCCTGCGTTGCTTCCCAGGGGCTTATGTGCACCATGTTGATGCACAGGATCGCATCGGCCCTTTCGACCGGCCATGCGCCTGCTTCCTGCCCGCGCGCGGCATCGAGTGCTGCAACCGGGCGGATGTTCGCAAGCCCTGAATCGGCGGCATGGGCGGCAACGGATGCCCGGGCTTCAGGTGATGGGTCGCTCGGCTGCCACGACAGGGCCGGGAGTGCACGGGCAAAATGGACCACATGCTCGCCCGTGCCGCTTGCGATTTCGAGCACGCTGCCCGTTTCCGGCAGCACCTTCCGCAGCACGGCAAGAATGGGATCCCGGTTGCGATGGGCCGCCGGCGAGGAAAGGCGCGGGTCTTCCGTCATGGCCGGTCGCCGCGCCGGAAGCGGCGCAGCCCGTCGTCGATCACATCGGCGATGGCTGCCCTTTCCGCCGGGGAAAGGAAGCTGCCCAGCCTCAGCCGGCGGTCGCCAGCCCTGAGCCACAGGCGGTTTTCAGCCTCGCCCAGTTCCTCCAGCTCGACACGGGCGTGCCAGGGTTCCAGCCGCGTGCGCCGGGCCTGGCCGTGCGCTGCGATGCGGATGAATTCCAGCCCCTCCGAATCGAGGCGCAGATGCTCGGACGCGCGGCCCGAACGGTAGGAGGCGCGCATGGCCCAGGCCAGCAGCGCGATATCGGCCAGCATGAAGGGCAGGATGGGCCAGGCGCCCAGCATCAGGAAGCGCACCCCCATCAGAAGGAAGATGAGGGAGACGCCGGCGATCATCAGCCAGAAGCTGCGCCGGTCGAGCGAGCGGCTGGGGCGCATTTCAAGATCGAAGATGGCGGGCTTGCGGGGTCGCATGCGGGCTGCTCTAGCAAATTCATGGCCCGTACGCCCAGTGACAAAAAGCCCCCGGTACGCGCCGCCAAGGCGCGGCCGCTTTCGCCTGCCGAAGTGGAGGCGATCTTCGATGCGCTGGGCGCGGCAAACCCAGACCCCCGGACGGAACTCGATTATGTGAACCCCTATACCCTGCTGGTGGCGGTGGTGCTTTCGGCGCAGGCGACGGATGCCGGAGTGAACCGCGCGACGAAGGCGCTGTTCCAGACGGTGCAGACACCGCAGGCCATGCTCGACCTCGGGCTTGAGGGATTGCGCCAGCATATCCGCACCATCGGGCTCTTCAACGCCAAGGCGGCCAATGTGATCCGCCTGTCCGAACAACTGATCGAGCGGCATGGCGGCGCGGTGCCACGCACCCGCGCCGAACTGGAAGCGCTGGCGGGCGTGGGCCGCAAGACGGCGAATGTGGTGCTGAACGAGGCCTTCGGGGAACCGACCCTGGCGGTCGACACCCATGTCTTCCGGGTGGCGCGGCGAATCGGCCTGTGCGACGGCAAGACGCCCGAGGCCGTGGAAAGGCAGCTTGTGCCCCAGGTGCCGGCCCGCTGGGCGCGACCGGCCCATCATATGCTGATCCTCCACGGGCGCTATCTGTGCAAGGCACGCCAGCCCGAATGCTGGCGTTGCCCTGTGGCCAGCTGGTGCCGCCACATGCCCAAGACACCCGAACCGCGCAAAGGCAGCCGCAAGCCAGCTGCCTGAAAGCACGTGTTAACTTGCCATTCAGGCCGCCGGAGTTCAGATTTGCGCCTGCTTCAGAGGAGGAGGCGCGAAATGGGATACCGCAACAGGAAAGACAGGCTGACCGGGCTGGTCCTTGCCGCAGCGCTTGCCATGGCGGCCCATGCCCCGGCGGCCGCCATGGGCAAAAAGCCGGTGGAACTGGTTCCCGATGGCGAGCCCGTGACCTGCATCGACCGGCATCGCATCAACAGCACCCGCGTGATCGATGACCAGACGATCGATTTCGTGATGGCTGGCGGCAAGATCATGCGCAACACCCTGCCCAACCGCTGCCCGGGCCTCGGGTTCGAGCGGGCCTTCATGTATTCGACCTCGCAAAGCCAGCTCTGCAACGTGGACATCATCACCGTGCTGCAGACATCCGGTGGGCCGATGCGCGGGGCATCCTGCGGGCTGGGCAAGTTCACGCCAATGAAGAAGGCTGACGCTGCAGAAGACGCGAAGGCGGCGGCGGACTAGTCCGTCAGTTCGTCCCAGGCGCCCTTCAGCCTGTCCCAGAAACCCTTGGAACGCGGGCAGCCTTCGCTGCCGCCCGCTGTTCCGCGGAATTCCTCCAGCAGTTCCTTCTGGCGGGCGTTCAGCTTCGTCGGCGTTTCAAGCTCCACCTGCACCACCAGGTCGCCCACGCCATGGCCATTGAGCGCCGGCATGCCGCGCCCGCGCACGCGGAACTGGCGGCCGGTCTGCGTGCCGGCGGGCACCTTCACATCGACCGGCTTGCGATCGATGCCGGGGATGCTGATGTCGCCACCCAATGCCGCGTCCACGAAGCTCATGGGCACCTGCGCGAAGAGGGTGGTTCCGTCCCGCTTCCAGATGGCGTGCGGCTTCATGTGGATGAAGAGATAGAGGTCGCCGGCTTCGCCGCCGCGCGGGCCGGCTTCGCCTTCGCCTGCCAGGCGGATGCGGGTGCCATCGTCCACGCCGGGCGGAATCTTTACCTTCAGCGACTTGCGCCGCTCGACCCGGCCTTCGCCGCCGCAATGCTCGCACGGGTCTGAAATGACCGAGCCGGAGCCATGGCAGGAAGGGCAGGTGCGCTCGACGATGAACATGCCGTTCTGCATGCGCACCTGGCCGCGCCCGCCGCAGGTGCCGCAATTCTGGGCGCGGGCGCCGGGCTTGGCGCCTGTTCCTGCGCAATGGTCGCAGCTCACCGCGACATCGACGGCGAGGTCCATCTCGATGCCGTGGAAGGCGTCCTCGAAGCTGACCTGAAGGTCGTGGCGGATATCGGCGCCGCGCTGCGGCCCGGCGCGCCTGCCACGGCCGCCACCGCCCATGAACTGGTCGAAGATATCCGAGAAGATATCCGAGAAGGGCGCGGAATCGCCGAAGGGGTTGCCGCCGCCGCCGGCCCCGCCGCCGCCATTGCGGAAAGCGGCATGGCCGAAGCGGTCGTAGGCGGCCCGCTTCTGCGGGTCCTTCAGCACGTCATAGGCCTCGTTGATGGCCTTGAAGCGGCTTTCTGCCTCGGAATCGCCGGGGTTGCGATCCGGGTGCCAGCGCATGGCGAGCTTGCGATAAGCGGTTTTCAGCGCGCCTTCATCACAGCCGCGCTCGACCTCGAGCAGCTCGTAATAGTCCATTTCGGTATACATTGACGACAGCCCTCTGAAGGCAGGGCCGGGGGTGTCAAGCCCCCGGCCGTATCAGATCACTTCTTGCTGTCGTCAACTTCGGTGAAGTCGGCGTCCACCACATCCTCGGCGGGCTTGGCTTCTGCTGCGGCTTCTCCCTGGGCGCTTGCCTGCTCGGCGGCATAGACCGCCTCGCCAAGCTTCATCGCCACCTGGGCCAGCGCCTGCGCCTTCTGGCCGATCTGTGCGGCATCATCCGAATCGAGCACTGCCTTCACATCGGCGATTGCGGCCTCGATCGCGGACTTCGTTTCGGCGTCCACCTTGTCCCCATGCTCGGAAAGCTGGCGCTCGGTGGCGTGGACGAGGCTGTCGGCCTGGTTGCGGGCTTCGGCCGTCTCGCGGCGCTTCTTGTCCTCGGCCGAGAACTGCTCCGCTTCCTTCACCATCTTGTCGATGTCGTCCTTGGAAAGGCCGCCCGACGGCTGGATCCTGATCTGCTGTTCCTTGCCGGTGCCCTTGTCCTTGGCGTTCACGCTGACGATGCCGTTGGCGTCGATGTCGAAGGTCACCTCGATCTGCGGCACGCCGCGCGGCGCGGCGGGAATGCCCACGAGGTCGAACTGGCCCAGCATCTTGTTGTCAGCCGCCATTTCCCGCTCGCCCTGGAAGACGCGGATCGTCACGGCGGACTGGTTGTCATCGGCCGTGGAGAAGGTCTGCGACTTCTTGGTGGGGATGGTGGTGTTGCGGTCGATCATGCGGGTGAAGACCCCGCCCAGCGTCTCGATGCCCAGCGACAGCGGCGTGACATCGAGGAGCAGCACGTCCTTCACGTCGCCCTGCAGCACGCCGGCCTGGATGGCGGCGCCCATGGCCACCACTTCGTCCGGGTTTACGCCGGTGTTCGGCTCCTTGCCGAACAGCTCCTTCACAAACTGGCGGACCCGCGGCATGCGGCTCATGCCGCCCACCAGGATCACTTCGTCGATTTCGCTCGCCTTCACGCCGGCTTCGTTCATGGCGTCGATGCAAGGCTTGCGGGTGCGCTCGATCAGGTCGATCACCAGCTTCTCGAGGTCGGCGCGGCTGAGCTGGCGCACGAGGTGCTTCGGCCCGGTCGCATCCGCCGTGATGAAGGGCAGGTTCACTTCGGTGGTGGCCGACGAGCTCAGCTCGATCTTGGCCTTTTCGGCGGCTTCCTTCAGCCGCTGCAGCGCCAGGCGGTCGCTCCGCAGGTCGATGCCTTCGTCCTTTTTGAAGCCTTCGGCCAGATACTCGACCAGCTTGGCGTCGAAGTCCTCGCCGCCCAGGAAGGTGTCGCCACTTGTCGACTTCACCTCGAACACGCCGTCGCCCAGTTCGAGGACGGACACGTCGAAGGTGCCGCCGCCAAGGTCATAGACGGCGATGGTTCTGGCGTTGACATTCTTGTCGAGGCCATAGGCCAGCGCCGCCGCCGTCGGTTCGTTGATGATACGCAGCACCTCGAGGCCGGCGATCTGGCCGGCATCCTTGGTGGCCTGGCGCTGGGCGTCGTTGAAATAGGCAGGCACGGTGATCACGGCCTGCGTCACCGTCTCGCCGAGATAGGCCTCGGCGGTTTCCTTCATCTTCTGCAGGATGAAGGCCGAAATCTGCGAGGGGCTGTAATCCTTGCCGCCCGCCTGCACCCAGGCATCGCCATTGGCGCCGGACACGATCCGGTAGGGCACCAGATCCTTGTCCTTCTGGGTCATCGGGTCGTCGAAGCGGCGGCCGATCAGGCGCTTCACCGCGAAGACGGTGTTTTCCGGGTTGGTCACGGCCTGGCGCTTGGCGGGCTGGCCGACGAGACGCTCGCCATCCTTGGCGAAGGCAACCTGCGACGGAGTCGTGCGCGCGCCTTCCGCATTCTCGATCACCTTCGGCGTGCTGCCTTCCATGACGGCGACGCAGCTGTTGGTGGTGCCAAGGTCGATCCCGATAACCTTTGCCATAGTCTGTCCTCTGCCTTCGTCTTTCATGATCGCCGCTGTTGCCCGGGCGATTCACTGATGCATGTGGGCCACTATGGCCCGGTTCACTGCGGCATATAGGGTCATCATTCGGCGCATCAATGGCACGCACGCAACCAGCATGGGGTGTTTTTGCAATGCGGCAGCGCTCCGGCCCGGCCTGCCCCCCTCCGATGTGTGCGCCCCGTTGCATCGCCGGCCCAGCGTGCCTACGTCCGTTTGATCAGCGCAGAGGAGATCATCATGATCCGCAGTTTCGGGCCTGTCGCCAGCATTGTCGTCGCCCTTGCCGCCAGCATTGCCGCCGCCCCCGCCGTTGCGAAAGGCCCGGAACTTTCCGGCGCCTGGGTGCGGCTGCCGGCGGCCACGGGCCGCCCCGCGGCCGGCTATTTCACCCTGAAGGGCGGCGACTCGGCCGACAGGCTGGTAGCGGCCACCTCGCCACGGGCCGAACGGATCGAACTGCACAGCATGGTCATGCATAATGGCGTGATGCGGATGCGCGCCGAGACCGGCTTCGACGTGCCGGCGGGCGCTGCGCTCGTCTTCGCGCCCGGCGGCAATCACCTGATGCTCTTCGGGCTCGACAGCAAGCTGAAGCCCGGGGACCGCATCCCCGTGACGCTTCGCTTCCAGTCCGGCGCGACGCTGGGCTTCGAGGCGGAGGCCCGCGCGGTGACGGCTGCGGCCCATGGCGGCCACAAGGGGCACTGAGCCGCCCGCCGCCGGCCTGACCACGGGCGTGACCGCGGATCCGTTCAGCCGCCCGCTGACGCCGGGGGAAAGGCAGATGCTGTCCGGCGTGTTCGGCACTGCGCTCGCCATGGACCCGGTGCGGGTTCACCCGCGCAAATGGTGGATGTGGCAGCCCGCATGGGTGACGATGGCGCCCGACGGGCACTTGTGGTTCCACCCCAATGGCAGCGGCTGGAGCATGGATTTCAGTGCCGAGCCGCTGTGGCTGCGCGGCCATTTCGTGCATGAAATGGTGCATGTGTGGCAGCATCAGCAGGGCATCGACCTGCGCTGGCGGCGGCCGCCGCTGGCCCGTTACGCCTATCTGCCGCTTGTGCCCGGCAAGCCGTTCCACCGCTACGGGCTGGAGCAGCAGGCGGAAATCGTGCGCGATGCCTATGAACTGAGCGTGGGCGCGCCTGCGAAGGCGCGCCCACCACTCGAAACCTATGCCGCCCTCATCCCCTTCTGGCCGGACAGGCCAGCCGGCTGAAGGCTGGCGTTCGGGTTTTAGCCTTCGGCTGCGGCGCGGGCCTTGGCCACCGTCACCAGCGCCGGGCGCAGCAGGCGTTCCTTCATCACCCAGCCCGCCTGCAGTTCCGAAACGATGGTGCCCGGTTCCGCTTCGGCTTCCACTTCCACCATGGCCTGGTGGCAATTGGGGTCGAGCGGCAGGCCGACGGCGGGCACGCGCTTCACGCCATTGCGTTCGAAAATGGCGAACAGCTCGCGCTGGGTCGCCTCGATTCCGGTGCGGATGGCAGCACTTGCCTCTTCCTCGGGGATGGAAGCGAGGGCGCGGGCGAGATTGTCGGCCACGGTCAGCATGTCGCGCGCAAAGGATGCGGCGGCAAACTGCACCGCCTCGGTCTTGTCGCGCTCCAGCCGGCGGCGGGTATTCTCGGCCTCGGCAGCCATTCTGAGCGCCCGGTCGCGCTCGGCGTCGCGCTCCGTCGTCAGCGCGACGATTTCGGCGCGCGCCTCCTCAAGTTCCTGTTCCAGCGGCTTCGGCGCATCGGCCGGCGCTTCTTCGGTCATGCCATCAACCTCGACAATCTGTTCGCAGTGAAGTCCACCATGGGGACGACGCGCGCATAGTTCAACCTCGTGGGGCCGATCACGCCGACCACGCCGATTACCCGGCCGTCGGCGCCGCGATAGGGTGCGGCGATCACGCTCGACCCTGTCAGTGCGAAAAGCTGGGTTTCGGCGCCGATGAAGATCCTCAGGGCCTCGGCCTCGCGCGCCCGGTCGAGCAGGCGGGCCAGTTCCTCCTTCTGCTCCAGTTCCTCCAGCAGGGCGCGCGTGCGGTCGAGGTCGGCGGAATCGAGGATATGGGCCTGCCCGCGCACGATCAGCACGGGCCGCGCGCCATCGTTCGACCAGATCGCCAGCCCCTGCTCGACAAGGTCCGCCGTCAGCCGGTCGAGTTCGGCGCGGTCGGTCGCCATCTGCTGGCGCAGCCTGCCCGCGGCATCGGCAAGCGTCAGCCCGGAAAGCCGGGCGTTCACATAATTCTGCGCCTGTTCGAGCACATGGTCCGGCAGGCCCTCGGGCAGGGCCATCACCCGGTTCTCGATGCTGCCATCGGCACCCACCAGCACGGCGAGCGCCCGGCCCGGCCCCAGCCGCACGAGGTTGAGCTGCCGCAGCGCCGGTTCGGTCTTGGGCGTTGCAACGACGGCCGCGCACTGGGCAAGGCCGGAAAGCACGGAGGTGGTGCGGGACAGAAGGTCTTCGAGGCTTGCCCCGGCGCGCATGGCTTCGGCCTCGATCGCGGCGACATCCTCGCGCGAGGGTTGTGCTGCCTGCATCATGCCATCGACAAAGAGCCTCAGCCCCTGTTCGGTGGGCACGCGCCCGGCCGAAGTGTGCGGCGCCGCAAGCAGGCCCAGTTCCTCCAGATCCTGCATCACGTTGCGGATCGAGGCGGCGGAAAGCTGGAGGCCGCCCATTCTGGAAAGCGTGCGCGAACCAACCGGAGCCCCGGTTTCGAGGTAGCTGTCGACGATGTCACGGAAGATGCCGCGCGCGCGCTCGGTCAGCTGGGAGACCGTGATTCCCTGTGGCTCCTGCATGAGACAGTATCTAGTGCGCCAGCGCCGCCTTCTCAACCATGGTTGCGTCCGGCGGCCAGGAAGCCTATCGCCCGGGCTTGTTTTTCCCCAGCACAGATCAAGGACAGACCATGCGCCCTTCGGGACGTTCGCCGGACATGATGCGCGAGATCGAGATGATTCCGGGCTTCAATGCCCATGCCGAAGGCTCATGCCTCGTGAAGTTCGGCCAGACCCACGTGCTGGTGACGGCCAGCGTCGAGGAAAAGGTGCCGCCCTTCATGCGCGGCAAGGGCGAAGGCTGGGTGACGGCCGAATATGGCATGCTGCCCCGCAGCACCCACACGCGCAGCAGCCGCGAAGCGGCCAAGGGCAAGCAATCGGGCCGCACGCAGGAAATCCAGCGGCTGATCGGCCGCTCCCTGCGTGCGGTCACCAACCTGAAGGCGCTGGGCGAGCGGCAGATCGTGATCGACTGTGACGTGCTGCAGGCCGATGGCGGAACGCGCACCGCCGCCATTTCCGGCGCCTGGGTGGCGCTGCGCATGGCGCTTGACAAGATCAATGCCGTGACCCCGTTCGAAACCGACCCCCTGCCGCTGCAGGTGGCAGCCGTTTCCTGCGGCGTCTATGAGGGCACGCCCGTTCTCGATCTCGACTACCCCGAGGACAGCACCGCCCACACCGACGGCAATTTCGTGCTGACGTCCAGCGGCCACCTTGTCGAGGTGCAGGCAACCGCCGAAGGCGACATCTTCGATGAGGAAACACTGCTCAGGCTGCTGCGGCTGGCCCGCATGGGCTGCGACGCGATCTTCGCCAAGCAGCGCGCCGCAACCGGGCGCTGAGCGGAGGGCGGCATGGCAGGCGACAGGCTGGAAATCGGCCCGAGGCTGGTGCTCGCCAGCCACAACAAGGGCAAGCTGAAGGAAATTGCGGCCCTGGTGGAGCCGTTCGGGATCGCGGCCGTGCCGGTTTCGGATTTCGGCCTGCCCGAGCCCGAGGAAACCGAGGACAGCTTTGCCGGCAATGCCCTGCTGAAGGCGCGGTTCGCGGCAAAGGGCACCGGCCTTCCCGCCCTTTCCGATGACAGCGGCCTGTGCGTGGACGCCCTTGGCGGCGCGCCCGGCGTCTACACGGCCGACTGGGCCGAAACGCCCACCGGGCGGGACTGGATGCTGGCCATGGGAAAGGTCGAGGAAAAGCTCGCAGCCCTCGGGCCGGATGTGTCCCGCCGGGCGGAATTCGCCTGCACCCTTGCCCTTGTCTGGCCCGATGGCCGCGAACGGCTGTTCGAGGGGCGGGTGGCGGGCCACCTTGTCTGGCCGCCGCGCGGGGACAGGGGCTTTGGCTATGATCCCGTCTTCGTGCCCGAAGGCCATGCGGAGACGTTCGGCGAAATGGACCCGGACCTGAAGCATGGGATCAGCCACCGGGCCAGGGCTTTCGCGCAGCTGAAGGCGGCGCTGCTGGCGTGAGCGGGCCGCTCGCCCTTTATGTGCACTGGCCCTTCTGCGTCACCAAGTGCCCCTATTGCGATTTCAACAGCCATGTGCGCGCCCGGGTGGACGACGTGCGCTGGCGGGACGCCCTGCTCGCCGAACTCCGCCATGAAGCCGGCAGGACGCAGGGCATGCGCCTTGTTTCCATTTTCTTCGGCGGCGGCACGCCATCGCTGATGCCGCCGGCCACCGCTGGCGCCATCATCGCGGAAGCCCTCCGGCTGTGGCCGGCCGACGGCACGCCCGAGATCACGCTGGAGGCGAACCCCTCCTCGGTCGAAGCGGCCCGCTTCGCCGATTTCGCCGCCGCCGGAATCAACCGGGTCTCGCTCGGGCTTCAGGCGCTGGATGACGGCGCGCTCCGGCTGCT
This sequence comes from Sandaracinobacteroides sp. A072, assembly GCF_052616365.1. Classification (NCBI taxonomy): domain Bacteria; kingdom Pseudomonadati; phylum Pseudomonadota; class Alphaproteobacteria; order Sphingomonadales; family Sphingosinicellaceae; genus Sandaracinobacteroides; species Sandaracinobacteroides sp. A072. Next base: position 255,514 of record NZ_JBQXGU010000001.1, read on the forward strand.
TGGCCGGCCGCATGATCTTGCGCAGGGGCTGGCGGCGCTCGATGTCGCGCAGCGGCATTTTCCGCGCGTCAGCTTCGATCTGATCCACAGCCGGCCCGGGCAGACGCCGGAAGCCTGGCATGACGAACTGGCGCGCGCGCTTGCCTTCGGCACCAGCCATCTGTCCGCTTATCAGCTCACGATCGAGCCGGGCACGCGCTTTCACAGCCTTGCGGCAAAGGGCCTCCTGGACCTGCCGGGCGAGGAGGCGGCGGCCGACATGTTCGACCTGACAGGCGACTTGTGCGCGGCGGCAGGCTTGCCGCTCTACGAAATATCGAATCACGCCCGGCCCGGCGCGGAAAGCCGCCACAACCGCGTCTACTGGACCTATGGCGATTATGCCGGGATCGGCCCCGGCGCCCATGGCCGGCGCGGCGGCCTTGCCACCACGCGCCTGCGCCGCCCGGAAACCTGGCTCGAGGCGGTGGAAACGGGCGGCTGCGGAATCGAGGCCGAAATCCCCGTCCAGCCGTCCGAAGCGGCGGAAGAAGCGCTGCTGATGGGGCTACGGCTGGCCGAAGGCATCGACCCGGCCCGCTTCGCCGCCCGCACGGGCACGCCGCTCGAAAGCGTCATCGATGCAGGCGCACGCGCGCGGCTTGTGCGCATGGGGCTGCTGGAGCCGGGGGACCGCCTGCGGGTGACTCCTGCCGGGCGGCCGCTCACCAACAGGATTCTGCTCGATCTTTCCTGCCGCTTGAAACAATGAGGCCCCAGTCCCAGTTGATGGAACTGGAGGTTACTGATGATCGGAAAATTACTGACTGCAGCCGCTGGCAGGTCCATTGCCCGCACGATCGGCGGGGCATCCGCCGGGCCGGCCGGGGCCGTTATCGGCGCGGCAGCGCCCGCCATGATCCCGGCCATCGCGCGCCGGCTGGGGCCGGGCGGAATGGTCGCGGCGGCCGTTGGCGGCATGCTGTTCAAGCGCTACCTCGACAGGCGTAAGGCGCGCCATGATGCCCGCACGGCGGCGATTGCCGCCATGCCACCCAACGCGCCCCAGGCGGTGCTTGGCGCGCCGCAGAAGCCGCGCGCGCTGGAAGGCGAGCTGAAGCGCCGGACCTGATCTACCGCTATGAAGCATCCGGGGGCCGCGCGGCTCCCGGATGCCTTTTCACATCTTCTCAGATCTTCGACACCTCGACCAGAAGCTTGCCGAAATTCCCGCCGGAATAGAGCAGCTTCACATAATCGAGCGCCTTGTCGAGACCCGGCCGGACATCCTGCCGCGTCTTCAGCTTGCCTTCGAGCATCCAGCCGCCCAGCGCCTGGAAGGATTCGGGGAAGCGGTCGGCGAAATCGGTCACGATGAAGCCGCGGATCATCAGGCGGCGCATCAGGATGAGCGTCCAGCGGCCCGGCTCTTCCTGCGGCGTGGTCGCATTGTAGCTGGAAATCAGCCCGCACAGCGGTATGCGGCCGAAAAGCTTCATCCGCGAGACGACCGCCGACATGATCGGCCCGCCCACCTGCTCGAAATTGATGTCAACGCCCTCGGGCGCCAGCCGGTCGAGCGCCTGGCCCACATCCTCGGACTTGTAGTCGATGGCGTGATCGAAACCCAGTTCTTCGGTGATGAAGCGGCATTTGTCGGGGCCGCCGGCAATGCCGATGACCTTGCACCCCCGGATCTTGCCGATCTGGCCGACAATCTGGCCGACGCCACCGGCTGCTGCCGAAACCACCAGCGTTTCGCCCGGCTTGGGCTGGCCGATGTCGAGCAGGCCGAAATAGGCCGTGGGGCCGACGCCGCCGAACGTGCCGAAGGCCTGGGCGATGCTGATGCCCGGCACTTCCGGGAAGGGGGAAAGACCGGTGCCGTCGCTCACCATGTGGCTGGCCCATTCGCCAAGCCCGGCCACCAGCGTTCCCGCTTCCACGCCGGGCTTGCGGCTTTCGACGACACGGCCGACGATGCCGCCGCGCATCGGGTCACCCAGGCCGACAGGCGGCATGTACTGCTCCATGTCGGACATCCAGATCCGGTTCGTCGGATCGAGCGACAGATAGCCCACCTGCACCAGGAACTGCCCGTCCTGCAGCGCCGGGACCGGTTCTTCATGATACTTCAGGTCCGAATCCTGAATGTCGCCCACCGGCCGCTTCGCCAGCCGCCACACATGCCGTTTTTCCGCCATCGTCATCTCTCCTCCGCGGCAGCGCCCGCCGGGGCGCGCCATCGCCGGCTTCTACCCTTTTCCACCCGGGCCGCACAGGTCGCCATCTTCATAGTGGGCGATGCCTTGTGGCCTGTCGGGGCAGCGCACTCAGCGGAATCTGTCGAGAAAGGCTTCCAGCGCCGCGATGGCGACAGGCTCTTCCAGGGTGGGTGCATGGCCGACGCGCGGCACCGTCACCATTTCCAGCTTCGGCAGCCGCGCAGCCATGCGCGCCTGTGTTGCAGCCGACAATATGTCGGACAATTCGCCCCTGATGCTGAGGACGGGCCGGTCACGGAAACTGTCGAGCGCCAGCCACAGGTCGAGCGCCTGGTCGCCATGGGGAAGGCGGAAGGGGGCCGAGATTTCCGGGTCGAAATCCCAGTCGATTCGCCCCTCGGGCGAGACACGGCACAGGCGCTTTGCGTGCGCCAGCCAGTCTTCGAGCGCCCAGTCTGGATAGATGTCGCCCTGGCGGCGGGCGAGGTCGCGCGCGGCCATGTACCAGCTGGGCCAGCCGCCGCCCCGGCCGAACTGCGCGCGAATCCGGTCAAGCCCTGCCTGCTCCATGTCGGGGCCGACATCGTTGAGGACGAGGCCGGCGATGCGCTGCTTCTGCGTCACGTCGAGCATCAGGCCGATCAGCCCGCCGAGCGAAGTGCCGATGATGATGGTGCGCTCCAGCCCGGCCTCGTCCATCAGGTGGCCGACATCCCGCAGATAGGTAAGGGGCACATAGGTCAGCGGGTCGCGCGCATAGCCCGATTCGCCCCGGCCGCGCAGGCTGGCCGTCAGCACGCGGAAGCGCGGTGCGAACCGGCTGGCCAGCGGCTCGAAATCGCGCAGGTTGCGGCTCAGCCCCGGCAGGCACAGGAGCGCCGGGCGCGCCGGGTCTCCTTCATGGTCGCGGAAATGGAGGCGGACATTGTCCGGTGTCCAGAAATAGCGGTCTTGGAAGGCGGATGCCATGCTGCAGGTTTAGAGCCGGCGGGGGGCCTGTCAATCGAAGCCGTCCATCGAAATGGCAGGATGGCGAAAGGCCTGAACCTGCCCCGAGGGGGTTTTGACTGCCACTCAGTTTTGCGCCATATGGCTTGCGGGTAGCGGGACGATCGAGAGAGGACGGACGTCTGTGGCGACGAAGGCGAGCGCACCCGGAACCAATGGCAGGCCAAATGCCCGGGCAGGGGCCGCAACCGCGCCCGCCCGCAAGCCTGCTGAGGAGAAGGGCGGCGCCCACAAGAATGGCGCCCACAGGAATGGCGCCCAGAAGGGCGAGGCTGACGCCCGGGCCCGCCGCTACGATCCGGCCGAAACCCGCAGCCGGGTCCTTGAGGCAGCCTACCAGCTTTTCGCGGCGCGCGGTTACGCCAGCACCGGCACTGCGGATATAGCCCGCGCTGCTGGCGTGTCCGAAGGCTCCATCTTCTACCATTTCGGCTCCAAGCGCGCGCTTCTGGTGGAACTTGGCCGCCTGCACGGCCAGAAGATGATCGCCCATATGCAGGGCGACGACCCGCTCGACAGGCTGAGCTTCGAGGTGACGCTGAACCGCTGCTTCGATTTCTGCGAGATCCACAATGTCTGGAGCGAGGGCGGCTGCGAGGACGCCCGGAACGTCTCGCCGGGCGCGGCCCAGCCTGTGGAAAAGGGCGCGGCCCAATGCGCTTCGCCCGCCGCCAGCCTGAAGCGCAACCCGGATGCCGAGCCCTTCTTCAACGCCGCCCGCGAGGAAGCCGTCACCTGGACCCGCGCCCATCTCGAAGCGATCGCCAGCCGCTACGGGCCGTCCCCGGTGGATACGGGCATCGCCGCTTCCCTCATCTTCGCGCTGGTGGGGGATGCGATGCAGCAATATTTCCACCCCGCCGCCACGGCGGAAGATCGCCGGCGCGTGCGGCTGGAATGCATCCGCTTCTGCACGGCCGCCGCCGGGCATCCGGTCGTCGATACCGGGCCGGCGGCGTGACAGGGCCTGCAGCGTGACAGGGCCAGCGGGCTTTCGACCCCGCACCGATTTTTGCGATCTGGGGCCTGAATTCCACGATGTCGTGGAGCCGGCGGACTTCCCGGCGCATATCCTGCGCTACCGGAACGACCGGGCGGCACGGGACGTCGGGCTCGATGGCCTGACGGATGCGGCGTGGATCGCCCATTTCGGCCGCTTCGAGCCGCTGGCGGGAAGCTTCCCCCGGCCGCTGGCCCTGCGCTACCACGGTCACCAGTTCCGTACCTACAATCCCGATCTGGGCGACGGGCGCGGCTTTCTCTTCGCCCAGATGGACGATGCCGATGGCCGCCTCATGGACCTGGGCACCAAGGGCTCGGGCAAGACGCCATGGTCCCGCTTCGGGGACGGGCGGCTGACGCTGAAGGGCGGCGTGCGCGAGATACTGGCGACCGAAATGCTCGAAGCGCTGGGCGTGAATACGTCACGCAGCTTTTCCCTGATCGAGACGGGGGAGGCGCTGGAGCGCAATGACGAGCCATCGCCGACACGGTCGGCCGTGCTGGTCCGCCTGTCGCACAGCCATGTGCGCTACGGCACCTTCCAGCGGCTGGCGGCGCTGGAGCTGCGTGACGAGATCGGGCGCCTGACCCATTATGTGCTGGAGCGGCTGTGCAACCGTGCGCCCGGGCCGGACCCTTATGCCACGCTGATGGACGAGGCGGTCGGCAACGCCGCCCGGCTGGTGGCGCAATGGCATGCCGCCGGCTTCGTCCACGGCGTCCTCAACACCGACAACATCAACATCACCGGCGAAAGCTTCGACTATGGCCCATGGCGCTTCCTGCCGCAGTGGGACATGGGCTTTACCGCCGCCTATTTCGATCATTTCGGCCTTTATGCCTTCGGGCGACAGGCCGAGGCGCTGCAATGGAACCTGTTCCAGCTGGCGCAGGCGCTGCGGCTGGTGGCACCCGCCGAAAGCCTGATTCCGGCGCTGAAGGCCTGGCCCGCGCGCCTTGCCAGGGCATGGACGGCACAAGCGCTCTGGCGGCTTGGCCTTGCCTCAGGCGGGGAAGCAGAAGACGAGGCGCTGCTCCGGGCGTTCGAGGCCGGGCTCACCGAAAGCGGAATCCAGCCCGACAGCGCCTGGTTCGCCTTCCGGGGCGGCCGCCTGCCGGACCCGCTGCCGCCTGAGTTCGCCAGCTTTGCCGCGCTACTGCCCGGCCACGCGCCGGTGGCGGGCGCGCTCGACCACCCCTATTGGGCCGGGCCGGGGCCGGAAACCATGCCGGTCGAGACGGTGGAGGCGCTGTGGTCCGCCATTGCCGACGCGGATGACTGGCGCCCGCTGGAGGCGAAGATCGCCGCCATCCGTCGGATGGGGGAAGCGCATGGCGTGCCGCCGCGCACCGAATTCGAGCCGCTTTTCAGCGCTGCGACAGATAGCTGACGACGGCGTCCGCGACCCCTTCGGCGATGGCCGCCTGCCCCCGGCGGGAAAAGAGATAGGCGCTGTCTTCCGCGTTGGAGAGATAGCCGCTTTCCAGCAGCACGGCAGGAACGCCGAGGTTGCGCAGCACCTGGAAGCCGGCGAAACGGTGGAACTGGCTGCGGAAGCGCACGCCCTGCGGTTCCATCGCCCGTTGCAGGGCCTGCGCGAAATCGGCGCTGGCGTTCATCGAATCCCGGAGGCCAAGGTCGATCAGGATGGTCGCGACTTCGCGGTTTTCGCCTGTCAGGTCGACACCGGAAATGAGATCGGCGCGGTTTTCCTTGGCGGCAAGGCGCGCGGCCTCGCGGTCCGAGGCGACATCGGACAGCGTATAGACGGACGCGCCGCGCGCGTCCGGATTGGGCGCGCTGTCGGCGTGGATGGAAATGAAGAGATCGGCGTTCCACTGCCGGGCCAGCCGTACCCGCCCGCCCAGCGTGATGAAGCGGTCGTCATCGCGCGTCAGCCGGACTTCGATGCGCTGCCCGCGCGCCCGGGCGCGCCGCTCGATGGCATCCTTCGCGGCCCGTGCGATTGCCAGCGTCACATCCTTTTCCACGCCGCCCGCAACCGATGGCGCACCCGGATCCTTGCCGCCATGCCCCGGGTCCAGCACCACCACCTGCCGGGCGCGCCGGGCCGGGCGTGCGGTTGCGACCGGGGTCTCGCGCGGGGCGGCCAGCGGCGGCGCGGCGGCGGCTTCCGCACCCGGCTGGGCCATCTGCCGCGAAGCTTCGGCAAGGGCGCTTTCCACATCATCCAGCCGGGCCGCGCTCTGGGCGGCGAGATCAGGCGCCGGGGCCGGGCCAGGCGGCACGGCGCGCGGCACTTCCTGGGCAAAGCCTGACACCGGGGCGGGGCCGCGGCGGGCCAGCCGCTGGAAGCCGGCGGTGTCGATCGGCCGGAAGCGCAGTTCAAGCACCTGATCCCTGTCCTGAAAGGCGGAAACGAGCTGCATCGGCCTTTCGAGATCGAGGACGAGGCGCGCGGTTGCGGCATTGAACTGCGACAGGCGCACCCGGCGCGCGCCGCCGCTGGCGGGAATTTCGCGCTGCAGGCTCGACGTCGAGGGGAGGTCGATGGCCCAGCGCATCGGCGCATCGAGCGCGAAGGCGCGCGGCGGCCCTGAGAGCGGGCCGGAAAGCGCCAGCCTGATGTTGATCCCTTCCGCCGTTTCGATGGCCCGCACCGTTCCGGCAACCACCAGCGGGCCGGCGGCGTCCGGCCGGGTCGCGGCCTGCGCGAGCAACGGCCCGGCAGCGAGCGCCAGCAGCAAGGCAGAGAGGATGAGCCGGAAAATGGGCATGCCGCCCCATGCCAAGCCGCAGCGCATATGAAAACCCGTGGCCTAGCCGCTGGCGCCGATGCGGCGCCCCTTTTCGTCGAACCGAGCCTGCGGCGGGGCTTCGGCTTCGGGCGCCGGAGCCGAAAGGGCGCCGGTGCGCATGACCCAGGCGAGGATGGTGGCGACAGGGCCAAAGAGTTCCGGCCGGATCGACGCGCCGACACGGCCGGTGAAATAGAGGGCGCGCGCCACGCTGGGATAAGAGAGGATGGGCACGCCATGCTCTGCCGCCAGTTCGCGGATCACTCCGGCCACCACGCCGCGCCCGCGCGCCACGATCACCGGGGCGGCATCCGTTTCTGGCCGGTAGCGCAGCGCCACGGCGAAATGGGTTGGGTTGGTCAGAACGACGCTGGCTTCCGCAATCGCCTGCCGGTTGGCCCGCCGCAGATTTTCGCGCGCCATGCGCCGGATGGCGTATTTCACATCGGCTGCGCCCTCCTGCTGCTTCATTTCATCCTTCACATCCTGCTTCGTCATCCGCAGGCGCTTCAGCCAGTCGATGATCTGGATCGGCAGATCCCCGCCGGCGATCACGGCCAGCCCCAGAGTCAGCCACAGCATCAGCTTCAGCCCCAGCGCCGTCAGCTTGAGGAGTGCATCGCCCAGCGGCGCACGCGGCAGGCCGGCAAGGGCAGGCAGGCTGGCATGCAGCATGACCGCCGATACCCCCAGCAGGATGGCGGCCTTTGCCAGCGCCTTCAGCAGTTCGACGAGGCCGCGCTTTCCGAACATGCGCCCGAGGCCCTTCAGCGGGTCGAGGCGGCCGGCCCTGGGCGCCAGCAGGGCCGGGGTGAAGCCGAGTCCGCCGGTCAGCCCCTGCCCGGCAACCGCTGCCGCCACGATCACCAGGGCAAGGGCGGCAAGCGGCCAGCCAAGCGGCATCAGCAGATCGACGAGCAGGCGCGCCGGGGGGGTATTTGCCGCCCCGCCCGCTGCAACAAGCGCCCGGGCCATCAGGGTGCGGAAGGCCTGCCCCAGCCCGTCGGCGAAAATCCACAGCCACAAGGCCCCGGCCAGCCCGGCCAGCCCTGTCGCCAGATCGCGCGACGCCAGCCTGTCGCCCTTTTCACGCGCCTGTTCGCGGCGGCGTTGGGTCGGAGCCTCGGTCTTTTCGTCGTCGGGCCTGTCCTCTGCCATCAGGCAGTTCCCAGAAGCAGGGCACGGCTGGCGGCCTGCATGTCGGCCAGCGCCGAGGACAGGCTTTCGACAAGGCCGGGAAAGGCCAGCGGCAGCCCGGCCAGCCCGGCCAGCAGCATCAGCGGAAAGCCGACAGCGAAAAGATTGAGCTGCGGCGCGGACCGCGCGGCCACCCCGATGGCGATGTTGGCAAGCAGCAGGCCGCCGCCCAGCGGCAGCGCCGCGATCAGGCCCGAGGCGATGGCGAAGCCCGCCCAGCCCGTGACCGCCCAGAGCCGGGCGGGCTGGAGGAGGGCGGCTGCCGTCGGCATGGCGACATGGCTTTCCACGATGAGCTGGATGAAAAGGATGTGCCCGCCGGATTCAAGGAAGACGGCCCAGGTGACGAGTGCGAACAGGCCCGACAGAAGCGGCTGCGGCGGCGCGCCGGGTGCGACCTGCATCGCAAAGCCGAGGCCCATGGTCTGCGCCACCCATTCGCCCGCCAGCCGGGCGGCGGCAAAGGCGGCATGCAGCGCCAGCGCCGCCACGGCGCCGATGAGGATCTCGCCCGCGATCATCAGCATGCCCGAAAGCGACAGCAGATCGGCCGGTGGCGTTGGCGGGGCAGTGCCGCCGGCCACCAGCAGCCCGACCGCGCCGGCAAGGCCGATGCGCAGCCTGAGCGGGATCATCTGCCCCCCAAGCGCCGGAAGAAGGGCAAGGGCGGCGCTTGTCCTGAGCGATGCGAAGAGCAGGCCGGCAAGCAGCTGGCCGGGTTCGGCTGACAGTAAGGCGATGGCGGCGCTTGCCTCCATCAGCGGCCGACCAGGCTCGCCGCCTGCAGCATGTCGCGGGTGAAATCCATCAGAATGCCGCCCGCCAGCCCGCCGAAGAACAGCAGGGCAAGGAACACGCCCACCAGCTTCGGGATGAAGCTGAGGGTTGCCTCCTGGATGGAGGTTGCCGCCTGCACCAGCCCGACGACGAGACCGATCAGCAGCGCCGGCAGAAGCGCCGGAAGCGAAGCCAGCATCAGCACCCGGAAGGCGCGGGCAAGGCTGTCGGCCACAAGATCCTCGCCCATGCTCAGCCCCCCATGGCCGGGATGGCGAAGCCCCCGGCAAGCGATGCCATGATCAAGGCCCAGCCATCCACCGCCACAAACAGCATCAGCTTGAAGGGCAGGGCGATCATGACCGGTGAAACCATCATCATCCCCAGCGCCATCAGCACCGCCGCCACCACGAGATCGATCACGAGAAAGGGCAGGTAGACGAGCACGCCTATCTGGAAGGCTGTCTTCAGCTCCGAGGTGATGAAGGCCGGCACCAGCACGCGCATCGGCACATCGGCCGGGGCGGCGAACGGCCCAGCCTTAGCCATCCGCGCGAACATGTCGAGATCGGTGCGTCGGGTGTTGGCCATCATGAAGCGGTGCAGCACCTCGCCGGCGCGGCCGATGGCCTGTTCGGCGGCCAGGCTGTCGGCCACGAAGGGCCTCAGCGCCGTCCGGTCGATCTCGTCGAGGGCCGGCTGCATCACGAACAGGGTGAGGAACAGCGCCATGCCGACCAGAAGCTGGTTTGGCGGGGCCTGCTGCAGCCCGAGGGCCTGCCGCAGGATCGAAAGCACGATGAGGATGCGGGCAAAGGCCGTCATCATCAGCAGGATGGAGGGCAGCAGCGTGAGAAGCGCCATCAGCAGCAGGACCTGGAGCGGCAGCGACAGCGGCCCGCCCTCGGCCTTGCCCGCCAGCGCCATCAGGCTCTCCAGCATCGCCCCGTCTGCGCCTGCGCCCTGTGCGATCAGCGTTACGGGCATGGGCTGCTCTCCCGCCTTGTCGTGGTGTCGTCCGCCGCCAGACGCACCACGCCCTGCCCGGAAACGCCGAGGAGGAGATCGCGGCCGCCGAAGCGCACATGGGCGATGCGCGCGCCCGGCCCCAATGCCGTCACCTGGCGGATTTCCAGCATCGCCTGCTCCCGGCCAGCCAGCCATGGCTTGCCTGGCCCCGGAGCGGCAAATGGCAACCAGCCGCGTTTCGCGGCCAGCAGTGTGATGGCCGCCAGCAGAAGCACCAGCGGCAGGGCGACAGCCAGGCGGAGCAGATAGTCCGACGCCGTCATGGCGCATCCGATCCGGCGAGGCTGAGGAGGCGGATGCCGAAGCGCTCGCCCAGGGCGACGATATCGCCCTGTCCGAAAGGCTTGCCATTGGCCAGGATGCTGACCGGTTCGTTCGTCATCCGGTCAAGCGCGAAGATCTGGCCCGGCTCCACCGCCAGCAGCTGGCTGAGCGGCAGCCTGTGGCAGCCCACCTCGACGGACAGCGTCACCTCGATGTCGGCCAGCAGCGGCGGAACCGCCAGTGTGTCGCGCGCGCGGGCGCGGCCGGGCTGGCCCGTGCCCGCATCGGGCCATGGGTCAGGAAGGGGGTCTGGCGGAACGTCGCGCGCAGCTGCTTCGGCTGCGCGTCTCTTTTCCGCCGCCGGGCGGCCTGCTTCGGCATCCATGCTGAGCCGCACGGAATCGGTGGCGGCCCCTTCTTGCGCGTCCTGTGCCTGATCCCTGTCGACCGGAGGCGCGACCGGAGGCGTGATCGGAGGTGGAATGGCGTTCAACGGTCCTCTTCCCTTCTGGCTGTGCCCTTTTCCGACCCGGTGCGTGCGGCCAGTTCATCGGCCGGAATCCCGGCGATGCAGCGGCCCGCCACCATCACCCCAAGCTGTTTCGGGCGGGCGAGGGGCAGGATGTCGCCGGGACGAAGGGCGGCGAGTTCGGAAACCGGAACGCGGGTTTCCGCCAGCCGCAGCGCCACCGGCAGGTCGATTTCAAGGGCGCGCGCCACGGCCCGGCTGCGCCAGGCTGCCACATCGTGCGCCGGGGCCGGCGTGACCGGGGGCGGATCCCGCAGCAGCCAGAGCCGCGCCGCCTGCCCGTCGAGATCGAGGGCCAGGCATGCCACGATACTCAGCCGGGCGTCTGGCGCGGCCGCGCGCGCGGCGATCCGCACCGCGCCGGCCGGCTGGCCATGTGCCGCCAGCGCCCGCCCTGCTGCCTCTGCCGCAAGGCCGCACAGGCTCATCCATGATGCGCTGCCCGGTGGCAGGGCGGCAAGGATGGGCGGCAGGGCAGAGGGCGTGCCCGCCGGCTCCGCATCCGCGTCCTTCCCGGCGGCCACCAGCCCGGGCTTGCGGGCGCCAAACAGCTGTTCGAGGAAAAGGCTGGCGCCGGGGCCATCGGTTGCAAGGTGAAGGCGCGGGGCGCCATCGAGGGGGTCGAGGCTGGCGAGGCTCATGCAGCCGCGCGGCAGGGCCGGGCCGGTTCCGCTGTCCTCCGGGCCGGATAGCCGGCGCGCCGTTATGCGGCAGCCGAAAAGCCGGCCCAGCTCCGGCCCCAGCGTTGCCGCGAAGCCCGGGAGGTCGGGGCCGCCTGCCGCGATTGGCGGGGCGCTGGCGGCGCCTTCGGGCGTGTCTCCGGCCGGCATGGCCTGCGGCCAGGAAAGGGCGCGGCCCGGTCCCGCTGTCTCTACCGGCGCGGCATGGGGTGTTCCCATCATCGCCGGGCCTATTGAACGACGTAGCTGGTGAGGAACACGTCATCGACCCCGGCGATCCCGCTCTTTCGCTGCAGGACATCGTTGATCGAGACCCGCATCCGCCGAGTCAGCCGGTCGCGGCCATCGGGTGCGGCCAGTTCCTCTTCCCCGGTATCGGCCAGGATCGCGAGCACGGCGGCGATGATGGCGATGCGGTGCCGTTCCACGGCATCGACAACCGGCTGCCCGCCCTGGGTGGAAATGGCCACCCGCACCTGCACGAAGCGCCCGGTATCCTTCAGATTGGCGGTGAAGCTGTTGTCGATTTCCACATATTCCAGCGGCGCATGCCGGGGCGTGGGGGCCTTGTCCGGGTTTTCGGCGGCGGGCAGCAGCGGCGGCACGAAGATGGAGCCGCCAACCCCCGCCGCCACGCCGGTGACGAGGAACAGCAGGGGCAGGGCCAGCCGCTTCACGAGGCCGGGCCGGGGTGGCGCATCACCGGATGCGGGGGGCGTTTCAGGCATATTGGTCAATCCTTCCGTTCGCCCCGGCCGACGATGTGGCGGCGGCGCTGGTTTCATCCGCGTGGCGGGTCAGTTGCGCACATGCGAAGAGCTGGAGTGCCGCGCCATCCTGCCCCGCCCGCCGGCCGGGCTGGCCGGAGCCGCCCGGTGTGTCGCGGTTTTCCTGCCGGCTATTGTCGGGCCTTTCCGCCCGATCTTCCTGCAAATCTTCGCCGGGCCGGGTTTCTTCCGGTGCAGCGGGCAGGGCTGCATCGGGTGCAGCTTCGATGCGGATCCGCTCGACCTGGGTGCCCATGGCTTCGAGTTCGGCTTGCAAGCTGTCGATGCCCTGCTCCAGCCGCGCCGCGACCGGGGCGCTGGCAGTGGTGAAGTGTAGGTCGAGGCGCTGCAGCCGGTCGAGCCCGATGCGCAGGGTGGCGGCGACGGGCATGTCCATGACGGCGGTCGCGTCCGCAGCTGCCGCGCCGGCCATGGCCGGGGGTGGCCCCGCCGCCGGCTGGCCGGGTGCAGGCATGGCAAGCGGCCGAGACAGGGCGGTTGTGGCCAACTGCGGGGCGATGTCCGCCCTGTGCGGCATGACTGGTTCGGGCGCCATGTTCCGGGCCGGGTTGCGGCCCTGATTTTGGCCCTGATCCTGGCCCTGATCCTGGCCCTGATCCGGGGCCTGATCCGGGGCCTGACTGGAACCCTGATCTGGCACCGGTTTGCGGGTCCCGGCGGTCAATGTTTCCGCCTTTTCCGTGGCGGGTAGCGCCCGTGCTTCGGACGATGTGCTGGCGGCCAGTGACCCTGCGGCCAGTGACCCTGCAGCAAGTAACGTCGCAGCATCGGCCGGGCCAGCCGGCGGCGCGTCTTTCACCCTTCCACTTTCACTGCCCCGCGCAGCCAGCGACACGCCAGCCTGCCCATCAGGCCGTTCGGCCTGCATCCGGGCCAGAATGTCGAGGGGTGGCAGCGCCAGCCCGGTGGCATCCTCCTGTGCGCGCCCGGCCTTCCGGCTTCCGGCTGTCTCCTTTTCGTCCCCGTTCGCGTGCCCGGCGCCATCCGCGCCCTTTGCCGGAGCCGGAAGCGCTGGGGATGGCTGGGAGGGCTGGGAGGGCTGGACTGGGGGCATCGGCGCTTCCAGCAGGGCGGCGAAATCGGGCGCGCCCGAATCCTCGGCAGGCGCTGCCTTTCCGCGCCGGCTGGCGCTCCTGCCGACGGGGCTCAGCACCTCGTCTGCCCGTTCCGGAAGGGCCGGGCCTGTCGGCATCTCAAGCATCCGCCGTTTCCCCTGGCCTCTTGCGTGGGCGTGGCGGTGGCGCGCGATCTTCCGCCTTCTGCACGGCCAGCAGGGTCTGTCCGTGCCTTTCCGTTTCCAGCCGCCTGTCGATCCGCCGGGCGCGCGCCGCCCGGCGGGCCAGTGCATCCTCCGCCACCCTTGCCCTCTGGTCGGCTTCGGCAGCACGCTTGTGCGCCGTTTCCGCCGCCGGGCCGAGCAGCGCCCGCAGCCCCGCCGCCCCGGCAAGCCCGGCAACAGTCCCGCTGGCCGCCGGGCTGGATTCGATCAGCGCCTCGGCCCGGCGGGCAAGGGCGCTGGCTTCGCCGGCTTCGGCAAGCGCGCGGGCGGCATCCAGCATATGCTGCCGGCGCGCGATGTCCTCGGCCCGGGCAAGCCGTTCGAGAAGCCGCAGGCGGTGGGAATCGGCCATCGGCTCAGCCTCCCCAGCCGGCCAGAAGCCGGTCGAGGCTGTCGGGCCAGGCGGCCCTCTCGTCGCGCTTCTGGGCAAGGAAGGCTTCGAGCGAAATCTCGCGGGCAAGGGCTGCATCCAGCGCCGGGTCGCGGCCCGGTGCATAGGCCCCCATGGCGATCAGGTCGCGGCTGGAGTCGAGCCTTGCCTGATCCTTCCTCAGCGTCGTGGCCGCAGCCATGTGGGCCGGGCTGACACAGGCCGCCATGGTGCGGCTGATGCTGTGGCCGAGGTCGATCGCCGGAAAGCGCCCGCGCGCCGCGATTTCCCGGTCCAGCACCACATGGCCGTCCAGAACGCCGCGCGCGGCATCCACCACCGGGTCGCCCACCACATCGTCGCCATCGGCCAGCACGGTGAACAGCGCCGTCACCGCGCCGCCCGTGCGGGCATCGTTGCCCGCGCGCTCAACCAGTTGCGCAATGAGGGCCAGAGCCGATGCCGGGTAGCCGCGCGGGCCGGGCGGTTCCCCCGTGGCCAGGCCGATTTCGCGCTGGGCATGGGCAACACGGGTCAGGCTGTCCATCAGCAGCAGCACATGCTGCCCCCGGGCGCGCAGCCATTCCGATACGGCAAGGGCAGACAGCGCGCCGCGAAGGCGAAGCGGGGCGGCATGGTCTGCCGGCACGGCGATCACATGGGTGCGGGCGCGGGCGGAATCGGCCAGCGCCCCGACGAAGCCGGCGATCTCGCGCCCGCGCTCGCCGATCAGCGCCACCACCACCGCATCGGCAGCCGCACCGGCGACAAGCTGCTGCATCAGCACCGATTTGCCGACGCCGCTTCCGGCGATCAGGCCCATGCGCTGCCCCCGGCCGAGGGTCAGCAGCATGTCGATGGCGCGAACGCCCGTGGGCAGCGGCGCCGTCACCTCGGCCCTGTCCAGCGCCGGAAGCGGAGCGCCATGCAGGGGCCAGCGGGATTCGGCACGGGGTGGGGGCAGGCCATCGGCGGGCGCGCCCATGGCATCGACAACCCGCCCCATCAGCCCCGGACCCACGGCCACCCTGTCGGCCTGGCCCGCCAGCACAGCCCGCGCACCGGGGGCGACGGCGCCACGCGACAGCGCCATCAGCAGAAGATCCCCGCTGCGGAAACCGGCGACTTCGGCAAGCAGCTCGCCGCCATCGGCATCCACCCGCACCAGCGCGCCAACCGGCGCGTGCAGGCCTTCGGCCCGCAGCAGCATGCCGTCGAAGGCGCGGATGCGCCCGCCGGCTTCGGGCCGGAAGGCGGTGGCGGCCGCCAGCCGCGCCAGCGCTTCCGCGCGCCTGCCAAGGGCCGGGCTTTTGCTCATGCGCAATCCTCCAGCCGGTCTTCCGGTGGCGGGGCGTCCTGCAGCCGCGCTTCCAGCTGGGCGAGCCGGCTGGCGAGGCTGCTGGCGAAGCTGGCGGCATCGACATCGGCGCGCACCGCGCCGGGTCCGAGCGCCGGGTCCGTCGCGACGCGCCAGCCCGCCGGGCGCATGGCGCCTGCCCGCTGCACCATGCAGGGGCTGACAAAGAGCGTGCCGGCCGCCCCTTCGGGAAGTTGTCCCAGCACATCGGCCAGAAGGGCGGAAAGGGTTTCCGGCCCGGTCGCCGGTTCGGCCGCCAGCACGGCCCGCGCCACGGCGATGCCGAGCAGGGCCAGACTGTCCGACAATGCCGCATCGAGCGCGGTCGCCAGCGCCATGGTCGCGGCCTGATGCGCCTCTTCCATGGCAGCGAGCGCTCTGGCATGGTCCGCCTGTGCTGCGGCAAGCGCCTGTTCGCCTGCGTCAAGGCGCGCCATGAGCCGGGCTTCGGCTTCGCCCGCGCCTTCCGCCCGGCCGCGGGCTTCGGCTTCGGCCAGCAGCCAGTCGAGCGCGGGGCCTTCCGGCGCGGACTGGAACAGGCTTGTAAGCGGCACAGCCCGGGCTGCCGCCGCGCCCTGTTCCTTGAAGGGCTGCGGTTCCCCGCCGGGCAGGACTGGCCCCTCAAACATAAGCCGGCCCCTTGCCGGGCAGGCTGATCGCGCCGTCGGCAGCCAGCCGCCGGGCCGCGGCCGCGATCTGCTTTTGCGCCGTTTGCGCTTCCTCGATCTTCACCGGGCCGCGGTTGTCCATTTCGTCTTCCAGCGCCTGGGCCGCGCGCTGCGGCATGGCCGCCAGCAGCCGTGCGCGCAGGTCGTCGGGCGCTGCCCGCAGCGCCGGGATGAGCAGCTCCGCCTCAAGGGTTCTCAGCACCGATTGCAGCGCCCGGTCATCGAGCATCGCAAGGTCGGCGAAGGTGAAGAGGGTTTCCGCGAGCACTTCGGCGGCGGTCGGGTCTGCGGCGGACAGCGCCTGCAGCGCCACATCCTCGTCGAGCCCGGCCATGTTGATGAGATCGGCGGCCCGCTTCATGCCGCCCAGATTGCTGACCGGCTGGCGCGGACGCGCCACGGCGATCCGGTCGGCCAGCGCCTGGTCGAGTGCTTCGAGTGCATGCGGGCTGACCGGGCCAAGCGTCGCCACCCGCCGCACCAGATCGGGCTGCACGTCCTTTGGCAGGCGGGCGAGGACCTTGGCGGCACGCTCCCCCGGCATCTGGGCCAGCACCACGGCCTGCGCCTGCGGGTGCTCCCCATCCAGCAGGCTGGCGATGGCGTGCGGCTCAAGCCATTGCAGCCGCTCGAAAAGCGGGGCGCGCGCTTCTTCGCCCAGCCGCTCGATCATGCCGCCGGCGCGGTCTTCGCCCAACGCCCGGCCGAACAGGCCGCGCACTGTCGGCGGACCTTCGCCCACGGCGACCGTCTCGCGCGCGATGGCCAGCACTTCGTCCAGCAGGGCGTCGATGGTGGCCGGGCTTGCGTCGGCCACCGAAAGCATGGCCCGGCCCACAAGCTCCACTTCCGCCGGGTCCAGCCGCGCCAGCAGGGCGGCGGCTTCCGGTTCTTCCAGAAGCAGCAGGAGAAGCGCTGTCTTTTCGGCACCTGAAAGCATGGCTCAACCTTCCGAAGGCGCCGCCAGCAGCCGGCGGGCGACCAGTGTTGCGCGGGCGTTGTCGCTGGCGGCCAGCCGGCGGGCTTCTTCCAGCTTGCCGGCATAATCGACGGGCGCGTGCAGCGGCTCTTCCGGCACGGGGATGGAGGTAAGGGCGATGGGGCCGGATGCCGCCACGCCTTCGGCCGCGCCATTGCGCAGGCGGGCGGCGGGCGGCAGCCATCGCGCCAGCATGGGTCGCACCACCAGCGCCAGCAAGGCGATGATGACCAGCGCCGTGGCCAGCCATTTCGCGCCCTCGATGGCCAGCGGATCGCGCCACAGCGGCGGCGCGTTATCGGCCGGGGGGGCGAAGGGGCGTGCCGCTACGGCGATCCTGTCGCCGCGCGATGCGTCATGGCCGACTGCGGCTTCCGCCAGTTCGCGGATTTCGGCCAGCATGCGGGCGCGGCCTTCGGCCGGGCCGAGGGCATCGGCCCTGACGGCAACCGCTGCCGTCAGCCGGCGGATTTCGCCGCCCGTTCGGCTGGTCACTTCCACCGAGCGGCCCAGTTCGTAATTGCGGGTGGCGGATTCATCGCTTGCCTGGTTTTCAGCAGGCGGGGCGGCTGGCGGCGGCGCGGCCGTGACCGTGGCGGCCGATGGCAGGCTGTTGGTGAGGGCGCCGGGAATGCCGATGGCGCGCGGCTGGCGCGTGGTGGAACGACTTGTCTGCTCCGACCGTAGCGCGCCTTCCCGTTCATAGCTTTCCTGGGCGGCGGCGCGGGACGCGAAATCCAGTTCGATCGCCACTTCGGCCGTTACATTGCCAGGCCCCAGCATCGGGTTCAGCACGCTGAGGATGGCTTCGCGCGCCCGCGCTTCCATGCGTGCCCGAAGCGCCAGCCGGTCTTCGATCATGCGGTCGCGGGCTTCGGCGCCGCCGGCCAGCAGCCGGCCGCTCTGGTCGGCGATGGCCACCTGATCGGGCCGCAGGCCCGGAACGGCGCCGGCCACCAGGTGGACGATGGCGCGCGCCTGGCTGGCGCCGAGCGACCGGCCCGGCGCCAGTGTCAGCGTGACAGAGGCCGTCGGGGGTGCCTGTTCGCGGATGAAGGGGGAAGGCTCCGGCCGGGCGATGAGCACCAGCGCCGAGTCCACGCCATCGAGGGATTCGATCGCGCGGGCGAGATCGCGTTCGCCGGCGGCCTTCAGGCGCGCGCCCTCCACCGCGCGGCTCGCGCCCAGCGGCAGGTCCATCAGCATGTCGGTGGCGGCTGGCGCGGCCTTCGGCAGGCCCTGTGCCGCCAGCAGCATGCGCGCGCGGGCATGATCGTCGGGTGGCAGCAGCACGGCGCCGGTGCGCGGGTCGAGCGCGACATCGAGGCCCGCCCCTTCAAGGGCCGAGACGACCGCTGCCTTGTCGGCATCGGGAAGCTGGCCGTAGAGCGGGCTGCGCCCGGCCGGGGAAAGGGCTAGATAGGCGATCAGCCCGAGCGCGAGCGCCGATGCCCCCATGGCGGGCCAGAAGGCGCGCGCAGCCAGCGGGTTGTCGCGCCACTGCCCCAGCCGGGCTGTCAGGGATGCCGCGCCGCCTTCGTCATCCGCCGTGCCGTCGGGGCGAAAGGGCAGGGAGCGTGTCGCGTCGGGTTTTGCGCTATCCACCATGTCACACCGGCATGTTCATGATGTCGCGATAGGCGGACAGCAGGCGGTTGCGGGCCTGGAGCGTCGCCTCGAAGGCGATGGAGGCCTTCTGCCGTTCCAGCATCACGGCGGCGATGTCATGGGTTTCGCCCCGTTCCCAGGCAGCCGAGGCCGCCGCGCTGCGTGCCTGCTGGCCGTTCACCGCTGCAATCGCCTCGGTCATGGCGGCGCCGAAGCCGCCGCCGTCCCGGCCGGCCTGTCCCTTCAGGGCGGCGGCGGGGGCCGCCAGCGGTGCGGACAGATGGGTGGCGCGCTCGAGGATGGAGGCCCTGAGCGCGAGCACGCCGGAAAGCCCGAGGGAGCGGTCGATGCCGTTCACTGCAGCGTCTCCCGCGCCATTTCCCGCACCATTTCGCGCGCTGGGGCGGCGCAGGCCGCGCGGCGCGGCCGCCCGTCGAGGGCGGCCAGCTTGTAGCGCAGGGTGCGTTCGGAAATGCCGAGGCGGCGGGCTGCCTCGATCCGCCGGCCGCCGCTGTTGGCGAGCGCCAGGCGGATGGCCTCGGCCTCCCGCGCGCGGACGGCGTGGGCAAGCTCGCCCTGCGGGGGGATGGCCTTGGGCAGGGCGCAGGCTGGTGCGGCCGGCATCGGTGCGCGGGCGGTGCCCTCGATGCGGATATGGCGCGCTTCCAGCGGGCCGCCGGCGGCAAGGATCAGCGCGCGTTCCAGCACGTTCGAAAGCTCGCGCACATTGCCCGGCCAGCCATGGGCTTCCAGCCGGATGAGCGCGTCTTCGCCGATGGCGCGCGGATCGCCCCCCAGCCGCGCCACAAGCGCAGCCGCGAGCGGCACAATATCCAGCGGGCGGCGCGCCAGCGGCGGCAGGGCCAGCGGAAAGACCGCCAGCCGCCAGCGCAGATCCTCGCGGAATCGCCCGACGGCGGCTTCGGCTTCAAGATCGCGGTTGGTGGCGGCCAGCAGCCGCACATCCACCCGCACGGGGGCAGTCGCGCCCAGTGGCAGAATTTCGCGCTGCTCCACGGCGCGCAGCAGCTTGGCCTGCAGCGCCAGCGGCAGTTCGCCGATTTCGTCGAGGAAGAGGGTGCCGCCCGATGCGGCGCGGAACAGGCCGGGCTGCTGCCCATGCGCCCCGGTGAAGGCGCCGCGTTCATGGCCGAACAGCAGCGCTTCCAGCATGGTCTCGGGCAGGGCCGCGCAGTTGATGGCGAGGAAGGGGCCGCTGCGCCGGGCGCTCCTGTCGTGAAGGAAGCGCGCCATCACCTCCTTGCCCGCGCCCGACGGGCCAGTGACGAGAATGGTGGCGTTGCTGGCGGCGGCGGCGGCGGCCTCGGCAAACAGGGCCTTGGTGACGGGGTCCGCGATTACCGGCCCTTCGATTACCGGCCCTTCGATTACTGGCCTGCCATTATCCTTGCCTGCATCATGATCCGCATGGCGGCCGGCAAGCCATGCGGCAAGCCTTGCCTGCCTTGGGCCGCAGGGGTCGGTTGCGCCTATTTCTTCACGGCCCATGCCCTGGTCTGCGTTCATCCGTCGTGCCCCGTCTTTCTGCCGCGATTTCCGGTTGCGCGCCCTGAAATGCGGCGGTTGGCGGCCTGCCATCGACTTCGATGCAAGAAATCGCGGGCGTGGCCGTTCTTCCGCCGGGAGGACCAGAAGCAAGAAGCATGCCAGCCTGCCGGCGAAGGGTGCGCCCTCTGCCGGGCATGGCCTCTGCGCCTTTCAGGCGTCAGGATCCTGACGCTTCGCAACGCCGGGTGTCAGAAAATTGACGGTGCAGCGCAGCTGTGGCGTTGCGCTCAATCGTCCCTTGGGCGCCCGCGCGTCGATTTCACGTCGCTGCGGCGGCGCTTGGAATCCAGCCGCCGCGCGCGCGCACCGGCACCGGGCCGGGTGGGGCGGCGGGGTTTCGGCGGCACGGCGGCCTCGGCCAGCAGCGCCACCAGCCGGTCAACCGCATCCTCGCGGTTGGCGGGCTGGCTGCGGAACCGTTCCGCGAAGATGCGGATCACACCATCCAGAGACAGGCGGCTGCCCGCCAGGCGCGCCGCCCGCTGCTTCACGGCATCGGGCAGCGAGGGTGAACGCGCCAGATCGAACCGCAGCTCCACTGCTGTCGAGACCTTGTTCACATTCTGCCCGCCCGGCCCCGACGCCCGGACGAAGCGGAATTCCAGCTCGTCCTCGTGCAGGGCGAGCCCGCGGCATATGGGGATCAGCCGGTCCATCGGCCCAGCCCGGCAAGCCTGAGGAGCGCATAGGCCGATCCGGCAAAGCCTGCGGCCATGGCGAGGGCTGTGGTGATCGGCCCGGCATCGGCGAACGGCGCGGTGAGCGCGCTGGCCAGCGCCCCGCTTGCGAACGAGCCCGCGCCCAGCAGCGCCGAAATGGCGCCCGCGCGCGTGGGCATTGCCGACAGGGCAAGCGCCATGCTGTTGCTGGAAACGAAGCCGTAGCTGCCCATGCTGAGGAAGATGAGGGCCATGGCCACCCACATGGTGGCAAGCCCGGTGATGGCGGCAAGCACCAGCAGCAGGCTGAAGCCCGTGGCGACCATCACGGCCACCCGCGCAATCCGCTGCGGTGCATGGTGGCGCAGCGCCAGGCGGTTCAGCTGGCTGGCGATGATGAGCCCGCCCGCGTTCAGGGCGAAGATCCAGCCGAAGGCGGCGGCGCTCTGCCCGTAATGGCCCATGAACAGCGCGGGCGATGTGGCGATGTAGGTGAAGAGCGCCGCGCCATTGAGCGCGCCGCCCAGCACGAAGCCCAGCACCCGGCGATCCCGCAGGGCCGCGACATAGCTTTGCAGGGCGTTTTCGCTGGCGGCCAGCGCGGCTGTCTCGTCGCTGCGGCTTTCGGAAAGACCGAAGAAGACGGCGATGCCCGATATCAGGCCGAAGACCGCCAGCAGCAGGAAGATGGATTGCCAGCCGAAGAGCTTCAGCATCAGCGCGCCGAGCGAGGGCGCAAGCATGGGCGCAATCGCCAGCACCAGGAACATCAGGCTGAAGAGCCGGGCGGATTCGACCGTGTCGAACCTGTCCCGCACGATGGCGCGGGCCACCACCACCCCGGCGCAGGCCCCCAGCGCCTGCACGAAGCGGCCGGCTGTCAGCGCATCGAGGCTGGGCGCGGCGGCCAGCGCCAGCGAGGCCAGCGTATAGAGAAACGCCCCCGCGATCAGGGGCGGCCGCCTGCCGATGCGATCCGAAAGCGGGCCAAGGCCCAGCTGGCCGATGGCCATGCCGGCGAAGAAGGCCGACATGCTGGCCTGCGCGGCCGCCGGCGGCTGGTCGAAATGGGCGGCGATCGCCGGCATGGCGGGCAGGTAGAGATCAATCGAGATCGCCCCGAAGGCTGTCAGCGTGCCGAGAAGGATGATGAGGCCGACCGAGGGTCTGGTGGCGCCGTGCGTCGCGTGCATCCGCCGCAGCTAGCACGGCCCGCCCGGCTTGGCACCCCGTCGCCGGCGCTCTATTCCGGTGACGGGCAATCATCTGCGCAAGGATTCTTCGATGACCAGCCGGCCATGGCCTTCCTTCGACTGGGCAGACCCCTTTCTCATCGAATCCGAACTGACGGACGAGGAACGCATGGTGCGCGACAGCGCCCGCGCCTTCGCTGCGCGCCACCTCGCCCCCATCGTGAAGGAGGCCAACCGCCACGAAAGCTGCGACCGCAGCCTGATGCGCGCCTTCGGCGAGGCCGGGCTGCTTGGCCCCACCATCAGGGGCTATGGCTGCGCGGGGGTTTCCTATGTCGCCTACGGGCTGGCCGCGCGCGAGGTGGAGCGGGTGGATAGCGCCTATCGCTCGGCCTTTTCCGTCCAGTCGTCGCTGGTGATGTATCCCATCCATGCCTATGGCACCGAAGCCCAGCGCGAAGCCTGGCTGCCGAAGCTCGCCACGGGCGAATGGATCGGCGCCTTCGGCCTCACGGAACCCGATGCTGGCTCCGACCCGGCCGGCATGAAGACGGTGGCCGTCCGCGCGCCGGGCGGTTTCCGCATCAGCGGCGCCAAGATGTGGATCACCAGCGCCCCCTTCGCCGACCTGTTCGTGGTGTGGGCGAAATGCGACCTCGATGACGGGCTGGGCGAGCAGATCAGGGGCTTTGTGGTGCTGCGCGCCGACAAGGGGCTTTCCACGCCGAAGATCACGGGCAAATTTTCCCTGCGCGCATGGGTGACGGGCGAGATCGTGCTGGAGGATGTCTTCCTGCCCGAGGACCGGCTGCTGCCCCATGTGCACGGGCTGAAGGGGCCGTTTGGTTGCCTCAACAATGCCCGCTACGGCATCGGCTGGGGGGCCATGGGCGCGGCCGAATTCTGCTGGCATGCCGCGCGGCGCTACACGCTCGACCGCAGCCAGTTCGGCCGGCCGCTCGCCGCCACCCAGCTGGTGCAGAAGAAGCTGGCCGACATGCAGACGGAAATCAGCCTCGGCCTGCTGATGGCGCTGCGCGCCGGGCGGCTGATGGACGAGGGCCGCCTCGCGCCGGAAGCCATTTCCCTGCTGAAGCGCAACAATTGCGGCAAGGCGCTGGATATCGCGCGCACCGCCCGCGACATGCATGGCGGCAACGGCATTTCCGACGACTATGGCGTGATCCGCCACGTGATGAACCTGGAGGCCGTGAACACCTATGAGGGCACGCACGACATCCATGCGCTGATCCTCGGCCGGGCGCAGACGGGGATCCAGGCCTTCGGTTAAGGAGTGTTGCGGCCCGGTTGCCGCCTTGGGACCGTGCTGTTAGGCGAAGGCAATACCGCGTTACCGGGGCGCGCAGTCGTGCCCGAGCAGGGGGTCTGGAAGCATGGCAGGGCGTCCGCCGCGCGTTCTCGCGCTTTCCTCCACCGGGGGGCACTGGGTGCAGCTGCTGCGGCTGGCGCCTGCCTGGGAGGGCTGCGAGGTTCATTACGCCACGTCCACACCGGATTTCCGCGCGCGCGTGGCCGACATGGCGCGGGCGCGCGGGCAGGCCGCCCCCGGCTATCATGTCTTCACCGATGCCAACCGCTGGCAGAAGCTGCGCCTTGTGCGACAGCTTGTCGATGTCGCGCTGATCCTGCTGAAGGTGCGGCCCGACGTGATCATCACCACTGGCGCTTCGGCGGGCTATTTCGCAATCCGGCTCGGCCGCCTGATGGGCGCGCGCTGCTGCTGGCTCGACAGCATCGCCAATGCAGCGGAACTGTCCCTTTCCGGCGCAAAGGCCGGGCCGCACGCCCATCTGTGGCTCACCCAATGGCCCGAACTGGCACGGCCCGGCGGGCCGGGCTATCGCGGGGCGGTGCTGTGATCTTCCTGACGATCGGCACGCAGGAGCCGTTCGACCGGCTGGTGAAGGCAGTGGATGAATGGGCCGCCGCCCATGCCGTGCCGGTGTTCGGCCAGCTCGGCGGGCTGAAGCCCGACAGCTACCGTCCGCGCCATTTCGAATGGTGCGAGTTCATCGCGGCGGATGTCTACCAGCAGAAGCTGGAAGCCTGCGATCTTCTTGTCGCCCATGCCGGCATGGGCTCGATCATTTCGGCCCTTACATGGGCAAAGCCGCTCATCATCATGCCGCGCAGCGCTGCCCTTGGCGAGCATCGCAACGAGCATCAGCTGGCGACCGCGCAGAAGTTCCGCGACCGGCCGGGCGTTGCTGTCGCTTGGGCGCCGGACGAGGTGGGGCCGCTGATCGACCGGCTGCTGGCAGCGGGCAGCGACGGGGCGGCGGCGCTTTCGCCCGAGGCCTCGCCAGCGCTGATCGGGACTTTGCGCGCCTTCATCCATGGCGGCGCGGAAGGCGGCGGCCGGCCCGGCTGATTGCGGTCCGGTGTGCGGCTTCATGCGGCAGGCTGGCGCTGTTCAGCCGCCGGGCCGCCATGCTAGGGCGTCGTCCCATGCAGAAGACCAGCACCGACGCGAAAAAACCCGCCACCACGGGGACGGCCTCGCGCTTCAAACCGACGCGACGCGGCTTCCTCATCGGCACCGGGGCGGCCCTGGGGCTGGCCGTGGGCTATGCGATTTGGCCGCGCCAGTGGCCCAACGCGTGGGATGCAACCGAAGGCGAGACACTGCTTGGCCCATGGGTGAAGATCACCCCCGGCGGGCGCGTGACGGTTGCCGTGCCGCAGGCCGAGATGGGGCAGGGCATCTATTCCGGCTTCGCCCAGATCGTCGCTGACGAACTGGGGGCGAACTGGAACATGATGGCGGTGGAACCCGCCCCATGGCACCCGGCCTATGCCCATGTCGGGCTGGTCAAGGAAGGGGTGGAAGGGCTGCCCAGCGTCTTCCGCGGGCTGGCCGGCTGGGCTGGCGAAGGGGTCGTCCGCCGCCTGAACCTGCACATGACGGGCGGCAGCACCTCGATGAAGGGCTATCACGACATCGTGCGGCAGGCAGCGGCCGAAGCGCGCGCCTGGCTGATTGCGGCAGCGGCAAGGGAATGGGGGGTCACGGCAAAAGAGGTGGACACCGCCAATGGCCATGTCGTCTACAAGGCCAACCGCATGAGCTTTGCCGATGCCGTGGCGCTGGTGGACCTGGAGGCCGAACCGCCCGCCCCTGCGCTTCGCCCGGCATCCGCCCGGCCACTCGACGGCAAGGCGCTTCCCCGCCTCGACCTGCCGCCCAAGGTGGATGGAACGGCGCGCTTCGGGGCCGATGTGCGCCTGCCCGGCATGGTCTATGCCGCCATCCGCCACGGCCCGGTGGGCGGCGGCGCGCTGGTCAGCGCTTCGGCGCCCAAGGGCATCCAGATGGTGAAAGGCCCGGACTGGGTGGCCGCCATCGGCATCACCAGCTGGGAAGCGAAGCGCGCGCTCGAAAGCGTGAAGGCGAGCTTTGCCGCCGAAGGGCGCAAGGCCGGCCCCTGGATCCAGACGGAACTGGCGCGCCTTGCATCCGGCAGCGAAGGCGACGCCGTGGCCGGTGAAGGGGACGTGGATTCAGCACTTGGCGACAGCCCCGTCACCGCCGATTACAGCCTGCCCTTTCTTGCCCATGCCTGCATGGAGCCAATGACGGCGACCGCCCGCATCACCGATGGCCGGGCGGAAGTCTGGGGGCCGACCCAGTCGCTCACGCTCGCCCATTGGCAGGTGGCCGAGGCGCTTGGGATCGACAGCCATGATGTCGTCATCCACCCGACGCTGCTTGGCGGTGGTTTCGGCCGCAAGGCAGAGCCGGACTGCATGGTGCAGGCGGCGCTGATCGCGAAAGCGGTCGGCAAGCCGGTGCAGCTCATCTGGAGCCGCGAGGAGGACATGGCGGCCGACCGTTTCCGCCCGCCGGTGGCGGCCCGGCTGCGTGGCCGGGTGGCAGACGATGGCGAGGGCATGGCGCTTGCCGCCTTCGAGGCGCGTGTCGCGGTGCCATCCGTCAACACCAGCTTCATGGGCCGCAACATGAAGCGCTTCGCGCCCTCCGGCGACAAGCCGAACGCCGGCGCCATCGAGGGGGCAGCCGAAATCCCCTATGCCACCCAGGCCTTCCGGGCGGTGCACCTGCCGCTCGAACAGCCCGTGCCGCTGGGCTACTGGCGCGCCGTGGGGCACAGTTTTTCGGGCTTCATCATCGAAAGCTTCATCGACGAACTCGCCCATTCAGTCCGCGCTGATCCGCTGTCCTTCCGCCTTGGCCTGCTGAAGGACAGGCCCCGCCATGCCGCCGTGCTGAAGGCGGCGGCCGACGCCGGGCGCTGGGGCGACGGGCTGGACAAGGGCTTCGGCCGCGGCATCGCGCTTCACGAAAGCTTCGGTTCGATCGTCGCCATGGTGGTTGAGGCCGGCGTGATCGACGGCCAGGTGCGGATCGGCGACGTGGCGGTCGCCATCGACTGCGGCCGCGCCATCGCGCCCGATTCGGTGCGCGCCCAGCTCGAAGGGGCCGCCATCATGGGCCTGTCGGCCGCCATGGGGGAGGCCGTGCGCTTCGCTGATGGCCAGATCGAGGAGCAGAATTTCCACAGCTACCCCGTGATGCGGCTGGCCGATGCGCCACGCCGGATCAGCAGCGTGATCCTGACCAGCGACGGGCCGCTTGGCGGCGTGGGCGAGCCGGGCCTGCCGCCGGCGGCGCCCGCACTCGCCAATGCGCTGTTCGTCGCCACCGGGCGCCGCGCCCGCAACCTGCCGCTCGGCCAGAGCTACGGAGCCTGAGATGCGCGAATCCGCAAAGCTTCCCGCCGGGCACCCGCCTGTCGCCATCGGCAAGGTCGGCCTGCTTCTTGTCAACCTCGGCTCGCCCGATGCGCCGACGGCCGACGCCGTCCGCCCCTATCTCAGGCAGTTTCTTTCAGACCGGCGCGTGGTCGAGCTTCCGGCCATGCTGTGGCAGCCGATCCTGCGCGGCATCATCCTCAACACAAGGCCGAAGAAGACGGCCGCCAACTATGCGAAGATCTGGGATCGCACGGCCAATGACAGCCCGCTGCGGGTGATCACGGCGGCGCAGGCGCGCGCGCTCGAAGGGGTGTTCGGCCCGGACGTGATCGTCGATTACGCCATGCGCTACGGCAACCCTTCCATCGAATCGCGGCTGGACGCGCTGCGCGCCGCCGGCTGCGACCGGCTGGTGATCGCGCCGCTCTACCCGCAATATTCCAGCGCCACGACGGGCACGGTGCAGCAGGAACTGTTCCGCCTGCTTGCAAGGGAACGCTGGATGCCCGCCGTGCGGACGCTGCCGCCCTATCATGACCACCCGGCCCATATCGCGGCGCTCAGGGCATCGCTCGTGCGGGCGCTCGAAGGGCTGGATTACGAGCCCGAGCGCATCATCCTCAGCTTCCATGGCATGCCGCGCCGCACGCTCGACCTTGGCGACCCCTATCATTGCCAGTGCCAGAAGACCGCCCGCCTGCTGCGCGAGGCGATGGGCTGGCCGGCCGAGCGCATGCCGGTCGCCTTCCAGTCACTCTTCGGCAGGGCCGAATGGCTGAAGCCCTACACCCAGCCGCTGGCCGAGGAGATGGCCCGCGCCGGGGTGAAGCGGCTGGCCGTGATGACACCCGGATTTTCAGCCGACTGCATCGAGACGCTGGAGGAAATCGCGCAGGAAGTGCGCGATGCCTTCCTCGACGCCGGGGGGGAGAAATTCGCCGCCATTCCCTGCCTCAACGACAGCGCCGAGGGTATGGAAATGCTGCGGACGATCCTTGGTGAATCGCTTGCCGGGTGGGGAGCGCCGGTCTAGGCTTCACACCTCACTTCGGGAGAGTGTCGATGGGGCGTGTTGCAGTAGTGACCGGGGGTACGCGAGGCATTGGCGAAGCCATTTGCGTGGCGCTGAAGGAGGCGGGCTTCACCGTTGCCGCAAACTATGTCGGCAGCGATGACAGGGCGAAGGCCTTCACTGAGCGCCATGGCATCAGGGCCTGGAAATGGAACGTCGCCGACCATCAGGCGACGCTCGACAGCGTGAAGGCGATCGAGGCCGAACTGGGACCGGTGGACGCGGTGGTGAACAATGCCGGCATCACCCGCGACGGAACCCTCCTCAGGATGACGTTCGAAGCCTGGAAGGAAGTGATCGACGTCAATCTCGGCGGCTGCTTCAACATGGCCAAGGCCACCTTTCCCGGCATGCGCGAGCGCGGCTGGGGCCGCATCGTCAACATCGGCTCGATCAACGGCCAGGCCGGGCAATATGGGCAGGTGAACTATGCCGCCGCGAAAAGCGGCATCCATGGCTTCACCAAGGCGCTGGCGCAGGAAGGGGCCAAATTCGGCGTGACGGTGAACGCCATCGCGCCCGGCTACATCGACACGGACATGGTGGCGGCCGTGCCGGCCGAGGTGCTGCAGAAGATCGTGGCGAAGATTCCCGTCGGCCGCCTCGGCCATGCCGAGGAGATCGCGCGCGGTGTCGCCTTCCTCTGCTCCGAGGATGCGGGCTTCATCACCGGGTCGACGCTGAGCATCAACGGCGGCCAGCACATGTACTGACAGGGCAGCCGGGCTGCACGCCATGCTTGTGAAGCGCAGCTTCACCATTCAGGGCCACCGCACGTCGGTGGCGCTGGAGCCGGAATTCTGGGCAGCCTTCGATGCGGCCGTGGCGGCTGACGGCCTCAGCCCCACCGCCTGGATCACCGCGCTGGATGAAGCGCGCAGCACCCCGCTGGCCAGCGCGATCCGGGTGGCGTTGCTGCGCCGTGCACGGGCGGATGCGCCCGGCTGACAGGGCGCGGGCCTGCCACTGCGGGATGCTCTTCCCTCAGAGGAGGTTCAGGCCGATCAGCAGGCGGGTGTCGATGGCGCAGCCGCGTTCGCGGGCTTCGGCGATGAAGGCCGGCACCTTTTCCAACGGCACGACATGCACGCGGATATTCTCGCTTGAGACACCGCCGCCCGGGCCGACCTTGCTGAGCCCGGTGGCGCGATAGAAATGGAAGATTTCACCGACCATTCCGGGCGAGGAGGCGAATTCGCCATAGCCTTCCCAGTGGCTGGCTTCGTAGCCGGTTTCCTCGACCAGTTCGCGCCGGGCGGAATCCAGCGGATCCTCGTCGGCGGTGTCGTCGCCGACGAGGCCTGCCGGCAGCTCGATGCAGTTGCGCCCGAGCGGCGGGCGATACTGCTCGACGAGCAGCATCTCCCCCGCGTCCGTCAGGGCGAGGATGACGGCGGCATCGATGCCGCCGACGCGGCGGGTATATTCCCACTGGCCACCCTCGCCCCAGGGGGCGACATGCATTTCAAGGAAGCGGCCCTTCCAGACCACCCGGCCACCGGATTCCGGCCCGCTGCTCATACCGCTTCTGGCCCGCTTCCCGGCTGCCGCTCAGCCAGCCGCCGGAACCAGCGGCAGCGGCAGGCCGTCGGCGGCCGGCGTGGCAGTGAATTCGCTGCCGAAGCGCATCAGCTGGCGGCCGATGGCATATTTGTGCACTTCGGTCGGGCCGTCATAAAGGCGGAAGGCGCGCATGTCGCGATAGATCATTTCCACGACCGTCTCGTCGGTGACGCCGATTCCGCCAAGAACCTGCACGCAGCGGTCGGTGACGCGGAACAGGCGCTCGGAAATCTCGGCCTTGGCGATCGAGCTTTCGTGCCGGCCCTTCACGCCCTGGTCCATCAGCCAGGCCGTCTGCCAGATCAGCAGGCGGCTCACCTTCAGGTCGATCTCGTTCTCGGCCAGCATGAACGACACGCCCTGGTGCTCGCCGATGGGCTTGCCGAAGGCGGTGCGGGTGCGGGCATGGTCGATGGCGATGGCCTGGGCGCGGCTTGCCGCCCCCAGCCAGCGCATGCAGTGGGTCATCCGCGCGGGCGCGAGGCGCATCTGGGCATAGCGGAAGGCCTGCCCCACTTCGCCCAGCAGCGCATCCTTGGGCAGGCGCAGATTGTTGAAGCGGACGACGCCATGCCCTTCGACATAGTTGCGGTCCATCGAGTTCATCACCCGCTCGATCTCGATGCCGGGCGTGTCGCCCTCGCACAGGAAAAGGGTGGGGCCATCCGGGCCATGGGCGTTGGGCATCACCCGGGCCATGATGATCCAGGTCCTGGCGCCATTGGCCCCGGTGATCAGCCATTTAAGGCCGTTGATGGTGTAGGTTTCGCCATCGAAGACGGCTTCGGTCTTCAGCTGGGCGGGGTCGGAGCCGGCGCCGTCCGGCTCGGTCATGGCGAAGACGGAGCGGCGGTGCCCTTCGATGCAGGGGCGCAGGAAGCGCTCGGCCTGCGCGTCATTGGTGATCTTCGACAGGATGAACATGTTCCCCTCGTCGGGGGCGGCGCAGTTCATGGCGACGGGGCCAAGGGTGGACCAGCCGGCGGCTTCCAGCACAACGGCTGCCTCGCAATGGGTGAGGCCCATGCCGCCGAAGCGCTTGGGCGCCTGGATGGTGAGCAGGCCGGCCGTGCGCGCCTTTTCCACCATTTCCTGCCGCAGGGAATCATTGGGTCCATGCTGGGTGAGGCGGGGATCGCGCTCATAGGGGATGATCTCGTCGGTGACGAAGGCCCGCACGCGCTGTGCGAGCGCTGCGAGATCCGGGGTGAGGCTGAAATCGATCATCCGATGTCTCCAGAGTGTTCGAGGGCATGGGCCAGAATGGCCCCGGCCAGATGGGAAAAACCGCTGTAGCGATCGCCCTTGAGCGAGCCGTGCTGCCAAAGCCGGTAGAGCTGCATCCAGGCGGTGGCGAGCCTGAGCCGCGCCAGCGCCAGGTGCCAGCCGAGTGCGGGCGGCAGCGTGCCGGCCGCCCTTGCATAGGCATCGAGCACCGCATCGCGCCCGGGCCAGCCGGGCAGAAGGGAGGGCAGCGCTTCCAGACTGTGCGTGTCGGCCGGGTCAGATGGTTCGATCCAGTAGGAAAGCAGCACGGCGAGATCAAAGGCCGGCGGCCCGAGCGTGCCCATGTCCCAGTCGATGAGGGCGGTGGCGATGCGGGCTTCGGGGTCCAGCAGCAGATTGTCGAACTTGGGGTCCATGTGCAGCAGCCGGGCGGGCGCGTCCTGGGGCAGGGTTTCCGCCAGGCGCGCCAGCAGCGGGGCGAGCGCGGGCGGCGCATCGGCCCCGAAGGCCGCCCCGGCGCGCTTTGTCCAGCCGCGCAGCTGCCGTTCCGCAAAGCCCGTCGGCTTGCCGAGATCGCCGAGGCCGACGGCCTCCGGGTCCAGTGCATGGAGGCCGGCCATGGCGCTGCACAGCGCGTCCGCCATCCAGCCCGCGTCGGCCACGGTGAAGCCTTGCGGCAGGGTGCCGCCCACGGCATGGCCCGGCCGCCATTCGATCAGCTGGAAGGGGGCATCGATCGGGCTGTCTTCGAGGCAGGCATGGATGAGCCGCGGGGCAAGGGGGAAATGCGGGTGCAGCCGCCCCAGCACCTTCGCTTCGCGCGCCATGTCCGAGGCGCCATGGGCCAGCGGCCCGGCCGGCGGGCGGCGGAAGACCGCCGGGCCGCCATCCAGCCGCACGCGATAGTTGAGATTGGCAAGGCCGCCGCTGAACTGGCGCGGCGCCTCGGACAGGTCGAGCCTGTGGCCGGCCGCGGCAAGATGGGCGGCGATGGCGGGCCAGTCCTGCGGGGTGGCATCGGGGCGGAAGCTCATGCCCCGCCTATTGCCCGCGCCGGCGCCCGGGCGCAATGCGCAGCAATGTCAGGAAGGGCCGGGAAGCGACAATGCGCCCCCCCTGCCGGAGGGCAGGGGGATATGGGCGTCAGAGGAAGCGGGCGACCACGTCGCGGTAGGAGCGCGAAACCTTCACCGTGGCGCCCGATGCCAGCGTCAGGAAGCATTCGCCGTTGGTGTGCGGCTTCACCTGGCGGACATTGTCGAGGTTGACGATGGTGGAGCGGTGGACGCGCTGGAATTTGCGCGGGTCGAGCCTGCGTTCCAGATCCTTCATCGTCTCGCGCAGGATGAGGGTCTTGTCGGCGGTCGTCAGGCACATGTAGTCGCCGGCGGCATCGATCTTCTCGATGGTGTCCACGTCCACCCGGAAGATCTGGCCCTGGTCCTTCACGTTGATCACCTTCTCGAACCGGTCGGCCGACGGCTCTGACGATGGCACGATGGTGGAAACCGAATCCGGGTCCACCTCGGCGAGCTTGGCGGCGAGGCGCTCGGCCTCCTCGCACATGCGCCGTTCCTGAAGGCGCGTGCGCACGCGGTCCATGGTCTGGGCCAGCCGCTCGGCTTCCACCGGCTTCATCAGATAATCAACCGCCTGCGCCTCGAAGGCGCGCAGGGCATGGTCGGAATAGGCGGTCACGAAGACGAACAGCGGCGGTGTGATGTCGGCCAGCGCGGACACGACGGAAAAGCCGTCGAAGCCGGGCATCTGCACGTCGAGGAAGACCAGATCGGGCTTTTCGGTGCGGATGGCGCGGATGGCCTCGCGCCCGTTCATCGCCTTGCCCACGATCTCGACATCGGCAAAGGGCTTCAGGCGCAGTTCGAGGCCCTGGATTGCAAGCGGCTCGTCGTCCACGAGAAGCGTGCGGATGCTCATTTTGCTACCTCTTGATTGGCCCCGGCCAGCCCCGTCTCGCGCACATTGTCGGCGGGGCTGACGAGCTGGAGGGGAATCTCGATCAGAACGAGAAGACCCGGCCCCTTGGCCTTGCCCGCTTGAACGAGGGGTGAACCCGCGTTCGAAAGCAGTTCGAAGCGGTGGTTGTCGCCATAGGCCTGCTGCAGCCGTTCGCGGATGTTGGCGAGGCCCACGCCCGTGCCGTCATGGGTGGGGCCGGGCTTGCCATCGACAAGGCCCGGCCCGGTATCGGCAACCGTCAGTTCCAGCCGGTCGCCGATGGCGCGGCCGGTGACGCTGATGTCGGCGCCTTCCTCGAGCGGGGTGACGGCATATTTCACGGCATTCTCGACCAGCGGCTGCAGCAGCAGCGAGGGAATGCGGGCGTTCATGATTTCGGGCGCGATGTCGAAGCGGGTGCGCAGCCGGTCCTCGAAGCGGGTGCGCTCGATGTCGAGATAGAGCTTCAGCGCCTGCATTTCCTGCGCGATGGTCGCCTGGCCCTCGCGCTCGCCCACCAGCGAATAGCGCAGGAAGGAGGACAGGCGCGAGAGCATGGTGTTGGCGCGTTCCGTTTCGGCCAGCAGCACCAGCGTGCTGATGGAATTCAGCGTGTTGAACAGGAAGTGCGGGTTGATCTGGTAGCGCAGCATTTCGAGCTGGGCGCTGCTCGCCTGCGCCGCCATGCGCTCGAACCGCTCGGCCTGTTCGTCCAGCAGCAGATAATAGTTGATGCCGTAATAAAGGCCCGACCAGGCGCCGAGCACGGCGAGCGTCAGCAGGATCGCGCCGAAGAATTCGATGCCCTGCGGCCGCCAGCCCGGCTCGTAGAAGGTGGCGTGCGCCCACACCTCCAGCGCCGAGAACAGCACCGAGGCCGACACGAGGATGATGAAGCTGAGGCTCCACACCCAGACCGGCTTCATGCGGATGATGCCACGATAGGCCCAGGCCATCAGCAGCGTGAGCGAAAAGCCGGTGATGGTGACGAGGATCGTGGGCAGGATGAAGGCGATGCCCATGCGGTTGGCCAGCCCGCCAAGCGAGCGAAGCAGGAAGTAGCCTGCCCATCCGCCGATCTGCAGAAACCAGAAGGCGCGGTTCTTGTCGGCGAAGAAGCCGCGGCTGGCGAGGTATCCCGGAGGCATGTTCGGGGAAACTAGGCGCTTTGCCGCCCGACGCCAAGAGAAAGGATTGCATGCCAGCCAGCGCTTTCGCCGGGGCCGCCGGGCTGCTTGATCGCGCGTTCCCCGTCCAGCATGGCGGCAAGCCCGGCGCGGATCCGGGGCATCGGCCAGTGCCGGAGCGCTCCGGCCATGGCGTCCACCTCCTTGAAGAAGACGGGCGGGCGCAGCGATTTGACCGCCGCCATGGGCGCCATGCCCGTATCATGGGCGGCCCGGGCCTCGGCAAGCTGCAGCAGCCGCCGCGCCACGGCGCGCAGGGCGGGAATGGCGCTGTCGCCCGAAAGCCGCTGCATCTGCTGTTCCAGCGCGGGCAGCCGCCCGGTCATGACGGCATTGACGAGGGCCGCCATGTCATCCTCGCTGCTGTCGGCCCCCAGTAGCATGACATGGTCAGGCTCCAGCCGTTGCGGCGCTTCGGGCGTGGCATCGAGGAAGATGGCGTATTTTTCCAGCTCGCGCGCCAGGATGCCGGTGTCGGAATCGGTGCCGGCCAGAAGGCGCTCGATCACGCCCGGCGCCGGCTGCAGGCCAAGCGCCCGTGCCTTGTCCGCCGCCCAGCGGGCGGCATCGCGCGCGTCGAGCGGGTAGAGGTAGAGCATCAGCGCCAGCGGCGAGGCTTCCGCCAGCTTGCGCAGCCCGCTGACCTTGCCGAGATCGCCTGCCGTCATCACCACCGGGTTGCCGGCGGCGGGGGCGGCCAGCAGCAGGCGCACGGCCTCGGCGCAATTTTCCCCGGCGCCGGTCACGCGGATGAGCCTGCGCCCGCCAAACATCGAGACCGAGGCCGCCTCGTCGGCCAGGCGGCCGGGATCGGCGCGCAGTTCCTCGGGCGTCAGGTCGGTGACCGCCATCGGGTCGGCCGGGTCGGCAAGCGCCGCCTGCGCCTGCGTTGCGGCATCGCGGATACCGGATTCGTCGCGCCCGGCCACGAGCAGCAGGCGGATAGCCTCGTCCCAGCGCGCCAGCGCGCGGGCGAACCCGTCGCGCTTCAGGGCGGTCATTCCGGGCCTTGCGGCGGCGCGGTCGCCGCGCTTTCCGGACTGGTGCTGCCCAGAAGGGCGATGCGGGCGACGATCTGGTCCGCGACGTCGGTCGAAAGCCTTTCGACAGCGGTCGTCTCGGCCGCCACCACGGCATATTCCGATGAGACGACATCGATTCCGGCATCCGCACTTGCCGTCGTGTCGAGCAGGGTCGCGCCTGTCGTCATGTCCACCAGCCGGTAGCGCGCGCGCAGTGTGCGCCGTTCGCGGATGATGGAGTTGTCGCCGCGCACGCCGAAGCCCTCGATCCGGTCGTCGAGCGCCACGTCGAGCCGGAAGCGCGGGCTGCCCGCCGGCTGCAGCCGCTGGACCAGGCGGTCATGGACCAGAAAGCCGATGCGATCCGGAATCGGGGCAACCTCGATCGACCCAAGCAGGGCCTGCGCCGGCCCCGCCGAGCCGCCGGAATAGACCGGCGCCAGCTGGCAGCCAGCAAGGGCCAGCGGCGCCAGCAACAGCAGAAGGGCCGCCAGATGCCTCACAGGCCGCCTCACAGGACGATGTTCACCAGACGGTCGGGCACCACGATCACCTTCTTCGGCGTGGCGCCGGCAGCCAGTTGCTGCACCTTCGGGCTGGCAAGGGCTGCGGCTTCCACATCCGGCCGGGGCAGGCCCTTGGGCAGGCTGAGCGTGTCGCGCAGCTTGCCGTTCATCTGGATGGCGTAGGTCACCTCGTCGACCACCAGCAGCGCCGGGTCGGCCACTGGCCAGGGCGCATCGGCGATCAGCCCCGTCTTGCCCAGCATGGCCCAGGCTTCCTCGGCGACATGGGGCACCATCGGCGCCACCAGCCTCAGCAGGGTCTCGCCGGCTTCGGTGCGGCTGGCGCCGGGCTTCGCCTTCTCGATGGCGTTCGCCAGCTCATAGGCGCGGGCAACGGCCTTGTTGAACTGCAGCCGGTCGATATCCTGGGTGATGCCGTCGATGGCCTTGTGGAGCAACCTGTCGAGCGCTTCGTCGCGGCCTTCGCCGCCTTCGCTGGCCAGCCGGGCGATACGCCACAGCCGCTGCACGAAGCGGTGCGCGCCCTCGATCCCGGCCATGGACCAGGCGAGGTCGCGCTCGGGCGGGCTGTCGGACAGCATGAACCAGCGTACGGCGTCGGCGCCATAGCGGTCGAGAATGGAGTCCGGGTCGACGACATTCTTCTTCGACTTGGACATCTTTTCGGTGCGGCCGACATTGACGGGCGCGCCGGTCGCGATCTCGATGGCGGCCTCGCCGCGCTTTTCGATCTGCCCCGGTTCCAGCCACTGGCCTTCGGCGCCCTTGTAGGTCTCGTGCGTGACCATGCCCTGCGTGAACAGGCCGCGGAAGGGCTCGGTGATTCCGATCTTGCCGATCGAGGCGAGCGCGCGGGTGAAGAAGCGGGAATAGAGCAGGTGCAGGATCGCATGCTCGACCCCGCCGATATACTGGGCGACGGGCAGCCAGGATTCCGCTTCCGCCCGGTCGAACGGGCGGTCTGCGGGCTGGGAAGCGAAGCGCAGGAAATACCAGCTGGAATCGACGAAGGTGTCGAGCGTGTCGGTCTCGCGGCGGGCGGGCTTGCCGCAGGACGGGCAATCGACATGCCGCCATGTGGGGTGGCGGTCGAGCGGGTTGCCGGGCCGGTCGAAGCTCACGTCCTCGGGCAGCACCACGGGCAATTGCGCACGCGGGACGGGAACCGGGCCGCAGCCGTCGCAATGGATGATGGGGATGGGCGTGCCCCAGTAGCGCTGCCGCGAGACGCCCCAGTCGCGCAGGCGGAAGATGGTGGTGCCTTTGCCCCAGCCCTCCGCTTCGGCGCGGGCGATGACGGCGGCCTTGGCGGCTTCCACCTCCATGCCGTCGAGGAAGCCGGAATTGATGAGCTTTCCGGGGCCGGTATAGGCCTCGTCCCCGATAGGCAGGGTTTCTTCTCCGGCGGCGGCGACCACGCGCGGCACCGGCAGCATGTATTTGCGGGCGAAGTCGAGGTCGCGCTGGTCGTGCGCCGGGCAGCCGAAGATGGCGCCGGTGCCATAATCCATCAGCACGAAATTGGCGATGAAGACGGGCAGGCGGCGCGACGGATCGAGCGGGTGGACGACCGACAGGCCGGTGTCGAAGCCCTTTTTCTCGGCCGTTTCCAGTTCCTCGGCGGCGGTGCCGCTGGCGCGGCAGTCAGCGATGAAGGCGGCGGCTTCGGCGCTGCGCTCGGCCACGGCCACGGCGAGCGGGTGGTCGATGGCGATGCCGGCGAAGCTGGCGCCGAACAGCGTGTCGGGCCGGGTGGTGAAGACGTCGAAGCCGTCAGGCCCGCCGGGCAGCGGCGCTTCGATCCGGAAACGGAACTTCAGGCCCTTCGACTTGCCGATCCAGTTTTCCTGCATCAGCCGGACCTTTTCCGGCCACTGGTCGAGGGTGGCGAGATCCGCCGCCAGTTCATCGGCGAAGGCGGTGATCTTCAGGAACCACTGAGTGAGCTTGCGCCGCTCGACCAGCGCGCCGGATCGCCAGCCGCGCCCGTCGATGACCTGTTCGTTGGCGAGCACGGTGTTGTCCACCGGGTCCCAGTTCACCCAGGCGTCGCGGCGGTCCACGAGGCCGGCTTCGTACAGGTCGATGAACAACGCCTGTTCATGGCCGTAATAGTCAGGATCGCAGGTGGCGAATTCGCGTGACCAGTCGATCGCCAGGCCCAGGCGCTTCAGCTGCTGGCGCATGGTGGCGATGTTGGCGCGCGTCCATTCGCCCGGATGCACCTTGCGCTCCATGGCGGCGTTTTCGGCGGGCATGCCAAAGGCGTCCCAGCCCATGGGGTGCAGCACGGCATGGCCCTGCATGCGCCGGGCGCGGGCAAGCACGTCGCCCATGGTGTAATTGCGCACATGGCCCATGTGGATGCGCCCCGATGGATAGGGGAACATCTCGAGGATCATCGTTTTCGGCTTGCCGCTTTCGTCGGCGGCGCGGAACACGCCGGCCTCCTCCCAGCGGGCCTGCCAGCGCGCATCGCGCGCATTGTCGTAGCGGCTGTCGTTGCGGCTCTCGTCGCGGCTCTGGTCGGCCATGGCGGTCCCGTCCCGTCAGTTCCGGGCGAGATCGGCCTGGCGCAGGGTCCGGGCCCGCTCCAGGATGATTTCCTCGAGCCGCTGGACCGTGCCGGCGCGGACGGGGGCGGCCTGCCAGCGATTGTCCGTGAAGACTTCGCGCTGGGCGGAGACGCGCACGGCATCGGCGCGGAGCGCCGCATCGAGGATGGCGACCGTCACCTTCACCCGCTCATTGGGGATGGAGGGGTTCTGATACCAGTCCCCCACGATCACGCCGCCGGCCGAATCCACCTGGGCCAGTGGCATGAAGCGCAGCGTGTCGAGGCTGGCGCGCCAGAGATAGCTGTTGACGCCGATGGTGGTGATGCTTGCCTGCTGGGACAGTGCCGCCGGGCGGTCGCGCCCGCCGCAGCCCGAAAGCATGAGCCCGATTGCCAGGGCGGCGCCGATGACGGCGCTGCCGCGCGCTGCCGAAAGACTTCTGTGTGCGTAGGTCAAGCCATGCTCCGTCGTCTGCCGCACCGGGGGCAAGCACGCCCGCCGGTCCTGTCTTCCGGCCGGCCATACAGGGCGCATGGCCCGTGATGCAACTGCCACGCCCCGAAGGCCCGGGCAGAAGCGGCGAACCGACTGGCGAACCGACTGGCGAAGCGACTGGCGAAACCGGAGAATGCCCGGAGACGGAATTGCCATTCATCCGGCCATTCATCAGATTGAAACATGCTGTGGGGCAAAAGCCACAGCACCGGCGGATTCGCAGCACCATGGCCAGATTTCTGCCATGATTGCGTTTCCGGCTCTTGGGAATCCGCTGCGGATTGGGTTAGCAGGAAAGCATGATCAGGTTCTTCGAGTCCCTTGCCGCAGGAGGCGCCCGCATCGCCGGGCCGGCCATGCGCGCGTGCGGCCTCGCTGTGCCTGCCCTTTGCCTTGCCGCCTCACCTGTTTCGGCTGCCAGCACCCAGACGCTGAAGCCGCAGGTGACAAGCGAGCAGACACCGGCCGGTTTCCAGGTAAAGTCACGGGCGCTCGCCCTTCAGCCGATCAGCCTCGATGTCAGCCGTTTCGCCTTCACCGCGCCGGGCCGCGTGCCCAGCAGCCAGGTGCAGACGGTCGAGCGCGAATTCCGCTTCACGCCGTCGCGCAGCGGCAACCGTGGCGTCTCCCTCGGCATGACGGCGCGCAATATCACGCCCAAGGCCAGCTCCGCGACAGCAGCCGCGCGGGCCATTGCCGCCGATCAGGCGCTCACGCCGCGTGGCTATGATGTCGATGTCTCGGTTGCCTATCGCGGCTTCTCCGTCTCGGGTGGTGTCAGCCGCATGGATACGGGCATCGGCGGCCGCAGCACCGAAGGCGTGGACGTCGGCCTTGGCTATGCCGCCCGCAACTGGCGCACGGGGATCGTCGCCTCTGCCGCACGCGAGGAACAGGACCTGCTGCCAACGGGCGTCCTGCCTGATCCGCGCTATGCCGTGGAAGCGAGCGGCGCCTTGACTCTCTCGCCGCAGATTTCGGTGGGCGGCAGTGTCCGCTATCGCATGGCGCCGCAAAACCTCACCCCGCTCGATCCGAACAAGGATGATCGCGCGGTCTTCCTGGGCGGCTCGGTCGCCTTCTGAATCCTGTAGCGTCTGCAGACATCGCAGCGCGGATTTTCCTTCCTGAAACCCACAGGCTCTCCGGTCTGACACGAAAGGCAGGGCTGCGCGCTTCAGGCCGGCTCCTGGCGCTAGTTCATCCTTAGCCCCTGGGCTTCGGCCATGGCCGAAAGCTCGCGCCGGATGTCCGTTCCCGGTGTCATCAGCCATTCGGTCATGGCCGCGCGGAGCGGCTCGATATGGGCAGAACGGACCATCGCCTTGATCGGGCCGATGGCTGCCGGCGTGATCGAGAGGCGCTCGACACCCAGCGCGATGAGAGCGAGCGCCTCCAGCGGCCGGCCGCCCATTTCGCCGCACACGCTGAGCGGAACACCGGAATCGGCTGTCTGGTCCACCACTGCCTTCAGGAAGCGCAGAACCGCGCGCGACAGCCAGTCATAGCGGTCTGCAAGCTTGGGGTTGCCCCGGTCTGCCGCAAGCAGGAACTGGGTCAGGTCGTTGGTGCCGATCGACAGGAAGTCGAGCCGGGGGAGCAGCTCGTCAAGGACCATGGCGAGCGCCGGCACTTCCAGCATGGTGCCGTAGCGCACGTCCTGCGCGTGCGGGATTCCCGCCGCCGCCAGTTTTGCGCGCCGGTCCTCGACAATGCGGCAGGCGGCGTCGAATTCCCAGGGTTCCGCCACCATGGGGAACATCAGGTGAAGCGTGCGCCCGGCCGCCGCTTCCAGAAGCGCCCGCACCTGTGCCGCCAGCAGGCCGGAGCGCGCCAGCGCCAGCCGCAGCGCGCGCCAGCCCATGGCGGGGTTTTCATCCCGTTCGCCGCGGCCATCCACATAGGGCACCGCCTTGTCGCCGCCGATGTCGACTGTGCGGAACACGACCGGCCTGTCGCCCGCAGCCTCCAGCACATCGCGGTAGAGCGCAACCTGCCGGCCCTTGCGTGGCAGCGTCGCCGAGACGAGGAACTGGAACTCGGTGCGGAAGAGGCCGATCCCGTCGGCGTTCGTCAGGTCGAGCGCCGGAAGGTCGGAGCGCAGGCCCGCGTTCATCATCAGCTTCACGCGCACGCCGTCGCGGCTGACGGCGGGCAGGTCGCGCAGCTTGGCGAATTCGGCCTGCTTGCGTGCCTTGAGCGCCGTCTGGGCGAGGAAGCTGGCGATGACGGGCTGGGTTGGGCGGACGAAAAGCGCGCCCGCACCCGCATCGAGGAGCAGCGGGTCGCCTTCCGCCACCTGTTCGCGCAGATCCCGGATGCGACCGAGAAGCGGCACCCCCATGGCGCGGGCAAGGATCGTGACATGGGCAGTGAGCGAGCCATCCTCCAGCGCCACGCCCTTCAGGAAGCGCCGGTCATATTCCAGCAGCTCGGCCGGGCCGAGGTTGCGGGCGATGAGGATGCTGTCTTCCCTGAGGCCGCGCTGCGCCGCCGTGCCCGACTGGCCAGACACGATACGGATGAGCCGGTTCGAGAGATCCTCGAGATCGTGCAGCCGCTCGCGCAGATAGGGGTCGGTGGCGGCGCCCAGGCGGATGCGCTGGGCCTGGGCGACGGCCTCGATCGCGGCCTCGGCCGTCAGGCCGCCGTCGATGCCGTCCTGGATGCGTCGCGCCCAGCCTTCGTCCAGCGCGAACATCTTGTAGGTTTCGAGGATGTCCTCATGGTCGCCGGGGCCGGCGAATTCCGCGCGGCTGACCATCTGGTCGATTTCCTCGCGCATCTTCTGGAAGGCCACCTTCAGACGTGCGTGTTCCTCTGCGGCGTCTTCGGCAACGGTGCGCGTGATCACCACGCGCGGCTGGTGATAGACGGCTATGCCACGCGCCATGCCATCCACCAGCTTCAGGCCGGCCAGCCTGAGCGGGGCGGTATCGCGAACCGGGCGCGCGGCGGCGTCCGTCTCGTCCACGAGGCCGGCGGCCGCGATCAGTTCGGCCAGCACCATCGCCACCGTCTGCAGCGCCTCGATCTCGACATCGTCATAGTCGCGCGGCTGCACATGCTGGACTGCCAGCACGCCGACCGTTCGCTCCCGCCGGATGATGGGAACGCCGGCGAAGCTGTGGAAGCGGTCTTCGCCGGTTTCCGGGCGATAGGCGAAGCGCGGGTGCAGGCTTGCTTCGGCGAGGTTCAGCGGCGACCGGTTTTCGGCGATGGTGCCCACAAGGCCCTGGCCTATCGCCAGCCGCGTGACGTGCACGGCGCTCTGCAGCAGGCCGCGCGTGGCGAACAGCTCGAGCATGCCGTCCCGCAGCAGATAGACTGAGGCCACCTCGGATTCCAGCGCATCGGCGATCAGCTCCGCCACCTGGTCCAGCTTGGCCTGGGTGGGG
This sequence comes from Sandaracinobacteroides sp. A072, assembly GCF_052616365.1. NCBI lineage: Bacteria > Pseudomonadati > Pseudomonadota > Alphaproteobacteria > Sphingomonadales > Sphingosinicellaceae > Sandaracinobacteroides > Sandaracinobacteroides sp. A072. Next base: position 297,179 of record NZ_JBQXGU010000001.1, read on the forward strand.
GTTCGGGCCGCCATCACATCATGAAGGCGGCGCAGCAGCTCGCGTGCGCTGCCGGCCGGCATCAGCGCGTTGTCCCGTCCGGCGTCATGTGGCGCGCCAGCGCCGCCTCGGCTTCGGTGACAAGGCTGTGCATGATGTCGGCGACCGGCTCGATGGCCGTCACCATGCCGACGGACTGGCCAGCCATCACCGAGCCATTCTCGACATCGCCGTCGATCACGGCGCGCCTGAGCGCCCCGGCCCAGAAATGCTCGATTTCCAGCTGGGCTTCGGCCAGCGCCACGTCGCCGGCTTCGATTTTCGCCACCATCTCGCGCTGCTTGGCCATGAAGGCCTCTGACCCGGCGTTGCGCAGCGCACGGACGGGAATGACGGGCAGGCGCGGATCAAGCTGGACGGAAGCGACGGCATCGCGCGCTGGGGCGCGCAGGAAGGCCTTCTTGAAGGCCTCGTGGGCGATGGATTCGGCCGATGCCGCAAAGCGCGTGCCCAGCTGCACGCCGGCTGCGCCCATTTCGACAAGGGCGGCAATCGCTTCGCCCCGGCCGATCCCGCCAGCGGCGAAGATGGTTGCCTCGGGCAGGGCGGGCAGGATTTCCTGGGCAAGGACGGCAAGGCTCACGGGGCCGATGTGGCCGCCCGCTTCGGAACCCTCGATCACCAGCGCATCGACACCCGAGCGCAGCAGCTTGCGCGCCACTGCAAGATTGGGGGCGAAGGCGATGAGCTTTGCGAATTCGCGGATGGCGGCGACGGCCGGGCCGGGCGGCAGACCGCCGGCCAGCACCACATGGCTCACGCCGGCGGTGCGGCACACCGCGATCAGCTCCATCAGCTGCGGGTGCATGGTGATAAGGTTCACGCCGAAGGGCTTGTCCGTCAGCGCGGCGGTGGCGGCGATTTCGGCCGCCAGAAGCTCGGGCGGCATGGCCCCGCAGGCGATCACGCCGAAACCGCCGGCATTCGAGATGGCCGAGACGAGATGCCGTTCCGACACCCAGCTCATCGCGCCGGCAAGGATGGCATGGCGTGTGCCGAGGAAGGCGCGCCCCTTCGTCGTCAGCGCATCGAGCCGGGGCGTGGCGCCTTCGGCCATGCTCATGCGGCGGCGTCCAGGCCATAGGCCGTGTGCAGGACGCGCACGGCAAGTTCCAGATATTCCTCGGCGATCAGCACCGAGACCTTGATCTCGGAGGTGGTGATGGCAAGGATGTTGATGCCACGCTCGGCAAGCGAACGGAACATGGTGGCGGCAACGCCGGCATGGCTGCGCATGCCAACTCCGACGACCGAGATCTTGGCGACCTCGTCGTTGATGTCCAGCCGTTCATAGCCGATGGCGCCGAGATTGGCTTCGAGCACCGCCTTGGCCCGCGCCAGTTCGGTGCGCGGCACGGTGAAGGTCACATCGGTCGTCCGGCCGTCCGCGGCGATGTTCTGGACGATCATGTCGACGTTGATGTTGGCATCGGCCAGCGGGCCGAAGATGGTGGCAACGACGCCCGGACGGTCCGGCACGGAAATCAACGTCACCTTGGCTTCGTTGCGGTCATAGGCAACGCCTGCGATCAGTTCCTGTTCCACGACTTCATCCTCATCGACAACAAGGGTGCCGGGCTCGTCCGAGAAGCTGGACAGCACCTGCACGCGAACCTTTTCCTTCATCGCCAGCTCGACGGAGCGGGTCTGGAGCACCTTGGCGCCGACGCTCGCGAGTTCCAGCATTTCCTCATAGGTGATCTTCGAGAGCTTGCGCGCCCTCGGCACGATTCGCGGATCGGTGGTGAAGACGCCCTCGACATCGGTATAGATGTCGCAGCGGTCGGCCTTCAGCGCCGCCGCCACCGCCACGGCCGAGGTGTCAGAGCCGCCGCGGCCCAGAGTGGTGACGCGACCGTCGTCCGTCAGCCCCTGGAAGCCGGGAATGACGGCAACTTCGCCCGCAGCCAGCGCCGCCCGCAGCGCATCGGTGCCGACATCATGGATGCGGGCCTTGGAATGGCTGCCGGAGGTGTGGACGGGCAGCTGCCAGCCGAGCCAGGAGCGCGCCTTCACGCCCATGGACTGGAGCACGATGGCGAGAAGGCCCGATGTCACCTGCTCGCCCGAAGCGACGACGACATCATATTCGGCCGGATCGGCCAGCGGCGAGGCTTCCTTGCAGAAGCCGACGAGCCTGTCCGTTTCCCCGGCCATGGCGGACACCACGACCGCCACCTGGTTGCCGGCCTCCGCCTCGCGTTTCACGCGGGCCGCCACGCCGCGGATCCGTTCGATCCCGGCCATGGAGGTTCCGCCGAATTTCATCACGATGAGAGACATGGCTGTACCGGAGCTGCTGCTTGCGCAGGGTTGATGTTGCGTGCCCCTTAAGGGCCGGCGGCAGGATTGACAACGCCGCGCCCCCCATACCCCTGAGAAGCAACAGATCGAAGCAAGAGATCTGAGCGGATAAGGCATCGGCCGTCGCCACGCTTTACAGGCGCGCCCTGTCTTTGTTATGCGGCATGCATCATGTCAGCCTTGGCCGCCATCCGCCTGCTACGACTTACGCGCCCTTAGGCGCGCATTGGCTGGCTGTGGCTTGCCTGCATCGCGCCTGAGGGTCATTGCCCGGACGGGCACTTCGCAAAGAAATGCGCTAAGCAAAGCCGGTGGCGTTGACGCGACGCCCCATGTTGCGACTGGCAATCCATGACTGAACAAGGGAAGAGGCACAGATGGCCGACCGTATCCTGATTTTCGACACCACGCTGCGCGATGGCGAGCAGTCCCCGGGCTGCTCCATGAACCTCGAGGAAAAGCTGCGCGTCGCCGCCCAGCTCGAAGCGCTTGGCGTCGATATCATCGAAGCCGGCTTCGCCATTGCCTCGGAAGGCGATTTCGAGGCCGTGCAGGCCGTCGCCCGCCAGTGCGAGCGCGCTGTCGTGGCGAGCCTTGCCCGCGCTGCCCGCGCCGACATCGAGCGTGCCGCCCAGGCCGTGAAGCCGGCGGTTCGCCCGCGCATCCACACCTTCATCGCGACTTCGCCGCTGCACATGAAGGTGAAGCTGAACAAGTCGCCCGAAGAGGTGCTCGAATCGATTCGCGAATCGGTGACGCTGGCCCGCAACCTGGTCGATGATGTGGAATGGTCGGCCGAGGACGCCACCCGTTCCGACCCGGACTTCCTGGCCCGCGCCATCGAGACGGCGATCAACGCCGGCGCGCGCACCATCAACCTGCCGGACACCGTTGGCTATGGCACGCCCGAAACCTATGGTGCCATGTTCCGCGACATGCTGAACCGCGTGCCCAATGCCGACAAGGCGATCTTTTCCACCCATTGCCACAATGACCTGGGCCTTGCCGTCGCCAACACGCTGGCGGCCGTGATGGCGGGCGCCCGGCAGGTGGAATCGACCATCAACGGAATCGGCGAGCGGGCCGGCAATGCCGCTGTCGAGGAACTGGCCATGGCGCTGAAGGTGCGGCATGACGTGCTGCCCTATCGCACCGGCATCGTCTCGACCGAGATCACCCGCGCCAGCCGCCTCATCTCGGCGGTGACGGGCATGCATGTGCAGCCGAACAAGGCGATCGTGGGCGCCAATGCCTTCGCCCATGAAAGCGGCATCCACCAGGATGGCATGCTGAAGGACAGCTCCACCTACGAGATCATGACCCCGGAATCCGTGGGGCAGGGCCAGTCGAGCCTCGTGCTGGGCAAACATTCCGGCCGCGCGGCCTTCCGCGACAAGCTGAAGAGCATGGGCTATGACCTGTCCGACAATGAATTCCTCGACGCCTTCAAGCGCTTCAAGGATCTGGCCGACGCCAAGAAGCAGGTGTTCGACGAGGACATCGTGGCGCTGGTGGATGACGAAGTGCTGCGCGGGCATGACCGCATCCAGGTGCTCGAAGTGGAAGTCTATTGCGGCTCCAACGGCCCGCAGCGCGCGATCCTGACGCTCAGCATCGACGGCGAGGAAGTGACGGCCGCCACGAAGGGCAATGGCCCGGTGGATGCGCTGTTCAACGCCGTGCGCAAGCTGGTCGAGCATGATGACGCCATCCTCCAGCTCTATGAGGTTTCGGCGGTGACGGCCGGAACCGATGCGCAGGCCGAGGTTTCGGTCGTCTTGTCGGAGCATGGTCGTACGGTGCGCGGTGTCGGCACCCACAATGACACGCTCGTCGCCTCTGCGCGCGCCTATGTGAACGCGCTCAACAAGCTGATGGTGAAGCGCGGGCGTTCGGCACTCGCCGCGGCCTGATTCCGCTGAAGATTCGCCTGAAGCTTTGCCGGTGGAGGGGCTACGGGCTTCTGGCCCTGCGCCCCTCCACCAGTCCTTCGTCCTGACCGGTCCTGCGCCTCAGCCGGCCGCTGCCGTGCAGGCAATGTCCGGCGTGGTGCCGATGGTCAGGTTCAGGCTGTTGTCCTTGCCCTCCACGAGCACGCCGTCGCCGCGATAGCGGTAGGCCTCGCCCGCCGGCTCGGCCTGAAGCTCCTGCGAGCCGCCGTTGCGCAGCAGCACGGCCACGCCCTGCTCGGGGAAGAAGCGCAGCTCGATTGCACTGCCATCGGCGCAGGTGAAGCGGGTGCGGCTCTGCACCGTGGGTGGCAGGCCGGCGTCGGCCGCGGCCTTTTCCTGCGCTGCCTTCTGTTCTGCGGTCGTCTGGTCGTCCGGAAGGTCGGGTGACGGCATCACCGCGACCGAGGGCGAGATGTCGGGCGGGGGCATGTCCCGCGATTCGCCGGCGCCTTCGCCCTGCTGGCAGGCCGCCAGCGCCAGCATCGATCCCAGAAGCACGATACGCGCCGTCTTTCCACGCATGATCATCCTCATCTTCCCCCTGTGCACGCAACAGGCCGGCGCCATGACCGGCGGGTTCAGAATGCGGGCAGGGGCGGAAAGGGTCAACATCAGTCAGCGTCACTCAGGGCCAGTCAGTACCCCTCAGCGCCAGTCAGCACCCCTCAGCGCCGGTGGAACAGCTTTTCCAGTTCGTCCTTGCCGAGTTTCAGGAAGGTCGGGCGGCCATGGTTGCAGGTGCCGCTGGCGGGCACGGCCTCCATCTGGCGCAGAAGGGCGTTCATTTCCGCTATGCTGAGAGCCCGTCCGGCCCGCACGCTGCCATGGCAGGCGATGGTGGCGGCGACATGGTCGAGCCTGTCCTCCAGCGCGCGCGGCCCCTGGCCGTCGGCCAGTTCATCAGCGAGATCGGTCAGCAGGGCCTTCGTGTCCGGCTTGCCGAGAATGGCCGGCAGGGCGCGCACGAGGATCGCATCCGGCCCGAAACGCTCGATCTCCAGCCCGAGGGCGGCGAGGGCGGCGGCGGCATCCTCCAGCCGGTCGCAGGCCATGGGGTCGAGCGTCACGACTTCGGGAATGAGGAGCGGCTGGCCAGCCGGCGGGCCATCGCCGGCCCGCCCGCGCATTGCCTCCAGCACCAGCCGTTCATGGGCGGCATGTTGGTCCACCAGCACGAGGGCATCGGCGGTTTCGGCGACGATATAGGCGTTTGCCACCTGCCCGCGCGCGACCCCGAGCGGATAAGCAGCGCCGGACCCGGTGGCGGCATGGGGCGCGGCCGGGGCATCGGGCATGTCTGCCAGCGGCCTGTCCGGCGCGCGGCCGGCCGGCGCCGACCAGACCGGCAAAAGCTCGGCAAGGCGTGGCGGGGTGTGGACGCCTTCCACCGGGGGCGGAAAGGGCGGGCCGATACCCTCGGGTGGCATAGTGCCAGGCGATTCCGGTGCGAAAGGCTGTGCCGGGCGCAGCGCTTCGGCAAGCGCCTGCCCGGCCGAGGCGACCGGGCGGATTCCGGCTGCTTCCAGCGCAAGGCGCACGGCGGAAATCAGGCTGCCGCGGATGCGGGCCGGTTCGCGGAAGCGCACTTCGGTCTTGGCCGGGTGCACGTTCACGTCCACCTCATGGGCGGGCAGGCTCACGAACAGGGCGGCAAGGGCGTGGCGGCCGGATGGCAGCCTGTCGGCATAGGCGCCGCGGAGCGCGCCCACCAGCTGGCGGTCCTTCACCGGCCGGCCATTGACGAACAGATATTGATGCTCTGCCGTGGCGCGGCTTGCCGCCGGCAGGCCCGCCAGCCCGCCAATCACGAGATCGGGCCGTTCGAAATCCACCGGCACCATGTCGGCCCCGTGGGGCAGCAGGGCAATGACGCGCCGGGCAAGCGCCGACACGCCTTCGCCCGGTTCCGCCGGCACGTCGATCAGGCGGCGGCCATCGTGCAGCAGCAGGAAGCCTGTCTGCGGGTGGGCCATGGCGAGCCGGCGCACCACATCCGCCACGGCGGTGATTTCCGTGCGCGGGGATTTCAGGAACTTGGCGCGCGCGGGCACCCGGCCGAAGAGCTGTTCCACGCTGATGCGCGTGCCCGGCGCCATGCCGGCTGGCCCGTCGAACAGCGGTGCGCCCGAATCGAGCGCCAGCCGCCAGCCCGTTTCGGCCCCCGGCGGGCGGCTTTCCAGCGTGAAGCGGGCAACCGATGCGATCGCGGGCAGCGCCTCGCCGCGGAAGCCGAAGCTGTGGATGTCGAGCAGGTCGTCGCCGGGCAGTTTCGACGTGGCGTGGCGCTCGATGGCGAGGCGCATCTCCGCCGGTTCCATGCCCTGGCCGTCGTCGATCACCTGGATCAGCGCGGATGCATCGCCTTCCAGCCGGATCTCGATCCGGCGCGCGCCGGCATCGAGGCTGTTCTCGACCAGCTCCTTCACCACGCTCGCCGGGCGCTCGACCACCTCGCCGGCGGCGATGCGGTCGACCAGGTGGGAGGGAAGGCGGCGGATGGGCATGCCGAAGCGTTTCGCACCGCCGGGGGGGCAGGCGCAAGGCCCCGGCAGGCCGTGCTGTTTCCGCGCCCCGTGGCAGGAGTGCAGACAGGCCCGGAAAGGGCCGAATCCCTTGCGCGCGGAAGGGCGACAGCCTATGCGCGCAACAGTTCGCAACAGTGCACCGAAGCGCCCGGCCCGGACCATCCGCAGCCAGCGCCCAGCCCGGACGCAAAGGCCCCTGTCGCGATGCGGCCATCCGTCCCCCCCGGCCATGAACAAGGTGTCGCCCACGTGAACTTCTTCAACCGCATCTTCGGTTTTCTCAGCCAGGACATGGCGATCGACCTCGGCACCGCCAATACGCTGGTCTATGCCCGCGGCCGCGGAATCGTGCTGAACGAACCGTCCGTCGTGGCGATCGAGACGGTGAACGGCCGGCGGCAGGTGAAGGCCGTGGGCAATGACGCCAAGCTGATGATGGGCAAGACCCCCGGCAACGTCGAGGCGATCCGTCCCCTGCGGGATGGCGTGATCGCCGACATCGAGACCGCCGAGGAGATGATCAAATATTTCATCACCAAGGTGCATGGCGCCAGCCGCCTGCCCAGCTGGCCCGAAATCGTGATCTGCGTGCCGTCCGGCTCCACCCCTGTCGAGCGCCGGGCCATCCGCGATGCCGCCTCGAACGCCGGGGCGGCGCAGGTGCACCTGATCCTCGAGCCGATGGCGGCCGCCATCGGCGCCGGCATGCCCGTGACCGAGCCGATCGGCTCCATGGTGGTGGATATCGGCGGCGGCACGACCGAAGTCGCGGTGCTGTCGCTGCGCGGCCTTGCCTATACCACCAGCGTCCGCGTGGGCGGGGACAAGATGGACGAGGCGATCATCAACTATGTCCGCCGCAATCATAATCTGCTGATCGGTGACGCCACGGCCGAGCGGATCAAGAAGCAGATCGGCGCCGCCCTGCCGCCGGCCGATGGCATCGGCGCAGTGCTGGAAATCAAGGGCCGCGACCTCGTGAACGGCGTGCCCAAGGAAATCACCATCAACCAGGGGCAGGTGGCCGACGCGCTGTCGGAGCCGGTTTCGGCCATCATCGAAAGCGTGCGGCTGGCGCTGGAGAATACCCAGCCCGAACTGGCGGCGGACATCGTCGATCAGGGCATCGTGCTGACGGGTGGCGGCGCCCTTCTGGGCGGGCTTGACGAGGCGCTGCGCGAGGCGACGGGCCTGCCGGTGACAGTGGCCGAGGATCCGCTTTCCTGCGTTGCGCTGGGAACTGGCCGGGCGCTCGAAGACCCCATCTACCGGGGCGTGCTGATGAGTGCCTGAGGCTCTGCGGCATTGCGGCGCTTACGGGCGCATCGGTTCCCGCTGCCTGGCTTGTCTGGCCGGTTCCCCGTGCCGGCATCCAGCCCCCGTCCATGATCGCCACCGCCGCGCCATGGCGTTGCGACCGATGAGGAGCTTTCCTTCGTCGACATGAAACGGTCCTCGTCAGCCAGCCTGTCCCGTGGTGTGCGCCGCAGCAGCTTTGCCCGGCGCGACAGCAATCTTGCCCTGCTCGGGGCGCTGCTGTCGGGGATGCTGCTTGCCTTTGCGCTGCTGTTGCTGGTGATCGAGCGGGTGAACCCGGCACTTGGCAGCCGCATGCGTGGCGCGACGCTGGATGCGCTTTCGCCTGTCATCAGTTTCGCGCGCGCGCCTGTCGATGCCGCGCGGGGCATCGGCAAGACCATGGGCGACCATGTGGCGGTGGTCGAGCGCAACCGGGCTCTGGAGGCCCGGCTAGCCGCCGCGACCCGGCGCGCGGCCAAGGCCGATGCGCTTGCCCTCGAAGTGCGCCGCATGGAGCGGCTGATCGCTCTGAGGCGGCCGGAGCGCCGGCTGGTGACGAGCGCCATGGCGTCTGCCATGTCGGCCAGCGCGGGCGCGCGCACCGCCGTCATCAGCACCGGCCTCGATCAGGGCGTGCGCCCGCGCATGCCGGTGATCGCGGCGGACGGCCTGGCCGGCCGGGTGACGGATGTGGGCCGCACATCGGCCCGCGTGATGCTGCTGACAGATGCCAACAGCCGCGTTCCCGTGAAGGTTCTGCGCACCGGCTGGACCGGCCTTGCCACCGGCACCGGCGGCACTTTGCTGGAATTCGCCTTCGACATCGCCTCGGGCACGGACCGGATCCGCGAAGGCGACCGGCTGGTGACGACGGGCGACGGCGGCCTTTTCCCGCCCGGCCTTCCGGTGGCGGTGATCGTGGACGCAGGCAGGAACAGGCCGCTGGCACGGCCGCTCGCCAACCCGACGGGCCTTGGTGTCGTGATGGTGGAAGCCCCCTGGCTGCCCCCGCCCGTGCCGGTGGACGCCGAGCCGGCCCCGTCCGAGCCTGACCTGCCGGTGCCGCAGGCGACGCCCGCCCCGACCCCCGCCCCGACCCCTGCTGCGGCTCAGGCGCCCGCCGCCGGGCAGGCGAGGCCGCCCGCATGAGCCTGACGACCCCGCGCGAGGCCGCTGCAGGCGAGCGGCTTCGTCGCCTCATGCCGTCCTTCACCGTATTGCTGGCGATGCTGCTGATGGCCCTGCCGCTGCCGCTTGCCTGGAGCGTGATGCCGAATTTCGCCTGGCTCCTCGTCATCATCTGGGCCAGCCTGCAGCCGCGCCTGATGCCGGCCTTGGTGGCGCTTGTCCTCGGGCTGCTCGCCGATCTTGTTTCCGGTATGCCGCTGGGCGTTCAGGGCTTCCTGTTCACGGCCTCGGTCATTGCCGTCCGGCTGGTCGAGGCGCGGATGGAAGGGCGGAGCCTCGCACTCGACTGGCTGTTCGCCGCCATTCTCCTGCTGGCGGGCCATGTGATTGGCTGGCAGCTTCTCGGCTTCACCGGCAACCGCGCGCCGCTTCTGCCCATGCTGGCGCAGGCCGGTATCACCCTTCTTGCCTACCCGCCCGCCATGGCGCTGGCCGCCCGCGTGCGGCGGCGCATGATCGAGCGGAGCGGCTGGGCGTGACGGCCGACGGTCACAGCCGGCGCCAGTTCGGCAGGCGCGCCTTTTTCCTGGGCGGCATACAGGCGCTGGCGGGCGCCGGGCTGATCGGGCGCATGGCCTATCTCTCCATCGCCGAGGCCGACCGCTATGCCGACGCCGCCGAGGACAATCGGGTCGCCCTGCAGCTGATTCCGCCGCGCCGTGGCTGGATCATCGATGCGTCAGGCGCGGCGCTCGCCACCAACCGCCCGGCCTATTCGGTCGAGATCGTGCCCTCGCTCGCCGGCGATCTGGGCCAGGCGCTCGACCGGGTGGCCGCCTTCGTGCCGCTGGAAGAGGCCGAGCGGGAGCGCATTCTGGAGGAGGCGTGCGACCTGCCGCCATCGGCAGCGTTGTCCATCGCCGACGACATCGGCTGGGAAGCCTATGCGGCCATCAACCTGGAGCTTGCCGACATGCCGGGCCTGCGGCCGTCGAAGAGCTATGTGCGCCATTATCCCGATGGCGCGGCCTTCGGGCATCTGCTCGGCTATGTCGGCCCGCCGACTGCGGAACAATATCGGGAAAAGCGCGATCCGCTCTATCTTCAGCCCGGCTTCCGGCTGGGCAAGGATGGTATCGAGAAGGCGCTCGATTCCAGCCTGCGCGGCCGGCCAGGCGCGCGGCGGGTGGAGGTGAACGCGCGCGGCCGCATCGTGCGCGAGCTGGACACGCGCGACGATGTTCCGGGCGATAGCGTGCGCCTCACCATCGATCGCGGCCTCCAGGCCTTTGCCGCCGAGCGGATCGGCGGGGAGAGCGTCAGCGCTGTCGTGCTCGATTGCCTGACGGGGGACATAAAGTGCCTGATCTCCCTTCCGTCCTTCGATCCCAACATCTTTTCCAACCGCATCCCGTCGCGGCTGTGGAAGGCGCTTCAGGCCGATGAGCGCAACCCGCTGCTGAACAAGACGCTGCAGGGCCTCTATGTGCCCGGCTCCACCTTCAAGATGGTGACGGCGCTGGCCGCGCTTTCGGAAGGCGTGCTGCCGGATGAGCGGGTGGGCTGCAACGGCCGCTACACGCTGGGCAGGAACACCTGGCACTGCCACAAGCGCAGCGGCCACGGCATGGTCGACATGCGGTCCGGCATCGCGCAGAGTTGCAATGTCTATTTCTATTCCATGGCGCGGCGCATCGGGGCGCAGGCGGTTGCGGACATGGCGCGCAAACTGGGGCTGGAAGCCAAATTCGATCTGCCCATGCCGGTGCAGCGCCGGGGCATCGTGCCCGACCCCGCCTGGAAGCGCGAACGCTACGACGAGGACTGGCGCGTGGCCGACACGCTCAACATGTCGATCGGCCAGGGCTATCTGGTGACGAACCCGCTGCAGCTGGCGGTGATGACATCCCGCATCGCTACGGGGCGGCTTGTCGAGCCGCGCCTGCTGGCGGGGCCGCCGCTGCCGCCTTTCGCGCCGCTTGGCATTCCGGCGGACTATCTCGATGTCGTGCGACAGGGCATGGATGATGTGGTGAACGGGGCGGGCGGCACGGCGCGCCGGGCGCGGCTCCCGGTGGAGGGTGTGCGCCTGGCGGGCAAGACGGGCACGGCGCAGGTGCGCCGGATCACGGCGGCGGAACGGCGGCGCGGCGTGCGCAGCAACGCCAGCCTGCCGTGGAAATTCCGCGATCATGCGCTGTTCGTGGCCTTCGCGCCGGTGGAGGCGCCGCGCTATGCGGTCAGCATCATCGTCGAGCATGGCAGTTCCGGTTCGGGGGCGGCTGCCCCCATCGCGCGCGATCTTCTGACCTACCTCTATGACCGGGAAAAGGCCGAGGCGGATCTTGCCCGGCTGCAGGGCGCGCGCGATGCCGAACGCCGCGCGCGCGAAGCGGAAGCCGCCCGCGCGGCCGCCGCTGCCGAGGCCGCTGCCGAGGCCGCTGCGGCCGCTCCGGCTCCCGCCCCGGCACCAGAGCCAACGCAAGGATCAGGCGCATGATCGGGGCGCTGCTCAACACGCGCTGGCCGCAGCGTCTTGGCGCCCTGCCATGGGGGGTGATCCTGCTGCTGCTGCTGATCGGTGGCTTTTCCGTCACTGTCCTTTATTCGGCGGCCGGCGGCAGCATCACGCCCTGGGCGCTGAACCACGGGGTGCGCTTCACCGCCTTCCTCGGGCTGGCGCTGCTGCTGGCGCAGGTGCCGCTGGGCACATGGCTCAGGCTGGCCTACCCCATATATGCGGTGGTGCTGCTGGCGCTGATCGCGGTGGAGGTGCTGGGGCAGGTGGCCGGCGGGGCGCAGCGCTGGCTCGATCTCGGCATCATCCGGCTGCAGCCGTCGGAGCTGATGAAGCTTGCCATCGTGCTGGCCATCGCGCGTTTCTATCATTTCCTGCCGCGCGGCTATGCCGGGCGCTTTGCCGGCATCTGGCCGCCGCTGGCGCTGATCGGCCTGCCCACGGCCTTCGTGCTGCTGCAGCCCGATCTTGGCACGTCGCTGATGATCGTGGCGGGCGGGGTGACGGCGATGTTCCTTGGCGGCCTGCCGCTGCGCTGGATCCTGGTGCCCGGCGCCACCGGGCTGGCGGCGCTGCCGTTCCTTTACCAGATGCTGCATGATTATCAGAAGCGGCGGGTGATGATCTTCCTCGACCCGGAGGCCGACCCGCTGGGGGCCGGCTATCACATCACCCAGTCGAAGATCGCGATCGGTTCGGGTGGGCTTTCGGGCAAGGGCTTCCTGAACGGTACGCAGAGCCATCTTCAGTATCTGCCCGAACAGCACACGGATTTCGTGTTCGCCACCATGGCCGAGGAATGGGGCCTGATGGGCGGGGCGGGGCTGCTGCTGGCCTATGGGCTGCTGCTGAACTGGGGCCTGCGGCTGGCGATGAAGACGGAGCTGACCTTCGCGCGCATTCTGGCGGCCGGCCTTTCGATGACGATCTTCTTCTATGTGCTGATCAACACGATGATGGTGATGGGGCTGGCGCCGGTGGTGGGCATACCCTTTCCGCTGATGAGCTATGGCGGCAGCGCGATGATGACGGTGATGATCGCCTTTGGAATCCTGATGGGCATTCACCGCCAGCGCGCGGAAAAGCAGATCTGAGGCCGGGGGCGTGCGACAGGCGGGAAGGCAGGCCGGAAGGGCCTATGCGCAGAGGCGGCATGCACGAATCACTGGACAAGCCCGCCCACCCTTGCTAACCGCGCGCCTCCAGTCGCCTCAAGCGGCAGCCGTCACCGGCATGGACGCATAGCTCAGTTGGTAGAGCAGCTGACTCTTAATCAGCGGGTCCTAGGTTCGAGCCCTAGTGCGTCCACCACCTCTATTTGAAAACATTAGAAAAGTCCTGAGCCGAAAGGTAACAGGCTGGCGTCTCGTTCGATCAGGTATCAGTCTAGGCCTCGTGGACAAAGCTTGACGTAGGACTCGGTCGCTGATTCAACGCTGTCTTTTGGAGGCGGCGTTGGGCGAGCGGATTGGGGTAACGGATGCGGAGTGGGCGCTGATCGGGCCGTTGTTGCCGGCCGAGCATGGACGGGGCTGCCGGCCCTCGCAGGACAACCGGCTCTATTTCGAAGGCATGCTTTGGATGGCGCGGACGGGGTCGCAATGGCGGCACTTGCCGGATGAATATGGCAAGTGGAACAGCGTGTTCCGGCGCTACCGGCGATGGGTGGAGATGGGCGTTTTCGACGCGCTGCTGGAGACCTTATCCGAGATGGTCGAGCGGGATACGACCGCCGACATGATCGACAGCACGGTGGTCCGGGCACATCATTGTGCCGTCGGCCTAAAAAGGGGGATCAAGAGGCCCAGGGCCTCGGCCGCTCGCGCGGCGGCTTCACCACCAAGCTCCACGCCCGATGCGACGGCCACGGCCGACCGCTCGGGTTCGTGCTGACGCCGGTTCAGGCGCATGACACCCAGGGCTTCGGGCCGCTGTTCCGAATGCTGGCCGACCGCATCGAGGCGCTGCTGGCGGACAAGGGCTATGATGCCGACACCATCCGCGCGGAGATCGCCGAAGCCGGCATCGAGGCGGTCATCCCGGCCAAGTCCAACCGCCGAAGCCTCATCCCGCACGACCGCGAGAAATACCGCTGGCGAAACCTCGTCGAGCGCCTGTTCAGCAAGCTGAAGAACTGGCGCCGCATAGCCACCCGGTACGACAAGACCCGAGAATCCTACCTCGGCTTCGTCGCGCTCGCCTCAATCAAACTGTGGATACCCTTTGTCCACGAGGCCTAGGTAACACGGACGGACGAGAGCCTTCGGATCGGGACTTTAAGTTTCAGGCAGGGGTGTAGGCGTTCGCGCCTACAGGTCCACCCCAAGCGAGTCGCGCCCACTTGGCATCAGATGCTCTTTGTGGGAGGCCAGGCGGGAAAGGGGGATCGTGTGCCGGTACCAGATTATCAGACCCTTATGCTGCCAGTCCTGAAGCTCGCTGCGCAAGGTGAGTGGAGAGTCCCCAAGGCAGCGGACGCGATAGCCGACCAGTTCAAACTCACAGAGGAAGAACGCGAGGAACCCCTGCCCAGCGGACGCCAGCGCCTCCTGCACAATCGTATCCATTGGGCCAAGCTATACATGACCCGGGCGGGGCTGCTTGAAAGCCCCCAGCGTGGCGTGTTCCGTGCCACTGAGACTGGCAAGGCTTTGTTGGCCAAGAACCCGGCCTCAATCGACAACGAGACACTGAAGTCCTATCCCAGCTTCGTCGAGTTCCAAAAGGCGGGATCGGCAGGCCAGACTAAGGCTGAAAAGCCTGTAGCGGAGGCTGCATCAGCTTCCTCGGCTACGCCGGAAGAGCAGATTGATGCGGCTCAGGCAGTCTTGCACTCGGCGTTGAGTGGCGAACTCCTGCAACGCATTCTCGACAACTCGCCCCTGTTCTTTGAGCAACTGATCGTCGATCTGCTAGTGGCGATGGGCTACGGCGGGTCGCATGAAAGCGCCGCACTCAAGCTTGGCAAGAGTGGCGACAATGGTGTCGATGGGGTCATTGACGAGGACCGGCTCGGTCTCGACCGTATATATGTTCAGGCCAAGCGGTATGCCGCAACGAATACTGTCCAACGACCAGAGGTTCAGGGCTTTGTGGGAAGCCTCGTCGGCTTCGGTGCGAACAAAGGCGTATTCGTAACAACTTCAAATTTCAGCGCAGGCGCCCGGCAATACGCGGAACAAATCCCCCAGCGTGTGATCCTTATTGATGGCGCGCGTCTGACCGATCTGATGATTGAATATGGGGTCGGAGTCAGAATCAGCCGAGAGATCAAGGTCAAGCGCATCGACGAGGACTTCTTCGGAGAGGGTTGAAGGCTCACGAATTGGCAGAGATAGTCGTCACCCAGAAATTAAGAGTGGGAGCGGCTAGCCCGTCCGCCACCAATGCACCCCGCAGGGTTGCGCTTCCTGCGGCCAGGCCATAAACACGCCCTCGTTCGCCGGACCCGGCATGCCGGGTGGCTCGGCCGGGCGCCTATCCCCCGGAAACCCTGAATCGCCGATGTGTCGCGGGCCACCCTGTGGCGGCCCGCAACGCGACAGGCGATGACGAGATGGCTCTTTCTTCATGACCGCAATCCGCGATTTCGGCCGCACCTGGCTTTCCAACCCGCGCGGCGACAGTCTCGCCGGCATCGTCGTGGCGCTCGCCCTCATTCCCGAAGCGATCGGCTTTTCCATCATCGCCGGCGTCGATCCCAAGGTCGGGCTTTACGCCTCCTTCTCGATCGCCGTCATCACCGCCCTCGTCGGCGGCCGGCCGGGCATGATCTCGGCGGCGACGGCGGCCGTCGCGGTCCTCGTCGTGCCGCTGGTGAAGGACCATGGCCTCGGCCATCTCTTCGCCGCCACCATCCTGATGGGCGTGCTGCAGATCGGCGCCGGCTATCTCGGCTTCCACCGGCTGATGCGCTTTGTCTCGAAATCGGTGATGACAGGTTTCGTCAACGCGCTTGCCATCCTGATCTTCATGGCGCAGCTGCCGCAGCTCATCGGGGTCAGCTGGCTGACCTATCCGATGGTCGGGGCGGCGCTGGCCATCATCTATCTCTTCCCCAGGCTCACCCGCGCCATCCCCTCGCCGCTGGTGGCCATCGTGCTGCTGACGGCGGCGGCCATCTACTGGAACCTCGATGTGAACCGCGTGGGGGACATGGGCGAACTGCCCTCGTCCCTGCCGTTCTTCGCCCTGCCGGATGTGCCCTTCACGCTGGAAACGCTGCGCATCATCCTGCCCTATTCCGTCGCCATGGCGGCGGTCGGCCTGCTGGAAAGCCTGCTGACAGCCCAGATTGTCGATGACCTGACCGACACCCCCAGCGACAAGCCGCGCGAAGTGCGCGGGCAGGGAATCGCCAATTTCATCACCGGCTTCCTCGGCGGCATGGGCGGCTGCGCGATGATCGGCCAGTCGGTCATCAATGTGAAATCGGGCGGGCAGGGGCGGCTATCCGCCCTTGTCGCCGGGGTCGTGCTGCTTTTCCTCATCGTCGTGCTTGGCCCGCTGGTGGCGAAGATCCCGATGCCGGCGCTGGTGGCGGTGATGATCATGGTGTCCATCGGCACCTTCAGCTGGCGTTCGGTGACGGACTTGCGCACCAACCCCTGGCACAGCAGCGTCGTGATGCTGGCAACCGTGGTGATGGTGGTGTGGACCCACGATCTCGCCCAGGGCGTGCTGGTGGGCGTGCTGCTTTCCGGCATCTTCTTCGCCAGCAAGGTCAGCCGCCTTTTCGCGGTGGACAGCGCCATCGATGCCGAAGGCCGGGTGCGGACCTATCGCTTCAGGGGGCAGATCTTCTTTGCGTCGGTCGACAGTTTCCTCGAAGCCTTCGACTTCCGCGAGGTGGTCGAGAAAGTGGTGATCGACGTGCGGGAAGCCCATTTCTGGGACATTTCGGCCGTCGCAGCGCTGGACAAGGCCGTGCTGAAGCTGCGGCGCGAAGGCACGGCGGTCGAGGTGCTCGGCCTGAACGAGGCCAGCGCCACCATGGTGGACAGGTTCGGCGTATCGGAAAAACCCGATGCCGCGCGGCTGATGCAGCACTGACGGGGAGACGGACATGAACAGGATCCTGGCGGCCATCGATGCCTCCCTCTATGCGACCAGCGTGATCGACCATGCAGCCTGGGCGGCCCGGCGGCTCGGCGCGTCGGTCGAGGTGCTGCATGTCATCCAGCGCAAGGATGCCGTGGCGGCGCGGCATGACCTTTCCGGCGCTGTCGGGCTGGGCGCGAAATCGGCCCTGATGGAAGAGCTGGTGCAAATCGAGGAGCAGGAAGGCTGGCTGGCACAGGAAAAGGGCCGCGCCCTGCTGGCAGCGGCCGCAAGCCACCTCGCGGAACTCGGCATGGCCGACGTGACCCTGACCCACAGGCACGGCGGCATCGTGGAGACCATCATCGAGCATGAGGAAGCGGCCGACCTCGTCGTGATCGGCAAGCGTGGCGCATCGGCCGATTTCGCCAGGGGCCATCTGGGCAGCAAGGTCGAGCGCGTGGCGCGGCAGTCGATCCGGCCACTGCTCGTCGCCTCGCGCGCGTTCGCCGAGCCCACGACCATCCTCGTCGCCTTCGATGGCGGGCCGAGTTCGCGCAAGGCTGTGGCCCATGCCGCAAGCTCGCCGCTGTTCGCGGACCTGCGGCTGCATGTGGTGATGGCCGGCCGCGAGGAGGGTGCGCAGGCATCGCATCTGAACTGGGCGCGCGAACTGCTCGCCACGCGGGACAATAGCAGCGTCGACATCATCGACGGCAAGGCGGAAGAGGTGATCGCGGGCCAGATCGCCACGACCGGCGCCGACATGCTGCTGATGGGCGCCTATGGCCACAGCCCCCTGCGCACCATGATCATGGGCAGCACGACCACGGCCATGGTCCGGTCCTGCGCCATTCCGGTGCTGCTCTTCCGCTGAGGCCTGCGACAGCCTGCCACCTGCGATATTAAGCCGGTGGCAGGGCAGGCTGCCTCTTGCATAGATCAGGGCCTGTAACTGGCCCGGCAAGGAGGGAGTTTGCGATGACGGATCGCGTGACGGTGGAAATGCGGGACGGTGTCGCCGATGTGCGGCTGACCCGGACCGACAAGATGAACGCGCTGGATGATGCGATGTTCTCCGCCCTGATCGAGACGGGCGAGCGGCTGAAGGAAGACAAGGCCGTGCGCGCCGTCGTGATTTCGGGCGAGGGCCGCGCCTTCTGCGCCGGGCTCGACACATCGAACTTCGCCGGCATGGCCAGCGGTTCGCGCCGCAGCGACGGGCTGGTGGAAACGCCCCGCACGCCGGGCGGCGCCAACCGCGCCCAGCAGGCCTGCCTGGTGTGGCGCGAAGTGCCCGTGCCGGTGATCGCGGCCATCACCGGTGTCGCTTTCGGCGGCGGCTTCCAGCTGGCGCTGGGGGCCGACATGCGCTTCGCCACCCCGGATGCCCGCATGGCGGTCATGGAAATCAAGTGGGGCCTTGTGCCAGACATGGGCGGCATGGTGCTGCTGCGCGGCCTGGTGCGCGATGACGTGGCCCGGGACCTGACCTTCAGCGGCCGCATCTTCACCGGCGAGGAAGGCCTCGGCCTTGGCCTTGTGACGCGTGTGTGCGCCGACCCGCGCGCCGAAGCGCTGGCCTATGCAGCCGATGTCGCCGGCAAGAACCCCGATGCCATCCGCGCCGGCAAGCGGCTGCTGAACCTGCCCGCCCATGCGACGGCTGCCGAAATCCTGCTGGCGGAATCGGTGGAGCAGACCGCCCTCATCGGCTCGCCCAACCAGGTCGAGGCCGTGATGGCGAACATGGAAAAGCGCGCCCCGGTCTTCCGCTAGGCCGAAAGCCCCGCGCCTGGCTGGCGGACCATGGCCGTAAGAGGCGGTCCGCCACCGGCGGGGTGGAAGGTGGCCTGCGGGGTGAAGCCCAGCCCGCGATAGAGGCTTTCATTGCGCGGGTTGCTGTTTTCCAGATAGCAGGGCTGGCCGGCGCGATCGGCCAGCGCCAGCGTTTCCCCGATCAGGCGGCGTGCCAGCCCCTGGCCGCGCGCCTCGGGCACAACGCCCACGGCGAAGAGATAATAATGCGGAAAGGCGGGGCGGTTTTCGTCCATCACCTTTTCCACCGCCAGCGCCCGGCCGATGGCCCCCGGACCGCTGGCCAGCACCAGCCGCGCCAGAAGCCCCAGTTGCGGCAATGCCGCCATGCCCTTGCGGCCGCCCGGGCCCAGCCACAGCGTGCCGCCCTTGCCCTCTTCCAGCATTGCCAGCCCGCGCGGCAGATAGACATGGCGCGCCATGCGGGTGAAGGCCTCGCGGATCATGGCAGGTGCGCCCAATGTCCAGCTGGCGACGGGGTCTTCGGCGAAGGCCGCGCCGATGGTTGCGCCGATCTCCTGCCAGTCGTCCGTTCGGGCTTCGCGCATGGGTCTTCTCCTGCTCAGGCCGGGGGTGTTTCCTCGCGGGCCAGAAGTTCGTCGCGCAGAACCGATTTCAGGATCTTGTTGGCTCCGCTCAGCGGCATGGGCGCGGTGCGGATCTCCAGCGTGCGCGGGCATTTGTAATGGGCGATATGGGCGCGGCAGTGGGCGATCAGCGCTTCGGGCGTTGCCGTTTCACCGGCCTTCAGTGTCACGGTTGCGTGCACCGCTTCCCCCCAGTGCGGGTGCGGCCGGCCAAAGACAGCGCATTGCGAGACGGCCGGATAGGCCGCGAGGCAATTCTCGACTTCCTGCGAATAGACATTCTCGCCGCCGGTGATGATCATGTCCTTCAGCCGGTCGACAATGAAGAGATAGCCATCCGCATCGAGATAGCCGACATCGCCAGTGTGCATGTAGCCCCCGCGCAGCGCCTCTGCCGTGAGGTCGGGGCGGTTCCAGTAGCCCAGCATCACCATCGGCCCGCGCACCACCACCTCGCCGGTGGCGCCGGTGGGCAATATGGCGCCATCCGGCCCCATGATGGCGACTTCGGCCGTTGTCACGGCGCGCCCGGCCGAACGCAGCAGGCCGCGGGCGGCCATGTCGGGCAGATGCTCGCGCCAGCCAAGCATGGTGGCCACCGGCGACAGTTCGGTCATGCCGTAGGATTGCACGAAGCGCACATGGGGCAGCGCTTCCATCACCTCGCGCAGCAACGGTTCGGGCATCGGCGCCGAGCCATAGCTGATGAGCTTGAGGCAGGAGAGGTCCGCCGTGCGGATCAGCGGGTCATCCAGCATGGCGCGCAGCATTGTCGGCACGAAGGTGGCGATGGTGACGCCTTCGCGGGCGATGGTTTCCAGCACCTCAGAAGCGACGAAGCGGGGCAGGAACACATGCTTGCCCGCTGCATGGGTCACGGAAAAGAGCCGCACCCCCGCCGCCACGTGAAACAACGGCCCGTGGTGGAGGTGGACCGAATCCGTATCCATGGGGATGCTGGCCAGCACATGGGCGGTGTTTGCCATGATGTTGGCATGGCAGAGCATGACGCCCTTGGCGGCGCTGGTGGTGCCGCTGGTGTAGAAGATGCAGGCCAGATCCCGGCCGCAGCGCCCGGAATCCGGGCCGGGGGCGTGGGCGGCGATCAGCTGCTCATAGGGCTGAAGGCCGGGGGCGGGCGCTGCGCGGCCGGATGCCTCGATCAGCGCCGCCATGCCGGGCGCGGCGCTGGCAAGGCCGGCCGCGAGCTGCACGAAATCTTCCCCCAGGAGCAGGATGCGGGGGCTGCAATCGGCGATCTGGGCCGCCAGCTCGGAATCCGAAAGCCGGTGGTTGAGCGGCACGACCGCGCCGCCGGCATGCAGCGTGGCGAGGAAGGTTTCGAGCGAGCGGTGGCTGTTGAGCGCGAGCAGCGCGACGCGGTCGCCCGCTTGCAGGCCGAGCGCCCGGAAGGCCGCTGACAGGCGGGCCACACGGTCGGCAACCCCCGCCCATGTGAAGCGCGCGGCGCCGTCCACCACGGCGAGATGGTCCCCGCGCAGCTGCACGGCGCGGCGAAGTCCCTGGATGAGGCCCGGTTCGAACATGGCGAAAGTCTTGCGGAAGGGCCGGCGCCTGCGCAAGCCCGCACAAACGCCATGGTTGCACCTGCCTATTCCGGGTGCGGCCCTTGCAGTGCGCGGCCCTTGAAGCAGAAAGGGGCCGGCAGCCATCGCCGCCAGCCCCTGTCAATCTCCCTTGCGGGATCGTCTTGGCGGGTCAGCGCGGCAGTTCGCTCGCGCCCATCAGGTGCATGTCAACCGCGCGGGCGCACTGGCGGCCTTCGCGGATGGCCCAGACCACGAGCGACTGGCCACGGCGCATGTCACCGCAGGCGAACAGCCCGTCCTTGCTGGTTGCATAGCCGTTGGTGTCGGCCAGCACATTGCCGCGCGGGTCGAGCGCCACGCCCGACTGGTCGATCAGGCCGGCCTTGCGCGGGCCGACAAAGCCCATGGCGAGCAGGACAAGATCGGCTTTCAGCTGGAATTCGCTGCCCGGCACTTCCTGCATCCGGCCATCGGCCCATTCGACGCGAACGCATTCGATGGCCTTCAGCTGGCCTTTCTCGCCGATGAAGCGCTTGCTGAGCACCGACCAGTCGCGCTCGCAGCCTTCCTCATGGCTGGACGAGGTGCGCAGCTTCAGCGGCCAGTCCGGCCAGGTGAGGGACTTGTTTTCCTTCACCGGCGGCTTGGGCATGATTTCCAGCTGGGTGACGGAGGCCGCGCCCTGCCGGTTGGAGGTGCCGATGCAGTCGGAGCCGGTATCGCCGCCGCCGATGACCACGACATGCTTGCCGGTGGCCAGGATCGAGCCACGCGGCGCGGCGCGGACTTCGTCATCCCCGGCCACGCGCTTGTTCTGCTGCGTCAGGAATTCCATGGCGAAGCGCACGCCCGAAAGCTCGGCGCCCGGAATGTCGAGCGGGCGCGGCTGCTCGGCGCCGCCCGCCAGCACGACGGCATCGAAATTCTCGCGCAGGGTCTCCAGCGAGACCATCACGCCCACTTCGGTGCTGGTGCGGAACTCCACGCCTTCGGCTTCCATCTGCATCGCCCGGCGGTTGATGAGATGCTTTTCCATCTTGAAGTCGGGGATGCCATAGCGGAGCAGGCCGCCCACGCGGTCGTTCTTCTCGAACACCGTGACGCGATGTCCGGCGCGCGCCAGTTGCTGCGCGCAGGCAAGGCCCGCCGGGCCGGAGCCAATCACGGCAACGCTCTTGCCGGTGCGCGTCTTCGGCGGCTGCGGCTGGATCCAGCCTTCTTCCCATCCACGATCGACGATCGCGCACTCGATCGTCTTGATGGTGACGGGCGTGTCCTCGATGTTGAGGGTGCAGGCCGCCTCGCACGGGGCGGGGCAGATGCGGCCCGTGAACTCAGGGAAATTGTTGGTGGAGTGCAGGACTTCGAGCGCGTTCCGCCAATCTCCTTCATAGACCAGATTGTTCCAGTCGGGGATGATGTTGTTCACGGGGCAGCCATTGTGGCAATAGGGAATGCCACAGTTCATGCAGCGCGCCGCCTGGGTGCGCAGCTTGTCTTCCGGCAGCGGAACAACGAACTCGTTGTAGTTCTTCAGCCGCTCCTCGGGCTTTTCATAGTTCCGGTCCTGCCGGGGGTATTCGAGGAAGCCAGTCGTCTTTCCCATTGTCGTCTCCGGTGTCCCGATCTTATTCCGCCGCGACCGAGGCGGCAGCGGCTTCGGCCTCCAGCTGGGTGAGGGCGCGGGCATAGTCGCGCGGCATCACCTTCACGAATTTCGCAAGGCTCTGCGGCCATGTGTCGAGCAGTGCCTTTGCCCGCGGACTGCCGCTGTGCAGCAGGTGCCGTTCAAGAAGGATGCGCAGGCGCTCGGCATCATGCCGGAGCATGCTGCCCATGCCATAATCCTGGACACCCGTGCCCCGCTGCGTCGGGCGGATGCTGCCGGCCACCTCGTCTTCGGTTTCGCTGATGGACAGCACGTCCACCATGGCGGTGTTGCAGCGATCGCGGAACTGGCCGTCCTCGTCATAGACATAGGCCAGCCCGCCCGACATGCCGGCCGCGAAGTTGCGTCCGGTGCGGCCGAGAACGACGACGACGCCGCCGGTCATATATTCGCAGCCATGGTCGCCCGTGCCCTCGACAACGGCGATCGCGCCCGAGTTGCGGACGGCGAAGCGCTCGCCGGCCACGCCGTTGAAATAGGCCTCGCCGGCGATGGCGCCATAGAGCACCGTGTTGCCCACGATGATGTTCTCGGTCGGCTCGCGGTTCACATGGGCCGGCGGCCGCACCACGATCCGCCCGCCGGAAAGGCCCTTGCCGACATAGTCATTGGCGTCGCCCGTCAGCTCCATGGTCACGCCATGGGCAAGGAAGGCGCCGAAGCTCTGGCCGGCAACGCCCGTGAAGGCGATGCGGATGCTGTTGTCGGGAAGGCCGGCATGGCCGTGCCGCCGCGCGACCTCGCCCGAAAGCATGGCGCCCACGGTGCGGTTGACGTTGCGGATCTCCCGCTCGATGCGGACGGACTGGCCATTGTCCAGCGCCGGAAGGGAGGCCGCGATCAGGTCGCGGTCGAGCGCCTTTTCGAGGCCATGGTCCTGGGTTTCGGTCTGTCTGAAGGGTGCGCCTTCGGGCAGTTCGACCCGGTGCAGCAGGCGCGACAGGTCGATGCCTTCGGCCTTCCAGTGGTGGATGGCCTTCTTAATGTCGAGCCGGTCGACCCGGCCGATCATCTCGTCGAGCGTGCGGAAGCCCATGTCGGCCATGATCCGCCGCAGTTCCTCGGCGACGAAGAAGAAATAGTTGATCACATGCTCGGGCTGGCCGTTGAAGCGCGCGCGCAGCACGGGATCCTGGGTGGCGACACCCACCGGGCAGGTGTTCAGGTGGCACTTGCGCATCATGATGCAGCCAGCCGCGATCAGCGGTGCGGTGGCGAAGCCGAACTCGTCAGCGCCCAGCAGCGCGCCGATGGCGACGTCGCGGCCAGTGCGCAGACCGCCATCCACCTGCACCGCGATGCGGTTGCGCAGGCCGTTCAGCAGCAGCGTCTGCTGCGTTTCGGCAAGGCCGATTTCCCACGGGCTTCCGGCATGGGTCAGCGAGGTGAGCGGCGAAGCGCCCGTGCCGCCTTCATAGCCGGAAATGGTGACATGATCGGCCCGGGCCTTGGCGACGCCGGCCGCAACCGTGCCGACACCCACTTCCGACACCAGCTTCACCGAGACGCGCGCGCGCTCATTCACATTCTTCAGGTCGTGGATCAGTTGGGCCAGATCCTCGATCGAATAGATGTCATGGTGCGGCGGCGGCGAGATGAGGCCGACGCCCGGAGTCGAGTGGCGGACACGCGCGATGTTCTTGTCTACCTTGTCGCCGGGCAGCTGGCCGCCTTCGCCGGGCTTGGCGCCCTGGGCCATCTTGATCTGGATGTCGTCGGCATTGACGAGATATTCCGTCGTCACCCCGAAGCGGCCCGAGGCCACCTGCTTGATCGCCGAGCGCATGCTGTCGCCATTGGGCAGCGGGCGGAAGCGGTCGGGCTCCTCGCCGCCTTCGCCGGTGTTCGACTTGCCGCCGATCCGGTTCATGGCGATGGCGAGCGTGGTGTGCGCCTCGCGGCTGATCGAGCCGAAGCTCATCGCGCCGGTTGCGAAACGCTTCACGATTTCGCTCGCCGGCTCGACTTCGCTCAGGTCCAGCGGCTTGTTGGCCATCTTCAGGTCCATCAGGCCGCGGATCGTCAGCAGCCGTTCGGACTGCTCGTTGATGGTGGCCGCGAAGTCCTCGTAGCTCTTCCAGTCATTGCCGCGCACGGCATGCTGAAGGCTGGCGACATTGGCCGGGGTCCAGGCATGTTCTTCGCCGCGGATTCGGTAACCGTAGATTCCGCCGACATCGAGCATGTTGCGATAGAGGGGGTTGTCGCCATAGGCGGCGGCATGGCGGCGGACGGTTTCCTCCGCCACCTGCTTCAGGCCGATGCCCTCGATCGTCGTCACCGTGCCGGAGAAGTAGCGGTCGACGAATTCGCTCGACAGGCCGACGGCGTCGAAGATCTGGGCGCCGCAATAGGACTGGTAGGTGGAGATGCCCATCTTGGACATCACCTTGAGGATGCCCTTGCCCACGGCCTTGATGTAGTTCTTCTTCACCTCCTGGGCGCTCAGCGGCAGCCCCTGGCGGACACGGATTTCCTCCAGCGTCTCAAGAGCGACGTAGGGGTTCACCGCTTCCGCGCCATAGCCGGCCAGCACGCAGAAATGATGCACTTCGCGCGCTTCGCCCGTCTCGACGACGAGGCCGGTCTGCATCCTGAGGCCCTGGCGCACCAGATGGTGGTGGACGGCCGAGGTGGCGAGCAGCGCCGGCATGGCGATGCGGTCAGGCCCCTGCGCCCGGTCGGAAAGGATGAGGATGTTCTTGTCGGCCAGCACCGCTTCGGTGGCCGCCCAGCACATTTCCTTGATCGCCAGTTCGAGGCCCTCGGCGCCGGAGGCGGCATCCCAGGTGGTGTCGATGGTGGCGGTGCGGAAGGCGCCATCGAGCGCCGTCTCGACCGAGCGGATCTTGGCGAGATCGGCGTTGGTGAGGACCGGCTGGTCAACTTCGAGCCGCTTGTGCGTGCCGGCCTCGTGGCCGAGCAGGTTCGGACGCGGCCCGATCATCGAGACGAGGCTCATCACCAGTTCCTCGCGGATCGGGTCGATCGGCGGGTTGGTCACCTGGGCGAAATTCTGCTTGAAATAATCGAACAGCAGGCGCGGGCGGCTGGAAAGCACCGCGATCGGCGTATCGGTGCCCATGGAACCGATGGGATCGTCGCCGTTCCGGGCCATCGGCTCCAGGAACTTCGAGACGTCTTCCTGGGTGAAGCCGAAGGCCTGCTGCCGGTCGAGCAGCGACTGCGGATCGTTCGGCATCGGTGGCTCGATGGCCTCGACCACCTCGAGGTCCTTGAGATTGTACTGGGCGGATTCCAGCCACTTCTCATAGGGCTTGGCGGAAGCCAGCTGGCCCTTGATTTCCTCGTCCTCGATGATGCGGCCCTCTTCCATGTCGATGAGGAGCATCTTGCCCGGCTGCAGGCGCCACTTGCGGACGATGCGCTCCTCGGCGACGGGCAGGACGCCGCTTTCGGAGGCCATGATCACATGGCCGTCATCCGTCACGCAGAAGCGGGCGGGGCGCAGGCCGTTGCGGTCGAGGGTGGCGCCGATCTGGCGGCCATCGGTGAAGGCGACGGCGGCCGGACCATCCCATGGTTCCATCAGGGCGGCATAATATTCATAGAAGGCCCGGCGCTTGGGGTCCATGGTGGTGTGGCCGGCCCAGGCTTCCGGGATCAGCATCATCACCGCATGGGCGAGGCTGTAGCCGCCCGCCACCAGCAGTTCGAGCGCATTGTCGAGGCAGGCGGTATCGGACTGGCCGTGCGGGATCAGGGGCCACATCTTGTCGAGATCCGGGCCGATCAGGTCGGATTCCATCGTCCGCCGGCGGGCGTTCATCCAGTTGACGTTGCCGCGCACGGTGTTGATTTCGCCATTGTGGGCGATGAAGCGATAGGGGTGCGCCAGCTTCCAGGACGGGAAGGTGTTGGTGGAAAAGCGCTGGTGAACGAGCGCGATGGCCGATGTCGTCAGCGGGTTGCGCAGATCATCGTAGAAACTGCCGACCTGGCCTGCCAGCAGCAGCCCCTTGTAGACGATGGTGCGCGTCGAGAAGGACGGCATGTAAAGCTCGTCGAGGCCGGGGATGCCGTTCTTCTCGGCGAGCGTCCGCAGCGGATTCTGCGTCTGCTTGCGGATCGACAGCAGCTTGCGCTCGAAGGCGGCTTCGTCGGGGCAGCTGGCGCTGCGGGCGACGATCGCCTGGCGGATCACCGGCATTTCCTCGAGCACCGTCTTGCCGAGGCCTTCGGTGGTGACGGGCACGTCACGCCAGCCGATCAGCCTCTGGCCTTCCTTGGCGATGAACTGCTCGAAATGGGCGACGGTGAAGTCCCGCGCACGCGGATCACGCGGCAGGAAGCACATGGCGACCGCATAATCGCCCGGCTGCGGCAGTTCGAGACCCTGTTTTGTCGCCCAGTCGCGCAACAGCGCATCGGGGATCTGGATCAGGATACCGGCGCCATCGCCCAGCAGCGGGTCAGCCCCGACCGCGCCACGATGGTCGAGGTTGAGGAGAATCTCCAGACCGCGCCCGATCGTCTCGTGCGATTTCTCGCCACGGATATTCGCGATGAAGCCGACGCCGCAGGCGTCATGCTCGTTGCGTTGATCGTACAGGCCCTGGTTCGGCGGAGTTCCCATCAGACGTTTCTATCCCATGCTGTGCGTGGTTTTCCGTGCGGCACGCTCATAGGGAAAGTTACGAGGAAGTGAAGGGGGCTGGCGCGACGCGGCGTTCAGAAATCCGGTCACTTGCTGTCGCGCCGCTATCGGTTTGGGTCAATTTTCGCGAACAGTTCCGGGCGCTTGGCGCAGCAAAATTGCTGCCCGCGCCCCGCGCGGCGAGATGGCGCATCGACTGCGAAATTGCAGGGGGGGCCGGCGTACAGCCGGTTTCGCCTTGATTCTCCGGGATTCTCCGACCCGGCCGCCCTGCCAGGCAGGGCGGCCGGGGACTCGGCAGATCAGGCCCCGCCGAGGAAGCCCTGCGTCACCATGCAGTAGAGCATGGGCAGCGACAGAAGCGTGTTGGTGCGCGAGAAGAGCATCGCCGTGGTGGCGGCTTTCGCCTTCGTCGCGTCGTCGGCGGCGACGAGCCCCAGCGCCTTCTTCTGGTTCGGCCAGATCAGGAACCAGACATTGAACGCCATGACGAGGGCAAGCCACATGCCAAGCCCGATGACCCGGCTGCCGGGCTGGAGCGTCAGCGCCTCGACGAGATAGCCCGAGAGCATGGCGACGACGAGCCCGGTGATCACGGTGAAGAGCGCCGCCCAGCGGAACCAGAACAGTGCCTCGGGGGCGATATATTTCGACACGCCCGGCTTCAGCTCGGCCGGCACCTTCGGCATCGTCGGGATCTGGACGAAGTTGAAATAGTAGAGAAGGCCGATCCACATGATCCCGCACAGCACGTGCAGGAAGCGGAATATCCCATTGGCGAAATGTGCGCCCTGGGCCGCAAGATCGCCATGATAGCCGAACAGCACGACAAGCAGCAGCACCGTGCTGAGCAGCAGGGTGTAGTTCAGGTTTCCGAGTAGCTTTGCCATAAAAACGTCCCCTCCATCTGGCGTCCGCCTGCACCTCTTTCCGGGTAGCCTGTCGCAGCGGACGATCCTTGCTGGAATGCCCTTGAAACGAGGCGGTTGCAATCGCTGATCCGCACGGGCATCGGCCAGGAATGCGCGCCGGGCCGGTCCTTCTCTATGTCATCGGGATCGCGATCTTCAGCGCCATGGACGCGGTGATGAACCTGCTGGTCGATCGCAACCCTGTCCTGATGGCGACCTGGTGGCGTTATGTCGTCGCCATCGGCTTCACCTTCGCCATCTGGGCCGGTTCGGGCCGGCCGGCCATCCGGCGCGAGATGCTGCCAGTCCATGCCCTGCGCGGGGCGGTCATCGCGGCGTCGGCCTTCCTCTTCTTCTGGTCGCTCACGCGGCTGACCCTGGCAGAGGCGGTGACCTTCAGCTTCATCGCCCCGCTTCTGGTGCCGCCACTGGCCGCGATGTTCCTGAAGGAGCGCATGGAGGGGGCAAGCCTCGCGGCGGCGGCGCTCGGCTTTCTGGGGGTGCTGGTGGCGGCCGGTGGCGATATCGCCGGGCTGGACACCGCCCGCATCGCCGGGATCGCGGCGGTCCTCGGCGGCGCCTTCACCTACGCCCTTTCGCTGGTGATGATGCGGGCGCGCGCCGCGCGCGACGGCGCCGCCATCGTCAGCCTGCTGGGCGCGGTGTTCCCGATGCTCGTGCTGGCGCCCTTCGCCTGGGCACTGGTGCCCGCGTCGCGGATGATGCCGGGGGCCAGGGACCTGGGCTGGCTGCTTCTGGCCGGGCTGTTCGGGGCGCTGGCGCTGCAGTTCATCGCCCGCGCCTATGCCCGGGCCGAAGCGCAGAAGCTGGCGCCCTTCGAATATACGGCGCTGGGCTGGGCCGCCCTTTTCGGCTGGCTCTTCTTTTCCGAGCCGGTCGGCTGGCGCACATGGGCCGGGGCCGGGATCATCGCCGCCGCATGCCTCTGGCAGGCCAGCAGGGCCGGCCGGGAAGCCTGAAGCCCCCCGCCCTTAGACAGGTTGCAAAGGCCTGCCCGCGCAGCCTAGTCCGCTTGGCAGGAGAGACGAGGGAGAGACTGCATGAGCGAGGCTGCCACGATATTCCCCGGCTGGTCGACCGACCGGCTGGACGACCGGATCGTCAACCCCGACAGCTACACGAAGCCGGATATCCTGCATGCCGATTATGCGACCCTGCGGCGCGAGGATCCGGTGCACTGGACGGAGCCGCGCGGTTTCCGCCCCTTCTGGGCGATCACCCGGCATGCCGACATCCTCGCCGTCTCGAAGGCGAATGAGCGCTTCATCAACCGCGAGCGCACCTATCTTTCGCCCATCGAGGGGGAAGAGTGGATCCGCTCCATGACGGGCGACACCCACCTCTTCCGGACGCTCGTCGATCTCGACGACCCCGAGCATCGCAAGCTGCGGCAGGTGACGAACGCCTGGTTCCAGCCGAGTTCGGTGAAGCGCAAGCTGGAAGGCCAGGTGCGGGACATCGCCCGTGCCCATGTGAAGCTGATGCAGGAAAAGGGCGAGACGCTCGACTTCGTGAACGAAGTGGCGCTCTGGTACCCGCTGAAGGTCATCATGGCGATCCTCGGCATCCCCGAGGAGGATGCGCCGATGATGCTGAAGCTGACGCAGGAAACCTTCGGCGCGACCGACCCCGATGTCGTCGCCCGGTCCCAGCACCTGACGACGGGCATCGGCGGGGCGGAAGCCTCGGGCAATGCCTCGGTCGACATGCTGGCCATGGCCCAGGTCTTCTTCCAGTATTTCGGCGCCGTCATCGCCGACCGGCGCGCCAACCCGCGCGACGATGTGGCGACCGTGATCGCCAACGGCACCATCGACGGCCAGCCCATCCCGGACCGCGAGGCGCTTTCCTATTATGTGATCACCGCCACCGCCGGGCATGACACCACCAGCTCGACCGCTTCGGCCGGCTTCGAGCAGCTGGCCCTGAACCCGGCCGAACTGGCCAAGGTGCAGGCGGACCTGTCGCTGGTGCCGTCGTTCGTCGAGGAATCGATCCGCTGGTCGACACCGGTGAAGCATTTCATGCGCAC
Organism: Sandaracinobacteroides sp. A072; assembly: GCF_052616365.1. Lineage (NCBI taxonomy): Bacteria > Pseudomonadati > Pseudomonadota > Alphaproteobacteria > Sphingomonadales > Sphingosinicellaceae > Sandaracinobacteroides > Sandaracinobacteroides sp. A072. Next base: position 327,190 of record NZ_JBQXGU010000001.1, read on the forward strand.
TGCCACCGCCGATACCGAACTGGGCGGCAAGACCATCCGCAAGGGCGACGGGCTGGCGCTTTTCTACTGGTCGGGCAACCGCGACGAGGCCGTCTTCGAGGACCCCTTCACCTTCCGGGCCGACCGCAACCCCAACCCGCACATCGCCTTCGGCAATGGCGGGCACATCTGCCTGGGCATGCACCTGGCACGGCTGGAACTGCGGGTGCTGTTCGAGGAACTGCTGCCCAAGATCCGCCTGCTGGAGCCGGATGGCGAGCCGAAGCTCAGCTACGCCAATTTCGTCAGCGGCCTGAAGACGCTGCCGGTTCGCGTGCAATGGCGCTGAAATCCGAAGCCTGGCGGCTCGATGCCGCCAGCTATCCGCTCCGTTCGACCCTGCCGACCCGCTATGGCGACATGGACGCCAACGCCCATCTGAACAATGTGGCGATCGCCCGGCTGATCGAAGAGGCGCGCGTGCGCTTCCACTGGCATGCGCGCGAAAAGCTGCCGGATGGATTCCATGTCCGCGTGATGGTCGGCCATGTGGCGATCGATTATCTGCGCGAAGGCCATTACCCGCAGGATGTGGAAGCCGCGCTGGCGTGCGTGGCCATTGGTACGCGCAGCTACCGGCTGGCGATCGGCCTCTTCCAGAAGGGGGAGGCCTTTGCCCTTTCGGACAGCGTGCTGGTGTCCCCGCAGGATCCGCTGGACGACAGCTTCAAGGCCTTTCTCGCGACCCTGAAGCCGCGCGGCCTTTCCTGACGCCGGCTTGTTGAAACCGTTCAGGCGGCGGCGGCGATGAAGCCGCCGCCGAGCACGCGGCTTCCCGCATAGCAGACTGCCGCCTGGCCGGGCGCGACCCCATATTGCGGTTCGGGGAAGGCGAGGCGGGGCCGGTTTCCTGAATCCGGGTCAGTCGAATGCGGATCAGCCGCAAGCAGGCGCGCGCGCGCCAGCGGCGCCATGGAGCGCAGCTTCACCTCCACGTCCAGCCCATCCGGCGGGATCGGTCCGGCAAGCCAGTTCAGCCCGTCGAGCCAGACGGTCGAGACGGCGAGCGCGGCGCGCGGGCCGACCACCAGCCGGTTCGTTTCCGGTTCGAGGCGGATGACGTAGAGCGGTTCGGCCTGGCCGCCGATTTCCAGCCCGCGCCGCTGGCCGACGGTGAAGCCGATCAGCCCGCCATGGTGGCCCAGCACAGTGCCATGCAGGTCGACGATGTCGCCGGGCCTGTCGGAGCCGTGGCGAAGCTGGCGCACAATGGCGCGGTAATCGCCATTGGGCACGAAGCAGATGTCCTGGCTGTCGGGCTTGTTGGCGACGCGCAGCCCGAAATGGCTGGCGAGCGCCCGCACGGAGGGCTTGTCCAGCCCGCCGAGCGGGAAGCCCAGCATGCCGAGCTGCGCTGCTGTCGTGGCGAACAGGAAATAGCTCTGGTCCTTGGCCGGGTCTGCGGCGCGGTGCAGTTCCGGGCCGGCGGGCGAATCGATTCGCTGCACATAATGGCCTGTCAACAGGGCATGGGCCCCCAGATCGGCGGCCACGCCGAGCAGGTCACGGAATTTGACGGTCTGGTTGCAGCTGATGCAGGGAACGGGTGTGCGGCCGGCCAGATACTGGTCCGCAAAGGCCTCCATCACGTCGGCGCGGAAGGCGCTGGCGTAATCCAGAACATAATGGGCAAAGCCCTGCGCATCGGCGACCGCCCGGGCATCCGCGATATCGGAGCCGGCACAGCAGGCTCCTTCGCGTTTCGGGGCGTCGTCCCTGTCGGAAAGGCGCAGCGTGACCCCGATCGTCTCGCAGCCATGGGCATGGGCGAGCGCTGCCACGACACTCGAATCCACCCCGCCCGACATCGCCACGACGACCCGGGTTCCAGGCGGCGGCAACAGGGCCGAGACGCGGGCGATGACGGCCTCGATGGCGTCTTCCGGGCAGGCTCCGGGGGCATCGGGCGCGGTCGCCTCGTTATGGGTAACAATGCTTTGCACCACTTTTCCTCGCGTCTGGGGTAATCACAATCATCACTGCGCTCAAGGCCGACGAAAGCCGGCCGTTGCTTGGGAGAAGGCAGGCAGGGCGCGGTGATCAAGGAGCAGGGCGCTGCACGGCCCCTGCGCTTATGCGACACCAGATGGTGGAGCAGGGCGCAAGGCGCAAGAGCAGGCTGCCAGGGTCCGGATCCGGAGCGGAGAGGCCAGGAGGCCGGGTGAAGCATCACCTGGCAACGGCCGGACTTTGCCACGGATCGAGGCTCCCGCTCCGGGACATGTAGGCGTTGAAGCATCGGCTTCGTCGGATGAGCGAGGTGTTAACATGAACAGGATTTCGGTCAGGGACATTCCGGCAATCGGTGCCAGCATCGATTTCGAGCGTCCGCACATGGTGAAGGGTTTCGATGGCAAGCCCATCACGCTGGAGTCCCTGCCATCGCCAGACACCCGCCGCTGGGTCGTGCGCCGCAAGGCGGAAGTGATCGCCGCCATCCGTGGCGGGCTGCTGACGGAAGCCGAGGCCTGCGCGCGCTACCGCCTTTCACCCGAGGAACTGGACCTCTGGGAGGATTCGATCAACCGGGCCGGCATTCCCGGCCTCAGGGTCACGCGGATCCAGGTCTATCGGGACCATGTTCCGGTGCGGCGGGCATCCTCGACCCAGCCGGGCCGGCCGGGCCCGGGCGAGACACGTGATCTCGATCGCGGCTGGATCGCCTGAAGGCCGCCAGCATCCCGGACAAGCAGGACGCAGAGACAATTACCCCGAAGACCAAGGGACGCCGGCCGGAAGCCCGCACGGGAAGGCCATGATCAGGAACGGCAGGGCCGTCAGGGATCATGACCGCATCGCCAGGGGCCAGGGACGACAAGGAGCAGCAACATGATGAACAGCATCGGCAATGACGAACGGCGGCGCCCAGCGCATTGTGCCGACCTTTCGGCCAGTATCCGCCTTGCGCTCGGCAATGCCGGCAGCGCCGGGCCGGAGACGAATGCCGGGCTGCTTGCCGGAGCCCGCGGACGTGGCGCGGAACCGGCAGGCGCCGCATCCAGCCGTAGCCGCCAGATGGCCCCCGGCCGCACCACGCGCCTGCTGCTGGTGGAGGATGACCGGCTGCTGTCCGACGCCCTGTCGCGGATGCTCGAACTGGCGGGCTTCACCGTCTATGTGACGGCGCTGGGCGAGGATGCGCTGGACCTTGCCCGGGCCTACCGCTTCGATGTCATCGTGCTTGACCTGTCGCTGCCCGACATTCCCGGCCAGCAGGTTCTGCAGCAGCTGCACCAGGCGCGCCCCGACACGCCGGTCATCATCCTTTCGGGTGAAAGCGATATCGAGACGAAGATCGAGAATTTCATGGAAGGCGCGGATGATTATATCACCAAGCCCTTCCACCGCGACGAACTGCTGGTGCGGATCCATGCCGTGCTGCGGCGGGCCCGCGCTTCGGCGCCGTCGGAGATCAGGGTCGGGCCGCTGACAATCGACCTCATCGCCCACCGGGCGATGGTCAATGGCACGCCCGTTCCGCTGACGGGCAAGGAATATGCCTGCCTCGAGTTCCTGGCGATCCGCCGCGGCATGACCGTGACGAAGGAAATGTTTCTCGCCCATCTTTATGCCGGGCGGGACGAGCCGGAGATGAAGATCATCGATGTCTTCATCTGCAAGCTGCGGCGCAAGCTGACGGACGCGGGTGTCCCGCCCGTCATCGAAACGGTGTGGGGCAGGGGCTACACCATCGCCGGCGAGGATTGAGCCTTCGGGCAGGGGCCGCCCGCGAAGGGACTGCCTGCAGAACGACTGACTGCGGAATGTCTGGGCGCGCCCTTCAGGCTTTCATGGATGGATTTACCGGATGCGACCCGACTTCGGGCCCGGGGCAGACTTTGCCCCGGGCCTTTTTTTGCACGCCATTCAGACCTGACGTTCAGGCCCGCTGTTCGTGCGGCGCTTCCGGGCTTCCGAAAGGGCGCGGATGATCCCCCGCAGCGTCCGAACCTCTTCCGATGTGAAGGCCGGGCGCGTGAGGAGCTGGGCAAGCGAGCGTTTCGTGGCGGGGGTTCGGTCGGGCACATGGAAATAGCCGGCGTTCTCGAGCGCCGTTTCCAGATGGGCGATCAGCCCCGCCACTTCCCCATGGGGGGCGGGCGGCAGGGGCGCGGCGGCTGGCCGGGGCGCGGCGTCCGACTGGAACCATTCATAGCCCATCAGCAGCACCGCCTGCGCCAGATTGAGCGAGCCGAAGCCCGGGTTCACCGGGCAGGTGATGACGGTGGTGACGGGCGCGAGATCGTCGGCGGTCAGCCCCGAGCGTTCCGGACCGAAGAGAATGCCGGCCTTCAGCCCCCGGGCGGCGCCCGCGCGGATCATGGCGGCGGCTTCCCGCGGCGTGACGACAGGCTTCGGCATGTCGCGCGGGCGGACGGTCGTGGCGAAGGTGAGCTGGCAGTCGGCGAGCGCCTCGGCCGGGCTTTCGGCCAGGCGGGCCGATTCCAGCACATGGTCGGCGCCGGCGGCGGCCGGCCCGGCATCGGGATTGGGCCAGCCATCGCGCGGCGAGACGAGCCTGAGGTCATCGAGGGCGAAATTCGCCATGGCGCGGGCGGCCATGCCGATGTTCATGCCCAGTTGCGGGCGCACGAGGATGATGGCGGGGGCCTGATCGGGGTTGCTCATGGGCTGCGCCTTTGCCCGAAGGGGGCGGGGCACGTCGAGTCCGTGGGTGGGACGGGCCTGCGGATGTCGTGTCGCCCGGATTTTCAGGCGCCCGGAATTTCTGGTGCTGCGGCCGGGGGCCGTCTATGGCCGGGCCATGGAACAAGCCGCGCCGACCGCGACGGAAGCACAGCCGCCCCTTCCCGTTATGGACCGCCCCGTGATGGACCGTCTTGCCGGGCTGCCACGCCCGCTGGCCCTTCTGGCGGCCATGGCCGCCGGCGGTGTCGCGGCGCTCGGTTTCGAGCCCGTGGGCAGCATCGCCGGCCCGATCCTCGGCATGGCCATGTTGCTGCTGCTGCTTGAGGCCAGCCCGCGCAACCGCGCCTTCGGCGCCGGCCTTGCCTTCGGTTTCGGCCATTTCCTCATGGGGCTGGGCTGGATCGCCACCGCCTTCACCTACCAGTCGGCCATGCCGCCCTTCATGGGCTGGGTTGCTGTGGTGGGGCTTTCGGCCTTTCTGGCCCTTTATCCGGCGATCGCCGCCTGGGCCGCGCGCCGGCTTGCCGCCGGCACGGTCTCGCTGGCGCTGCTGCTTGCGGGCTTCTTCATCATCACGGAAATCCTGCGCGGCACGCTTTTCACGGGCTTTTCCTGGAATCCGCTGGGGGCTGGCTGGCTGCAGCTGAAGGGCGTTTCGGCTCTTGCCGCCATCATCGGGGCAAACGGCCTTTCCGGCCTGGCCGTGCTTGCCGGTGGCAGCCTTGCGGCGCTGGTGGGCGGGCGTGGCCAGCCCTGGCGCGGGCGGATGGTGGCGGTCTTTCCCCTGCTGCTGCTTGTGGGGATCATCGTCGAACGGGCGCGGCCGCCGATGGATGAAGCCGCCGGCGCCACCATCATGATCGTGCAGCCCGATATCGGGCAGGACGAGAAGCTGTCGGAAGGCGGGCACGAGCAGGCAATCCTGACGCTCGCTGCGCTCACCCGCATGGGCCTGGAACAGGCGCCCGATGCCGTCGCCATCGTCTGGCCGGAAGCGGCGATCGAATATCCGCTGGAAGAAATGCCGGGCCTGCGCGCCCAGCTGGGCGGCCTGCTTGCCCCCGGCCAGCTGCTGCTGACAGGCGGCGTCGCCATCGAGCGCGACGCGGGCGGCCGGGCGACGGGTGCGCGAAACAGCCTTTATGCGCTCGACAGCAGCGGCGCGATCCTCGCCCGGCATGACAAGGCGCATCTTGTGCCCGGCGGCGAATATCTGCCGCTGCGCTGGCTGGCGGAGCCGCTGGGCCTTGCCCGTCTGGTGCCGGGAAGCCTCGATTTCCTGCCCGGCCCCGGCCCGGCCACCTACCGCCTGCCGGGCGTTCCGGCTTTTGCGCCCTCGATCTGCTACGAGATCATCTTCCCCGGCGCGGTTGCGCCGCGCGATGACCGGCCCGATTTCCTGCTCACCATTTCCAACGATGCCTGGTTTGGCCCGTCCGGCCCGCCGCAGCATCATGCGCAGGCAAGGCTGCGGGCCATCGAGGAAGGGCTGCCGCTGGTGCGGGTGACGCCCACCGGCGTTTCCGGCTTCATCGGCCCGCGCGGGGAGCTTCTGCACAGCCTGCCGCCCCATGCAGCGGCCACTGCCGCCCACCGCGTGCCCGCGCCCCTGCCGGCCACGCCATTTGCCCGCATCGGGCTGTGGGCTCCGCTGCTTTTTGCCCTGCTTCTCGTCGGTCTGGGCATGGGCGCGCGGGCCCTGAGCCTGCGCGGCGAGACGCGCAGAAAGACATAAACAAGTCTTTAAATCCTTGCCAGGCACCCCCGTTCCGGGCTAGCCGTGGCCTGTTCCAAAGGAGTGTCCCAATGGCCCGCAGCAATTTCATCTTCACCTCGGAATCGGTTTCGGAAGGCCATCCGGACAAGGTGGCCGACCAGATTTCGGATGCCGTGGTGGATCTTTTTCTCGCCCGCAGCCCCGAAGCGCGCGTGGCCTGCGAAACCATGGTGACAACCAACCGCATCATCCTGGCCGGCGAAAAGAACGCCCGTGGCGGCGCCGAGCCGACCGATGCCGAAATCGAAGCCGTCGCCCGGGAGGCCGTGAAGCGCATCGGCTATGCACAGAAGGGTTTCCACTGGAAGGACGCCAGCTTCGACAATTTCATGCACCAGCAGTCTGCCGACATCGCCGTCGGAGTCGACGAGGCCGCCGGCAAGGATGAGGGCGCTGGCGACCAGGGCATCATGTTCGGCTATGCGACCGACGAAACCGACGCCCTGATGCCGGCGACGCTGCACTACAGCCACCTGATCCTGAAGCGGCTGGCCGAATTGCGGCATTCTGGCGAGGCGCCCTTCCTGGAGCCGGACGCAAAAAGCCAGGTGACGCTCGCCTATGAGCGCGAGAAGCCCGTGCGTGCAGTGAAGCTCGTTGTCTCGACCCAGCATGCCGAGGGCCATGACCAGGCGAAGTTGCGGAGCTTCGTGAAGGATGTGATGGCAGAAGTGCTGCCCGACGGCTGGATGCCGAAGGACGAGGACGCCATTTTCGTGAACCCCACCGGCGTCTTCGTGACCGGCGGGCCGGATGGCGACGCGGGGCTGACTGGCCGGAAGATCATCGTGGACAGCTATGGCGGCGCCGCGCCCCATGGCGGCGGGGCCTTTTCCGGCAAGGACCCGACCAAGGTCGACCGCTCGGCTGCCTATATGGCGCGCTATCTTGCGAAGAATATCGTGGCCGCCGGGCTGGCGCGGCGCTGCACGCTGCAGCTTTCCTATGCCATCGGCGTCGCGGAGCCGCTGTCGCTCCATGTCGACCTGCACGGCACCGGCCTTGGCGTGACCGAAGACAGGCTGGAACAGGTGATTCCCGAACTGGTGGGGCTGACGCCGAAGAAGATCCGCCTGCACCTCGGGCTGAACCGCCCCATCTATCTGCGCACGGCGGCCTATGGCCATTTCGGTCGCGCGCCCGATGCCGATGGCGGCTTCAGCTGGGAACGCACGGATCTGGCAGAGGCATTGAAAGCCGCCGTCTGATTCGGATGGCGGCTAGTCCGTCACCTTCAGCTGGATGCGTGGCAGGCGGTACCAGCCATTGCCATCCATGTCCTCGCGCGGCTCTGCAAAACTGGCGACCGCCGGGCGCAGCAGGCGCGTCACCTCGGCGTCAAGGCTGTCGCAGCCGCTGGGGTTCAGCAGCCGCAGGTCGGTGACGTCCCAGCGGCGGTTGCTGGCGCCGCGCGCCGCGAAGCGCGCCTCGAACGCGTAGGTGTGAAGCAACTGGTCCTCGCCGGGCGCGAGGTCGGGGCAGAGATTATCGCGCGCCACGCGCCCGGCAAGCGGGGCAAGTGGCTCCAGCGCCTGCCCGAAGAGGGCGGGATAGGCCCAGATCTCGCCGAAGGGCGCGCGCCCGCTGGCGCCCGCTGGCGCTGCGAGCAGAAGGGCTGCTGCCACCATAGCCACAGCGTGGCCTGTCATGCGAATGATCCCCATCGGTCTTGCCTCCGCTTGCCGCGCGGCGGGCCTCAGCCCTTGCGGACCAGCGTGCCCGCGCCGCGCCGCGTGAAGATTTCAAGCAGCATGGCATGTGGCACGCGCCCGTCAAGGATGACGGCGGCATCCACGCCGCCCTCCACTGCATGCACGCAGGTTTCGAGTTTGGGGATCATCCCGCCGGAAATGGTGCCATCTTCCACCAGCCCGGCGATGGACGCCGGCGTCAGGTCGGACAGCAGCGCGCCTTCCTTCGAGAGCACGCCGGGCACATCCGTCAGCAGGAAGAGGCGGGCGGCCTTGAGTGCTGCGGCCACTGCTCCGGCACAGGTGTCGGCGTTGATGTTGTAGGTGTGGCCGTCCGCGCCGACTCCGACGGGCGCCACGACGGGGATGAAATCCGCACCGGCCAGCACGTCGAGCACATGCCGGTCAACCGCCGCCGGCTCGCCCACGAAGCCCAGGTCCACCACCTGCTCGATGGCGCTGCCGGGGTCTCGACGGGTGCGGTTCACCTTTTCCGCGCGGATGAGCCCGGCATCCTTGCCCGAAAGGCCCACCGCCCGGCCGCCGGCTTCGTTGATCCAGCGCACCAGTTCCTTGTTGATTGCCCCCAGCACCATTTCCGCGACGTCGGCCGTGGCCGCATCCGTCACGCGCAGGCCATCGACGAAACGGCTTTCATGGCCCAGCCGCTTCAGCATCGAGCCGATCTGCGGGCCGCCGCCATGCACCACGACAGGCCGGATCCCCACCTGCTTCAGCAGCACGATGTCCTCGGCGAAGTCGCGCGCCAGTTCCGGGTCGCCCATGGCGTGGCCGCCATATTTCACCACGAAGGTCTGGCCGGCGTAGCGCTGCAGATAGGGCAGGGCCTCCACCAGGACTTCCGTCTTGGCCAGCATTTCAGGGGGCGGGGCGTGGCGGGCGCCGGCGTGCGGCTTTTCGGGTGGATTCGCGCTCATGCCAGCCCCTTGGCAGCGTGCGCGGGCGTTGAAAAGAGGCAGAAGAGCCCCTTTCGCGCAACGCCCGCGCCCTCTAGATACCCGCCATGGCCCGCCCCCAGCTTCGTTATGTCTGCCAGTCCTGCGGCAGCGTGAGCCCCAAATGGCAGGGGCAATGCGCCGATTGCGGGGCCTGGAACAGCCTGCAGCAGGAAGCCTCGCCAGCAGCCACGCCCTTCACCCAGAAACACAGCCTGAAGAGCGGCGGCCGCAAGATCGCCATGCAGCGGCTGGATGACGAGGTTGAGCTGCCACACCGCCTGCCCACCGGCTTCGGGGAGCTGGATCGCGCGCTCGGCGGCGGGCTGGTGCCCGGCTCTGCCGTGCTGATCGGCGGCGACCCGGGAATCGGCAAATCCACCCTGCTGCTGCAGGCGGCCGGGCGCATGGCGCGCGCCGGCCTTCAGGTCGCCTATGTATCGGGCGAGGAAGCAGCCGACCAGGTGCGCCTGCGCGCCCGTCGCCTCGGCCTTGCCGATGCACCCGTCCGGCTGGCGGCGGCCACTTCGGTGCGTGATATCCTGACGACCCTGTCGGATGGAGCGCCGCCCGCGCTGCTGGTGATCGATTCCATCCAGACCATGCATTCCGACCAGCTGGAAGGCGCGCCGGGCACGGTCAGCCAGGTGCGGGCGTCCTCGCTCGAGCTCATCGGCTGGGCCAAGCAGTCAGGCACGGCGCTCATCCTTGTCGGCCATGTGACCAAGGACGGCCAGATCGCCGGCCCCCGGGTGCTTGAGCATATGGTGGATGCGGTTCTCTATTTCGAAGGCGAGGGGCGGCACCAGTATCGCGTGCTGCGCGCGGTGAAGAACCGTTTCGGCGGCACCGACGAGATCGGCGTCTTCGCCATGGAAGCCGACGGGCTTGGCGAAGTGCTGAACCCGTCCAGCCTGTTCCTCACCCAGCGCGACCGGCCCGTGGCCGGCGCGGTTGTCTTTCCGGCGCTGGAAGGCACACGGCCCGTTCTCGTTGAATTGCAGGCGCTGACCGTTCGGCTGCCATCGGGCGCCACGCCGCGCCGGGCGGTGGTCGGCTGGGACAGTGCGCGCCTTGCCATGATCCTTGCCGTGCTCGAAGCGCGTGCCGGTCTCGGCTTCGGCAATTCGGAAGTCTATCTCAACGTCGCCGGTGGGCTGCGGGTCGTCGATCCGGCCGCCGATCTCGCCGTTGCGGCGGCGCTTGTCTCGGCGCTGCTCGATGCGCCGGTGCCGGCTGACCTGCTGGCCTTTGGCGAAATCGCCCTGTCGGGCGAAGTGCGGCCGGCCGCCCATGCCGCCCTGCGGCTGAAGGAAGCGGAAAAGCTTGGCTTTGCCGCCGCGCTCGCGCCGCCGGGCACGAAGGGCGTCGGCCGGCTCGAGGTCCGTCCTGTCGCAACTGTCGCCGCCCTCGTTGACCGGCTTAAGGCCAGGCCCTAGCGAGGCGACATGGACATGGCGGCATCCCTGAACGGCTTCGACTGGGTCGTTGTTTCGCTGGTCGCCCTGCTGGCGATCATCGGCCTCATGCGGGGCTTCACCCACGAGGCGTTGAGCCTTGCCGGCTGGATCCTGGCTGCCAGTGTCGTGCGCTTCTTTCACGAGGGCGTGACACGCTGGCTGGCGCCGCACACGGGCGGCGAAGTCTGGGCGGCGATCATCGCCTTCCTCGTGCTGTTTTTCGGGACGGTGCTCGTTGCCGGCATTCTCGCCGGGCTTGCCGGCGGCTATGCGCGACGCAGCATGCTCGGGCCGATGGACCGCTTCCTCGGCTTCGGCTTCGGCGCCCTGAAGGGCGTGATCCTGGCGTCTGTCCTGTTCCTGATGATCGCCTTCGCCACCTCCACCTTCCACCCCGAGCGCCAGCTGCCGGAATGGCTGGCGACCAGCCGGTCTGCGCCGCTTCTGGATCTCAGCGCACGCGCGATGGTGGGCTGGGTCCATGAACTTCGTCGCGAGGATGGCGATCTGCCCGCGCGCGCAGGCGATGCCCCCGATGGCGGCCCGTCGGTCTTTGGCCTGCCACCAGGCCACCCGCCGGTAGAGCCGGAAATGGCCCCCGAGGGAGAGGGCGGCTACAGCTTCGAGGACAGGCGCGCGCTCGACCGCCTGCTGGAAGAGGGCGCGAAGGAAGGCGGGCAGGTCGAGATCTGATGCTGAAGCTTTACGATACATTGTCGCGCGAAAAGGTCGCGCTGCGGACCCCGGAACCGGGCCAGCCCATCACGCTCTATGTCTGCGGGCCGACTGTCTATGGCCGCGCGCACATCGGCAACGCCCGCCCGGCAGTGGTGTTCGACACGCTCTACCGCCTGCTGCGCCACCTGCACGGGCCGGAAAATGTGCGCTATGCCCGCAACATCACCGACATCGACGACAAGATCATGGCCAAAGCGGTGGAGGAGAACCGGCCGCCCGCTGCCGTCGCCGCCGAATTTGAGGCGCATTATTTCGCCGACATGGCGGCGCTGGGCTGCCTGAAGCCGGATTTCAACCCGCGCGCGACCGAGCATGTGGAAGGCCCGCATGGCATGATCGCCATGATCGAAGCGCTTGTGGCGCGGGGCTTTGCCTATGCCGCCGATGGCCATGTGCTGTTCGAGGTGGCGCGGTTCGACGGCTATGGCGCACTGTCGAAACGACCGATGGACGAGATGATCGCCGGAGCGCGGGTCGAAGTTGCCCCCTACAAGCGGGCGCCGGGCGATTTCGTGCTCTGGAAGCCCTCGCGACCGGACCAGCCGGGCTGGGACAGCCCCTGGGGCCGGGGGCGGCCGGGCTGGCACATCGAATGCTCGGCCATGATCCGATCGGTGCTGGAAACCGACACGATCGACATCCACGGCGGCGGGCTGGACCTGCAGTTTCCCCACCATGAGAATGAGCGCGCGCAGAGCTGCTGCGCCCATGACGGTACGGAACTGGCGCGGATCTGGATGCACAACGGCTTCCTCACCATGGGGGAGACGAAGATGTCGAAGTCGCTCGGCAACATCATCACGCCTGCCGACCTGCTGGAGGCCGGATGGCCCGGCGAGGTGATCCGCCTGGCGCTGCTTTCGGCCCATTACCGCCAGCCGCTCAGCTGGACGGATGCGCTTCTCGAACAGTCGCGCGCCAAGCTGGACCGCCTTTATCGCCGCAAGGCCGAGGGCGAGGCCGGCGCCGCTGATCCGGCACCGGCGCTGCTCGATGATCTCAACACGCCCGAAGCGCTTGCCGCCCTGCCCGATGGTGCGGCCGTGCTGGGGCTGTTGCAGCAGGCGCCGGACGACTGGTTCCGGGGTGATGCCGATGCCGCCGCCATCGAGGCGGACCTTGCCCTGTATCGCGCCGCCCGCGCCGCGAAGGACTGGGCCGCCGCCGACGCCATCCGGGATCGGCTCGCGGCCGACGGGATCGCCATTTCGGTCGCAAAGGACGGCCAGACGAGCTGGCGTCGCGCCTGAGGGCGAGATGCGATGATCCCGGCGCGGGCTTTGCGTTTGCGGCTTCGCTTCCTATAACCCGCTTGTGGATACGCCCCTCTATAATGCGGAAATATTGCGGCTGGCCGCCAGCATTCCCCATGCCGAGCGCCTGCCGGCGGCTGCCGGGACGGCGCGGCGCAGCTCGCCCATCTGCGGCAGCCGGGTCACGGCGGATGTCACGCTTGGTTCAGATGGCCGCATCGCGGCCTTCGGCCAGGAAGTGCGGGCCTGCGCCCTCGGGCAGGCATCCGCTGCAATTCTCGGCGAAGCCGTCATCGGGGAGACGGCGGAAAGCCTTGCCGGCGCGCGCGACCTTCTGGCGGCCTGGCTCAAGGGCGATGGCCCGCTGCCCGAAGCGCTTGCCGCCCGTTTTCCGAAGCTTTCCCTGTTCGAGCCGGCCCGCGCCCATCCGGCCCGCCACCCTTCCATCTGCCTTGCCTTCGATGCGGCCGCCGCCGCCGCCGAAGCGGCCGCCGCCGAACCCGCCGCCGCCGAACCCGCCGCCGCCGAACCCGCCGCCGCCGAACCCGCCGCCGCCGAACCCGCCACCCGATCCGGCGGGCGCTGAGGCATGGCGGCTGCAACCGACACCGGCATACTGACGGAAGCCGTCATCTTCCTGGGCGCCGCCGCCCTTCTCGTGCCACTGTTCCTGCGCCTGAAGCTCGGCGCGGTGCTGGGCTATCTCACGGCTGGCATCGTCATCGGTCCCCATGCTTTCGGCTTCATCACCGAGACCGAGGACATCATGCGCTTCGGCGAATATGGAATCGTGCTGCTGTTGTTCGTCATCGGGCTGGAGCTTCAGCCGTCGCGGCTGTGGGCCTTGCGGCGCGACATTTTCGGTCTTGGCACGGCGCAGGTCATACTGTCGGGCGCGGCGATCTTCGCCATGCTGCGCCTTCTCACGACTCTGAGCTGGCAGTCGGCGCTGGTCGTCGGCCTTGCGCTTGCGCTCTCATCCACGGCGCTCATCATCCAGTATCTCCAGGAAAAGGGCGCGCTGAACACCCGCATGGGCGAACGCAGCTTCTCCATCCTGCTTCTGCAGGACATCGCCATCGTGCCGCTGCTTCTTGTCGTCAGCGCCTTTTCGCGCGCGCCGGTGGAATCCACGGGGCCCGAGGGCGTGATGCTTGTGGTCTACAGCCTTGCCGCCATCATCGGGCTGGTCCTGGCGGGCCATTATCTTCTCAACCCGGCCCTCAGGATGTTCGGGCAGCTGGGCAGCCGCGACATCTTCGTGATTGCCGCCCTGCTCACCGTGCTGGGGGCTTCGCTGCTGATGGCAAGCTTCGGGCTGTCCATGGCGCTGGGCGCCTTCATCGCCGGCGTGATGCTGGCCGACAGCCCCTATCGCCACGAACTGGAGGCCGACATCGAGCCGTTCCGCGGCCTGTTGCTGGGCCTGTTCTTCCTTGCCGTGGGCATGACGCTCGACATCGGCGTGGTGATCGACAATCCGCTCCATGTTCTGAAGCTCGTCATCGCGCTGCTGCTGGTGAAGACGCTGGTGATCACTGCCCTTGTGCGGCTCTTCGGCTCCCCCTGGGCCGAGGCCTTCCAGTCCGGGCTGCTGCTATCGCAAGGCGGCGAGTTTGCGTTCGTGCTGCTGACGGCGGCCGTCGGCGGCATGCTCATCCTGCCCGAGGCCGCCTCGCTGTTCACGGCGGTTGTCACGCTATCCATGCTCGTCTCGCTGCTTGCGCTGGCGCTCTATCGCCGGTTCGTCAGGGCCGGCAGCGCAATGCCATCTGGCGAAGGGCTTGAAGGCCCCGAGGCTGCGCCGCCCGGTACCGTGATCGTTCTGGGCTATGGCCGCTTCGGCCAGATCGTCACCCAGCTCTTGCACGCGCGCGGTGTCGAGGTGGTGCTGATCGACACCAAGCCCGACCAGATCGAGCAATCCCGCGCCTTCGGCTGGAAGGTCTATTATGGTGACGGCTTCCGCCCGGACGTGCTGCGCGCCGCCGGCGCCAATGATGCGAGCCTGCTGATCGTGACGACAGCCGGCGCCTGGGATCCGAAGCGCCTTGACCCGGTGCGCAGCGCCTTCCCGCACCTGAAGATCATCGCCCGCGCGCATGACCGCCGCCACTACATGCGACTGGTGGCCGCCGATCTCGACCTTTCAGTTCGCGAACTCTTCCACGGTGCGCTGGAAGCCGGGCGGCTGGCGCTGGCGCAACTGGGCACGCCGCATGACATGATCGAGGCGATCGCCGACGAATATGTGCGCCGGGACAAGGAGCGGCTGGCTCTGCAGATCGCATCCGGCGACATCATGGCCGGGCGCGAAAAGGTGTTCCGCCCCGGCCACAACTGGAAGCCCGACAGCCCCGACACCGCTCTGGGCGAGATACCGCCTTCAGGTCGCGAAGATTGAGCCCGCATGCCGGCCGGGCAGACGACATTCGCGCGTGATCCCATCCCGCAGCGCGACTTTCAGGGCCATTCTGCCCTTTTAACGGGCACACTGCCTCAAAACCGGGCAGCAGGGCTGCGCCTGATTGCTTCCTCAGGCCAGCCGCCATGCGATATCAGAGTTGGCATGGCGCTTGCATGGTTGTTGGCAGCATATCAGGCGTAGCGGAGGGGCGCGGCGGCTTGTGGCCTGTGCCACGCCCCCGCTCCGGCTCAGGGAGCAGTGAAGGCGAATGAAAAAGGTCGAAGCCATCATCAAGCCCTTCAAGCTGGATGAAGTGAAGGAGGCGCTGCATGAAATCGGCGTTTCCGGCATCACCGTGACCGAAGCCAAGGGCTTCGGTCGCCAGAAGGGGCACACCGAACTCTACCGCGGGGCGGAATATATCGTGGATTTCCTCCCCAAGGTCCGGCTCGAAGTCGTTGTCGACGACGGACAGGTCGACCGTGTGGTGGAAGCCATTGCGACCGCCGCCCGCACCGGGCGCATCGGCGATGGCAAGATCTTCGTTTCCACGATCGACCGGGCGATCCGCATCCGCACCGGCGAAACCGATCTCGACGCGATCTGACCAGCATCAGGGTCAGCATCGATCCTGCCCATAAACAACGGTTTCAACCCAGCGAGGACAAGATGGCAAACACGCCCAGCGACATTCTGAAGATGATCAAGGAAAAGGAGATCGAGTGGGTCGATCTCCGCTTCACCGACCCGAAGGGCAAGTGGCAGCACCTCACCATGGCGCCTCGCGTCATCGACGAGGACAATCTCGCCGAGGGCTTCATGTTCGACGGTTCCTCGATCGCCGGCTGGAAGGCGATCAATGAATCCGACATGATCCTGAAGCCGGACCTGGACGCCGTCTATTTCGACCCGTTCAGCGCCACGCCGATGATGGTCCTGTTCTGCGACGTCGTCGAGCCGTCGACCGGCGAACTCTATGGCCGCGACCCGCGTTCGACGGCCAAGCGCGCCGAAGCCTACCTGAAGGGCACTGGCATCGGCGACACCGTCTATGTCGGCCCCGAGGCCGAGTTCTTCATGTTCGACGACGTGAAGTTCGGCCAGACCTATGCGGGCGGCCATTACAGCTTCGATGACATCGAACTGCCCACCAACACCGGTCGCAGCTACGAGGAAGGCAACCTCGGCCACCGTCCGCGCGCCAAGGGCGGCTATTTCCCCGTGGCCCCGGTGGACAGCGCCACCGACATCCGCGCGGAAATGGTGCAGACCCTGCTCGACATGGGCCTGCCGTGCGACAAGCACCACCATGAGGTGGCGGCCGCCCAGCATGAACTCGGCCTGGAATTCGGCACGCTCGTCGAAACCGCCGACCGCATGCAGATCTACAAATATGTCGTCCACATGGTGGCGCAGGCCTATGGCAAGACGGCGACGTTCATGCCCAAGCCCATCAAGGAGGACAATGGATCGGGCATGCATGTCCACCTGTCCATCTGGGCGAAGGGCAAGCCGCTGTTCGCTGGCGAAGGCTATGCCGGCCTGTCGGAAACGGCGCTCTACTTCATCGGCGGCATCATCAAGCACGCCAAAGCCTGCAACGCCTTCACCAACCCGTCGACCAACAGCTACAAGCGCCTGGTCCCGGGCTATGAGGCGCCGGTGCTGCTTGCCTACTCCAGCAGCAACCGCTCGGCCTCCTGCCGCATTCCCTATGGCACGGGCGCCAAGTCGAAGCGCGTGGAAGTCCGCTTCCCCGATCCGCTCGCCAACCCCTATCTCGCCTATGCGGCGCTGATGATGGCGGGCCTCGACGGGATCGAGAACAAGATCCACCCCGGCAACGCGATGGACAAGAACCTCTACGACCTGCCACCGAAGGAACTGAAGAAGGTCCCGACCGTGTGCGGCTCGCTCCGCGAGGCGCTCGGCGCGCTCGACAAGGGCCGCGCCGTCTTCACCAAGGGTGGCGTGTTCACCGACGAGCAGATCGACAGCTATATCGCGCTGAAGATGGAAGAGGTGATGCGCTGGGAAATGACCCCCACGCCCGCCGAGTTCGACATGTATTATTCCGGCTGATCCCTTCTGGCCGGGGCGCACGCCCCGGCCGCCAGGGTCGCCACAGGCAGGGGGCGGGTCTTTCCATGCGGAAGGGCCCGCCCCTTTCCGTGTGACGCGGCCTTTTTTCCACTGATTTGTCAAAATCCGCCAAATCGGCACCAATGCGCCGCTCTTTGCCTTGAAGCCGGCGGGTGCTGAAGTTAGTGTCCGGGCCGGAAGGTTGGCCAGCAAGAATTGCGCCAATCATCTCCGCCATCGGGCGGCAAACTGGCATCTCCGCCATCGGGCGGCACACTGGAACAAGCGCCGCCCCACGGGCGGCCGGATGGAAGGGATCAGGCGCTGGCTACGATGCTTGCCGAACGGGACGAGACGGTCGCTGCACCGGTGTCGGGCCTTGCCGTGATTTCCATCGGCAAGTCCTATGATCGCCGGGTCGTGCTGCGCGATGTCTCGCTTTCGGTGAACCGGGGCGAAGTGGTCGGCCTGCTCGGCCCGAACGGCGCCGGCAAGACGACCTGCTTTTATTCCATCATGGGCCTCGCCGCGCCGGATCAGGGGCGCATCCTGCTCGATGGTGTCGATATCACCCGCCTGCCCATGTATCGACGCGCGGCCCTCGGTCTTGGCTATCTGCCGCAGGAAACCTCCATCTTCCGCGGGCTGAGCGTGGAAGAGAATATCTCCGCCGTGCTGGAAGTGTCGGAGCCGGACCCGGCCGCGCGCGCCGCCCGGCTCGAGGAACTGCTGGGCGAATTCAACATCACCCGCCTGCGCGACGCACCCGCCATGGCGCTTTCCGGCGGGGAACGCCGCCGGGCCGAAATTGCCCGCGCGCTTGCGGCGTCGCCCTCCATCATGCTTCTGGACGAGCCCTTCGCCGGGATCGATCCCATTTCCATCGCCGACATCCGTACCCTTGTCAGCCATCTGAAGGACCGTGACATCGGTGTGCTGATCACCGATCACAATGTCCGCGAGACACTGGAGATCGTGGACAGGGCCTGCATCATCTATGATGGACGGGTCCTCTTCGAGGGAACGCCGGAAGCTCTGGTGCGCGACGAAACGGTCCGCCAGGTCTATCTGGGCGAGGATTTCGCGCTCTAGGGCGGCCCATGGCACTCGGTCCCCGCCTTGACCTGCGCACCAGCCAGACGCTCGTCGTCTCGCCGCAGCTGCAGGCGGCGATCAAGCTTCTCACCCTGTCCAACATGGAACTGCTGGCGGAATTGTCTGCCGAACTGGAGCGCAACCCGCTGCTGGAGATGGCGGAAGACGGTTTTGGCGCGGACGGCGATTCCGCCGGGCCGGGAGAGGGCGGCGAGAGCGGCCCGGAAGCCGCGGAGCCGGCGGCCGGCGAGGATGCGCAGGGCGGGCTGGACCGGGAGCTTGGTGCGACTGAAGGGGTTGCCCCGTCGGCCGATCTCGATGTCGATTATGTGGAAGAGCGCTTCCACCATGACTGTGCCGCCGACAGCGGGCCAGGCGGGGAGCCGCCGGAGGATTTCGGCTTCGACCAGGTGGCGGCCGAGGAACTGACGCTGGCCGAAGTGCTGGAGCGCCAGACCATGGGCCTGAAGGGGCTGGATCTGGCCATTGCCCTCCACATCATCTCGCTGATCGACGAGGCCGGCTATCTGACCGAGCCGCTGGACGTGATCGCGGAGCGTCTCGGCATCACCGTGGCCGAAGCGGAGCGCGTGCTCGGAATCGTCCAGACCTTCGAGCCGACGGGCGTGGGCGCGCGCAACCTTGCCGAATGCATCGCCCTGCAGGCGATCGAGGCCGACCGTTACGACCCGTGCATGCAGAAACTTATCGCCAACCTCGACCTGGTGGCGCGCGGGGATCTCGCCCAGCTTCGCCGCCTGTGCGACGTCGATGCCGAGGACATGGCCGACATGCTGCGTGAACTGCGCAGCTACAATCCGAAGCCCGGCCTGATCCATGGCAGGGCGCGGACCATGGCGGTGGTGCCCGACATCTTCGTGCGGCGGACGGCGAAGGGCTGGGCGGTCGATCTCAACAGCGGAACCCTGCCGCGCCTCATCGTCAACCGCCAGTATCAGGCCCGGCTTTCCGACCATGCTGGAAGCCGCAAGGGCGCGGCCGGCCGGCCCGAGCGCCAGTTCATCGACCAGTGCCTGTCGCAGGCCAGCTGGCTCATGAAGGCGCTGGACCAGCGGGCCAATACCATCCTCAAGGTGGCGACGGCCCTTGTCGAGCAACAGCAGGCCTTTTTCGAAAAGGGCGTGCAGCATCTGCGGCCGCTGACCCTGCGCCAGATCGCCGACATGATCGAGATGCATGAATCGACGGTCAGCCGGGTGACGAGCAACAAATATCTCGCCTGCGAGCGTGGCGTCTTCGAGCTGAAATATTTCTTCACCACGGCCATCCACGGCACCAACGGAGGCGCGGATGCATCGGCCGAAGCCGTGCGTCAGCGCATCAAGGCCCTGATCGAGGCCGAGCCGCCGCTAAAACCCCTGTCGGACGACCGGCTTGTCGACCTGCTGAAGGCCGAGGGCCATGAACTGGCCCGCCGCACCGTCGCCAAATATCGCGAGGCCCTCGGCATCCCCTCCAGCTTCGACCGGCGCCGCCGCGCCATCGTCCAGGCGGCCTGAGCCGCGCGATCATTTGGGCGGCCTGAGCCGCGCGGCCATTCAGGCGGCAGCCGGGAAATCGAGGCCGAGAAGCCGGCCCAGATCAGCGAGCGCCTGCGCCTCGCCGGTGACCTTGATGGCTGTCATCCCGAGGCCGGCTGCCGGCTTGCAGTTGATGCCGAGGTCATCGAGGTAGATGCAGGCGGCCGGGTCCAGCCTGAGCGTTTCGCACATCAGCTGGTAGATTCGCGGATCGGGCTTGCGCAGGCCGACCTTCGAACTTTCGAGCACATGGTCGAAGCGCGCCATGATGGCTGCGATCTCGTCCGACTGGCGGCGGCTTCCTGCCATGCCGGCGCCATGGCCGATGCGGGCGTTGTTGGTGATGCAGCCCAGCCTGAGCCCGGCTTCGCGGCAGCGATCCAGCGCCGCCACCATGCGCGGCCGCACATCCCCCGAAAGCAGCGGCAGCACCTCCGATCCGCGTATGTCGAGGCCGAGGGCGGCGGCTTCTTCGGCGAACAGCCTGTCGAAGCTTTCCGCGTCGATCTCGCTGCGTTCCAGCATGGCCCAGGCGTTGCTGTCCGGGTTGGTGGCGTTGATGCGGCGGATGCTATCCCTCGGCAAGCCGCGCGCGGCTTCGTGGCGGTTGAAGGCCTCGAAGGGGGATGTGGTGATCACACCGCCGAAGTCCCACAGAACGGCCTCGAATCCTGTTGTCACGCGCATGTCTCCCCTTGCTTTCCTTGCTGCCCCTGTTGGCCGGGCTTTCTGGATGTTGCAACCACGGGTTCGCCTCTTGCCGGCACGCAATCAAGCTGGCACCTCTGGCCTATGGCCAGAAAGCTCACCCTGTGGATCCTGTTCGCGCTCGTCGCGGGCCTTGTCGTCGGCTTTGTCGTCAACCAACGGCTGGATGCCGAGGGTGCGCGCGCAGTGGCCGATGGATTCTCGATCATCACCGATGTCTTCCTGCGCCTCATCAAGATGATCATCGCGCCGCTGGTGCTGGCAGCGCTGATATCGGGCATCGGCCACATGGGCGGCGATGTCGCCGCACTGGGGCGGATCGGGGGGCGGGCCATTGCCTGGTTCCTCGCCACTTCGGTGGGCGCGCTCTTCATCGGGCTTTTCGTCGTCCAGTGGCTGGAACCGGGCGCGGGCCTCAACCTGCCACTGCCGCCGGTCGATGCCTCGGCCGGGCTTGAGACGGACAAGTTCACGCTGAAGAATTTCGTCACCCACCTCGTTCCGAAATCCATCTTCGAGGCGCTGGCCACCAACGAGATCCTGCAGATCGTTGTCTTCTCGGTGTTCGCCGGCATCGCGCTCGCGGCGATCGGGGAAAAGGGAAAGCCGCTTCTGCACGGGGCCGAGGCGCTGATGGCGCTGATGCTGAAGGTCACGCAATATGTGATGATCTTCGCGCCGCCGGCCGTGTTCGCGGCGGTCGCGGCCACCATCGCGGTCCAGGGCCTCGCCGTGCTGAAGACCTATGGCCTCTTCATGGGCGGCTTCTATGTGTCCCTGCTGCTGCTCATGGCATTCAACATCATCGCCTGCGCCTTCGTCATCGGCTGGCGCGATGCACTGCGGCTGATCGTCGAGGTGAAGGACGCCTTCCTCCTGTCCTTCTCCACCGCGAGTTCAGAGGCCGCCTATCCGCGCATCCTGGAAGCGCTGGAGCGCTACGGCATTCCCAACCGCATTTCGAGCTTCGTGCTGCCGCTGGGCTACAGCTTCAATCTCGATGGCTCGATGATGTACTGCGTCTTTGCCGTGCTGTTCATCGCCCAGGCCTATGGAGTCGAATTCACCTTCATCCAGCAACTGGGGATGATGGCGCTGCTGATGGTGACATCGAAGGGCATCGCCGGCGTGCCACGCGCCAGCCTCGTCGTCATCGCCGCGACGCTCACCTTCTTCGACCTGCCGGCGGGCGGGCTGGTGCTGATCCTCGCCGTCGACCACTTCCTCGACATGGGGCGATCGGCCACCAATGCCATCGGCAATTCCATTGCCGCAGCCGTCGTTTCCAAGTGGGAAATGGACCGCGAGGCCCGCGAGGGCGACGCACCGCAGACGGAGATCGCCGATGCACCCAGATGACGCGCCCAAATGACGCGCCGTCTGGAGCCGCAATAATGCGGAGTATCCCTCCGCACTCTCTTGACTTGAGCCGAACATGCGGTAGCTTTCCCGCATAAAAGCGAGGGAGAAAATTCATGGCGACTCTGGCGCGGGAGACCGGGCTGCCTCTCGAGGTGCTCGACATCGGCAATCCCCACCTCTGGGTGGAATACAAGCATATCCTTGAAAACTTTGCGACAATGCGTCGGCATGGCCCAGTGCACTACTGCCCGCAATCCATGTACGGGCCCTATTGGTCCGTCGTGTCGCATCACCACATCATGGAAGTGGAAGGGCGCCCCGACATCTTCTCCTCCTCGTGGGAGAAGGGTGGCATCACTATCGTCGACCGGCCCGAGGGCCGTGACGAGGAGCCGCAGATGCCGATGTTCATCGCGATGGACCGGCCGCAGCACACCGGGCAGCGCCGCACCGTGGCGCCGGCCTTCACCCCGGCCGAGATGGTGCGCCAGTCCGGCGACATCCGCCGCCGCACCGCCGAACTGCTCGACAGCCTGCCCACCGGCGAAGTCTTCGACTGGGTGGACCGGGTTTCCATCGAGCTGACGACCGGCATGCTCGCCATCCTGTTCGACTTCCCGTGGGAGGATCGCAGGCTGCTGACCAAATGGTCGGACACGGCAACCGACTTCGAATCCATCGAGGACGAGGAAAAGAACAGGCAGCGCTGGGAAGTGCTGTTCGAGATGGTGGCCTATTTCACCAACCTCTGGAACGAGCGCGCCAAGAAGGAGCCGCGCCCGGATCTGATTTCAATGATGATCCATTCCGAGGCGACGCGGAACATGACCCCGCAGGAGTATCTGGGCAATCTGGTGCTGCTGATCGTGGGTGGCAACGACACCACCCGCAACACCATGTCCGGTTCGGTGATGGCGCAGAACCTGCATCCGGCCGGCTGGCGCAAGCTGATGGACAACCCCGGCCTGATCCAGAACGGCGTGTCCGAGCTCATTCGCTGGCAGACGCCCCTTGCCCACATGCGGCGCACCGCCCTTCAGGATTTCGAGGTGGGCGGCAAGCTCATCCGGGCCGGCGAGAAGGTGGTGATGTGGTATCTTTCCGCCAACCGGGATGAAAGCGTTTTCCCCGATGGCGACGTGTTCGATCCCGAGCGTGAGAATGCGCGCCGGCATCTGGCGTTCGGCTTCGGCATCCACCGCTGCGTCGGCGCGCGCCTGGCCGAACTGCAGATCTCGGTGCTGCTGGATGAAATGCAGAAGCGCCGGATGAAGGTCGAGCTCGCCGGCGAGCCGGAGCGGGTCTATTCCTCCTTCGTGCACGGCTTCCGCAAGATGCCTGTCATCATGCGGCGCGGCTGAGCCGGGCCTTTCCCGGCTGAAACACTCAATCGTAACGCGGCGCGGGCCGGGCCTTCGGGTCCGGCCCGTAGCGGTTGGGGCCGGGCGTGCCATCGAGCAGGTAGAAGATGATCAGCACCAGGGCGCCTGCGGGCAGCAGGTTCAGCAACAGCCACCAGCCGGATTTGCCGCTGTCATGCAGGCGCCTGACGGACACGGCGAAGGCCGGCAGGAAGACGAGCAGGTGAAAGAGACCGAAGGCCATAAGCGCCAGCCCGGTCTGGGCCCGCGCCTCGAAGGCGGCGTCCGCGATCGGCAGGCCGCCGGTGGTGCTGGCGATCCATGCTGAAAGCAGGGCCGAAACAAGCGCCACGAACAGAATGAACAGCCAATATTCGCGCCGCCGCGCCCGGCCGGAAAATTGCGCATAGCGCCGGAGGGGAGCGAACATCAGCGACATGGGCGGCCCTTTTGCCTGTTATTTGCGAGTGACGACAAGGACTGGCCGGGTTGCGCCATCGGCGGCAAAGGCAAGGCGCGCCGGATCCATGCCGGCAGCCTCCGCGCGGGCAAGAAGCGCCGGCTGCGGGGCCTTGGCGGGCGCGCCGCCCTGGGCCTCCATTCCGCTTTCGGGGGTGATGACGGCCCCTTCTTCCAGCGGTTCGTCAGCTGGGCCGCGCAGCTCCATGGCCATGCCCGGATAGGCGCGCATCAGGGCGGAAAGCGCGGGAAACAGCACGGCCGGATCATCGGGTATCGCAAAGGCGCGCGGCGCCGGATCGGGGCCATCGAGGAAGGCCGCAATGGCGATGGCGGGGTGACCGTGGTCCAGCATCAGCGTGCTGCCATCCGGAAGGGCGAGGTTGCGCATGCCATCTGCTGCCTCCGTCACGATGGCGGTGCCGGTGGAGGGCGCGGGCGGGGCGCGCCGTTCCCCGAGCTTGCCGGGCGCGAAGATCAGCACGAGGACAAGGGCGAAGGCGATCGCCCATGGAAGCAGCCGCGTGGCCGCACCGGTCATCCTTTCCCTCGCCATGCCTCAACGCTCCTTTCCCGGCGCGCCTGATGCCCGCTCAGGCCCATGGGTGGCAGGCTAGCCCGTGCCGGCGCCCGATTCCAGCCCTGCCGGCTTTCAGCTGGCCAGCGCCTGCCGGCGGAAGGCCAGCGCCTCCGCCACATGGATGCGGCCTGTCACCGGCGCGCCGGCGAGGTCGGCGATGGTGCGGGCGACGCGCAGCGTCCGGGTCCAGGCACGGGCGGACAGGCGCATCGTCTCGGCCGCGCGCGTCAGCAACTGGCGGGCCGGTTCTTCCAGCATGTCCGCCGTTTCCAGCAGCCGGCCTTCGGCTTCCGCGTTGGTTCGGGCCTGCGTGCCCCGGTAGCGGGCTTCCTGCAGGCGGCGGGCGGCGGCGACGCGGGCAGCGACATCGGCGCTGCGCTCGGCAGGCGAAGGCAGGGCAAGGTCGCTCGCCTTCACCGCCTCGATGTCCACGAACATGTCGATGCGGTCGAGAAGGGGGCCGGATATCTTCGACTGGTAATCCGCCGCGCAGCGGGGCGCCCGCGCGCAGGCGAGGGCGGCATCGGCCAGATGGCCGCAGCGGCAGGGGTTCATCGCCGCGATCAGCTGCACGCGCGCCGGATAGGTGACGTGCAGGGCGGCGCGCGCCACTTCCACGGCGCCACGCTCCAGCGGCTGGCGCAGCGCATCGAGCGTGCCGCGCTGGAATTCCGGCAGCTCGTCGAGGAAGAGGACGCCCAGATGCGCCAGGCTCACTTCGCCCGGCCGCGCCTGCCGGCCGCCGCCCACGAGCGCCGGCATGGAAGCGGAATGGTGCGGGCTGCGGAAGGGGCGTGTGCGGGCGATGCGCCCGCCTTCGAGCGAGCCGGCGAGCGAAGCGATCATCGCGACTTCCAGCGCCTCGGCCGAGGTGAGTTCGGGCAGGATGCCGGGAAGGGCCGCCGCCATCATCGATTTTCCTGCCCCCGGCGGCCCGCACATCAGCAGATTGTGCCCGCCCGCAGCCGCAATCTCCAGCGCGCGCTTGGGCACTTCCTGCCCCTTCACGTCGCCAAGGTCGGGGCCGGTGAAGGGCCGCGCTTCCAGTCGCGCAGGGTCGGGCGGCGGAATGAGGGAAGTGCCCTTCAGATGGGCGACAAGGGCGTGGAGGTCGGGGGCTGCAATCACCTCCATCCCGGTGCCGCCTGCCGCCCATGCGGCTTCCGGACCCTGCGAACCGGGGCAGATCAGCCCCAGCCCGCCCCCGGCGGCATGGAGCGCTGCCAGCAGCACACCGGGCGAAGCGGTGATACGGCCGTCGAGCGACAGTTCGCCCACCGCCACATAATGGGCGAGCGATTCGGCATCGACCACGCCCATCGCCGCCAGCAGCCCGAGGGCGATCGGCAGGTCATAGTGGGAGCCGGCCTTTTCGAGATCGGCCGGGGCGAGATTCACGGTGATGCGCTTTGCCGGCATGGCAAGCCCGAGGGCAGCGAAGGCGGCCGTCACGCGGTCGCGGCTTTCCTTCACCGCCTTGTCGGGAAGGCCCACCACCACGAAGCTGACAAGGCCCGGGGCCAGCTGCACCTGCACGTCAACGGGCCGGGCTTCCAGCCCGACATAGGCAAGGGTTGCCACACGGGCGACCATATCGCATTCTCTCCGCCATGGTCCGACCCCTGGGGAAGCCCGGGCTAGCGCCAAAAAGACTGCGGCGGAAGGCCTCGTCTGCCGCAGGTTCATTGCGAAACGCCACACCATCGCCTAGATGGGCCTCGGCGCGCCGGATTAGCTCAGCTGGCAGAGCAGCGGTTTTGTAAACCGAAGGTCGCGGGTTCGACCCCTGCATCCGGCACCACGCGCCTTTTCGGGGGGGATGCCCCCGCTGCGGAGAAGCCGGATGGCGGATTACCACACCCTTGATGACGATGCGCCGCTGGAAGGCGAGGATCGTGACGCCAGCATCCCGGCCGATGTGCTGGAGGCCGTGCGCACCCTGATCCGCTGGGCCGGGGACGAACCGTCGCGCGAGGGCCTGCTGGACACGCCCGGCCGTGTGGCGCGCGCCTATCGCGAATATTTCCGGGGTTATGGCGAAGACCCGCGAATCCATCTTTCGCGCACCTTCGAGGAAGTCGGCGGCTATGATGAAATCGTCCTGCTGCGCGACATTCCCTTCCAGTCCCACTGCGAGCATCACATGGCGCCCATCATCGGCAAGGTGCACATCGCCTATCTGCCGAAGGATCGCGTCGTCGGCATATCCAAGCTTGCCCGCGTTGCCCATGGCTATGCCCGCAGGCTGCAGGTGCAGGAACGGCTGACCGCCGAAATCGCCGACGCCATCCAGGAAGGGCTGGAGCCGCGCGGCGTTGCCGTGGTGGTGGAAGCCAGCCATGCCTGCATGTCGGCCCGCGGCGTGCTGACGCCGGGAGTGACCATGACGACCAGCCGCATGATGGGCGTGTTCCGCGAGGACGAGCGCAGCCGCAAGGAAGTGCTGACGCTGATGAAGATCGGTTCGAACTGAAGCCCATGACCGACCAGCGCAGCATTCTTCCGCCCCGCAAGGTGGGCATGGTTTCGCTCGGCTGCCCCAAGGCCCTGGTGGACAGCGAGCGCATCCTCACCTCGCTCCGGTCCGAGGGCTATGCCATGTCGGCCGATTATGCCGGGGCCGATGTGGTGATCGTGAATACCTGCGGCTTTCTCGACAGCGCCAAGGCCGAAAGCCTCGACGCCATCGGCGAGGCGATTGCCGAAAATGGCCGCGTGGTGGTGACAGGCTGCATGGGTGGCGAAGCCGACGCCATCCGCGCCCGTTTCCCCGATGTGCTGGCGATCACCGGGCCGCAGCAATATGAGGCCGTGGTCGGCGCGGTGCGCGCGGCGGCGCCCATGCCGCCCCAGCCCTTCGTCGACCTGGTGCCCGAGGCGGGGCTGAAACTGACCCCGCGCCACTACAGCTATCTGAAGATTTCCGAAGGCTGCAACCATCGCTGCGCCTTCTGCATCATCCCCTCCATTCGCGGCGATCTCGCCTCCCGCCGGCCGGATGCCATCCTCCGCGAGGCGGAAAAGCTGGTGGCGGCCGGCACGCGGGAGCTTCTGGTCATCAGCCAGGACACCTCCGCCTATGGCCGGGATCTGCGCCACGCCCGCTATGGCAAGGGCGAGCTGCGCGCCCACATCACCGACCTTGCCCGCGAACTGGGCAGGCTGGGGGCATGGGTGCGGCTGCACTATATCTACCCCTATGCCCATGTGGACGAGCTGATCCCGCTGATGGCCGAGGGGCTGATCCTTCCCTATCTCGACATTCCCTTCCAGCATGCCGCCCCAGATGTGCTGAAGGCGATGCGCCGCCCGGCAAACGAGGAAAAGGTGCTGGAGCGGATCGCACAATGGCGGCGGCAGGTGCCCGACCTTGCCATCCGCTCGACCTTCATCGCCGGTTTCCCCGGCGAGACGGAAGCCGATTTCGAGCATCTCCTCGGCTGGCTGGACGAGGCGCAACTCGATCGCGTGGGCTGCTTTGCCTATGAACCCGTGGAGGGGGCTGCCGCCAATGCCCTGCCCGGCGCCCTGCCGCGTGCGGTGCGCGAGGCGCGGCGCGACCGCTTCATGGAAAAGGCCGCCGCCATTTCGGAAGCGAAGCTGGCAGCCAAGGTGGGCCGCACCCTCGACGTGATCATCGACGAGGCGGACGCTGATGGCGGGGCCACTGGCCGCAGCAAGGCCGATGCGCCCGAGATCGACGGCCGCGTGCTGCTGCGTGATGCGCCGGACCTCAATCCGGGGGACATCGTTTCGGTGCTGATCGAGGATTCGGACGCCTTCGACCTCTATGGCGTGCCGCTTGGCTGAGGGGCAGCCCCGCGGAATCACGCTCCTGACCCCGCTTGGACGGCTGCTGCTGCGGCACGACACCGACGGCGTCCTGCACGAAGCCATCTTCGAAGACGGGCCATCGGCAGATGGTGTTCGCGCCATCGAAGGCCCGGCGCAGCCGGACGTGGCGGCGCAGAGGATCATCGAGGCCTTCTCACGCTATTTCGCGGGCGAGGCGGATGCGCTTGCAGCCCTGGCCGTGGCGCCGTGCGGAAGCGATTTCGAGCGCGCCGTCTGGGCCGTGCTTCGCCGCATCCCGCCCGGCGAGACGCGCAGCTATGCCGATGTCGCCCGCGCCCTTGGCGGGGCGGCGACAGGGCGCGGGCCTAACGCGCGCG
Source organism: Sandaracinobacteroides sp. A072 (assembly GCF_052616365.1). Taxonomy (NCBI): domain Bacteria; kingdom Pseudomonadati; phylum Pseudomonadota; class Alphaproteobacteria; order Sphingomonadales; family Sphingosinicellaceae; genus Sandaracinobacteroides; species Sandaracinobacteroides sp. A072. The sequence continues at coordinate 355,521 of NZ_JBQXGU010000001.1, forward strand.
CCGTGGGCCGGGCCAATGCCCGGAACCCGATTGCACTTGCCATTCCCTGCCATCGTGTCATCGGAGCGGACGGAAGCCTGACGGGCTATGCCGGCGGGCTTCATCGCAAGCGCTGGTTGCTGGCGCATGAAGGCTGGCGGCCCGCCCAGGAAAGCCTGATCTGAAGGAGATGCCCGTGGCGGCAGGGGTCGAGACTGCGGATTTTGCGCGCACGGCAACACGCCTGCACTTGCGGCCGCTCTTCATCGCCATCCTGTTCCTTGGCAGCTTTCTCCTGTTTCTCATCCAGCCACTGTTCGCGCGGCTGGTGCTGCCGGTGCTGGGCGGAAGCCCCAGTGTCTGGAACACGGCCATGCTGTTCTACCAGGCGGTGCTGCTGCTCGGCTATGCTTATGCCCATGCGCTGCAACGCCTGCCGCTGAAGGCGCAGCTTGCAGCCCATGGCTTCGTCTTTGCCCTTGCCGCCATCACCCTGCCCATCGGCATCGCCGACATCGGCCCGGCCGATACCGGAAGCGCCGCCGCCTTCTGGCTGCTGAAGCTTCTGGCCCTGTCGATCGGGCCGGTGTTCCTGTGCGTATCGGCGCAGGCCCCGCTGATGCAGGCCTGGTTCGCGCGCGCACCCGACAAGGCGGCGGCCAGCCCCTTCTTCCTCTATGCCGCGTCCAACGCCGGCTCGCTGCTGGGGCTTCTTGCCTATCCCTTCCTGCTGGAGCCCTTCACCAGCCTGCCGCAGCAGCAGGCGTTGTGGTCTGTCGGCTATGGCCTGCTGATGCTGCTGATGCTGGCAGGCGGCGCCGTCATCCTGCGGCTTGGCGCCCGCCTGCCCGCCACCGCGCCCGATACCGCCGGCGCCCGCGCCCACCGGCCCGTCACCTGGCGGCGCAGGCTCTACTGGCTGCTCCTGGCGGCCGTGCCCTCGGGGCTGATGCTCAGCACCACCACCCACATCACGACAGACATCATGGCGATGCCGATGCTGTGGGTGCTGCCGCTTTCGGCCTATCTCATCAGCTTCATCCTCGTCTTTTCCGGGCATGGGGCCTGGCATGCGCGCAACGCCACCTGGCTCGCGCCCTTTGCGCTTCTGCTTTTCGGCGGTCTCGGACTGGTTTCAGTTGGCCAGTCGGCAAGCCTTTACGGGCTTGCCTCCGTCGCCATGCTGCTTGTTGTGGCGACTGCCCTGCATGGGGCGCTTGCAGCCGACAGGCCGGCGCCGGCCCAGCTCACCGATTTCTACCTCTGGATGTCGGCCGGCGGAGTCGTGGGCGGGCTGTTCCCGGCGCTTGTCGCGCCGATGATCTTCGACTGGGTCTATGAGCATCCGATCCTGCTTGTGGCCGCCGCCCTGTTGCTTCCGGCGCGGCCGCTCACCCGCCGCATCGCCGGCCTGTGGCAGGGCAGGGGGGGCGTGGCGCGGATTCTCAGGGTGCTGACGCCGGGGCTGGCGCTGGCGCTTTCCTGGTGGCTGGGTGCAAGCTTCAATCTCGTTTCCACGCCGCCGTCGCAGGTGGCGGTGGTGGCGTTCATGGTGGGGCTTGCCATCCTCGCCATCGGCCGCCCGCTGATGTTCGCCTGGCTTCTCGCCATGCTGATGCTGGGGCTGGGTGGGTGGCAGCAGATCGACATTTCCACCATCGACCGCGCCCGCCAGCGCAGCTTCTTCGGCATCTACACCATCGAGAATGTGCAGAGCATCAACAGCCGCCGCCTGCTCCATGGCACCACCCTGCATGGCGCCCAGTCGCTCGACCCGGCGCTTTCGCGCGAGCCGCAGACCTATTATGCCCCCGAAAGCGGCGTCGGCCTTGCTCTTCGTGCCGCGCCCGATCTCTTCGGCGAGGCCGCCCGCATCGCGGTCGTGGGCCTCGGCACGGGAACGCTCGCCTGCCACGCCACCCCCCTGCAGGACTGGACCTTCTACGAGATCGACCCGCTGATGGTGGACATCGCAACCGATCCCCGGGTCTTTTCCTATCTCGCCCAGTGCAAGCCCGAGGCCCGGATCGTGGTGGGCGACGCCCGCCTGAAACTGGCCGAAGAGCCGGCCGGCCGGTTCGACGTTCTGGCGGTCGATGCCTTTTCCTCCGATGCCATTCCGCTTCATCTTCTCACCCGCGAAGCCTTCGAGACCTACATGACGCGGCTTTCGCCTGATGGCCTGCTCGTCGTTCACGTCTCCAACCGCTTCCTCGACCTGGAGCCGGTGGTTGCGGCCATCGCCGAAGGGCAGGGGCTGGCGGCGCGGCAGTTTTATTACATCCCCGAGCCGGAACGGGCAGCCGAGGGCTTCACCTACAATGCTTCCATCTGGATCGTGCTGGCCCGTGACGAAGCGGCAATGAACCGATTCACCGAGGCCACCGGCCGCAGTGGTGACTGGATCCCGCTTGCAGGGCGCGCGGACGTGCCCGAATGGACCGATGGCTTCGCATCGGCACTTCCGGTCTTGAAGCCATTCTGGAAGCGCCACTAGGAGAGCAGCATGACACGCAAGCTTCGTATCGCCGTCCTCGGGGCCTCGGGCTATACCGGCGCCGACCTTGTCCGCATCGCGCTCACCCACCCCGCGATAGAGATCGCGGCGCTTGCCGCCAACCAGAAGGCCGGGCAGAGCATGGCCGCCATCTGGCCGCATTTCGCCGCCTATCCGCAGCTGCCGGCCCTGGTGAAGGCCGACGCGATCGACTGGGAAAGCGTGGATGTGGTGTTCGGCTGCCTGCCGCATGCGGCGTCCGCCGAGCTTCTGTCCACGCTGAAGGGCGTGCGGATCATCGACCTGTCGGCCGATTTCCGCCTGAACGACCCGGAAGTCTATGGCGAATGGTATGGAGTGACCCACCCGGCGCCGGGTCTTCTGGGTGAAGCGGTCTATGGCCTGACCGAGGAAGCGCGCCCGAAACTTGCCGATGCCCGCCTCGTCGCCTGCCCCGGCTGCTATCCGACGGCGGCGCTGCTGGCGCTCCTGCCCCTGGCCGATTCCGGGCTGATCCGGCCTTCGAATATCAGCATCAACGCGCTTTCGGGCGTGTCGGGCGCCGGGCGCAGCCTGAAGGAGAGCAACCTCTTCACGGAAGTGTCGGAAGCGGTCGCCCCCTATGCCGTGGGCCGCCACCGCCACATGCCGGAAATCGAGCAGGAACTGGGCAAGGCTTTCGGCGCGCCTGTCATCATCAGCTTCACGCCGCACCTCTTGCCGATGAACCGGGGCGAACTGGAAACCATCACCGTCGAACTGGCCGATGGGCGGACTGTCGCCGACCTGCGCGCGCGGCTGGCCGAACGCTATGCGGACGAGCCCTTCGTGCACCTTCTGCCCGAAGGCGTTGCGCCGGCAACCCGGATGGTGCGGGGGTCGAACCACATGGTCGTCAATGTCTTCGCCGACCGGGTGCCCGGCCGCGCGCTGGTGATCGCGGCGATCGACAATCTGGTGAAGGGATCGTCCGGGCAGGCGATCCAGAACATGAACCTGATGTTCGGCTTGCCCGAGACGATGGGGCTGGAGGCCGCGCCGCTCTTCCCGTGAGGCCGCCACCGGAACAGCAGCAGAAAGGAAGACAGCCCAATGCCATTGCACAGCTTTGCCGGAACCGCACCCCGCATCGACCCGGACGCCTGGGTCGCCCCCGGCGCGCAGGTCATCGGCGATGTCGAGATCGGGGCGGGCTCGTCGGTCTGGTATAATGTCGTCGTGCGTGGCGATGTCATGCCGATCCGCATCGGTGCACGGTCGAACATCCAGGATGGCTCCATCGTGCATGTGACGAACGGGCAGGCAGCAACCGTCATCGGCGATGACGTGCTTGTCGGCCACATGGCGGTCGTCCATGGCTGCACCCTGATGGACCGCAGCTTCGTCGGGCTGGGCGCCATCGTGATGGACCATTGCGTGCTGGAGCCTGACGCCATGCTGGGCGCCGGCGCTCTGCTGTCTCCGGGCAAGCGAATCGGGGCCCGGGAACTGTGGCTGGGCCGCCCGGCGAAATTCGTGCGAAGCCTGAGCGACGAGGAGGTGGCGCGCAACCGCGCAGGCGCCGCCGGCTATGTGGAACTGGCCCGGATGCACCGGCAAAGCCAGCTGCCATGACAGGTTCCGGCAGCGAATCGGGGGCTGGAAACCGGAAACGGCGGGACCGGACCAGCCGACCCCGCCGTTTCTGCTTGCGGTTTCCCGAAAGATGGTCGGAGCGACAGGATTCGAACCTGCGACCCCCAGACCCCCAGTCTGATGCGCTACCAGGCTGCGCTACGCTCCGACGTGGGCGGCGGCATAGGCAATGGGCGGCCTGATGGCAAGCACGGAATGGCTGGAAGCCGATGGCCTGGCGCTCGCGCGTGGCGGGCGGCTCCTGTTCGAGGGGCTGGGCTTCACCCTTGCGCCAGGCGAGGCGCTGCTGGTGACGGGGCGGAACGGGGCTGGCAAATCCTCGCTGCTGCGGCTGGTGGCGGGCCTGCTGGAGCCGCTGGCGGGCAGGATTTCCAACCCCTTTTCAACGGCGCTGCTGGCAGCCGACACGGCGCTGAAGCCCGACCGCACGGTGCGCGGCGAACTGGGCTTCTGGGCCAGCCTCGACGGTGCGCCGCCCGAGCGGCTGGCGGCGGCTGCCGACGCAATGGCGGTGACGGCGCTGATGGACTTCCGCTGCGGCCAGCTTTCGTCGGGCCAGCGGCAGCGGGTGGCTTTGGCGCGCACGATTGCCAGCGGTGCCGCGCTCTGGCTGCTGGACGAGCCGACAAGCGCGCTCGATGCGGCATCGGAAGAGCGGCTGCTGGCGGCTGTGGCGCAGCATCGCGCCGCAGGCGGGCTGGTGCTGGCGGCAACCCATCAGCCGCTTCCCTTTCCGGGCGCGCAGGCGCTGTCCCTATAGGGTGCTGTCTCTGCAGGGCGGGCGTTACAGTTCCGAAGGGTCGGCGGTGAAGCTGATCGTCAGCCAGCGTTCCGGCCCGCCGTCGCCGATGGCCTGCCCGATTTCCTTGCGCAGCCCGTCGTACCAGCCCAGTTCGCGCGGTGGCATGTGTGGCGGGGCGAGCACCGAAATCTCGATGAAGCGGGCACGCCCCGCATTGCCGACATAGCTTTCGAAACGCAGGAAACCATGACGGGCGACGAAATCCGTCATCACGGAGCGGACGCGGGCGTCGAGGTCTGCCGGGACGATTCCGAAGATGTCGCGAAAGGCGCGCCGTGCATCCAGCAGCGGCACCGGCAGGATCGCCAGCGAAACGAGGGCGAGCACCAGCGGATCGACATAGGGAACCAGCCACGCAAGGTCGCCGCCCTGCATCAGCGCGGCCAGCGCAAAGGCAATGAGCAGGGCAAGCGTGATGAAGCCCGATGCCAGCCAGGCGCGGGAATCGACCCGCACCAGTTCGGACCCGAGCCGGTCATTCTGCCGCCACATCCAGAACCATGTGGAAAAGCAGATGATGACGGTGATCGCGGCATATTGGATCGCTGCACCCAGGGTGGGCGTGTAACCACCCGAGAGCAGGCTTTCGAGTGCGCCGAGGAAGCCGAAGGCAATGAGGATGAGCAGCACCGCGGCCTTCAGCCCGAGGACAAGCGGCTCGAGGTGCCAGTAACCATATTGGAATTTCTGGTTCGATTCCCGCGCGACAAGGCGCGCCACCACCAGCATCAGCCAGGTGATGGCGGCATCGATCAGGCTGAACAGGCCATCGAAGATGATGGCGACGGAGCCGGACAAAACGCCGAACACCATGCCGAGGGCGGCAATCAGGAAGGTTGCGCGAACGGACAGCTTGAGGAGTGCCGCCTCGAACTCGCTCCGCAGTGCCATGGCGCGCTCTGCCGAACCCATCGCTTCCCCCGCCCAGAGGCCCGGCTTTCATGCACGGGCCGTGCAGGTGCGGAGGATTGCCCACCATGCCGGCAGGCGCAAGATCAGTTGCTGTGCAGGAAGTGCATCACGTCGCCATCATGGACGACATAGGTCTTGCCCTCGGCCCGCAGCTTGCCATGGTCGCGCGCGCCCGCTTCGCCGCCGAAGGCCAGATAGTCTTCGTAGGCGATGGTTTCGGCGCGGATGAAGCCCTTTTCGAAATCGCTGTGGATGACACCTGCCGCCTGCGGCGCCGTGGCGCCGCGCTCCACCGTCCAGGCGCGGGTTTCCTTCGGGCCGGCGGTGAAGAAGGTGATGAGATGCAGGAGATCATAGCCGGCGCGGATGATGCGTGCGAGGCCGGTTTCCGTCAGCCCGAGTTCGCCGAGGAAGTCGCCGCGCTCCTCCGGCGGCATGGTCGAGATTTCGGCTTCGATGGCGGCCGAGATGATCACCACACCCGCTCCTTGCGCCTTCGCCATTTCCTCCACCCGGGCGGACTGGGCGTTGCCGGTCGCAGCAGCGCTTTCCTCGACATTGCAGACATAAAGGACGGGTTTTGACGTGAGGAGCTGGGCCTGGGCGAGGTGCCGGGCTTCTTCCGGGTCGGCGGGCTGGGCAAGTCGGGCAGGCTTGCCTTCGCGCAGCAGGTCGAGCGCCTTCTGCAGGGCGGCAGCCGCGCTCTTCGCGTCCTTGTCGCCGCCCTGGCCCTTCTTCATCAGGTTGGGCACGCGCCGTTCGAGGCTTTCGAGGTCGGAGAGCATCAGCTCCGTCTCGACCGTTTCGGCATCGGCCACGGGGTCGATCCGGCCCTCGACATGGGTGATGTCGTCATTCTCGAAACAGCGCAGCACATGGACGATGGCGTCCACCTCGCGGATGTTGGCGAGAAACTGGTTGCCAAGCCCCTCGCCCTTCGATGCGCCCCGCACGAGGCCGGCGATGTCGACAAAGCCGAGCTGCGTTTCGATGATCTTCTGCGAACCGGCAATGCGTGCGATTTCGGCAAGGCGCGGGTCGGGCACGCCGACATTCCCGACGTTCGGCTCGATGGTGCAGAAGGGATAGTTGGCCGCCTGCGCCGCCGCCGTTTCGGTGAGCGCGTTGAACAGGGTGGATTTGCCCACATTGGGCAGGCCCACGATCCCGCAGCGAAAACCCATTTCAAACCTCCTGCTGGCGCATCGCCAGATCGTTCATGAACCGCGCCTCGTCACCATCGGCCAGAAGCGGGGCGAGCGCGGCGATGTCGCCCAGCATGTCCGCCAGGCGGCCTTCCTCGGCTTTTGCGAAATTGCCGAGCACATGGGGCGTCACCCGGTCCTTGTGGCCGGGATGGCCGATGCCGATGCGCACGCGGCGGAAATCTGCACCGACATGGGCGATGATGGAGCGGATTCCATTGTGGCCCGCTGCCCCGCCGCCATGCTTCACCTTTACCCGGAAGGGGTCGAGGTCGAGCTCGTCATAGAATACGGTGAGCGCGTCCGGGCCGAGCTTGAAGAAACGCAGCGCCTCGCCGACCGAGCGGCCGCTTTCGTTCATGAAGGTGGCCGGTTTCAGCAGCAGCAGCTTTGCGCCGCCAAGGCGGCCTTCGCTCGCCAGGCCCTGGAAACGGGCCTTCCACGGGCTGAAGCCGTGGACGGACTGGATCGCGTCCACGGCCATGAAGCCCACATTGTGGCGGTGCAGGGCGTAGGCCGGGCCGGGATTGCCCAGCCCGGCGAACAGCTGCACGTCTCAGCCCTCCTGGGCGGCCTCTTCCGCGGCCGCTTCCTGGCTCTTCAGGCCCGAGGGCGCGGCGATCGTGGCGATGGTGAAATCGCGGTCGATCACGGTCGAGACATTGGCGGGCAGGGTGACGGCCGAGATGTGGATCGAATCGCCCACGTCGAAGCCCGAGACATCCACGACCACGTCATCGGGGATGGCGTTGGCCGGGCACTTCAGCTCGATGTCGTGGCGCACGACGTTGAGAACGCCACCGCGCTTCAGGCCGGGGGACTTGTCTTCATTCTCGAAGCGGACGGGCACGTTCACCGTGACAAGCGAATCAGCCGACACGCGGAAGAAATCGACATGGATCGGACGATCCGTCACGGGGTGGAACTGGACGTCGCGCGCAAGCGTGCGATGCGTCTTGCCGTCGATCTCGAGTTCGATCACCGAGTTCATGAAGTGGCCGGTGTTAAGCAGCTTCATCAGCCGCTTTTCCTCGACATGGACCGGAAGCGCTGCTTCCTTGTTGCCATAAATCACCGCCGGAACCCGGCCTTCCCGCCGCATCGCCCGGGAGGCTCCCTTGCCAGCCCGGTCGCGTGCCTCGGCGGCAAGCGTCAGCACATCAGACATGTTCTTCTCCAATAGCCATTCGCCCGGCACCTCCAGGGTGTGCCAGCTGCGAAGGGCGGGGCCATAGCCCAGCGCATGCGTGCGCGCAAGGAGCGGGTGGTGGCGCGCGGGTGGTGGCGCATCGTGCCTGACCGGCGGGCCTGGACGGCGGACCTCAAGAGCGGACCTGGAGAGCGGACCTGGGTGGCTGCTTCTGCGAGCCAGTTGCAAAAAAGCGCTTGAGGCAGGGCTCAACCGCAGCTAGGCGCGAATGAGAATGGATTGCAACTCTGCCAGGGCGTCTCGACCTATGAAAAGCCACATCCGAAAGTCCTCCTCCGTCAGCCTGCGCGCCCTGCTCCTGTCGGGCCTGGGCATCCTTGGCGGAACGCCGGCGCTTGCCGGGGGCGAATTGGCGGCGGAAGCCGGGGACAGCCCGGTGAGCGCCATACTCGTCACTGCAAGCCGGGCCGACACGCTGGATATCGGCGGCGCCGTTCACCGGCTGGATTCGGAGGAACTGGCGCGATTCGACCAGTCGGACCCCAATCGTGTCTTCCGGGCCGTGCCGGGCGTGTTCCTGCAGGAAGAAGAGGGCTTCGGCCTCAGGCCCAACATCGGCATCCGCGGTTCCGGCACCGATCGCAACGGCCGGATCACGGTGATGGAAGATGGCGTCCTGATCGCGCCAGCCCCCTATGCCGCTCCAGCCGCCTATTATTTCCCGCGCCTGACCCGGATTCGCGGCATCGAGGTGGCGAAAGGCCCGGCGGCCATCAAATATGGCCCGCTGACCATCGGCGGGGCGATCAACCTGCAATCCGCCCCGATTCCGGATGGTCCCAACCCCGTTTCGGGCGAAGCGCAGCTTCTGGCCGGAAACCATGGCGGCCTGCGCGCCCATGGCATAGTGGGCGGCTGGGCGCCGGTGGGCGGTTTCGAAGTCGGCGCCATGATCGAAGGGCTTCATGAAAGCTCCGACGGGTTCAAGCGGATCGACTCGGGCGGCTCCACTGGCTTCGAGATTTCGGACATGGTGGCAAAGCTTGCCCTGCGCGCGCCGGATGCCGGCCAGCATGTCGAGCTGAAATATCAGCGCTATGATGAACGCAGCGACGAAACCTATCTCGGCCTGACGCTGGCGGATTTCCGGGCCGATCCCTTCCGCCGCTACAATGGCAGCGCCGCCGACCGGATGGATGTGCTGCACGAGACATTCCAGCTCAGCCATGGCTGGGAACTGGCCCCTGGCCTGACACTGACGACGATCGCCTATCATCACCGCACCGGCCGCGCATGGTACAAGCTGAACGATGTGCGCAATAGCGCCGATACGGGCTGGGTGGGCCTTACCGACATTCTGGAAAACCCGGCCGCTTATGCCACGCAGATGACCGAACTGGTCGGCGGCGACGGTTTCACCGGCCGCGCCGGAAGCCTGCGCGTGCGCAACAACAAGCGCGATTATGAGGCCAGCGGCATCCAGACCCAGCTTGCCGCCAGCTTCGAGACGGGCGGGCTGTCGCATCAGCTGGAAATTTCCGCCCGCTACCATGAGGACAGCGAGGACCGTTTCCAGAACGACGACCGCTACACCATGGTGGACGGACGCCCCGTTCTGGCCAGCGCCGGCGCGCCGGGCAGCCAGGACAACCGGCTGGGCGAGGGCAAGGCCTGGGCCTTCTTCCTGCGCGACACGATCGAGGCCGGTGACCTCACCCTCGTGCCCGGCCTGCGCTACGAGACGATCCGCCTGATCCAGACACGTTGGAGCACCGCCGATCCCGCGCGCCAGACCGTGACCGCCCGCACCCGTTCGACGGTGGACGTGCTGATCCCCGGCCTTTCGGCCACATGGCGCGTCGCGCCGGCTGTCCGCATCATCGGCGGGGTGCACAAGGGCTTCGCGCCGCCTGGCCCCGGCAGCACGGCCGGAATCGAGAGCAGCTGGAACTATGAAGCCGGCGTGCGCCTTGGCGAGAATGGCTGGCGCGCGGACATCATCGGCTTCTTCAACGATTACGAGAATCTGGTCGGCACCTGTACGGCCTCCAGCGGTGGCGGCTGCGAAATCGGCGAACAGTTCGATGGCGGCGAAGTGGATGTGAAGGGCATCGAGGCATCCGCCGCCATCCGCCTGAAGGACGAGCGGCGCGGCCTCTCCTTCCCCGTGACCCTCGCCTACACTTACACCGACGCCCGGTTCCAGTCGGGCTTCGCGTCCGGCTACGGGCCCTGGGGCACGGTGCAGAAGGGTGACAGGCTACCCTATATGCCCGAACACCAGCTGGCGCTGACGGCCGGAATCGAGGCAGAGCGTGCACGGCTTTCCATCGGCCTCAACTGGGTGTCGGAAGCCCGCGCCGAAGCCGGGCAGGGGGCGATCCCCGCGACCGGCCTTGTCGACGAACGGCTGCTGGTGGATCTGGCTGCCGGCTTCGACATCACGCCCGGCCTCGAAGCCTTTGTCACGGTGCAGAACCTGTTCGACGAGCGCTACGCCGCCTCCTTCTCGCCGGCAGGCGCGCGCCCCGGTGCGCCCCGGCTGGCGCTGGCGGGCCTGCGCGCCCGCTTCTGACCTTCGCGCCGCGTCGCACATGGGGCGCGCGCGGGCCGGGCGTGCGAGCCGGCGGCGTGCGTATCGGGCCTTTGTTGCAATGCAGCGCCATGCGCCCTAGCTTGGGCACATGGAAATCCTCTCCGCCAGGAATGGCACGGCCGGTGCGGTCGGTTCCGGGCCCGGATTTGCGCCCGGACATGCGCCCGGTTTGGCTCCGCCGGCGCTGGGCCGCGGCACGGCCCTGTTTCTCGACTTCGACGGCACGCTCGCAGATCTCGCGCCCACGCCCGATGCGGCCCGGATGACAGATGGCATGGCCCGTGCCCTGCAAGGGGTGCAGGCCGGGCTGGATGGCCGGCTCGCCATTGTCAGCGGACGCAGCATCGCCATGCTTGACCGGCTCGTCCCGGTGCAGGGGCTTGCCCTTGCCGGCGTGCACGGGCTGGAGCGCCGCCACACGGACGGCCGCATCGAGCGGCCCGCCGCCGCGCCGGCACTCGATGCCGCCCGGCTGCGGCTTGCGGCGCTGGCGCAGTCCGCGCCCGGCCTGCTGCTCGAAGACAAGGGGCTGGCGCTGGCCCTGCATTATCGCGGCGCGCCGGAACTGGAACGTCTTGCCCGCGAAAAGGCAGGCACGCTGGCGCGGGAACTGGGGCTGAAGGAACAGACCGGCAAGATGGTGATCGAGTTGCGCCTTCCGGGCGCCGACAAGGGCGATGCCGTCGCGGCCTTCATGGCCGCATCGCCCTTCCGGGGCGCCCATCCCGTCTTCGTGGGCGATGACGACACGGACGAAAGCGCCTTCGCCGCCGTCCAGGCGCTTGGTGGTCATGGCATTCGTGTCGGGCCGGCGCCCCATGGCACCGTCGCGCGCCACGCGCTGCCCGATGTGCGGTCTGTCGAACGCTGGCTTTCGAGCCTGAAGGCCGCCGGGCAGGACAGCGGGGGCGCGCCATGAATGCCGCACCCTCGGGCGAGGGGAAAGGCCCCTGGGGCACGCTCGATCTCGCGCCCATCGGCAATTGCACGGTTTCTGCCCTCATCGACCGGCAGGCCCGCATGGTCTGGGCCTGCATGCCGCGCCCCGATGGCGATCCGCTCTTTCCGGCCCTGCTTGGCGGCCGCGACCCGGCGGATGCGGATGTCGCGGGCCACTGGTCGGTCGATCTCGATGGCTTTTCCTGCGCGCGTCAGTCCTACATCCGCAACACGGCGGTGCTGCGCACCGTGCTTGTCTCGGAAACGGGGGACGAGGTGGAGGTCGTGGATTTTGCGCCACGCCATGTCCGCCAGGGGCGCACCTATCGGCCCACGGCCTTCGTGCGGGTGCTGCGGCCGCTGAAGGGCGCGCCCCGTATCCGCGTGCGCCTGCGGCCCATGATGGGCCATGGCGCGCGGACCCCGCGCACCACGGCAGGCTCCAACCATGTGCGCTACCTGCTGGAAAGCCTGCCCCTCAGGCTGACGACCGACATTCCCGTCGGCCATGTCCTGGACGAGCGCTGGCACCGGCTGGAAGGGGTGCGGGTGATGTTCCTTGGGCCGGACGAGCCCTTCAGCGGGGATCTCCGGGAAACGGTGCGCGCCATGCACGACGCCACCGTCGCGGAATGGCAGGACTGGGTGCGGGGCCTTGCCCTGCCGCTGGACTGGCAGACGGTGGTGATCCGCGCCGCCATCACGCTGAAGCTCTGTGTCTATGAGGAAACGGGTGCGATCATGGCCGCGCTCACCACCTCCATCCCCGAGGCGCCGCGTTCGGGCCGCAACTGGGATTACCGCCACTGCTGGATCCGGGATGCCTATTACACGGTGCAGGCCCTCAACCGGCTGGGCGCGCTCGACGTGCTCGAAAACTACCTCGGCTTCCTGCGCAACATCGTGGACGCGGCCGGCGGTGGGCATATCCAGCCACTTTACGGCATCGGCATGGAACAGACGCTGACAGAGCATGTCGCGCCTGACCTGCCGGGCTATCGCGCCATGGGGCCGGTGCGCTACGGCAACCAGGCGCATGAACATCTGCAGCATGATGTCTATGGGCAGGTCATCCTGTCCTCCGTCCAGGCCTTCTTCGACCAGCGGCTGTTCCGCCCCGGAGACGCGGCCGATTTCGAAGCCCTGGAGCGGGTGGGCGAGCGCGCCTTCGCCCTGCATGACCAGCCCGATGCAGGCCTGTGGGAATATCGCACCCGCGCGCGTGTCCACACCTATTCGGCGCTGATGTGCTGGGCCGCCTGCGACAGGCTGGCGAACGCCGCCGTCGCGCTGGGCCTGCCGCACCGGGCCAGCCACTGGCGCGATCGCGCCGGGATCATCCGCAAGCGTATCGAGACGGACGCCTGGAGCCAGGACCTTGGCGCCTTCTCGGCCAGTTTCGGAACCGCGGAGGTGGACGCAAGCCTGCTCCAGATGCTGGACCTGCGCTTCCTCGACGTGGACGATCCGCGCTTCGCAGCCACCTTCTCGGCCGTGGAGCGCGGCCTGCGAAGGGGGGACAGCATGCTGCGCTACATCGAGCCGGACGATTTCGGCACCCCAGAGACCGCCTTCAACTTCTGCACCTTCTGGCTGATCGAGGCGATGCACCTCTCAGGGCGCACCGATGAGGCGAAGGCACTGTTCGAATCGATGCTGAACCGGCTCACCCATTCGGGGCTTCTGTCGGAAGACAGTGACATCGTGACCGGCGAACTCTGGGGCAATTTTCCGCAGACCTATTCGCTCGTGGGTCTCATCAACTGCGCGGCGCTCCTGTCGCGGCCGTGGGCGGCCGTCCGGTGAGCAGGCTCATCGTCGTCTCGAACCGGGTCAGCCCGCCCGCCATCGACAGCACCGGAAGCCAGGGCGGGCTGGCCGTCGCGCTGGCTGCGGCGCTGCGCCAGTCGCGCGGGATCTGGTTCGGCTGGTCGGGCGAGCAGGTGGCCGAATTCACCGGCAAGCTTGATTTCCGCCGCGCCCAGGGCGTCACGACAGCGACGATCGACCTCGAGCCACGCGATGTGGACGAATATTACAACGGCTTCGCCAACCGCACGCTGTGGCCGCTGTTCCATTACCGCATCGACATCACCGAATATGACCGCCAGTTCGACAGCGGCTATGCCCGCGTGAACCGGCGTTTCGCCGACACGCTCTGCCCCATGCTGGAGACGGATGACATCATCTGGGTGCATGACTATCACCTGATCCCGCTTGCGCGGGAACTGCGGGCGCGCGGCGTCAGGAACCGGATCGGTTTTTTCCTGCACACGCCATGGCCACCGGTGCGCCTGCTGGCGACCTTGCCGCATCATGAGGCGCTGGTGGAATCCATGTTCGCCTATGACCTCATCGGTTTCCAGACGGAAGAATGGATGTCCGCCTTCACCGACTATTGCCTGCGCGAGGCCGGCGGCCGGGTGGAGCCGGACGGGACTGCCCATGCCTATGGCCAGTGCGTGAAGGCCGCAGCCTTCCCGATCGGGATCGATGCCGAGGCCTTCCAGAAGGCGGCGCGCAGCAATGAGGCGCGGGCGATGGCGCGACGCATGCGGGCAAGCATTGCCGGGCGCCACATGATCATCGGTGTGGACAGGCTGGATTATTCCAAGGGCCTCGAAGAGCGTTTCACCGGCTATGAGCGCTTTCTCGCCGACAACCCCGACCTGCTGAACCGGGTGTTCCTGCTGCAGATCGCGCCCCCCTCGCGGAACACCATCGGCACCTACCGGGAAATCCGGGAAAAACTCGATCAGCTTTCGGGCCGTATCAACGGTGCCCATGCCGATGTGGACTGGGTGCCGCTCCGCTATGTGAACCGCGGCTATTCGCGGCGCGACCTTGCCGGCATCTACCGCAGTGCCCGCATCGGGCTGGTGACACCCATGCGCGACGGCATGAACCTGGTGGCGAAGGAATATGTGGCCGCGCAGGATCCGAAGGATCCGGGCGTGCTCATCCTGTCCCGCTTTGCCGGCGCTGCCCGGCAGATGAAGGACGCCCTGCTGGTGAACCCCTATAGTTCCGAGGAGATCGCCGATGCGCTGCGGCAGGCGATGGCGATGGAACGGGCTGAGCGGGTACGGCGCAATTCGGCCCTTCTGGATGGCGTGATGCGCGATGATGTGACCAGCTGGCGCGAATCCTTCGTGGCGGCACTGAAGGCGGTTCCTCAGCGCTGACGGTCTTGCACGGGAGCAGCGGGGCCTGCCGTGCGCCCGCCCCCGTCGTGCACGCCCCCGTCGCGCCCGAAGGCTGCGCTCAGTAGCGGCGCAGAAGCCCCGCGAGCCGGCCCTGGATGCGCACGCGCGAGGGCAGATAGACTTGCGGATCATGGGCGGCGTTGGCCGGGTCGAGCCGGATCATGCCCTTGTCCCGGTGAAAATATTTGAGCGTTGCCTCATTATTGTCGATGAGGGCGACGACGATGTCGCCATCCTGCGCATCCTCGCAGCGGCGGATGAGGGCGAAGTCGCCATCGAAGATGCCTGCCTCGATCATGGAATCGCCCGTGACCTGGAGGGCATAATGTTCGCCCGGCCCGAGAAGGGCGGTCGGCACGGCGAGCTGTTCGTGATCCTCGACAGCCTCGATCGGCAGGCCGGCCGCGATGCGGCCGACAAGCGGCACGCTGAGGGCAGGGGCGCTTGCCGCAGGCTGGCGCGCGGCGCGCCGTGCCCGGGCCGAGGCGATGTCGGTCACGCCGCCGCGCCTGTCGCCGGGCAGGGCATCGCCCGGCATGCGGAGCACTTCGAGCGCGCGGGCCCGGTTGGGCAGGCGGCGCAGGAACTGCCGCTCTTCCAGGGCGCGGATCAGCCGGTGGACGCCCGACTTCGACTTCAGGTCGAGCGCTTCCTTCATTTCCTCGAAGGAGGGGGAGACGCCGGTTTCGGCCAGCCGCGACTGGATGAACTGAAGAAGTTCATGTTGCTTTGCTGTCAGCATCAGGTCCTCCACCGGAACATGGGTGGAACATTAGGGGAACCATTCGAAACAAGTCAAGCGCTGGCGTGGCATGGCCTCCGCCCATGGGCAACAGGGCGTCTCAGTCGGGCGTTTCGAGAAGCATTACGGGAACGCTTGTGCCGGCCGGGGCCGCCTCCGCACGCGCGGGGCGGATGAGAAGCGCGTTCGCGCGCGCGAGCACGGACAGGAGCGAACTGTCCTGCGCGCCTGCGGGGCGGACGGTCAGGCCGTCATCGCGCTGCGTTACGATGGCGCGCATATAGTCCCGGCGCAGGCCGTTCTCGGCAACGCCGGTTTCCAGCCGGGCCATGCGCGGCTGCTCTTCCGGCGACGGGTCGCCCGCCATGTGGCGCAGCAGCGGCAACAGGAAGATGCGGGCGCAGACATAGGCCGAAACCGGATTGCCCGGCAGGCCCATCACCGGCATGTCCCCGAGCGTTCCCGCCATCAGCGGCTTGCCGGGGCGGATCGCGATCTTCCAGAAATCGATCCGGGCGCCGAGCGCCTCCAGCACCGGCTTCACCAGATCATGATCGCCGACAGAGGCGCCGCCGATGGTGACGAGAATGTCGGCGCCAGCCGAGGCGCGGATGGCGTCGGCCAGCGCCGCGCGGCTGTCGGGAACCAGCCCCAGGTCTGTCACGTCCGCCCCTGCGGCGCGCAGCAGGGCCGCCAGCATCAGGCCGTTGGAGCCGACGATCTGCCCCGGCCCCGGCAGCGTTCCGGGGGCGACAAGCTCGTCGCCTGTGGACAGCAGCATCACATGCGGGCGGCGATGGACGGGCAGTGTGGGCAGGCCGGCTGCCGCCAGCAGGCCAAGGCGGGCCGGGCCGATGCGGTCGCCCCGCCTTGCCAGCGGCGCATCCTCGGCAAAATCGATGCCCCGGCGCCGGATATGGGCGCCCGGCCCCGGCGGGCCTTCCCGCGGAAAGGCGACACTGTCGGCGACCCGCTCTGCATCTTCCTGCACCGCGACCGTGTCGGCGCCTGCCGGCACATGGGCGCCGGTGAAGATGCGCACGGCCTCGCCCGGTTGCAGCACGCCGTGCCAGGGATGGCCGGCGGCGGATTCACCCACGATCCGCAGCGGGCCGGGCAGATCCTCGAATCGCAGGGCATAGCCATCCATGGCGCTGAGATCGGCAGGCGGCTGGGTGAGCCGCGCCGTGACATCGGCGGCAAGGCGTCGCCCGCCGGCCTCCGCGATGGCGACATCCTCGGTCGCGGTCGGCCGGGCCAGCGCCAGCAGCCGCGCCAGAGCGGTGTCGGCCTCGATCAGATGGTCAGCCGGCACGCCAGTCGCCGGATTTGCCGCCGCGTTTTTCCAGCAGGCGGACGCCCTCGATCACCATTGCCCGGTCGAGCGCCTTCGCCATGTCATAGATGGTGAGCAGGGCGACAGAGGCCGCCGTCAGCGCCTCCATCTCCACGCCTGTCTGCCCCGTGGTCCGCGCTTCGGCTACGACACGGACATGGTCTTCGCCCGGTTCGAGCTGAACCGTCACCGAACTGAGCGGCAAGGGGTGGCACAGCGGGATGATGTCCGACGTCTTCTTGGCGGCCATGATGCCCGCCACACGGGCGACGGCCAGCACATCCCCCTTCTTCGTCGCGCCGCTGACAATGGCGTCGAGCGCTTGCGCCGACAGGCTGATGCGGCCCTCGGCAATGGCGACGCGGGCGGTGGCGGCCTTTTCGCCCACATCCACCATGCGGGCATTGCCTGCTGCATCGAGATGGGTAAGCCCCCCCTTCACAGGCGCGCCGGCGTTCACAGGCCGGTCAGCAGCCGCCGCGTGGCGGCTTCCACATCATCCTCGCGCATCAGCGATTCGCCCACCAGGAAGGTGGTGATGCCCGCCCGGCCCAGCCGGTTGAGATCCTCGTGCAGCGCAATGCCCGATTCCGAAACGAGGATGCGGTCGGCCGGCACGCGCGGCGCCAGCGCCTCGGTGACGGACAGGCTGGTTTCCATGGTTTTCAGATTGCGGTTGTTGATGCCGATGAGGGACGTTTTCAGGGCAAGGGCGCGATCCAGCTCGGATTCGTCATGCACTTCCACCAGCACGTCGAGTCCCATGGCG
Source organism: Sandaracinobacteroides sp. A072 (assembly GCF_052616365.1). Classification (NCBI taxonomy): domain Bacteria; kingdom Pseudomonadati; phylum Pseudomonadota; class Alphaproteobacteria; order Sphingomonadales; family Sphingosinicellaceae; genus Sandaracinobacteroides; species Sandaracinobacteroides sp. A072. Next base: position 373,289 of record NZ_JBQXGU010000001.1, read on the forward strand.
GTCGCCTCGGCCTCGAAGTCCTGCAGTTGCGCATCGTCGAGGGCGGCCACGATCAGCAAAATGGCATCGGCGCCCAGTGCGCGGGATTCGGCGATCTGGTAGCGATCGACGATGAAATCCTTGCGCAGGGCCGGAAGCCGGGGCGCGGCGTTGCGCGCTTCGGCCAGATAGCTGTCATGGCCCTGGAAATAGGGTTCGTCGGTCAGCACGGACAGGCAGGTGGCCCCGCCGGCCTGATAGGCGGCGGCAAGGGCGGCCGGGTTGAAATCCGGCCGGATAAGGCCCTTCGAGGGGCTGGCCTTCTTCACCTCGGCAATCAGGCCGACCCGCTCGCCGATGCGGGCCATCAGCAGCGCGCGGGCAAAGCCCCGCACGGGGCCGTTGGCATCGGGGTCGAGGCTTTCGGGCGGGCGGATGGCCTTGCGCGCGGCGACATGCGCGCGCTTGGCATCCAGAATGGGGGCGAGACGGTCTCCCATGGAATGATCCTAGCGAAAGCTGAGAAAACGGGCGAGGCGGTCGGCCGCCGCACCGCTGGAAAGGGCCTTCGTCGCGATGGCGATGGCTTCCGGCCAACCCTTCGCACGGCCGGCAAGCCGCAGGGCGGCGGCGGCATTGGCGACGACGATGGCGTGATAGGCCGGGCGGCCCCGGCCTTCGAACAGTGCCCGCAGGGCCTCGGCATTTTCTTCCGGCGTGCCCCCGGCCAGCGCTTCAGCCGCATGGGGGCCGAGGCCGAGGCGGTCCGGCTCGAATGTCTCGTCCGTACGCTGTTCGCCCTGCTGCCACACCAGCCGGCTTGGCGCATGGACCGCGATTTCATCGAGGCCGCCGCCATGGACGGTGAGCATCGCGTCCGCGCCCAGTCGGACCCCGGCTTCGGCCATGGGGGCCAGCCAGTGCGGCGCGAACACGCCCAGCATCTGGCGCTTCACGCCCGCCGGATTGGCGAGCGGGCCGAGCAGGTTGAAGATGGTGCGCCGGCCAAGGCTGCGGCGCACGGGGGCGACACGGGCCATGGCGGGGTGATGCTGCTGGGCATGCAGGAAGACGATGCCGACATCGTCGAGGCAGCGTTCCAGCCGGTCGGGCGCAAGCCCCGCCTTCCAGCCCAGCGCTTCCAGCACATCGGCCGCGCCCGAGCGGGAGGAGGCCGCCCGGTTGCCATGCTTGGCGACCGGAACGCCCGCGGCCGCCACCACGAAACCGACCGCTGTCGAGATATTGAGGCTGTGGGCGCCGTCTCCGCCCGTGCCGCACACGTCGATCGCGCCCTCGGGGGCGGAAACCGGCAGCATGTGCCGCCTGAGCACGCCGGCGGCCGCGGCGATTTCGCCGGGCGTTTCCCCGCGTTCCGCCAGCGCCAGGAGAAAGGCCGCGATCCGGTCATCCGGAACCGTGCCTTCCAGCATCGCTTCGATCGCGTCGGCGATGGCGCCGGGGTCGAGCGGGCGGGAGGGATCGGGCAGGGCGGTCACGGGTGCAGCCCCTCGGGATCGCGGTGGGCGATGCCGGCGATGTCGAGGAAATTGGCCAGCAGCCGGTGGCCATGCTCGGTCGCGATCGATTCCGGGTGGAATTGCACGCCATGCAGCGGCAGCGTGCGGTGCTGAAGGCCCATGATGATGCCATCGGCGGTTTCGGCGGTGATCTCCAGCGCTTCGGGCAGGCTTTCGCGCTCGACGATCAGGCTGTGGTAGCGGGTGGCGGTGAAGGGGCTGGGAAGCCCGGCGAAGACCGAGCGGCCCTGATGGTGGATGGGCGAGGTCTTGCCGTGCATCTGCACCGGCGCGCGCACCACCTTGCCGCCAAAGGCCTGGCCCAGCGCCTGATGGCCAAGGCAGACGCCAAAGAGCGGCAGGCGCGCATCGGCGGCGGCCTTGATGAGATTGAGGCAGATGCCGGCTTCGGTTGGCGAGCAGGGGCCGGGCGAGAGGAGAATCGCCTCGGGCCTGAGCGCCATCGCCGCGTCGACCGACAGCGCGTCATTGCGCCGCACCTCCACGGCCACGCCCAGTTCCATCAGGAAATGGACGAGGTTGAAGGTGAAGCTGTCGTAATTGTCGATGACGAGGATCATGCCCCCGCCCCGGCTCCCGCAGCCGCTTCGGCAATGGCGAGGAAATCGGCGGCCTTCAGGCTCGCGCCGCCCACCAGCGCCCCGTCGACATGCGGGATGGCCATGAGTTCGGCGGCGTTGCCCGGCTTTACCGAGCCGCCGTAAAGAATGCGGATGCCCTTGCCGATCTGGCCGGCGATGGCGGCGTGCACTTCGGCGACCTGTGCGGCCGTCGGCGTGAGGCCGGTGCCGATGGCCCAGACAGGCTCATAGGCGATGATCAGGGTTTCGGCTTTCGCGCCCGGCGGGACGGAGCCCTCGAGCTGCGCGGCGATCACCGCCAGCGTGCGGCCGGCTTCGCGCTCCGCCAGCGTTTCGCCAACGCACAGGATTGCGACACAGCCGGCGCGGCGTGCGGCTTCGGCTTTGTGGCGCACGATCTCGTCGGTTTCGCCATGGTCGGCCCGCCGTTCGGAATGGCCGACGATGATGTGGGTCGCCCCGGCATCGGCCAGCATCTCGGCGGAAATGTCGCCGGTGTGGGCGCCAGAGGGCAGGCGGTGGCAATCCTGTGCGCCGATCCGCACGGCCGAGCCGGTGGCCTTTGCGGCAAAGCCCGCCACCAGTGTTGCCGGCGGGCAGAGCAGAAGCTCGACACCCGCGGGCACGCTGGCCGCCACCAGAGTCTCGAGTTCGGCGACGGAGGCCTTCAGGCCATTCATCTTCCAGTTGCCGGCGATCAGTTTCATCGGTTCGATCTCTCGCTTGTTCAGGCGATGGAAAGCTGACCCTCTAGACATGGCGGGCATTGAACGGCAACCCACGGAACGATCCGCGATGACTGGCGCCCGCCTCTTTTCCGCCGCACTGGCGATGCTGCTGCTTCTGGTGGCCCAGATCCTTGCGCCTGCCGCCAGCGCGCAATCCCTGCTGCGCGATGCCGAAACAGAGGCCTTCTTCCGCGATATCGGCACGCCGCTGATGGAGGCGGCGGGCCTTGATCCGCGGGCGGTCGGCATAGGCCTAGTGGGCGATTCCAGCATCAACGCCTTCGCCACCCTTGGCCAGCAGGTCTATTTCCATTCCGGGCTGATCGTCGCCGCCGAGGATGTGCTGCAGGTGCAGGGCGTTCTGGCGCATGAACTGGGCCATGTGGCCGGCGGCCATGCCGTGCGGTTCAACGAAGGCGCGCGGCCGGCCACCAACATCACGCTGATGTCGCTGGTGGTGGGGGCCGCGCTGATCGCGGCCGGCGCCGGCGATGCCGGCATGGCGGCGATGATGGCCGGGCAGCAGGCCGCGATGGGCAAGTTCCTGGCGTTCAGCCGCGAGCAGGAAAGTCGCACCGACCAGGCGGGCGCCCAGTATCTGGAAAAGGCCGGGGTGGACGGCCAGGGCATGATCAGCTTCTTCCGCAAGCTGCAGGGCGATGAATATCGCCTCGCGATCCGTCAGGACAATGCCTATAACCGCACCCACCCGCTTTCGGGCGACCGGATCGCCCAGCTGCAGGACGTGCTCGAACGCTCCCCCCACTGGCAAAAGGGCGCGGACCCGGCGCTGCAGGCGCGCTACCAGCGCATCCGCGCCAAGCTGATCGGCTATGTCTCGGAGCCGGATGACACGCTGCGGGCCTATCCGCTGACAGACCAGAGCGCGCCTGCGCGCATGGCGCGGGCCTATGCCTTTCACAAGCGCGCGGAATCGGACAAGGCGCTGGCCGAGCTGGACGCGCTTCTGGCGGTTGCCCCGCGTGACCCCTATGTGCTTGAAATGAAGGGGCAGGTGCTGCTGGAATCGGGCCGGGTGGAAGAGGCGCTGCCGCCGCTTCGCAAATCCGTCGAGATGGCGAATGGCGAGCCGCTCATCGCCTCGATGCTGGGCCATGCGCTGGTGCAGCAGGCCGAGCGCGATGGCCGGCCGGAAATCTGGGCCGAGGCCGAATCGGTCCTTCGCGCCGCCCTCCAGCGTGACCGCCAGAACCCCTTCGCCTGGCTGCAGCTCGGCACGGTTTACGAGCGGCGCGGCGACAGGCCGCGCACGGCCCTTGCAACCGCTGAGCGGCTCATGCTTACCGGGGGCGACCCGCGCGCCATCGTGAATGCGGCGGCGCAGGCGGCGGCCGGTCTTCCGCGCGATACGCCGGAATGGCGCAATGCCGAGGATCTGCTTCAGCACGCGCGCAACCAGGCCGAGGACCAGAAGGACAGGCGCAGACGATGACGGACAAGGACGAACAGCCGGCAGCTGGAACCGGGCCGGCGAAGCCCGCGGGCCTGGCGCGGCACCTGGGGTCCATTCGCCCCGCGCATTGGGGCTGGTGGGCCGGCGGGCTTTTCGTCGGCGGCCTTTCCATGCTGGCCGTCATCAACTTCATGGGCGAAGGGCGCCGCCAGGCCGAGCCGGGGCGCGCGCAGATCGAAGCCATCGTCCGTGAAACCATATTGGAAAATCCGGAAATCATACCGGAAGCCATCAACCGCCTGCAGCAGAAGGAGGTGGAGAAGCTTCTGGCCAGCAACCGCGAAGCCATTGAAACCCCCTTTGCCGGCGCCTGGGCGGGCGCGGAGGATGGCGATGTGGTGCTGGTGGAGTTCTTCGATTTCAACTGCCCCTATTGCCGCCGCTCGGCCGCAGATGTCGAACGGCTGCTCGAGGAAGACCCTGGGCTGAAGGTTGTCTTCCGCGACATGCCGGTGCTGGGGCCTGAGAGCGAACGCTATGCCATGGCGAGCCTTTCGGCCGCGCGCCAGAACCGCTACTTGCGCTTTTACCGCGACGTGTTCCGGGGGCAGGGGGCGCTTGGGCAGGAGCGGCTGATCCGCACCATCCGGTCTGCCGGGCTGGATGAAAGCCGTGTCGCGCGCGACCTGGAGTCGCGTGAACTGAAGGACGAGATCGAAAAGAATCTCGGCCTTGGCCGCGCGCTGGGGCTGACGGGAACGCCCAGCTATGTGATCGGCAGCCAGATCCTTTCGGGCGCGGTCGGCTATGAGGGGCTGAAGGCCGCCATCGCCGATGCCCGCAAGGCGGCGAAGGCCGCAAATTAGAGCCCTGCGGCGAAGGCCGCAAATCAGAGTCCTGCGGCGAAGGCCGCAAATCAGAGTCCTGCGGCGAAGGCCGCATATTATGGCCTGACGGCGAATACAGCCGGCTGGACGGCAATCTGTCCTACAGGCAAATAAAACCATATTGGTTATCTTTTCTTGTGGGAGATAGCCGATGCGATTTGCTGTTATCGCCACCGCCCTGTTGCTGGGTGGCTGTGCTGCGCTGGATGGGGCCGGCCCGCCTGCCGTGGCGTTTCCACCTGCAGGCCTTGTCGATGAAAGGCTGTATGTGGCGGCTGATGCCATTCGCGCGGCCGTTGATGCGGGGGATGCCGTCAGCAGAGAGGCGCTGGTGCGCGCGCAGACGGACGTGGATGGCGCGCAGGCGATGCTTCTGATTCCGGATCGGGCGCGCCCTCTGCCGGAACGTGCGGCCCTCGGGATTTCGCTGCTTCTGTGCCGCGCCGGAATCGACCGGCTCGCCACCGCTTCCTGCCCGGGCATCGCAGGTGATGGCGCTCTATCCACTGAGCGGGACAGCGAGGCAGCGGCGAAGGCGCGGCGACTCTTGCGCCTTGGCTGCCTTGCGCCCCTGTCGCTTGTCGGGCCCTGATCCGGGAGTTTGCGCCGATTTTCGCAGGCTAACGGTCGATGCACAGGAGCCAATGAAAAAGGGCGGGGAAAACCCCGCCCTGATCCATAATCCGTAAGCCTGTGGCCGGTTCAGCCTCAGCGGCTGTAGAATTCGACCACCAGGTTCGGTTCCATCTTCACCGGATAGGGCACTTCGTCCAGCGTCGGCACGCGGACGTAGCTGGCCTTGAGACCGTCGACCGTGACATATTCCGGAACGTCACGCTCGGAGGACTGGGCGGCTTCGAGCACAAGCACCATTTCACGCGCCTTGGGGCCGAGTTCGATCACGTCGCCCGGCTTCAGGAGCGCCGAGGCAATGTTGCACTTGCGGCCGTTCACCAGCACATGGCCATGGTTGACCAGCTGGCGGGCGGCGAACACGGTGGGCGCCCACTTGGCACGATAGACGATGATGCCCAGGCGGCGCTCGAGCAGGCCGATCAGGTTCTGCGAGGTGTCGCCCTTCATGCGGACGGCTTCGGCATAGACCTTGCGGAACTGCTTTTCGGTGACGTCGCCGTAATAGCCCTTGAGCTTCTGCTTGGCGCGGAGCTGGAGGCCGAAGTCCGACATCTTGCTCTTGCGGCGCTGGCCATGCTGGCCTGGGCCATATTCGCGGCGGTTGACCGGGGACTTCGGGCGGCCCCAGACATTCTCGCCCATGCGGCGATCAAGTTTGTACTTGGCGCTCGTGCGCTTCGACATATGTTCATCCTTCGCTGGCCCCGGCGGGATTGCCATGGGGCGTGGCTGGCCCCATGCGGGGCAGCCGTTGCCCGGAACCGCGCGAATCCCCTTGAATGGAGAGTCGGGCCGCCGCTTCACCGGGCATGCGGGGCCGAATGCGAAGCGCGCCCCTAGCGCCGGCCGTGCGGATCGTCAAGTATGCGCGGGACTGCGGCCTTGACCTGAAGGCATGGCGCGGCTACTTGCGTTTCTTTCCCATAATCTGTCGCCAAGAGGCTCCGATGGCTCGCGTCACTGTTGAAGACTGCATCGAAAAGGTGCCGAACCGTTTCGACCTCGTTCTGCTCGCCGGGCAGCGCGCCCGCCAGATTTCCGGCGGCGCGGACCTGACGATCGACCGCGACCGGGACAAGAACCCCGTCGTCGCCCTGCGCGAGATTGCGGAAGAGACCATTTCCCCCGCCGCGCTCGAAGACAGGATCGTCTCCGACATGCAGAAGGTGCATATCGACGAGGACGATGTGGCCGACGAAATCGGCTCGCTGGCGGCTTCCGCAGAGGCCCTGCGCCAGACCGCTGCGGCCCCGCCGCGCAACCAGAATCTCGGCCCTGACGAATAAGGCCTGACGAATAAGGCCCGACTGCGAGGCTCGTTCTCGCGGGCCTTTCCCTCGATCAAGGGCGCGGCAGCCAGTCTGCCACGCCCTTTTTCATGCCCGCACCATTCCGCCCGCAGCACTTGCGCCCACAGCGCTTCCTGCGGCGGCATCCGCATGGCGGCCATGCGCCGGCACGCACAGTTTTCGCTTTCCTTTGTCGCCAGCACCCACATAGTTGCAGGCGATGCTGCGCCAGTATGAACTTGTCGAACGTGTGAAGGCCTATGATCCGGATGCGGACGAGGATCTTCTGAACCGTGCTTATGTCTTTTCCATGAAGGCGCACGGGTCGCAGCTGCGCGCATCGGGCGATCCCTATTTTTCGCATCCGATCGAGGTGGCGGGCATCCTGACCGACCTGCACCTCGATGACGAGACGATCGTGACGGGCATATTGCACGACACCATCGAGGATACGGTCGCGACCCGCGAGGACATATTGCGTCTGTTCGGGGAGAATGTGGCCCGTCTCGTGGATGGCGTCACCAAGCTCAGCCGCATCGAGGCGCAGACGGAAAGCGAGCGCGCGGCGGAAAACCTGCGGCGCTTCCTGCTTGCCATGTCCGACGATATCCGCGTGCTGCTGGTGAAGCTGGCCGACAGGCTGCACAACATGCGCACGCTCAGGTTCCTGAAGAACCCGGAAAAGCGCCGCCGCATCGCCCGCGAGACGATGGACATCTATGCCCCGCTTGCCGAGCGGATCGGCATGTATGGCTTCATGGACGAGCTGAAGGAGCTGTCCTTCGCGGAGCTTGAGCCGGAGGCCTACCAGTCCGTCACCAAGAGGCTGGAGGCGCTGCGCGCCGATGGCGGCGACATGGTGAAGCGGATCGAGAGCGGAATCCGCCACACGCTGGAGACGGCCGGAATTGTGGTTGATGATGTGCGTGGCCGTGAAAAACGCCCATGGTCCATCTGGCGCAAGATGCAGGACAAGCACGTCAGCTTCGAGCAGTTGTCCGATGTGATGGCCTTCCGCGTCATCACCCGCAACCCGGAGGATTGCTACAGAGCGCTGGGCGCGCTGCACCGCCGCTGGCCGGCCGTTCCTGGCCGCTTCAAGGACCATATCTCGAACCCCAAGCGGAACGGCTACCGCTCGCTGCACACCACGCTGCTCGACCGGGCGCGCATCCGGATCGAGGTGCAGATCCGCGATGCCGACATGCACGCCCAGGCGGAATTCGGCATGGCGGCCCACTGGGCCTACAAGCAGAAGACGGGCGCCGGATCGGTCAACTATCCCTGGCTGACTGACCTGATCGAGATACTGGAGCATGCCCAGTCCCCGGAAGAAGTGCTGGAGCACACCCGGATCGCGATGTTCCAGGAGCATCTCTTCTGTTTCACCCCCAAGGGCGAGCTGATCCAGCTGCCGCGTGGCGCGACCCCGGTGGATTTTGCCTATGCGGTCCACACCACGCTTGGCGACACCTGTGTCGGCGCGCGCGTGAACGGAAAGGTCGTGCCGCTTCGCACCCGGCTGCAGAATGGCGACCAGGTGGAGATATTGCGCTCATCCGCCCAGACGCCCGATTCCGCCTGGGACCAGTTCGTCGTGACGGCCAAGGCCCGTTCCGCTGTCCGCCGCCACCAGCGCCAGCGCCTGCGCGCCGCCCAGCTGAAGACGGGTGAGGCGCTGTTCCATGACACGATCCGGCGGCTGAAGGTGGACATCGGCGCCGAAGCGCTTTCGGAGGCGCTGAAGCGTCTGAAACTGCCGGACCAGCCCGCCCTGTTCGTGGCCATGGCCGACCAGAGCGTCACCGACGCGCAGCTGCTCGATGCCCTGGTCCCCGGCTCGTCCGCGCCGCGCAAGGCCCGGCGCAAACAGGCCCCCAGCACGCCAGACAGCGCCATAGTGGTGGATGGCGAGGCCCATGCCGGTGTCATGGAAATGGCGCCCTGCTGCATGCCCGTGCCGGGTGACCGGATCGTCGGCCTTCGTGTGCCGGGGCAGGGGCTTATGGTGCACACCATCGATTGCAAGAGCCTGGCCGCTGCCGAAAATGGCGACTGGGTGGACCTGAAATGGTCGCCCGATGTCCGTTCGGGCACTGGCCGGATCGAGATCGTGCTGATGAACGAGCCGGGCGCGCTGGCGCAGGTGACCGCGATCCTCGCGCAGCAGGGGGCGAATATCGTGAACCTGCAACTGCGCGAGCGTGACCGCGCCCATCATATCTATGTGATGGATGTGGAAGTTGACGACCTGAAGCATCTGATGGAGCTTGAACGCGGCCTGCGGGCGCCGGCGCTCGTCGTCTCCGTCGATCGTCTGCAGGGTTGATGGCGTCCGCGGGGCTGAAGTCGCCTGCAGGGGTAAAGCGCGGGCCTGCCGCTTTTTCGGCAAGCCCATATGTGGCATTGATGGCCCAGAGATATTTGTTGTTCGGATCCCGGAGCGTTTTCATCATGCGTCATTCCATCATCTGCCTCGCCCTGCTTGCCGCAGCGCCGGCAGCCGCCGGCAGCCTGCCACCCGCCGTTCGCGCGATGGTGGAAACGGCGGCGCGATCGGGTGACAAGGCGCGCATCGATGCCGTTGTCGGCGTGGCCAAGGAAACCAACCCGGACTCTTCTGCCGAGATCGACACCATCGTCTCCGCCATCGCCGAGGAGCGGGCGGCCGCACGCGAGGCGGAACTGCTTTCGGCCGGCGTCTTCGACAACTGGTCCGGCTCGGGCCAGCTTGGCGCCTCCCTTGCCACGGGCAACAGCGATACGCGCACCTTCACCGCCGGCCTTTCGCTGCGGCGGGACGGGGTGAACTGGCGGCACCGGTTCGACGCCATCGCCGATTTCCAGCGCAGCAGCGGCTCGACCGACCAGGAACGCTATCTCGCCGGCTACCAGATGGACTGGAAGATGTCCGACCGGACCTACCTCTGGGGCAGGCTGGAATATGAGCGCAACCGCGAGGCGGGAATCCGCCGGCGTTTCTCGGAGTCGGCGGGCTTCGGCTGGAATGCGATCCGGTCCGACACGGTGAAATGGGATCTGGAAGCCGGCCCGGCGCTGCGCCAGACCGTCTTTGTGGACAGGGATGAAAACATCTTTGCCGTTCGCGGCGCCTCCCGCTTCCTCTGGCAGCTTTCCGACACCACCGCCTTCAGCAACGATACCTCCGTCTTTGTCGATGGCACTACGACCATCGGCAACACAGCGGCGCTTACATCGAAGCTGATGGGCGCGCTTTCGGCCCGGCTTGCCTTCAACCTTGCCTGGGAAGACAGCCCGCCGCCCGGTCTCGAAAAGCTCGACACCGTGACGCGGGTGACCTTCGTCTATGATTTCTGAGCATCCCGCCGGAAGGCATGGGGGTTCACGGTGCCGCATGGCGCCCCCGCCTCTGGAACTGGCGGCGTGCAACCGCTAGGTGCGCAGGCATGAGCGAGAACAGCATGACTGACGACGAGATCCTGGCCGAATTCCGCGCGGCGGACGCCCTTCTGGAAGGGCATTTCATCCTGTCCTCCGGCCTGCGGTCGCCCCGCTATCTGCAATGCGCGCGCGTGCTGATGGACCCGGCCCGCGCCGGGCGTCTGGCCCGCGCACTGGCCGGCAAGATACCGGAGCCAGTGAAGGCCGAGGCGAAGGCCGTGATCGCACCGGCCATGGGCGGCCTGATCTGCGGCCATGAACTGGCGCGCGCCCTCGGGCTGCAATCCATGTTCGTCGAGCGGCCGACGGGCACGTTCGAGCTGAGGCGCGGCTTCCGGCTTGAGCCAGGCACGCCCGTGATCCTGATGGAGGATGTGGTCACCACCGGCCTGTCCAGCCGCGAAGCGATCCGCGCCGTCGAGGCGGCGGGCGGTCGCGTGATCCATGCCGCCGCCCTTGTCGACCGCTCGAACGGGCAGGCAGACCTTGGCGTGCCCTTCACGCCGCTGATCCGCCTTTCGGTCCCGAGCTATCAGCCCGATGCGCTGCCGCCGGAACTTGCCGCCATTCCGGCGGTGAAGCCGGGAAGCCGCGCCGCATGACGGGTCTGTTGCGGCTGGGGGTCAACATCGACCATGTCGCCACCATCCGCAACGCGCGTGGCGGCGATCATCCCTGCCCGCTTCGTGCCGCCCATGCGGCCGCTGCCGCCGGCGCCGATGGCATCACCGCGCATCTGCGCGAAGATCGCCGCCACATGACCGACGCCGATATCCTGCGCCTTGTCGCCGAGATCAGCCTGCCGCTGAACCTGGAGATGGCAGCGACCGCCGAGATGCTCGGCATCGCCCTTGCAACAAAACCGCATGCCGCCTGCATCGTGCCTGAGCGCCGTGCCGAGCGCACGACCGAGGGCGGCCTTGACGCGGCCGGCACGCTGGCCGGGCTGAAACCGATCGTGTCGCGGCTTGCCGATGCCGGAATCCGCGTTTCCCTGTTCATTGCGCCCGAAGTGCGGCAGATCGAAGCGGCAGCGGCGCTGGGTGCGCCTGTCGTCGAGCTGCACACCGGCCCCTATGCCCATGCAGGCGAAGCCGGCGACAGCCGCGCCGAACTGCAACGGCTGCTGGACGCCGCACGCCATGCCACGGCCTGCGGGCTGGAGGTGCATGCGGGCCATGGCCTCACCTATGCCAATGTCGGCCCCGTTGCCGCCATTGCCGAACTGGCCGAACTCAACATCGGTCATTTCCTCATCGGGGAAGCGGTGTTTCGCGGTCTCGATGCCGCCATCCATGAAATGCGCGCGCGCATGTCGGCGGCGCGGCTGGGCGCCGCCAGCTGATGCTGGTGATCGGCTTCGGCAACGACCTGTGCAACATCGAGCGCATCGAGGCCTCGATCGCCCGCTTCGGCCAGCGCTTCATCGACCGGATCTTCACCGAGACGGAGCAGGCCAAGGCCAACCGCCGGCAACTGACCCGCACGGGAACCTACGCCAAGCGTTTCGCCGCCAAGGAGGCCTGCGCCAAGGCGCTGGGCACCGGTTTCCGGCAGGGTGTCTTCTTCCGTGACATGGGTGTGGTGAACCTGCCCACCGGCCAGCCGACGCTGGCGCTGACGGGCGGGGCGGCGCTTCGCCTTGCCGCCATCACGCCGCCGGGGCATAGGGCCAGCATCCACCTCACGCTGACAGATGATCACCCCTGGGCACAGGCCATCGTGCTCATAACCGCGAGCCCCGCATGAACGCATCCGCGAACCAGAAACCGATCCCCGGAAGCCAGCCCGGCAAGGAGCCCTTCAACTGGAGCCGGGAGATCCGGCAGTGGATCTGGCTGATCCTCATCGTGCTCGGCATCCACAGCTTTCTCGCCAAGCCCTTCTACATTCCCTCGGAATCGATGATGGCGAACCTGCTGGTGGGGGACAGGCTGATCGTCACCAAATATCCCTATGGCTTCAGCTATCTGTCGCCCTCGCTGCCGATCCTGCCGCACATGGAGGGGCGCATCTTCGGCAGCATGCCCGAGCGCGGCGAGATCGTCGTGGTGAAAAGCCCGTCCGACGGGGCCGACTGGATCAAGCGCGTGATCGGCCTGCCGGGCGATACTGTGGAACTGCGCGATGGCGCGATCTGGCTGAACGGCATGCCCCTTAAGCGCGAGGCCCGGCCCGATACGGTGCTGCCCGTCACCCCCAACACCGATTGCCCCTACATGCCGCAATATCGCGCCACCAACGAGGCCGGCCGCGCCGTCTGCCGCTTCCCCACATTCGAGGAGACGCTGCCGGGCGGGGTTTCCTATCAGACGCTCGACATGGCGGACACCGAGCGCGACAATTTCGGCCCCATCACGGTGCCGCAAGGGCATCTCTTCCTGCTGGGGGACAATCGCGACAATTCCATGGACAGCCGCGTTCCGCCCGAACTGGGCGGGCTGGGGCTGGTGCCGTGGGAAAATATCGTCGGCCGCGCCGAATTCACGACCTTCAGCCTAGACGGCTCGCAAAGCCTGAACCCGCTCAGCTGGTGGGGCGCGCTCAGGGGCGAACGCGCTTTCCAGAGCCTGCGCATCTGAGGCGGGCCTGAAGCAGCCGGGCAGCGCTGGCCTGGCCGCTTCAGCGCTAGCCCATTATCAGCCTGCGCCCGGCTTCAGTCCTCGCCCATCTTGAGGGCGGCGATGAAGGCTTCCTGCGGAATGTCGACACTGCCGTACTGGCGCATCTTCTTCTTGCCTTCCTTCTGCTTTTCCAGAAGCTTGCGTTTCCGGCTGATGTCCCCGCCATAGCATTTGGCGGTCACGTCCTTGCGCAGCGCCGCGATGGTTTCCCGCGCCACGACACGGCCGCCGATCGCGGCCTGGATCGGGATCTTGAACAGATGCCGCGGAATCAGGTCCTTCAGCCGCTCGCACATGTGGCGACCGCGGGTTTCGGCGGCGTCGCGGTGGACGATCATCGACAGGGCGTCCACCTGCTCGGCATTCACCAGGATCGACATCTTCACCAGATCCCCCTCGCGGTGGCCGATCTGGTGGTAATCGAAGCTGGCATAGCCCCGGCTGATCGATTTCAGCCGGTCGTAGAAATCGAAGACAACTTCGTTGAGCGGCAGCTCATAGACGACCTGCGCCCGCCCGCCGACATAGGTGAGGTTCTTCTGGATGCCGCGCCGGTCCTGGCAGAGCTTGAGGATGGGGCCGAGATAATCGTCGGGGACATAGATGGTCGCTTCGATCCACGGTTCCTCGATATGATCGATGCGGACCGGGTCGGGCATGTCGGCCGGGTTGTGCAGCTCGATCACCTCGCCGTCCGTCATGTGCACCTTATAGACGACCGAGGGCGCCGTGGTGATGAGGTCGAGGTCATATTCGCGGCTCAGCCGCTCCTGGATGATCTCGAGGTGGAGCAGGCCGAGGAAGCCGCAGCGGAAGCCGAAGCCCAGCGCCGCCGACGTTTCCATTTCGAAGGAGAAGCTGGCGTCGTTGAGCCTGAGCTTGTGGATCGATTCCCGCAGCTTCTCGAAATCGGCGGCATCGGCCGGGAACAGGCCGCAGAAGACCACCGGCTGCACTTCGCGGAAACCGGGCAGCGCCGCTGCCGCCGGGCGCTTGGCGTCGGTGATGGTGTCGCCGACGCGGGCCTGGGCGATTTCCTTGATCTGTGCGGTGATGAACCCGATCTCACCCGGCCCGAGCTGCGGCAGCTGCTCGATCTTGGGGCGGAAGGCGCCCACGCGATCCACCAGGTGGGTCGTGCCGGTCGCCATGAACTTGATCATCTGGCCCCTGGTGATGCGCCCGTCGATCACGCGCACCAGGATCACGACGCCGAGATAGGGGTCATACCAGCTGTCGACCAGCATGGCCTTCAGGGGGGCCTCGATGTCGCCCTTCGGCGGGGGCACGCGCTCGACAATGGCCTCCAGCACATCGCCGATTCCAAGGCCCGTCTTGGCGGAGGTGAGAACGGCGTTCGAGGCGTCGAGGCCGATGATGTCCTCGATCTCGGCCTTCACCTTTTCAGGCTCGGCCGAAGGCAGGTCGACCTTGTTGATGACGGGCACGATTTCATGGTCATGCTCGATCGACTGGTAGACATTGGCCAGAGTCTGGGCTTCCACGCCCTGCGCTGCATCCACCACCAGCAGCGCCCCTTCGCAGGCGGCGAGAGACCGGCTGACTTCATAGGCGAAGTCCACATGGCCGGGCGTGTCCATCAGGTTCAGGATGTAGCTTTTGCCATCCTTGGCCTTGTAGTCGAGCCGCACGGTCTGGGCCTTGATGGTGATGCCCCGCTCGCGCTCGATATCCATATTGTCGAGCACCTGTTCCGACATTTCGCGGTCGGTCAGCCCGCCACAGGCCTGGATCAGCCGGTCTGCCAGCGTGGACTTCCCATGGTCGATATGGGCGATGATGGAGAAATTGCGGATTCGCGACATGTCCGTCGCATGATCTTGTGCCATCATCGCCCCTTGGCAGGGGGGCGCGCCGCTTTCAAGCTACCCTGCGCCGCAGGGGGCACCAGCCACGATCTGGCCGGACATTGACCAGCGGGCGGGCCGCGCCCATATTCACGCCATGAAACGCGCCCTTCGCCTGCACCGTGTCCTTCACGGCGGACAGATCATCGCCGGTTCCTGACCCCGGCTTGCCAGGCCCCCGCAGCGTGCGGGCGCGCCCCGGCAAGACCGGGGCCTGACGCTGCCGGCCAGGCCGGCGCACCATAGAATCCGAACAGACGAACACATGCCAGCGGGCCCGCCGCACGAACTGCGCGCCTGCCTGCATGGCCATCATGGAGACCATCATGACGACAAACCGCCGCCGGGCCGCGAGGCCTGCCCTTATCCTGTCCGAATCCGAGGCCGATTCCCTCGCCGGGCTTGCCACCGATGCCGAGGACCGGGTGCCTGAAGTTGCCGAGCTGCTTCTGGGCGAAATCGAACGCGCCCGCATCGTGAAGGATGGCAGCGTCCCGCCGGGCACCGTGCGCATGGGCTCGGAAGTCGTGTTCGAGGATGAAGGCAGCGGCCGCACGCGCACCGTAACGCTGGTCTGGCCGGCAGAGGCCGACATCGCGGCCGGGCGCATCTCTGTCCTCACCCCGGTCGGGGCCGGGCTGATCGGCCTGTCGCAAGGGCAGGTCATCGACTGGCCCGACCGCGACGGTCGCAAGCGCTCGCTGAAGATCGTGTCCGTTACCCGGCCAGCCTGAGGGCCAGGCCGGATTCCGGATGGGGTCAGGCGAACTTCAGCTTCAGCTCGAGAAGGGCGAGGGCGGCGACAACCGCTTCGCCTGCCTTGTTCTTCTGCGCCGGATCGGCGCGGACCAGGGCCTGCGCCTCGTTTTCCACCGTCAATATGCCATTGCCGATGGGAAGGCCGTCGAGCGTGAGCGCCATGACAGCACGCGCGCTTTCGTTCGAGACAACCTCGAAATGATAGGTTTCCCCGCGGATGACGCAGCCGATTGCGACATAGGCATCATAGCGCCCGGTTTCCGCCGCCATGGCGATGGCGGCGGGGATTTCCAGAGCGCCCGGCACTTCCACCAGCTCATGCTGGTGGCCGCCGGCCTCGATCGCGTCGCGCGCGCCCTTCAACTGCAGGTCATAGATGTGCCGGTAGAAGCCGGCGCCGACGATGAGGATGCGGGCCATGTGCTGCCTTTCAGGGAGTGCGTTCAGGAAATGAGGGGGCGTTCGTCCACGACCCTGAGGCCATAGCCTTCGAGGCCGACATAGGACCGGCGGGATCCGGCAAGGAGGACCATGTCGGTCACGCCGAGATCGACAAGGATCTGGGCGCCCACCCCATAGTCGCGCACCTGGAAGGGCTCGCCCTGGCCCTTGGCGCGCATCTGCTGAGTCAGCCCGTCGGGGCGGGAATCGCGGATGATGACGAGGATGCCCGCGCCTTCATCGGCAATCGACTCCATGGCCTTGGAAATGAGGTTGCTGCGGCTTCCGACCTCGGCGCAGAGATCCTGGAACAGGTTGGTGACATGGACGCGTACCAGTGTCGGCTGCCCGGCTTCCACCTTGCCCTTCTGCAGCACCATATGTTCGCCGCCGTCGGCGGTGTTCACATAGGTGCGGGCAACCCAATGGCCGCCATGCTCGCTTTCGAAGCTGGCTTCGGCCGTGCAGCGCACCAGATGGTCATGCCGCATGCGATAGGCGATCAGGTCGCGGATGGTGCCGATCTTCAGCCCATGCTTGCGGGCGAAGGGAATGAGATCGTCGAGGCGGGCCATGGTGCCGTCCTCGTTCATGATCTCGCAGATCACGCCGGCGGGGTTCAGCCCGGCCAGGCGCGACACGTCGACAGCGGCCTCGGTGTGGCCGGCGCGCACCAGCACACCGCCGTTGCGGGCCACCAGCGGGAAGACATGGCCGGGCGTGACGATGTCTTCGGCGCCCTTCAGCGAATCGGTTGCAACCGCGATGGTGCGCGCCCGGTCGGCGGCGGAAATGCCCGTGGTCACGCCTTCCTTCGCTTCGATCGAGACGGTGAAGGCGGTTTCATGCCGGGTCTGGTTGGAGCGGGACATGAGCGGCAGGCCGAGCTGGTCCACCCGCGCCTTGGTCATGGCAAGGCAGATGAGGCCGCGGCCATGGGTGGCCATGAAGTTCACGGCATCAGGCGTCGCCATCTGCGCCGGGATGATCAGGTCGCCCTCATTCTCGCGGTCCTCGTCGTCGACCAGAATGTACATGCGGCCATTGCGCGCTTCGGCGATGATCTCCTCGATCGGAACCAGCGGCGAAGCGGAGGACTGGGTGAGATAGGCGTCCAGCTTCGTCAGCGTTTCGGCCGTCGGGTTCCAGTCCGGCTTGTCGAGCGCGCGCAGCGAATTGGGGTGGAGACCCGCCGCCTTTGCAAGGGCGGAACGGCTCAGGCCGGATTCGGCGAGATGGGTGCGGATTCGGTCGATGAGTTGCGTAGCCATGACCGCGCATTCTCACATTGCGATGTGAGAATCAACTCAGGCTTTCACACTGGCCTGTTGCATGCGCTGCAGGTAGCGGGCCAGCACGTCGATTTCCAGGTTCACGGCGCGGCCGGGCGCGGCATCTCCAAGGGTGGTCCAGTCCGCCGTGTGGGGGATGATGTTGAGGTGGAAGATGGCGCTGCCGTCCGGTTCGTCCTCGACAGCGTTCACCGTCAGGGAAACGCCATCGACGGCGATCGAGCCCTTGGCCGCGATAAAGGGGGCAAGGCCCGCCGGTGCGCGCACTGCCAGATGGGTCGAGCCATCCACCCGGCCCGCTTCGACGATGGTGCCGACACCGTCGACATGGCCGGTCACGATGTGCCCGCCCAGTTCGTCCCCCACCTTCAGCGACCGCTCGAGGTTGAGGCGTGCGCCTTCGGTCCACATGGCCGCCGCCGTCCGCGCGACCGATTCGGCCGAGACATCGACGGTGAAGCGCCCGCCTTGCTTCGAGGTGACGGTCAGGCACACGCCCGAGCAGGCGATCGAGGCGCCTATGGCGACCGTCGAGAGATCATAGGCCGTTTCGATGGCGATATGCAGGTCTTCGCCCGCCTTGCGGCTGACGCTGGCGATTCGCCCTATGTCGGTGATGATGCCGGTGAACATGAAGATGGCCTAGCGGCAGCGCGGGCCGACCTCAAGCCGCCCGGTGGCGGCTTTTGCATCAGGCCGCCCGGTGGCGGCGGTGGAACAGTTCGAGCAGGTCGTCACCGATGGCGCGGCGTTCCGCCAGCTCCCAGCGGCCGTGTGTTTCCGCGAGATCATGGGGGCGCAGGCCTTCCAGCCCCTGGCCGTCCCCGATCAGGATCGGTGCTCGCAGCAGCACCAGTCGGTCAACCCTGTCCGCCATCAGCAGGGCGGAGGCGAGCCGGCCGCCGCCTTCGCACAGGATGCGGTTGACGTCTCTTTCGCTGGCGATCCGGTCGAGTGCGTCGAGCGACGGGATGGCGATGAAGTCTTCCGGAACTGGGCCGGCGGTGATCACGGCGCGAAGCGGTTGCGGCCCGTCATGGCCGGGCAGCCGCACGTCGAGCCGGGGCCGGTCTGCCCGCAGCGTTCCGCCGCCCACCAGCACCATGTCGGCGCGGGCGCGCAAGCGGTGAGCATAGGCGCGCGCGGCCTCCCCCGTGATCCACTGGCTGCGGCCATCCGCCATGGCCAGCCGCCCGTCGAGCGAAAGGGCGAGCTTCAGCACGAGTTCCGGCCGGCCAGAGCCTATGCGGCCCTCGAAGCCAGCCAGTTCGATACGGGCCGCCTGTTCCAGGATTCCGATCGTCACGGCGATGCCGGCGGCGCGAAGGCGTGCAATGCCCCGGCCTTCCGTCCGGGGGTCCGGGTCTTTCATCGCGATGGAGCAGCGGGCGATTCCGGCGGCGATCAGGCTGTCGGCGCAGGCCGGGCCGCGCGGGCTTTCATGGGCGCATGGCTCCAGCGTGACATGGGCCGTGGCGCCGCGCGCCGCTTCACCCGCTTCGGCCAGCGCCACGGCTTCGGCATGGGGGCGGCCGCCATCCATGGTCCAGCCGCGGCCCACCACACGGCCGTCGCGCACCAGGATGCAGCCGACATTGGGGTTGGCGCCCGTGCGCCCGGCGCCGCGCGCGGCAAGCGCAAGGGCCGCCGCCATCCAGCGTTCGTCATCATGCCGCGCTGCGGTTGAAGTTGCCATGGGCCAGCCGGCCCCGGCTCAGCTGCTGGCCTGGCGGGCGGCGGCCCGCTCGGCCTCCAGCGCCGCCTGGCGGGCCTGTTCGGCTTCATAGGCGCGGCGGTTTTCCGCAATCTGGGCACGCAAGATATCCATCGCTTCCTCGCGCTCGTCGATGGCATCCTGTGCGGTGCGCTGGCCACTCCAGCTTTCCACATAGATGATGCGGGTCGGCACCTTGATGCCGCTGTCCATGCCCACAAGGAAGGCGGCGACGATGGTGGCCCCCATGCCCATGGCGACAAGGGCGAAGAGCTTCTTGTGCAAAGGTGCGGTCAGCACGCGCTTCAGCAGCGACTGGCGCGGCGCATTCCAGCTGAAGCCCTCGGTCCGCTCCAGTTCCCGCTTCATCAATATGGCGCGGCGGCGTGCGTCGTCATCCTCGCTCGCATGAAGGTCGGCGAAGGGGGTGGGGAGCTTGACGGCCTTGGGTTTCTTCAGCGGCATGGCGGGCCTGGAGGCGATCCTTCATCATGGGCGCGGCGCTGGCCCCGGCCGGGGAGCGCCGCCTTGCCGCCTGCATGTGGGCATTCCCGCCGTCACCCTCAATCCGCAGGGATCGAAGGTGCGGCGAAAGTGCCTCACACACGCATCGGCATCAGCACATAGAGCGCTTCCGATCCCTCGCCCTCGCGGATGAGGGTGGGCGCGGCGGCGTCGGCCATGTGGATTTCGACCGCATTGCCGGAAATCTGCGCCAGAATGTCGAGCAGGTAGCGGCTGTTGAAGCCTACGTCGAAGGCTTCGGCGGAATAGTCGGCCGGCACATCCTCGCTGGCCGTGCCGTTTTCCGCGCTGGTGACGGAAAGCGACACCCGGTCGCGGTCGAGGCCGAGCTTGACGGCGCGTGTCTTTTCGCTGGCGATCGCCGTCACCCGGTCCACGCCTTCGGCAAGCGCTGCCGGGTCGATCCTGAGCAGCCTGTCATTGGCTGTCGGGATGACGCGGCTGTAATCGGGGAAGGTGCCGTCGATCAGCTTCGAGGTGAGCACGGCTGCCCCGATGCGGAAGCGGATCTTGGACGGGCTGAGGGCGATTTCAACATCGCCGTCCCGCTCGTCGAGAAGCTTGCGCACTTCGGCTACGCATTTGCGCGGAATGATGATGTCGGGCATGCTGGCCGCGCCTTCGGGCAGGGGAATTTCAACCCGTGCCAGCCGGTGGCCATCGGTGGCGACAGCGCGCAGCGTGCCGAGACCGGCGGGTGCGTGCAGGAAGATGCCGTTCAGATAATAGCGGGTTTCTTCCGTGGAAATGGCAAAGCGCGTGCGGTCGATCAGCATCACCAGCGTTGCGGCGGGCAAGGCGAAGCTGACGGGCAGGTCGCTTTCCCCGATCACCGGGAAGTCCTCGCGCGGCAGGGTCTGGAGCTGGAAGCGGGCGCGCCCGGCCTGCACCACCATCTTCTGGCCGGTCGCGTCCAGCGTGACCTGGGCGCCATCGGGAATCTTGCGCACGATGTCGAAGAGCGTGTGCGCCGAAACGGTGGTCGCGCCGGCCGTCTCGACCGTGGCGGGGGCTTCCTCCACGATCTGGAGATCGAGGTCGGTCGCCATCAGCTTCAGCGTTTCGCCCTCGGCGGAGAGCAGCACGTTCGACAGGATGGGAATGGTGTTCCGGCGTTCGACGACCGACTGCACATGCCCCAGCGCCTTCAAGAGGGTCGCGCGCTCGACGACTAGCTTCATGCAAGCATCCTGCCTTGGTGGTTTGGCTTTCCTCTATACAGCTTGCCCCTGCCGCGCAAAGCCCGAAAGGAGAGAGGGGGTCGCCGGAGCAGTCCGCCCCGGCGACCCGCATAGGAGGCACGCAACCCGTGGCGGCCCGGACGGGCTCCGGGCAGGGCCCGGTCAGCCCCTCCGGTCAGCCCCTCCGGTCAGCCCCCGATCAACCGACGCGGATGGCCATGGCGGTTGCCTCGCCGCCGCCGATGCACAGCGACGCGACACCGGTGCCGCCGCCGCGCTTCTGCAGGGCGTGGATGAGGGTGACGATGATGCGCGCGCCCGATGCGCCGATCGGGTGGCCGAGCGCGGTCGCGCCGCCGTTCACATTCACCTTGGCATGCGGGATCGAAAGCTCCTGCATGGCCGCCATGGCGACGACGGCGAAGGCTTCGTTAACCTCGAAGAGGTCGGTGCCGGAAACGCTCCAGTCCAGCTTCTTCATCAGCTTGCCGATGGCGCTGACGGGTGCGGTGGTGAACCAGGCCGGTTCCTGTGCATGGGTGCTGTGGCCAAGGATGGTCGCGAGCGGCGAAAGGCCGCGCGCCTCGGCGGTTTCGCGCCGCATCATCACCAGGGCCGCCGCACCGTCCGAGATGCTGCTGGCATTGGCCGCCGTCACCGTGCCGCCGGGCACGAAGGCCGGCTTCAGCTGCGGGATCTTGTCGGGGCGGGCCTTGCCGGGCTGCTCGTCGATGCGGATTTCGCCTGCCTTCGTCGTCACGCCGACGATTTCCGCCTCGAAGGCGCCGGATTCGATGGCCGCCTTGCTGCGCGAAAGGCTTTCGAGGGCATAGGCATCCTGCGCCTCGCGGGTGAACTGGTAC
This sequence comes from Sandaracinobacteroides sp. A072, assembly GCF_052616365.1. Lineage (NCBI taxonomy): Bacteria > Pseudomonadati > Pseudomonadota > Alphaproteobacteria > Sphingomonadales > Sphingosinicellaceae > Sandaracinobacteroides > Sandaracinobacteroides sp. A072. The sequence goes on from NZ_JBQXGU010000001.1 coordinate 395,034, forward strand.
TTGCCGGCGCATTCCTCGGCGAAGGTGCCCATGGCGCGGCCCGGTTCATAGGCATCCTCGAGGCCGTCGAGGAACATATGGTCCATCACCCGGCCATGGCCCATGCGATAGCCACCGCGCGCCTTGGGCAGCAGATAGGGCGCGTTGGTCATGCTTTCCATGCCGCCGGCGGCGATGATGTCGACGCTTCCGGCCTTCAGGCTGTCGTGCGCGTCCATCGCCGCCTTCATGCCCGATCCGCACATCTTGTTGAGGGTGACGGCCGCCGTCGAAAGGTCGAGCCCGGCTTTCAGCGCCGCCTGGCGCGCCGGCGCCTGGCCCTGGCCGGCGGGCAGCACGCAGCCCATCACCACCTGCTCCACGTCGCCCGAGCCGAGCTTTGCGTCAGCGATGGTGGCCTTCAGGGCTGCCGCGCCCAGTTCGGATGCGGTGGTGTCGCGGAAATCGCCCATGAAGCCGCCCATGGCGGTGCGGCGTGCGGCAACGATGACGATATCATTGGGGGAAGTCATCTTATCAGGCTCCTGCTGGTCTGGAGGGAGAGGTGACGGAGCGCGTGAACTGCGCTCGGGTTGGTTGAAAAGCCGGCGATGCGCTCGCTCACGAGCGACCAGCCGAGCGGCCGGACGATGCCGATGGCGGCGCCATCCTCGGCCCACAGGCGTTCTGCCGCCGCGAGTGCTGCCATTCTCTCGGAAAGGCTCGGCGCGGTCCAGCTTGCTGTCAGCAGCGCATCCGCTTCGGGCAGGCAGACCCCGTGGCGGTTGGCGCCGCAGCGATTGGGAAGGAGGAAGGGCAGGGGGCTGTCGATCGCCGTCTCGACACGCACGAGGGCGAGGCTGAACGCGCCGTCGTCCACGGCCTTGCGGTGGGCGGCGGCTGGCCGGCGTTCGAGCAGCATGTCGATGCCGATGGCTGCGAAATCGGCGGCGATCGCCGTCATCAGCCGCTCTTCGGCGGGCGAGTCCGAGACCGCCACCGCCAGCTTCGGGCGCTCCGCCGCCGGTTCGATTCCGGCTTCGGCAAGCAGGCGGCGGGCTTCCTGCTGGCGGGCGGCGAAGGGCAGGGCAGCCCAGTCCGGCGGCGCGGGGGCATAGCCTGAAAGGCCGGGCGGCGTGAGGCCGGTGACCGGGGCAGCGGCCTGGCTTCCGAACTGCCCCGGCCCGAGTGCCGTGCGGTTGATCGCGAGCGACAGGGCCGTGCGGACCTGCGGATCATCGAGCGGCGGGCTCTTCTGGTTGACGAGAAGGAGAAGCGCTGCACGTGGCTGGTCGAGCCGCAGGGCTTCCCGCCTTGCCGTCACGCGCGCGGTGCCAAGACCGTCGAGCCGGCCGCCGAGCACCATGTCCGTGGCGCCGCGATTGAAGTCGCGGATGGCGACATCGGGCGTCTGCTGCTTCAGGATCACGCCGCGCACGGAAAGGCTGGCCGCATCATGATGGTCGCCATTGGCCGCCAGATGCACTTCGCCTTCGGCCAGCGGCGGATCCTCCGGGCCGGGGCGCGGGGCCGGCACATAGGCGCCGGCAAGCGCCCGGGTGCCGCGCGCGCGGATGGCGAGGTCGGGCGTGGCCAGAAGCTCGAGGATTTCCGGTTGTGGCGTGCCGAGCGCGATTTCCACGATATCGGGCAGGGGCGCCGACACGTCCGTCACGCCGGCCAGCATGTCCTTCACCTGTGGCCCGGCATGGCCAGCGCGGGCGCGCTCGATCGATTGCACCACATCGGCGGCCCTGACAGGCGCGCCGCCGGCAAAGCGTGCGTCGCGCAGGCGGAACACGATGGAAAGCCCGTCGTCCGATACCCGCCAGCTCTGGGCGAGGCCGGGGATCACACGGCCTTCCGGGTCGCGGGCGGTCAGGCCCGCCGACACGGCATCCGCCACGATCGATTCGAAGGCCTGCTCATCCACCACGCTGATCGTCAGCGGCGGTTCCTCGGCCGGTTCCGGCTGGCAGGCGGCCAGCAGCAGGGCGCAACCAATTGCGGATACAGCAGCAGTGAGAGGCCTGGATTCAGGCCCGGCAAGCCCGCGTTCGCGGGGCGGCGCATCCCGCCAGCGGCAGAAAAGGGATGAAAAAGGGACTCGCCGGGGCATGGTCCCCTCGTTCGCGCAAACAAAGGCAGGTGGCAAGCGCCGGCCGTGGTGATAAGCAGGCGCCATGCTACGCAAGTCTGACGATATCGCCGGCCTGGTGGGTGAAACGCCGCTTGTCCGCCTGAGGGGTCCTTCGGAACGCACGGGGTGCGACATCTGGGGCAAGTGCGAATTCATGAACCCGGGCGGTTCGGTGAAGGACAGGGCGGCGCTCTACATCATCCGCGATGCCGAGGCCGGCGGCGCCTTGAAACCGGGCGGCGTGATCGTGGAGGGAACGGCCGGCAACACCGGCATCGGGCTTGCCGTGATCGGCGCGAGCCTTGGCTATCGCACCATCATCGTGATGCCCGAGACGCAGAGCCAGGAAAAGAAGGATGCCTTGCGGGCGCTGGGGGCCGAGCTGGTGCTGGTGCCTGCCGCGCCCTATTCCAACCCCGGCCACTATGTGCATGTGTCGCGCCGGCTGGCGGAAGAGACGCCCGGCGCCATCTGGGCCAACCAGTTCGACAATGTCGCCAACAGGCTGGCCCATATCAAGACGACGGCGCCCGAAATCCTGGAGGCGCTTGACGGCCGGCTCGACGGTTTCATCTGCGCCGCCGGCACTGGCGGCACGGTTGCCGGCGTCGGCCTCGGCCTCAAGGCGGCGCTGCCGGATGTCGCCATCGGCCTTGCCGACCCGGACGGCGCTGCCCTCTACAGCTATTTCACCAGCGGCGAACTGAAGGCCGAAGGCAACAGCGTTGCCGAAGGCATCGGCCAGAGCCGCATCACCGCCAACCTTGATGGCGCGCCCGTCGATGTCGCCTTCCGGGTGAGTGACGCCGAGGCCTTCCCGATCCTGCACGAACTGATGGCGCGCGACGGCCTGCACCTCGGCCTTTCCAGCGCCATCAATGTTGCGGGCGCGGAAAAGCTGGCCCGCCACCTCGGGCCGGGCAAGCGCATCGTCACCATATTGTGCGACAATGGCAGCCGCTATCTTTCCACCATCTGGAACCCGGAATGGCTGAAGGCGCGCGGCCTGCCGCTGCCGCCCTGGCGCCAGCAGGGCTGAAAAAGGCAGGCTGAAAAGGCGGGCATGATGTGGGGGTCATGTCTAAACGATCGTCCCGCGCGGATCATTGCCGGCTGCCGGTTTTGAGGCCGTCGCAAGCCATGCTGGCCGGGGCTCAGGTCAAGCTGATGGCGGAGGGTTGGGCGCGGTGAGGACTGCCGGTCCCTCACAATGCGGTCATTGGCTTGCGCCAAAGCCTGCGGCGGGCAGATTCTACCGTGTCGCGCACCCATATCCATTATGCAGGCTTTGCCGCCGGTCCTCAAGTGCCGCCATATCCGGATTGGTGGTGAAGGTGCGGTGAGGACTGCCTGTCCCTCACAATTCGGTCATTGGCTCGCGCCAAAGCCTACGGTCGGCAGATTCTCCCGATCCACGCACCTTCGATTTCAGCATAGAAGAATCACCGCCAACCTTCAATCGATGTTGACCCGAACGCGCGGTCATCGATCTTTCCGAAGCGGACACCGTGGCAAAATGGTTGACGACATGGCGGCACCTGAAGTGCCCGCACCTCGACAGGGGCCGCTTCGAGGACTAGATGGGATGGCATGGATCGCGTGCGAACCGGCCTGACGGGACTTGGAGCCGTATTTCTTTTCACCCTTGCGGCATCGCTGCTGTTCGGTGGCGAGCCTTCTGCTGAATCACGGCAGGCGGCGCAGGAAAAGGCGCCCGGTGAGACCCTGGCCCAGCTGGGCGTGGCGCCGGGCAGCGAAAAGGACAAGAAGGACAAGCAGGTGCTGCCGCCAGAGCCGGCCCCTGCCACCCCCCTTGATGCCCCCCTTGGCGCCCCCCTTGATGCACCTCTGGGCCCCGATGGGTTGCCCCTCGCACCGGGGAATGGCCGGCAGCAGGAAAGCTCCGATGTCGCGGGTATCGGCAATTCCGACGGACGGGAGGTCCCTGCCGGGTCCGTGGCGGGCCCGGTGAAGGATGAAAATGGCCGCCGCCTGCTCGAGATCAACCGCAGCGGGGATCGCAGGATCGAGGTCTGAGCCTGTTTCCCCAGCTGCTCTGCCAGATGCGCCCTTTTGCTGACCCCGGCGTCTGCTGACAAGCCGGTCCCCGAACGCTAGACGGCGCCCATGTCGACACCGAAATTCGTGCTGGCGCTGCTGCTTGCGCCGCTCCTTGCCCTCGGGGCGCTCATCCTGCGCGAGTCTGCGGGGCAGGGCCGCCTGTTCCCCGGTATCGGGGATGGCGCCGACATCGCCCGGATCGAGATCGCCCATGGCGTGCAGCAGGTCGTGCTGCAACGCGCGGCCGATACCGGCGCCTGGCGCATCCTGTCGGCGGCCGACGCGCCGGGAAACGCTCCCCGCATCGAGGCCGCGCTGCGCGAGCTTGCCGCCCTGAAGGCAAGCCCCGTCGATGCGACTGCCCCGGCGCCGCGCGATCCGCTGCAACTGCGCCTGCTCGACCGCGATGGCCGCGAGCGCGCGTCTGCCGCTTTCTGGCCGGGGGCGGTGGCGCTCATGCCCTCGGGCGAGCAGCACGCCCTTAAACGCGCGCCCGCGCTGCCCGTCTGGCCTTCCGCCTGGACCAGCCTGGAGCCGCCGCACATCAGGGCTGCCTCCCTCGTTTCGGCCGAGCGGCTTACCCCCGAAGGCCCGGTGGCGCTGGATCTGGACGCCATGGTCGAACTGGGCCGGCTGCTCGAAGGGCTGACGGCACGGGATTTCATGGGCGGTGGCAGCGTGAACTGGGCCGGCGCTGCCCAGATGCGCGTGCGTCTTGCCGACGGCGCGAGCATCGACCTGCAGCAGGTGCCCGACGGGGAAGGCCGTTTTTTCCTGCGGATGACCTCGGCGGAGCGAACGGACGTGCGCATGGCGCGAAACTATGCCTTCCGCATGGCCGATCCGCTGCCCTGACTTGTGGCCCTGAGTTGTGGGACTGCGTTGCGACATTTTCACCCACAAAGTTTTCCACAGATGTTTGCACTTTTCGGCTTTTCGGCATCGTTCCGAAAAGCCGTTTCTTTTCATGATATTGCGACAGGCTGACCAAAACGGACCATAAAAGCCCATTGAAGACCCACGAAAGCCCATGCTATCCATTTTCCACAGGGGTTGGCGTGTCGCCGGCCCGTTTCCGAAGCCCTTTCCCCGCTTCGGAACGGACCGCGAAAAGACCGGCCCCGGAAAAGGGGAAGCGTCATTCGCGGGTATTTTTCAGGGACCTATGTGAACGGAATCGATGCCAAGCATCGATTGTCCGTTCCTGCGCCCCTGCGCGAGACGATCGAGGCCCGCAGCCAGACGAAGGCGCTGGTTCTGGCCCCGGCCGAACATGCCCCCTGCCTCATCGGCTATGACCTCACCTTCTTCGAGCGCATGGAACAGCGTCTCGCCGAGCAGTTCGCCGGCGATTTCGGCCCGGGGCGCAGCAACAAGGCGCGCACGCTGTTCGGCCTTTCCGAGCGCCTGAAATATGACGACACCGGCCGCATCGTCCTCACGCCGACCCTGCGCGACATGGGTGAACTTGGCGGCCAGGCCATCTTCCTCGGCGCCGGCGACTATTTCGAGCTGTGGGCGCCCGAATTGCTGCTTGAGCAGGAAGACCAGGACCCCCGCCTGCTGCGCACGGTCAAGACCCTTCTTGCCGGGAAGAGTGGGTGATGGAGGGGCTGGTCCATGTTCCCGTCCTCCTCAACGAAGTGATGGCCGCCCTCGCACTGGGGCAGGGCGATCATCTCGTCGATGGAACCTATGGCGGCGGCGGATATTCGGCGGCGGCGCTTACTGCTGGCGCGCGTGTCACCGGCTTCGATCGCGACCCGCGCACCATCGCGCGGGCATCCGGCGCCCTTGCTTCGGCGGCTGGCGCACTGCGGCTTGTCAACCGCCCCTTTTCCGCCATGGCCGACGAACTTGGCGTGGACTCGGCCGATGGCGTGGCGCTCGACCTCGGCTTTTCCTCCATCCAGATGGACGACCCGGCCTATGGCCTGTCCTTCCAGGCGGATGGCCCGCTCGACATGCGGCTTTCCGGCTCGGGCGAAAGCGCGGCCGATTTCCTGAACACGGCCGAAGAAGCCGAAATCGCCGACGTGCTCTTTCACTATGGCGAGGAGCCCGCCGCCCGCCGCATCGCCCGCGCAGTGATCGCGGCGCGCCCCCTTCACACCACGGCTGATTTCGCAGCGGTTGTCCGCCGCGTGGTGAAGGCGCCGCGCGATTCCAGGCGCGACCCGGCCACGCGCAGCTTCCAGGCTGTGCGAATCCGCGTGAACGACGAACTGAGCGAACTGGAGCGCGGCCTCGAAGCGGCCGAGGCGGTGCTGAAGCCGGGTGGCCGCCTTGCCGTCGTCAGCTTCCACAGTCTCGAGGATCGCATCGTGAAGCGCTTTCTGGCCGAGCGGTCGGGCGGTCTTCCCGGCGGTTCGCGGCACCTGCCCGAAGCCGCGCCGGGCCGCGCGCCGAGCTTCGAGCGGCCCGGGAAGGCGGTGCGCCCCTCGGAAGCCGAGGTGCAGGCCAATCCGCGGGCGCGTTCCGCCACCCTGCGCTTCGCGCGCCGCACGCCTGCGGCCGCATGGGGCAATGTTTCGCCGGACAAGACCAAGACCAAGAGGGAGAGTGCAGGATGGCGCGCATGATGACGGGGTTTGCTGCTCGCCAGGTCTGGGGGCGTGAAACCGTGGTGCGCGATTCCGGTCGCCGCGCCTGGGCTTCCACGGCCATTCTGGTGGCCGGGACGATCGCGGTGGCGATCACCAGCTACAGCCTTTCGCTGAAGGTTTCGGCCGAGCGGCGGGATACGGACCGTCTCGAACGCCAGGTGCGCGGGCTGGAAACCGACCTCAAGGCCCTGAACGCGGAACTGCGCGTGCGCATGCGCCTGCCCCAGTTGCAGCGCTGGAACGACGAGGTGCTTGGCCTCGTGCCCATTTCCGCCAGCCAGTATCTGCAGAACCCGGTGCACCTGGCCTATTATGGCAAGGCCCCTGAAGCCCGGGGCCTGCCGCAGGTGCAGCTTGCCGTGCGCGATGTCGCCGGCCCGCCCGCCACTGCCCCGGCGCCGCAACTGGTGTCGGCGGAGGTTGCCCCGGCACCGGTGGAGCGTCCCGCCATCAGGCCCGCTCCAGCCGCGCCCGCCCAGGCCGCGGCGCCTGCTGTGCGCCTCGTGTCCGCGCCGGCGCCTGTCGCCAGCCCGGCGCCCGGTCGGCCTGTCCGCCCTGCACAGGTCGCGCCCGACGATCTGCTGCGTCAGGTCGAGCTGACCTTCCAGTCCCCGCCGGGCATCGACGACTGAGCCGATGAGCCCCGCCGCCCTCGCCCGACAGAGCCTTCGTCTTCCCGGTCACCGTCAGGTGGCTCTCGGGGTGGCGCGGCAGCGGCTGGCGATCGGAGTCCTGCTGTTCATCCTGTTCACCGGCATCATCGGCTATCGCCTTGTCATGCTGTCGGCCTTCGATGGCGCGCCGCGCCATCGCGGCCTTGCCACCGCCTCGCCCTTTGTCCGGGCCGACATCGTCGATCGCAACGGCATCGCGCTGGCCAGTTCGTTCGAGGCCTATGCGCTCGCCGCCCGCCCGCGCGACATCCTGACGGACAAGGAAGAGCTGGTCCGCAAGCTCGTCACGATCCTGCCCGAACGCGGCGAGCAGGCGATCCGCGCCGCTGTCTATCATGATGGCAAGTTCCGCTACCTCGCGCGGCGGGTCCTGCCCGAGCAGGCCGAGGCCATCCGCCGCCTTGGCGAGCCGGGCCTGACGCTCGAGCGCGAGCCCGAGCGTCTGTATCCGCATGTCGGCATGGCGGCGCATCTTGTTGGCTATACCGGCATCGACGGACGGGGCGAGGCCGGCATCGAGCGCGCCTTCGAGGCGCGGCTGACCGACCCCACCCGCATCGACGAGCCGCTGGTGCTGGCGATGGATGCGCGTGTGCAGCAGGCGCTGGAAAGCGAGCTGAACGCTCAGATGCTGGCCCATGTGGCGACGGGGGCTGCGGGCGTGGTGATGGATGTTCACACGGGCGAAGTGCTCGCCATGGCGTCGCTTCCCGCCTTCGATTCCAACCGCCCCGGCGGCCTCATTGGCATGCCGAGCCACATGAACCGCGCGACGCTTGGCGTCTATGAGCTCGGCTCCACCTTCAAGGCCTTCACCATCGCCATGGCGCTTGATGCCGGCGTGCTGCCGGACCTTGGCGAACGCTTCCCCACAGTGCCGATCTTTGTCGGCCGGCACCGCATTTCCGACAGCCACCCCAAGGGCTATCCGCTGTCGGTGCCGGAAGTGCTGATCCACTCCTCCAACGTGGGCACGGCGCGCATGGCGGAGCGCCTCGGCCAGAAGCGGCAGGAGGAATTCCTGCGCAAGCTGGGCCTGATGGACCGCGCGCCGGGCGAACTGCTGGAGGCAGGTCGCACGCTGACGCCGCCGGCCAACAACTGGGGCCTTTCCAGCGTGATGACGGTGGGTTTCGGCCATGGCATCGCCGTCACGCCGCTGCACCTTGCCAATGCCTATGCAACGCTGGTGAATGGTGGCATCCACCGCCCGGCCACCTTGCTGAAGGTGCCCGAAGGGATGGAGCGCCCCAGTGAGCGGGTCTTTACCGAGCGGACATCAAAGCTGCTGAACGGCATGCTGCGCCTCGCCGTGCTCGACGGCACAGGCCGCCGGGCGGACGCGGAAGGCTATCGGGTTGGCGGCAAGACCGGAACAGCGGAAAAGGTGCTGGAATCCGGGCGCGGCTATGATCGCCGCCGCAACATCACCACCTTCGCCGGCGCCTTCCCCATGGATGACCCGCGCTATGTCGTCGTCACCATGATCGACGATCCGACGGAAGGCTCGCGCTCGGCCGGCATTGTCGCGGCGCCGGCCTTCCGGAATGTCGTGAACCGCATCGCCCCCGTGCTGGGTGTCGCGCCCGACATGGCGCGCGAGCCGGATACAAGCATTTTTGAAGGCCTTTACAAGCCCCGCCACCAGAAGCCTGCCCAGCCATGAGCAACAGATGTTTCCCGCCACCGCTCGACGCCCTTGAACAAGGGGTGACCGGCTTTGCCATCGATCATCGCAAGGTGGCGCCGGGCACCGTGTTCGGCGCCTTTCGGGGTGCGCGCTTCGATGGCGAGAGCGTGATCGCGGACGCCGTGCGCGCGGGCGCCATAGCCGTCGTCGCGCGGCCCGAAGCGCGGGTGGAGGGCGCGCTGCACATCGCCGATACAGAGCCGCGCCGCGCCTTCGCCCGCCTGGCGGCAGCCTTTTACGCGCCCTTTCCCGCCGTGACCGTTGCCATCACCGGCACCAACGGCAAGACATCGACGGCCGAAATAAGCCGCCAGCTCTGGCGGCTGGCCGGCGAGCGGGCGGCCAGCATCGGCACGCTGGGCGTCACCACCGCCGACGAGCAGGTGAAGGCCGGATCGGGCGGGCTGACCACGCCCGACATCGTGACCTTCCTGTCCAACGTGGCCGGCCTTGCCCGCGAGGGGATCACGCATCTCGCCTTCGAGGCGTCCTCCCACGGTCTCGCCCAGTATCGCACCGAGGGCCTGCCGGTGCGCGCGGCCGCCTTCACCAACCTCAGCCGCGACCATCTCGATTATCATGGCGACATGGAATCCTATTTCCAGGCCAAGCTGCGGCTGTTCACCGAAGTGCTGGATGCCGACGGCACCGCCATTGTCTGGATGGACCGCGAGGCCGCCGGCGCGGACTATAACGCCCGCGTGGCCGAGGCCTGCCGCGCGCGCGGCGTGAATCTCCTGACCGTTGGCCCGGATGGCGAGGACCTGCGCCTCGAACGGCGTGAGCCGAGCCTGCTTGGCCAGTCCCTGACCGTCAGCCTTGGTGCAGCGCTTGGGGGAGGTTCGCAGGGCGTCACCCTGCCGCTGATCGGCGGCTACCAGGCGGCCAATGCCCTGACAGCCGCCGCCCTCGTGATCGCGACCGGCGGCAGCCCGGCCGGCACGCTTTCGGCCCTTGCCCGCATTTCAGGCGTGCGCGGCCGGCTGGAGCGCGCGGTGATCACGCCCGCGGGTGCGCCGGTCTATGTCGATTATGCGCACACGCCCGATGCGCTGGAAGCCGCCATTGCAGCGCTCAGGCCGCACACGACCAACCGGCTCATCCTGCTGTTCGGCTGCGGCGGCGACCGGGATCAAGGCAAGCGGCCGGAAATGGGCGCAATCGCCGTGCGCGACGCCGATGTGGCCATCGTGACCGACGACAACCCCCGCAGCGAAGACCCGGCCGCCATCCGCGCCCAGATCATGGTCGCCGCCCCCGGGGCGCTGGAAGTCGCCGGCCGGGCCGAAGCCATCCGGGTGGCGCTTGCCGAAGCCCGGCAGGGCGATATCGTGCTGCTGGCCGGCAAGGGCCATGAGCAGGGCCAGATCATCGGCGCGGATGTGCTCCCCTTCGACGATGCCGAGGTGGCGCGTCAGGCAGCGCAGGCGCTCGTGGCATGAGGCCGCCTCTGTGGACAGGCGTGGCGATTGCCGCAGCGACTGGCGGGCGTCTTTCGGCGCCGTTCGAAGCCGAAGGCGTCACCTTCGACAGTCGCGAGCTGATCGGCGGCGAGCTGTTCGTCGCCATGCGTGGCGCTGCCGCTGACGGCCATGCCTTTGTCGAGGCGGCAGCCGCGCGCGGGGCCGCCGGCTTCCTCGTCGAGCGGCCCGTGCCATTCCCGCATGTGCTGGTGGACGACAGTTTCCGGGCGCTCGAACAGCTGGGCGTTGCCGCCCGCGCCCGCACGCCGGCAAAAGTGATCGGGGTGACCGGCAGTGTCGGCAAGACCGGCACCAAGGAAGCGCTGCGCCTTGCCTTCGCCCGTATCGCGCCCGACGCGACCCACTGGTCGGTCAAGAGCTACAATAACCATACCGGCGTGCCGCTCAGCCTCGCGCGGATGCCCGAGGGCAGCCGCTTTGCCGTGTTCGAAATGGGCATGAACCACCAGGGCGAGATCGAGGCGCTGACAGCCATGGTGCGCCCGCATGTGGCTGTCATCACATGGGTGGCGAACGCCCATATCGAGAATTTCGACAATGAAGAGGGCATCGCCCGCGCAAAGGCCGAAATCTTCGAAGGGGTGGAGCCGGGCGGCCATGCCGTCTGGCCGCATGACAACCGCCACGCCGACATTCTGTCTGCCGCCGTGGCGGCGCGCGGCCTGAAGTCGCTCAGCTTCGGCTGGAACGAGGGCGCGGATGTGCGCGTGCTAAACGCCCGCCCCGATGCCGAGGGCACCGACCTCAGCGTCGATGTCGCCGGAGAGGAGCTGCACTGCCGCATCGGCATGACGGGGCGGCACTGGGTGTCGAACGGGCTTGCGGTGCTGGCGGCGGTGAAGGCCGCCGGCGGGGACATTGCGGAAGCCGGCCTTGCCCTTGCCGCCATGAACGGCCTGCCCGGCCGGGGACTGCGGCTGCGGGTGCCGGTGGCCGGTGGCCATGCGACCGTGATCGACGAAAGCTATAACGCCAACCCAGCCTCGATGGCGGCGGCGCTGGCCGTGTTGCGCGATACGCCGGCCAAGCGCCGTCTGGCGATCCTGGGGGCCATGCGCGAACTGGGCGGGGAAAGCGCGCGCTACCATGCCAATCTCGCCACCCCCATCATCGATGCCGGTGTGGTGGAACTGGCGCTGGTGGGGCCGGAAATGGCGGCCCTCGGGCATGATGCCGCCAGCTACTTGCCCGATGCCGAAACCGCGATCGACTGGGCGCGCGCCATGCTGCGCGACGGCGACGTTCTGCTCGTGAAGGGCTCCAATTCCGTCGGCCTCGGCAAGGTCGTTGCAGCACTGGGAGGCAGCCGATGATCTATCATCTGGCCGAATGGCTGGGCTTTCCAGGCATCCTGAATCTCATTCGTTACCTGACCTTCCGGTCCGGCGCGGCGCTGGTGACGGCGCTGTTTCTCGGGCTGTTCCTTGGGCCGCGCTTCATTGCCTGGCTTCGTTCGAAGCAGGGCAAGGGCCAGCCGATCCGCGAAGACGGGCCGGCCAGCCACCTGATAACCAAGAAGGGCACCCCCACCATGGGCGGGCTCCTGATCCTGATCTGCCTTGCCGTTTCAACCCTGCTGTGGATGGAGTGGGACCGCCCCTTCGTCTGGGCGGCGCTGTTCGTGACCCTCGGCTTCGGGGCGATCGGCTTCCTCGATGATTACAACAAGGTGATGAAGCGCTCGACGGCGGGCGTTTCCGGCCGTACGCGGCTTGCCGCCGAATTCCTGATCGCGGGCGCGGCCGTCTATTATGTCTCCCTCTTTTCCGGCACCACGCTCTACTTCCCCTTCCTGAAGGATGCCGGAATCGACCTCGGCTGGTTCTATGTCGCCTTCGGGGCCTTCGTGATCGTGGGGGCGGGCAATGCCGTGAACCTGACCGACGGGCTTGACGGGCTCGCCACCATGCCGGTCATAATCGCCGCCATCACCTTCGGCGTGATCGCATATCTGGTCGGCAACGCCGTCTTTGCAGACTATCTCGGTGTCCACTTCGTGCGGGGGGCCGGCGAACTGCTTGTCTTTGCAGGCGCGCTGGTGGGGGCCGGGCTTGCCTTCCTGTGGTTCAATGCGCCACCGGCCGCTGTCTTCATGGGCGATACCGGAAGCCTGGCGCTTGGCGGGGCCATCGGCACCATCGCTGTCATCACCAACCATGAAATCGTGCTGGTGGTGGTGGGCGGCCTGTTCGTGCTGGAGGCCGTTTCGGTCATCGTGCAGGTGGCCAGCTTCAAGCTGACCGGCAAGCGCGTCTTCAAGATGGCGCCCATCCACCATCACTTCGAGCAGCTCGGCTGGCCCGAATCCACCGTCGTGATCCGTTTCTGGATCATTTCCTTCGTCCTGGCCCTTGCTGGCCTTGCAACGCTGAAGCTGCGCTGATGCTGTCCGCCCCCACCCTCTCCGGCAAGCGTTACGCGGTCTATGGCCTTGCCCGCACGGGCCTGTCCGTGCTGCGCTTCCTCGGGCGTTCGGGCGCCACGGCCGTCGCCTGGGACGAGAATGCCGAAGCGCGGGATAAGGCGCGCGCCGAATTCCCGCGTCTGGCGCTGGAGGATTTCGCCGGGCTCGACCTCGGTGCCGTGGAGGGGCTTGTCGTCTCGCCCGGTGTGCCGCTCAACCGGCATCCGCTCGCCGCGCGCGCGCGGGAAGCCGGCTGCCCCGTTCTGGGCGATATAGAGCTGTTCCAGCTGGCCCGCCCCGGCCTTCCTGCCCACCGGCTTGCCGCCATCACCGGCACCAATGGCAAGTCGACCACGACGGCGCTTCTCCATCACCTTCTTGCCGCCGCCGGCTTCACCGCGCGGCTTGGCGGCAACATCGGCCTGCCCATCCTCGACCAGCCGGCCCTTCCGGCAGGCGGCGTCTATGTGCTGGAGCTGTCGAGCTTCCAGATCGACCTCTGCCAGACCCTTGCCGCCGATGTCGCGGTGTGGACGAACCTGACCCCGGACCATCTCGACCGCTATGACGGCATGGAAGGCTATGCCGCTTCGAAGGCGCGGCTTTTCGCCATGCAGCGGCCGGGTGCCCATGCCGTGATCGCGACCGACGATGCCTGGACCCGCGCCGCGGCCGATGCCGTGCCCGCCCATGTGCAGCTGCATCGCGTATCGGCTACCGATGTCGCCCTGCACGAGCAGCTGCGCTGGCCGGCGCTGCAGGGGCCGCACAATGCACAGAATGTGGCCTGCGCACGCGAAGCCGCCCGCATCCTCGGGGCGGATGGCGTCCATATCGAGGCTGGTCTGGCGAGCTTTCCGGGCCTTGCCCACCGCATGGAGATCGTGGGCGAGCGCCATGGCGTGCGCTATGTGAACGACAGCAAGGCGACAAACCCCACAAGTGTCGCCCCGGCGCTCCAGGCGTTTCCGGCCATCCACTGGATTCTGGGAGGCAGGGCCAAGACGGCCGAGCTCGATGCCTGCCTGCCGCATCTTGGCGCCGTGAAGGCCGCCTATGTGATCGGCGAGGCCGGCCCGCTTTTTGCCGAGCTGCTGAAGGGCCGGCTGCCGGTGGTGGAAGCCGGAACCCTCGATGCCGCCGTGAAGGCGGCGTCCGAATCTGCAAGCGCTGGCGAGACGGTGCTGTTGTCGCCGGCCTGTGCGTCCTTCGACCAGTTCCGGGATTTCGAAGCGCGGGGGCTTGCCTTCCGCGCGGCCGTGGAGGGGCTTGGGGCATGAGGATCGCCGGCATAACCCTGTCCTTCGGCCGGGCTGACAGAACAGTTCTGGCGCGCTGGTTCTGGACCATCGACCGCCCGCTAGTCGTCATGCTGATGGTGCTGATCGGCGCGGGGGCGATTGCTGTCGCGGCGGCGTCGCCGGCCGCCGCCCTCCGGCTCTCGGGCGGGGCGCTGCGGCTCGATCCGCTCTATTTCCTCGAACGCCAGATCATCTGGATCGCCGTCGGTGTGCCCGTAATGCTGGGCATTTCTATGATGCCCCGCGATTTCGCCCGCCGCTTCGCGGTTGGCGGTTTCGCCTTCTTCCTGCTGCTGCTGATGCTCGTGCCCATCATCGGCACGGAAACGAATGGCGCGCAGCGCTGGATTCCCCTGCCCGGATTCCAGTTTCAGCCAGTGGAGTTCCTGAAGCCCTTCTTCGCCATCGCCATGGCATGGCTTTTCGCCCAGCGCTTCGAAGACAGCGGCCTGCCCGTCATTCCGGCAGGCGGCATGGTGCTGGCGCTGATCGTGGGCCTGCTGGTCATCCAGCCGGATTTCGGCCAGGCGGCGCTGGTGATCGCGGTATGGCTGGTGCAGGCGGTGCTGGCCGGCCTGCCGATGCTGTTCGTGGGTATCGCCATTCTGGCCGTGCTGGGCGGCCTTGCGCTTGCCTATCAGTTCGAGCCGCACATCCGGAATCGGCTCGACGGTTTCCTTCATGGCGAGGGCGATACCTATCAGGTCGACCGGGCGCTGGACTGCTTCCGTTCGGGCGGGCTTTTCGGCGCCGGGCCGGGCGAGGGAACAGCCAAATTCCGCCTGCCCGAAGCCCATACCGACTATATCTTCTCGGTGATCGGGGAGGAGTTTGGAGCGATAGCCGCTTTCGCGCTCGCACTACTATATCTTGCGATCGTGCTTCGTGTGCTGCTACAACTTCTCGATGAAGAGGATCCCTTCACGCTGATCGCGGCGACGGGTCTGGTGGCGCAGTTCGGGGGTCAGGCGCTGATCAACATGAGTGTCAATCTGTCCCTTGCGCCGTCCAAGGGGATGACCTTGCCTTTCATCAGCCATGGCGGCTCCAGCTTCATCGCGACTGCGGTCGCGATGGGCCTTCTTGTTGCGCTCACGCGGCGCAACCGGCACCTCCAGTCCTCCCCCTATCTGAAGACGGGGGCTGCCCCGGCATGAGCCTGTCCATCCTCATTGCGGCGGGCGGAACGGGCGGGCACATGGTGCCGGCCCATGCGCTCTCCGAGGAACTGCAGCAGCGCGGCCATCGTGTCACACTGCTGACAGACAAGCGCGGCCTGCGGTTTCCCGGCCTGTTCGAGGGTGTCACGCGCCATGTGCTCGAAAGCGCCACGGCCTCGGGCCTGAATCCCCTTGCCTGGGCGCGGGCCGCCCTTGCCATCCGGAAGGGACGGGCGCAGGGCAAGGCCATCGCCCATGATGTCGGCGCCAATGCCGTCGTCGGCTTCGGCGGCTATCCCTCGCTTCCGGGCCTGCTGGCGGGCATCGCGCTTGGCCTTCCCGCGATCATTCACGAGCAGAACGCCGTGCTCGGCCGGGTTAACCGCCAGCTGCAGAAGCGGGTCAGCGCAATCGGCCTTACCTATGCCGAAACGGCCCGGCTCGACGCCGGCATCGCGTCGCGCGCCCGGCATACCGGCAACCCCGTGCGGCAGGATATCCTCGCGGCGCGCGATACGCCCTATGCGCCGCCAGCGGCGGATGGTCCGCTTCGCCTGCTCGTCGTCGGCGGCAGCCAGGGTGCGCGCATCCTCTCGCGCCTCGTTCCCGAAGCCGTCGCCGGCCTGTCCGAAGGGCTGCGCGCGCGCCTTCTGGTCGAGCAGCAGTGCCGCGCCGAAGATCTTTCCGGGGCCGCCGATGCCTACAAGGCAGCCGGGGTCGAAGCCGAATGCCTGCCCTATATGGCGGATCTTCCGGCGCGGATGGCGCGCGCCCATCTCGTCATCTCGCGCGCCGGCGCCTCGACCATGGCAGAGCTGATGGCGATGGGCCGGCCAGCGATCCTGCTGCCCTTCGCCGCCGCGACCGACGATCATCAGACAGCCAACGCCCGCGGCTTCGCCGCCGCCGGCGCCGGCATGCTGCTGCCCGAGGCAGAGGCGACGGCAGCGACGCTTCGGGGCAATCTGATGGGCTTTCTCGAATCCCCGGAAACACTCGCGGCGGCGGCGGCGTCCGCGCGCGCGCTTGGCGTGCCCGATGCCGCAGCAAGGCTCGCCGATCTCGTCGAACATGAAGTGCGCGCGCTCGCCACCGGCGGCGCCCCCAGAGAGGCATGATGAACAGCTTTACCCGAACCACGACAGGCGCCGGTTTCTCCACCGATGTGGGGCCGATCCATTTCGTGGGGATCGGCGGCATCGGCATGTCGGGCATTGCCGAAGTGATGAAGAACCTCGGCTTCCGGGTGCAGGGCTCCGACATTTCGGAAAGCCTCGTCGTGCAGAGCCTCCAGGACAAGGGTATCCCCGTCGCGGTCGGCCACAGGGCCGAGAATCTGGGCGAGGCGGCGGTTGTCGTCATTTCCACCGCCATCAAGCCCGGCAACCCGGAAGTGGACCTTGCGATCGAGCGGCGCATCCCGGTGGTGCGCCGCGCCGAGATGCTGGCCGAACTGATGCGGCTGAAATCGACCGTCTGCGTTGCCGGAACCCATGGCAAGACCACGACGACCTCGATGGTGGCGGCCCTTCTCGATGCCGGCGGAATCGATCCCACCGTCATCAATGGCGGCATCATCAACAGCTATGGCTCCAACGCGCGCCTTGGCGACAGCGAGTGGATGGTGGTGGAAGCCGACGAAAGCGACGGCAGCTTCCTGCGTCTGCCGCCGACAGTTGCGGTCGTCACCAACATCGACCCCGAACATCTCGACCATTATGGCAGCTTCGAAACCGCCAAGGCCGCCTTCCGCACCTTCATCCAGAAGGTGCCCTTCTACGGGGCAGCGGTGCTCTGCCTCGATCATCCGGAAGTGCAGGCGATGCTGCCCTCCGTCTCCGACCGGCGGATCATCACCTATGGCTTCGCCGGCCAGGCCGATGTGCGCGCCGAGCATGTCGAGCCGGTGCCGGGCGGCAACCGCTTCGACGTGACGCTGCGCACCTTCGGCTCCGACGAGCGGCGCTATAGCGGGCTGGTGCTGCCCATGCCGGGCCGCCACAATGTTCTGAACGCCCTTGCAGCCATTGCCGTCGCCGATCAGCTCGGCATCGGCGAAGCGCAGATCCGCGAGGGCTTCGCCCGCTTCTCGGGTGTGAAGCGGCGCTTCACCCATGTCGGCACGGTCGAGATGGCCGGAGGCGATGCTGTCACCATCATCGATGATTATGGCCACCATCCCGTGGAGGTGAAGGCCGTGCTCGCCGCCGCGCGCGAAGGCGCACGGGCGCGGGTCGTCGCGGTGGTGCAGCCGCACCGCTACACCCGCCTGCGCGACCTGTTCGATGAATGGCGCACGGCCTTCAACGATGCCGATGCCGTGGTGATCGCGCCTGTCTATGCCGCCGGCGAGACACCGATCGAAGGCGTCAGCCACGAAAGCCTCGCCGAGGCGCTGCGCCGTTCAGGCCACCGGCAGGTGCTGACAGTGGCGGGCGAAGCCGAGCTGGCGCCTGCGCTTGCCGGCATGCTGGGGCCGGGCGACATGGTGATCTGCCTTGGCGCCGGCGACATCACGAAATGGGCGGCCGCCCTTGCCGGCGGGCTGAAGAAGGCAGGGCTTGGATGATTGCCGAAGCGCGCCCCCTTCAGTCCATGCCGCCTGCAGCCGGGCGGCTGACGGCGCATGCGCCGCTGGCGCCGCTTGTCTGGTTCAAGGCGGGCGGTGACGCCGACTGGCTGTTCGAACCGAAGGATCCTGCCGATCTTTCGGCTTTCCTGAAAGCTCTCGACCCCGCCATTCCGGTGATGGCGCTTGGTCTCGGCTCCAACCTCATCGTGCGCGATGGCGGCGTGCCGGGCGTGGTGGTGCGGCTGGGCAAGGCCTTTGCCGGCATCGACCAGCTGGACGCCACGACCCTGCGCTGCGGCGGCGGTGCATCGGGCATCGCCGTTTCCTCGGCCGCGCGCGATGCCGGAATCGCGGGGCTGGAGTTCCTGCGCGGCATTCCGGGAACGGTGGGCGGCTTCGTCCGCATGAACGGCGGCGCCTATGGCCGCGAGGTGGCCGACATTCTGCTTTCCTGCGAACTGGTCCTGCGCTCGGGCGACGTGAAAAGCCTTGCGGCCGGCGAGCTGGGCTTCAGCTATCGCCACAGCAGCCTGCCCGAAGACGCCATCGTCGTTTCGGCAACGCTGCGCGGCGTGCCCGGCGATCCTGCCGCCATCCAGGCCGAGATGGACAGCATCGCCGCCCGGCGCGAGGAGAGCCAGCCGCTTCGCACCCGCACGGGCGGGTCCACCTTCAAGAACCCGCCGGGCCGCAAGGCCTGGGCGCTGGTGGACGAAGCCGGCTGCCGTGGCCTGGCGCTGGGCGGGGCGCAGGTGAGCGAGAAGCACACCAATTTCCTCATCAACACCGGCGAAGCCAGCGCCGCCGACATCGAGGCGCTGGGCGAAGAGGTGCGCGCTCGGGTCAAGGCCGCGACGGGCGTCGAGCTGGAATGGGAAATCCGGCGGGTCGGCCGCCCTGCCGATGCGGAAAGGGCGGGCTGATGCGCGTCACTGTCCTCATGGGTGGCTGGAGCAGCGAGCGGGCGGTCAGCCTGATGTCTGGCCGTGGCGTTGCCGGCGCCGCGCGGGCTTTGGGCCATGATGTCACCGAGTTCGACATGGGCGAGACGCCGGCGGCCGGCGCGGACCTTGCCGCCCGCCTGCTCGAAACGCGCCCGGATGTCGTCTTCAACGCGCTGCACGGCGCCCCCGGCGAAGATGGCGCGGTGCAGGGCCTGATGGACCTTCTGGGCCTGAAATACACCCACTCCGGCGTGGCGGCCTCCGCCATCGCCATCGACAAGCAGCTGACGAAGATGCTGCTTCAGCCGCAGGGCATCCGCATGCCCGAGGGCCGGGTCGTGGAAAGCGCCGGCCTGCATGCCGGCGATCCGCTGCCGCGCCCCTATGTGCTGAAGCCGGTGAACGAGGGCTCTTCGGTCGGTGTGGCCATATTGCGCGAAGGCGGCCCCATCGCGCAGCCCATCCCCGCCGGCAGCGATGGCCCCTGGGCGCATTATGAAACGCTGCTGGCCGAACCCTTCATCGAGGGGCTGGAACTGACCGTCGCCGTGCTGGAGGACGAAGCCGGCGTGCCCGACCCTCTGGCCGTGACGGAGCTGAAGCCCGCCAGCGGCTTCTACGACTATGACGCCAAATATACCGAAGGCCTCACCACCCATGTCTGCCCGGCGGATGTGCCCGCCGATGTCGCGGCGCGGGCGCTGGAGCAGGCCGCCAGCGCCCATCGGCTTCTGGGCTGCCGGGGCGTCTCGCGCTCCGACTTCCGCTGGAACCCGGCCCATGGCGTCGACGGGCTTTACCTGCTTGAGGTGAACACCCAGCCGGGCATGACGGCGCTGAGCCTTGTGCCCGAACAGGCCGAGGCGCGCGGCATTTCCTATCAGGCGCTTGTCGCGCGGCTGCTCGAAAGGGCGCTCGCATGAGCCGCGCCAACCCCCGGGCGCGCGGCGGAAGCGCGCGGCGAAGCCAGCGCCAGCCCACCCCCATGACGGTGCCTGTCGCGCCCAGGACCATGTGGCGCCTGATCCTCACCGGCTTCGGAGGGCTTGGCCTCGCGGCCGCCATCATCTGGGCGATCGTCGCCGACCTGCCGCAGAAGACGATGCTGTCGGTTGCCACCTCGGCCTCTTCGGCCGGGTTCGTGGTGCGGCAGGTGGACATCAGCGGCGCATCCAACCAGCCCCGCCTCGATATCTATCGCCAGATTCTCTACGGCGGCAGCGATTCCATGCTGCTGACCGATCTTGTCGCCATGCGCGAACGGCTGCTGGAGCTTCCCTGGGTGCGCGACGCCAGCCTCTACCGCCGCTGGCCCGACAGGATCGAGGTCCGTATCGCCGAGCGCAAGCCGGCCGCCCTGTGGCAGCATCAGGGCCGGATCACCCTGATCGATGCCGAAGGCGTCACCCTGCCGACCGACGACATCGCCCGCTTTTCCACCCTGCCGCTTCTTGTGGGCGCGGACGCGCACGAGAATGCGCGCGAGCTTCTGCGGATCCTCGCCGCCCAGCCGGCCCTCGCCGGGGAAGTCGAGGCGGCGCTGCGCATCGGCCAGCGCCGCTGGGATCTCCGGATGAAGAGCGGCGAGACGATTTCGCTGCCGGAAGGCCCTGAGGCGCATGCGGCGCTTGTGCGCTTCGCCAGCATCCACCAGCAGACCCCTCTTCTGGGGCAGGGTTTCCTGCGCTTCGACCTGCGCATCCCCGACAAGATGGTCGTGCGCGTGACCGGCGAAGCCGGCGCCCGTGCACGGCCGGCGTTGCCACCGCAAGCCGCACCACAAACAGCCCCGGCCGCGCCTGGCGCAAATGCCGTGCATCCCGATGCCGTGCGCCCCGTGCCGCAACCGCAGGCCGGCGCCGGCCTTCCCCTCATCCGTACGGGGGAGGCCGTGATCTGATGGCCGTTCCCGTTCTCAATGCCTCCAATTTGCTGAAGGCGCGGGCGGAGCGCGTCGTCGCCGCCATCGATGTCGGCTCGTCGAAAGTGGCGGCCCTCATCGCCATGGCCGATGGTGAGAATATGCCCCGCGTGATCGGTGCGGGCGTTCGCGCCTCCAACGGGTTGCGGCGCGGGCTGGTGGCCGACATGGAAAAGGCCGAGGCCGCCATCCGGGCTGCCATGATGCAGGCCGAAAAGGCAGCCGGACTCCAGATCGAATCCGTCATCGTCAATCTTTCGGCGGGGGATATCGAAAGCGATGTCACAACGGTCGAAATCGATATCGCCGGTCATCGCATATCGGACAATGACATGGCGAACCTGCTGATGGCCGCGCGCACGCAGATCGACGAAAAGATCACGCGAGAGGGGCGCACCACCCTGCATGCCGAGCCGACGCTTTACACCATCGACGGTCTCGATGGCGTGATGAACCCGCGCGGCTTCCACGCCAACCGCCTTGCCGTCGATACCCATATCGTCACGGCCGCCACCCCGCCGTGCCGAAACCTCGACCATGCCGTCCGGGCAGCCCACCTCGACGTGGAGGCGATCGTCGCCTCGGGCGTGGCGTCTTCGGCCAGCGTGCTGAACATCGAGGAGCGCGAACTCGGAGTCGCCGTCGTCGAGATCGGTGCGGGCGTCACCACGGTCGCCATTCATGGCGGCGGCATGCTGGCGGGCCTTGCGTCCATCCCGATGGGGGGTGGCGACATCACGGCCGACATCGCCCGCAGCTTCGCCACCCGGCGCTCGGCCGCCGAAAGGCTGAAGACGCTTTCGGGCGCGGCATCGGCTGCCCCGCGCGACAATTACGACACCATCGACGTGCCCCCGCTCGACCCGGATGACGGGCAGGAGGTCCGGCCTGTCCGCAAGTCGGAACTGATCGCCGTCATCCGCACGCGGCTCGAACATCTGTTCGGCGAGGTTGACGCCGCCCTGAAGGACATGGGCTTCACCGGCCCCGCCGGGCGGCAGGTGGTGCTGACGGGCGGTGGCGCGGAGCTTCGCGGCATCGCCGATTATGCGCAGGGCGTGCTGTCCCGCAATGTCCGCATCGGTCGTCCGCGTGGCCTCGTCGGCCTGCCCGATGCCCAGTCAACGGCCGCCTTTGCCACCCTTGCAGGCCTGATCCTGCATGGAAGCCATCCCCGCCTCGACCTGACACGTATGCCCGTGAAGGGCAGCCGGGGCCGCGGGGGCCCCGGTCCGAAATCCGCTTTTGCCCGCCTGTTCCAGACCCTGAAACGCGAGATGTGACGAGGAGCCTGCCATGTCCTTTGATTTTGTGAACCCGAATCCGCCTGTCGA
The DNA here is from genome assembly GCF_052616365.1 of Sandaracinobacteroides sp. A072. NCBI lineage: Bacteria > Pseudomonadati > Pseudomonadota > Alphaproteobacteria > Sphingomonadales > Sphingosinicellaceae > Sandaracinobacteroides > Sandaracinobacteroides sp. A072. The sequence goes on from NZ_JBQXGU010000001.1 coordinate 417,304, forward strand.
ACTCAAGCCGAAGATCTGCGTGATCGGTGTCGGCGGGGCCGGTGGCAATGCCGTTGCCAACATGATCGCCGACGGCCTGCAGGGCGTCGATTTCGTGGTGGCCAATACGGATGCGCAGGCTCTCTCCCTCTCGCCCGCCCAGACGCGGATCCAGCTCGGCCTGAAGATCACGCAGGGCCTGGGGGCGGGCGCCCGTCCCGAGATCGGCGCAGCGGCGGCCGAAGAAGCGCTGTCCGAGATCGATCATGCGCTTGACGGGGCGCACATGTGCTTCATCACCGCAGGCATGGGCGGCGGCACCGGCACGGGCGCTGCCCCCGTGGTTGCGCGCGCGGCGCGCGAGCGTGGCGTGCTGACGGTGGGCGTGGTCACCAAGCCCTTCGCCTTCGAAGGCAAGAAGCGCATGCGTTCGGCCGAGGAAGGCATCGCCGAACTGCAGCGCCATGTCGACACGCTGATCATCATCCCGAACCAGAATCTGTTCCTCATCGCCAACCAGCAGACGACCTTCAAGCAGGCGTTCGCCATGGCAGATCAGGTGCTGAACCAGGGCGTGCGTGGCATCACCGACCTGATGATGCTGCCCGGCCTCATCAACCTCGATTTCGCCGATGTCCGCACCGTGATGAGCGAAATGGGCAAGGCGATGATGGGCACCGGCGAGGCGGACGGCGAGCGCCGCGCCATCGAGGCGGCGGAAAAGGCCATTTCGAACCCGCTGCTCGACGAAGTGTCGCTGCGCGGCGCCAAGGCAGTCATCATCAACATCACCGGCGGCGAAGACCTCGGGCTGATGGAAGTCGAGGAAGCAGCGCAGCATATCCGCGAGATGGTCGACCCCGATGCCAACATCATCGTCGGCTCGGCCTTCAACGATGACCTGTGCGGCAAGATGCGCGTGAGCGTGGTGGCGACCGGAATCGAGAATTCGCAGCCGGCGCAGACCGGCGCCACGGCGCAGACCACCCGTGCCCATGGCATGGGGGGCGGCAGCATCTTTGGTACCGCCCCGGCGCTGGTGGCAAAGCCGGGTGTCGGCGAATCGCCGACGGAACCGACCCCGCCGACCGGCGGTGGCGGTGGCGGCGGTGGTGGCCTTCGTTACGAACCATCCCCTGCATCCGGGCCAATGGCTGCCGGGATCTTCGGCACGGAAGGCGGAACCTTCTGTCCGGCCGCATCGGCCGACAATGCCGAAAGCATGGCGGCAGACGATGATGCCGGCATGAGCGACGAGGACATCATGGATCTTGATGAGCCGATGGCGCCGGTTGCGACGGTGGAGGCCGAGCAGCCTGCCCAGAAGGCGGCGGAGCCGACCATTGCCGAACTGCCGCTGGCGCCGCCGGCCCCGCGCGTGGAGCCGGAACAGGTGAGGGCCGCGCCTGCTGCAGCGCCGCAGCCGGAAAAGCGCCAGACTCTCTTCCAGCGGATGATCAGTATGTCGCGTCGCAGCACGGCCGAGCAGCAGCCTGTCGAAACCCTCGCCCCCGAGCTCGAGGTCGAGAATGAGGACGATGGCACCCGTATCCCGACCTTCATGCGGCGCCAGCGGAACTGATTAGCGCTCATTAATCACGTTTCGTCGTTCCATCAGCGTCTCTAATGACTACAGTTTGATCTGGATCAAGTGGGCGCGTGAAATGGCTCGGATAGGGCCAATTCACGCGCCTTTCCGGGCGCGACTGGAGGTCAAGCCAAGCATGATGACTTTTATGAAGACCGGCGGAGTTGCCCGCCATGTGCGCTATGCAATGGCAGCCGGATGCACGACGCTGGCGCTTGCTGCTGCAAGCCCCGCCGATGCCTCGGCCGTTTCCGATGTCAACCAGGCCCTGATTCAAAGCATCCAGGTGTCAGCCATGGCGCCGCCCGTGGCAGCCCGCGCCATCGCGATGGTGGAAATCGCGATGTATGATGCCGTGAATGCCGCGACTGGCAGCCGCTACACGCCCTATTCCTACACCGGCAGCACGACCGGTGCGGTGGATCCGCGTGCGGCAGCCCTTGCCGCCGGCTATGGCATGCTGGCGTCGATCTTCTCCGAGCAGTCCGGGCGCCTGCTTGCCGAGCGCGACGCGCATCTGGCGACGCTCAACCTGGCGCCGGGCAAGCTTGCCGCCAGCGTCAGTTTCGGCAGCATGGTGTGTGACGATCTCTTCGCAAGCCGGACGAACGATGGCAGCCTGACGGCCCAGACGCCCTATGTGTTCGGCGACCAGCCGGGCGATTTCCAGAGCGTCGCGCCGGACGGGGCCGACCCGCTGCTGCCGGGCTGGGGCGAGGTCAATCCCTTCGTGATCGCCAGCGGTGATCAGTTCCGCCTCGGCCCGCCGCCCGCCATCGGTTCGGATGAATGGATTGCGGCCTATGAGGAAGTGAAGGCGATCGGCTGTGTCGGCTGCGCGCCGCAGGAGCTGCATGACATCGGCTATTTCTGGGCCGACGGCCCCGGCACCCTCACCCCGCCCGGACACTGGCTGCAGATCGCCCAGGATGCGGCGACCGCAAAGGGCCTCGGGCTGATGCAGGAAATCCAGGCGCTCGCGGCCGTGGGCGCGGCTGTCGCCGATGGCGGCATCGCCGGCTGGGACATGAAATACGCCTATGATTACTGGCGTCCCGTCACGGCCATCCAGAACTGCACCGTGGACATCTGCGGCGTGGAGGGCGACCCGGACTGGGTGCCTGCCTGGACGACCCCCAACTTCCCCAGCTATATTTCCGGCCACAGCATCTTCAGCGCTTCGGCAGCCGGTGCGCTCGCCTCGGTCTTCGGCAGCGACATGTTCGATTTCTGCGTCACCGCCGATCCGATCGTGCCGCTTGGTGACCGCTGCTTCACCAGTTTCTCGGAAGCCGCGGCCGAAGCCGGGATGAGCCGGATCTACGGCGGCATCCACTATGCCTTCGACAATGATCCCGCGCTGGCCGTGGGCCACGAACTTGGCCGCTACATCACGGCAAACGCCTTCCGCCTGACCGCCGTGCCCGAGCCCGCCACATGGGCGATGCTCGTCGCCGGCTTTGGCCTTGTGGGCTTTTCGGCCCGCCGGCGCCGGGCGGCGGCCACACCGGCCTGACACTGCGGGGCGTTTGCCGGGCGTAACGCTCACCGGGCTTGTCCGCCGCGCAGGCCGCGGCTAGTCCGGTGAGCGTGACACCTGATTACGAGAAGATGGTGAAGGACGCGCCCTATGGCGCCGCCGAGCGCCTGTCGCCGCTGGTTCGCCGGGTTCTGGCGCGCAACCCCTCGCCCTTCACCTTCCTGGGAACCGGCACCTATATCGTCGGCAATGGCCGGGTGGCGATCATCGATCCGGGCCCGGCCGACCCAGCCCATATCGAAGCGGTCGCCCGCGCGGTCGAGGGCGAAACCGTGACCCATCATGTCGTCACCCACACCCATCTCGATCATTCGCCGGCCGCCGGTCCGCTGAAGGCGCGGCTGGGCGGGCAGATCGCGGGTTGCGCCCCATTCTCCCTGAACGACGACGGCCCGCGCGCAGATGCCGGTTTCGACCCCGACTATGCGCCGGACATCGTGCTGGCCGATGGCGAGGCAATCACGGGCCCGGGATGGACATTGCGCGCCGTGCATACGCCCGGCCACACGTCCAACCATCTCTGCTTCGCGCTGGAGGAGGAGGGTGTGCTTTTTTCGGGCGATCATGTCATGGGCTGGTCCACCACGGTCGTCGCGCCGCCCGATGGCGACATGGCGGCCTATATGGCCTCTCTGGCGAAGCTGCTGGAGCGGGACGACCGCCGCTATTTCCCGACGCACGGCGCCCCCATCGGGGAACCGCAGCGGCTGGTCCGCCACCTGATGGCGCATCGCCGCCAGCGCGAGACGCAGATCCTGAACCATCTGGCCGAAGGCCCGCGCACCATACCCGCCATGGTCGAACAGATGTATGCCAGCATCGACAGGCAATTGTGGCCGGCCGCCGGGCGCAGCGTGCTGGCGCACCTGATCGACCTGGAGCAGAAAGGCGCGGTGCGGCGCGACGGGGACAGCTGGGCCAGGACATGAGGCGGTTTCTCGCCATCGTCGGGGCGATTGCGCTGCTGGCGGGCCTTCTGCTTCTTGCCGCCGGCCCGGATCGCCGCCGCGAAGCCTGCGAAGCCGTGGGCCTGTGCCGCAAGCCTGACCTGATGGGGGCGATGCTCCATTCCGTCCAGCGCCAGCAGAAGCTGGTGGTGCTGACGGCGCGCCTGTCGCTTCCGGTCACGTCCGCGCGCGATACCACGGTTGGGCCAATCACGGTTGCCACCACGCGGCAGACAGTCATCCTGCCCGCGACGCTCAATTATGTCGTCGATCTATCGCGCCTGACGGAAGCGGACCTCGACTGGGACGCGGAAGCCCGGATCTTGCGCGTGCGTCGCCCGGAAATAGATGTCCTGCCCCCCACGATCGACTGGGCGCAGGCCCAGACCTATCAGGACAAGGGCTGGGCCACGGTGGTGACGAGCGTGAGCGAAAATCTGCAGCGTGACAATGCCGGCAAGGCGCCGGATCTGTTCCTCAGGCAGGGCCGCGCGCCTGAGATGCTGGCCCTGGCCGACAAGGCCGCCGATGCAGCCCTCGCCATGGCCTTCCGCATGCCGCTGCTGGCTGCCGGGCATGAGACGGCGCAAGTGGTGGTGACGCACTGAGAGCCGGACTGGCCCTGCAAGCGGGCCGCAAGCCGGGCTTCAGAACTTCGCCGAAGCCGTGATCTGCACAATGTCGCTGCGGCGCGCCGGGCGGTCGCGGAAGATGCCCATATAGCCCCCTTCGAGCGCCACGACCTTCGTGACCGGCATCTTCAGCCCGGCGAAGGCGCGGAACTGGTCGAAGCCCGAGCGCTGCACCGTTCCGGCATCATCAAGGCGGACGAAGGCTTCGCCTGATGCCACGAAATCCGGCCCGCGGTCATCGGCCAGCGGCGCTGTCAGCTTCAGCTGCTGACGCACCCTGAGGCCGAGGCCGCCGCCACGGTTGAAGATGCCCTGCTCGAACCGCGTGCGCCCGCTGAGACGCACCGTTTCGCCCAGAATCGGATAGCTTGCCTGCTGGTAGAAGCGGTGCTCGACCGTGTCCCGGCCGGGACGGTAGCTTTGCCCGTAGAGATAGCCGGCCGAAAGGGTGAGGCCGCCGCCCATCTTGCGGCCGACGCTTCCGCGCACCTGCGAGGTTGTGTGGCGCTCCATGTCATCGGCGAAGCGGAAGGATGAATCGACGGAGAAGACCCAGTCCCCGCCGAGAGGGCCATCGACCTGGCTGTTGCCCCAGAAACCCCAGTCGCCCGCGATGGCCTGCCCGCCCGGGCACAAGGGAAGCAGCAGGGCGAGGGCGAGGCTATGCAGACGCATGAAAATGGCTCCGGCCAGTTGATGGGCGGCTGCTCACATAGGCCGGCATTACGCTTTGTTGAAGCTTATATGAAAATTATATGACAGGTCCGCGCAGTTTTGTGACAAGCGCGCCCCTGGGATAAGGCGCGATCAGGCGCGATCAGGCGCGATCAACGCGGGAAATGCCCGGTGGCACATGGAAGCGCGCCTGGGTTGAAAGGCGACCGCCCGGCCTGCGCACCGTGTCCACCACCTTCATCTCCGCCTGCCAGCCGTTCCTGTCGATGGTCATAAGGCTGTAGCCGCGCTGGTCATGGATGTGGGCGAGGCCGGGGTTGCGGCGCAGCCATTCGGCATGTTCGCTCCGTTCGCCGGGCCCGTCCGAGCCGCTGGAGATGGAGGTGGTGACGAATTCGACGGCGGCGGCGGGCGTTTCGGGCGCCGCCCCGGTCTTTCGCACTTCGCCCACGATGTGCTGGTGCTCGTCCCCGGTGAGCACCACGAGGTTCGGCACGCCGGTCAGCCGGTCGAGCAGACGGTCGCGCGGGGCCGTGTAGGCGGCCCAGCTGTCGGTGTTGATGGTGCGTGTCTCGGCCCGCGCGCGGTCGAGGTCCATCATCATGATCTGCTGCAGCAGGGCGTTCCAGCGGGCCGGGCGCGCCTTCAGCCCGTTGACGAGCCAGTCTTCCTGCGCCCAGCCAAGCACTTCGGCCTTCGGGTCGTTCACCCCCTCGCACCATGTGCCATAGCGGTCGTTGCAGGGCTGGTCCGTGCGCCAGTTCCGCGTGTTGAGCATGCGGGCATCCAGTAACTGGCCGAAGCGATACTGGCGATAGGGGCCGGAAACCCCGTTCACCGGCAGGGCATCGGCCCGCACCGGCATGAATTCGTACCAGGCCTGCATGGCGGCCTGCCGGCGCAGGCGGAAGACTTCGGCCGGGGTGCCATGCTGGTCGATGTCCTCCACCCAGTTGTTGACGATCTCATGGTCGTCGAAGCTCGACAGGAAGGCGGCCGAGGCATGACCCGCCTGCAGGTCGGGATCGAGCCTGACCTGGGTGTAGCGGCGGCGATAGTCATCGAGGCTGAAGACCATCGGACCGTCATGCTGGCGCACGGTGGGTTCCTGCTGGCCCGTGTTCCAGTTGTAGTAGGTTTCGCGGGCGCCATTCTCGTAGATGTAGTCGCCATAATGGAAGACGGCGTCGGCGTCCTCACCGGCGAGGTGCCGCCAGGCCGTGTAGAGGCCGGACTGGTAATCCTGGCAGCCGGCCACCGCCAGCCGCACCCGCGCCACATCGGCGTCGAAGGCCGGCAGGGTGCGGGCGCGCCCGATGGCCGATACCGCGTCGCCGGCCATGAAGCGGTAGTGATAGGGCCTGCCGGGCTTCAGGCCCGCCACTTCGGCATGGACGGAAAAGCCCAGCTCGGGCCGCGCCATCGCCTCGCCGACGGCGGCGATGCGGCCGAAGCCTTCATCCTCGGCAATTTCGTAGCGCACAGGGTAGGGCAGCGGGTCGAGGCCTGCGAGCGGTTCGCCGGGGCGTGGGGCAAGGCGGGTCCAGATGACGAAGCCGTCGGCGGCCGGGTCCCCGGCGGCCACGCCCAGCGTGAAGGGAAAGGCCGGGATTCGCGGCGGAGTCCGCTGCGCCAGAAGCGGGCTTGCCGCCAGCAGCCCCAGGCCGCCCAGAAAACCGCGCCGCCCGATCCCCGTCATCATGCCTTCCGCTCCTGCTTCCTGATGTTGCTTCGCGTTGCCCGTTTCGCGCATGCTCTCTTCCCATGACAGCCTCAAGACACCAGATGACCGCAATGGCCATTCAGCTTCCCCCGACCGTGCCGTCTTCCGTGCCGTCGCCCTGCCGCAATGTCTGCCGGGTGAAGCGCGGCATCTGCACCGGCTGTGGCCGCACCCTTGCGGAAATCGAGGCATGGCCGACCGCGCCCGACAGCGAGCGGCTGGCGATCGTCCGCCGTGCGGCGGGGCGAATTCGCGGCTGAAGGGCGGCCCGGCCCTTGGCGCAAGAGGCGACAGCGGCTAGGAACCGTCCATGCAGTCCGTGAAGATCGCCCCCTCCATCCTTTCCGCCGATTTCGCCCGTCTTGGCGAGGAAGTCTCCGCCATCGACGCTGCCGGCGCCGACTGGATTCATGTCGACGTGATGGATGGTCATTTCGTGCCCAACCTCACCATCGGCCCGATGGTGGTGAAGGCGCTGCGCCCGCATTCGAAAAAGCCCTTTGACGTGCACCTGATGGTGACGCCCGCCGACCCGCTGGTCGAGGCCTTTGCCGAAGCCGGGGCCGACATCCTGTCGGTGCACCCGGAATCCGGCCCGCATCTGCACCGCACGCTGATGCGCATCCGGGCGCTGGGCAAGAAGGCGGGCGTGGTGCTGAACCCGGCCACTCCCATCGATTGCCTCGACCATGTGATGGACATGATCGACCTGGTGCTGGTGATGAGCGTGAACCCGGGTTTCGGCGGCCAGAGCTTCATCGAGAGCGCCCTGCCCAAGATCGCCACCATCCGCCGCAGGATTGACCAGCTGGGCCTGCCGATCGAGCTGGAGGTGGACGGCGGTGTCGATCAGGGCAATTGCCGCCGCGTGATCGATGCGGGCGCGACCGTGCTGGTGGCCGGCACGGCAAGCTTTCGCGGCGGGGCTTCAGCCTATGCCGCCAACATCGCCGCGCTGAAGGGAAGCGCTGCCTGATCATGGCCGACGACGCCGATCCCGCCGATCCCGACGCCCTTCACCACAAACGGCAGCTCGGGGACCGCGGGCCGTCGCTTGCCGAACGCCTGTCGGAGCGGATCGACCGGCTCGCCTATTCCTCGCCCTTTCACAAGGCGCGCCTGAAGGGGCGCTTCCCGCTGAAGCTGCGGGCCGTGCCGGCGGATCCGATTCCGGGCGATGCCGCAACCGGGCAGCGGCTGAAGGGGGGCCGTCTGTTCCGCGACGGTCATGGTCAGGGCATGGCCGACGCAAGGCTCGATGCGCCCGATGCGCCTGCCACATGGCGGGACTGGGTGCATGGCTGGGGCTGGCTGCGCGATCTCGCGGCTGCCGGCCCGCTTTCCGCCGCCGAGGTGGCGCGGGCGGAAGCGCTGGCCCGGCGCTGGCTCGCGCGTTTCCACGATTATGATGAACAGGCCTGGGCGCCCGACGCCACCGGCCGGCGAATCCTCATGGCGATCCTTCATGCCCCGCTGGTGATGCCGGGCACGGATCACATCCACCGCTCGGCCGTCCTCAACGGCATTGCCCGCTGGGCGCGCCACCTGATGCGCGCAGCCCCGCGCATGCAGCCGGGCATCGGTTGCGCCGAAGCCTTCGCCGGGCTTCTGGGCGCGTCGCTCATCCTGCCGGGCAATGAGGACAAGACGGCAGCAATCCTGCCGCAGTTCGAGGGCGCGCTCGACGCGCTCATCAACCCGGATGGGTCGGCCATCAGCCGCTGCCCGCTCGATCTCGCCCGGCTGGGCGATCTCATCCTTGTCATCGAATCCTTCTACGCCGCCTGCGGCCAGCCGCTTCCGCCGGGGCTTGCCAGCCGGCGCCAGGCCCTTGTCCGTGCGCTTTCGGCCATCGCCATGGGCGACGGGCTGCCCGCCCCCTGGCATGGCGGCCAGCCGACTACGGCCCAGATGGCGCGGCTGGGAGCATCGGCCAGCCACGATCCACCGGGCCGGCTTTCGGGCTTCCAGCGGCTGGTGGCGGGCGATGTGCGCATCATCGTCGATGCCGGCCTGCCGCCACCCGCCCGCCTCAGCACCACGGCCCATGCATCGACGCTGTCCTTCACCATGAGCGATGGGGAACGGCTGATCGTGGTGAATTGCGGCGGCGAGCGCGGGGCCATGGGCCCGCGCGGCTATCCGCCCGAGCTTGTCATGGGCCTCAGGTCCACCGCCGGCCATTCCACGCTGGTGCTCGCCGACACCAACTCCAGCCGGCTGAAGGATGGCAGCCCGCGCCGCATGGGCGGCGTGGAGGAAGTGCTGGCGGAGCCGCGATCCTCAGCCGAAGGCCAGTGGTTGGAGGCAAGCCATGACGGCTGGCGTCGCCGCTTCGGCTATGATCATCGCCGCAGCCTGTGGCTTTCGCCCGATGGCGATGACCTGCGCGGGGAGGACAGGCTGCTGCGCGTGCGCTCCGGCCTGCCGGGCAACCTGGCGGGCAGTTTTCCGTTGAACCGCCGGGCAGAGCCGCTTGCGGTCGCCATCCGCTTTCACCTCGGCCCGGAAGCCGAGGCCGCCATCACCGAGGACGGGAAGGGCGCGCTCATCCGCCTTGCCGGCAGCCGCCGCCAGCCGGCTCTCGCCTGGGCCTTCCGGGCCCGCTTCAACAGCGGGCCGGGGCTGGTGTCCATCGAGCCGAGCCTTTTCATCTCGGCCGAGGGGGACAGCCGCGAAGTGCAGCAGATCCTGCTGACGACTCTGGTGCAGCCGGGCCAGGACGCCGATGTCGGCTGGAGCCTGAAGCGTCAGGCACGCCCCGGCTGAAGCGCCCTCGGGGCTTGCCTTGTCCGGCTGGCTGGGGCACCGCCCTGCATATTCCTCCCCAATCCATGGCTTGCAAGGTTCGTAGTTCATGAGCGATCGTCTTCCCATCCGCCGCGCCCTGCTGTCCGTTTCCGACAAGACGGGCCTCGTCGAATTCGCCACCGCGCTTGCAGCCCATGGGGCCGAGCTGCTTTCGACGGGGGGCACGGCCAGGGCGCTTCGCGATGCCGGGCTTTCCGTCATCGACGTGTCGGATCACACCGGCTTTCCCGAAATGATGGACGGCCGCCTCAAGACGCTGCACCCCAAGGTGCATGGCGGGCTGCTGGCGCTGCGCGACGATGCCGCGCACCAGGCGTCTGCCCGCGATCATGGCATCGCGCCGATCGACATGGTGGTGATCAACCTCTACCCCTTTGAGGCGACGGTCGCGAAGGGCGCGCCGCGCGAGGATATCATCGAGAACATCGACATCGGCGGCCCGGCGATGGTGCGCTCGGCCGCGAAGAACCACGCCTTCGTCGCCTGCGTGACGGATGCCGCCGATTATGCAGCCCTTGCCGCCGAACTGGCGGACGGCGGGCTTTCGCTGGCCACCCGCCGCCGGCTGGCCGCCAAGGCCTTCCAGACCACGGCAGGCTATGACAGCGCCATCGCCGGCTGGTTCGCCCATGCCGACCAGGGCGAAGCCTTCCCCGAGCGGCTGCCGATGGTTGCCCGCCGGGTGCAGGAATTGCGTTATGGCGAGAATCCGCACCAGTCGGCCGCGCTCTATGCCGCGCCCGGCCTTGCGCAGGGCATTGCCGGTGCGGAACTGGTGCAGGGCAAGGCCCTGTCGTTCAACAACATCGGCGATGCCGATGGCGCGCTGAACCTCATCGCCGAATTCCGCGATTCCGACCCGACAGTCGCCATCATCAAGCATGCCAACCCCTGCGGCGTGGCCAGTGCCGCGACGCTGGCCGATGCCTATCTGGCGGCCAAGGCCTGCGACCCTGTCTCGGCCTTTGGCGGCATCATCGCGCTCAACCGCCCGCTTGACGCCGAAACGGCGAAGATCATCACCGAGCTGTTCACCGAGGTGATCATCGCCCCCGGGGCGGACGAAGCGGCAAGGGCCGTGGTGGCGAAGAAGCCCAACCTGCGGCTGCTGATCGCGCCGCTGCCCGATCCGGCACGGCCGGGGCTGGTGCTGCGCAGCGTATCCGGCGGGTTCCTCGTCCAGTCGCGGGACAATCAGCTGATGGGCGAGCTGAAGATCGTGACGAAGCGCCAGCCCACGCCCCGCGAACTGGCCGACATGGCCTTTGCCTGGACAGTGGCCAAGCATGTGAAATCCAATGCCATCGTCTATGCCAGGGATGGCGCGACGGCCGGTATCGGCGCCGGCCAGATGAGCCGGCTGGACAGCGCCCGGATCGCGGCATGGAAGGCGCGCGACGCCGCCGCAACCGCCGGCTGGGCGGAGCCGCGCACCATCGGCAGCGCCGTTGCCTCCGATGCCTTCTTCCCCTTTGCCGATGGCCTTCTGGCAGCAGCCGATGCCGGCGCCACCGCCGTCATCCAGCCCGGCGGCTCGATGCGCGATGCCGAGGTGATCGCCGCCGCCGACGAGCGCGGCCTTGCCATGGCCTTCACCGGCCTGCGGCACTTCAACCACTGACAGGGCGGCGCGCGGCCATGCCCCTTCTTCCGGCACATGTCCGGGCTGTGCTGTGGATGGTGCTTGGCTGCGTCGCCTTTTCGGGGCTGTGGGTGATGATCCGCCTTGCCTCCGAGGAACTGCACCCCTTCGCCATCGTCGTGTGGCGCAATTTCATCGGGCTTCTGTGGCTCATGCCGATGCTGCTGACGACGCCCGGCCTGCTGAAGATCGAGCGGCTGCCCGGCCATGTGCGGCGCGCGACATCGGGGGTCGTGGCCACCTTCGCCACCTTCTACGCCGTGGCGAACGCGCCGCTCGCCAATGTGCTTTCCATCAACTACACGGCGCCGCTTTTCGCGACGGTCGCCGCCGCCCTGTTCCTGGGCGAGCGCATCCGCTGGATCCGCGGGGCAGCGCTGGCAATTGGCTTTGCCGGCATGCTGCTCGTGCTGCGACCGGGGACGACGGACATGTCGCCTGGCCTGTGGGCGGCGCTGGTTTCGGCGCTGGCCACCGCCTATTCCTATATCGCCATCAAGGCCCTGACCGGCGTTGACGATGTGCGCGCCGTCACCGCCTGGAGCTTCATCCTGACGACGCCCGTGTCGATGGTTCTGGCGATTCCCTTCTGGAGCTGGCCATCGGCGAACCTCTGGCCGATCCTCATCGCGCTTGGCGCCTGTGCCGCCGCCGGGCAGCTGGCGCTTTCCCGCGCCTTCGCGCTTGCCGATGCCAGCGCTGTCCTGCCCTATGATTTCGTGCGCTTCGGCATCATCACGGCAGCCGGCATCCTCCTTTTCGGGGAGCGTTACGACCTGCTGACGCTTCTGGGCGGCGCGATCATCCTCGCGTCCAGCATCGCGCTTGCCCTGAGGGAACGGGCGCTGGCCCGGAAATAAGGGCCGAAAGGGTGAAAACCTCCCTGATTTGTGGATGAGACTTCCGCCGGACCGGCGTAAGGCAAAGCGCAAACCAACCGCCAAACGGGAGTGTTCGTCTATGGAACTCAAAGGTCTTTCCGCTGTCATCACCGGGGGCGCATCCGGGCTTGGCGCCGCCACTGCGCGCGCGCTTGCCAAGGAAGGCGTCAAGGTCGCCCTGTTCGACCTGAACGCCGAAAAGGGTGAAGCCCTGGCCGCCGAACTCGGCGGTGTCTTCTGCCAGGTGAACGTCACGGACGAAGCCTCGGTCGACGCCGGCTTCGCCAAGGCCCGTGCCGCCATCGGCCAGGAGCGCATCCTGGTGAACTGCGCCGGCACCGGCAACGCCATCAAGACCGCCAGCCGCGACAAGGCGACGGGCGGCATCAAGCATTTCCCGCTCGATGCCTTCAACATGATCATCCAGATCAACCTCGTCGGCACCTTCCGCTGCATCGCGAAGTCGGCCGCCGGCATGATGTCGCTTGATCCGCTGAATGAATATGGCGAGCGCGGCGTGATCATCAACACCGCCTCGGTGGCCGCCGAAGACGGCCAGATCGGCCAGGCCGCCTATTCCGCTTCGAAGGGCGGCGTTGTCGGCATGACCCTGCCGATCGCGCGTGACCTTTCCAGCGAAGGCATCCGCGTCAATACCATCCTGCCGGGCATCTTCAACACGCCGCTCCTTGCTGCCGCGCCGCAGAATGTGAAGGACGCGCTGGGCGCCCAGGTTCCGTTCCCGAAGCGTCTCGGCAATCCGGAAGAATATGCGAGCCTCGCGCTCGAAATGTGCCGGAACAGCTACTTCAACGGCGAGGACGTGCGCCTCGACGGTTCCATCCGTATGGCGCCGCGCTGATCGGCAGCCACGGCTGAAAGAAAGGGGGCGGCGGGCCGATGGTCCGCCGCCCCTTTTTTCGTTTCGCCTGCCCCGTTATTTCGCGGGCGGCAGCAGCACCGTGTCCACCACATGGATCACGCCGTTCGAAGCCATGACGTCGGCTGCGGTCACGCTGGCGTCATTCACCTTCACGCCATTGGTGCCGTCGATCTTCAGCATCGCGCCGTTCACGGTCACCACGTCCGAAACCTTGCCGGTGACAGCAGACGCCGGCGCCTTGCCCGGCACGACATGATAGGTGAGGATCGCGCTCAGCTGCGCCTTGTTTTCGGGCTTCAGCAGATTTTCCACCGTGCCGGCGGGCAGTTTTGCGAAAGCGGCATCGGTGGGCGCAAAGACGGTGAAGGGGCCTTCACCCTTCAGTGTATCGACCAGCCCGGCAGCCGTAAGGGCTGCGGCAAGCGTCTTGAACTGGCCGGCGGCAACGGCCGTGTCGACGATGTCCTTCTTCCCGTGGTGCGCGTCCGAAGCAGCCGCAGGCATTGCAAGCAGCGCGACTGTGGCGGCGGCAGTGAAAAGGGCTTTCATCCATCATTCTCCCATATGCGGCCGCTGTCATCAGCGGCCCGGGAGGGACATTGGTGCGCCGGCACCCTATCCAAGGACGGGTGCGACGCACTGCCGCTATTGCGGGCAGATCGCGTCAATCTGCCGCGCGAGCGCTACGTCGCGCTGGCTGAGCCCGCCCGCATCATGGGTGGTGAGTGCGATATCCACCTTGTTCCAGACGTTCGACCATTCGGGGTGATGGTCGGCCCGCTCTGCCAGGAGCGCCACGCGGCTCATGAAGCCAAAGGCCTCGACGAAATCGCGAAAGCGGAAGCTGCGCACCAGCCGCTCCCCGTCAAGGCGCCATTCGGGCAGTGCCGTGACAAGCGCCGCGCGTGCCTTTGCATCCAGCTTCTCGACCATGTCCCGTCTCCGCGCTAAGGGGCGGCATGCCCCTTCACGCCCCCACACTCGTCGATATCGAGCGGCTGGCGCAAGCCGCGGCGGAACGCCTGCCCGAACTCTTCCGCCAGCACATGGCGCATGTGATCCTGCGGGTGGAGGATTTTCCCGACGAAACAGTGATGCGCGCGATGGAGCTGGAAAGCCCCTATGACATCCTCGGCCTCTACTGGGGCCATCATGTGGGCGATCCGGGGCAGGACATGACCGGCGCGCTGCCGCCCACCATCTTCCTCTATCGCCGCCCGCTTCTCGATGAATGGGCGCATGGCGAGGACAGCCTCGAACATCTCGTCACCCATGTGCTGGTGCACGAGGTGGGGCATCATTTCGGCCTGACGGACGAGGACATCGACGCCATCGAGGCAGACGCCGGCGACTGAGGCGCCGGGGATTGAGGCGCCAGGGACCGGGTCGTCAGCCAAAGACGGCCAGAAGCAGGCCGGCCGGGGCCGTCAGTCCTTCCAGAGGCGCAGGATGATGCTTTGCGAGGCGGTGGCCATCAGCTCGCCCGTCTGTGCGAAGATGTGCATGCGGCCATGGGCAAAGCCGTTGGCGATGCCGTGGATCTGGATGTCGCACAGCAGCCATTCGGTCTGCACCATCCGGTGGAAGCGGATGGAATTGTCGAGGCTGTTGCCGCCGGCATCCACGCCCAGCGCCGGGCCGACGGCCGAGGGCACATAATCGGCGACGATCGCGACGAAGGCCGGGTCGATCGGGTGGCCGGGGCCGAGCACATCCGGGTTGGGTCGTGCCCAGATCACCACATGGCCGTCGGGCGCGACGCCGTCGCCCACGGTCGGCCCCTGCATGGCGCCCACGGCGATGCGGAAGTCGATGCGGCTGTGGATGTCATCCGGGTGGCGGCGCATGTTGAGGACGCGCGGGCGGCAATCGTCCGGCGGGGCGGCCCGGGGCGCCAGCGTCCACTGGCCGCGTTCGGGCATGGAGCGCGCGCCGAGGGCTGAAATCACCGTCAGGATTTCGCGGTCGCCGGCCGTCGCAGTGCAGCGGGCCTGGCTCACCTGGTTGCCGCGCACCCGTTCGTCCACCCGGAATCGGATAGTCTCGCCGGGGCGGGCATAGCTTTCATATTGCGCCGTCGCCCACACCGGCGGCCGGCCGGTGACGGTCTGCAGCGCCTGGAGACCAAGGCCGAGGCCCACGCCGCCGAACATGAACAGGCGGTCGGGCGGGCCGACGCACACGCGCGGCACGAGGTCGAGTTCGAAGTCGGTGTCCGATACCTGACGAAGATCAATCCAGCTCATGCCAGACCGAATAGCGCCATGAGCGCTGGCGTCCACCCCGTGAAGGCTGAGAGGCTGTTCCGCCGCGAGCGAGGCTATTCCGCTGCCAGCGGCAGGGCCTCTCCATCCAGCAATTGCGGAAGGGTGGCGCGCAAGGCCGCCGTCACCTCGGCGATCATGGCGGCCAGCGCGGCGAAGCCGTCGTGCGGCACCAGCGTCACCGGGTCCATGTAGAGGCTGCGGTCGAATTCCAGCTGCACCGCATGCTGGCCCGTGGCGGGCTGGCCGTGCCGCTGGGTGGTATAGCCACCGGCATAGGGGCTGTTGCGCGCCACCTTAAGCCCGCGCGCGCGGAAGGCATCGTCGAGCCAGTCCACCAGCCGTGGCGCGGCCGACTGGCCATGCCTGTCCCCCAGGACCAGTTGCGCCGGGGCAGCCCCGGGAAGCGGCGGCATCGAATGCATGTCGAGGAGAAGGGCGTGGCCATGCCGGGCGCGGGCAGCGGCAAGACCCTGCGCAATGGCGGCATGCCATGGCTGGTGAAGCTGAAGGACATGCGCCCGGGTGGCGGCGGCCGGCAGGCGGCGGCAGTGGATCGGCAGGCCGGGGCCTGCGATCCGGGGCACAAGCCCATAGCCTGCCCGCACGCGCTCGGTGATGGCGGGGGTGGCTGTTACCGGCCCGTCGAACATCTTCGGGTCCAGTTCATCCGCGGCACGGTTGAGATCGATGACGGCGCGGCTGTGGGTGGCTTCCAGAAGCGGGATGCCAAGTGCCGCGGCCGGGGCCAGCAGCCGGCCCACATGGGCATCTTCCATCCGGCGGATGGCGGACAGCGGCAGTTGCACGCTGCGCAAAAAGGCCTGCGGGATCAGCGTGCCGCTGTGCGGCGAAGCCATCAGCATCGCTGACTGGCCATCCAGCCGCCCGGTGCGCGTGCAAGCGTTCACCCAGCCCCGCCGCCGGCGAGAAGGGCAGGGATCCGGCCCTTGAACTGGAAGAAGCCGCGCGTGGCGTGCGGCCATGCGGCACTGTCCCATGCGCGGCGGACGGGGACGAGGCGGATGCCGGCCCGGGCCAGCGCTACCCCCATCAGCGCGAGCCGGTCGGCGACGGGGCCGACAGGGGCGCAGGGGGTCAGCACCTGCCTGAAGCCATGGCGTGCTGCCCATTGCGTGACAGCCTCGGGCAGGGTGTCGACGGGCAGGCGGCTGGCTTCGGCGGCGAAATGGGTGGCGGCGCGGACAATGCCATCATCGAGGCTGGCATTGGCATAAGCGCGCTTCAGGTCGGCCGGGTCGCCATCGATCCGGTCGGGCCCGGCGATGGCGCGCACGGGGGCGGGAAAGACCATGGTTTCGGCTGACAGATCCTCGGTGTGGAGGAAAAGGCCCGATGGCGCGTCCGGGTCGGCTTCGGGCAGGGCCGGAAGCCCTGCCGGATGGATGGGCGCTTCGGGCGGAAGCGGCGGGGCTTCTCGTGCGAGCGGCGCATCCACCCGGAATCGCCCGCAGGAGGTGCGCCTTATGGTGTCTGCTGAAGCGAGATAGGTTTTCCCCGCCGTCTGCAGCCCTGCAACCCAGCGCCAGCCCAGTGTGTTGGACGCCGGGCAGGCATCGAGCAGATGGCGGTAGAAGAAATCCGCCCCCAGCTGCCAGGGCAGTTTCAGGGTGAAGATCCAGATGGAGGCGAAGCTCATGCGGGCATGGTTGTGGAGATAGCCGGTTTCGGCAAGCTCCCGCGCCCAGAAATCGAAACAGTCGATGCCGGTCTGCCCCGAAATGGCGGCGGAATATGCAGCGCCAAGCGACGGGGCGCGCGCCAGCTCTTCGTTCAGGCGGGCCACATCCGCGCAATAGCGTTGCCAGGCAAGCGGCCGCGCCTCGAGCCAGCCGCGCCAGTAGCTGCGCCAGCAGACTTCGAGCAGGAATTTTTCCGCTGCGGCAAAGCCATGCGCATTGAGCGCGGCGCGCGCCACTTCCTCTTCGCAAAGCAGGCGGCGGCGGATGGCGGGCGAAAGGCCCGAGACATGGGTGCGGCGCCCCGGCCCTTCATCGAAGTTGCGGTTGGCGGCGTACAGCCGGCCGGCGCGCGGCAGGAAGGCTTCCAGGCGTGCCAGGGCTTCGGCGCGGGTGGCGGGATGGTCCATCTTGGCGCCATGGCGCATTGCCGGCGGTTCTTCCATGGCCGGATCGCCGCACCGGCGTTCCGGCCGAAGCTTCAGACGGTCCGGATCGCCGCACCGGCGTTCCGGCCGAAGCTTCAGACGGTGAAGCTCTCGCCGCAGCCGCAGGAGCCCGTGGCGTTGGGGTTCTGGAACACGAATCCGGCGGTGAAATCGTCTTCCTTCCAGTCCATCACCGAGCCGATGAGATACAGAAGCGAGCCGCCATCGACATAAAGCGTGCCGGCCGGGGTCGCGATGGCCTCGTCACCGGGCTTCGGCTCGGTCACATAATCGATCGAATAGGCAAGGCCCGAACAGCCGCGGCGCGGGGTGGACAGGCGGACGCCGGCAACAGGTTCCGGCGCCTTTGCCAAAAGATCCGCGATCCGCTGTTCGGCGGCTGGCGTCAGGGTGATGGGGGCCGGGCGCGGGCGTGCCGGCGCGCGGGGGGGGCTTTGCGTGGTCATAGCATTCCAAGCTCCAGCCTGGCCTCTTCCGACATGGAGGCCGGGTTCCATGGCGGATCCCACACCAGGTTCACGTCGCAGGTGGCGACACCGGGCACCGCCATCACGCGCAGTTCCACTTCGCCCGGCATGGATTCGGCGACCGGGCAGTGCGGGGTCGTCAGCGTCATGGTGACGATGACATGGCCCTCGTCGATCTCCACCCCGTAGATGAGGCCCAGATCATAGATGTTGACGGGGATTTCCGGGTCGAAGATGTCGCGCAGCGCTGCGATCACGGCCTCTTTCAGCGTATCTTCATCGCCGGCGCCTTCGCCCTGGCTGGCGGAAGCGCCGAGGAAGCCTTCCAGATAGTCGCGCCGGCGCGGTGCCGCGCCGGTGTCGGCCGCCGGCGCCGGCGCCGGCGGCTGCGGAAGTTCGGCCGCGCCGGGGGGCGGGGCCTTGGGCGGCTCGCTCACGCTGTCCACGATTTCCACGTCGAAGCGGCGGCTGGGTCCGGTTGTCATCCGAAAATCCTCATGGTGCGTTCGATACCCCTGGCCAGCAATTCGGCATCGGCTTCGCTGCTGTGGGCGGAAAAGCTGGCGCGGGCGGTTGCAGGCACGCCCAGCCAGCGCATCAGCGGCTGGGCGCAATGGTGGCCGGCGCGGATGGCGACACCCCCTTCATCGAGGATGGTCGCCACGTCATGGGGGTGCACATCCCCGACCGCAAAGGACAGGATGCCGGCCGACTCCTCCGGCCCGAAGAGGCGCAGGCCCGCATGGCCGGAAAGCCGCGCGCGGGCGATGGAAACGAGGGCGCGCTCATGGGCGTCGATCGCCTCTACCCCTACCTGTTCCACCCAGCGGATTGCGGCGGCAAGGCCGATTGCGCCCACGATGTGCGGCGTGCCTGCCTCGAATCGCTGCGGGGCGGGCGCATAGCTCACGGCCTCGAAGCGCACCTCGTCGATCATCGCGCCGCCGCCCTGCCAGGGATGCATGGCATCGAGGATGGCGGCCTTTGCCCACAGCGCGCCGATACCGGTGGGGCCATAGAGCTTGTGGCCTGAAAAGACGTAGAAATCACAGCCGAGCGCTGCAACATCGACAGCAAGGCGCGGCGCGGCCTGGCAGCCATCCACCAGCAGTTTCGCACCCATGGCATGGGCGGCAGCTGCGATCTGCGGCACATCGGCGATGGAGCCGAGCACGTTCGAGACATGGGCGATGGACACAAGCCTGGTGCGCGGCCCGATCAGGGCGACAAGGGCATCGGTGTCGATCCGGCCATCGGGCGTCAGGGGGGCGACATCGATCGCCGCGCCGACTGCATCGGCCAGCATCCGCCAGGGCACGATGTTGCTGTGATGCTCCAGCTGGCTCAGCAGGATCCGGTCGCCCGGGCCGATGCTGGCGCGCCCCCAGCTTGCAGCGACGAGGTTGATGGCCTCGGTCGCCCCGCGCACGAAGACGATTTCCCCGGCATGGCCGCCGATGAAGCGGGCAACCGTCTCGCGGGCGGCCTCATAGGCCTCCGTCATCCGGGCGGAGCGGGCATAGACCCCGCGATGGACGGTCGCATAATCCTCGGCATAGGCGCGGGTGATCGCCTCGATCACGGCGCGTGGCTTCTGGGCGGTGGCTGCCGCATCCAGATAGGCCCAGCCTTCGGGCAGGCCGGGGAATTCGCCGCGCAGGTCGAGCAGCGCCGGCGCGCGCACATGGCTGGCGGCAAGCGGCATGCTGGCGTTCATGCGCGCGCCTCCATGAAGCCGGCGATCACTGCCTCCAGCTTTTCGCGCGCGGCCTCGTCTTCCAGTCCTTCCAGCGCATCGGCAAGGAAGGCGCGGGTGAGCAGGCTTTGGGCCTCGGGCATCGGCACGCCGCGCGATTGCAGGTAGAACAGCGCTGCCTTGTCCAGTTCGCCCACGGTGCAGCCATGGGCGCATTTCACATCGTCGGCGTAGATTTCCAGTTCCGGCTTCAGGTTGGCGGCGGCAGTCCGCTTCAGCACCAGCGCGCGTGCGGATTGCCCGGCATCCGTCTTCTGCGCGTCGCGCGCGACGGCGATTCGCCCGAGATAGGTGCCTGTTGCCCGGTCATCGACGACGATGCGGACCTTCTGGCTGCTGGATGCGCCGGGTTCGTCGTGGCGGATGTCCGTCACCAGTTCGACACTGGCATCGCCCGCGCCCAGCAGCACGCCACCGAGGTCGAGATGCGACCCCTCGGCCAGATGCACGACGAGTGCGACACGGGCATAGTCAGGCGCGCTGATCGCCACCATCAGCCGAAGCCGCGCACCGGGCGCAAGCCGCACCTCGATGTCGTGGATGCCCGGCTCGGCCACATGCAGCACATGTTCGGCCGTCGCGCCTTCGGCCACCGAAATCAGGGTTGCGGGCGCCGGCGGCCACAGCCCTTCCACCGCCTTCAGGTCGGCGTAGCGCCAGGCCTCGTCCTTCCGTGTGGGAAGGGCTGTCATGCCGCGATCCCCTCATAGCCTTCGGCTTCGAGCCGCAGGGCGAGGTCGGGCCCGCCCGAAGCGACGATGCGCCCGGCCGCCATCACATGCACGCGGTCGGGGCGCACATGATCCAGCAGGCGCTGATAATGGGTAATCAGCAGGACAGCGCGATCGGGCCGGCGGAAGCGGTTGATTCCCTCGGACACGATCCTCAGGGCATCGATGTCGAGGCCGCTGTCGGTTTCGTCGAGCAGGGCGAAGCGCGGTTCCAGCATGCCGAGCTGGAAGGCCTCGTTGCGCTTCTTCTCGCCGCCCGAAAAGCCGACATTCACGCCGCGCTTCAGCATTTCGATGTCGAGGCCGAGGACGGCCGCCTCGGCGCGCACGCGTTTCATGAAATCGGCGCCCGAGATTTCCGGCTCGCCGCGCAGCTTGCGCTGGGCGTTCATGGCGGTGCGCAGGAACAGCAGGTTGGAAACGCCGGGAATCTCGACCGGATACTGGAAGCCGAGGAAGAGGCCGGCGGCGGCGCGCTCATGCGGCTCCATCGCCAGCAGGTCCTGGCCGTCGAAGGTGACAGAGCCTTCCGTCACCTCATAGCCCTCGCGACCGGCAAGAACATAGGAGAGGGTCGATTTGCCCGCGCCGTTCGGGCCCATGATGGCATGGACTTCGCCGGGCTTCACCTCGAGCGTGAGGCCTTTGAGGATCTCGGTGTCGCCGATGCGGGCGTGGAGGTTCTGGATGCTGAGCATGGGTCGTCCTGTCATGCGGCCACGAAAGGGCCGGAACCATCTGTGAGGCGGAAGGGCGCGGTCATCCGACGCTGCCTTCCAGGCTGATGCCGAGCAGCTTCTGCGCTTCCACCGCGAATTCCATCGGCAGTTGCTGCAGCACCTCGCGACAGAAGCCGTTGACGATGAGGGCCACGGCTTCCTCGTCGGACAGGCCACGGCTCTGGGCGTAGAATTTCTGGTCCTCGCTGATCTTCGAGGTGGTGGCCTCATGCTCGATCTGCGCCGACGGGTTCTTCACCTCGATATAGGGGATGGTGTGGGCGCCGCAGCGGTCGCCGATCAGCAGGCTGTCGCACTGGGTGAAATTGCGCGCGCCTTCGGCCGATGGACCGATCCGCACCAGCCCGCGATAGCTGTTGTCGCTGCGGCCGGCCGAAATGCCCTTGGAAATGATGGTCGATTTCGTGCCCCGGCCCAGATGGATCATCTTGGTGCCGGTGTCGGCCTGCTGGAAATTGTTGGTGACGGCCACCGAATAGAATTCGCCGACGCTGTCCTCGCCGGCCAGCACGCAGCTCGGATATTTCCAGGTGATGGCCGAGCCGGTTTCCACCTGCGTCCAGGATACCTTGGAGCGCGCGCCACGGCACAGGGCGCGCTTGGTGACGAAATTGTAGATTCCGCCCTTGCCCTCGCGGTCGCCGGGGTACCAGTTCTGGACAGTGGAATATTTGATCTCGGCGTCGGTTTCCGCGACCAGTTCGACGACCGCTGCGTGCAGCTGGTTCTCGTCGCGCTGGGGGGCGGTGCAGCCTTCGAGATAGCTGACATAGCTGCCCTCGTCGGCGATGATCAGCGTGCGCTCGAACTGGCCGGTGTTTTCCGCGTTGATGCGGAAATAGGTGGAAAGCTCCATCGGGCAGCGCACGCCCTTTGGCACATAGACGAAGGTGCCATCGGAAAAGACGGCGGCGTTGAGGCAGGCGAAATAATTGTCGCGCACCGGCACCACCGAGCCGAGATGCTTGCGCACCAGATCGGGATATTCGCGCAGCGCCTCGCTGATCGAGAGGAAGATGACGCCGGCTTTCTTCAGTTCGTCCCGGAAGGTGGTGGCAACCGACACGCTGTCGAAGACGGCGTCGACCGCCACCTTGCGCGCGCCTTCCACGCCCGCCAGCACCTTCTGCTCCTCGATGGGGATGCCGAGCTTCTCGTAGGTGCGGCGGATCTCCGGATCGAGTTCGTCGAGCGAGGCGATGGTCGGCTTCTTGCGCGGGGCGGCGTAATAATAGGCGTCCTGATAGTCGATCGCGGGGATGCGCAGCTTGGCCCACTGCGGCGTCTCCATCGTCTGCCAGATGCGGAAGGCCTTCAGCCGCCATTCGAGCATCCATTCCGGCTCGTTCTTCTTGGCCGAAATGAAGCGCACCGTATCCTCGTTCAGGCCCTTGGGCGCGAACTCCTGGTCGATGTCGGTCCTGAAGCCCCATTTGTAGGTGGAAAGCTCGTCGACCGCGGCGGCGGCCTCGGGGTTGCGCACGGGGGTTTCGATGTCAGGTCGGGCGTTCATGCGATGGCTTCCGGATTGGACCGCCGGTCGGCGGGTGCCTGGCTGGGCAGCCTTTGGGCGGATACGGGGTGCGGCGCGCCATGCGCTTCCGGCGCGATGTCCGCAAGGGAAACGGCGGAAAGGGCGGCGCGGACGGCGGCGTTCACCGGTGCCCAGTGCGGCCGCACCGTGCAATGGCCGGAAAGGTCGCAGTCGGCGCCCGGCGTGCCGCAATGGGTCAGGGCGATCGGCCCGTCGATCGCTTCCACGATATCGGCGAGGCTGATGGACCGCGCGGGGCGGGCAAGCGCGAAACCGCCCGCCACGCCGCGTTGCGAGGTGAGCAGGCCGGCGCGCGCCAGCTGGCCCAGCAGTTTCGCGACCGTAGGGGCCGGAATGGCGGACAGGCCGGCGATCTGCGAAGCTGAGGTAAGCCCGCCCGTCTCGGTCGCGCGGGCGGCCGTGGTCATCACCAGGACGCCATAATCGGCAAGGTTTGAAAGGCGCAGCATGGGTTCGGGACTCGGGCCTCGGGCGTGGTGGGTTCTTAATTCGGACTAACTGCGTCCTATTTAAGCATGGGTCCTTCCCGGTCAAGCCCGGAAGCACCGGGTTGGCGGCAGCCCGTGCCGCGGTTTCACGATCCGCCGCCTGGCCGCGACCTCCTATTCTGTCGGGCCATTGTGGCGGGCCATTGTGGCGGGCGGCGGCTTTTGGCAGGAGATGGCCATGGGCCACGCGCATGATCACCATCCCCATCCGCCGCACCACCATCAGCTGGATGGGCCGGTCGCCGGCTGGCGCTATGGCACTGCCATCATCCTCAACATCGGGATCGTCGTCTTCCAGCTGGTGATCGGAATCGGCATCGGCTCCACGGCGCTTATGGCCGATGCCGGGCACAATGCCTCGGACGTTCTCGGCCTTCTGCTGGCCGGCGGGGCGGCCTGGCTGATGACACGCAACGGCTCGGCGAGACGTACCTATGGCTATGGCAAGGCAGGTGTTCTGGCGGCGCTCGCCAACTCGCTGCTGCTTGTCTTTGCCTGCGGTGTTCTGGTGATGGAGGCGGCGGACCGGCTTTTAAGCCCGCCCGAGGCCGCGCCGCCTGGCCTGACCGTGATGCTCGTCGCCGGGGTCGCTGTTGTCATCAACCTGCTGTCCGGCTGGCTGCTGATGGCCGGGCACCCGGATGATGTGAACCGCCGGGCAGCCGTGGTGCATCTGTTCGGCGATGCAGCCGTTTCGGCGGGCGTGCTGCTGGCGGGCATCATCCTTCATTTCACGCAGGCGCGCTGGGTCGATCCGGTCGCCAGCCTCGGGATCGTGGCCGTCATTCTCGCCACAACCTGGCGAATCCTCGTCCAGTCGCTCGATCTGGCGCTTGATGCAGCACCCCGTGGGGTGGATGTGGCGGCCGTGCGCCAGTGGCTTGCAACTCTTCCCGGTGTCATGTCCGTCCATGATCTGCACATCTGGCCGATCAGCGCCACCGAAACGGCGCTGACAGCCCATCTCGTGGTGCCGGAAGGGGGCGGGGATGGGCTTCTGGAAATGGTCAGCGAGGGGCTGCGCAGCAGGTTCGGGATCGTTCACCCGACAGTGCAGCTGGAGCGCAGCGACATCGACCACTGCGACGGGCTGCACGGCTGAGATGGCGCAACTTTATTTTTATTATGGCGCCATGAACGCCGGGAAGTCGACGACCCTGCTGCAGGCCGCCTTCAACTACCGCGAGCGCGGCATGCGCCCCATGCTCTGGACTGCCGCCCTCGACGACAGGGCAGGCGAGGGGCGGATCGCCTCGCGGATCGGGCTGGAAGCCGATGCGCACATGTTTGGCCCGGGCACGGACCTTCACGCCGCAATCGCAGCGCAGCCGGCAGATTGCATTCTCGTGGATGAAGCCCAGTTCCTGAGCGCCGCCCAGGCCGATCAGCTGGCGGATGTGGTGGACGGGCTTGGCGTGCCGGTTCTGGCCTATGGGCTGCGCACCGATTTCCGGGGGCAGCTGTTTCCCGGTTCGGAACGGCTGCTCGCCATTGCCGACAAGCTTGTCGAGCTGAAGGCGGTCTGTGGCTGTGGCCGCAAGGCGACCATGAACCTCAGGATCGATTCAGCGGGAATACCGGTGCGCGCCGGCGCGCAGACGGAAATTGGTGGCAATGACCGCTATGTGGCACTGTGCCGGCGGCATTTCATGGAAGCGTTCCGAGCCGGCTGAGCCGCCCGCTTTCCCGGATTTTCAGGATGTCCGTGAATCTCGTGATTCTCAGGGCTCTGGGGCGCAATATGCTGGCCTCAGCAGCAGGCGCAGCCTTTGGCCGGCCATTTGCAGGGTTCCATTGAGTGAACCCTATGGACAGGGTCCGCGCCCGCCGGAGCGGGCGCGGAGATACTGTCAGATCAGTTCGATGTTCACGGCTGCCTGCTTGCCGCGGCGGTCCAGCTCCAGCTCGAAGCTGATGCGCTGGTTTTCCGGCAGGTCATGCAGACCGGCGCGTTCCACCGCCGAAATGTGAACGAAGGCGTCTGCGCCGCCATCGTCACGGGCGATGAAGCCGAAGCCCTTCTGGCCGTTGAAGAACTTCACCGTGCCTTCATAGCGGGTGCCGTCCGTTACGGGGGCGGGGCGATTGCCGAAGCCACCGGCACGGGGGCCGCGCTCGAATCCGCCTTCACGCGGAGGACGCGGACCGCGTTCTTCGACTTCGAGCGTTTCGCCGATGATCTGCACGTCGGTCGCGGAAATGCGGCCATTGCGCTCGTTCAGCGAGAACTCGAGCTCCTGGTTCTCGGCAACGTTGGTGAGGCCGGCGCGCTCCAGGGAGGAGATGTGCAGGAACACGTCTTCGCCGCCATCATCGCGCGTGACAAAGCCGAAGCCTTTCTGCGCGTTGAAGAACTTCACCTTGCCACGGGCCGTGCCAATGACGATGCCGGGTCCGCCGCGCGGGCCGCCGCCGAAGCCGCCGCCGCCGCCGCCGCCGAAGCCGCCGCCGCCACGCGGGCCGCCGCCGAAGCCGCCACCACCACCGGGGCCACGGCCACCGCCGCCGCCACCGAAGCCGCCGCCGCCGCCGAAGCCGCCGCGATCACCGCCGAAGCCGCCGCCGCCGAAGCCGCCGCCGCCGCCGAAGCCGCCACGGCCATAGCCGCCGCCACGATCGCCGCCGGCGTCGAAACCCTCGTCAAAACCGCGACTGCGCTTATCGTCGCCCCGTCCGCGGCCACCGCGCCGCCTGTCGTCGTAACTCATTCTGGAAACTCGTCTTTCAATAGTATCATGCGCTGCCGCATTGCCCCCGGGCATGCCCGGGCGAAGTGGCGCGGCCCGCCTTCCGCATTTGCTGCCAGCATCGTGCAAGAGTGCCGGAAGCCCGATTGCACCCTCGTCAGGGCCGATACGTCATCGAAAAGCATGTTCGCGTCTTGCATTGAACTGTGTTCCAGCATTGAACCGAGCGCATTCGACTTCGTGACAGGACTTCAAGGGCGGGTCATCCGGGCCTGGACCATGCCATTGATGGCATGCCTCAATCCCTTCTGCTCCGACTATTGCATAGCCGATTTGCAAGTCACACGCGAGTCGAATCGTATAAGGGGCTGTCAGGCCCCTCTCCGGCCCCCCTATGCAGCCTCTATGCAGCCCCTATGCAGCCATGCCGGCGCACGTCAGCCCGGTGCGCCGGGCTCCTGGTGGCGGCGCGCGGGCGGCATCCAGATGCCGCCTGGCGTGTCGCCATTGTGCCATTGCTCCAGTGTCATCCCGAAGCGCTGGATTTCGTGCAGCGCGCGCCTGTCGAGCCGGGCAAGGGTGCGCATGTCCTGATCGCGGCGGACGAGAAAGGCCAGCAGCCCCGTGAGGAGCACGCCTAGCCCTGCCAGCAGGCCGTCCATCGTGTCGCCCACGACAAGGGCGGCGGTTGCCGATACCGCCAGCACGATGGCGCCATCCCGGCGCGCCCGCCTGGCGTTTGCATCCTGAAGGGCTGCGCGTTCGGCGCCTATCGACGCCATCACATCCCCTGCGGCCATGCCCTGAGCCCGGGTTTCGGCCGCAACGATTTCGCCTGGCATGTACATGGGGCTTCTCCCTGAGTCCGATCCCTGAATTCCGATGAAACGGAAATACGGCCCCATGTCCGCAGGCTTTAGGCGCCGGTTTCAGGCTTCGGCCCCGCCACAGGCCTCAGCGCGGGCGGCTGATGGTCGGCGGGTCGCTTGCCGGGAAGGATGCATCCAGCTGCTCGTCGAGCTTGCGGCTCTTTTCCGCGCGCAGCTTCTCGTTGCGGGCGAGGCTGTCGTCCATGCGCTTCAGCTGCTCATCCGTTGCTTCCAGCTGGCGCGCCTTGAAGTCGGCATAGGGCTCGCCATAGACATGGTTGCGCGCTTCCTCGCGGGTCAGCGGGGTTGGCGTTGCGGTCGAGGCTTCCACCAGCCAGTCCGCCAGACAGTTGCGGCAGAAACCGGCCAGCCCCATCAGTTCGATGTTGGAGGCATCCTCGCGCATGCGCAGATGGTCGAGAAGGTGGCGGAAGGCGGCGGCCTCCAGCTGCTCCATGCGCTGGTCGTCGAGTGTCTGGCTGTTCGTCATCATCCTGTCCTCCGGTTGTGCCCGCCTGGATCCGGGCCGGTGTGCGTGCTGATTTCCCTGGCTGGCCCGCTGGTCCGCGCCGGGCGGAGCCTGTAAGGGGCCTTGGCAAATCCCTTCCATGCTGGAAGTTGATGACAGGAGAGCCATTTGACAAGCCATCGTCCCCCCCGCGACCGGCATGTGCGGGTTCTTGCGACCCTTGGCCCCGCATCCTCGACACCCGAACAGATACGCGCGCTCTACGAGGCCGGCGCCGATGCCTTCCGCGTGAACATGAGCCACGGCGACGATGCCGGGAAGCTGGCGCTGATCGCGGCCGTTCGCTCGCTTGAAGGCCGGCTCGGCCGGCCGATGACCATCCTTGCAGACCTGCAGGGCCCCAAGCTGCGCGTGGGCCGCTTCGCGGACGGGCGGGTGGATCTGGAAACCGGCGCAGCCTTCCGTCTGGATCTCGATCCGGCGCCGGGAACCGCCAGCCGGGTGCAGCTTCCGCACCCCGAGATCCTCGCCGTGCTCAGGCCGGGGCACCGGTTGCTGCTGGATGACGGCAAGATCGTGCTGCGCGTGGTGGAGGCCGATGATGGCCATGCCCTGACCGAAGTTGTCGTGCCGGGCACACTTTCCAACAACAAGGGCGTGAACGTGCCCGATGTGATGGTGCCGCTGCCCGCCCTCACGTCCAAGGACCGGCACGACCTGTCGCTGGCGCTCGAAGCCGGGGTGGACTGGGTGGCGCTCAGCTTCGTGCAGCGCGCCGAGGATGTGGCCGAGGCGCGCAAGCTGATCGGCGGCCGGGCCAGCCTGATGGCCAAGATCGAGAAGCCCTCGGCCCTTGATGACATGGATGGAATCCTCGAGCTATCTGATGCGATCATGGTCGCGCGCGGGGACCTGGGCGTGGAACTGCCGCCGGAAGAGGTGCCTGGCGTGCAGAAGCGGCTGGTGGGCATGGCGCGGCGGGCCGGCAAGCCCGTAGTCGTGGCGACCCAGATGCTCGAATCGATGATCGTCAGCCCGTCGCCCACCCGGGCCGAAGTGTCGGACGTTGCCAACGCCATCTATGACGGCGTGGACGCGGTGATGCTTTCGGCTGAAAGCGCGGCCGGCAAATGGCCGGTGGAGGCCGTTTCGATGATGGACGCCATCGCCCGCAAGGTGGAACGCGATGCCGCCTATCAGCAGCAGGTGGGATTCGTGGAAACCCTGCCCGAACCCACCACCGCCGATGCGCTGTGCGCGGCCGCGCGCAGTATCCAGGCAACGGTGGGCGCCCGCGCCGTCGTCTGCTTCACCACCTCCGGCTCCACGGCGCGCCGGGTCGCGCGGGAACGGATCCCGGCCAACATCCTCGTCATGACCCCGAAGCTTTCGACCGCAAGGCGGCTGGGCCTGACATGGGGCGTTCACGCCATCCACACGCGCGATATCGGCAGCTTCGAGGAAATGGTCGCGAAATCAAAGCGGATGAGCCTGCGCAACCATGTCGCCGTGCCGGGTGACCGGCTGGTGGTGATGGCGGGCGTGCCCTTCGGCGTGCCCGGCTCGACCAATGTGCTGCACGTGGTGCGCGTGGTGGGGGACGAACTGGACCGTCACACCCGTCGCTGAGGTGGCGGGAGCCTGGCGCTTCGTGCCTAGATGAGGCCCAGTGCCCTGAGGCTGGCATGGGCTTCGCGGGCGATCACGAGATGGTCGTGGACGGCGATGCCCAGCGGTTTTGCGGCATCGAGAATGGATCGGGTCAGCTGGATGTCGTCCCGGCTGGGCGCCGGGTTGCCGCTGGGATGATTGTGCACGAGGATGATGGCCGAAGCGCCCAGTTCCAGCGCCCGCTTCACGATTTCGCGCGGGTAGGCCGGGGCCTGGTTCACCGTGCCGTCTCCCATCTTCTCGTCACGGATGAGGATGCTGCGGTTGTTGAGGAAGAGCACGCGAAACTCTTCCGTCAGCTCATAGGCGAGGCGGGCGTGAAGATAGTCGACCACGGCGTCGAGGCTCGCCAGCACCGGCCGGCCCAGCGCCCGGCGCTGCAGCTGCCGGACGGACAGCGCCTCGATGAACTTCAGGGCAGCCGCCGCGCCCTCGCCCAGCCCCTCCACCCGCGACAGTTCGGCGGCGGAGGCCGCGAAGACCGAGGGCAGGTCGCCGAACTCGTCGATCAGGCGTCTGGCCAGCGGCTTGGTGTCGCGCCGGGGGATGGCGAGGCCCAGCGCATATTCCAGCAGCTCATAGTCGTGGAAGCCATCCGGCCCGCCCTGCAGCAGGCGCTGGCGCATGCGCTCCCGGTGGCCGGCGCCACCATGAGACGGACCCTCTGCCGGCCCGGATTGCCCGGATTGCCCGGCGAACAGGTCCGGTTTCACTGGCGGGCCCCGGCTGGCAAGGGTCAGCCGGCGTAGGGCGGGTGATGAAGCCCGGCCGGCGAGAGGGTGAAGATCTCGCAGCCTGTCTCGGTGATGCCGATCGAATGTTCGAACTGCGCCGAAAGCGAACGGTCCCGCGTCACGGCGGTCCAGCCATCGTCGAGGATTCGGGCGGCGGCCTTGCCGAGGTTCAGCATCGGTTCGATGGTGAAGAACATGCCGGGCCGCAGTTCGGGCCCGTCGCCGGCGCGGCCCGCGTGCAGGATGTTGGGCGCCATGTGAAAGCGGCGTCCAAGCCCGTGGCCGCAGAAATCCCGCACCACGGACAGGCGGTTGCGTTCGGCATGGCGCTGGATGGCGGCGCCGATGTCACCCACGGTGTTACCGGGTTTTGCCGCCTCGATCCCCAGCATCAGGGCCTCGTAGGTCAGGTCCACGAGGCGGCGTGCCTTCAGCGGCGGTTCCCCCACGAGATACATGCGGCTGGTGTCGCCGTGCCAGCCGTTCAGCACCACGGTCACGTCGATGTTCACGATGTCCCCGTCCTGCAGCGGCTTCGGGCCGGGTATGCCGTGGCAGATCACATGGTTGATGCTGGTGCACACGGAATGAGAATAGCCGCGGTAGAAGATGGTGGCCGGCACCGCGCCAGCGGCCTGCACATGCGCGCGCACGAGGTCGTCTATGGCCTGGGTGGTCACGCCGGGCCGGACATGGGGGACGAGCATGTCAAGCACCTCGGCCGCCAGGCGGCCGGCTGCCCGCATGCCGGCGAAACCTTCGGCGTCGTGAATGACGATGCTGTGCTCGTCGAGATCGATATCTGTCATCTGCCTTCTTTCCTTGGTGATGGATTTAAGGCCGGGGGTCGGCTAGGGCAATGGCATGGCAGAGATGCAGAGCGGAAGCGCGGCCGGGGCCGCAAATGGAAACAGCGCGGGCGAAACGCCCGCTGGCGCCGCGAATGCGGGCGAAACACCCGCTGGCGCCGCGAATGCGGGCGAAACACCTTCGGGCGATGCCGACAAGGTCTGGACCGCGGCCCTTGTCATCATCGGGGATGAGATCCTCTCGGGCCGCACGCAGGATGCCAACCTCGCCTATCTTGCGCGCTGGCTGAACATCCAGGGCATCAGGCTGAAGGAAGCCCGCGTCGTCTCCGACGACATGCAGGCGATCGGCGAGGCGGTGAACGCCTGCCTTGCCGCCCATGATTATGTGTTCACGACAGGCGGCATCGGCCCCACGCACGATGACATCACCGTGGATGCGGTAGCGGCCGCCCTTGGCCGGCCCGTCGTGCATCACCCCGAAGCCGTCGAGGTGCTGACACGCTATTATGGCGACAGGATCACCGAGGCGCGGCTCAGGATGGCCCGCGTGCCCGAAGGCTCGGACCTGATCGAAAACCCGGAGACGGGCGCGCCTGGAATCCGCTGCGGCCGGCTTTTCATCATGGCCGGCGTTCCCAAGATCACGCAGGGGATGCTGCGCGGACTGGATGGCAAGCTGGCCGGCGGCCGGCCGGTGATCGCCCGCGCCATCGGCGCATGGACGCAGGAAAGCCGTGTCGCCGACCTTCTGGGCAGCATCCAGAAGGCGCATGAAGGCGTTCAGGTCGGCAGCTATCCCTTCTGGCGGGAAGGCAAGGGCGGGGCCAATTTCGTCCTCCGCTCGGTTGACGAATCCCGGCTCGATGCCGCGATCGAGGCTTTGAAGGCAGCACTCGCGGCCGAGGGGATCGAATCGCAGGAGGGTGAGATATGAGCACGATCCGAGCCTTGCTTCTGGCCCTGCTGGTGGCCGGATTGACGCTTTTCTCAGTCGCCAACAACAGCTTCGTTCCGATCGATCTCGGCTTCATCGCGCTGCAGGTGTGGCTGCCCCTTCTGGTGCTTGCCGCCTTTCTGCTCGGCCTCCTGCCTGTCTGGCTGCGGCTTGCGGCCGATCGCCTCATCCTCAGGCGCAAGGTGTCGAAACTGGAAGCGGCCCTTGCCCAGGCTGAAACCGACCTCGCCCAGGCCCGGGTGGAGCTTCTGCGCCCGCCGGCTGTCCGGCCCGAGGCGCCCCGGACATCGGATACCGGGCCAGAGGCCCCGGAATCCCTCGTAACGCCGGTTCAGGTCCAGCAACCTCATGCCCAGCAACCTCAGGCCCAGCAGCCGCACACAATGCCGCGCCCTGCGCCGCCGCCGGGAACCTGATCATGGCTTCAAGCATCTGGCTGGCGGTCGATACGCCAGACATTGCCCGTGCACGCGCCCTCGTCGCCGCCACCGCCCCCTGGCTGGGCGGGGTCAAGCTGGGGCTTGAATTCTTTGTCGCCAACGGCCCGCGCGGCGTGGAAGAGGTGATGGCGGGCACCGGCCTGCCGCTCTTCCTCGACCTGAAGCTGCATGACATCCCCAACACCGTGGCGAAAGCGGTGGAAAGCGCCGCGCGCATGCAGCCGGCGCTTCTCACCATCCATGCGTCCGGCGGGGCGGCGATGATCGCCGCCGCCAAGGAAGCTGCGCTCAAGGCCGGCGGGCCGGGCATGCGGATCATCGCCGTCACCGTGCTCACCAGCCTCGATGCCGTCGATCTCGCCGGCATCGGCCTTAATGTGACGCCCGCCGCGCAGGTGGCGCGGCTGGCTGGCCTGGCGGCTGCTGCCGGGGCCGATGGCATGGTCTGTTCCCCGCATGAAGTGGCCGCTGCGCGGGCGCGCTGGCCGGAGGGCTTCATGGTTGTGCCAGGTGTCCGCCCGGCGGGCGCGGCTGCCGATGACCAGAAGCGGGTCATGACCCCGGCCGAGGCGCTGGCCGCGGGCGCCACGGCGCTGGTGGTCGGCCGGCCCGTTACTGCCGCCGCTGATCCGGCTGCTGCTGCCGCCGCCATTGCCGCAAGCCTCTGAGGAAGGGGGCGTGCGCACGAAGGTCAAGATCTGCGGCATCACGACGCCTGAGGCGCTGGTCGCTGCGCTTTCGGCGGGCGCCGATGCGGCCGGGTTCGTCTTTTACCCGCCCAGCCCCCGCGCGATCGACCCGGAACGCGCCGGCGCGCTGGCCGCCCGGGCGCCTCACCTGCTGAAGGTGGGTGTCTTCGTCGATCCTGACGATGCGCTCCTCGATGCCGCGGTTGCCGGTGGCCGGCTGGGCGCCATCCAGCTCCAGGGCGACGAGGGCCCAGCGCGTGTCGCGGCCATCAGGCAGCGCTTCGGCATTCCCGTCTGGCGGGCCGTGGGCGTGCGCACCGCCGAGGATATCCGGGCCGCGACGCGCGACTTTTCCGGGGCCGATCTCCTGCTTCTCGACGCGAAGGCGCCGGAAGGGGCCGTGCTGCCCGGTGGCAATGGCCTCCGGTTCGACTGGCGGCTCCTGGAAGCGGGCCGGCCCGCCATGGCCTGGGGCCTTGCCGGCGGCCTTTCACCCGAAACCGTGGCCGATGCGATCCGGCTTGCGGGAGCGCCACTGGTCGATGTGTCCTCGGGAGTCGAGGACGCACCCGGCGTCAAGAATCTTGCAAAGATCGCGGCTTTCGTGGAAGCGGCTCGACGTGCCTGACATTCAAACACCCACCCAATCGCTGCGCAGCGGCCCGGACGGACGCGGCCATTTCGGCCCCTTCGGGGGGCGCTATGTCGCCGAAACGCTGATGCCCCTCATCCTCCAGCTGGAGCAGGAATATATCGCCGCCAAGGCCGATCCTGCCTTCCGGGCGGAACTCGACCATCTGCTGAACCATTATGTCGGCAGGCCGAGCCCGCTCTATTTCGCGGAGATGCTGACCGCCAGCCTCGGCGGCGCCAGGGTCTATCTGAAGCGTGACGAGCTGAACCACACCGGCGCGCACAAGATCAACAACTGCATCGGGCAGATCCTGCTTGCCCGCCGCATGGGCAAGACGCGTATCATCGCCGAAACGGGCGCGGGCCAGCACGGCGTGGCCACGGCCACCGTTGCCGCGCGCTTTGGCCTGCCCTGCACCATCTTCATGGGCGCGCGCGACATCGAGCGCCAGGCGCCCAATGTCTTCCGCATGAAGCTGCTGGGCGCGGAAGTGCGGCCCGTCACCTCCGGTTCGCGGACCTTGAAGGACGCGATGAACGAGGCCCTGAGGGACTGGGTGACCAACGTTCACGACACCTTCTACATCATCGGAACCGCCGCCGGCCCGCACCCCTATCCGGAGCTGGTGCGCGACTTCCAGAGCGTGATCGGGATCGAGGCCAAGGCCCAGCTCGAAGCAGCCGAAGGGCGGCTGCCCGATGTGGCGGTGGCCGCCGTCGGCGGCGGCTCCAACGCCATCGGCCTGTTCCACCCCTTCCTCGACGATCCTGTCGAACTGGTCGGGATCGAGGCCGGCGGCCATGGTGTCGAAACGCATGAACATGCCGCCTCGCTCACCGGCGGGCGGCCGGGCGTGCTGCACGGCAACAAGACCTTCCTGCTGCAGGACGAAGACGGCCAGATCCTCGATGCCCACAGCATTTCGGCCGGGCTCGATTATCCGGGCATCGGGCCGGAACATGCCTGGCTCCATTCGATCGGCCGCGTGCGCTATGAAAGCGTGACCGATGCCGAGGCGCTCGATGCCTTCCAGTTGCTGTCGCGGGTGGAAGGGATCATTCCGGCCCTCGAACCGTCGCACGCCCTTGCCTATGTGAAGAAGCGGGCGCCGCAGATGCGCGCCGACCAGATCATGCTGGTGAACCTGTGCGGCCGGGGTGACAAGGACATCTTCACCGTTGCCGAAGCCCTCGGAGTGAAGCTGTGAGCCTGCCTGACCGCATCGCCCGCCGGTTCGCGGAAACGCGCGGGCGCGCCGCCCTCGTCACCTTCATCTGCGGCGGCGACCCGACACCCGAACTGGCCCCTTCCGTCCTGCATGCGCTGGTGGCCGGCGGCGCCGACATCATCGAGATCGGCATGCCCTTCACCGACCCGATGGCCGATGGCCCGGCGATCCAGGCCGGCAACATCCGGGCGCTTGGGGCGGGCATGAGCCTGCGCAAGCTGCTGCGGATCGTTCGCGAATTCCGCGAGCGTGACCAGCGCACGCCGCTGGTGATGATGGGCTATCTGAACCCGGTGCTTTCCTATGGCGCCGAGGCCTTCGCCAGTGATGCACGCGAAGCCGGGCTCGACGGCGTGATCCTGGTCGACCTGCCGCCCGAGGAAGCCGGCGAGATGCTGCCGGAACTGAAGGCGGCCGGGCTGCACCTTGTCAGGCTTGCCACCCCCACCACCGATTCCGCCCGGCTTCCGGCCGTGCTCGATGGCGCATCGGGCTTCCTCTATTATGTCGCCGTCGCCGGGATCACCGGGCAGAAGAGCGCCGAGGCGTCCGACATCGCCGCCGCCGTCAGCCGCCTGAAGGCCGCGACCGATCTTCCCGTCGCCGTCGGCTTCGGCGTGCGGACGCCCGAACAGGCGCGGGACATTGCCATGCATGCGGATGCCGTGGTCGTCGGGTCGGCCATCGTCGACCTCATCGGGGCAGCGCATGCGCGCCAGTCAAACGACATTCCCGGCGAGGTCGAGCGCTTCGTGGCCGGGCTTTCGGCCGCCGTCCGCGATGCCCGGAAGGAGATGCCCGCATGAGCTGGATCACCCGTTCCCGCCAGAGCCTGACCAATTTCATCCAGCGCCGCGAGACGCCGGATGACCTGTGGACCAAGTGCCGCGGCTGCGGCGCCATGCTCTATACGCGCGATTTCGAGGCGAACCTCTCTGTCTGCCCCGAATGCGGCCATCATGAGCGCGTCGGCGCCAGGGCGCGTTTCGCCATGCTGTTCGATGATGGCGCGTTCGAGCGCATCGCGGTGGAAAGCCCGCCGGACGACCCGCTGAAATTCCGCGATTCCAAGCCCTATCCCGCGCGGATCAAGACCGCGCGCGCGGCAACGGGCGAGCAGGACGCCCTGCTGCTGGCGAAGGGCGCGATCAAGGCCCACCCCGCCGTGGTCGGTGTCCAGGATTTCGCCTTCATGGGCGGTTCCATGGGAATCGGCGTGGGCGCGGCCTTTGTCGCCGGCGCGCGCGCCGCCATTGCCGGGCGCATGCCTTTCATCATGTTCACCGCCGCCGGCGGCGCGCGGATGCAGGAAGGCATTCTGTCGCTCATGCAGATGCCGGCCACCACGGTCGCCATCCAGGAGATGAAGGAAGCGCGCCTGCCCTATATCGTGGTGCTGACCGACCCGACGACCGGCGGGGTCACAGCCAGCTACGCCATGCTGGGGGACATCCACATTGCCGAACCCAAGGCGCTGATCGGCTTTGCCGGGGCGCGGGTGATCGAATCGACCATCCGCGAAAAGCTCCCCGAAGGCTTCCAGCGCGCCGAATATCTGCTCGACCATGGCATGGTGGACATGGTGGTGAAGCGGCATGACATGGCGGAAACCCTCGGCCGCCTGATCGGTCTGTTGATGCCGAAGGCCGCATGAGCCTGCAGCCAGCCGATTTCGCCCGCTCCGACAACCCTGTGCTCGACCGTCTGCTGAGGGCGGCCGGCCAGCAGCGCGTGGCGGGCGTCGACCTGTCGCTCGACCGGATCGAGCGGCTGCTCACCCGCATGGCCAGCCCGCACCTGAAGCTGCCGCCGGTGTTTCACGTGGCCGGCACCAACGGCAAGGGCAGTGTCTGTGCCATGCTGCGCGCGGCGATGGAGGCTGGCGGCAAGCGCGTCCATGTCTTCACGTCGCCGCATCTCGTGCGCGTGAACGAGCGCATCCGCCTTGCCGGAACATTGGTGAGCGACGACGAGTTCGCCGAGGCGCTGGTCGAAGTGCTGAACTTCAACGCCGGCCAGCCGCTGTCCTTCTTCGAGGCAATCACGGCCGCGGCCTTCCTGCTGTTCGCTGCAACGCCGGCCGATGCCGTCATCCTCGAAGTGGGTCTGGGCGGGCGGCTCGATTCCACCAATGTGGTGCCAAAGCCCGCCGTCTGCGGCATCGCCCAGCTGGCGCTCGACCATGTGGCGATCCTTGGGCCGACGCTTCGCCATATTGCCGCCGAAAAGGCCGGTATCGGCAAGCGCGGCGTGCCCCTTGTCATCCAGAAATACCCGCCCGCCATTCATTCCAGCGTCGCCGAAGTGGCCGCCGTGCGCGGTGCAAAGCTGCTGCCGCGCGGCGAAGCCTGGGATGCAGGCATTTATGAGGGGCAGCTCCTGTTCCGCGGCTTTGGCGCGGACGAGCCGCTGCGCCTGCCGCTGCCCAAGCTTCCCGGCGCCCACCAGGCCGACAACGCCGCACTGGCCATCGCCATGCTGAAGGCGCAGGATCAGCTTGTGCTGCCCGACAGCGCCCTGCGCAGCGCCATGGGCTGGGCGCAATGGCCGGCGCGGCTGCAGCGCCTGCCGTCAGGCCCGCTCGCCGATGCGCTCCCGGCCGGGTCGGAGCTGTGGCTGGATGGCGGCCACAACCCGGCTGCCGGAAAGGCGGTTGCGGCCTTTCTCGCCGAGCGGGAGCCCGGCCTTCCGCTCCACCTTCTGTGCGGCATGCTTCCCACCAAGGATCATGACGGCTTTCTCAAGGCCTTTCCCCGCGGCACCCGCATGACCGCGCTGCCGATCCCCGGCCACGCCAGCGTGCCGCCGGCAGAGCTGGCAAGGGCGGCGACGGCTTGCGGAATGGTGGCCGATGAAGCGGGTGACCTTTCTGCGGCCATTGCCGGCGTCAGTGGCCCGGCGCGGGTGATGATCTGCGGCTCCCTGCATCTGGCGGGGGAGGCGCTGCGCATCAACGGGCCGCTTCCGGCCTGATGCCAGCCTGACGCTGGATAGCAGGATCCCGAAAGCGGGTTCCGCTCAGACTTGCTCTGCCAGCGCGGCGATGCGCTGCGCTGCCGCCATCAGGCCGTCCTCCGTCAGGTCGCTTTCCACCTGGCCCGCCAGCGGCCGCCGGCGTCTGGAAGACCAGCGGGCATAGGCCGGGTCATAATGGGCTTCCATCAGTTCGCGTGCGAGGGTGCCGATATCGCCTGCCGCTGCCAGCGCGCGCCAGCGGTCGACGGTCTCGCGGCTGTGGTGGCTGGGCAGACGGTCGATCGCCACGCCAAGCGCCGTACGGTCGCCTGCGATGTCCGCATAATGGGCAAGGATGTGCTTCACCCGCGCCGCCATGGGGGCGATGATGGCGATTCGCCCGGCGGCTTCGAGCGCCGCCCACAGGCGCGCCGGAATGGAGAGATCGCCGATCCGGCTTGATTCCGCCTCGGCGATCACAGGGCGGGCGGGGTCCAGCCGCTCCAGCGCTTCATAGATGTGTGTTTCGAACTGCTTCTGCGACGGCTGGCCCCCAGGCATGGCGCCGAACAGCGAGCCCCGGTGGCGCGCCAGCGCCTCGAGGTCGAGCGTCTGGACCCCGATGGCGCGCAGCCGGTCGAGAAGCACTGTCTTGCCCGTGCCGGTCGGCCCTTCGAGCAGCAGGAAACCTGGCATGGCCAAGCCTTCCTCGCCCGCATGCAGGCTCGCCACCACCTGCCGCCGCCAGCGCTTGTAGCCGCCATCCAC
The DNA here is from genome assembly GCF_052616365.1 of Sandaracinobacteroides sp. A072. Taxonomy (NCBI): domain Bacteria; kingdom Pseudomonadati; phylum Pseudomonadota; class Alphaproteobacteria; order Sphingomonadales; family Sphingosinicellaceae; genus Sandaracinobacteroides; species Sandaracinobacteroides sp. A072. Next base: position 455,666 of record NZ_JBQXGU010000001.1, read on the forward strand.
CAGGGTCACGTCCCAGCCCACCTGGTCCATCACCAGCGCCATTGCGCCCGAACGCTGGCCGCCGCGCCAGCAATAGACGAGGGCGCGTATTTCCTTGCCCCAGCCCGCCATCGGCCCTTCGAGATGGGCGGCGATGTTGCGTGAGATCTTCGCCGCGCCCAGCCGCCGGGCGAGGAAGCGCGACGTCTGGACATAAAGGGTGCCGATCTCGGCGCGTTCGGCATCGTCGAGCACGGGCAGGTTGATCGCGCCCGGCAGATGATCGACGGCATATTCCGATGGACTGCGCACGTCGATGATGGCGTCGAAGCCGGCCCGCGCCGCTGCCGACAGGTCCTGTGTGCGGCGGATCATCCGGCCAGCACGCGCACGCCGGGCGGCCCGGCAACCACGCGCCCGACGATCCGCGCATGGTCGAAGCCCTGCGCCCTGGCCATCTCCAGCAGGGCGGCGGCTTCGTCGGGGGCAGCGGATACCAGCAGGCCGCCGCTCGTCTGCGGGTCCGTCAGCAGGTCGACCCGCCACTGGGGCAGACCTTCCGGCAGCATTACTTCATGGCCATAGCTGGCCCAGTTGCGGCCGGATGCGCCGGTGCGCACGCCATCGCGGGCAAGCGCTTCGGCCCACGGCAGGATGGCGGGGGCTGCAGCGTCGATCTCGACGGTGAGGCCGGCCCCGCGCGCCATTTCCAGCGCATGGCCCAGAAGGCCGAAGCCGGTCACGTCGGTCATGGCGTGGACGGCCGGGAGGGCGGCGAAATCGGCCCCGATCCGGTTGAGGCGCGTGGTGGAATGGATGAAGGCGTCATAGCCTTCGGGCGCCAGCCGGTCCTGCTTGAAGGCAGCGCTCAATATGCCAACCCCAAGGCCCTTGGTCAGGATCAGCTGGTCACCGGCCCTTGCGCCCCTGTTGGTGCGGATCTTGTCCGGGTGGGCAAGGCCGAGGGCGACAAGGCCATAGATCGGCTCGACGCTGTCGATCGAATGGCCGCCGGCGACCGGAATGCCGGCTTCCGCGCAGATCGACGCCCCGCCCGCGACGATGGCGCGGATGGTTTCGACCGGCAGGCTGTTGACCGGCATGCCCAGGATCGCCAGCGCGAAGATGGGGCTGGCCCCCATGGCGTAGATGTCAGACAGGGCGTTCGCGGCGGCGATGCGCCCGAAGGCATGCGGGTCATCCACCATGGGCATGAAGAAATCGGTGGTCGCCACCAGCATCTGGCTGTCGTTCAGGCGCCAGACGGCGGCATCGTCGGAAGTTTCGGTGCCGACGATCAGGTCGGCGAAGGGGGCGGCGGCCGGCATGCCCGACAGGATATCGCGCAGGACGGCGGGCGCCAGCTTGCAGCCGCAACCGCCGCCATGGGCAAGGGCCGAAAGACGCGGTGCTGCCTGAGGGTCTGTATCTGCCATGCGCAAGCGCTAGCGCGAACCCGGCACTCCCGGCAACCGCGCCCTTTCAGCGCCCCGCCAGTTCCCTGTCAGCTTTCCGCATCGACAGCCGCCATCGGCTGCGGCATGTCCATGACCGGACGCGGATTTCCGCATCCTCGAACCTAGGGAGGACCACATGTTCAGTCACGTGATGGTCGGCGCTGACGATATCGACGCCGCAAAGAAATTCTATGATGCAACGCTTGGTGCGCTGGGCCACGGGCCAGGCATCCTCGATCCCAACGGCCGCCTGTTCTACATGACGCCGACGGGCATTTTCGCCGTGTCGAAGCCGATCAACGGCCAGCCTGCCAGCTGCGCCAATGGTTCGACCCTCGGCTTCGCCGCAGCCAGCACCGCTGCCGCCGATGCCTGGCACAAGGCCGGTCTCGAAAATGGCGGCACGGCCTGCGAGGATCCGCCGGGCGAGCGCAAGGGCTCGGGTCTTTACCTTGCCTATCTGCGTGATCCGTCCGGCAACAAGATCTGCGCCCTGCATCGCCTGGGCTGATCCGGCCGTACCGAAAAGCCTGTGGCCCGGTTGGTTCATGCCACCCGGGCCACATGTGTTTCAGGGCCAGCTGATTCAGGCCGGCTGATTCAGGGAATCTGCCCGCCCCAGCCTTCGCGCAGTTCGCGCTTCAGCACCTTGCCGATCACGCTGCGGGGCAGTTCCTGCATCAGCTCCACCGCGGCAAGGCGCTGCACCTTGCCAAGTCTTGCATTGGCCCATTCGCGCAGTTCCTCCGGCGTGACGCCTTCGGCCACCACGAAGGCGACAGGGCTTTCGCCCCATGCCCGCGACGGGATGCCCACCACCGCCACATCCGTCACCGCCGGATGCTCTGCCAGCACCTGCTCGATGTCGATGGGATAGATGTTGAACCCGCCGGAGATGATCATGTCCTTGGCGCGGCCGACCAGTTCGATGAAGCCTTCCGAATCGCGCCGGGCGAGATCGCCCGTGCGGATGAAGATGCGCCCGTCCGGGTGCACCCACTGGGTCGCCTTCGTGGCTTCGGGCCGGTTGGCATAGCCGGACATCATGGCACCCGAGAAGCCGACCAGTTCGCCCACTTCGCCCGGCGCCGCTTCGGTTCCGTCGGCATTCACCAGCAGGATCTCGTGTCCGGGGATGGGGTGGCCCACCGTGTGCAGCTTGTCGGGGTGGTTGTGGGCGATCAGCACCGTGCCGCCGCCGCCTTCCGTCATGCCATAATATTCGATCAGGCCGCCCGGCCAGCGCTTCAGCACATCGGCCTTCAGCGCGGCATCGAAGGGTGCCGAAGTGCAGAATTTCATGACAAAGGACGAGAGGTCGTAACGGTCGAAATCGGGCAGGTCCATGATGCGCCGATACTGCACGGGCACCAGCATGCTGTGGGTGGCACGCATCTTCTGGGCCAGTTCCAGAAAGCCGCGGGTATCGAATTTCGCCATCAGCACGAGGTGCCCGCCCCAGGCGAGGCAGGGCAGGGCGGAAACCAGCGTGGTGTTGGAATAGAGCGGCGTGGCCAGCAGCGTCACTGCATCCGGGCCATAGCCAACGGGCAGACCGCCCGCGATATGGGCCCAGCGCATCCGCCAGCTGTGGACAATGCCCTTGGGCACGCCCGTCGTGCCGCTGGAATAGATGATGTTGAAGGGCAGTGGCAGCAGCGCTTCGTCCGTCAGGTCGAGCGGGGCGGGCGGGCCATCCGCCAGCCAGGAATCCAGCGCCTCGATCCGCTGGATGCGGGCCGGCATGGCGGTTCCCGAAAGCGCTTCGGCATTGGCGGCATCAAGGAAAAGCAGCGGCGCGCCGCTGTCGCTCACCATGGCGGCCAGCTGTTCGGGCGTGGCCGAGGGCGGCATGGGCGCTACCGCGACGCCTGCCATCAGCGCCCCCATGTAGAGCGCGACATAATCGACGCTGGAAAAGGCGATGATCGCGATCGCCCCGCCGACGGGCACGCCATCGCGCTGCAGGCTGGCGGCAACGCGGGCGGCGCGGGCGGCAAGGGCGCCCCAGCGCAGTGTCTGGCCCTCCACCGTCACGGCGGGGGCGTCCGGGCGCTCGCGGCCGTGGCTTGCCACCAGGTCGGAAATGCGGCGGAAGCCTTCGGGTATGCCGGTTTCGGGGTTCATGGCCACTTACCTCTCGTGACGTGATGGGTTTTCAGGCCAGAAGGCCCCTGATGGCCGCCACAAGCGCCAGCGGCTGGTCGGCCATCACATGATGATGGGCTTCGGCTATGCCCACGAGGCGCGTGCCGCCCGGCAGGATTCGCCGGATGCGCTCCAGGTCGCCCGATTGCACCAGTGCGGACCTTTCCCCCCACATATAGGCGATGGGCGGGCGGACCTGCCGGATCAGGCCTTCATGGTCGGCATGTTCGGAATGGTCGAAATGCGCCCAGATGAAGGGGTCGAACTTCCAGGTCCAGCCGCCGTCCACCGGCTTCAGGGCGGAGCGGGCGATGAAATCCGTGGCCCATGGGTTGGGCGAGGGCTGCACCGGCGACCAGCGGAACCGTGCGAGGGCGGCCGCCAGCGTCGGGTAGATGCGGTGCGGCTTGCGCTCGGTGCGGGGCGGGCCGTCGAGCGCGCCCAGCGGGCTGTCGATGACGATGACCTGCGCGATCCGGTCAGCGTGCCGCGCCCCCAGGCCAAGGGCTGGGAAACCGCCGAAACTGTGGCCTGCAACCGTGAAGGGCGCAGTGAAGCCCGCGGCATCGGCAACGGCCATGGCTTCGGCCACGAAGGTGGAAATGGAATAGGCGGGCCGGTGATCGCTGTTGCCCATGCCCGACCAGCTTGGTGCGACGACATGATGGGTGCGGGCCAGAAGGGGCGCGGTGAAGCGCCACCAGTCGGCATTGGCGCCATTGCCGTGGAACAGCATGAGACCCGGCCGGCCGGGATCGCCCCAGGAAAGCCATTCGATCGCGGCGCCGTTCACCGTCACCCTGTTCCGGCTGTGCGGTGCGGAAATCGCCTCTTCGAACCAGGCCGGCGCCGGCGGCGCCGCCCCGCCCCATGGGGCAAGCGGCGAGAAAAGGGCCGGGTCATTGTCGCCCGTCGGGGGCGGCAGGGGCTCGTCCATCCGGTCGAGTTCCGCCGCCCCCTTGTCCGCCCCCTTGTCGTGCATCAGGCCATCGGTCACGCTCATGCCTTACGCATAGGGCCTTTCCGACCACCAGGGGTAGAAGTCCGGCATGTCCTTCGACACCTTGTCGGGGTAGTTGGGCGCGCGCTTCTCGAGGAAGCTCATCACGCCTTCCTTGGCGTCGGCCGTGCGGCCACGGGCATAGACTGCGCGGCTGTCGATCTTGTGGGCTTCCATCGGATGGTCGGCCCCCAGCATGCGCCACAGCATCTGCCGGGTCAGGGCGATGGAAACGGGTGCGGTGTTGTCCGCGATTTCCCGTGCCAGCGCCTTGGCGGTCGAAAGCAGATCCTCGGGCTTCACCACGCGGCTGACGAGGCCGCCCGCCAGTGCTTCCTGCGCATCGAAGACGCGGCCGGTGGTGCACCATTCCATCGCCTGCGAAATGCCCACGAGCCGCGGCAGGAACCAGCTGGACGCAGCCTCGGGCACGATGCCCCGCCGCGCGAAGACGAAGCCGAAGCGCGCGTTATCCGACGCGATGCGGATGTCCATCGGCAGCTGCATCGTCACGCCGATTCCCACGGCGGCGCCGTTGATGGCGCCGATCACGGGCTTCAGGCTTTCGAAGATGCGAAGGGTGGTGCGGCCACCGCCATCGCGCACTGCTTCGTGCGAATAGTCGATGCTGCCGTCGGCGCGCACCGGGTTGCCAAGGCCGGCCTTGGTGCTGCCGGCGTCTTCGCGGCTTTCATAGTCGAACGTCTTGGCGCCCGCCGAAAGGTCCGCGCCGGCGCAGAAGGCGCGGCCCGCACCCGTCACGATCACGGCGCGCACATCGTCGTTCGCGTCGGTCTCGTCGAAGGCGGCGATGATTTCCTGCATCATCGTGCCGGTATAGGCGTTCAGCTTCTCAGGCCGGTTGAGGGTGAGGATGGCGATGCCATCCTCGATCTCAAGGATTGTTTCCTTGCGTTCCATGGTCGCCCCTTACAGCGCTTCGACGATGGTGACGTTGGCGAGGCCGCCGCCTTCGCACATCGTCTGCAGGCCGTAGCGCTTGCCACGTGCATGCAGCGCGTGGATCAGGGTCGCCATCAGCTTGGTGCCCGAAGCGCCCAGCGGGTGGCCCAGGGCGATCGCGCCGCCATTGACGTTGAGGCGGGCATGGTCCGCACCCAGTTCCTTCAGCCAGGCCATGGGAACGGAGGCGAAGGCTTCGTTCACTTCGTAAAGATCGATGTCGTCGATCTTCATGCCGGCCTTCTGCAGGGCGCGCCGGGTGGCGTTGATGGGGGCTTCCAGCATCACCACCGGGTCTTCGCCGATCACGGTCATGTGATGGACACGGGCGATCGGGTCGAGGCCCAGCTTCTTCAGCCCGGCTTCGTTCACCACCAGCACGCCCGAGGCGCCGTCGCAGATCTGCGAGGAGGTGGCGGCGGTGATGCGACCGTCTTCGGAAAGCAGCTTGACGGCCTTGGTGGCTTCCAGCGTCGCTTCATAGCGGATGCCTTCATCGGCCACATGCTCGACGGGGTTGCCTTCGCTGTCCACGCCCTGGACCGGAATGATTTCGTTGGCGAAGGCGCCGGCCTTGGTGGCGGCTGCGCCGCGCTTCTGGCTCTCGAAGCCGAACTCGTCCATCGCGTCCTTCGAGATGTCGTATTTCTTGGCGATCATCTCGGCGCCCGCGAACTGGCTGAACATCACGCCCGGGTAGCGCTTCTGGATGTTCGGGCTGATGTAGTTGCCGGCGCCCGCATCCATGGCGGCCTTGAACGGCAGCTGCATCGGCACGCGGGTCATGCTTTCGACGCCGGCGGCGATCACGATGTCCATCTGGCCCGACATCACGGTGGCGGCGGCGAAGTGCAGCGCCTGCTGCGAGCTGCCGCACTGGCGGTCGACCGAGGTGCCCGGAACCGATTCGGGCAGCTTCGAGGCCATGACGGCGTTGCGCGCGATGTTGGTGGCCTGTTGCGCGAACTGGTTCACGCAGCCCATGATCACGTCTTCGACGAGCGCCGGGTCATGGTCGCCGACCAGGTCGTTCAGCACCTGCGCGGCGAGGTCCGCCGGATGCCAGTCCCGAAGGCGGCCACCCTTGCGGCCCCCGGCCGTGCGCCGCGCCTTGACGATATAGGCTTCGCCCATCTTGTGCTCCTTTCGATCCAATGTTGCGTATTCTCATGCGCCCGCAAGCCATGCCTGTCGCCCCTCACTCTTGCCAAGGGCGGAAAAAGCGCCATGCGCGGAAAAGGGAGGGGCAGGCCGCCACAGGGCGCAAAGCCGGCTTCCCCCCGGCCTTTCCATCCCCTAGTGGCATGGCATGGCTGATACGCTTTCGATCGCCGCTGCCCAGCTGAACCCGGCCATGGGAGATCTTGCCGCCAACGCCGATGCGATCCTGGCGGCCCGCGCCGCCGCGCCCGGCGCCGACCTGCTGCTCACGCCGGAGCTGTCGCTTATCGGCTATCCGCCGGAAGATCTGGTGCTTAAACCGGCGCTGGTGTCAGCCGCCGAGTCGCAGCTGGGCCGGCTGGCCGCTGCCACCGCCGATGGCGGCCCGGCGCTGCTGGTGGGCACCACGCACCGCACCGAAATGGGGCTGCACAACGCCATGGCGCTGCTGGCCGATGGAGTCGTGCGCGCAATCACCCTGAAGCACGACCTGCCCAATTATGGCGTCTTTGATGAAAAACGTTTGTTCGCGCCCGGCCCCCTGCCGGAACCGCTCGATTTCCACGGCGTGCGTCTGGGCATCCCCGTCTGCGAGGACATGTGGACGCCGGCGGTCTCGGCGCATCTGAAGGCGCGCGGCGCCGATCTTCTGCTGGTGCCGAACGGCTCCCCTTATGAGCTGGGCAAGGAAGAGCGCAGGCTGGCCCTCGCCCGCGCCCGCGCGGCCGAAACGGGGCTGGCGCTTTTCTATGTGAACCGTTGTGGTGGCCAGGACGAGCTGGTCTTCGATGGCGGCAGTTTCGCCATCAACGCCGATGGTGCGCTGATGGCCCGCCTGCCCGACTGGGATTCCGCCGTCGAAACGCTCCGCTGGAGCCGGTCCGCAGGCTTTGCGCGCGCCACCCTCGCCACGCCCGATGTGCAGGACGAGGAAATCTACCACGCCATGCTCGTCTCCTTGCGGGACTATGTGGCGCGCAACCGCTTCCCCGGTGTCGTCCTGGGCTTGTCGGGCGGGATCGACAGCGCGCTTTCGGCGGCGGTTGCCGTCGATGCGCTGGGGGCTGACAGGGTCTGGTGCGTGATGCTGCCTTCGCGCTTCACCAGCCAGGAAAGCCTGGACGATGCTGCGGCCTGCGCGCGGATGCTGGGTGTTCGCCTCGACAGCATATCGATCGAGCCGGCTGTTGAGGCGCTGGAGGGCATGATGGCCGGCGTCTATGCCGGGCGGCCGCGCGACCTGGCCGAGGAAAATGCCCAGTCCCGCCTCAGGATGGTGACGCTGATGGGCCTGTCCAACAAGTTCGGCCACATGCTGCTGACCACCGGCAACAAGAGCGAGATGTCGGTCGGCTATGCCACCATCTATGGCGACATGGCCGGCGGCTACAATGTGTTGAAGGATGCCTACAAGACCACGGTCTTCCGCCTGTCGCGCTGGCGCAACGCCCATCGGCCGCGCCTCGGCCTGGGGCCGGACGGGCCAGTGATGCCCGATCGCGTGATCACCAAGCCGCCCACGGCGGAACTGCGCGAGAACCAGAAGGACGAGGATTCGCTGCCGCCCTATGAGGTGCTCGATGCCATCCTGCACGGGCTGGTGGAAGAGGAGCTGTCAGCGGGCGACATCGCGGCGCGCGGCTTTGACCGCGAAACCGTCGCCCGCATCGAGCGGCTGCTTTATGTGGCGGAATACAAGCGGCGGCAGGCCCCGCCGGGTGTGAAGATCGGCCATCGCAATTTCGGCCGCGACCGCCGCTATCCGATCAGCAACGCCTTCCGCACCAGCTGACAGGCCAGTTCCGGGTCAGGGCGGCCGGTTCAGGCCGCCCGCGCCGCCACCAGCCGGGCTGCCAGCGCGGCGACTGCCGGCGGATAGATGCGGTGCTCTTCGGCCAGCACGCGCCCGGAAAGGCTGTCGGGCGTGTCGTCGGGCAGGATGGGAACGCGGGCCTGTGCCAGAATGGGGCCGTCGTCGAGCTTTTCCGTGACCAGATGCACCGTGCAGCCGGCCTCGGCGTCGCCGGCTTCGATGGCGCGGGCATGGGTGTCCAGCCCCTGATATTTCGGCAGCAGCGATGGGTGGATGTTGACGATCCGGCCTTCCCAGTCCCGGATGAAGGCCGGGGTCAGGATGCGCATGAAGCCCGCCAGCACCACCAGTTCGATGCCGCGCGCCTTCAGTGCCGCAGACAAGGCCATGTCGAAGGCTTCGCGGCTGGGATAGTCGCGGTGGGGCAGGGCGATGGCCTCGATCCCCATGGCGCGCGCAGCCTCCAGCCCGGCCGCCTTCGCCTTGTTGGCGGCCACCAGCACGACATCGGCCGGCCATTCGGGATCCTGTGCCGCACGGGCGATCGCCAGCATGTTGGAACCGCGCCCGGAAATGAGGATGGCGGTCCGTGCCCTAGACGTCATGCGAGGCCGTCCAGCCCCCGGCCTGGCCCCACAGGCCGGCGCCGCCGCGCACTTCGCAGCCCTTGGGGCCTGCTGTCACGTGGCCGATGGCAAAGACCGTTTCCCCGGCTTCGGCAAGGGTTGCCGTGACGGCTTCTGCCTCGTGCGGGGCGACGGCCAGCACCATGCCGATGCCGCAGTTGAAGGTGCGGGCAAGCTCTGCCGGCTCCATCGCGCCGCGTTCCTGCAGCCACTGGAACAGTGGCGGCAGCGGCCAGCTTGCCGCATCGATCACGGCGCGGCAGCCTTCGGGCAGCACGCGCGGCACATTTTCCAGCAGGCCGCCGCCCGTCACATGCGCAAGGGCATGGATGCGGCCGGCCTTCAGCAGCGGCAGCAGCGGCTTCACGTAAAGCCGCGTCGGCTGCAGCAGCGCCTCGATCAGCGGGCGCGACGGGTCGAACGGGGCCGGGGCCATCAGGTCCGCGCCTTCCGCCAGCCGCCGCAGCAGCGAATAGCCGTTGGAATGGGCGCCCGAGGAGGCGAGGCCCAGCAGCAGATTGCCATCGACCACGCGATCGCCGGTCAGCAGCCTGTCACGCTCGACAGCGCCCACCGCGAAGCCGGCGAGGTCATAGTCGCCCGCGGCATACATGCCCGGCATTTCCGCCGTTTCACCGCCGATCAGGGCGCAGCCGGCCTCGGTGCAGGCGCGGGCGATGCCGGCGACGACTGTTTCGGCAACGCCGGTCTCCAGCTTGCCGGTCGCGAAATAGTCCAGGAAGAACAGAGGCTCAGCACCCTGCACGATCAGGTCGTTGACGCACATGGCGACAAGATCCTGGCCGATGCTGCCATGGCGGTTGGTGTCGATGGCGAGCTTCAGCTTGGTGCCGACTCCATCGGTCGCGGCGACCAGCAGCGGGTCGGCATAGCCTGCCGCCTTCGGATCGAAGATGCCGCCGAATCCGCCGATCTCGGCGTCGGCGCCGGGCCGGCGCGTGGCGCGGACGAGCGGTGCGATGGCCCTGACCAGCGCGTTTCCGGCCTCGATCGAGACGCCGGCTTCGGCATAGGTGGCGGGCCGTGCGGGCTGTTTGCGGGTTGATTCCGGGGTGTCGGGCGTGCTCATGCTTGCGCCCTTAATCGCTCGGCACTTGGAATCCCACCCTTCATGCGCCAAAGGCCTTCGGAAATGCGCAGCATCCTCCAGCCTCTTGCGGTGGCACTTGCGGGCACGCTGATTGCCGCATCCCCGCTCATGGCCCAGTCCGCCATGCGCGCTGCCGACGCGAGGCCCGGCGCGACGCCCGCCGCGACAGCAGGGGAAAAGGCGGCCGATCCCGCAACGCCCACTGCAATCGGCGGCGGCGGCGGGCTTATCGTCGGCGGCATCGAGGTGGACGTGGCCGGCAAGTCCGCCATCGAGGCGCGGCTCAACGGCTGGCGCGAGGCCCAGCGCGAGGCCTGGCCGGCGCTCTGGTCCCGCATGTCGGGCCTTGCCGCCGAAAGTGCGCCCAGGCTTTCCGACAGCGCCCTCGATTCGATGGTGAGCGCCATCGAGATCGAGCGCGAGCAGATCGGCCCGACGCGCTATGTGGCGCGGCTGGCCGTCATCTTCGACCGGGGGCGGGCGTCATCCTATCTCGGCCGCTTCTCGAATCTCGTCACCTCGCCGCCCTATCTGCTGCTTCCGGTGCTTCAGGATGCGGCCACCCGCATGGCGCATGAGCCGGACAGCCCCTGGCTGCAGGCCTGGGCGCGGCTGCGGGCCGGCGAAAGCCCGATCGACTATATCCGCATCCAGCCAACGCCCGGCGACACGATCCTGCTGAACGCCTGGGCCGCGCAACGCCGGCACCTGTTCCTGTGGCAGGCGCTGGTCGATCGCTACCAGGTCGCCGATGTGATGATCCCCGAGCTGATCCTCGAGCGCAGCTGGGCCGGCGGCCCGGCGACGGGGTTGCTCATCGTCCGCTTCGGCCCGACCGGGCGCGAACTTGGCCGGGTGCGTATCTCCCACCCCTCCGGCGACATCGCGGCCCTTGCCGACCGCGCCGTGCGCGAGGCCGACCGCATCTATGTGGCCGAACTGCGCGCCGGAAAGCTTCTGCCCGATCCGGAGCTTGTGAACCTGGATGGCGACATGACCGGCCTTGAAGACAGCGGCCCCCTGATCGGCGGCACGGACGTGGCCGCGCCGCTTGTCCTCAGGGTGCGTGTCGCAACGCCCGATGACCAGGCGCTTCAGTTCTTCCAGCGCAGCATTGCCGGCACGCCGGGTGTTTCCGCTGTCCGGGTGCAGAGCCTGGCGCTGGGTGGGGAATCGATGCTGGACATCAGCACCAGCCTCGATACGGCGGCACTGCGCCTGGCGCTCGACGCACGCGGCCTGCGGCTTGACGGAAACCTGCTGCGCCGCCGCGTCGCCGGGGAAGCGCCGCTTGCGCCGGCCCTGCCCGAAGCCGCCCTGCCCGGACTGGGCGATCAACCGGGCGAGGACATGATCGAGGAAAGCCCGGCCCCGCAAGCCGGCCGCCCCCGGTCGCTTCTGCCCGGCGGCGGCGCATGAGCGACGCAGTCAACCCGAAGGCGACGGACACGGATCCGCTGCCGGCCGATGTTCCGGCGGCGCGCGGCAGGAAGGCGGCAAAGAAGCCCGTCGAACGGCAGATGGTTTTGCCGCTGCGCTGGAAGGCGGCGCAGGGCCAGAAGGATTTCTATGTCTCCGGGGCCAACCGCGACGCGGTGCAGTTCCTCGACAGCTGGGCCACCTGGCCGATCCCGGCTGCACTGCTCATCGGCCCGACGGGCAGCGGCAAGAGCCATCTGGCCGCCATCTTCGCCCGCCGCGCCAATGCCCGCCTGTGGGACGATGCCGACCGGGCGCTCAGCGAGGAGGAACTGTTCCACGCCTGGAACGCCGCCATGGAGGAACGCCGGCCCCTGCTGATGACGGCGCGCTCCGCCCCGCCGGACTGGAACCTGCATCTTTCCGATCTGAAAAGCCGGCTGGCCGCGACACCGCAGGTGGTCATCCGCCCCCCGGATGACGCGCTTCTGGCGGCGGTGTTCCACAAGCAGTTCCGCGACCGGGGGATCGAAGTGCCCGCCGATGTCGCCCGCTATGTTCTCGCCCGCATCGAGCGCAGCTTCGAGGGGTTGTCCCGCGCGGTGAACATGCTCGACAGCGCCGCCCTCGAACAGCAGCGGCCGCTCAGCGTTCCGCTGGCCCGGGATGCCCTTTTCGATGGCGGGCAGGACGAGGAAATGCCGGCCGGCGACTGAGGAAGCAGAGGGGCCGCGCCCTTCAGCCGCGCAGCCTTGCGCGGCATAGTCATCATCGCGCCATTGCCTGTAACATGGCCGCTGCTAAGCTTCGCCCATGGCAAGTCTTACCCGTCCCACTTCACCCATGGCCGTGGATTCCGGCGTCGTCCTGGGGCCTGAGCGTTACATCAACCGCGAACTGTCCTGGCTCGCCTTCAATTCGCGCGTTCTGGAAGAAGCGATGAACCCGGCCCACCCGCTTCTCGAGCGGCTGCGCTTCCTCTCGATTTCGGGCAACAACCTCGATGAATTCATGATGGTGCGTGTCGCCGGCCTGCGCGGGCAGGTGGATGAAGGGATCGAGCGCCCGTCGCCCGATGGTGCGACGCCCGCCCAGCAGCTGGCCGGAATCGCCATTGCCGCCGACCAGCTGATGATGGTGCAGCAGGATGTGTTCGGCCTGTTGCGCCGGGCGCTTCGCAGCGCCGACTTCGCCATCCTGGACGCTTCGGAACTGACGAAGGAGGAGACACGCTGGCTCGAGGCCCATTTCCTCGATCAGATTTTTCCCGTGCTCACCCCGCAGGCGATCGACCCGGCCCACCCCTTTCCCTTCATCCCCAACAAGGGCTTCAGCCTGGTGTTCGAAATGCGGCGGCTGGCCGATGACGAGCGGCTTTCGGCGCTGCTGATGCTGCCGCCGATGCTGCCGCGTTTCGTGCGCCTTCCCGGCAGTTCGGCGCGCTACATCTCTCTCGAGCATGTGCTCACCCGGTTCTTCCCGCTGATCTTCCCCGGCTTCGAGGCGCTGGGGCAGGGCGCTTTCCGCATCATCCGGGACAGCGACATCGAGATCGAGGAGGAAGCCGAGGATCTCGTCCGCTTCTTCCAGACGGCGATCAAGCGCCGCCGGCGCGGGCAGGTGATCCGCCTGAAGATCGAGGCGGCGACGCCCGACAGCCTGAAGCTGATGGTGAAGCATGCCCTGCATGTCGATGACCGCGACGTGACCGAGGTGACCGGGATTCTGGGAGTCGCCGATCTGGCGAATCTGGTGGACGAGGACCGGCCCGACCTGAAGTTCGAGCCGTTCACGCCGCGCTTTCCCGAGCGCATCCGCGAACATGGCGGGGACTGTTTCGCCGCCATCCGGGCAAAGGACATCATCGTCCACCACCCCTATGAAAGCTTCGACGTGGTCCTGGCCTTCCTGCGCCAGGCCGTCGCCGACCCGGATGTCGTCGCGATCAAGCAGACACTGTACCGAACAGGCAAGAACAGCCCCATCGTGCGGGCGCTGATTGATGCCGCGGAAGCGGGCAAGTCGGTTACCGCCATCGTCGAGCTGAAGGCCCGGTTCGACGAGGAACAGAACCTCACCTGGGCCGCGGCGCTGGAGCGCGCGGGCGTGCAGGTGGTCTATGGCTTCATCGAGTGGAAGACTCATGCCAAGATGTCGATGGTCGTCCGCCGCGAGGTTGGCGGGCTGAAGACCTATCTGCACCTCGGCACGGGCAATTATCACCCGGTCACGGCCCGGATCTACACCGACCTCAGCTTCTTCACCGCCAACCCGGTGCTGGCCCGCGATGCGGCGCAGGTGTTCAACTACATCACCGGCTATGTCGAGCCGCACGGGCTGAAGAAGCTGGTGATGAGCCCGCTCAACATGCGGTCCACGCTGATGGCCGGTATCGAGGCCGAGATCGCCTTCGCCCGTGCCGGAAAGCCCGCGTCCATCTGGCTGAAGATGAACAGTCTCGTCGATCCGCTCATCATCGAGAAGCTCTACGAGGCGAGCGCGGCGGGCGTGCGCATCGACATGGTGATCCGCGGCATCTGCTGCCTGCGGCCCGGCGTTCCGGGGCTATCCGACAATATCCGCGTCCGCTCGGTCATCGGCCGCTTCCTTGAGCACAGCCGCATCATCGTCTTCGGCAATGGCCATGCACTGCCCAGCCGCCGGGCGAAGGTCTGGATCACCTCGGCTGACTGGATGCCGCGCAATTTCGACCGGCGGGTGGAACTGATGGTCCCGATCGAGAACCCGACTGTGCATGCACAGGTGCTCGACCAGGTGATGGTCGCCAACATGAAGGATGACGAGCAGAGCTGGGAGATGCTGCCCGACGGCCAGTACCGGCGCCTGAAGCCGGGCAAGTCCAGCTTCAACCTGCACCGCTATTTCATGACCAACCCCTCGCTTTCGGGCCGGGGCGCGGCGCTGAAGGGCGGGGATGCGCCGCGAAGGCTGGTCAGCTAGGCTGGCGCTTCAGCCAGGCCCGGCAAGCCGGGGGCGGCGTCAGGCCTTTTCGGGCTTCGGCCTGCGGGACTGGCACCAGCCATGGGCGCAGCTGTTGCCGGCCTCGTCACCCGGCCGGCCGGGATTCGGGCTGTCCGCGCTTCCGTCCAGGCTGATCCAGACGACGCCGGCCTGCGTGCACAGGGGCACCATGCCGTTGGCGATGGCGGGCTGGGTTGCCTGCACCAGCGCCACCAGCAGCAGGGACGGCAAGGCTTCGCGGATCATGGTTTCTTCTCCGCCGGGGATTCGTCAGCGCGCGCCTTGGCCGGGGGGGCTTTCGGGCCGGCCTGCGGTTCATCATCCGGCCCGTCATCCGGCCCGTCATCCAGCAGGATGCGCTGGGCTGCGCCGTCGAGGTCCTCATACTGGCCGCTCCGTACGCTCCACAGAAAGGCGATGAGGCCGGCAAGGCCCGCCAGAAGCGCGATCGGGATCAGGAAGGTCAGGCCGGTCATTCCGGCGCCTTCAGCCTGAGCGCGTTCACCACCACGACAATGGACGAAAGCGACATGGCGACCGCCGCGATGAGCGGGGTGGCATAGCCGGCGATGGCGATCGGCACGGCGAGGATGTTGTAGCCGATGGCGGCGATGAAATTCTGCCGCACATGGGCATTGGCGCTGCGCGCCACATCCATCGCCCGCGGCACGGCCAGCAGGCTGTCGTTCATGAAGATGAGGTCGGCCGCCGTCTGGCCGGCATCGCTGGCGGTGGCCGGCGCGATGGAGGCATGGCCGCTGGCAAGCATCGGCGCATCGTTCAGCCCGTCGCCCACCACCAGCACATGGCGGCCCTCTGCCTTCAGTGCCTCGATGGCGGCGAGCTTGCCGGCCGGTGTCTGGCCGGCGGCCCAGCGTTCGATTCCCAGCGTGCGCGCGGCGAGCGCCACGGCGGCTTCCCGATCGCCGGAAAGGATGCGCACATCATGGCCGCTGGCCTTCAGCCGGTCGATTGCGGCAACCGCATCCGGCCGTAGCGGGTCTTCGAAGGCGATCCTGACAGGCGCTGCATGACCACGCCGGAAGGCAAGCTGAAGCAGATGCGCATCAGCTGCGGGGCCGGCAGTCTCCGTGCCATCCTCGACCCATTCCACACGGCCCAGCCGCAGCCGTTCGCCCTGCCAGTCGCCTTCCAGGCCCATGCCCGGCGTTTCGCGCACATCGGCAAGGGTGGCAGGCGTGACGCCCTGCGCGCGGGCGGCGGCGAGCAGCGCGCGCGACAGCGGGTGGTGGCTTTTCGCGGCAAGGCCGGCCGCCAGCGCCAGCGCTTCGCCCGCCAGTGGCAGGGCGCCGGCCGGCACAGGGCGGCCCATGGTGAGCGTTCCGGTCTTGTCGAGCACGATGGTGTCGCATTCGGCGATGCGCTCCAGCGCGCTTCCGTCCTTCACCAGCATGCCGCGCTTCATCAGCACCGATGCGGCGCGCACCTGGACGGCAGGCACCGCAAGGCCCAGCGCGCAGGGGCAAGTGATGATGAGTACGGCAACCGCCGTCACGATGGCCTGATGTGGCCCGGCGCCCGCCAGCAGCCAGCCGATGGCGGTGAACAGGGCGGTCAGGTGGACCACGGGCGCATACCAGCGGGCCGCGCGGTCGGCGATGCGCATGTAGAGCGCCCGCCCGCCTTCGGCCGCTTCCATCAGGCGCACGACCTCGGCCAGGAAGCTGCCTTCGCCGACGGCCGTTGCCTTCACGGCGATGGCTGCATCGATGTTGAGCGTGCCGCCCAGCACCGAGCCGCCTTCGGCAACCGGCTCGGGCAGGCTTTCGCCTGTCACGAGCGACCGGTCCACCGATGTGCGCCCCTCTGTCACCAGCCCGTCGACGGGGATGCGCTCGCCGGCGGCGACCAGCACGGTCATGCCGGGCGCCACGGCTTCGATGGGGCGGTATTCGGTGCTGCCGTCCGGCGCACGCACCAGCGCCCCGCGCGCCGACTGTTTCAGCAGCGTCGCGACGCCGGCGCGTGCCCGGTCGCGCATGATGCTGTCGAGGTAGCGGCCCACCAGCAGGAAGAAGATGAGCATGACCGCCGCATCGAAATAGGCGTGGCGGCCGCTGGTGAAGGTTTCATGCACGGAAAGGGCCGTCGCCAGCAGGATGCCGATGGAAATCGGCACATCCATGTTGGTGCGCCAGTGGCGCAGCGCGCCCCAGGCCGAGCTGAAGAAGGGCATGCCGGCATAGGCGACTGTCGGCAGCGCGATTCCGGCCGATATCAGGTGGAATAGGTCGCGTGTTGCGCCATCGGCCCCGGACCAGACCGAGACGGACAGCAGCATGATGTTCATGGCGGCAAAGCCCGCAACCGCCATCGCCTTCAGCAGCCGCCGGGATGCCGGATCCTCGCGGGCCGCCTCGGCATCGGCGGGCGCGAAGGGCCGGGCTTCGAAGCCCGCGCCCTCGACGGCCGAGAGAATGTCGGCCGCCGAAAGCGACGTGTCTTTCCACTCCGCCGTCAGGCGGCGCGTGGTGAAGTTGACCCGCGCATGGGTGATGCCCGGCAAGGCCTTGACGGCCCCCTCCACCTTGCGGATGCAGCCCGCGCAATGGACTGTCGGCACATGCAGCTCGAGCCGGCGTGCCCCCTTGTCCGTTTCGCTGGTGAAGAGGTCGAGCCCGCCGGGCGCCAGTGTCGCCACGTTCAGCCGCCGATCACCAGGCGTTCTTCGAGGTAATAGCGTTCGCTGCCACGCGTGAGGCGGATTTCAGCGATCCACTGGCCCGGCTGCATGCCATGGGGCGCGGCATAGCGCCCGGGCGCCACTTCCGCCAGAACCAGTTCCCGTGTTTCGCCGCGGCCCAGCGGATGGCTGAGCGCGGCGGTCGCCTTCACGCCGGTCAGCGGCTGGTCGAGGCTGCTTGTGGCGTCCACGATCAAAGCGTCGCCGCGCGCGTCCGCCGTCACGGTCCAGCCCAGGGCCTTTTGCGCCCGCCCGGCTTCCAGCCCCTCGTTGAAATGCTGGCTGGCGATGTAGCTGTTCTTCACCACCATGCCGGGGTGGCTGCGGGCGGCAAGGGTGGCCATGGTGAAGTTCACCGCCAGAACGATGGCGAAGCCTCCGCCGATCACCAGCGCCGCATGCCTGCCAGTGAAACGCCCGGTCATTGCATCAGTCTCCTCAGCGTGCCGGGCTGGTGAAGCGCACGGTCTTGCGCGCTTCGCCTTCGCCATCGGCGGCGGTTGCCAGGAAGGTCACTTCCATCTGTTCCGCCGTGATCGAGGCCGGCGGCACCCGTACCTGCAGGCGGTAGGTATCCACCCCGTCGGGGCGGACGGGCAGGCGCATGGTTTCGGCCGGCGCGCCGGGCCTTGCCGGATCGACGAGGCGGGCGCCGGCGAGGCCCTCGACGCTGAGGTCGAACTGGCGTGGCCGGGCTTCCTTGTTCACCAGCTTCACCGTGTAGCTGTTGCGGATGTCGCCATCCGACATCACGACATAGACGGGGTTGCGTTCCTGCGAGGCGAGCACATCCATCCGTTC
The DNA here is from genome assembly GCF_052616365.1 of Sandaracinobacteroides sp. A072. Lineage (NCBI taxonomy): Bacteria > Pseudomonadati > Pseudomonadota > Alphaproteobacteria > Sphingomonadales > Sphingosinicellaceae > Sandaracinobacteroides > Sandaracinobacteroides sp. A072. Next base: position 473,830 of record NZ_JBQXGU010000001.1, read on the forward strand.
GCGCCCGGCCAGCACGGCCAGCATGCCGAGGCCGATTGCCGACCATATGGCGAAATAGAGAAGCACGCGCGGCCGCAGGATCGTCTTCCACATCGGTTGCAGCGCTTCGCCGCGCGATTCCTGCACGTTGCGGTCAAGCGTGGTGTAGCCGATCAGGTCGCGTGGGCGGCCAAGCTTGTCCATCGTATCGTTGCAGGCATCGATGCACAGCGCGCAGGTGATGCATTCGAGCTGTGGGCCGTTGCGGATGTCGATGCCCGTCGGGCAGACGTGCACGCAGGCGAGACAGTCGACGCAATCGCCGACATGCTCCGGGTCTGCCAGCTTCTGCTTCGCGCTGCCGCGCGGTTCGCCACGCCAGTCCTTGTACGTCACGATGAAGCTGTGTTCGTCGAGCATGGCCGACTGAATGCGCGGCCAGGGGCACATGTAGGTGCAGACCTGCTCGCGCATCAGCCCGGCCAGCGAGTAGGTCGTGAAGGTGAGCACCCCGATCGTCGCATAGGCGACGAAGGGCGCCGTGCCACCGACAAGGGAGGACAGGAGCGTCGGCGCATCGGCGAAGTAGAAGACCCAGGCCCCACCCGTAAGCAGGGCGATCAGAAGCCAGCTGGCGTGCTTGGACGTCTTCTTCACCAGCTTGCCGGCCGACATGGGGGCCTTGTCGATCCGCATGCGTTCGTTGCGGTCGCCTTCGATCCAGCGCTCGACCGCCATGAACAGATCGGTCCAGACCGTCTGCGGGCAGGCATAGCCGCACCAGGCGCGGCCGACCGTGGTGGTCACCAGAAAAAGGCCAATGCCCGCCATGATGAGCATGCCGGCCACATAGTAGAATTCCTGGGGCCAGATCTCGATCGGGCCGAAATAAAAGCGCCGGTTGGCGAGATCGACCAGCACCGCCTGATCCGGCGCATAGGGGCCGCGGTCCCAGCGGAGCCAGGGCGTGATGTAGTAGATGGCCAGCGTGACGAAGAGGATCGCCCACTTCAGCCGCCGGAAGCTGCCCGTCACCTTCTTGGGGTAGATGGGCACACGCTTCTTGTAGAGCGAGCCGCCGGGAAGACCGCCCGGCGCCGGATCGAGCGGCTTGCTGGCCATGCTGGTTACTCCCCGCCGCCCAGGCTGTGGACATAGGCGGTGAGCTTGCGGATTGTCGCTTCGCTCAGTCGGTCATTCCAGCCCGGCATCACGCCGGCGCGCGCATTGTGGATGGTGTGGCGCAGCGAGGCGCGGTCGCCGCCATAGAGCCAGATGGCGTCGGTGAGGTTCGGGGAGCCGAAGTCGCGCATGCCCTTGCCATCGGGGCCGTGGCAGCTTGCGCACTGCTCGGCGAAGATGGTGGAGCCGCGTGCCGCCATGGCGGCATTATGCTCCTGGCTGGAAATGGCACGCACATGCTCGACGACGAATTCGATCTCGCCGGCGTTCAGCAGCCCGTCCCGCCCGAAGGCCGGCATCAGCGACTGGCGCGTGTCATCGTCGCCCGGATGGCGGATGCCATGTTGCAGGGTGTAGTGGATGGATTCCAGATTGCCGCCCCACAGCCAGTCGTCGTCGTTGAGGTTCGGGTAGCCATTGCCGCCGGCCGCGCCCGAGCCATGACACTGGACGCAGTGGACCTTGAAGGCCGAGCGCCCGCCTTCGATGGCGGCGTTCCAGAGCTGCGGATTGTTCGGCAGCTCGGCCAGCGGGATCTGCTCGATGTCCTTCAGGACCGCTGCGCGCGATGCTTCCAGTGCGGCCATTTCCTGCTCGACCTTGGCGCGGCTGGACCAGCCCAGCGTGCCCTTGGTGTAGCTGCTGATGCCCGGCCATGCCGGATAGGCGATGCTGTAGCCGATGGCGAAGATGATGCAGGCATAGAAGATATACAGCCACCAGCGCGGCAGCGGGTTGTTATATTCCTGGATGCCATCCCATTCATGCCCGGTCGTGCCCGGATCCTTGCGTCCATCACTCATTGGTCGGACTCCCTGGCCCCCTCGGGGCCTTGATCGATGCTGTCGCGGAAGGGGATCATGCGGGCGTCATCCTGCTGGGAGCGCGAGCCGGGGCGGAAGGCCCAGCCGATCACCACCAGAAAGGTCACCACCATGAACAGCAGCCCCCAGCTGTCCGCGAACTGTCTCAGTGTTTCATAGTCCATCGCCCGGCCTCAACGACGGTTCTCGGCCGGGACATAGGTGTCGAAGTCGACCAGCGTGCCCAGCATCTGGAGATAGGCGACAAGGGCGTCCATCTCGGTGATGCGGGTCGGGTCGCCGTCGAAGTCGCGCACCTGCACCTTGTTGCCATAGCGCTCCTCGAGGCCCGACGGGTCGCCGTTCGGGTCAGTCTGGGCCTTCAGATCGGCCAGCGCGTTCTCGATCTGGGCATCGGTGTAGGGCACGCCGACGGTCCGGTTGGCCTTCAGATGCTTCGCGATGTCGGCTGCCTTCAGCTCCTTTTCCTTCAGGAAGGGATAGGCCGGCATGATCGATTCCGGCACCACCTTGGTGGGCGCGATCAGGTGCTGGACATGCCATTCATCGGAATAGCGGCCACCCACGCGGGCAAGGTCGGGCCCTGTCCGCTTGGAGCCCCACTGGAAGGGGTGGTCATACATGCTCTCGGCCGCCAGGCTGTAGTGGCCGAAGCGCTCCGCCTCGTCCCGGAAGGGGCGCACCATCTGCGAATGGCAGGTGTAGCAGCCCTCGCGGATGTAGATGTTGCGCCCGGCCAGTTCGAGCGGGGTGTAGGGGCGCATGCCCTCCACCTTCTCGATGGTGTTTTCCAGCCAGAACAGCGGTGTGATCTGGACAAGGCCGCCGATCATCACCGTGATCAGGGTCAGGACGCCGAGCACCGTGACGTTGCGCTCGATCTTGCTGTGGCTCATCAGTGCCATGGGTCTTCGCGCTCCTATTCGGCGGCGGCAGGCTGGGCGACGGGCGCCAGCGGCTTGTCGAGATGCGGGTTGAGGGGCTCGCCGGCTTCGAGCGGCGCTTCATCGCGCAGCTTGCCGAGCGCCGTGAGCCACAGGTTCACGCACATCAGCACCGCACCGGAGAGGAACAGCACGCCCCCCAGCAGGCGGATGATGTAATAGGGGTGCATGGCCGCCACGACTTCGGCGAACGCATAGACGAGATACCCCTCGGCGTTGAATTCCCGCCACATCAGGCCCTGCATGATGCCGGCCACCCACATGGACGCGGTGTAGAGGGTGATCCCCGCCATCGCGAGCCAGAAGTGCCAGTTCACCCAGCGCAGCGAATAGAGCCGTTCACGGCCCCACAGGCGCGGCGCGAGGAAGTAGAGCGAGGAGAAGCTGATCATGCCGACCCAGCCGAGCGCACCCGAGTGGACGTGGCCGATGGTCCAGTCGGTGTAGTGCGACAGGGCGTTGACCGACTTGATCGACATCAGCGGCCCCTCGAAGGTGGACATGCCGTAGAAGGCGAGGGCGGCCACCATCATGCGGATGATCGGGTCGGTGCGGATCTTGTCCCACGCGCCTTCCAGGGTCATCAGGCCGTTGATCATGCCACCCCAGCTGGGCATCCACAGCATCACCGAGAACACCATGCCCAGAGTCTGCGCCCAGTCGGGCAGGGCGGTGTAGTGCAGGTGGTGCGGGCCGGCCCAGATGTAGAGGAAGATCAGCGACCAGAAGTGCACGATCGACAGGCGGTAGGAATAGACCGGACGGTTGGCCTGCTTGGGCACGAAATAATACATCATGCCGAGGAAGCCGGCCGTCAGGAAGAAGCCGACGGCATTATGGCCATACCACCACTGGGTCAGCGCGTCCTGCACGCCCGAGAAGGCGGAATAGCTCTTGGCGCCAAAGCCGGCGGGAACCGCCAGGTTGTTCACGATGTGCAGCATCGCGATGGTGATGATGAAGGCCAGGTAGAACCAGTTCGCCACATAGATGTGCGGCTCGCGGCGCTTCACGATGGTGCCGACATAGACGGCCAGATAGGCCACCCAGACGATCGTGAGCCACAAGTCCACATACCATTCCGGCTCGGCATATTCGCGGGACTGGGTGATGCCCAGCACATAGCCGGTGGCGGCCAGCACGATGAAGAGCTGGTAGCCCCAGAAGACGAACCAGGCCAGTTCCGGCGCCCACAGGCGCGCGCGACAGGTGCGCTGCACCACATAGAAGCTGGTGGCGATGAGCGCGTTGCCGCCGAAGGCGAAGATGACACCCGAGGTGTGCAGCGGGCGAAGGCGGCCGAAGCTGGTCCATTCAAGGCCCAGGTTCAGGGCCGGCCAGGCCAGCTGGGCCGCGATCACGACACCCACCAGCATGCCCACCACGCCCCAGAAGGCCGTGGCGATCACGCCGGCGAGGATCATGCCGTCGGCATAGCCGGTTTCCTCGCCGCGCGGCAGGATCCACCCGCCGGCCGGTTGCGGTTTCACCCGCCCCAGCGTGGTGACGGCAGCGAGAATGGCGGCGATCAGGATGATCACCCCGTGTACCGCGAAGCCTGCTTCCGTGGCTGTCGCGATCATGAATAGAGAAAGCAGCGCAAACACGAGGTAGGCGCCGGCTTGGAAAAAGGCAGTCATCGATTGGCCCTGACCATGGCTTATCGCCCGGCGAACCGGGCCCCTTTGAGACATGTACCATGGAAAGGCCGGCGTCGCGTGGCCTTGATCCCAATCAAATCAGAGGGATTTTCCATGGGCGCGACGTTTTGGCGCACCCCGCCGCCCTGAAACCGCAGCGCGCATTCCCATGCAGCCCTCAGGCGAGCGTGCGCGGCACCTTCACGGGAAAATCGAGTAATTGCTGTGCCTTGCCCTTGGCGAGCGGATCGAGCCGGAGGCTCGCGAACTGGCCGCCGCCAAGCGCGTCAAGGAAGTGGAGGTTGAGGGCGTGCATGCCCGGCAGCTCGTAGAGCCGCACGGCCGGATTCGCTGCGCCCTCGAATTCATGGGCGAAGAAGTCGCGCATCGCTTCGGGCGCGAGGGCGGTTCGGATGTAGGGCAGATAGTCCGGCCGGCGGGCGGCTACCCCGATGTTGAAGGCATCGCCCTTGTCGCCGCTGCGTGCCCAGGCAAGCTGGATGAGCGGCACGTCCACCCAGTCCGCCCCGGGGGTGACGGTGTCGCCGGGGGGCGGGGGTGTCACGTCGGCCGGGTCGAAGCGGCGGGGCGGCGCGCCGACCGTCGCGTCTGCCGTCGTGCCGTCCATGTGGATGGTAACGGGCACCGCCGCCCTGTCGATCATGGTCGAGAAGACCCGCATCACGGGCCTGACTTCGGGCCGCCCGGCGAACCAGCCGGTCGAGCCGACCGACATGGATGTCATGGGGGAATCGAATTCGCGGAGGAAAACGCCGAAGGCCTCCCGGTCATCATGTTCGGCGGCGATCTTCAGCACGATCTCGCGCGTGTCGCGGGCGCGGGAATTGGCGCCATAGCTTGATTCTGCGCCGATCAGCTCCACCCGCGTCGCGCGATATGGCCCGATGTTGCGCTGGCGCAGCATGCTGTCCAGCCGGCTGAGCATGGCATCCGCCTGCTTCTCGCCCTTGCGCGCGGCGTCGCGGCCGACGATGGGCATCACCGCGATGCAGCGCCAGCCATCGGCCCATGTCATGGACACCTTGTAGCGCCCGCTGGGCGGATAGCCGCGCGCACCCGACACGCGGACACGCTGCTCGCCGACCTGCTCGACCTTCACCTGCGTGAAGTCGCAGACGACGTCGGGCAGGGCGTAATCCTGCGGGTTGCCGATTTCGTAGAGGATCTGCTCGATGACGACGCCTTCGCTGACAAGCCCGCCTGTTCCCTCGGGCTTCGTCACCACGAAGCTGCCATCGGCTGCGCATTCGATGATCGGGTAGCCGATGTTCGCCCAGTCGGGCACCTCTTCCCAATCGGTGAAGAGGGCGCCGGACCCTTGCGCCCCGCATTCGATCACATGGCCGGCAAGCGAGCCTTGCGCCAGCTGGTCGAGATCGGTTTCGCTCCAGCCGAATTCATGGATGAGCGGGCCGAGCGCCAGCGCGCTGTCCACGCAGCGGCCGGTGATGACGACATCGGCCCCCATGGCCAGCGCCTTGGCGATCGGCCGCGCGCCCAGATAGGCGTTGGCCGAGACGATCTTGTCGCGCGGCGGGAAGGGTAGGCCGGTGTACAGTTCCTTCGTGCGGCCGCTGTCGGCCAGTTCGTCCAGCCGGCCCATCAGGTCGTCGCCGTCGATCACGGCGATCCTGAAGTCGAGGCCCTGTTCGGCAGCGATCGCCCGCATGCGCGCGGCGCAGGCATGCGGGTTCACGCCGCCGGCATTGGTGACGATACGGGTGCCGGTCCGCTTCAGGGCGTGCAGATTGTCTTTCCAGACCCAGTCCGTGAAGTCGGAGGCATAGCCATGGTCGGGGCGCTGGGCCTTCAGCGCCCCGAGGGCGGACATGGTTGCTTCGGCAAGATAGTCGAGCATCAGATAATCGATGCCCGCCTCGATCAGCTGCGGTGGCGCGATGCTGGAATCCCCCAGAAAGCCGCTGCCGCCGCCGATCCTTACGATCCTGCCTGTTTCACCCATGTCCGCTCCGTTCCCGCTCCGTGTCTGTTGCCCGGCCGCGGCCGTTCAGTTCTTGCGGCCGCTGGTCGGGATGTCGCGGAAGGCCACGTCCTTGTCCACGCGGATGTCCCCGGGCAGCCCCAGCACCCGCTCGGCGATGATGTTGCGCAGGATCTCGTCCGAGCCGCCCTCGATGCGGGTAGCCGGAGAGCGCATCAGCACCGCCTGGAACCAGCCTTCGCGCGCGGCGATCTCGGGGTCGTCCACCACGCCGGCCTCACCCATGAGGTCCAGCGCGAACATGGCGATTTCCTGCATGCTGGAGCCGGCGACCAGCTTGCCGATGGAGTTTTCCGGCCCCGGCGTCTCGCCCCTGGAAAGCGCTGTGAGCGAGCGCATGCCGGTATAGGCAAGGCCGCTCTGGCGGATGGCGAACTGGGCGAGGCGCGAGCGCACCATCGGGTCATCGACGGCCGGCCGGCCATCGAGTTCCAGCATCTTCGTCAGCTCCAGAAGCTCGGGGAAGCCCGTGCTCATCGAGCCGCCGATGGCCGCGCGCTCGTTCATCAGCGTGGTGAGCGAAACCTCCCACCCCCTGTTCTCGTCGCCAAGCCGCTGGGAATCGGGGATTCGCACATCGGTGAAATAGACTTCGTTGAAGTGCGACTGGCCGTTCGCCTGCTTGATCGGCCGGATCTCGACACCCGGCGAGCGCATGTCGAGGAAGAACATGGTGAGGCCCTTGTGCTTGGGCACGTCGGGGTTGGTCCGTGTCAGCAGCAGGCCCCAGTCGCTGTGCTGGGCGCCCGATGTCCAGATCTTCTGGCCGTTGATGATCCAGTCACCGCTGCCGTCGGCCGCGCGCTCGGCGCGGGTGCGCAGGCCGGCAAGGTCGGAGCCGCCGGCCGGCTCGGAAAAGAGCTGGCACCAGATTTCCTCGCCCGAAACCAGCGGCGGCAGCAGCCGGCGCTTATGCTCTTCCGAGGCCCAGTGCATCACCGTGGGGCCGCACATGCCATGGCCGATGGTGAAGGGGCCGGACAGCTTGGCGAAGACGCCTTCCTCCTGCGCCAGGATCACGCGCTGGATGGGCGTGAAACCGCCGCCGCCATATTCCTTCGGCCAGCTGGGGCAGGAATAGCCGGCTTCGGCCTTCTTCTTCTGCCAGGCCTTGCTTGCTTCCATGGAAGCGCCGGCGCTGCCGAAGCCCATGCGCTGCAGCTCGGCTTCCAGTTCGTGCGGGGCGTTTGCCTGCATCCAGGCCCGCACTTCGCTGCGGAACGCGGCTTCTTCAGGGGTATCGTCGAAGTTCATCTGCGGTCCTTTCAGGCTGCGCGCTGGTCTTGCCGGCGCATGCGTTCGATCAGCAGGTCCTCCCAGCTGGTCTGCGAGCCGATGGCGAGCGCCAGCTGGTTGGAACGGCGGTAGAAGAGGTGGCAGTCGAAGGCCCAGGTGAAGCCCATGCCGCCATGCACCTGGATGTTGTTCTTCGCGCAATGCTGGAAGGCCTGGGTGGCGGCGACCCGCGCAGTGGCCGCCGCGACAGGCAGTTCCGCTGCATCGGTCGAAAGCGCCCAGGCTGCATAATAGGCGTTGGAGCGCGCCAGCGTTGCCGAGACATACATGTCGGCCAGCATGTGCTTGATTGCCTGGAAGGAGCCGATCTGCCGGCCGAAGGCGATGCGTTCCAGCGCATAGTCGCGCGCCATTTCAAGCGCCCGGTCCGCGCCGCCGATCTGCTCGAAGGCCAGCAGCACGGCCGCCTTGTCGCGCACGGCTTCCACCAGTTCCCAGCCACCGCCGGCGCGGCCCAGAAGCTCGGCCGGGGCATTGTCGAAGCAGATGCGCGCCTGGCTGCGGCCCGGATCGACCGAGGCGAGCGCCTCGCGTTCCACGCCCGCCGCGCCGAGATCGACGAGGTAGAGCGACAGCCCGGCATCGTCCTTCGCGGCGACGACAGCGACATCGGCCGCCATGCCATCCGTCACCGGCAGCTTGACGCCGGAAAGCCTGCCGCCCGACACGCGGGCCGAAATGCCGTCAGGCCCGAGGCGGCCGGCCTTTTCGACCAGCGCTTCGGCACCGATCGCGCTGCCGTCGGCAAGCTTCGGCAGCCAGGCCTTCTTCTGTGCCTCGGTCCCGGCGGCCATCAGATATTCGGCGACTAGATAGATGGAGGAAGACACCGGAACCGGCGCCAGCACCCGGCCGAGTTCCTCTGCCAGGACGCACAGCTCGAGCCGGCCGAGGCCGAGGCCGCCGAATTCCTCGGGAATGGCGGCGCCCAGCACGCCCATTTCGGCAAGGCCGGCATAAAGCGCCCGGTCATGCGTTTCCGGCCCTTCGAGCACGGCGCGCACGGTGGTCGGCGGGCATTTGTCTGCCAGGAAGCGGCGGAGCTGCTCCTTCAGCTGTTTCTGGTCGTCCGAAAAATCGAGGTTCATGCGTTTCTCCCTCAGGCGTGGCCCTGACCGGCCGGCGCCCAGGAAAGCGCATGGTCAGCAGCCTGTCTTCTCTGCCGGCGGCATGGCTGCCAGCATCCCGCGAACCAGCTAGCCGTCTTTGCACCCGAAGGGGCACTGCGGCTTTCATCAGTATGGACGCCGGGACATCATGCGCCCCGGCGGTCTGACGACGCGCTACGGGGTCGGGTGGCTGACGGCGCGGCGATAGAGGTGCCAGGTGGCGTGGCCGAGCACGGGCAGCACGAGGAACAGGCCCAGGAACAGCGGCAGCATGGCCGTGAACAGCGAGACGGCGATCAGCACCGCCCAGGCCAGCAGGACAAGCGTGTTGGACCGCACCGTGGCGAGGCTGGTGATGATGGCGGTGATGAAATCGATGCGTCTGTCCACCAGCATCGGCAGGCTGATGACCGTGATCGAAAAGAAGGCCAGCGCCAGCATGGCGCCGACGGCGCTGCCGACCAGCAGCATCACCGCCCCCTGTCCGGTTGCTATCTGCCCGAGTGTTTCGGCGCCGATGCCCGATGTTCCCATGAAGATGGCGAAAATGCCCCGGGCAAGCACCACCCAGAAGGCGAAGGACATGAAGACCACGATCCCCATCATCAGGATCTGGTCATCCCCGCGGCCCCGCACGGCGCCCAGAACGACCCCCCAGCCGACGGGCAGCCCGGCTTCCCGGCGGCGGCTCACTTCGTAAAGGCCCACGGCCGTGAACGGCGCCAGCAGCGGAAACCCGGCTGCCGCGAGCGTCAGCCACATCAGTTCCCCGCGCTCGACAAGGCCGTAATAGAGCAGCATTCCGCCCAGCACATAGACGGCCGAGAAAAACAGGCCGTAGGCCGGATTTGCCAGAAAATCCTTCCAGCCCGCAGCCAGCGCCGCCCCCAGATCGCCAAGGCGCAGATTTCTGGCAACCGTGACCGGCGCGACGCGGACCTGATCGACCACTGTCATGACAGACCTCCCCCTCATTCATTCCCCGCCGGAACATTGAACGAGGCGCGCCCCGCCATCAAGATGGATGATAGCAGCCCATGGCGTTCGCACGGGACACGATCCGCCGGCAGGCATTTGCGGTGCCGGAGGAGGGTTTCATAATTTGGAAAATGGCGCGCCCGAAAGGATTCGAACCTCTGACCCCCAGATTCGTAGTCTGGTGCTCTATCCAGCTGAGCTACGGGCGCGTGCCGAGGGCGGCCGTTTAGGAGAGGGCGATGCCGATTGCAAGCGCGGAGTTGATGCGGCTAGGAAAATATCATGCAGTTTCACCCCAGGGTCGCCGCCAGGGCGCCAGCGCTTGCCGCCTCGCTTCTCATGCTTGCCGCCTGCGGCCACAGCGCCACGGGCTTTCCTTCGCTCGCGGTGCGGCCGGGGGAAAAGCCGCGCGTGATCGAGGCGCCGGGCGCGGGGATCGTGCCGGCGCTTTCCGTGGAAGAACGCACGGCGCTGGCCAGTGACATCGCGCGCGAGCAGCGGGCGCTCGATACCATTCTGGCCGACATGGCGGCCGAAAAGCGTGCGCTTGATGCGGCGCTTTCGCGGCTGGGCCGTGTCGAGGCCGGCTCTGTTCCCTGGAGCGCTGCGCAGATGGCGCTTTCCCGCTATGATCTGGCCCGCAGCCAGCTGGCCGATGCCGATGCCCGAACCACGCCGCTGCTGCGGCTGGTGGACAGCCTGCCGCCAGACGATGCCGACAGGCGCCGGGTGGAATCGCTGGTTGCCGGAATCGCCGCCGCCCGCGCGGCCGGCGAGGCCGTGATGGATGCGGGCAGCCGCCGGATCGGCGACTGAACCTTCGTTCCTCAGCTACCCTGTTCGATTGCGAGGCGCAGCGCCTGGATTGTGGCCGGGGCCGTCGGCGTGAGGATGATGCGCCCGTTCAGCCGGCCTTTTTCACAGGCCCATGAAAAGCGCGCCGAAAGGGCGCCCTCGGGCATGACCGGTGCGGCAAGGTCGCAGCGGCCAAGCTCCGCCTTCAGGTGCTGCAGGTCTTTTGCCCACAGGTCGGCCGGGCGATCCATCAGCATGTTCATCGCCAGCGCATCGGGCCGGGCGTCGATACTGCCCGATTCCCAGATGTGGCGCACGGCAGCCATGGCGGTGCTGACGGCCGGGCTTTCCGGAATGGGCCTGTCGGTTGCGAAGCCGGCGCGCTTCAGGATGCCGGCCGCATCCCAGACCGGGGCGAGAGGGGCCGCGTAGGTACGGTTGGAAAAAGCGAAAAGGCCGACCCCCGCATCGGGCAGAAGCAGCATGTGGCTGCCATAGCCGGGATAGCCGCCGGAATGGAACAGCACGCCGCCCAGTTCGCAATCCGTGCCCGCCACCAGGCCGGCGGCATAGATCATCATCATGCGGCAGTCGGGCGCGTCCTTGCCGGGGCGTGCGCGCTGGTGGACGAAGCCCCCGCCTTCGCGCATCTGCCGGATCACGGCCCTGTTCACCGCGCTTTGCGCATCGGTGGCGGCGGCTTCTGCCGGCCAGCCCGAAAGCAGGTGGGTCATCCATTTCGCATAGTCGTTCGCGGTGGTGACCACCCCGCCCATCGCCCCGAAGACGCCGTCGGCCATTTCAGGCTCGGGAAGCCAGCGGCCTTCCTGCCAGCGATAGCCGAGCGCCAGCCGTTCGGGCGGCACCTCGCCCACTTCGTAGCGGGTGGACAGCATGCCCAGCGGCTTCCAGATCGTGTCGCGCACATGGGCCTGATAGGCCGTGCCCGAGACATAGGTGATGATCCGGCCAAGGGTCGCATAGCCGAAGTTGGAATATTCGTAGCGGGTGCCCGGCGCGCTGTGGAAGGGCACGCCGGCCTTCAGCATGGCGGTGAAATCGGCCTCCGCCATGGATTGCTGGCGGTCCCCCCAGGGGTCGTCCGTCACGAATCCCGCCGTGTGGTGCATCAGGTCGCCCACGCTGATCCCGTGCGCCCAGCCGGCCATTTCCGGCACATGCAGGCTTGCCGGATCATCGAGGCGCAGCCGCCCGGCCTGCTGCAGCTTCAGGATCGCATAAGCGGTGAACGCCTTCGACATCGAGGCGATGCGGAAGGCGGTATCGGGCGTGACCGGGCGCTTGCGGCGCAGATCCTGCACGCCCATGCCTTCCACATGCACCAGCCGGCCATCGGCGACCACACCCCAGACAAGGCCGGGCACATGGTTCGCTTCCATCCAGCCGGCGAATCCGGCCCGCATTTCGGCAAGGCCGGGTTCGATCGCGGGCCGGGCAATGGCGGCCGGTGGCGTTGCTGCGCCGCCGGCCAGTGCAGGCTGGGCGATGGCGAAGGCAAGGACCGGGGCGAGAAGCCGCGCCGGGGCGGCGATCAGGGCTGGCGTGCGCATGGTCGCCAGCCTAGCGTCTGCCGCCGGCGGCTCAAGTCCGTTCGCGCGTCGCCGAAAAGCGGACAGCGGGATGGCGGCCCTGGATGTAGTTCAGGTCCCACAGGTCCTTGGCCAGGAACACGGGATGGCCGTCGCGGTCGGCGGCCATCTGGCTGCGATGCTCTTCCCCCAGTTTCCTGAGCGCCGCCGGATCGTCTGACGCCACCCAGCGCGCGGTATCATAGGGGGAAGCCTCGAGGACCGCCTCCACCTTGTACTCGGCTTCCAGCCGCGAGATCAGCACTTCGAGCTGCAGCTGGCCGACGACGCCCACCACGGTCTGCGCGCCGATGGCGGGGTGGAACACCTGGATGACGCCCTCCTCGGCCATGTCGTCCAGTGCCTTCTTCAGCTGCTTGGTCTTGGTGGGGTCTTTCAGGGCGACACGGCGCAGGATTTCCGGCGCGAAATTGGGCAGGCCGGTGATGGTGACGGGCGGGCCGTCCGTCAATGTGTCGCCCACGCGCAGCGTGCCATGGTTGGGGATGCCGATGATGTCGCCGGGGAAGGCCTCGTCTGCGGTTTCACGCTCGCGCGCGAAGAAGAGCACGGGGGAATGGATGGCGATCGCCTTGCCGGTTCCCACCTGGGTGAGCCGCATGCCGCGCCGGAAGCGCCCCGAGCACAGCCGCATGAAGGCGACCCGGTCGCGGTGCATCGGGTTCATGTTGGCCTGCACCTTGAAGATGAAGCCGGTGACATTGGCTGCATCGGGGGAAATGGGTGCCGGCTCGGCGGGTTGCGGGCGCGGGCCGGGGGCAAAGCGCGCCAGCGCCTCGATCAGCGGCTCGACCCCGATTTCGCGCAGGGCGGAGCCGAAATAGACCGGAGTCAGGTCGCCATGGCGATAGGCTTCGGCGTCGAAGGCCGGGTAGCCGATCCCGGCCAGCTCCAGTTCCTCCGCCACGCGTTCGTTGATGGCCGGCGACACGAGATCGGCAAGCGCGCCCTGTGCCAGGCTGCCGTCCGGCCGCTGCAGCTGGTTGCGTTCCATGTCCCACAGGCCTTCGAATTCGCCGCCCATGCCCACAGGCCAGCTCATCGGGCAGACATCGAGCGCCAGCTTGTCGGCGATCTCGTCCAGAAGCTCGAAGGGGGAGCGTCCTTCGCGGTCGACCTTGTTGATGAAGGTGATGATCGGAACCGAGCGCAGGCGGCAGACTTCGAAGAGCTTGAGAGTCTGCGCCTCGATGCCCTTGGCGGCGTCGATCACCATCACGGCCGAATCGACGGCGGTGAGCGTGCGGTAGGTGTCTTCCGAGAAATCCTCGTGGCCGGGCGTGTCGAGCAGGTTGAAGAGCAGGCCGTCGCGCTCGAAGGTCATCACCGAGGAAGTGACGGAGATGCCGCGCTGTTGCTCGATCTTCATCCAGTCGGACCGAGCCCGCCGCGCCGCGCCGCGCGCCTTCACCTCGCCCGCCGCATGGATGGCGCCGCCGGCCAGCAGCAGCCGTTCGGTCAGCGTGGTCTTGCCCGCGTCAGGGTGGGAGATGATGGCAAAGGTGCGCCGTTCGGGGTGATCCCCCGCATGCGCGGCTGGCTGTGTGGACATGGGCGGCCCCTAGCGCGATTATGCCCCCACCTCAATCGGCGGGAGCATTGACATGGCTGGCATGGCTGGCACGGGCGGCAGCATTCGCGTGGACATCATTTCGGACGTGGTCTGCCCCTGGTGCTATATCGGCTATCGCCAGCTGGAACGCGCGCTCGACATCGCCGGACTTGCAGGCGACATCCGCTGGCACCCCTTCGAGCTGAACCCCTGGATGCCGCCCGAAGGCGAGGACGCGGCCGAGCATCTGGCGCGCAAATATGGTGTCACCCCCGAACAGTCGGCCGCCACGCGCGGGCACATGCGGGCGATTGCCGAGCCGCTGGGCATCGACCTGTCCGGCCGGTCGAAGCGCATCTGGAACAGTTTCGATGCCCACCGCCTGATCCACTGGGCACGGGATACGGGGCGGCAGACGGCGCTGAAGCTCAATCTCTTCCGCGCCTATTTCGGCGAAGGGCGCAGCATCGCCGATCATGACGTGCTGCTCGACTGCGCGGCGGCCGCCGGGCTCGACCGGGCCGAGGCCGGCGCCGTGCTGGCCGATGGCCGCTTCGGGCCGGCGGTGCGCGCGCTGGAGGAGCGCTGGGAGGACATGGGTGTCAGCGCCGTGCCCGCCTTCATCCTGAACGGGCGCGGCCTTGTGCTGGGCGCGCAGGAACCCGAGCGGCTGGCCATCGCCCTTGGAAAGATGGCGGCGCTTGGCCCGGCGGAAGAGGAAGCCTCCGCCTGACCGGCCCCGATCGGGACATCAGCCGGGAAGGATGAGGGCGCCGTCGTCCGCCAGCGGGAAGAAGGGATTGAAGGCGACCTCCCAGGGGTGACCGTCAGGATCGGCGAAATAGCCGGAATAGCCGCCCCAGAAGGCCTTGTGCGCCGGTTTCAGCAACGTGCCGCCGGCCGCGACAGCCGCAGCGAGGATGCCATCCACCTCCGCTTCGGTGCGGCAGTTGTGGGCAAGGGTCACGCGGCCCGAAGCAGCGGCTTCGTGCAGGCCGCAATCCTCGGCCAGTCTGTCGAAGGGGTAGAGGCCGAGGGCGATGCCGCCCAGCTGGAAGAAGGCGATTCCATCCATTTGCCGGGCGCGGCGCTCGAGGCCCATCGCCTCCCAGAAGGCGGTGGCGCGCGCGAGATCGGCCGTGCCGAGGGTGATGATCGACAGCCGGGAGTCCATGGCGCTTCCCTTCAGCCCGCACCTGCTGTGGCAGGAGCGCTGGCAGACAGGAGATCGCGGGCGATGATGGCGTCGGCCGCCACGTCGGCCGCCACCCGGTTGCCCAGCACGGTCCAGTGGCGGTGGCCGCGCTCGAGGTAAAGCTGCACCTCGGGCGACTGCATGGCCTGGAAGCGGGGCAGGGGGGTCGCGTGGGGAATGCGGGCCAGCATGTCGGGGCCGACGAGATCCTCGGACACGCGGACATAGCGCATCCGCCCGCCGCTCGAGGGAATCTCGAACAGCATGAGGCGCGCGCCCATGCTGCGGCTCTTTTCGTCGATCGCATCGATGATGGCGCGGTTGAGCGCCATGTTGCCGGTGAAATGCGCCTGTTTCGGTGCATCGGCAGCTTCAGCCTCGGCAGTTGTGGGGGCGGGCGCGGGCGCCGCGCCCGTGCCGCGCAGGCCGTCGACCGCCTTGCGCACGCTGGCCAGCAGCCGCTTTCCGGCGCCGCCGGCGGCCTCGCGGACGGCGGAATAGAAATGGCTGTTCTGCTGCGCCCAGAGGTAGAGCGGGATCTGCTGCAGCCGGTCGCTGATGGCGACAGCTGGCAGATAGGGCTTGCCGGTCGGCACCAGCCTGTCGTCCTCCAGGCGGAAGAGATCGGCGCGCAGATTGTCGTCGCCATCCGTCATGTGCAGCGACATCAGCACCAGGTCGGGCTGCCATTCCTTCACCCGGCTGTCGAGGATGACGAGATTTTCCGACGGCCCGAAGCCCGAGACGGCGAAGTTCAGCACCCGGCAGCCATGGCCGCGCGCCTTCAGCGCCTCTTCCAGCCGGGCCGCGAAGCTGTTGTCCCAGCTGCTTTCGAAGCCGGCGAAATAGCTGTCCCCCAAAAGGGCGATGCGGCATTCGCCCGCCGCCCTGGCCAGGGGCGGCGCCGGCCGGTCATCGCGCATGCCGGCCGCATTGTAGCGGATGGTCACATCCACTTCCGGGGTCCAGTGGCGGAAGGCGGAGCCGGGAATGTTGGCGCGCACGCCATCGGCCCCGCCCGTGACATAGCGCGGGACCATGGCCTGCGGCGCCAGCAGGCGCAGGAACATTTCCCCGAAAAGCAGGGCATAGGCCGCCATCAGGGCCGCGATCAGCGGCCATGCCCACCAGCGGCGGGGCTTCGTGCCTCGGGAAGGGGCTGCTGTCGTCGCCATCGTCATCCGGCCTTCCTCAGAATGCGAAGTAGATGAAGTCCGACGCCTCGCCGGGCGCCAGGAAGATGAGGGAGTATAGCAGGAACAGCACGAGGTTCAGCCGGATGAAGGGCGGGCTTGCGGCCAGGAACTCGAGCTTGTCCGTCCAGCGCTGCCAGCATTGCACCAGGATCAGCGGAACGGTGAACAGCCCAAGCGTGCCCCAGTGAGCCGAGGCAAGACCCGTGCCGGCGAAGATGCCGGTGAGGAAGTGGCCGACCGTCGCCATGTCGCCCGCGCGGAAGAACAGCCAGCCGATGAGTGTGAGCGCGAACATGATGGCAACCAGCCCGGCATTGGCCACAAGCCCGGCGGCCGGGCGCGTCGCCATCCAGCCGTTCACCACCGGCATGACCCGCCTGTCGATGTCCAGCATGCGGTAGACGATCAGGATGAAGCCATGGAATGCCCCCCAGGCCACGAAGGTCCAGGCGGCGCCATGCCACAGGCCGCCCAGCAGCATGGTGAGGAACAGGTTGCGATAGGTGTTGAAGCTGCCGTGCCGGTTGCCGCCCAGCGAGATGTAGAGATAGTCCCTGAGCCAGCTGGAAAGCGAGATGTGCCAGCGTTCCCAGAATTCGGAGGGCGTGCGGCTGAAATAGGGCAGCTTGAAGTTCAGCATCAGCTCGAAGCCCAGCATGCGGGAGATTCCGCGCGCCATGTCGGTATAGCCCGAGAAATCACCATAGATCTGGAAGGCGAAGGCGAGGATGCCGACGAGAAGCTCGCCCGTGGTGGCGCTGCCCGAACGGGCGAACACGTCGTTGACCACCGGGGAGAGATTGTCCGCGACCACAACCTTCTTGAACATCCCCCACAGGAACAAAAGCGCGCCCGAGGAAAGCCCGTCCGCCGTGATCCGCCGGGCCTGCATGAACTGGCCGTAGAGATGGGACGCGCGCTCGATCGGGCCGGCCACCAGCTGCGGGAAGAAGGCGATGAAGCTCGCGAAGGTGAGGATGGAGGCCGACGGCGGGAACTTGCCGCGCCGAACATCCACCAGATAGCCGATGATCTGGAAGGTGAAGAAGCTGATGCCGACCGGCAGCACGATGTTCGCTGTCGTCCAGCTCACTTCGCCGCCGAACAGGCTGGTGATGCGCACGAAGCTGTCGGCGAAGAAGTTGAAATATTTGAAGACGCCGATCAGGCAGAGCAGGGCGATCGTGCCGATGGTGAGCGCAATGCGCCCGCGCGCCTCGCGGTTTTCCACCCGGTCGAGCGCCAGCACGATGGCCGTTGCCCCGCCCATGAGGGCAAGGGTCGTCATCAGGTGGCGCCAGTTGGCGCCAAGGTCCGGCAGGAAGGATATGAGGGCGCCCGCCAGCGCGAGGCCCAGCCCTTCGAGGAGATGGCGGCGGGGCAGGTCCCTGCCGGCGACGGCCGGTGTCAGCATGTAGGCAAGGGCCGTGCCGCCCACGATCAGCACGAGGAAGCGGATGTCCCACCAGCCATAGAAGACATAGCTCGCCAGCAGCAGCATGCGGTTCTGCCAGACGAGGTTGCGCTGCAGCCCCGCGTAGAGCGCGAAGACGATCGCGAAGAAAAGGAAGAAGACAGGAGTCTGGAACAGCATCAGGCCGGATCCTCGGCAGGCGCGACCGGTGTCGTATCCGGTGTTGCGGCCGGTTGCCCTTCAATCGGGCCTGCCGCGCCGCCGGGCGCCAGTGTGTCTGCGGACGGTGTATCTGCGGACAATGTTTCGGGAAGAAGGGCGCCAAGCGCGGCATAGGCCTCGGGCGTCCAGTGCAGGCTGTCGCGGCGGAAACGCCCGGGCATCGACCCGTCCGGCCCGGACAGCCGCGCCATGGTCGGGAAGATCTCCGCCCCGTTCGCTTCGGCAAGCGCGGGGAGCGCCGCGTTGAGGTCCGCCACATAGCGATCGAGCCGGCTGCCATAGACGATGCGGCGGACGAGGCTCGGCCGGATGGCGGGCGGAACCTCCATCAGGATCACATGCGCGCCCTGCGCCCGGCCGGCCGCCGCCATGCGGCCGAGTGCGGCCTGTGTCGCGGCCTGCGCCTGCGTGCGGCGGGCCTTTCCGGCAACGCTGGCGGCCACCGCGTCATTGACGCCTGCCTGGATCACCACCACCGCCGGGCGGTGTTCGGCCAGGGCCTGCATGAACAGCGGTTCCAGCCTGATGGCGGTCCAGCCGGGCTTGCCGACGGCGATGATGGGGTAGGGCCGGTCCGGCAGGGGCGACCATTGGGCGACGCGGCTGTCCCCGAAAAGAAGCAGCACCGGCGGCTTTGCCGGCGTGCCGGCAAGGGCGGTCTCGGCAGGCATGTTGGCGGGCGAGTTGGCCGGCGGCGGTTCCAGCATTGCGATCTTGCCGGCCCGCCATTGGTGGAAGGCAAGGCCCAGCGCCGATGCGCCCAGCAGCAGGGCAAGCGACAGCAGAATGAAAAGCAGCCGCGCACGCCCCATTCCACACCCCTTCCTAACCCCGGTTCCAGCGTCCATGGCGGCTGCCGGAATGGCGCCAGCCCATGATCCGGGCGGCGATTGTTAACGGCATTCATAGGGCCGGGCAGGCATCGGGCACAAGCGGGGCAGGCCCATCGGCTTGTCAACAAATGTGGCCTGCCGGCCCTTGCTGCCATGCGGCTGTCCGCTTGCGCCCATGGCCCGTTTTCCGCTTTCGGCCCGGGGCCACAGGCTTCAGGTTGCGCGGCCTTCCGGGCGCTGCTAGGCGCCAGCCATGGCAGTCGATGAAGGCATGGTGGCGCGCGTCGCCCATCTCGCGCGCTTGAAGCTCGCCCCCGCGGAAGCGGCGCCGCTGGCTTCGGAACTCAACAAGATCCTGGGCTGGATCGACCAGCTGCAGGCCGTGGACACCGATGGCGTCGAGCCGATGACGGCCGTGATCCCCAACAAGCGCGCCTGGCGCGCCGACGAGGTGACGGACGGCGGCATCCCCGACGATATCCTCGCCAACGCCCCCGAAGCCGCGCATGGCTTCTTCTCTGTGCCCAAGGTGATCGAATGACCGCGCTGACGGACCTTACGCTCGGCCAGATGAAGGCCGGCCTTGCCGCGCGCGACTTTTCCGCCCGTGAACTGGTGCAGGCCCATGTGGCGGCGGTCGAAGCGGCGCGTCCGCTCAACGCCTTCACGGTCGAGACGCCCGAGATCGCGCTGGCCGCGGCCGACGCCGCCGACAAGGCGCTGGCCGACGGCACGGCCGGCCTGCTGGCCGGCATTCCGCTGGGCATCAAGGATCTCTTCTGCACCAGAGGCGTCGAGACGACCGCCAGCAGCAACATCCTGAAGGGCTTCCGCCCGCGCTACGAAAGCAGCGTCACGGCGCGCCTCTTCGATGCAGGCGCTGCCATGCTCGGCAAGCTCAACCTCGACGAGTTCGCCATGGGCTCCTCCAACGAGACGTCCGCCTTCGGGCCGGTGATCTCGCCATGGCGGCCCCAAGGCTCGGACGCGAAGCTGGTTCCGGGCGGTTCGTCGGGCGGGTCCTCCGCTGCCGTGGCCGCCCGCCTCTGTGCGGCAGCCACCGGCACCGATACGGGCGGCTCCATCCGACAGCCCGCCGCCTTCACCGGCGTCGCCGGGATCAAGCCGACCTATGGCCGCTGCTCGCGCTGGGGCATCATCGCCTTCGCCTCCTCGCTCGACCAGGCCGGCGTGCTTGCCCGCACTGTCGAGGATTGCGCCATCATGCTGGAGGCGATGGCGGGCTTCGACCCGAAGGATTCCACGTCGCTCGACGTCCCCGTTCCCGCCTGGTCCGCCGGGCTGAAGGGCGACCTGCGCGGCAAGCGCATCGGGATTCCGCGTGAATATCGTGTCGATGGCATGGACCCGACAGTCGATGCGCTGTGGCAGCAGGGCATTGCCTGGGCGCGCGACGCCGGCGCCGAGATCGTCGATGTCTCGCTGCCGCACACGGGCGAAGCGCTGCCCACCTATTACATCGTCGCCCCCGCCGAGGCGTCGTCGAACCTCGCCCGCTATGACGGCGTGCGCTATGGCATGCGCGTCACGCCCGAGGGCGGATCGCTGGCCGACATGTATTCCGCGACACGGGCCGAAGGCTTCGGCGCGGAAGTGCGCCGCCGCATCATGATCGGCACCTATGTGCTTTCGGCCGGCTATTATGATGCCTATTATCTGAAGGCCCAGAAGGTCCGCGCCCTCATCGCGCTGGACTTCGAGCGTGCTTGGGAAAGCTGCGACCTGCTGCTCACCCCGACAGCGCCGACCGCCGCCTTCGAACTGGGCGCCAAGTCGGCGGACCCGATCGCCATGTATCTGAACGATGTGTTCACCGTTCCGGCGTCGCTCGCGGGGCTTCCGGCCATGTCGGTTCCCGCCGGGCTGGATTCCAGCGGCCTGCCGCTGGGCCTGCAGCTGATCGGCCGCCCGCTCGACGAGATGGGTGTCCTTGATGCCGCCTTCGCGCTGGAACGGGCGGCCGCCTTCAGGGCCGCGCCCGCCCGCTGGTGGTGATGCCCTTCCGGCCCCGGCGTCGCCCGGTCATCCGGCGCGCGCACCCGGGGCCAATGGCTGGCTGCAAGGTTTGAAGGTGGCCACGGCCCCGCCAACACGGTTCGAGGCGCTCGATTCCCTGCGCGGGGTCTGTGCGCTTCTCGTCTGCCTGTTCCACTTCGAGGCCGCTGGCCCGCTCACCCAGAACCCGCTGGTGCGGCAGAGCTGGCTGTTCGTGGATTTCTTCTTCGTTCTATCGGGCTTCGTCATCGCGCACAGCTACGGGCCGAGGCTTGTTGCCGGCATGCCGTTCCTGCGCTTTTCCCTGCTCAGGTTCATGCGGGTCTATCCGCTGCACCTCGTGATGCTCCTCCTCTTCGTTGCGGTCGAAGCGCTGGGCGCCTTTGTCGTTTCCGGCGTGATGAACCGCGAGCCCTTCACCGACCATACCAGCCCGACCGCCTTTGTGCTGAACTTGGTCCTCCTCCACTGCTTCGGCCTGCTGCCGGGCCTCAGCTGGAACCACCCGAGCTGGAGCATCGCGAGCGAGTTCTGGACCTATCTTCTCTATGGCGCGGCGGCGATCCTGCTGGGGCGGCTCATGATGGCGCGGCGCATGCCGCTGCTGGCGGGCATGGCGGCGCTGGCGATGGTTCCCATCCTCCTGTCCGTCACGCCCCATGGTCTCAATGTCTCATGGGATCACGGGCTCATCCGCTGCATCTACGGCTTTTCCATCGGGGTTATCGGCCACCGCCTGTGGGAACGGATCGGCGCCCCGGCCGACAGGCTTGCCGTGCCGGCGCGAAGCCTGCTGGAATTTGCCGGCGTGGGCCTGGTCTGCCTGCTGGTCGTCCGCTTCGCCGCCGGCGGTTCGTCGCTTCTGCTTCCGCCAGTCTTCCTGGCGGCCCTGCTGCTGTTCGCGGGGGAAGGCGGCCTTGCAAGCCGCCTGCTCAGAACGCGTTTTCCCATGTTCCTGGGCACGATTTCCTATGGCATCTACATGGTGCATGTCTTCGTCCAGTCGCGCATGGATGATGTGATCCGCCTGATGCGCCGCTTCGGCGGGCCGGACATTCTTGCCAGCTACCCATGGGCAACCCGGCCGCTCATCGGCCGCACGCCGCTGGAAGGCGCGCTGATGACGGTGCTGATGCTGGCGCTGGTGATCCTTGCCTCATGGCTTGCCTACCGGCTTGTCGAGCAGCCGGGCATCCGCCTTGGCAAGCGGATGGCGGGCGCCCTGCCGAAGCCGGGGGAAAGCCGGTGACGCAAGGGCCTTCCACGCCGGCCGAAGACCTGGCCGCGCCCGACCGGCAGGCCCTGCTGGCGGCGGCCGCGCGCTTCGGCACGCCGCTCTATGTCTATGATCTCGACCGGATCCGTGCGCGCATCCGGTCACTTCAGGGCATCTTCGGGGGCCGTTTCGGTGTGAGCCATGCAGTGAAGTCAAACCCCAACATCGGGCTTCTGGCTGGCATCGCCGACCTGGTGGACTGGTTTGACGCCAGTTCGTTTGCCGAGGTGGAGCGGGCGATGGCGGCGGGGTGCCCAGCCAGGCGGATCAGCTTTTCGGGCCCGGCAAAGCGGCTGGAGGAAATCCGCCGCGCCGTGAAACTGGGTGTTGGCGAACTGGTGCTGGAATCCCTGCGCGAGGCGCGCGCAGCCGACGGGTTCGCCGCCGCGTTCGGGCAGAAACAGGCTGTCGTGCTTAGGATCAACCCGGCCGCCGTGCCGCGCCAGTTCGGGGTCAACATGGCCGGCAAGCCCAGCCAGTTCGGAATCGACGAAGAGGAACTGGAGCCGGCGCTCGACGCGATCGCGGCCCTTCCCAACCTCGATCTGAAGGGCTTCCACATCTATTCGGCAAGCAACAGCCTGTCGGCAGACGCCATTGCCGAGAATTTCACCATCTTCACGGCCCTGTTCCGCCGCGCCGTCGCGCACACGGGCCGCCCACCTGAAAAGCTGATCTTCGGCGCCGGCTTCGGCGTGCCCTATCTGCCGCAGGACAGGCCGCTCGACATGGAGGCGCTGTCAGCCCTGGTTTGCCCCGCCATCGATGCGCTGCTGGCCGAGCCGATGTTCTCGGAAAGCCGCCTCATCCTCGAACTGGGGCGCTGGCTTGTCGGGCCATTCGGCTGGCTGGTTTCGAGCGTGATCGCCGAAAAGGCCAGCCGCGGCACGGAGTTCCGCATTCTCGACGCCGGGTTCAACACGCATCTGGCGGCGTGGGGCATGATGGGTTCGGTCATCCGCCGTAACTGGCGCATCCGCAACCTTTCGAACCCGGATGGCGCGCCGGGCCTCTACACGCTTGTCGGGCCTCTGTGCACCACGATCGACACGCTGGCGACGAAGCTGGAACTGCCGGCGCTGGCCGAGGGCGACCTGATCGCCATCGACAACAGCGGCGCCTATGGCCTGACGGCCAGCCCCACCCGCTTCATCAGCCACCCCGAGCCGCGCGAGGTGCTGCTGGAAGGCGGCGCCATGCGCGAGGTTACGGAAAGCCTGCTCAACCACTGGACCCTTGCGGACAATTGAGTGGCGCCGGCCGCTGCCGGAATGTCCACCTGTTGTGCAGCACGAACATCAGCGGCGGGTTGCTGAGCGTCACGGCCACGATGCCCAGGATATAGTGAACGCCGAGGCGCTCCATCAGCGTCGCAACGGCGACCGTGACGCCAAGCCCCAGGCAGGCGACACAGACATAGCGCAGGAGCGTTCCGGCATCGAAACCTGTGCGGAAGCTCCACAGCGAATTGATCAGGAAAGCGACGATGGTGGCTACGGTGAAGGCGACGCCATTGGCAAGCGGCGGTGACGCGCCCGCAAATTCGACGAGCGCAATGGCAACGACGAAGTGCACGCCCGTGACGAACAGGCCCGTCAGCCCGAAGCGCAGCATGCGCGTGAAGAGGCCTGGCCTTGTCATTGCGCAGCCATGGCAGGTTCCTGCTGAGCTTCGCCGCGCGTATCTTCATAGAGATGGCGCACGATGAACACCGGCCGGCGCTTGCTTTCGAGATAGGTGCGGCCGAGATATTCGCCCAGAATGCCGATGCCCATAAGCTGCAGGCCGCCCAGAAGCGAGATGGAGACGATGATCGAGGCATAGCCCGGCACATCCACCCCCTGAATCAGGACACGGGCAATGGTGAACAGCCCGTAGAAGATTGCCAGAAGCGCGACGAGCCCGCCGATATAGGTCCAGACGCGCAGGGGCGCGGTGCTGAAGCTTGTGGTGCCTTCCAGCGCGAAGTTCCACAGCTTCCAGCCGTTGAACTTGGTCTGCCCGGCCACGCGTTCGGGCCGGGCATAGTCCACGATCGCGGTGCGGAAGCCCATCCAGGCAAACAGCCCCTTCATGAAGCGGCGGGATTCGGGAAGGGCCGACAGCGCATCCACCACGCGCCGGTCCATAAGGCGGAAATCGCCGACATTCTCGGGTATCGCCACATCGGCGATGCGGCTGTGCAGGCGATAGAAGATCAGCGCCGTGGCCCGCTTCGCCAGGCTGTCCTGCCGCCTGTCTACCCGGCGCGCCAGCACGACTTCATGGCCTTCGCGCCATTTCCTGACCATTTCGTGCACCAGTTCCGGCGGGTCCTGCAGGTCCACGTCGATCGGCACCACGACCTGCCCGAGCGCTGCCGAAAGCCCGGCGCTGAGCGCTGCCTCCTTGCCGAAGTTGCGGCTGAGATCGACGATGCGGATACGCCCATCCTGTCGCTGCAGTTCCAGCAGCCTGTCGAGGGTGGAGTCGCGGCTGCCATCGTTCACGAAAACCATGTCCAGCCGGTAATGGGCCGGGTCGAACAGTTCGTTCACCCGGCGGACGAAATGGCCGACGGTCTCCTCTTCATCGAACACGGGCACCACGAAGCTCAGGTGCAGCGGCTCGCGGCCGGTCGCATGATTCCTGATGGCGTTCATGCAGCGATCTCCAGGCGGGAGGCGGTATCGGCCATCTGTGGCGGGGCGAGCCGGTAAAGCCCCCAGAAGCCGCGGCCGGCGAGGCGCTCGATCCGCCCGCCCGTGGCAGGCAGGCCCCCGGCATCGCAGGCAAGGACAACCGAGAAGCCGGCATCGAGCAGGGCGGCGATGCGCTGCTCGCGTTGGGCCATGGACGCCGCCAAGCGGTCTTCGGCGAGCGCCGCCGGACTCATAAGCGTCTGGCGCTTCTCCATGGCAGTGGCGAGCGGGCCATCAAGGCGAAGCGGCTGCTGTGTCGGGTTGGCGAAGGTGTGGGCGGCGGTGCCGGTATCGAGCGCCATGACATGCAGAAGCGGCGAGCATTGGGGAAGCAGGCCAGCGCGCCCGATACCACGGAAATAGAGGGCCGCCGCCGTTTCGCCCGTAGCCGGGCCAAGCCGGGCCATGTCGGCCCGGAAATTCCCGTAAAGCCTGCCGGCGGACCAGAAACTCGCCGAGACGAGGACGAGATGCGCGGCCAGCAGAATGGCAAGAAGCGGCGTGAAGGCAGACCCCGGGATTGTGTGGTTCCCTTCGGTTTCCTGCCTTGCGGGGCGCACCGCCGCTGCAACCAGGGCCAGTAGCACGAGCGGCATGCGGTCGTTCACATAGGCGCTGCCGAACATGCTGGGCGGCGCCAGCACGGCAAGCAGAGCGGCCACGACCACGGCCAGCCGCAGGCCGGGCTGAAGCCGCAGGGCGCCCGACAGCAACCCGGTGGCGAGGATGGCAATGATGCCGATGCCGATTGCTCGGTCCGCCCAAGGCGTCAGACTGTCCGCGACGCGCAGGAAGAGATCGAGCCGGCTCAGGCCTTCCTCGATGATGCGGTCCCATGCCGTGCCGCGTTCGGCCTCGGCGGCAAGCGAACCGAAGGCTGACGTGACGCCCTGCGGCGCCTCGGCCGTTCGGGACGACAGGAAGATGGCGAATGGCCCGCCCGCGACAAGGCCGAGCCTGATCGCGCGGTGCATAAGGCGGGCGGGCGCCATGTCGCGCTGACGGTGGGCGGTTTCAAGCTCGATGGCTGCAAGCAGCAGGCCCCAGATTGCAAAGGCAAGCGCATGCAAG
The DNA here is from genome assembly GCF_052616365.1 of Sandaracinobacteroides sp. A072. Classification (NCBI taxonomy): domain Bacteria; kingdom Pseudomonadati; phylum Pseudomonadota; class Alphaproteobacteria; order Sphingomonadales; family Sphingosinicellaceae; genus Sandaracinobacteroides; species Sandaracinobacteroides sp. A072. The sequence goes on from NZ_JBQXGU010000001.1 coordinate 499,666, forward strand.
AGCATGAGAAGGATGCCGAGCGCCACGGCCACCGCCAGTTGCAGCCCCGGCCGTGGCGCCAGTTTCAGCCACAGGCCAAGCCCGGTGAGCAGCAGGATCAGCCCGAGCAGGAAGTTCGAGAAGCCCCAGATGAAGATGTGACTGTAGCCGGTGAAACAGGCCAGCATCAGCGTGATGAAGGGGAAAGTTCCGCCGGCAGCGCGGGCAAGGAACAGCACGCTGCCGACCATGCCAAGCACCAGCCCCGCCGCCAGCAGCCGGGCCAGCACCAGCGGCGGGAAGATGGCAAGCAGTCCGGTAGCCAGCACATCGAGGCCCAGATTGGGCAGCAGCTTCCAGTCTGGCGTGTAATTGGCCGCGAGGCGGGCCGTTTCGCCATTGTCTGCCAGTATGTGATAGCGGAACACATGGGCGTAATAATCGACGCCGGGAACCACCGGGGTCAGCAATATGGGAAACAGAAGGAGAAGCGCGAGGATAAGGGCCGGCAGTGCCGGGATTCCGGGCCGGGCGGGTGCATCCTCCAGGGATGGCGGGCCGGCCGGCGCTTCGCGGCGGGATATTGCTTCGGGCGCCACGCTCATGCGCCCACATTCCCGATACGCGCCGACAGGCGCGCCCATGCACTTGGACATACAATACGCAACGCAAACCCCCTGAACACGGAGTGCGCGAAACAGTTCGCACTCCAGTATCGGGTGGCAGCTGCCCCGCCGCCACCTGACTGCATCATGCTATTGGCAGTGTGCGTGCAAATCAATGCCCCGGTAGGGTTAATGCGCGCGCGCCTTCAGGCGCTGGATGGCGTTGCGGCGGACCAGCCTCTTGTCTTGGAGGCTGCGCCGCGCCAAGAGGCGACCATGGCTGACGCATATCGGATCGAGGGCCGCACCGGCCCGTGGGAACTCGTGATCGGGCTGGAGGTCCATGCCCAGGTCATTTCCAGGGCCAAGCTGTTTTCCGGCGCGGCAACCGCCTTCGGGGGGGAGCCGAACAGCCAGGTGAGCTTCATCGATGCCGCCATGCCCGGCATGCTGCCGGTGCTCAACGGCGAGTGCGTGCGCCAGGCCGTGCGCACGGGGCTGGCACTCGGCGCGCAGATCAACCGCTGGTCGCGCTTCGACCGCAAGAATTATTTCTATGCCGACCTGCCGCAGGGCTACCAGATCTCGCAATTCCAGCATCCGGTGGTGGGCGAGGGCGCGATCGAGATCGAACTGGAGGACGGCAGCCGCCGGACCATCGGCATCGAGCGGATCCACCTCGAACAGGATGCCGGCAAGTCGATCCACGATCTCAGCCCCGATCGCAGCTATGTCGATCTCAACCGCTCGGGCGTGGCGCTGATGGAAATCGTCTCCCGGCCGGACATGCGCTCCCCCGCCGAGGCTGCGGCCTATGTTTCTTCGCTGCGCTCCATCCTGCGCGCCATCGGCAGCTGCGACGGAAACATGCAGGAAGGCTCGATGCGCGCGGACGTGAACGTCTCCGTCCGCCGCCCGGGCGAGGAGTTCGGCACGCGCTGCGAGATCAAGAACGTCAACTCCATCCGCTTCATCCAGCAGGCGATCGTCTATGAAGCGCGCCGGCAGGTGGAGATTCTGGAGGATGGCGGGACCATCCATCAGGAAACCCGCCTCTTCGACCCCGACCGGGGCGAGACGCGCTCGCTGCGCTCCAAGGAAGACGCGCACGACTATCGCTATTTCCCCGAGCCGGACCTGCTGCCGCTGGAGCTGACCGAGGCCTTCGTCGCGGAATGCCGCGCCAGCCTGCCCGAGCTTCCGGCCGCCAAGCGCACCCGTTTCGAAACCGAGCTTGGCTTGTCCTCCTATCTGGCGGGCGTGCTGACGGCCGATGCCGATTCCTCGCGCTGGTTCGAGGCGCTGCTCGCCGACAGTGCCGGCAGGCAGGGCAAGCCGGCGCGCGACGTGGCGGAAAAGGTCGCCAACTGGATGACGGGCGACCTGTTCGGCGCGCTCAACCGGCTGGGCCTCGAAATCGCGGACAGCCCTGTCAGCCCTGCGCAAGGGGCCGAGCTTCTGGCGCTGATGGCCGACGGCACGCTGTCCGGCCCGCTGGCAAAGCAGGTCTTCGAGATCATGCTGGAAACGCGCGAGGATCCGGGCGCCATTGCCGAGGCGCGTGGTCTGAAGCAGGTGTCGGATACCGGCGCGCTGGAAGCCGCCATCGCGCAGGTGATGGACGCCAATGCCGACAAGGTCGCCGAATATCGCGCCGGCAAGGACAAGCTTTTCGGCTTCTTCGTGGGGCAGGTGATGAAGGCGAGCGGCGGCAAGGCCAATCCGGCGGTCGTCAACGACCTGCTGAAGAAGGCGCTTGGCTGAGGCGTCTGGCTGAGACTTCTGTCTGAGACCTTTTTCAGGGCAGGGCAGGGCAGGGCTGGACAGCCCATCCCTGCCCGGCGGGCTCAGTCTTCGGCCTGCAACCATTCGGAACGGGGCAGGCCCTGCGCCCACAGCAGCGCCGTGAGGTTGCCATGGCGAACCGCGGCATCGGCTGCTTCCGCCGCGCGTGGCTTTGCGTGATAGGCAATGCCGAGGCCGGCTGCTTCGATCATCGGAATGTCATTGGCGCCGTCGCCCACGGCGAGTGTCGCTTCGGGCGGCAGGCCGAGCGTATCGCGTTCGGCCAGGAGCGTCGCGCGCTTCACGCCGGAATCGACAATGGGGTGGGCAACCGTGCCCGTCAGCCGGCCATCGGCGATGTCGAGCCTGTTGGCCACCTGCCGGTCGAAACCGATGCGGCTGGCGATGGTTTCGGTAAACGCCGTGAAGCCGCCTGAAATCAGGATGGTGCGGGCGCCCTTTGCGCGCATCGTGCCGATCAGCGTGCGGGCGCCGGGCGTCAGGCTGATTCGCTCTTCGAGGCACTGGCGGATGGCGTCGGCGTCCAGCCCGGCTAGGGCTGCCACCCGCTCTTCCAGCGCCTGGGCGAAATCCAGTTCGCCCTGCATCGCGCGTTCGGTGATGGCGGCGATTTCAGCCTTGCGCCCGGCATAATCTGCCAGTTCGTCGATGCATTCCTGCCCGATCATGGTCGAATCCATGTCGGCCACCAGCAAACGCTTCAGCCGCGCCGGGCCGGCTGGCTGCGCCACGATGTCGAAGCCTTCGGTTTCCAGTTCGATGGCCGCGCGTGCGGCCGGCGCGGACAGCCCGCGCACGACAAGATCGATCGCGTAGGGCGGGTCGAAGGCGACCTCTGCGCTGACGAGGCCGCCGGCCGCGCGCAGCGCCTCGCTTGCGGCGGCAGGCGCCGCCTGCGACAAGCCGTGCGGCGAAGACAGGGTGACGATGAGCGAAGGGTGCGCAGCTGACATGTTGGGGATGAAGCCTCCTCTGGCCGTCATTGCAGGGCCTACAGCATCGGGCAAGTCGGCCCTTGCCCTGAAAATCGCCCATGCGTGCAATGGCGTCATCATCAACGCCGATGCAAGCCAGGTCTATGCCGACCTGCGCATCCTCTCCGCCCGCCCGGCCGAGGCGGAGATGGAGGGCGTGCCGCACCGGCTGTACGGGATCATCGACGGCGCCGAAAGCTGCACGGCCGCCCGCTGGGCGGCGCTCGCCCGGGCCGAGATCGGGGCGGCCCATGCGGGCGGCCGCCTGCCGATCCTGGTTGGCGGAACCGGGCTTTACCTGAAGGTGCTGATTGCGGGAATCGCGGATGTCCCGCCGGTGCCGGAAGCCGTGCGGGCGCCGGTGCGCGCCCTGGATGCGCCAGCCCTGCGCGCGGCACTCGAACGGGAAGATCCGCTGATGGCCGCGCGGCTCCACCCCAATGACCGGCAGAGAAATGCCCGGGCGCTCGAAGTCATGCGCGCGACGGGGCGTTCGCTTGCCGCCTGGCAGGCGGAAACCGGCGGCGGGCTGGGAGATGCCGTGGCGCTGGGAGCACGGGTTCTGCTGCCAGACCGGGCGGCGCTCAACGCCGCCTGCGACCTGCGCTTCGACCGGATGATGGCCGAGGGCGCGCTCGACGAGGTGCGCCGCCTGCGGGCGCGCGGGCTTTCGCCGGACCTGCCCGTCATGAAGGCGCTCGGCGTGCCGCCGCTCCTTGCCTATCTGGATGGGCGGCTGTCGCTGGAAGAGGCCATTGCGCGCGCCAGGCTGGAGACGCGGCGCTACGCCAAGCGCCAGCGCACATGGTTTGCAAGCGGCGGGCAGGCCAGCCTTTTCGGGCAGGCGGCACCACTGGCCGGATGATTCGAAAACTGCGGGACGACACAGGGAAGGGGCGTTTTTTCCGCATGAATTGCACCATGTGAACGTCTTGAAAGCAATAATATTGCGTGATAAGGCCTGTTTATGGAATTAATTGGCGATCCGGTCATTGACAGCCTGCGCCACCCCCCTTATGCGGCGGCGCTCACATGGAATAGAGAACAACAAGGAAGCGAGACATGCACGGCCGGGAGATGAACGGCGCGGAAATCATCGTGCAGGCCCTGACGGACCTCGGTGTGGACACGATTTTCGGCTATCCGGGCGGCGCCGTCCTGCCGATTTACGATGCCCTGTTCCGGCAGCGGTCCATTCAGCACATCCTCGTGCGCCACGAGCAGGCCGCGGTGCATGCTGCCGAAGGCTATGCCCGCTCGACCGGAAAGCCCGGCGTGGTGCTTGTCACCTCCGGGCCCGGCGCCACCAATGCCGTGACCGGAATCACCGATGCGCTGATGGATTCCATTCCCGTCGTGGTGCTGACAGGCCAGGTGCCCACGCATCTGATCGGCTCGGACGCCTTCCAGGAATGCGACACCGTCGGCATCACCCGGCATTGCTCCAAGCATAATTACCTCGTGAAGGAGGCCGCGCGCCTCGGTGACGTGATCCACGAGGCCTTCCACATCGCCACCACAGGCCGCCCCGGCCCGGTCGTGGTGGATATTCCGAAGGACGTGCAGGTGGGCATGGCCCAGTACCGGCGCCCCGGCCCGATCCGCCACAAGACCTACAGCCCGCGTGTGAAGGGCGACCTGGCGGCGATCGAGGCGGCGGTGGAAATGCTGGCCAGCGCCGAGCGCCCGATCCTCTACACGGGTGGCGGCATCATCAATTCCGGCCCGGCAGCCGCCCAGGTGCTGTGCGAACTGGCGCGGCTGACAAAGGCGCCCGTCACGTCCACGCTGATGGGCCTTGGCGCCTTTCCCGCCAGCGATCCGCAGTTCCTCGGCATGCTGGGCATGCACGGCACCTACGAAGCCAATATGGCGATGAACCAGTGCGATCTGATGCTCTGCCTCGGCGCGCGCTTCGACGACCGGGTCACTGGCCGGCTTGACGGTTTCTCGCCCGGCAGCCGCAAGATCCATGTCGATATCGACCCGTCCAGCTTCAACAAGACGGTGCGCATCGACCTCGCGATCGAAGGCGATGTCGGCCATGTGCTCGATGACATGCTGAAGATCTGGCGCGCCCGTGGCGCCCGGCCCGCGATCACCGATGAATGGTGGGCGCGGATCAAGGGCTGGCGCGCGCGCGGTTCGCTTGCCTATCAGCAGGAAGGCCAGGCGATCATGCCGCAGCATGCCATCGCCCGGCTGTGGGCCGCCACGCACACGCGTGACCCGATCATCACCACCGAAGTGGGGCAGCACCAGATGTGGGCCGCCCAGCATTTCCACTTCGAGAAGCCGAACAAGTGGCTGACCAGCGGCGGTCTCGGCACGATGGGCTATGGCTTGCCGGCTGCCATCGGCGCGCAGCTGGGCAACCCGAAGGCGCTGGTGATCGACATCGCCGGCGAGGCCTCGATCCAGATGAATATCCAGGAACTGGCCACCGCCCACCAGTATGAGCTGCCGGTGAAGGTGTTCGTGCTCAACAATGAATATATGGGTATGGTCCGCCAGTGGCAGGATCTCACCTATGAAGGCCGGCATTCGCACAGCTATTCCGAAAGCCTGCCCGATTTCGTGAAGCTGGCCGAAGCCTATGGCTGGAAGGGCATCCGCATCGAAACGGTCGACGAACTGGATTCGGGCATTGCCGCCATGCTGGCGCATGATGGCCCGGTCTTCGTTGATTGCCGGGTGGAAAAGCTCACCAACTGCTTCCCGATGATTCCATCGGGTGCGGCCCACACCGACATGCTGCTCGGCCCCGATCAGGTGAGCGGCAGTTTCGATCGCGCGGCGGAGGCGCTGGTCTGATGGCGACAGTTCCCGACATGCACACCGGCGCCCATGCGGCTGAAGAGCCGCAGGAGCGGCACACGCTTTCCATCCTTGTCGACAATGAATCCGGCGTGCTCGGCCGCATCACCGGCCTGTTTTCCGCGCGCGGCTACAATATCGAGAGCCTGACGGTTGCCGATGTTTCGGAAGACCATGCCGTCAGCCGCATCACGATCGTGACGACCGGCCCGAGCCGCGTGATCGACCAGATCCGCGCCCAGCTCGACCGAATCGTGCCCGTGCACAGCGTCACCGACCTGACGGCGCTTGGCCCCCATGTGGAGCGCGAACTGGCGCTGGTGAAGGTGGCCGGCACCGGCGAGAAGCGGGTCGAGGCGCTGCGGCTGGCGGACATCTTCCGCGCCCGTCCGGTGGACACGACGACATCGAGCTTCGTCTTCGAGGTCTCCGGTTCCACCACCAAGGTCGACCAGTTCATCGAGCTGATGCGCGAAGTCGGCCTTGTGGAAGTGGCGCGCGGCGGTGTCGTCGCACTTTCGCGCGGCGCCACGGCGCTGTAACGCCTTCAGCGATTGCCGGGCCGCGTGCCCGGACCTGTTCACCCCCCGCCGGGCCTTGCGCCCGGGCACAGCCATCACGAAGGACCATTTGATGCGCGTTTATTATGATGCCGATGCCGATCTGGCGCTGGTGAAGTCCAAGAAGGTCGCCATTGTCGGCTATGGCAGCCAGGGCCATGCCCATGCCCAGAACCTGCGCGACAGCGGCGTCGCCGAAGTCGCCATCGCGCTTCGCCCCGGTTCGGCCACGGCCGCCAAGGCCGAAGGCGCCGGTTTCAAGGTGATGTCGAACGCCGAAGCCGCCGCCTGGGCCGATATCGTCATGATCCTCGCGCCCGACGAGCATCAGGCTGCCATCTATGCCGATGATCTCGCCGCCAATCTGAAGCAGGGCGCGGCCCTTGCCTTCGCCCATGGCCTCAATGTCCACTTCGGGCTGATCGAGCCGCGCGCCGACCTCGATGTGATCATGATCGCGCCCAAGGGCCCCGGCCACACCGTGCGCTCCGAATATCAGAAGGGCGGCGGCGTGCCCTGCCTCGTGGCCGTGGCCCAGAACGCCAGCGGCAACGCCATGGATGTCGCGCTCTCCTACGCCTCGGCCATCGGCGGCGGGCGCTCGGGCATCATCGAGACCAACTTCCGCGAGGAATGCGAAACCGACCTGTTCGGTGAGCAGGCCGTGCTGTGCGGCGGCATCACCCACCTGATCCAGGCCGGGTTCGAAACGCTGGTCGAAGCCGGCTACGCGCCGGAAATGGCCTATTTCGAGTGCCTTCACGAAACCAAGCTGATCGTCGACCTGCTCTATGAAGGCGGCATCGCCAACATGCGCTACTCCATCTCGAACACGGCCGAATATGGGGACATCACCACCGGCCCGCGCATCATCACCGCCGAAACCAAGGCCGAGATGAAGCGCGTGCTGGCCGACATCCAGGCCGGCCGCTTCGTGAAGAACTTCATCCTCGACAATCGTGCCGGCCAGCCCGAGCTGAAGGCCAGCCGCAAGGCCGCCGCCGCCCACCCGATCGAGGAAGTCGGTGGACGCCTGCGCGCCATGATGCCGTGGATCGCCAAGAACAAGCTGGTGGACAAGGCGAAGAACTGACGCCCGACCGGCTTCCACGGAAACCGGCGAGAGACAGGAAGGGGGCGGCCTGCCGGGCTGCCCCCATTTTCATGGCCGGTTTTTCATGGCCGCACTTCCGGATCGGGCGTTTCCTCGCCGGGCAGGTCTTCCGGCCGGTCGATGTCGCGCAATATGCCCCGATCGTCGACGGGGATGTCCATTGCCCCCAGCGCATCGAGCAACGTGCGCGCGCCCCTGTCGCCCGACAGCGCCATCAGCCTTGGCCAGGCGGCGCGGGCAAAACCCGCCGGGTTGCCGCGCCTGCCAACCACCACCGGCACGACCGCCATTGCCCCGGCTTCCAGCCGGGCCGCGAGCGCCCGCAGGGTCGATGGCAGGACAAAGGGCATGTCCCCCAGAACGACAAGGGCGGCTGTCCAGTCCGCCGGGGAGGCGGCCAGCCCGGCCTTCAGGCTTTCGGCCAGCCCCTCCGCATGTTCAGCGGCGTGCACATGGGGCACGCCGGGTGCGGCTTCCAGCACGGCATCTGCATGTGCGCCCGTGACCATCAGGGCCGGAATACCGGCCTCGGCGACGGCATCGAGCGTGCGGGCAATCATCGGCCGGCCGGCGATGGGCAGGGCCAGCTTTGCCGCCCCCATGCGCCGCGACGCGCCGGCCGCCAGAAGGATTGCGCCGACCGTCACCCGCTCCACCCCCAGGGGGAAAGCCGCCCCGAGCCTTCGAGCAGCCCGCCAACCCCCATGCGGGCGATCACGCCGGAATCGAGCGGCAGGCCCGCCGCGAAGCGTTCCAGCACGAGATCCAGCCCGTTACGCTTGGGGCTGCGCGCGCAGCCGGGCAGGCCGATGACCGTGGCCCCGACCCTGCCCCCGGCCCCGCAAAGCGTGCCCAGAAGCAGCAGATTCCCGGGGTCCACCGGCATGCCCAGCCGGATGATCCGGCCGCCGGCGGCAACAAGTGCTGCCGGCACCACGTCGGCCCGGTCGGTGGTTGCGGTGGCGGCGGCCACCAGCAACAGGTCCGCCCGTGCGGCGGCGATGGCACTGGACAGTGGCGCGACAGCGTGCGGCACTGGGGCGGCCTCTTCCAGCCGGATGCCCAGCAGCGAAAGCCGGCGGGCGGTCACGTCCCGCGCCTTTTCCAGCAGTTTGTCGGCCGTGCCGTCCTGGCGGGTCTGGATCATCACGGCGCGCAGGCCCTGCCGCCATGGCGCGACCTCTATGGCGTCGCGCCCGGCTCCCCCGGCAGCGCCAACGGCATCGGCCGGCAGGGCGTAGGGGATGATCTTGGCCGTCGCCAGCAGGTCTCCGGCGCGCACGGGGGTGAAGGGGGGCAGGGTGGCGATTGCCATGGCCTCGCTGATTGCATTGGCCCGGTCCAGCGCTTCGGTCTTCACCAGCAGCAGCCCGGAGGCCAGCGCATGCAGATTGGCGCGGCCATGGACGGGCGGGCGCGCTTCGACATGGGGACCGGCCAGGGCCTGCCCGATCCGGGCTGCCGCATCGGCCTCGTCGATGTCCTCCGCCCCGGCCCGCGCCACCCACAGCCGGTCAAGGCCTGCCTGCCGCGCCATTGCGAGCAGCCCGGCATCGACCGGCGTGCCCTTGGGTATCCGGGTGCCGCCGATCAGCAGGGCATGGGCAAGCACGGCGCCCGCGGCCTCGTCGAGCGGCAGCTCGGCGAAGATCATGCGCGCCGGCGCCAGGCCGCCACCATTCCGGCCGCGACGGACAGGGCGATTTCGGCAGGATTGGCCGCCCCGATGTCGAGCCCGGCCGGGCCTTCGATGCGGGCCAGATCAGAATCGGAAAAGCCCTGCGCCGAAAGCCGTTCGAGCCGCGCCGCATGGGTCTTGCGGGAGCCGAGGGCCGCGATGTGGAAAGCGGGGGAGCGCAGCGCTTCGGCCAGCGCCACATCATCCAGCTTGGGATCATGGGTGAGGGTGACGACGGCGGTGGCCGAATCGGGCTTCCAGTCGGCCATCGCCTCATCCGGCCAGCGTCCATCCACCGAATAGCCGGCAAAGCGCGGGCCGGCGGCAAAGGCCCCGCGTGGATCGACGATGAGCGGCTGGTAGCCCAGCATCGCCGCCATGGGCGCCAGTGTCTGGGCGATGTGCACGGCGCCTACCATGATCAGCCGCAGGGGCGGATCGATGCGGAAGACGAAATCGCCCTGATTGCCTTCCAACGTGCGGCCGCTGGCGAAATCGGCAGCGAGGCTCAGCGTCGTGCCTGCCGCCCGCGCTTCGGCCATGCGGCCGAAGAGCTCTGGCGGAAAGCCGCTGGCATCGACTGCCTGCACCAGGATCTCGATCTCGCCGCCGCAGGCCAGGCCGACTTCCCAGGCGGTTTCGCTTGCCACGCCGAAATGAAGGCGCTCGCCGCCGCCCTTGTCCATGCGGGCGCGCGCCGCCGCGATCACGGCCCCCTCGACGCAGCCACCCGAAACCGAGCCTTCGAACAGGCCGTCGTCGCGAACGAGGAGCAGGCTTCCCGGCCGCCGCGGCGCGGAGCCCCAGGTGCGCACGACAGTCGCCAGCGCCATGCGATGCCCGGCGGCCTGCCAGGCATGCGCCCTGTCCAGAAGCTGGCCCAGTTCGTCCCTGCCGGTCATGGCGTTCAGGCCAGCCAGTAGAGAAGAATGAGGACGAGAAGCGAAAGCGCCGCGATCCAGATCCAGCCGGGCACGGCCCTGGCTTCTGCCGGCATGGCTTCGGCGGGCGGCGGTGCCACGGCCGTGGCGGCTGCCGTTTCTTCGCCCGCTGTCGGCGCCGGGCCTTCAAGCTCTGCCTTGAGGGCTGCGAAAAAGCCTTCGGCATAGCCGCGCGCCGTGCCTTCGATCAGCCTTGTGCCAAGCTGGGCCAGCTTCCCGCCCACCTGCGAGCGCGCGACATAGGCGAGCCTGGTGCCGCCGTCGGGCAGGTCGGTCAGCGTCACGTCGGCGGAGCCCTTGGCGAAGCCCGCGACCCCGCCCTTGCCCTCGCCCACCAGCACATAGCGGTTGGGCGCATCGATTTCCGTAAGCTCGACCGCGCCGCTGAACTTCGCCTTCACCGGGCCCACTTTCGCGTTCAGCACGCCCTCGAACCGAGTCGGGCTTGCGGCTTCCAGCCGTTCCACGCCATCGATCGCGCGGGCCAGGACAGCAGGGTCGTTCAACGCTGCCCAGACTTTTTCGCGCGGCGCCCGGATTTCGGTTTCACCTTGCAGTTCCATCATGACTCCAATGCGATAAGGGCTGTGTAAATCATCGCATTATGTGACAGGCTTGTCTAAAACCTGCTTTTCCCAAGCGATATGACCTGTTAGCGTGGAGATGGTCGGAAAGAAAGTTCGCGGTCCGGAAGGATTCGCGGGCGTTGTTACGTGAAATCGGAACTGCGATGAGAGGTGTGAGAGGCCTTGCCGGCGAAGAGTCGGACAACAATGGCGACGATGAATTCGAGATGCAGGTTTCGTCTGGTGCCAGCCTGGGCGATGTCGAGCTTTCGGGCCGTGTCAAATGGTTCGACACGGTGAAGGGCTATGGCTTCATCACCCCCGATGACGATGGCGGCGACGTGCTCATCCATTACAATCTCCTGAGCGGGCATGGGCGAAAATCCGTGCCGGAAGGAACGTTGGTTACAGCCCTTGTCCGCGCCGGGCCGCGCGGGCGCCAGGCTTCCGCCATCCTCGCCATCGATACCTCGCAGGCCGTCGAAAAGGACGAGGCCGCCGCCAGCCGCCGGGCGACCAGTCGCGTCGACCCGCTGGACTATCTCGAGGAAGCCGGTGATTACGAGCCGGTTCAGGTTCGCTGGTTCAACAGGACCAAGGGCTATGGTTTCCTTCTGAGAGGCGATGGTGTCACCGAAGTCTTCATCCACATGGAAACGGTTCGCCGGGGCGGTTTCGAAACCCTTCTTCCGGGCCAGTCGATTCTCGCCCGGGTCCACAGCGGGCCAAGGGGCGCCCTTGCCGTCGCGGTGCTGCCCGGCAGGGACGATCAGGCGCACTAGGCCCGCCGGTCGCCCCATTGCGCTGTCCGCCGCCGCCCTGATGGCGGCGGCCCCGATCATGGCAACCGTCATGCTGTCAGCGCCGCTCGAAGCGCGCGGCGCGCCTGCCCACGGACAGGCCCGGGGCCAGCCGCAGACCGGGCTGGAGGTCATCGCCCTCAGCATCCGCACGCAGGATGGCAAGCGCCATGATTATCGAGTGGAGCTTGCCAAAACCCCCGAACAGCAGGCGCACGGAATGATGTTCCGCACCCGCATGGCGCCGCGCACGGGCATGCTCTTTCCGATGACGCCTGCGCGCGAGGCCGGCTTCTGGATGCGGAATACGCTGATACCCCTCGACCTGCTGTTCATCGGGGCCGATGGTCGTGTGCGCAACATCGCGGCCATGGCCGTGCCGCACTCGGAAAGCCTGCTGCTGTCCGACGGGCCGGTCGCGGCCGTGCTGGAGCTTGCCGGTGGCGAAGCCGCGCGTATCGGGGTGAAGCCGGGCGACCGGGTGGAGTGGTGATGAATCCCGGGCAGGGGGTCATGGCGGCATGCAATCGTGACGCTGGCCGCTTGCGCTTCCGCCCCGCGAAAGGGTAGGGCAGGCGACATGGGCTTCAACATCTTCACCTGGTGGACAGGCTCCACCTTCGGCACCTGGCTCAATACCCGCCTCAATGGCCGTGAGGTGGGGCGCGATGCCGACGGCAACATCTATTATGAGGACAAGTCCGGCCAGCGGCGCTGGGTGATCTATGCTGTCGACAATGACAGCAGCCGCGTGCCGCCGGAATGGCACCTGTGGCTGCACAAGAGCCGGCTGGAACCGCCGAGCGATGTGCCCTTGCCGGTAAAGGCCTGGGAGAAGCCCTGGCGTCACAACCCGACGGGAAGCGACCACCCCGAACTGCCGCGCGGCGCGCTGGCGGCCGGCGGACATCGGGCGCCGGCGGCGGCCGATTACCACGCCTGGGCCCCGGGCGACTGAGGCTGGCATGGCCCAGCTTCTCAAGGATCATGTGGCGGATGCGATCACGGGCCTTCTCGTGGTTGGCGTGGCGGTCTGGTTCCTTCTTTTCGCGCTCGACCGCACGGGCAGCCCCGTCGATGGCCCGCGCTATGAACTGACGGCGCGCTTCCCCAACTCGACCGGAATCACCGTCGGTTCCGATGTCCGTGTGTCTGGCTTGAAGGTCGGCAGCGTTACGAAACAGACGCTCGACCCCGCGAGCTTCCAGGCGGTGCTGACACTCAGCCTGTCCGGCGCTGTGCAGCTTCCGGCGGACAGTTCGGCAGCCATCACCTCGGAAGGCCTGCTCGGGGGCAGCTTCATTGCCCTTGTGCCCGGCGGGGATAGTGAAATGCTGCTGCCGGGCGACGAGATCCTCGACACCCAGGGCGCAACCGACCTGATGGGCCTGATCGGCTCTGTCATCAACAGCAGCGGGGGCAGCAAGCCGGCAGGCGAGGCTGCCACCGGCGCGGCCGGATGAGGCCGCCCGGCTGCCGGCGCATGCCGATGCCCAGTTGCCGGCGCATGCCGATGCCATGCCGCAAGGGGCCTGCCCTTCTGGCCCTCATGGCTCCTGTGGCCTGGGCCGGGGCCTTGTCCGCCCAGACACCGCCGGTGACTGCCAGCAATGGCGCGGCCGTTGACCGCGCAGCCGTTGACCGCGTGGCCGTGATCGGCGTGCTCGACAAGCGGCAGGGGGCGACAGCGGAATACCGGCTGAAGCCCGGCGAACGGTTCCGGCACGGCCGCCTTTCGGGAATCCTCCGCACCTGCGACCAGACACTGCCACACGAGAAACGGCAGACGGCCGCCTTCGTGCAGGTGGTGGAGCAGCGCCAGTCAGCGCTGCAGACTGCGGCGTCCGCTACTGTTTCCGGCAGCGCAGCGCAGCCAAGGCTGGTGTTTTCAGGCTGGCTCTTTGCCGAGTCGCCCTCGCTCAATCCTTTTGTGCATCCGGTCTATGATGTCTGGCTCAGGAGCTGCACGATAAACCGGCCGGATGGCCCGCCAGCCAGGTCTTCGGCGCGCGCGCCCGCATCGGCCCCGGTTAAGGCAGCCGCTCCGGCAGCAGCACCGGCAAACCGCGCTGCCACGCCATTGGCCGCGCCCGCACCGGCCTCTGCACCGGTCGGTGATACGATCCCTGCCGCGCAACCGGAAGCGGACTGAGCGCAGAGGCGGTCCAGCCGCCCCCAGTCGGCCGGCGCGCGAATCGCCTCGCCCAGCAAGCCGAGATAGACGCTGCGCCGCACCTCCGTTCCGCCGAAGCGGGCGAGGTGGGCGGTCAGGAACTGCGTGTCCAGAAGCAGGAACCCACCGGCCCTGAGGCGCGCCACGAGATGGGCCAGGGCCGCCTTGCTCGCATCGGTTTCGCGGCTGAACATGCTTTCGCCGAAGAAGGCCGCCCCGATGCGAACGCCGTAAAGCCCGCCCACCAGTTCGCCGTCCCGGTTCCAGGTTTCGATCGAATGGGCATGGCCTTGCGCGTGCAGGCGGCAATAGGCGTCGATGATGGTGGGGTTGATCCAGCTTTCCTCGCGGCCCCGGGCTTCCGCCGCGCACAGGGCGATCACGCGCTCGAAGGCACGGTCATGGCTGTGCAGGAAACGCTCCTGCTTCAGCACCTTCGCCAGCGAGCGGGGCAGGTGGAAGCGGTCAAGCGGCAGGATGCCGCGCCGCCTTGGTTCCACCCAGAACACATCCTCGTCCTCGCGTGTGTCCGCCATGGGGAAAAGCCCGGCGGCATAGGCCCGCAGCAGCAGGCCCGTATCGAGCCGCCGCATCGCGCCGGGTCCGCCGCGCGGGTTCAGGCCACCCATGACCGGGGCCTGCGATCTGCCCATGGCCGGGCGGCCTCGATGCCAAGCGCCAGTTCAAGAAGGCGCCGTTCCTGCCCCGGCGGGGCGGTGAACTGCAGGCCGATGGGCAGCCCGTCGCCCGACATGCCGAGCGGAAGCGAAATCGCGCAGGCGCCGGCGGCATTCTCGACCGGCGTATAGCCGACAAGACGGCGCAACCGGCCCTGCAGAGTCTCGAACGGAACATCCGGCCCGACATGGCCAAGCGCAGGCGGCGGCGTGCCGAGCACCGGTGTCATCAATATGTCGAAGGCATCGAACTGGGCATTGTAGCGTGCCGCCATGTCTTCGAGCGTTGCGATGGCGCTGGCCACATCCGCCTTGCTGGCGGCAGCGCCGATGGCGGCCATGCCGAAGCTGGCCGGCTCGATGTCGCCCGGCCCGGCTTCCCGGCCCAGATGAGCGGAAGCCGCCGCTATGTCGCGTGCCGCGCCAAGGCCCCAGATGGTTTCGAAGGCGGGGGCAATGGCAGGGGCGTCGTAGGGGAAGGGTGCATCGACGGTCTTGTGACCCATGCGCTGGAGAAGCAGCCGGCTTTCCTCGAACACGGCGAGCACATCCGCATGGGGCAGGCCTTCCGCCGATCCGGGCCGCAGGCCGATTCTGAGGCCATGGCGGGCCGGCGTGGTCACCAGCCCTACAGGCGCATGTGGCCCGGCGCGCGATTCATGGGCGGCAAGCCAGGCGGCCGTGTCGCGCACGCTGCGGCTGACGCAGCCGTGCACGCTGAGCGCGGTGACGCCCCTGTTCCCTTCCTCGCCCGACATCCGCCCGCGCGAGGGTTTCAGGCCCACCAGCCCGTTCATGCTGGCCGGAATGCGGATGGAGCCGCCGCCATCCGAGGCATGGGCGACGGGAACGACGCCGGCCGCCACCAGCGCGCCGGCCCCGCCCGATGATCCGCCGGCGCTGTAGTCCGGGTTCCAGGGGTTGCGCGTCAGCCCGCCGAGCAGGGGTTCGGTTGTCGGCAGCAGCCCGAATTCCGGCGTTGTCGTGCGGCCGAGGAGGATGAGGCCTGAGGCCCTGAGCGCTGCGATCTGCGGGGAATCGGCTGCGCCCATTCGGCTTGCGAAGGCGCGGGAGCCACGGGTGTATGGCCGCCCCTTTTCCTCGACGATGTCCTTGGTGAGGGTGGGTATGCCGGCGAGCGGGCCTGCCCTGCCGCCTTTGTTGCCGGAAACCAGGCGTGCCGCGTCCCGGGCTTCGGATGCGTGCACGAAGGATGCGGCGTTGAGGCGCGGGTTGGCAACCGCAAGCCGCGCGAGCGCGATTTCGACCAGTTCGTGCGCCAAGACCGCGCCTGTCGCCAGCGCGGCCGCCATGGCCGACGCATCGGCCGTTGCCGGATCGAAGGATGGCCGCGGCCGGCGCGCGCTGGCGAAGGCGCCTTGCGGTGCCAGCGCTGCCAAGGCTGCCATTTCAACGAACCGCCTGCGCGTGAGCATCCCTTCGAACCCTTCCCGTTTCTTGCAGCGCATGCTGATGGCGACGGATTCGTTTGTCAAAGGGGCAGGCTGATGTTCATCCTGTCACTGTTCAGGGCGGCTTCAAGCGTGGCGCCCCATGGGCCCTGCACGGACGACGCGGCAGGCTCTTGCAATGCGGTCGGGAATCACGAACTCCGCCAGCGTGCGGTGCTATTCGACGAGAGGTATGGAAGCATGAAGGCAAAGGGCGCGGTTCTGGTGGCGGCGGGCGTGGCGGGCGGCCTCGCGCTGGCGCTGTCGTTCAACGGCCTCACCGGATCCGGTGGCATCGTCGCGCAGGAAGCGGCCGAACTGGCCCGGTCCGCCGCGCCGCAGGCGGAGCGAATGGTCCCGGCCTCGGCGGAGCAGGTCAGCCTGTCCTTCGCGCCGGTGGCGCGGCAGGTGCAGCCGGCGGTCGTCAACATCTTCACCGCCCGCGTTGTGCGCCAGCGCCAGCAGATGAGCCCCTTCTTCTCGCTCTTCAATTCGGAACCGCGGGTCGAGAATTCGCTTGGCTCGGGTGTCATTGTCGATGCCGGGGGCCTTGTCGTCACCAACAACCATGTGGTGCAGGGCGCTGACCAGATCATCGTCGCGCTGGCCGACCGGCGCGAATATCCGGCAAAGCTGGTGTTCGCCGAACCGAGGCTCGATCTCGCGCTCCTGCGGATCGATCCGCGCGGCGCGCGCATCCCCGTCGCCCGACTTGGGGACAGCGACCGGGCGCAGGTGGGCGATCTCGTGCTCGCCATCGGCAACCCCTTCGGTGTCGGCCAGACGGTGACGCAGGGCATTGTATCGGCAACCGCCCGCACCGGCATCGGCGTATCCGACGCGCAATTCTTCATCCAGACGGATGCCGCCATCAACCAGGGCAATTCCGGCGGCGCGCTGGCCGCGATGAATGGTGAGGTGATCGGAATCAACACCGCCATCCTCACCGGCTCTGGCAGCGGCGGTTCCATCGGCCTCGGCTTTGCCGTGCCTTCCAACATGGTGAAGATCTTCCTGCGCGGCGCCGAAAGCGGAAAGATGGTCACGTCCTGGATCGGCGTGGAGGGCGAGCCGCTGACCCTCGACTCGGCCGAGGCCGCCGGGCTGGAACGCCCGACGGGCATGCTGGTCACCGGCGTGTCCCCGGCTTCGCCCGCCGCCCGGGCCGGGCTGAAGGCGGGGGACATCGTCTATGCCATCGATGGCAAGCCGGTGCTCGACCCCATGTCGCTTCGCTACCAGATCGCCAGCCAGCCCGTGGGCGAATCGGTCACGCTCACCATCCTGCGGCAGGGCCGGGCCAGCAATCTGAAGCTGATGCTGGCTGCGCCCCCGGAGACACCGCCCCGGCAGCTCACCCGCATCGCCAGTGGCAACATCCTTGCCGGCGTTTCCATCGCCAACCTCTCCCCGGCGCTGGCGCAGGAACTGGGAGCCGGCCTGCCCGAGAAGGGTGTTGTCGTGGTCGAGGTGCCAGCGCGCGCGCCTGCGGCGCGCACCGGTTTTCCCCGGCCGGGCGATATCATGGAAAGCGTGAACGGCCGGCCGGTGGTGACCGTGGCCGAGGTGGAGGAAGCCCTGCGGCTGGCCGAGGGGCAGACCCTGTTCGGCCTGAACCGGGGCGGGCGCCGTGTCGAGTGCCTGTTCCAGGCGCCTGCGCGCTTTGGCTGCCGCGCGGTTTCCTGACGATCATGCAGGGTCGGGCCTGGGTGGCCTGAAACGCGAAGGCCCGGCCACCCCTGGGTGGCCGGGCCTTCCGGTTTGCGGACCTGGCGCTGCTTCAGCGCGAGAAGCCGAGGCGCGAGGCGGAACGCTCATGGCCTTCGGCAAGGCGGGAAAGGCCACGGCGCTCGGCGCTGCGCCGGGCCTGCTTGCGGCCGCCGGAGGCAAGGCCGACCATGGCGAGACCGGCGATCATCATCACCCAGCTGGAGGATTGCATGGCGCCACCGGCAGCGGCGGCTTCGGTTGCGGCGTGGGCGGCATCGGCAGCACCCATCATGAGGGCGGCGACGGGCGTGGCGATGAAGAATTTGGTGAGGTTCTGCATGGTACGGCTCCTGGACTGTCTCGACCCAATTTTGTTTCCGGCCTTTTGCGGCCGGGCGACCTTTGTTCTGGCGGGTTCGTCCGCCGTGCCATTCTGGTAACGTGGTTAAGGCCCGGTCAGCAAGTGGCAGAGCGTGAAGGAATGCAAACTGCCCCGCACACAAATCCCTGAGGAAATGTAACAAATTCTTGCGCTCCAGGCGGGGGGGCGGCGAAGGCTGAACAGGAAAAGGGGCGGCTACCTTCCGGCAGCCGCCCCTTCATCATCTCCGACCCTGAAAGCGTGTCAGTCGAGAACGGCGCCCATGCGCTGCCGCCGGCGCATCATGCCGATCATGGCGAAGCCAGCGATCAGCATGGCCCAGGTGGAAGGCTCGGGCACGGCAGCCGTGATCACGCGCACGAAGTCCCCCGGGGAGTTCGACTGCATGGAAATGTTGAGGCGATAGGGATTGAGCGCATCGACGGTGAAGATGTCGTTCGCTTCCCCGCCGGCACCCGCCACGATGTCATAGGCCGTGCCAGGCGCGCCCAGAAGATCGTGCGTGTTGTTCAGCTTTACGCGGCCGGTGACGACACCGAGCACCTTGCGGTCGAATTCCACCCAGCCCGTGACGGTGCGGTAGAGCGACGGGTCGAAGGCGATGCCGTGGCTGCTGACCCGCGCGCCCTTCAGGATCTGGCTTCCGATGTTGGGCGTGAAGTTGCGCGACATCGTCACGCCCTGCAACTCGTCGAAGACAATGAGATCGCTGGTCTGCAGATCATCATTGCCCACTTCCGGAGGCGCCGGGATGATGGTGAAGCTGCCGCCATCCGCGACCGCCGTGCCGCCCGTGACGGCGCCGCCGACGATGGCGGCGGATGCGTTGCCGGTTATGGCGACCGTGGCCGCAAGTGCGGCAACCAGTTTCGACGCGATGCCCAAGTGGACTGCTCCCTGACCCTGCCGGACGCTTCTGCTGGCCCTTTTCGAGGGGCCTTTTCAGCTTTGCGTCCCTGTTACGGTTTCCCGTTTGTTGCGACCCATATGTTGCGACAGTGAAACTGTCATGAGTGCATTACCGTGGTTAACATCGATTCGGCAAGTTGCATTATTGTAACAAATGTAATCGCCAACCACTTCGTGTCCGGCCATTTTCCGGAACCGTCCGGGCGGGATGCCCCGGCATTTCGCCTTCCGTTCCGGGCATGAAAAAACCGCCGGGAAGCCTGAAGGCGCCCGGCGGCTTTCGCTGATGTCATGGCCTCTGCAACAAGGCAGGAGGCGGAGCTGGCTCTATTCGAATTCCATGATGATGGCATCCACGGCGAGGCTGTCACCAGCCTTGGCGTGCATTTTCGAGACCGTTGACGACTTTTCGGCCCGCAGGATGTTTTCCATCTTCATGGCTTCCACCACTGCCAGCGGCTGGCCGGCTTCCACCTTGTCGCCTTCCTTCACGGCGATGGAAACGACGAGGCCGGGCATCGGGCACAGCAGGAAGCGCGACATGTCGGGCGCGACCTTGGGCAGCATGAAGCGGGCCAGTTCTGCCGCGCGCGGCGTCAGCAGGCGCATGCGATGCTGGCGGCCATGGTGGGTGAGGGTGAAGCCCGAGCCGACGCGGTCGGCCTGGACTGCAACCGCCCGGCCGTTAACGCGCGCCTCGACGACACCGAAGGCCGGGATCTGGCCGCCGGTTTCGACATCGAGACCTTCCCCGTCGACCGTGACGCGATAGACACCATTCTTGCACGCAAGCGTGACCGGGTGCTGTTCGCCGTCAAGCTCGACCACCCATTCGGTGCCGGCGTCGGCATCGCCGTTCAGGCGGCCATCGACATGGGCGGCCCGGTCGGCGGCAGCCTGGCCGATGACGGCGGCAAGCGCGAGCAGGGGCGGCAGCACGCTGCCGGCATGCTCGGCGCCGCTGAAGCCTTCGGGATATTCCTCGGCGATGAAGGCCGTGGTCACCGTTTCGCCGGCGCGGAAGCGCGGGTGCTGCATCAGGGCCGAAAGGAAGTCCGCGTTATGGCTGATGCCGCGCACATAGAAGCGGTCGAGCGCAGCGATCTGCCGGTCGGCGGCTTCGAGCCTGGTGGGGGCGTGGGTGATGAGCTTGGCGATCATCGGGTCGTAGAACATCGAGATTTCGCTGCCCTCGACGACACCGGTATCCACGCGCACGCCATCGACCGCCGCCGGTTCCCGATACTGGCCGAGGCGGCCGGTGGAGGGCAGGAAGCCGCGATAGGGGTCTTCGGCGTAGAAGCGCGTCTCGATGGCGTGGCCGTTCAGCTTCACATCATCCTGGGTGAAGGCGAGCTTCTCGCCGGCGGCCACGCGGATCATCTGTTCCACGAGGTCGTAGCCGGTGACGCATTCCGTGACGGGATGCTCGACCTGCAGGCGGGTGTTCATTTCCAGGAAGTAGAAGCTGCGGTCGGCGCCGGCGATGAACTCAACCGTGCCGGCCGAGAAATAGCCCACCTTCTTCGCAAGCTCCACGGCCTGTTCGCCCATGGCCTTGCGCATTTCCGGCGTGACGAAGGGCGAGGGGGCTTCCTCGACCACCTTCTGGTGCCGGCGCTGGATCGAGCAGTCCCGCTCGCCGAGGTAGACGACATTGCCATGCTTGTCGCCAAGCAGCTGGATTTCGATGTGGCGCGGCTGCTCGACGAACTTCTCGATGAAGACGCGGTCATCGCCGAAGCTCGCCTTCGCTTCGCGGCGCACCGCATCGAAGCCTTCGCGCAGTTCGGCTTCGGAATAGGCCAGGCGCATGCCCTTGCCGCCACCGCCGGCCGAAGCCTTCATCATCACCGGATAGCCGATTTCTGCCGCGATGCGGGCGGCATGGTCGGTATCCTCGATCTCACCCACGAAGCCGGGCACGACCGAAACGCCCGCCGCCTTGGCGAGGCGCTTGGATTCGATCTTGTCACCCATGGCAGCGATCGCCGAAGCCGGCGGGCCGATGAAGACGAGGCCGGCCTCGTCGAGGGCCTTGGCGAACCATTCCCGTTCGGAAAGGAAGCCATAGCCGGGGTGAACGGCCTGCGCGCCGGTGGCGAGGCAGGCCTCGATGATCTTTTCACCCAGGAGATAGGATTGCGCCGCAGGCGGCGGGCCGAGGTGGACGGCCTCGTCGGCCATTTCCACGTGCAGCGCTCCGGCATCGGCATCGGAATAGACTGCAACCGTCTTGATGCCCAGGCGACGGGCGGTGCGGATCACCCTGCAGGCGATCTCGCCACGGTTGGCGATGAGGATCTTGTCGAACAGCTTGGTCAAAGGCCCACCCTTTCGGATTGTCGCGGCTGGTAAAAGGGCAGGCCCGCGGCCGCGTCAAGGGCAGCCGGCGCAAAGCCACCGCTTTTGACGGTTATCGTCCAGCCGGGATTCAGGCCTTTTCCAGCGTGCATTGCAGCGGATGATGGTGCTGCCTGGCGAAGTCCATCACCTGTGTCACCTTGGTTTCGGCCACTTCATAGGTGAAGATTCCGCAGACCCCGACTCCGCGCTGATGCACATGGAGCATGACCCGCGTCGCGTCTTCCATTCCCATGCGGAAGAAGCGTTGCAGCACATGGACGACAAATTCCATGGGCGTGTAATCATCGTTCAGCAGCAGCACCTTGTAGAGCGACGGCTTGCGCGTCTCCACCTTCGTGCGGGTGACGACACCCGTGCCGGTGCCGCCGTCCGCGCCACCATCATCGCCGCTCATGTGGCCGCCCATATGATTGTCCTCGTGGCCGCCACCCTGGCTGTCCCGCGCAGAAGGTTTCAGCATCGCGTCAGTTCCCGCTTTCGCACTTCGGTTCCATCCCGATTCCGCGCCATGCCCGCAGCACCCCTGTTTGAACGGCGCTTCTTCAATGACGTTGCGACCATGTTCGTCAGGCGCATCACTGATTGTCAGGCGCATCTTTTTCACCGTGCGCGCAAGAGCCTGTGCGCCGACGATCCTGATCGGGAAGAATGGCAGATATCCCAAGGCTTGCCCATGGTCAAAGAGCCGCACGGCGCTGCTTGTCACTCGCAATTCATCCGGCGCTCATATATGGCCTGAAACAGGCATGACCAAGAAGAACACGCGCCATGCATGGCCTTCCTTGCCAGCGCTTTTCACAAGCCATGACAGTGTGCATCACATCCAGGAGTCCGAGCTTGAAAATCCGGCCCAACGCCGTTCTCGCATTTCTTGCCGCTGCCGGATTGGCGCTGGCTGCCGGCGGCTGCTCCCTGCTGGGCGATGACAGCGCGCCGGGCGGGCAGGGCAAGGCTGGCGGGCCCGGCGCCGGTGCAGGCGCCGGTGCGGGCAGGGGCGGTGCGCCGTCGGTCATCGTGGCAGCCGTGTCCGAAACCGACATCGTCGATTCGATCGAGGCTGTCGGCACGGCAGGCGCCAATGAGCAGGCCGATCTCAACTCATCGGTGACCGAGCGGATCGAGAAGCTCAATTTCCGCGATGGCCAGTATGTGCAGAAGGGCGCCGTGATCGCGGAGCTGGTCCGCGCACAGCAGAGCGCCAATCTCAACGAAAGCCGCGCCCGCCTGCGCGAGGCGGAGCTGCAGCTCCAGCGCCTGAACCAGCTGCAGGAAAAGGGCTTTGCGACCAGCGCCCGTGTCGACGAGCAACAGGCGGCGGTCGATATCGCCAGGGCGCAGTCCCTTCAGGCCACGGCCCAGATCAGCGACCGGGTGATTCGCGCGCCCTTTTCGGGCTGGCTGTCGTTGCGCCGGATTTCGGTCGGCACGGTCGTCAACGCCGGAACCACCATCGCGAGCATCGTCGATCATTCGCGGATCAAGCTCGATTTCACCGTGCCGGAAACCTTCCTGTCCTCGCTCGAGCCCGGCCTGCAGATCGTCGCAAGCGCTGCAGCCTTTCCCGGCGAATCCTTTCGCGGCACCATTGCCTCCATCGACCCGGTGATCGACCCGGTGACCCGCGCTGTCACCGCGCGGGCCATATTGCCCAACCCGGACCTTCGCCTCAGGCCCGGCATGCTGATGACCGTGAACATCAAGGCGGCCCCGCGCCGCGCGCTGACGGTGCCGGAACTGGCGGTCATCGGCGAAGGCAGCGGCGCCTATGTCTGGAAGGTGGATGGCGGGAACCAGGCCATGCGCGCCGATGTCCGCATCGGGCAGCGTCGCGAGGGGCGGGTCGAGATCCTGTCCGGCCTTGAACCCGGTGACCGCATTGTCGTCGAGGGGACGGTGAAGCTGCGCGGCCCCGGCCCGGTCACACCCGTTGAGCAGCAGGCTGACCAGCAGGTGCGCGGCGCCGCCGCCGAAGGCGAGGCGCGCGCATGATCCTGTCCGACATCTCGGTCCGGCGCCCAGTCTTCGCGGCGGTCCTGTCGCTGCTGCTGGTGCTGGTGGGGGCGGTTTCCTATTTCCGCCTTCCGGTCCGTGACCTGCCGGCCATCGAGCCGCCAATCGTGTCAGTCGACACCAATTACACCGGCGCCAATGCGCAGGTGGTCGAAAACCAGATCACCCAGGTGCTCGAAGACCGGATATCGGGGATCGAGGGGATCGAGACGATCACGTCGCGATCGCGCGATGGCCGTTCGGACATCACCATCGAATTTTCTGCCACGCGCGATATCGATTCCGCCGCCAATGATGTGCGCGACCGCGTTTCGGGCGTGCTCGACAACCTGCCCCAGGAAGCGGACCCGCCGGAGATCAACAAGATCGACGTCGATGCCCAGCCCATCCTGTGGATCAACGTGATCCATCCCCGCTGGACCGCGATGGAGCTGAGCGATTACGCCGACCGCGTCCTTGTCGACCGCTTCGCCTCCGTCAGCGGCGTCTCGCGCGTCCAGATCGGCGGCGAGGCGCGGAAAGCCATGCGGGTCTGGCTGTCGCGGGAGCGGCTGGTTGCCTTCGGCCTTGCCACCAGCGATGTGGAGCAGGCCCTGAGGCGGCAGAATGTCGAGCTTCCGGCTGGCCGGGTGGAAGGGCAGGACGCCAACCTCACCGTCCGCGTGACACGGCAGTTCACCACGCCAGACGACTTCCGGCAGCTCATCGTCGGCCGCGGCTCCGATGGCTATCTGGTGCGGCTGGGGGATGTGGCGCGGATCGCCGTCGAGCCGGAGAACCGCTATAATTTCTTCCGTTCGAACGGCGAGCAGGCCGTCGGCCTAGGCATCGTGCGGCAATCGGGTGCCAATACGCTCCAGGTCGCCAATGACGTGAAGGCGCAGCTGGAAGAAGTCCGCAAGATCCTGCCGGAAGGCATGCAGCTTGCCGTCAGCTTCGACAGCTCCCTGTTTATCGAGCGTTCCATCGACAATGTCTGGATGACGCTTGCCGAAGCCGCCGTGCTGGTGGTCGCGGTCATCTTCATTTTCCTCGGCTCGCTCAGGGCCACCATCATTCCCGCGATCACCGTGCCCATTTGCCTGATCGCGACCTTCGCCGTGCTCTATCTGCTCGGCTATTCGCTCAACATGCTGACCCTTCTGGCCTTCGTGCTGGCCATCGGCCTCGTGGTCGATGACGCCATCGTCGTGCTGGAAAACATCTATTACCGCCTGGAAAGCGGCGAGCCGCCGCTCGTGGCCGCCTATCAGGGCGCGCGACAGGTGGGTTTCGCGGTCGTTGCGACCACCGTTGTCGTCTGCTCGGTGTTCGTGCCGCTCTACTTCATTGCCGGAAACGTCGGCCTGCTGTTCCGGGAACTTGCCGGCGCAATGATCGGCGCCATCGCCTTTTCCGGCTTCGTCGCGCTTTCGCTCACGCCAATGCTGTGCTCGAAGCTCCTGAAGCGCGAAACCGGCCACAACCGCTTCACCGACTGGTTCGACCGGCAGTTCGCGCGCCTGCAGCGCCGCTACGTCAATGTGCTCGACCGAATCCTCGACCGGCCGTTTCTGGTCGGCGGGGTGGCGGCCGGCATTGTCGCCGTCTGTGTTGCCCTTGGCGCCACGCTGGCGAGCGAGCTTGCCCCCGAAGAGGACATCGGCAATTTCTTCGTGAACGTGCAGGCCGCCGAAGGCACCGGCTACGACCGGATGCAGACCTACATGGAGGATCTGCAGGAACGCGCGCTTCCGATGGTGGGCGAAGGCCAGCCAATCCGCCGCATGCTGGTCCGTGCGCCGGGCAATTTCGGCCCGACGGCGGATTTCGCGTCCGGTAGCATGATCGTCTTCCTCGTGCCCTGGGAAGAGCGGACGGCAACGACGCGCGACGTGGTGGCCGACATGCAGAAGATCCTTGGCGAGGATCCCCGCATTCGCGGCAACGCCTCGGTCGGCAGCGCCCTCAGCCGCGGCCGCGGGCGCCCGATACAGCTTGTGATTGCCGGATCGAGCTTCGATGAGCTGGCAAAGGCGCGCGACGCCATTTTCAAGGCCGCCGAGGCCCAGCCCGGAATCATCGACCTCGACAGCGACTACAAGGAAACCCGGCCGCAGCTCATCGTCGATATCGACACAACGCGGGCTGGCGATCTTGGCGTACAGGTCGCCGACATCGGCTCGACGCTCGAAACAATGATGGGCTCGCGCCGGGTCACGACCTTCCTCGACCGGGGCGAGGAATATTATGTCGTGCTCCAGGCCGAAGACGCCGACCGGGCCGCGCCCGACAATCTCGCCAACATCTATGTCCGCAGCCAGACATCGGGCGAACTCGTTCCGCTTTCCAGTCTCGTGCGCCTGCGCGAAGCGGCGCAGGCGGGCGAGCTTGGCCGCTTCAACAAGCAGCGGGCAATCACGATCCAGGGCAATCTGGGGCCGGGAATGCCACTGGGCGAGGCGCTCGACTTCCTCGAAAGTGTCGCAATCGAACAGCCCGCCGTGACGGCCATCGGCTACCGCGGGGAAAGCCTGCAGCTGAAGCAGACGGGCTCTTCGCTCTGGGTGGTGCTGGGGCTGACGATCCTGCTTGTCCTGCTGGTGCTTGCGGCGCAGTTCGAAAGCTTCGTGCACCCGGTCGTCATCATCCTGACCGTGCCGCTTGCCATCGGCGGCGGCCTGATGGGGTTGTGGGCCATGGGCGGCACCATAAACCTCTATTCGCAGGTGGGCATCGTGATGCTGGTGGGCCTGGCGGCCAAGAACGGCATCCTCATCGTCGAGTTCACGAACCAGCTGCGGGACGGCGGCCGCCCCTTCCGGGATGCCGTGATCGAGGCGGCCGAGCGCCGGCTGCGCCCCGTGCTGATGACGTCCATCGCAACCGTGGCCGGTGCTGTTCCGCTGATGATTGCCAGCGGGGCAGGCGCCGCGTCGCGCCAGTCCATCGGCATTGTCATCGTCTGGGGCGTGAGTTTCGCGACCCTGCTGACCCTGTTCGTGATTCCTGTCTTCTATGCAGCGCTGGCGCGCCGCACCCGTTCGCCCGAAGCCATCACGCGGGAACTGGAAAAGGGCCTTGCAGAAAGCGGGGCTGAAAGCGGGGCCGGCGATGGCGCGGGCGACGGGAAGGCCGCACCCCAGCCGGCGGAATGAGCCGAGGACTCGTATTTTCGCGCGGATCGACTATCTGAAGGCCCTGTATGGACGCAGGCGATCCGCCCGCCCCACCTTCCATGACCGCCGTGACTGACAGGAGTGCCCGGAATGCAGAACCAGAACCCGGTCTTCGAGGACCTTGCGCGGCTGATGTCGGGAATTGCCGGAACCGTGGCTGGCGCCGGCCGTGAAGCGGAAGCCCGCATGCGCGAGAAACTGCGCGAGGCCGTGGGCGGCCTGGACATGGTGAGCCGCGAGGAATTCGAGGCCGTCAAGGCGATGGCGGCCGAAACCCGCGCCGAACTTGAAGCGCTGAAGGCCCGCCTTGGCCCGGCCAGCGATGCAACGGAAAGCAAGGCTACTGGCGGCAACACTGGCGGCGGCGAAGCCTGAAGCCCCACATATCCACAGCATTTTTCCGGCAGGCGGCCAGGTGCTGCCTGCTCCTGTTGCCATTGCGTGGCATCACCGGCAACATCTGGTGGGCGCGGCAAGGCCTGACCACAAGCTTTTGAGGATCTTTGCATGACCAGCCTGCAGTTCGACTCCGGTGCCGATGCAAGCGCGCCGATCGACGTGCTGGAGCAGTATTTCGCCAGCCACAACTGGAGCTTCCAGCGGGATGGGGACGAGGAGATCGTCACCACTGTCAAGGGCAGCTGGTCCGATTACGAGCTTCGGGCCCTCTGGCGCGAAGATGACCGTGTGCTCCAGTTCATCGCGATGACAGGCATCAACGCCGGTGCGGCGCCCATCGATGTGGCAACACGGGCGAATCTTTTCGAGACGCTGGCGCTGGTGAACGAACAGCTGTGGATCGGCCATTTCGAAACCTGGTCGTCCGATGGCGCCATCCTGTTCCGGCATGCGGCCCTTCTCGATGGTTCGGAAGAGCCGTCGCTCAGCCTGCCGCAGGCCCATGCGCTGGTTGATGCCGCCATCGACGAGTGCGAGCGCTACTATCCCGTCTTCCAGTTTGTCCTGTGGGGCGGGAAGAGCCCGCGTGACGCGCTGACGGCCGCCATGGTGGAAACAGAAGGCGAAGCCTGACCGCACTCCGGCCTTCCGCCTGAAGCGGAGCCGGAGCCCTCTCCGTTCTCCTGATACGCTCTCATGCGGCCTTTGCCGCATGGGCCATGCCATCTTGTCAGGCATATCGAATCATCCGCGCCCATGCGCCGGCAACCAGCCCATTATTCCTTCGGAAAGCCATGCCTTAAGCGCATGGCGGCCATTTTCTTTCGGCATAGCAATATTGATAGTCTGATTTTTCATGTATGTTTTACAGTTATTTAATGTGGAATTACATTCCGAAATGTTGCGCTGCAAAAAAATTATGCTGCAAAAATTCAGGCGCCACTCAATTTTGCGATTGACGCAATCTGAGCCTCACTTTAAACCAAATCACAGAAATTGAGCGCCACTCGGTTTTGCTTTGACGGACATGCGGTCCGTCGAGCAGGCCGGGGGGCAGGCCAGGGGTCCATGGTGGGTCCGGGCCGCGACCAGGAAGGACACAGTAATGCGCAACAGCATGATCAAGCTTTCGCTCGCCGCAGCCCTGTCGGCCATTGCCTTCACCGCCAGCCCGGCTCTTGCCAGCGACGTCTGCGCCGAAGCGCCCGCGAAGCTGCGCGCCCTTGCCGGCAGCGCCGATGCCGGCGTGCAGCGCAAGGCCCTGCGCAACGTCACCCTTGGCGAGCAGCTTTGCGAAGCCCGTAACAAGTCGGAAGCCAACAAGAAGTTCGGCCTCGCCGCCAAGCTGATGGGCACCGAGCTGGCTTCCGTGCTGGCTGTCGAAGGCACTGCCGCGGCGCAATAAGCCGGAACGAGATCCCTCGACAGGCCGCTCCTCCCCTCCCCCTACCCATCGCGGCCTGTCATCTCCAAGAAGGCGGCGGCTCCCTTTCGGGACCGCCGCCTTTCCTGTTACCGGCAACATCGCACGGCGCCCCGCCGGGTCTTGAGCAGGGCAGGCGCTGCTGCCACTGTCTGCGACATGAAGACAGGCATCGGGGTTGCAGCAATGGGCAGGGCTGGCAGATGAGCGCGGCGCGTTTCCTTGACGGGCAGGACAGGCGGCTGCTTCTGGTTTGCGATCATGCCTCGAACGCCGTGCCCCATGGCGTTTCGCTTTGCGTGCCACCGCAACTGATGGACCTGCACATTGCCCATGACATTGGCGCCGGCCCACTTGCCGAACGGCTTGCTTCCAGCCTCGGGGCGGGTGCTTGGCTTGCCACCGTTTCCCGCCTTGTGGCCGATTTCAACCGCCCTCCGGAAAGCTGCATCCCCGAATCGAGCGACGGTCATGCCATTCCCGGCAATGTCGGCCTTGCAGCCGGGGCGCGCGCGGAAAGGCTTGCCCTGCATCGGGCCTTTCACGAAGGCCTGGCCGCCCTTGTGGCCGGGCGCGCGCCTGTGCTGCTGGTTTCGGTGCACAGTTTCACCCCGGCCCTTGCCACCAGTGACCAGCCACGGCCCTGGCCGGTCGGCCTGTTGTGGAACCGGGATGACAGGGCGGCGGCCCTTGGCCTTGCCGCGCTGCGGGCCGAACCCGGGCTGGAAGGGCCGGTCGGCGCGAACGAGCCCTATTCCGGCAGGATCCTCAACTACACGATGGACCGTCACGCCGAGGCGAATGGCATCCCCTATCTGGGGATCGAGGTGCGGCAGGATCTGCTGGCCGATGATGCCGGCATCGCCCGCTGGACAGGGATTCTGGCGCGCATGATCCGCAGCGTGCTGTCGGGGCTGGAACGCCCATGCTGAGGTTTCTGGCCCGGCTGGTCGTCGGGTTGCTGCTTTTCAGCTTGCTGTGGGCCGGGGCCTACCGGTTCGTCGATCCGCCCCTCACCTATCTGATGGCGCGGGATGCGCTGCGCGGGGAAAGCGTGAAGCGGCAGTGGGTCGACCTTGACGATATTGCCCGCCACCTGCCGCGCGCCGTGATCGCAGCCGAGGATGCGCGATTCTGCAGCCACCATGGTTTCGACATGGAGGCCATCGAGAAGGCGATGGAGCGCAACCGCGAGGGCGGCCGGCTGCGGGGTGGTTCCACCATCAGCCAGCAGACGGCGAAGAACGCCTTCCTCTGGCCGGGCCGCACGATGGTGCGCAAGGGTGCGGAGGCGTGGTTCACCGCGCTTATCGAGCTTCTGTGGGGCAAGAGGCGCATCATGGAAGTCTATCTCAACGTCGCGGAGTTCGGGCGCGGCGTCTATGGCGCCGAGGCGGCGGCCCGGCACTATTTCGACAAGCCGGCCAGCCGTCTTACCCGGCAGGAAGCGGCCCGCCTCGCCGCCATCCTGCCGCAGCCCGTGAAGCGCGATGCCGCCCGGCCCGGCCCCTATACGAGGCGCTATGCCGGGCGGATCGAAAGCCGCAGCCGTGTCGTGGCGAACGAGGGACTGGACGCCTGCCTCTGGCGCTGATTGGCGCCGTCTGGTCCCCGCGCGCCCTCGCCGGTCAGGCAGACCAGCCGCCGTTGCCGTTCAGGCGGACCAGCCGCCGTCGATCACCACCTCGCTGCCGGTCATGTATTTCGAATCATCCGATGCCAGGAAGGCGATTCCGGCGGCGATGTCTTCGGCCGTGCCGGCATGGCCCATCGGAGTGCCCGCGGCTGCCACCATGTCGGCCGAAAGCATGTTGGCGCCGGGCTGGCCGAGGGCTTCGCTCGCGCTTGAAAGGCCGCCTTCGTCGATCTTGGTCCAGATGGGGGTGTCGATGATGCCCGGGTGCACGCTGTTCACGCGGATGCCGTCTCGCGCGGCGGCGCATTCCTTGGCCAGCGCCTTGGTGAACAGCCGCACGCCGCCCTTGGTGGCGCAATAGCCCGCAAGCCCGGCCGAGCCTTCAAGCCCCGCCACAGACGAGATATTGACGATGGAGCCGCCCCGGGCGCCCGCGCGCATGGCCGGAATGGCATGTTTGCAGCCGAGGAACACGCCGGTCAGGTTGATGGCGATCTGCCGGTTCCAGGCTTCAAGCGACATCTCCGTCACCAGCTGGCCGCTGCCGATGCCGGCATTGTTAACCAATATGTCGAGCCGTCCGAAGGCAGCCAGCGTGTCGCCCACGATCTCCTTCCAGCGGCCTTCCTCCACCACATCCTGGTGGCGATAGGCGGCCTTGCCGCCCGCCGCCTCGATCATGCGCCGGGTTTCCGCGCCGCCGGCGTCGTCGATGTCAGTCACCATCACGGCGGCGCCATCAGCCGCGAGCCTGAGCGCCGCTGCCCGGCCGATCCCGCTGGCGCCGCCTGTCACGATGGCGACCTTGCCTTCAAGTTTCATAGGTTTCCTTTCCCTCTTCCTCGGCCGGCATCATGCGCGCCGGCTGCCTTTGCGGCGCGCTGCCGAAACTGATGGGAAGAGGGGGCTTCAGCGCAGGACGCGCTGCGCCTTCATGACCCAGGCATAGGCGGCAAAGACCAGGCAGCCGGCCAGCACCGCCCATTGCATCGCCCCGATCCCGCCCAGCACCGCGCGCCCGTCCGGCAGGACATGGTGATGCAGGAGGCTGACGAGATAGGCCGCAAGGCTGGCGAGGAAGAGTGCAAGCGCCAGCTGCCGGCGCATCAGCAGCATCACGGCGCCCAGAAGCCCGCCCCAGACGCCGATCGCCCACAGCGCCGTGAGCCACCAGGGGGTGGAAAGCATGTAATCGATCTGCGCCTGTGACAGCCCGTAATCACGCAGATAGGCTTCGCCGCGCAGCCGTGACTGGAGATAGTCAGCAACGCCGAAGCCGTTCCACACAAGCGCCACAAGCCCCACCAGCCAGAGGTGCCAGGGCGTTTGCCCGACAATGGCTTTTCCGTCACCGGATGGTCTGCCCATATCCTGTCTCCCCCATGTGCGCCTTCCCCCGGGCGCCACACAGGAAAGCTATACCCTCTGGCAGCCTAGCGGAAGGGTGGCTCGTCGAAGGCGCGCAGCTTGCGGCTGTGCAGCCGCCCGGCATCCTTGCGCATCAGCTCGACGGCAAGGATGCCGATCTGCAGATGTTCGGAAATCGCGCCTTCGTAGAAACGGTTGGCCTGGCCGGGCAGCTTGATTTCCCCGTGCAGCGGCTTGTCGGAAACGCACAGCAGCGTGCCGTAGGGCACGCGGAAGCGATAGCCCTGCGCCGCGATGGTGGCCGATTCCATGTCCACGGCGACAGCGCGGCTCTGGTTGAAGCGGCGAGCCGACAGGCCGAAGCGAAGCTCCCAGTTGCGGTCGTCGGTCGTGACGACGGTACCGGTGCGCAGGCGCGGCTTGAGGGCCTCGGCGTCCAGCCCGGTCACCTTGCTTGCCGCTTGCGACAGGGCCACCTGCACCTCGGCCAGCGCCGGGATCGGGATTTCCGGCGGCAGCACGTCATCGAGCACATGATCGTCGCGCAGATAGGCATGGGCGAGCACATAATCGCCGATGGACTGGCTGGGCCTGAGGCCGCCGCAATGGCCGATCATCAGCCATGCCTGCGGTCGCAGAACGGCGAGATGGTCGGTGATGGTCTTGGCGTTGGATGGCCCGACGCCGATGTTGACGAGGGTGATGCCCTGCCCATCGTCAGCCATCAGGTGCCATGCCGGCATCTGGTGCCTGCGCCAGCTGCCGTCGCCCTGGGCTGCCTCTGCCGTGGCGGTCGCGGCGTCGAGCAGCATGCCGCCCGGGCAGCTCAGCCCGGTGTAGCGGCTTCCGGGCTTGCGCAGTTCAGCGCAGGCCCAGCGCATGAATTCATCCACATAGCGGTGGTAGTTGGTGAAGAGGATGTGGGTCTGCACATGATGGGCAGGCGTGCCGGTGTAATGCTTCAGCCGGGCGAGCGAGAAATCGGTGCGCGGGCCATCGAAGAGCGCCAGCGGCCGGGCTTCCTCAGGCGCCTGCCGCCACAGGCCGTCGGCCAGTTCGTCGCCGATGTGGCGCAGTTCGGTCGTGGGGAAATGGCGGTGCAGGGTGCGCGCGACGGTTGCATCGAGCACGATGTCGCCGGCGCCGTCGAGCACATAGGGAAAGGGGATTTCCACCTGCGACAGGCCGACTCTGAAGCGGGCGCCATAATCTTCCATCAGCAGCGCGATCTGTTCGGTCAGGTAGCGCCGGAACTGGTCGGGTTGGGTGAGGGTGACGGAATAATGGCCCGGCGCGTTGAGCCGGGCGAAGGCGCGCGACGTGCGCGGCAGGCTGGCCGGGGCGTCCCATTCGAGGTGAAGCTCCGGATAGGCGAAGAGGCCCCTGGCGCGCGCATCCGGATCCGGGGTGGCGCCGGTATCGATCCAGGCCTTCAGCGCCGCGCGCAGGTTTCCGACCGAACGCGCATGAAGGGTGGCCAGTTCGTCCACAAGTTCATGGGCGGTGCCAAGGGCGTCATCATGATCCGGGGTTGTCATGGCTTTGCTAATGCCAGCGGCATGTTGCGATTTCCAGAACCCCCTTGCGGCTGGCGCGATTCCGGGCCGCAAGACCCGGAATCGCGTTTCATCTCATGCCTCAGTGGTTGGGCTCGGCCATCAGCTCGACAAGGACGCCGCCCATGTCCTTGGGGTGCACGAAGATCACGGGAACGCCATGGGCGCCGATGCGCGGTTCGCCGTTGCGCAGAACGGTCGCGCCCTTGGAGACCATGTAATCGCGCGCGGCGATGATGTCGGGCACCTCGAAGCAGACATGGTGCTGGCCGCCCTTGGGGTTCTTGGCGAGGAAGCCATGGACGGGGCTGTCCTCGCCCAGCGGCTCGATCAGTTCGATCTGGCTGTTGGGCAGATCGACGAAGCACACCCGGACACCCTGTTCGGGCAGGTCGAACGGATCCTGGATACGGGTCGCGCCGAGCATGTCGCGATAGAGCTTCACGCTCGCCTCGATGGACGGTGTGGCGACACCGACGTGGTTCAATTTGCCGATCTGCATGGAAACCTCAAATGCTATTTGCGTTGGTAATGTCTGTTGCGGGCGCCGCTATCAGAAGGGCACGTCATCGTCCATGTCGTCATCGAAGCTGGACGCGGGCTTGGAGCCGAAGCCGCCGGACGAACCGCCGCCCTGGCCGCGTGCGGGCGCCGGGCTGCCATAATCGTCATAGCCACCCTGGCCGCCACCCTGGCCGCCGCCCTGACTGCCACCATAGCCACCCTGGCCACCACCCTGACCGCCGCCTTCACGCCGGTCGAGCAGGGTGAGTTCGCCCCTGAAGCGGCCGACATAGACTTCCGTCGTGTAGCGGTCGTTGCCGTCGCGATCCTGCCACTTGCGGGTGCGCAGCTGCCCCTCGACATAGATTTTCGAGCCCTTGCGCAGATATTGTTCCGCCACGCGCACGAGATTTTCATTGTCGATGACCACATTGTGCCATTCCGTCCGTTCGCGCCGTTCGTTGGTCGCACGGTCGGTCCAGCTTTCCGATGTGGCGATCCGCATGTTCGCGATGCGCCCGCCCGAAGGGAAGCTCTTCACCTCGGGGTCGGCACCCAGATTGCCGACCAGGATTACCTTGTTCACGCTTCCCGCCATGGGTTAATCTCCAACTGTCCGGGCGCCGGGATAGGCCAGTGGGCGCTGCCAGCGCAAGCGGGAGAGGGCGATGGACGGCGGTTTGGAGGATGCCGGGGCATTGGTGACAGCAGCGGCCGCCGCGCATGTCGTGGATTCGCCTGCGCGCGGAACGGCGGCCGCGGGTCTGTCGGAAAGCCATTGCCGCAACTGCGGCGCCGCGCTCGCCGGCCCATGGTGCCATGTCTGCGGGCAGCGCGGCCATGTCCACCGGTCGCTGCACGAGGCCGTCGAGGAATTCCTGCACGGCGTTCTTCACTTCGATTCGAAGCTGTGGCGAACGCTGCCGCTTCTGGCCTTCCGGCCCGGCCGGCTGACC
Source organism: Sandaracinobacteroides sp. A072 (assembly GCF_052616365.1). Taxonomy (NCBI): domain Bacteria; kingdom Pseudomonadati; phylum Pseudomonadota; class Alphaproteobacteria; order Sphingomonadales; family Sphingosinicellaceae; genus Sandaracinobacteroides; species Sandaracinobacteroides sp. A072. The sequence goes on from NZ_JBQXGU010000001.1 coordinate 534,185, forward strand.
CGCGAGTATGTCGGCGGCAAGCGCGCCCGCTACATCAGCCCTGTTGCCCTGTTTCTGCTGACGATGTTCACCATGTTCCTGCTGCTGGGCCTTGGCAGCGGCCTGACGGGCACGACCTCGCCGGGCGTGGTGACCATGGGCGGGGATGCGGAAATCCGGACGGACGCGATTCGGGATGCGAAGGCCGCGCTTGCCGGGCTGGAGGCGGACCTCGCCCGGGCGCGGGCGAGTGGCAGCCCGGAAGCAGCCGGGCTGGAAATGGGCCGCGCGGCAACCGCCGCCCTCGTGGACCGCCTCGAAAAAGCGGAAAAGGGCGCGCGGGGGGAGGGTGCGTCTGCGGCTGCCGGGGGGATCGATGCGGGCATCGGGCAACTGGACATCGATCTCGGAAATCCGGCCATCGAGCAGAAGGTGCGGGACTCCCTCCGCAATCCGGACTTCGTTTTCTACAAGATGAAGCAGAAGGGCTACAAGCTTTCATTCCTGCTTGTGCCGATGTCCCTGCCATGGATGCTGTTGCTGTTCATCGGCAGGAAGGATGTCAGGGCCTATGACCATGTCATATTCCTCCTCTATTCCCTCAGCTTCATGAGCGTCCTCTTCATGGCTGGCGCCATCCTGTCCTGGTCTGGCGTGGATGTGCTTGGCACGTCAGGGTCAGGCGGGGCGTCCTTTTCCCTGCTGTTCCTGATGATCCCTCTGCTGCACATGTTTGTGCACCTGAAGGGCGCCTATGCCCTCGGCCCGGTCGCCGCGGCATGGCGCAGCGTTGCGCTCTGGATATTCGCCGGGATCACCCTGCTCGTCTATTTCCTCGGCATCCTGGCGCTTGGCCTGCTGGACTGAGCGCGCCCGTCCTCAATCCGGCCCGGCACCGGCAGGATTGCCCGTCACCAGACGGGAGAGGATCGCGGCGCGGTCCAGCGGTTCCGCCGGCAGCGCAAGGCGCGTGGCCGGAATCTCGGCCTGTTTCACATCCTGCAACCGGAAGCGCCCCTCGGATTCGAGCGGCGTGCCGCGCGAAAAGACGGCGCGCATCTCGGCCATCATGTCGGCCGCCATTTCACCCATCATCGGGGCCGCCATCAGCATCATCGATTCCAGATAGCGCGTGATGGCCCTGCCGAGGGGCTCCAGCGCCGCGTCGTTCGAAAGCACGAAGACCTGAACGTCCGGCTGGGCCGGATTCCCGAGGCTGACGCGCGTGACGGTGCCTTCGTGGCCGGCAACCCGGCGCGATCCTTCCTCGCTGATCCGTGGCGCCTGCCGGGGCGCCACCTCTGCGGCAGCGGAGAAGAGGGACGAGAAGATCGGCCCGACCCGTTCCCCGAGCACGGCGGCGACATCCTCGATCTTCATCACCTCGGCCTCGCCACCGGCGGCGGTCGTGACGAGATAATAGGTGCCGCCAAGCTCCAGCCCGTAGCGGTCGGCGCCCGGCTCCCCGATGCGGAAGTCGCCATTGTCACCGACCTCGACTTCGAGCTGCTTCGGATCGGATTCGCCATGATAGAGTGCGCGCAGCCCCGCGTTTGCGGGCGCGCCCGCAAGTAGCAACGCCGCCAGAAGCGCCCAATTCGATGTGCCCCGCATGTCCGTTCCTCCCCCGTGTCAGGGATGGATCATCTGCCGCCCGTGACCTGCTTGCAAGCCCCCGGCAGAGCCGGGCCGGGGCAGGGGCGCCCGCTCAGTCGAGAAGGGCCGTTGCCACCCGGAAGGTGATCCAGGCTGCCGCCCAGGCCAGCATGAAGAGATAGGCGAGCATGAAGCCCGGCCATGTCCAGCCGCCTGTCTCGCGGCGGACGACTGCGAGCGTGGAGAGGCATTGCGGCGCGAAGACGAACCAGGCGAGGAAGGCGAGCGCTGTCGGCAGGGACCAGCTGCCGCGCAGCCGGTCAACCAGGCCGCCCGGATCATCCGGCGTTGCCTGCAGGGCATAGACGGTGCCCAGTGCCGAGACGACGATTTCGCGTGCAGCCATGCCGGGCACAAGGGCGATGGCGATTTCCCGGTTGAAGCCGATGGGGCGGACCAGCGGCTCGATCGCATCGCCGATGCGGCCGGCGATGCTGTGGTTGATCGCCGGGCCGGTCGCGCCCGGCGGCGGCGCCGGGAAGCTGGCCAGCCCCCACAGGAGGATGGTGGCGGCAAGGATCACCGTGCCGGCGCGTTTCAGGAAGGCTGCCGCCCGGATCCACAGCCCCAGCAGTATGTCCCGGGCAACGGGCGGCTGATAGGCGGGCATTTCCATCAGGAAGCCCGGGGCCTTGCCGCGCGTGATCGTGCGCCGCAGCACAAGGGCCACCAGCATCGCACCGGCAATGCCCGCGACATAAAGGCAGAACAGCACGAAGCCCTGCAGCCCCACCGGCCCCCAGAGCGGGCGGGCCGGAATGAAGGCGGCAATGATCAGCGTATAGACCGGAAGCCGGGCCGAGCAGGTCATCAGCGGCGCGATCATGATGGTGGTGAGCCGGTCGCGTTCGTCGGCGATGGTTCGGGTGGCCATGATGCCGGGAATGGCGCAGGCGAATGAAGAGAGCAGCGGAATGAAGGCCGCCCCGTTGAGGCCGACAGCCGCCATCAGCCTGTCCATCAGGAAGGCCGCGCGGGTCATGTAGCCCGATCCTTCGAGCAGCAGGATGAAGGTGAAGAGGATGAGGATCTGCGGCAGGAAGATGATGACCGAGCCGACGCCGGCGATCACGCCATCGACGACAAGGGACCGCAGATGCCCCTCAGGCAGGTGGCGGGTGGCCAGATCCTGCAGGGCCGTCGTTCCGGCCTCGATCCAGCCCATGGGGGCTTCCGCCCAGCTGAAGACGGCCTGGAACATCAGGAACAGGAGGGCGGCCAGAATCACCGGGCCGAGAAGCGGGTGCAGCACGACCGCATCGAGCCTGCGCGTGATGCGGCGGCCACGGCCTTCCTTCAGCGTGACATCGGTAGCAAGGTGCCGGGCGGCGCGGCCGAGAGCGCGTGTGTCGGCGGGGATGAAATCGGCGGGCGGTGCCGGCAGGGCCGTGCCCGGCGATCCGGTCGCGGGGCTGGCGGGCAGCAGATGCGCCTCTGCCATGGAGAGCAGCCCTTCGAGGCCGCGCCGGCGCACGGCAACGGTTTCAACCACGGGGATTCCGAGTCGCTGTTCCAGCAGCGCCCTGTCCAGCAGCAAGCCATCGCGCGCGGCCATGTCCATGCGGTTGAGGGCCATGATCGCGGGGATGCCGAGCCGCAGGCAGTCGAGCGCCAGCCGCAGATGGGCGGCAAGATTGGTTGCATCCGTGACGAGGATGAGGCCGTCCGGCCGCCGTTCGCCCTGCTGGCGGCCAAGCAGCGTGTCCCGCGTGACGGCTTCGTCCGGGGAATGGGGCGTCAGGCTGTAGCAGCCGGGCAAGTCCAGAAGTTCCGCCGCACGGCCCGATGGCAGAAGGACGGCCGCAGTTTTTCGCTCGACGGTGACGCCCGGATAATTGCCGACCCGCTGCCGCGCGCCCGACAGGGCGTTGAACAGCGATGTCTTGCCGGCATTGGGGTGCCCCACTAGGGCGATGCGGGGCAGGGCCGTGTCCATGCTTGCCGCTTCAGTCTAGGATGATGGCGCGGGCAAGCGCGCGGCGCAGCCCGACCATGGCGCCATCCACCCGCACTGCCAGCGGATCGCCAAGCGGCGCGCGATGCAGAAGCTCGACTTCGGCCCCTTCGTCGAAGCCCATTTCAAGAAGCCGGGCGGATTCGGCCGGGTCAAGGCCGCGGATTTCCCGCACCCGGCCCGTGTCGCCGCGTGCGAGGCTGTCGACCGTGTTGCCGCGCATCATGGCGCTTTCTGGAATCCGGCGCAGCGGCTCATGGGGCGGGGGCCTGCCTCAGCCCTCGACAGGGTAGCGCAGCCGGCCGAGGAAGCGAAGCGGGCTCAGCCGTGCCGCGTCGCCCGCCGGGCGGAAGCGGGTCTTCATCTTCTCGAACCGCATCACGCCGGCGATCCGCCGGTCGAGGAAGGCCCATGTGTCGGCGAAGTCCTCGCTGTCGTCGTTCAGCCAGACGAGAAGCGTGGCGGCATAGACGGCCCCGGCGATGGCGCGCTTGGAATAGAAATTGAAATCGGTGCTGGTGTCGCCACAGGCGCGCCAGATGCTGTCCGCCGTCCGCCAGCCGAGGCGGGCGGCGCGGGCGGCATGCTGCGGCTGGGCGAGTATGGCAGTTGCCCGTCGCACTGCCTCGCGGTGGGGGGCGGCCTGTTCGAGCCGGGTGCGGATGGCGAGGGTGATTCGCTCGCGAATCTTCAGCCCGTCCACGCCGGCTGCGGCAAGCGTGTCTTCCATGCGCCTGTCGGCAAGGGCGACATAGGCCTCCACCATCTCGATGGCGCCGCCGGGAAAGGCGAGTCGGGCCATGGCGGGCTCGATCCCGAGATCGCGGGCGGCAGCCTCGACCGCAGCGCGCGACCAGCCATCGAACGGAACATGGGGCAGCATTGCCTTGGCCAGAACGGGCTTCAGTTCATCGAGCGTCATATCTGCCGGATCTGCATCTGTCATGCCATGGCTCCTAGAAGGAAAGCGGGGCGATGAAAAGGCAAGGGGCAGGCGGCCGCTTGCCGCGCACATTGCCTTTTGCTATGCGGCGCCGGACGACGTCGGCCATGCCGGCGGCGCGCCCCTTTGCGTTAACGGATGTTTCCACCTTCTTTCCATGGTGGGTCACGGCATCAAGGCGCCCGCGGGCCTGCCGCTTCGGCTTCCGGGCCGGCACGAATGACAAGGGGTCCGCAACGGTGCCAGCCCGGCGCCAGGGTGGGCCTGAAACAGAATTTCTATCGGGAAGGTGCTGAACTTCACATGCAGATCATCGTTCGCGACAACAACGTCGACCAGGCGCTCAGGGCGCTCAAGAAGAAGCTCCAGCGCGAAGGCGTTTACCGCGAGATGAAGCTGCGCCGCCACTATGAGAAGCCGTCGGAAAAGCGCGCCCGTGAAAAGGCCGCCGCTGTCCGTCGTGCCCGCAAGCTGGACCGCAAGCGCGCAGAGCGCGACAGCCAGCGCTGAAATCCGGGCAGGGGTTCGGCATGGCGTCTGATACGAAGCAGGGCTACGGCCTTGGAAAATGGGTGGTGGCGGGCCTCGTTCTTGCCATCGGTGCCGTGGGCCTGTCCCTTGTCGGCACCGAGCCCTTGAGGGCGCCCGCGCGCGACGCCCGGGACTTTCTCGCCGCGAATCAGGAGAAGCCCGGCGTGAAGACCACCGAATCCGGCCTGCAGGTTGAAATGCTTGCCGCTGGCGAGGGCGATTCGCCCCGCGCCGACGATACGGTCCTCGTGCATTACGAAGGCCGCCTCAAGGACGGCACCGTCTTCGATTCGAGCTACCAGCGCGGCCAGCCTGCGGTCTTCGGCGTCGGCGATGTGATTCCGGGCTGGACCGAGGGGCTGCAACTGATGCGGCCGGGCGGCAAGGCCCGTTTCACCATTCCGCCCGAACTGGGCTATGGCGCCCGCGGCGCCGGCGGCGTCATTCCGCCCAACGCGGTGCTCGTGTTCGACGTGGAACTGCTGGCCATCGCGCCGCGCGAATAGTCTGAACCATGCTATCCCCCGGGCTGTTCAAGGCTGGGCGGAAAAATGATCAGGTGGCGGATCTGAAAGGGTCCGCCACTTTTTTGTTCTTTCAGATGTCGCCGGGCTTCTGGCAGGAACGGCCGACATGCCTCCGGCGAGCGGTTCAGGCGGGCACGTCTTCCGGCCGGCGGTTGATCATCATCCGCGCCATCCTTGCCAGCGCGCCTGCGATTTCGGCCGAGAAATCCTGATCCAGCCCCGGCTGGCCGGCAATCGCGCGGGCCATGGCCTCCAGCCACTGGAAGGAAAGCGCTGGCGTGATGGCCAGAGGGCGATGAAGCGACATCACGCAGCCCTTTGACGAATCCGCGAACCAGTCCCGCGGGCCGCCGAGCCATCCCGTGAGAAAGCTTGCCAGCCCCTCGCGCACCGGGCCGAGATCGTCCGCGTGCATGGCGCGGAGCTCGGCATAGGCCGGATCCCGGTCCATCAGGGCATAGAAGCGCGCGACGATGGCATCGACGGCCGGGCGGCCACCGATCTGCGCAAAGGGCGTCTGGCTGGTTTCGGCTGTGTCGGCCATGATCCTGTTCCCCTGTTTCGGGATGGGCGGCGCATGCCACGGCGGGCAGTCGCGGATAATGACGTGGGTCAAAGCGGCCCGGACAGAAGGGCAGGGCAGCCCCGAGGACTGCCCCGCCACGCCGTTCGTTCCGCCTGGTCAGCCGCCAAGTATCCCTGTTCAGGCCAGTCTTTTCAGGACTTGCGGGCCAGCAGGGCTTCCAGCCACTTGATGCTGTAATCCCCGCTCAGGATGTCAGGCTCGTTCATGAGCCGCTGATGCAGGGGGATGGTGGTGCGAATGCCCTGGACGACCATTTCCTCGAGCGCGCGGCCCATGCGCCTGATGGCTTCATCGCGCGTGTCCGCGTGCACGATCAGCTTGGCGATCAGGCTGTCGTAGGTGGGCGGCACGCGATAGCCGGAATAGAGGGCGGAATCGACACGCACGCCAAGCCCGCCGGGGCTGTGATAATCCGTGACGAGGCCGGGCGAGGGCGCGAAGGTCTGCGGATCCTCGGCGTTGATGCGGGCCTCGATGGCATGCCCCTTCAGCTGCACCTCTTCCTGGGTACGCGAAAGGCCAAGCCCGGCAGCGACCCGGATCTGTTCCTTCACGAGATCCATGCCGGTCAGCATTTCCGTGACCGGATGCTCCACCTGCAGGCGGGTGTTCATCTCGATGAAATAGAACTGGCCGTCTTCCCACAGGAATTCGATCGTTCCGGCGCCACGGTATTTCATGTCGGCCATGGCGCGGGCGCAGATTTCCCCCATGCGCGCGCGTTCGCTGGCGGAAAGCACCGGGGAGGGGGCTTCTTCCAGCACCTTCTGGTGGCGGCGCTGGAGCGAGCAGTCGCGTTCACCGAGGTGGATGGCCTTGCCCTGTCCGTCGCCGAACACCTGGAACTCGATGTGGCGCGGGTTCTTCAGATATTTCTCGATATAGACCGCATCATGGCCAAAGGCTGCCTTCGCTTCGGCGCGGGCCTGGCGGAAGGCGCCTTCCAGCATGGCGGCGTTTTCCACCACCTTCATGCCGCGCCCGCCACCGCCGGCGGCGGCCTTCACCAGCACGGGGTAACCGAATTTTTCGGCAACCGCGCGGGCTTCCTCCACCGTCTCGACAGCGCCGTCGGAGCCTGGAACCAGCGGCAGGCCGAGGGCGCCGGCCGTGCGCTTGGCCTCGACCTTGTCGCCCATGGTGCGGATATGATCCGGCGACGGACCGATCCAGGTAATGCGGTGCTCTTCCACGATTTCGGCGAAGCGGGCATTTTCCGAAAGGAAGCCATAGCCGGGGTGGATGGCATCGGCCTGCGCGATTTCGGCGGCGGCGATGATGTTGGGAATGTTGAGATAGCTGTCCGTCGATGAGGGCGGGCCGATGCAGATGGCCTCGTCAGCCAGCAGCACATGCTTGGCCTTGGCATCGGCCGTGGAGTGGACGGCCACGGTCTTGATGCCCATTTCACGCGCGGCGCGGTGAACGCGAAGCGCGATCTCGCCACGGTTGGCGATCAGGATCTTGCGGAACATCGGGTCGGGCAGCCTATTCGATGATGACCAGCGGCTGGTCATATTCGACCGGCTGCTCGTTATCGACCAATATGGCCTTCACCTGGCCGGCGCGCGGGGCGATGATCGGGTTCATCACCTTCATCGCCTCGACGATGAGCAGCGTGTCGCCTTCCTTCACCATGGTGCCCGCCGCCACATAGGGGGCAGCGCCCGGCTCGGGGGCCAGATAGGCCGTGCCGACCATGGGCGATTTGACGGCGCCGGGGTGATCGGCGGCAGCCGGCGCGGGCGCGGCGGCTGCAACGGCGGCTGCGACGGGGGTAGCGGCAGGCGCTGCTGCCACAGCGGCGACAGGCGTGCCCTGCCGCGCGACGCGGATGGCCCTGTCACCATCATGCACTTCGATTTCGGTCAGGTTGGTTTCATCGAGAAGACCGGCGAGTTGGCGCACCAGTTCCAGTTCCACCCGCATCTGGGAGCTGTCAGCCGATTTCGAAGCCGCCATCGAATACCCTTTTCCTGTGGTTGCGTTGGTTGTTTTCGTTTCCGATCAGTTCTTGCCTTGCCGCATCCGCGCCGCCGCGTCCAGCGCGAGGGCATAGCCGCCGGCGCCGAAACCCTGGATGACACCCGCCGCTACTGGCGAGACATGGCTGACATGGCGAAAGGCCTCGCGGGCGGCCGGGTTCGACAGATGCACCTCGATGACCGGCACGGAAACCGCCCTGATCGCATCGCGCAGGGCGATGGATGTGTGGGTATAGGCCCCGGCGTTCAGGATCACGGCCAGCGCCTTGCGGGCGCCGGCTTCGTGCAGCCAGTCGATCAGATGGCCTTCATGGTTCGATTGCCGGCAATCGACCGTGATGCCCAATGCCTGGCCCTGGTCGTGCAGCATGGCGGCGATGTCATCCAGCGTGGTTGCGCCGTAGATCTCCGGCTCGCGTGTGCCCAGCAGATTGAGGTTGGGGCCGTTCAGCACCATGACCAGGTCCGTCATCGCCAGCATCTCCTGTTGAGTGTGTGTGCCGCGCTCTATAGGGAGGCGGCATGGAAATCGCCATCACGCTGAATGGAGAGCCGCGCAGGCTTGCCGCTGGAACCAGTGTCGATGCCCTTGTGCTGAGCCTCGAGCTGCCGCCGGGCCGTGTCGCCGTGGAGAGGAACCGCGAGATCGTGCCCCGCAGCCAGTGGGGTGCGGCTGTGCTGGGCGAAGGAGATCAGGTGGAAATCGTGCATTTCGTGGGCGGCGGCCAGCAGGCCGCACAGAATTCAGCGCAGGATGACGGCTGGCAGGTGGCGGGGCGGCGCTTCCGGTCCCGGCTGATCGTGGGCACCGGCAAATATCGCGACTACGCCCAGAATGCCGCCGCCGCCGAAGCCGCAGGCGCGGACATCGTGACGGTGGCGGTGCGCCGCGTGAACCTGACCGACCGGTCGCAGCCGATGCTGACCGAATTCCTCGACCCTGCCCGTTTTACCTACCTGCCGAACACGGCGGGCTGCTTCACGGCCGAAGACGCGCTGCGCACGCTGCGCCTCGCCCGCGAGGCCGGTGGCTGGACGCTGGTGAAACTTGAAGTGCTGGCCGACCAGAAAACGCTTTTCCCCGACGTGATCGAGACCATCCGCGCCACCGAGACGCTGGTGAAGGAAGGCTTCGACGTGATGGTCTATACCAGCGACGATCCCGTCATTGCCCGCCGGCTTGAGGATGCGGGGGCGGCTGCCATCATGCCGCTGGGTGCGCCGATCGGCTCGGGCCTTGGCATCCAGAACAGGGTCAATATCCGCCTGATCGTCGAGCAGGCGAAGGTGCCGGTGCTGGTGGATGCGGGTGTCGGCACGGCGAGTGACGCCGCCATCGCCATGGAGCTTGGCTGCGACGGCGTGCTGATGAACACCGCCATCGCCGAAGCGAAAGACCCGGTGCGGATGGCGCGCGCCATGAAGGCCGCCGTGGAAGCCGGGCGTGATGCCTATCTGGCAGGCCGCATGCCGGTGCGCCGCTATGCCGACCCGTCAAGCCCGCTTGCCGGCCTGATCTGAAGCTGGCTTCAACCGGGCTTGCTGCCGCCCAGCAAGTCCAGGGTTGGCGCGTGCGGCACGCCGCCGAAGAAGGTTTCAAGCGCCTTCTCATAGGGGTCGTCGCCACCGGAGGCTTCGGCGAACAGCGTCATGGAGGCGTGGAACTTCATGTCGTCGGGCGTGCCGAGGATCTGTGTCGCGCTGAGGCCGGGGTGGTGCAGCACCGCCTTCGTCACGGCTTCGAGGCGGTCGGCGAGCAGTGGGTCCGCCAGATAGGCGCGGGCTTCCCCCAATGAGCCGATGGCGTAGCGCATGGCCATGGGGCTGCGGCCAAGCCCCGCCATCTGCGGGAAGATGAACCACATCCAGTGGCTTTTCTTGCGGCCCGCGTGCAGTTCCGCAAGCGCCGTGTCAAAGGCGCCCTGCTGGGCCATGTGGAACCGGGCGAGGTCGAATCCCACGCTCACCGGATATGCGGCCCCAGTTCCTTCAGGATCGCGGCATAGAGATCGCGCTTGAACGGCACGATGAGGGCGGGAAGCTCAGGCAGGGGCGCCCATTTCCAGGCCTTGAACTCGGCATGGCCATGATGGGCATGGGCGTCGAGATTCACGTCTCTATCGGTGCCGAGGAAGCGCAGCGCATACCATTTTTGCCGCTGGCCACGGTATTTTCCGCCCCATATCCTGCCCAGCAGCTCGGGCGGCAGGTCGTAAGTCAGCCAGTCGCGTGTTTCGGCGATCGGTTGGACGAGGTTCGGCAGGACGCCGGTTTCCTCCTCCAGTTCACGAAGCGCCGCCGGCAGGGGCTCTTCGCCCTTGTCTATGCCGCCCTGCGGCATCTGCCAGGCCTCGGCGATGGAATCGTAACGCTGGCCCACGAAGACATGACCCATGGGGTTCACCAGCATCACGCCGACGCCGGGCCTGTAGGGCAGTTTCGATGGATCCGTCTTCATGGGCTGCGTCATCCTCTGTCAGTTCAGCCGAGCAGGGCCTTCAGATCAGCCAGCTGGTCGAGCAGATCCTGCTGGCCGGACGGGATCGCCCCGCGCGTCTGCATGCAGCCATGGATCTGGCCTGCCGCTTCGCGGAAGATGACCCGGTGGCCGGTGGAAACGAGCTTGGCGGCATAGGCCCGGCCCTGGTCGCGCAGCGGATCAAGCCCGCAGGTGAAGACCATGGCGGGCGGCAGGCCGTCCCACTCGGTCGCCTGCATGGGGCTTGCCCAGGGGTGGTTGGGGTCCGGCGCATAATGGGCAGTGAACCAGGCCATGCCCTCGGCGGTCAGCATATAGCCTTCGGCGAATTCCTCCATCGAGCCGCCATTGGCCTGCATGTCGACGCCCGGATAGATGAGCCACTGAGCGATCAGCGGGATTTCCCGCGCCGTCTCGCGCGCGACGACAGCCGCGAGGTTGCCGCCGGCAGAATCGCCCGCGAGGATCTGGCCCGTGACCTTGTGGCCGATTTCGGCCGGCGAACCGGCGATCCAGCGCGCGGCGGCCAGGCAATCCTCGGTTGCGGCGGGGAAGGGCGCTTCGGGCGCAAGGCGGTAATCGATGGAGACGACGGTGTGCCCCGTCTGCAGCGCGATTTCCGCACAGAGCGAATCATGGGTTTCGATATCGCCGATCACCCAGCCGCCGCCGTGGAAATAGGTGAGAACGGGCGCCGGGCCGGACGGGGCGGCATTCTGGTAGATGCGGGCGGGGATGGCGCCGGCGGGGCCGGGAATGCGGATGTCTTCCTTGCGCTTCAGCGCCGGTGCCGGGCGCTCCATCAGGCCACCCATGGCCTTCATCATCTGGCGCGCGGTTTCCGGGTCCACCTCGTGCATCTGCGGCCCCTGGGCCTGCGCCAGCAGGTTCAGCGCGTTCTGCACATCTTCACGAACATAAGGCATTGGCATTCCTCCCTCTTGTGTCTTTCAGCTTTGAAACTGTTCCATCACGATGCGGTCGTCCAGCGCATAATCAGGGTCGAACAGAAGTTCGAGCCTGCGGGTCAGGTCGTTCGTCACCTTCACATGCACTACGTCGCGCACTTCGACCTGGTCGGCCACGGCGCTCACGGGGCGGCGATCGGCTTCCAGCATGCGGAATTCCACCACCGAGCGGTTGTTGACCAGCGCGCCGCGCCAGCGGCGGGGGCGGAAGGGGCTGAGGGCGGTGAGCGCCAGCAGGTCGCAATCGAGCGGCAGGATCGGCCCGCCGGCGGACAGATTATAGGCGGTCGATCCGGCGGGCGTGGATACGAGCACGCCATCGCAGGAAAGTTCCTCCAGCCGGACCTTGCCATCGATCATGATCTCGATCTTGGCGGCCTGGCGCGTTTCCCTGAGCAGCGACACTTCGTTGAAGGCCGGCGAGACGATCGTCTCGCCCGAGGCCGTCGTCGCCTCCATCACCAGCGGAGACAGGAAGAAGCTGCGGGCGGCGGCGACGCGGGCCGGCAGGTCTTCCGTCTGGTAATCATTCATCAGGAAGCCGAGGGTGCCCTTGTTCATTCCGAAGACCGGCAGCGGGCGGGCGGATTTGAGCACACGGTGCAGCACCGCCAGCATGAAGCCATCGCCGCCAAGCGCGACGAGGGCGTCGGCCGAACGCTTGTCATGGAAAGTGTGGAGGGCTCTCAGCTCCGCGCCGGCGGCTTCGGCCTGCGGCGTGTTGGAGACGAGAAGCCCGAGCTTCCTTTCCGGCATCAGCCGCCTGTCATCGACATGTGGCGGCCGACGGCGGCGGCAGGCGCGGTCCGGTCGATCACGAAATCATGGCCTCTGGGCTTCAGGCGCATCGCCGTGTCGAGTGCGGCATCGAGGGCTTCGGGGCCGCCCTCACGCAGCAGGTCGCGCAGTTCCAGCCTGTCTTCCTGGCCGAGGCACATGAAGAGCGTGCCCGTTGCCGTGACCCGGACGCGGTTGCAGCTTTCGCAGAAATTATGCGTGAGCGGCGTGATGAAGCCGAGCTTCTGGCCGGTTTCGGTCACGCGCTCATAGCGGGCCGGACCGCCCGTGCGCTCGGCCGTGGGAGAGAGGCTGTAGTGGGCGGCTATCCGTGCCCGCACCTCGGTCAGCGGCAGGTAGCGGTCGGTCCTGTCCTCTTCGATGAGCCCGAGGGGCATGGTTTCGATGAAGGTGAGGTCATGCCCCAGTTCCCCGCACCAGGCGATCATCGGCAGGATCTCGTCTTCGTTGAGGCCCTTCAGCGCCACCATGTTGATCTTGATGGCGATGCCGGCTTCCCGTGCCGCGGCAATGCCTTCGAGCACCGGGACGAGGTCCCCGCGCCGGGTGATCCGGCGGAAGCGCTCCCGGTCGAGGCTGTCGAGGCTGACATTGATTCGCCGGACACCCGCCTTCGCCAGCGGCTCTGCAAAGCGCGCGAGCTGGCTGCCGTTGGTTGTCAGCGTCAGTTCTTCCAGCCCGTTGCCGATGTGGCGGGAGAGGCTGTTCACAAGCTCGATGAAGCCCTTGCGCACCAGCGGTTCGCCGCCCGTGAGGCGCAGCCGGGTCACGCCGCGCGCGATGAAGGCGCTGGCGACGGCGTCCAGCTCCTCCAGGGTGAGCACGTCGCGCCGGGGCAGGAACTCCATGTCCATCGGCATGCAATAGGTGCAGCGGAAATCGCATCTGTCGGTAACCGACAGGCGCACATAGCTGATGCGCCGCCCGAAGCCGTCTATGAGGGGCCGTGTCACCATCACATCCTTCTAGGCGCTCGCCGTCACAGCTCAAACACGCAAAAACGAAGAGGGGCGGAAACTTCGCCCGGCTGGCCCTGCCGGCTGTCAGATCCGTTCGGAAATCCGGATGGCGGCGCGGCAGCCCAGGCGGATCAAGGCCGACATCAGCGGCCAGCCCGGCGCCTGTTCCGCGCCATGGTCGAGTGCAGTGTCGCGATGCTCCAGCTCTTCTTCCTGGAAGTCGGCGATCATGGCCTCGAGCTCCGGATCGTCGCCGTCCAGCTGGTCACGCTGTGCCTGATAATGACGGTCGATCTCGGTCTCGACGGCAGCCGTGACAGCCATCGCAGCCTTCGGCCCGGCAAGGGCGGATGCAGCGCCCAGGGCAAAGCCCGCGGCATGCCAGATCGGCATCAGGAGGGTCGGGCGGACCCGACGTTCGCGGATCAGCCGGTCAAAGGCCTCGAGATGCTTTTCCTCCTGCTGCGCCATGCGCGCGATTTCCGGCGAAATGGCGGCGCGGTTGCCCATAACGGCAAGCTGCCCGGCATAGATGCGCGCTGCGCCATATTCGCCGGCATGGTCCACCCGGATCATCGCCGCGGTATCGGGAAGAGGGTCGCCTGCCAGTCTCATGCACGTCTCCAGAGGATCAGCCCGCCGATTGCCGCCATGGCCGATATCAGGGCATTCCAGCCTGCCATCGAAAGGCCCATCAGGCTCCACGGAATTTCGTCGCAGCGCACCAGCGGGGTTTCGAGCAGGCCGGCAAGCATGTCGGCCTGGCTCATTCCAGGCTGGAAGTTCGCCGTGCAGCCGGTGGGGCTTGGCCACCAGCCCTGTTCGACACCCATGTGAAAACCGCCCAGCCCGGCGGACAGGAGCATCGCGAGAATGGCAAGAAGCGCAAGGATGCGGTTGCCGGAAACCATGCCCGAAAGGGCGAGTACCAGCACGCCAAGATGCCCGTATCGCTGCCAGTAGCACATCTCGCAGGGCGCAAGCCCGCCGATGTGCTGGAAAGCCAGCGCCCCCAGAAGGAGCGTGCCGGAAACGGCAAAAAGGAACAGCGATGCCTGTCGTGCCGGCGCCATGGTGCCCCCCGTTCAGCCGGCGCGGCGTTCGGGCCGCGCGGTGGCGGTGCGGTTCAGGATCCTGACGGCATAATCCATCTGGAAGTCGGTGATGCCGGCTTCCTTCAGCGCTTCGGCCGTGCGGTCGAAGCGCGGATTGGTCTTGCCATCATCCTCGATCAGCCGGTCATCGGCGGCGCCTTCGGCCAGCAGGTGGTTGCGAAGATCCGCTTCGCGCAGGCGCGGGCGCTCCTGTCGGGAAGGGTCCGTCAGCTGCGGCACATGGATATCCGGCTCGATCCCGGCTTCCTGCACGCTGCGCCCCGAGGGCGTGTAGTAGCGCGCCGTCGTCAGCCGCAGGCCATTGTCCGGCCCCAGCGGGATCAGGGTCTGCACCGAGCCCTTGCCGAAGCTTTTCTGCCCGATCACCAGCGCCCGGCGATGATCCTGCAGCGCGCCCGCCACGATTTCGGCGGCCGAGGCCGAGCCTTCATCCACCAGAACCACGATCGGCTTGCCGCCCGCAAGATCATCGGCACGGGCGAAATAGCGGTCCACCTGGTCCTTTCCGCGCCCGCGTTGTGAAACGATCTCGCCGCGTTCGAGGAAGGTGTCCGTCACCTCGATCGCCTGGTCCAGAAGGCCGCCGGGATTGGAGCGCAGGTCAAGCACATAGCCCGCCAGATTTGGCCCGATCTGCTTCGACAGAGCCGTCACGGCCTCCCGCGTGGCTTCGCCCGTCTGCCGGTTGAAGGTGGAAATGCGGATAACTCCGACATTGCCCTGGCTCGACCAGCGCACCGGCCGCATGCGGATCACTTCGCGCACCAGCGTGAAGCTGAGCGGCTTCTGTTCGCCGGGGCGCACGATCGTCAGCTTGATGGAACTGCCGGGGTCGCCGCGCATCCTGTCCACCGCGTCGTTGAGGGAGGAGCCGAAGATCAGCGCATCGTCGATGTGGGTGATATAGTCACCGGCCTTGATGCCGGCGCGGGCGGCTGGCGTTTCATCAGTCGGGGCCACCACGCGCACGGCGCCATCTTCCGACGTGACGGTCAGCCCGAGGCCGCCATATTCGCCCAGCGTCTGGGTGCGCATGTTCTCGCTGTCGCGTGCATCCAGATAGGAGGAGTGCGGGTCGAGGCTGGCAAGCATGCCGTTGATCGCGCCCTCGATCAGGCGTTCGTCGTCCACCGGCTCGACATAGGCTTCGCGCACTTTCAGGAATACGTCCATCAGCGTGTCGAGTTGCCGCCAGCTCGGGTTGCCGGAATCGGCGGCTGCATTGCCGGCCGCCGGCTTTTCCGCGCCAAGGGATGGCGCGGGCGCAGCCAGGGCCGCCACGGCGCCGGCAGCAAGAAAGAGACGGGACATGCGCTTCATCTGCGACACCTGCATCAACTGTCATCACCCGGGCACTGCCCGTAATGGATCATCATCACTCTAGCAGCTTGAACGGCGCATGAAAGCACCGCCACGCCGCAGGCATGGCGGCCCGTATCAGGCCCTGCATCAGGCCCTGCATCAGGCACGGTGGTAAGGGTGGCCCGAGAGGATCGAGACAGCACGGTAGAGCTGTTCGGCCAGCATCGCGCGGGCCAGCAGATGCGGCCATGTCGCCGGGCCGAAGGCGAGGGCGAGATCGGCCCCGGCCCGCGTTTCCGGGCTGTGGCCATCGGCGGGGCCGAGAAGAAAGCGCAGTTCGCGCACGCCTTCGTCCCGCCAGCGGCCCATGTGCCGGGCCAGTTCCTCGCTGGAAAGCGCCTTGCCGCGTTCATCCAGCACGACGGTGATGCTGCCGGAAGGCGGCGGGGGAAAGGGCGCCCCCTCGCCCAGTTCAGTCAGGGCCGTTGGCCAGGGGGTGCGTTTCAGATAGCGCTGTGTCAGCTCGGCCTCGGGCCCATGGCCGGCCTTGCCATGGGCCAGGATGTGCAGCTTCAGGGCCGGGCGCCTTCCGCGCGCACCGGCGCGCCCGCCGAATCGAAGGCCCACATCTTTTCGAGCCCGTAGAACTGCCGCACTTCGGGGCGGAACAGGTGCACGATCACGTCCTGCGCGTCGATCAGCACCCAGTCGGCCGCAGTCAGCCCCTCGGTGCGAACCTGCCGCCCGAGCTTCTGCTTTGCTTCCTGCTCGATCCGCTGCGCAAGGGCTGCGACCTGCCGGGTGGACCGGCCGCTCGCGACCACCATGTAATCGGCAATCGCACTCTTCCCGGCGAGCGGAATGGACACGATGTCTTCGGCCTGCCCGTCTTCGAGGCACTGGAGGATCAGCGTGTGGAGCGCCTCCACATTCGCGTCGGCCGTGTCAGGGCCGGCGCTGGTCTGGCCGGCACTGGTCTGGGGGGTCTTCAATCCTGGGGTTCCTGTGTCTTGAGGAGGGCGTCCGCCCAGTCCGGGTCGGTGCGGCGGATCGCGGTCGCTGACCGCGTGTCGAGGCCGAAATGGACCAGAGAGATGGCGGGCAGGGCCCAGTTCCTCCAACCGGCGGGGTTTTTGCGGCGATATCGCCTGAGCCAGCCCATGGCCGGTGCAAGCTGGCTTTTCCCAGCATACAACGGACGCGCCATAACCACAATCGGAACAAGCCGTGCAATGTCGCGCCAGCGCGCCCAGCGGTGGAACTGGGCAAGATTGTCCGATCCCATCAGCCAGAGGAAGCGCACATGGGGATAGCGTTTGCACAGCGCTTCCAGCGTATCGACGGTGCGTTGCGTGCCCAGTTCGGATTCGATCGCCATGGGGCGGATGCGCGGGTGGCGCGCTACCTTCTCCGCCGATTTCAGCCGTGCCTGCAGCGGCGCCATGCCGGCGGCCGGCTTCAGCGGATTCTGGGGCGAAACCAGCCACCACAGCTCGTCCAGCCCCAGGCGGCGCATGGCCTCGAGGCTCATCCGCCGGTGGCCGCCATGGGCGGGGTTGAAGGAGCCGCCCATCAGGCCGACCGCATGGCCTTTCCTCAAGTCCGTCCCTCCCGCCGCGCCATGGCGCTGGTCAGGCTGCTCAGGGCCGCACCTGGCCGGTGCCAAGCACCAGAGTCTTGTAGGTGGTGAGGCCTTCCAGCGCCACGGGGCCGCGCGCGTGCAGGCGGCCGGTTGCGATGCCGATTTCGGCGCCGAAGCCGAATTCGCCGCCATCGGCGAACTGGGTGGAGGCGTTCCAGGTGACGATGGCCGAATCGACCGCTTCGAGGAAGCGGGTGGCGGCCTTTTCATCATTGGTGATGATGGCGTCGGTATGGTGGCTGCCATGGGCCTCGATATGGGCGATGGCGCCCTCCACCCCGTCAACCGTGGCGACGGCGGCGATCGGCTCCAGATATTCGGTGTCCCAGTCCTCTTCGGTCGCGGGCTTCAGGCGCGGATCGAGGGCGATGAGGTCGGGTGTCACGCGCAGTTCGCAGCCGGCATCCAGAAGGGTCTTCAGCAGGCCGGGCGCCTGGCCGGCGGCGGCCTTGTCGATCAGCAGCGTTTCCATGGCGCCGCAGATTCCGGTGCGCCGCATCTTGGCGTTCAGCGCGACCTGGCGCGCCATTTCAGGGTCGGCGCCTGCGTCCACATAGACATGGTTGTTGCCATCCAGGTGGGCGAGCACGGGCACCCGTGCATCCGCCTGCACGCGCGCCACAAGCCCCTTGCCGCCGCGCGGGATGAGGATGTCGATGAGACCGGACGCCGCGAGCATCGCGCCCACCACCGCGCGATCGGCCGTGGGCACCAGCTGGATGGCGTCTTCGGGCAGGCCTTCGGCGCGCAGGCCCTCCAGCAGCGCTTCATGGATCGCCTTCGAGGTTTCCAGCGCCTCGCTGCCGCCGCGCAGGATGCAGGCATTGCCGGCCATCAGGCACAGCGCGCCGGCATCAGCGGTGACATTGGGCCGCGATTCATAGACAATGCCCACCACGCCGAGCGGCACGCGCACACGGCGGAACTTCAGACCGTTGGGCTGGGTCCATTCGCGGATGGTTTCGCCCACCGGGTCGGGCAGGCCGGCAACGGCCTCGAGCGCCGATGCGATTCCCTCGATCCGTTCGGGCGTCAGCTTCAGCCGGTCCTGCATGGCGGCGGAAAGGCCGGAGGCGGCGGCCATGTCCCCGGCATTGGCGGCGAGGATTTCGGCTTCGCGGCGGCGCATGGCGGCTGCGGCCGCGCGGATGGCGGCCGCCTTGCGCGCCGTGGGGGTGCCGGCAAGCACGCGCGCGGCGGAACGGGCGCGGGCGCCCATGTCGGCCATCATGGCGCTGGCATCCTGCGCGGCGGAACTGGTCTTGTCTGTCATAGCATCACCATCTGGTCTCGGTGGATCATGGCCGAGCGGGGCGCATACCCCAGAAGGCCGGCGATCTCGTCGCTTCGTTTTCCGGCGATCAGCCGCGCATCGGCGGCATCATACCCGACGAGGCCCCTAGCGATGGCGCGGCCATCAGGGCAGATCACGTCCACCGCGTCGCCGCGGCGGAACCCGCCTTCCACCCGGACGATCCCGGCGGCAAGCAGGCTTTTGCCTTCGCCGAGCGCGCGCGCGGCCCCCGCATCCACATGCAGCCGCCCCAGCAGTTGCATCCGCCCGGCAAGCCAGGCCTTGCGCGCCGAAAGCGCATCGGGCGCAGTGAAGATGGTGCCACGCCCCGTTTCGGCAAAGCGCTGGAGCGGATGATCGGGCTTTCCGGCGACGATTGCAACCGGCACGCCCGCCACATGGGCGATACGGGCGGCTTCGACCTTGGCGGCCATGCCCCCCGAGCCCATGCCGGACGAAGACGCGCTGCTCGCCATATGGGCGATGGCGCCGATGTCGGGCACGGTTTCGATGAAGCGGGCCTCCGGGTCTTCCGCCGGGTTCGCGGTATAGAGGCCGTCGATGTCCGACAGCAGGATCAGGGCGTCGGCGCGACCCGCCTGCGCGGCGCGGGCGGCCAGGCGGTCATTGTCTCCGAAGCGGATTTCCTCGGTCGCGACCGTGTCATTCTCGTTCAGTATGGGAATGGCGCCCAGCTGCAGCAACCGGTCGAGCGTGGCGGAGGCATTGAGGAAGCGCCGCCTGTCCTCGAAATCGCCGAGCGTCACGAGGATCTGCGCCGCCGTCAGGCCGTGCGCGCCCAGAAGCTCCGCCCAGAGGCCGGCCAGCAGGATCTGGCCGGTGGCGGCGGAGGCCTGCGCGTCCTCCAGGCTGGCGCGACCGCCCTTCGGCAGGCCCAGCCGGCGCGATCCGAGGGCGATGGCCCCCGACGAGACGAGCAGGATCTGCTGGCCGGCTGCGCGCCGCTGCGCGAGATCATCGACCAGCGTTTCCAGCCAGGCCCGCCTGACCGCGCCATCGGGCGCGACGAGAAGCGACGAGCCGACCTTGACCACGAGGCGCGATGCGCCGCCGGGCGCGAACAGCGCGGCTCTCGAAGCGGCGTCGGAAAGGGGTGTGCCCACAGCGCTCATGTCCATCCCGGTCCCGTCCATCGGCACCGGGTCTTTCGTCAAGACCCGATTGCAGGGCCGGTGCGCCGGGCTGCCATGTCAGAGGGGGGACCAGCCGTCCTTGTCACCCTTCTTGTCACCGTTGCCGGTGTCTGCCGGGAAAAGCCGCTCGAAGATGGCGTCGAGCACCTTCGCCATGCCGTCGCCCGTCATCGCCGAGGCGACCAGCGGCTTTTCGCCGGTTCGCCGCTCGATCGCGCGGCTGACAGCCGAGATGCGACGGCCATCGGCGGTATCGGATTTCGAAAGCACGACGATTTCGGGCTTGTCCTCAAGGTCGGCGCCATAGGCCTCCAGCTCGCCGCGCACGATGTCATAGCCTGCGGTGGGCGATTCGCCGCCCGCATCGACAAGGTGCAGAAGCAGGCGGCACCGCTCGACATGGCCGAGGAAGCGGTCGCCAATTCCGGCGCCGTCGGCTGCACCCTCGATCAGGCCGGGAATGTCGGCCATCACGAATTCGCGGCCCCGGTGCGAGACAACGCCCAGCTGCGGCTTCAGCGTGGTGAAGGCATAGGCCCCCACCTTGGCGCGGGCATTGGTGACGGCATTGAGAAAGCTGGACTTCCCGGCATTGGGCAGCCCGACGAGGCCGACATCGGCCAGCAGCTTGAGCCGCAGCCAGACGGACATTTCCTGCCCCGGAAAGCCCTTCTGGAACTGGCGCGGCGCGCGGTTGGTGGAGGATTTGTAATGGGCATTGCCCTTGCCGCCATCGCCGCCCCTGAGCAGCGTCACCTTCTGGCCCGGCTCGGTCATGTCGGCGAGCAGGGTGCGTTCCTCGTCGTCGGCCAGGATCTGGGTGCCCACGGGCACGGGGATGACCAGCGTGCTGGCGTTGGCGCCATGCCGGTCGGAGCCCATGCCGCCCTTGCCGCGCTCGGCCCTGAAATGCTGGGTGTAGCGGAAGTCGATCAGGGTGTTGAGGCCGGGCACCGCCTCGAACACGATATCGCCGCCCTTGCCGCCATCGCCGCCATTGGGGCCGCCATATTCGACGAATTTCTCACGGCGGAAGCTCACGCAGCCATCCCCGCCCCAGCCGGACTTGAGGTGGATCTTCGCCTGATCGAGAAACATCATGATGCGTGTGCCGTCTTGAATGCAAAAGGCCGGGGCAAGCCCGGCCTTTCGTCCAGTGCGATGTGCGGGGGCTTATTCAGCCGCTTCAGCCACGCGAATCGACACATATTTCCGGCCCTGCTTGCCGTCGTGGAACTCCACGCGCCCGTCGGCGGTGGCGAACAGGGTATGGTCGCGCCCGATGCCGACATTGGTGCCGGGGTAGAAACGGGTGCCGCGCTGGCGGACGATGATGTTGCCGGCGAGCACTTCCTGACCGCCGAAACGCTTCACGCCAAGACGCTTTGCCTGCGAATCGCGGCCGTTCCGGGACGAGCCGCCTGCCTTCTTATGTGCCATCTGGGGGCTCCTCTGTTACGCGATCGAAAGGATCTTCAGCACCGTCTGGTACTGACGGTGACCGTTCTTGCGGCGATAGTTGTGGCGGCGACGCTTCTTGAAGATGATCACCTTGTCGCCACGGTTCTGGGCGACGATCTCGGCCATCACCTTCACCTTGCCCGCATCCTTCAGGGCGCCGCCGTCGGAGACGAGCAGAACGTCTTCCAGCGTCACCTTGCTGCCGGCTTCGCCGTCAAGCTTCTCGACGACGATCTGGTCGTCAGCCGCGACCCGATACTGCTTGCCACCCGTGCGCACCACCGCGAACATGTCAGACGTCCTCATCACCAAAGACATTGAAAACGGCGGCCCCGCCATGGGCGGAGGGCTGCCGCGGAAAGCGCGCGCACTAGGACACACACGCCGCCTTGTCAACCTGCCGGGCCGCTCGCTAGAGCAGGCGGACCCATCCGGGGCAAGGCCCCGGAGGCCGGCCACATCGAGCGAAAGGTCCACTCTTCATGCCAGTCCGCGCCATGCTTGCAGGCTTTGCCGCCACATGCATCCTTTCCGGCTTCTGGTCCAGCGCGGCGTCTGCCGAGGCCGCGCAGGCCGTGTCAGGGCAGGCCGTGTCTGCGGCGGACGCCCCCGTGCTGATCCGCGCCGGGCGGCTCATCGCCGATCCGCGCCAGGGCGCTTCGGGGCCGGCGTCCATTCTGGTGGAAGGCGGCCGCATCAAGGCGGTCCTGCCGGCCGGCGCCCCTGCGCCCGCGGGCGCGCGCGTGATCGATCTGTCGGGGGCAACCGTTCTTCCGGGTCTCATCGATTCGCATGTTCACCTGACAGGCGATCCCGATGACGCCTTCTGGCAGCAGGCGGTCGACACCAGCGAATATCAGTCGCTCGTCGGCGCGAAGAACGCGCTGCTCACGGTGAAGGCCGGCTTCACCACGGTGCGCGATCTCGGCTCGTCGAAGCTTTCCGCCTTTGCCCTTCGCGACGCCATCGCCAGGGGCCATGTGCCCGGCCCGCGCATCATCGCATCAGGCCCCGCCATCTCCATCATCGGCGGCCATGGCGATGTTTCGGGCTTCCGCCCCGACATCGTGACGGCGCTTGGGGAAGAAAATGTCTGCACCGGCCCTGTCGAGTGCGCGGCGCGCGTGCGCGAGGCGTCGCGGCGCGGCGCCGATGTCATCAAGATCACGGCGACCGGCGGTGTGCTTTCCCAGCAGGCGCGCGGCCTGGGGATGCACTTCACGTCGCCCGAAATGGCCTCCATCGTCGATACGGCGCGCGCGCTCGGGCTGAAGGTGGCCGCCCATGCCCATGGCGATGATGGCATCAGGGGGGCCGCCGAAGCCGGCGTGACCACCATCGAGCATGGCACCTATTCCAGCCCGCAGACCCTTGCCGTGATGAAGGCGAAGGGCACCTGGATGGTTCCGACCCTGATGGCCCTGCAGGGGCTGGAGGACCGGGTCGGCAAGGATGTCTATACCCCGCCCGTGGAGAAGAAGGCGCGCGATACGCTGGAGATGTGGGGCAAGCAGGTGCAGGCGTCGTTGAAATCGGGCGTGCGCATTGCCTTCGGCACCGATGCGGGCGTGTTCGAACATGGCCGCAACGCCGGTGAATTCGCGCTGATGGTGGAGAAGGGCGGCATGACCCAGCGTGCGGCCCTCGTTTCGGCAACCACCGGCGCTGCCGAGATGCTCGGCCTGTCGGACGAGATCGGCACCATCGCGCCGGGCAAGTCGGCCGACATCATCGCGGTATCGGGCGACCCGCTGACCGATCCGCGCAGCCTGGAGGCGATGCGCTTCGTGATGGCCTCTGGCCGCATCATGGCGCTCGACTGAGACACGACTGACAGAGGGCAGGATTTCGGCAGGCGGCAGCATGGCCGAAGGATGCGGGAAACGGAAAAATCGGGAGAATAACGATGCCGAAGACCATCATGACGACAGCAAGCGCTCTCGTGCTTGCCCTGCTGGCCGCCCCGGTGCTTGCCCATGGCCCCGCGCCGGCTGGCGCGCCGGCCGCCGCAGCACCGGCGCCGCAAGCCGATGCCGCCAGCGAATCCGCGAAGCTTGCGGCGCTGTTCCGCCAGAGCGACGAAGCCCAGCTTGCGCGCAACCCGCTGTTCGCCCTGTTCCGTGGTGACATGCGCTATGCCGACCAGTTCGGCGATTACATCAGCGACGCCTATTTCGCGGCTGAAAAGGCCGCCATCAAGGCGGACCTGAAGGCGCTGGCGGCCATCGACCGCGACCGGCTGAGCGATGGCGAGCGGATCAGCTACGATGTCTTCAAATGGCAGCGCGAGATGGACCTGAAGGGCCATGCGCCCGAAATCATGGCGGCAACCGTCGTCCGCCCGGTCGACCATTTCAACGGCGTGCACATCTTCGTGCCCGAGCTGTTTTCCGGCAAGTCGGCCGCGCCCTTCCGAACGGTGAAGGATTATGAGGACAATCTGAAGCGGCTCGACGGTTTCGTCGCCACGCTCGACGGCGTTCTGGCGCGTCTGCGCCAGGGCCTTGCCACCGGTGTCGTGCAGCCGAAGCTGGTGAGCGAACGGATGCTGCGCCAGTTCGACGGCTTCGTGGCCGGTGGTGTCGAGGAGATGCCGCTGATGATGCCGGTGCGCAATTTTCCCGACACCGTGCCCGAGGCGGAGCGCGCGCGCCTGACGGACGCCTATGCCCGCGCTGTCGGAGAAAAGGTGCTGCCGGCCTATGCCCGCATCCGTGACTTCCTGCGCGATGACTATCTTGCCGCCGCGCGCGGGAACGAGAAGCCGGGCCTTCTGTCCATGCCGGGCGGGACGGCGTTGTACAGCCACCTCGTCGCCAGCCAGACGACGACGGCGATGACGCCGGATGAAATCCACGACCTCGGCCTGTCCGAAGTCCGCCGGATCCACGGGGAAATGCGCGCCGTGATGCGCGAGGTCGGCTTCAAGGGTGACCTGAAGGCCTTTTTCGAGCACATCCGCACCGACCCGAAGTTCAAGCCGGAAAGTCGCGAGGCGCTGACGCAGGGCTATTACGACATCGGCAAGCGCGTCGACGTGGCGCTGCCGAAGCTGTTTTCCACCCTGCCGAAGACGAAGCTCGAAATACGGCCCTATCCCGATTTCATGGAAAAGGACGCGGCCGGAGGTTCCTATCAGCCGGGCACGCCCGATGGCGCGCGGCCGGGCATCTTCTATTTCAACGCCTATGACCTGCCCAGCCGAACCACGCCGGGAATGGAAACCCTCTATCTGCACGAGGGTGCGCCGGGGCATCATTTCCAGATCGCGCTGGCACAGGAAAACGAGGCCCTGCCGGCCTTCCAGCGCTTTGGCGGCAACACCGCCTTTGTCGAGGGCTGGGCGCTCTATGCCGAAAGCCTCGGCCGCGAACTGGGCATGTTCACCGACCCCTATCAATATTATGGCCGCCTCGACGACGAGATGCTGCGCGCCATGCGGCTGGTGGTGGATACCGGCCTGCACCACAAGGGCTGGAGCAGGCAGCAGGCGATCGACTATATGCTGGCCAATTCATCGCAGGGCGAAACCGATGTGGTGAACGAGGTGGACCGCTATGTGGCGATGCCGGGCCAGGCGCTTGCCTACAAGGTGGGCGACCTCAGGATCCAGGCCGCGCGCAAGCGGGCGGAAAAGGCGCTGGGCAAGCGCTTTGACATCCGCGATTTCCACGAGCAGGTGCTGATGTCCGGTGCGCTGCCGCTGGAGGTGCTGGACCAGAAGATCGACCGCTGGATCGAAAGCCGGAAGGGCTGATTGACGCGCGGGGCGCGGTTCCTGAAGGGCCGCGCCGCCGCACCGGCCCGGATCTGGCCGGGCGCCGGTTGCGTCAGTCCGCTGGGGCGGGCGAGAGCATGAGTTCCAGCATCGAGGCGCTCAGCGTGGCGCGGAAATGCTCTTCGTCCTCCAGTTGCGGCATCAGCCGTACGAGCCGCCGCCGCGCCGCGATCGAGAGCGTTATGGCGCTGAAGACGGCAAGGCCCATCAATTCGGGCGCGCCCTGCCCCGGGCGCCGCCCGCTTTTGGCGAACAGGGTCGCGACATAGGTCCGGAACAGGGGCGTCAGACGTTCCGACACATAATCGGCATGGTCGCCCGTGCGCATCGCCTCCGTCAGGGCGAAGTGGGCAAGGAAGGGCGTGTCGCACATCATGTCGATCATCCGCCGGATCGCCAGTTCGATATCGTCTTCCGTTTTCAGGCTTTCGAGGACCGGGCCGACCTTTTCGGTCATATCGTCCACCACCGCCCGCCACAGGCCCATTTTCGACCCGAAGGCATGGCTCACCATGGCGTTGTCCACGCCGGCTCGCGCGGTGATCATGCGCGTGCTGGCCCCGGCATAGCCATGGATGGCGAACTGTTCGCGCGCGGCTTCGAGGATGCGGGCCGAAGAGGGGTTGTCGGTGCCACGTGGGCGACCGCGCTGCTTTGGAAGCACTCTGTCGGGTGCCTGCCTCCGGGAAGCCGGGCTGATGCGGGACCGGGATGACATGGCACTCCCGATGCTACATTATGGCTTCGGTTGCAACTCGCATGTTAACCTTTTTTTCCAAGATATCGCTGTAACTTGTCAACGCTTCTTGGAGCGGAAGACAGCCGGCGTCGGCGGCCGCCGGGGCTGAGTGGGCTGCGGAGCCGGTTTCGTGGCGCCTGCTGTCTGCTGGATGGCCGCCTGGGCCAGCCCGCGCGCCAGCGAGACGGCGCCGGACAGGCGCGCCTGACCATTGCCGAAATCCCGTGCCAGGAAAAGCTTCTGGTCTGGCCTGAGCCTTGCCTGCCCCTTCAGACGGTTGATCCACTCGACAAGGCCCAGCGGGTTGGGGAAGCTGTCGTTCACGAAGGTGACGAGTGCGCCCTTGGGCCCCACCTCGATCTTCTGGATCCCTGCCTTGCGGGCTGCGTTCCGAGCTTCCACGATCTTCAGCAGGTTGGAAGCCGCCTCGGGAAGCGGGCCGAAGCGGTCGATCATCTCGGCCGCCAGCGCCTCGATCCCGGCCTTGTCCTTCAGGTCCGCCACCCGGCGGTAGAGCGCCATCCTGAGCGCCAGGTCGGGCACATAGTCTTCCGGGATCATGACCGGCGCATCGACCGATATGGTCGGGCTTGAGGGATCCTCGGGCGGCTTCAGGCCGCGCGCCTCGGCCTTGGCGGCCAGGATCGCGTCTTCCAGCATCGACTGGTAAAGTTCAAAGCCGACTTCGCGGATATGGCCCGACTGTTCGTCGCCCAGCAGGTTGCCGGCGCCGCGCTGGTCGAGATCATGGCTGGCGAGCTCGAAGCCCGCGCCGAGCGAATCGAGGCCGGCGAGCACCTGCAGCCGTTTTTCGGCGGCCACGGTGATGGCGCCGTCGGGGTCTGTCGTGAACAGCGCATAGGCCCGCCGCTTGGAGCGGCCCACCCGCCCGCGCAGCTGGTAGAGCTGGGCAAGGCCGAACATGTCGGCACGGTGGACGATGAGCGTGTTGGCACTGGGGATGTCGAGGCCGGATTCGATGATGGTCGTCGCCAGCAGCACGTCGTGGCGATGTTCGTAGAAGGCGGTCATCCGCTCCTCGATCTCGCCGGCGGCCATCTGGCCATGGGCGGTGACGAAGCGGATCTCCGGCACCTCCGCGCGCAGCCACGCCTCGATGTCGGGAATGTCGGAAATGCGCGGCACCACGATGAAGCTCTGACCGCCGCGGTGATGCTCGCGCAGCAGCGCCTCGTGCACGACGACGGGATCGAAGGGGGCGACCGTGGTGCGCACGGCCAGCCTGTCGACCGGCGGCGTCGCGATGACGGAAAGCTCCCGGATGCCCGAAAGCGCCATCTGCAGCGTGCGGGGGATGGGGGTCGCCGTCAGTGTCAGCACATGGACATCGGCGCGCAACGCCTTCAGCCGCTCCTTGTGGGTGACGCCGAAGCGCTGCTCCTCGTCGACGATCACCAGCCCGAGGCGCGCGAATTCCACGCTCTTCGACAGGATGGCGTGGGTTCCGACCACAATGTCGATCGAACCGTCCTTCAGCCCTTCGCGCGCGGCCTTCGCCTCGGCGGCGGACACCAGCCGCGACAGGGCCGCAACCTTCAGGCCCGTACCCTCGAACCGCTCGCGGAAGCCCGCTGCATGCTGGCGGGCGAGAAGGGTGGTCGGGCAGACGACGGCCACCTGCGAGCCGGATGCCGCCGCCACATAGGCCGCGCGCAGGGCCACTTCGGTCTTGCCGAAGCCGACATCGCCGCACACCAGCCGGTCCATCGGCCGGCCAGCGGCCAGATCCTCGATCACATCGGCCGTGGCGCGCAGCTGGTCCTCGGTTTCGGCCCAGGGGAATTTGTCGACGAAGGCGGCATAGCCCTGGGGGTCCACCTCGAAGGCGTCGGCCGGGCGGGTGGCGCGCAGGGCAGCCGTTTTCAGCAGTTCATGGGCAATCTCGCGGATGCGCTCCTTCATCCGCGCCTTGCGCTGGGACCAGGACGTGCCGCCCAGCCGGTCGAGCGCCACGCCTTCCGATTCCGAGCCGTAGCGCGAGAGCACGTCGAGGTTCTCGACCGGCACGTAGAGCTTGTCGCCGCCGGCATATTCCAGCGCCACCGTATCGTGGGCGGCGCCGGCCACGGTGATGGGTGTCAGGCCGAGGTAGCGGCCGATCCCATGCTCCTGGTGGACGACGAGTTCGCCGGGATCGAGTGTCTGGAGGTCTTTCAGGAAGGCGTCGGCCTTGCGCGCCGAGCGGCGGCGCACCATCCGGTCGCCCAGCATGTCCTGCTCGGTCCAGACTTCGGCATCGGGGTGGCGGAAGCCCGAATCGAGCGGCAGCACGACCATCGGCACCTGCCCGCCGGCAGCCAGCCCCAGCGCTTCCTGCCAGCCGCCCGCCATGGCGAAGGCCTTGCCCCCATGTTCGGCCAGAAGCCCCGAAAGCCTGTCGCGCGAGCCTTCGGAATAGGCGGCCAGCACCAGCTTTCGCGATTCGGCGCGGGCGGCTTCCAGCCGTTCGACGATTGCGGCGTGGATCGTCGGCCCGCCGGCCGCGGCGGCAACGCGGGCGGCGGTGAAATCCTGGGCCGGAAGCCCGCCCAGATCGACCCCGGCGCCATCCTGCCCATGGTCGCCCGGCAGGACTGCGCAGCTGTGCGCGCGGTGCGCGGCGAGACGCCCGGCATAATCCTCGGCTGTCAGGTACAGGGCCTCAGGCTGTAGCGGGCGATAGAGCGACGCCCCGAGCTTTGGCCCCTTCTTGCCGCGCATAGGCCCGGAAAGGGCGGCAATCCGGTTCTGGTAATAATCGGTGATGGCCTCGTAGCGGGCGTCCACCGCGCTTTTGTGGCTGCCGTCTGTCACCACCATGTCATTGCTGCCCAGCCAGTCGAACAGGGTCACGAGGCCCGGTTCGAAAAGCGGCAGGAAATGATCGAGGCCCGGCATGCGACGGCCTTCGCTTGCAGCCTGATAGAGCGGGTCCGCCGTGGCATCGGCGCCGAATCGTTCCAGCCAGCCGGCGCGGAAGGCGCGAATGCGCGTGTCATCCAGCAGCAGTTCGGAAACAGGCAGAAGGGTGAAGCCGTCGCTGCGGCCGGTGGTCAGCTGTGTCAGCGGATCGATGACGCGGATGGCGTCCACTTCGTCGCCGAAGAAGTCCAGCCGGTAGCCGCGTGGCGGGCCCTCGGCATCCTGGGCGGGCGGCACGAGATCGACAAGGCCGCCGCGCACCGCGAAATCGCCGGCGTCGGCCACGGATTCCACCCGCGTATAGCCGGCGTGCTGCAGCGTCTGGATCAGCGCGTCCCGGCCGATCTGCGCGCCCTTGCGGATTTCGAGGCTGGACTGCCGCACAAGATCGGGCGGAAGCAGCCGCTGGGTGGCGGCCGATACGGTGGTGACGAGAAGCTCCGCCCCTTGCGGCGGGCGGGCCAGCGCCGCCAGCGCCGCCAGCCGGTCCGACAGCACCTTCTGCGCCGGCGAGGCGCGATCATAGGGCAGGCAGTCCCACGCCGGGAGCCAGATGGGGCGGACATCGGGCGCGAAAAAGGGGGCGGCTTCGACCACGGCGCGGCCAGCGGCTTCATCCGCCGCAATAAGGACCGCGCGGGCGCCATCCAGCCCGGCGGCGCGGGCCAGGCCCGCCATCAGCAGCGGCATCAGGCCGGCTGGCGCGCCCGTGATCCGCAGGCCCTGGCGGGCGGCGGCAATCGCGTCGATCGGAAGCATGCCGGCCCCTAGCGTTCGACGAGGCCGATGTAATCGAGCTTGCGCAGCCGCTCCATCATCGCCCCGGCGAGGTGGGGCGGCGGCTCGGCACGGCCGAAGGCCCAGGCAAGGATGTCCACGTCCTGCTCTTCGAGAAGGGCCGTGAACCAGGCGAATTCGGAATCCGTCATGCCGTCAAGCCAGCGGTCGGCGAAACCGCCGACAAGCATGTCGGCTTCCTTGGTGCCGCGGTGGTGGGCGCGCCACAGCGTGGCCTTTCGCGCGACTTCGGGGATGGGCATGCCGGTCTCCGCATCGGGTTTAAGCAACGGGCATCGGGGCGCACCCCCCTGATTGCGGGCCGCCCTGTCCTTGGGCATAGCCCTAGGCCATGCGCCCGGAACGGCTCAACCCCCTGTTTGCGGCTGCGGCATCCCTGCCCGGTGTCGGCCCAGCCGCCGTGCGCGCGCTCGAGCGGCTGGACATCAGCCGCGTGCGCGACCTTCTGTTCCACTTTCCGGCGGGCTGGCGCCACACCCGCGCCATCACGTCGCTGGCGCAGGCGGTCGAGGGTGCGCGCATCGCCCTCAGGGTGCATGTCATCGCGCATGAGCCATCGCGCGGGCGCGGGCCGTTCCGCATCCTTGCCGAGGACGATGCCGGCGGCAGCCTGATGCTCGCCTTCTTCGGGCCGCGCGCCCATGGCTTTGCCCAGCGGCTTCCGGTTGGCGCGACAGTCCTTGTGGCCGGCAAGGCCGAGCTGTGGAACGGTCGCTGGCAGATGGTCCACCCCGAGCTTCCGAAAGGCGCCATGCCCGAGGCCGAGCCGGTCTATCCGCTGACCGAGGGCATGACGAGCCGGCGCATCGCGACCCTGGTTGCCACAGCGCTCGAGCGCGTTCCGCCGCTGGCGGAATGGATCGAGCCGAGCCTGCTATCGAAGAATGGCTGGCCCGGCTTTGCCGAGTCGCTGGCGCAGATCCATGGCCGGGAGGACAGCGCCCTTGCCCGTGACCGGCTGGCCCACGACGAATTGTTCGCCAGCCAGCTTGCCTGGGCGCTGGTCAGGGCGAAGCGGCGGCGTGCGCGTGGGCGTGCGCTCGCCGGGGACGGGCGGCTGACCCGGCCGCTTCTCGATGGCCTGCCCTGGCGGCTGACGGGTGCGCAGACACAGGCTGTCGCCGAAATCGCCGGGGACATGGCGCGCCCGGCCGCGATGCTGCGGCTGCTGCAGGGCGATGTGGGCAGCGGCAAGACGGTCGTGGCGCTGATGGCGCTGCTGATCGCGGTGGAAGCCGGCACGCAAGGGGCCTTGCTTGCCCCGACGGACCTTCTCGCCCGCCAGCATCATGCGACTCTGGAAAAGCTGCTCGACGGGCTGCCGGTGCGGCTGGGATTCCTGTCGGGGCGGGACAAGGGAAAGACGCGTCAGGCCCTGCTCGACCGGCTTGCGGCTGGCGAGATCGACATTCTCGTCGGCACCCATGCCATCTTCCAGGAGGCCGTGGTCTATCGCGACCTCGGCCTCGCCGTGGTGGACGAGCAGCACCGCTTCGGTGTCGCCCAGCGGATGATGCTTGCCGACAAGGCCGAACGCCCGCCGCATCTGCTGGTGATGACGGCCACGCCCATTCCGCGTTCGCTCGCGCTTGCCCATTTCGGCGAGATGGATGTCTCCAGGCTGGCCGAACGCCCGCCCGGCCGGCAGCCGGTGGATACGCGCGTGGTGCCGCTTGCCCGTCTGGAGGAAGTGCTCGAAGCGCTCGGGCGCCATCTGGCGACCGGCGCGCAGGCCTATTGGGTGTGCCCGCTGCTCGATGCCGGGGCGGAAGACGAGGCCGAGCCGGACGCGGCTGCCCCGGCGGTGGCCCGGGCGGCGATGCTGAAGGCCCGCTTCGGCGATACGGTGGCGCTGGTGCATGGCAAGCTGCCCGGCCCCGCGCGCGATGCGGAAATGGCCCGCTTCCAGCGCGGCGAGGCGAAGCTTCTGGTTGCCACGACGGTGATCGAGGTGGGGGTGGATGTGCCCAACGCCAGCCTGATGCTGATCGAGGCGGCCGAGCGATTCGGCCTTGCCCAGTTGCACCAGCTGCGTGGCCGGGTCGGCCGGGGCACGGCGAAATCCGTCTGCCTGCTCTTGCGCGGGGAAAAGCTGTCTGCCGCTGCGCGCGAGCGGCTGAAGATGATGCGCGCGACCGACGACGGATTCGTGATCGCGGAGGCCGATCTCAGGCTGCGTGGCGCTGGCGAACTGCTTGGCACGCGCCAGTCAGGCGACCAGGGTTTCCAGGTGGCGACGCCCGAACAGGTGGAGCGACTGCTGCCGGCTGCCGATGCCGACGCGCGGCTGCTGATGTCACGCGATGGCGGGCTGGAAGGCCAGCGCGGCGCGGCGGCGCGGCTCCTTCTCTATCTGTTCGAGAAGGATGCCGCCGTCGCCACGCTGCGTGGCGGTTGAGCCTGTTTCAGGCGCGAAGGATCAAGTGCTGACAACCAGGGCGTGGCGCTTGCGGCCAAGCGACAGTTTCGCCGGGCCGGCGATCATGTGCGCGGCATCGGCCACCACCTCGCCATCCACGCGCACGGCCTTTTCGCCGATCTTGCGCCGCGCTTCGCCCTTGGATGCGGCAAGCCCGGTTGCAACCAGCGCATCGACGAGCGGCGCCGGAAAGGCGAGGGCGGCCTGCGGCAGCGATCCGCCGGCGCCGCCTTCGGCAAAGGTGGCGCGCGCCGTTTCCTCGGCCGTGCGGGCGGCATCCTCGCCCCGGCACAAAGCGGTCGCGGCATTGGCCAGCGCCACCTTGGCGCTGTTGATGTCCGCGCCTTCCAGTGCTTCCAGCCGGGTGATTTCGTCGTCAGGCATGTCGGTGAACAGGCGCAGGAACTTGCCCACGTCGCGGTCATCGACATTGCGCCAGAACTGCCAGTAATCCCAGTCGGGCAGCATGTCGGCGTTGAGCCAGACGGCGCCGGCGGCGGTCTTGCCCATCTTCGAACCGTCGGCGTTGGTGATCAGCGGCGTTGTCAGGCCGTAGAGTTCGGCTCCCAGCACGCGCCGGCCCAGATCGACCCCCTGGATGATGTTGCCCCACTGGTCCGAGCCGCCCATCTGCATCACGCAGCCGTAGCGGCGGTGCAGCTCGACGAAATCATAGGCCTGGAGGACCATGTAGTTGAATTCAAGGAAGGACAGCGGCTGTTCGCGTTCCAGCCGCAGGCGCACCGAATCCATGGTGAGCATGCGGTTGACCGAGAAATGCCGGCCATAGTCGCGCAGGAACTCGATATATTTCAGCTGGTCCAGCCATTCGGCATTGTCGAGCATGATGGCGCCCGTGGGGCTGTCATCGAAGCGCAGGAAACGTTCGAAAACGCGGCGGATGGAGGCCTTGTTGGCGGCGATGGCGGCATCGTCGAGCAGCTGGCGCGCCGTGTCCTTGCCGGAAGGGTCGCCCACCTTGGTGGTGCCGCCCCCCATCAGCGCGATGGGCTTGCCGCCATGCTGCTGCAGCCGGCGCAGCATCATGATCGACATCAGATGCCCGACATGAAGCGACGGCCCGGTGAGATCGAAGCCGACATAGGCCATGAGCCCGGGCTTCATGGCACGCTGGTCGATCGCCTCGGCGTCGGTCAGCTGGTGGATGTAGCCGCGCGCGGCGAGCGTCTGCAGATATTGGGACTTGTAGGTCATGACGGGGAACGCTGTAAGGGCTGGCATGGCAGCTGAAAAGCATCTCGTTGTCGGGCTGATGTCCGGAACTTCGGTCGACGCGGTCGACGCGGCCCTCATCGAGACCGACGGGGAAGGGCATGTGCGCCCCCTTTCCTTCGCCGAGCGCCCCTGGACCGATGCCGAACGCGCCCTGATCCGCCGGGCCGCCGCCCATGCGCTGACCTTGCCCCGCCCCGGACCCGACCCGCTCATCGCCGAAGCCGAACATGTGCTCACCCTTGCCCATGCCGAGGCGGTGGCGTTGCTGCCGGGCGGGGATTCGGCAAGTCTCATCGGCTT
The DNA here is from genome assembly GCF_052616365.1 of Sandaracinobacteroides sp. A072. Taxonomy (NCBI): domain Bacteria; kingdom Pseudomonadati; phylum Pseudomonadota; class Alphaproteobacteria; order Sphingomonadales; family Sphingosinicellaceae; genus Sandaracinobacteroides; species Sandaracinobacteroides sp. A072. The sequence continues at coordinate 567,710 of NZ_JBQXGU010000001.1, forward strand.
TCACGGACAGACAGTCGCCCACCGTCCGCCATCGAGCGGCCACCCCGCCCCCTTCACATGGCAGATCGGCGACGCGGACCTGCTGGCCCGGCTGACCGGGCGCATGGTCGCGCATGATTTCCGCAGCGCGGATGTTGCGGCCGGCGGAGAGGGGGCGCCACTGGCCCCCGGTTATCATCGCGCGCTGTCTTCGGGCCTTTCCCGGCCGATGGGCGTTCTGAACCTGGGGGGCGTTGGCAATCTCACCTGGTTTTCCGACACAGGCTGGGGCGCCTTCGATACCGGGCCGGGCAATGGCCTCATCGATGACTGGGCCGCCCGCCACGGGCGCGGCCATTATGATGCCGATGGCGCCATGGCGGCGGCGGGCCGGGTGCATGAGGCGCTGGTCGCCCGCATGGCGGCAACGGGCTATTTCGAGGCAATTGGCCCGAAATCACTGGACCGGGGCGATTTTTCGATCGCCCATGTGGAAGGGCTGAGCGCCGAGGACGGGGCGGCGACGCTGACCGCCTTCACCGCGGAAACCATCCGCCTGGCCCTTGCCCGGCTGCCGGTGCGGCTCGGCCGGCTGCTGGTGACAGGCGGCGGCCGCCGGAACCCCGTGCTGATGCGGATGATGGCCGGGCGATGCGGCATTCCGGTGGAGCCGGTGGAGGCCCATGGCTGGCGCGGCGATGCCATGGAGGCCGAAGCCTTCGCCTGGCTTGCGGTGCGGGTGCTGAAGGGCCTGCCGATCAGCTGGCCTGAAACGACAGGAGTCGGCCGCCCGATGACAGGGGGGCGCATCTCCCGGCCCTGAAGCCGGCTGCAAGCCGGTTGCGCAATCCAGTGGGCCGGCTGAAAAAAAGGGCGGGCCGCTACCGGAACGGCCCGCCGTGCATTCAGCTATTATCAGGCCCGCTGACGGGCCTTCGGATCAGAGGCCTGCGGTGCGCAGGTTGCTGGCGCGGCTGGCGGTGATTGCCTGATCCAGCTTGCCCGAGAGCGAAGCGCGCGTCGCCGAGACGCAGCGTGCTTCATCCTCGCTGACGAAATTGCTGCGGAAACCGGGGTCGACAGCGCAGAGGCTGCGAACCGCGCGATCGAGACGGCGCTCGAGCGTGGCGCGGCCCTCCGTGCTTTCGAGATTGAGATCCGCATAGCGGACCATCTGCGCATCGGAAGCCATCGCCGGCGTCGCCAGCGCGGCCGCGATCAGGATCATCATCGTCTTGGTCATGGCATCTGTCTCCTTCGATGGGTTCGAAGGGTCACCACCTCTGCTTCCACGTCAGCGTATCTGTGCGCCTGACGCCTCCAGAAGTCTCTCCCTCGCCAACGAAGCTATGCATCTGCAACAAACATGTCAACGGCACGTCATCAAACTGCAACAAAAGTCGTTATACTCGGTCCCCTTTTTTGCGGCCGATCATGCCGGAGCGGCCGGGTCTGGTCAGATACGGGAAAGCCCGGCCAGGGCCGGGCTTTCGATGCTTCACGGGCAGTGCCGGTGGCCGGCGTTGCTGGCCTCAGCGGCCGCCAAGCCGCGCGTCTGCCGCGCCTTTCTGGCGAAGAACGCCGCCAATCAGGCCGAAGCCCACGATCAGCATGGCCCAGGTGGAAGGCTCGGGCACGGCGCCCGAGAGCGTGTAGCGGAAGTTCGGCCCGAACAGGCCGATATCCAGATTGCTCTGCGTGAGGTCAGGGCGGGAGAAAATGGCGTTGCTGTTCCGGGCATTGGCAAGATACTGAAGTTCCGGACCGAACTGGATGGCGCTGGGCGAAAAGCCATAGACAAGCACATCGCTGGCAGTGGACAGGCCGCCGATGACATAGGTGCCTGCAGCAAGCTGGGCATTGCCGGAAAGTGCGGTCGTGTAGCGGAAGAAACCATCCAGTTCGCCAGCCGTGCCGGCGGAAACGGTGCCGCCGAGCACGAGACTGCCATTGCTGTCCCAGATGCCGATCTGGTGGCTGTTCGCCAGCCCGTCGCGGTTATGGTCATACCAGCCAAGGGAATCGACCAGCACCGATTGCGTCAGTTCGAAGCTGAAGCCGCGCGTGAACGACGAGGCGCCCGTTACGGCCGGCTGGCTGAAATCTACCGCGGTGAGAGCCTTGGCAGGCGCAGTGGCGGCGAGGCCGAGCGCGAGTGCGCCGAGAAGAAATCTGTTTTTCATGTTCGTCCCTTCAGGATCTGTTTCTTGGACCCGCAATCCTGATATCAGCACCCCCTTCCGCCAGCCATGGGGCAAGCGTGACAAAGCATTGCCACGCAACACTGTGTAATGCTTGGCTGTTTCACGACCTGTCTGGTGGCGACCGATGCAGTTTGTGCCCTATGCCGGCATGGCAGAGGGACGGCACGAAAAAGGCGCACCCGCAGGCGCGCCTTTGCGTAAGACAGAGAGTTTCAGGCCGCCGCGCCCTTTCCGAAGGTCCGGCGCGGCTTCAGCGGTGTGCGCCTCTCAGCGTCCGCTCATCAGGCGGGTGTCGAGGTAATTCTCCACCCGGCCCATCATCTCGTCCATCTCGTTGATGAAGAAATGGTTCGCTCCCTCGATCTTTTCATAATCGATGGTGATGTGCTTCTGGGTCTTCAGCTTGTCCACCAGCTTCTGGACGGCGGGTTCGGTCACCACTTCGTCTCCGGTGCCCTGCACGATCACGCCCGAGGACGGGCAGGGGGCAAGGAAGCCGAAATCATACATGTTGGCCGGCGGCGCGATCGAGATGAAGCCCTTGACCTCGGGCCGGCGCATCAGAAGCTGCATGCCGATCAGGGCGCCGAAGCTGTAGCCCGCAACCCATGTGCCCGAGGATTCGGGGTTCATCGCCTGCAGCCAGTCGAGGGCGGAGGCGGCATCCGAAAGTTCGCCGATGCCATTGTCGAACGTGCCTTCGGACCGGCCGACGCCACGGAAATTGAACCGGAGGGTCGCAAAGCCGCGCTTCACGAACATCTGGTAGAGGGCGAGCGTTATGGCATTGTTCATCGTGCCGCCGCCCTGCGGGTGGGGGTGCAGGATGATGGCGACCGGCGGGCGCGGTTTGCCGGCCGGCTGATAGCGCCCCTGAAGGCGCCCTTCGGGTCCTGGAAAAATGACTTCCGGCACGTTCGTCCCTTGCATGTCCTGTCGCGGAAAAGGTTTCCGGCGGCATTTTGTTGGTGTTGCCGGCGCGCCATCTGGCCGATACCGTGCCGGGCATGGAATATGGGGGCCGTGCATCTATATGGAACCCCCCATGGCTTATGCAAGCAAGCATGAAGGCACGTAATGAGTCGTTACGCCTATCTCGACTGGGCGGCGACCGCGCCCCTTCACCCGGCCGCCCGCGCGGCAATGCAGGATGCCGCCGCGCGGCTTGAGGCCGGTGACTGGGCCAACCCTTCCTCTGTCCATGGGCCGGGGCGGGCGGCGCGGCAGGCCCTGAACGGCGCGCGCGAGCGGATCGCAGCCTTTTTCCGGGTCGATCCCGATGCCATCATCTTCACCAGCGGCGGAACGGAAGCGCTGGCGCTTGCGCTCAAGGGGGCAGATGCGACCGCCCGCCTTGTCGGCGCGACCGAACATGCCGCTGTCCTGGAAGCCGCGCCCGATGCCCGGCGCATCCCGGTGGATGCCGACGGGCGCCTGTGCCTGAGCGCTGGCGCGAATCTGCCCGGTGGCGCGCTGGTGGCCGTGCAGCAGGCCAACAACGAGACAGGCGTGATCCAGGACATGGACGCCATTGCGGACGCCGTGCACGCGGCCGGCGGGCGGCTGGTGGCCGATTGCGTGCAGTCGGCCGGCAAGATGCGCCTGCCTTCGGGCGCCGACTTCATGGCCGTTTCGGCCCACAAGCTGGGCGGACCGGCGGGGGTCGGCGCGCTCGTCGTGCGCTGCAAGGAAAGCTTCCATGCCATCCAGCGCGGCGGCGGGCAGGAGCAGGGCTGGCGCGGCGGCACGGAAAATCTAGTGGGCATCATCGGTTTCGCCGCCGCCCTCGATGCCTTCGATCCGGCGTTTCCCGCCCGTGCCGCAGCGCTTCAGGCCCGGCTGGAGGCAGCGGCAACGGCTGCGGGCGCGTGTGTCAACGGGGCGGCGGCGCCCCGGCTTCCCACCATTTCCTCTTTGCACCTGCCCGGACTGGCGGCATCGACCCAGCTGATGGCGCTCGACATGGCGGGCGTTGCCGTCAGCCAGGGGGCGGCCTGTTCATCCGGCACGCTGAAGCCATCGGCCACGCTGGAAGCCATGGGGCAGGCGGAAGCAGCGCGTGAATCGCTGCGCATCTCGATCGGCTGGTCGACGACAGAGGCCGATATCGAGCGGTTCCTGAAAGCATGGCTGCCGCTTGCGGCCCGGTCCCGCCATGCAGCCTGAAGTGGTCGACCTCGACGCGCAGGCAACGACCGCGCTGGCGCCCGAAGCGCTTGCCGCCATGCTGCCCTGGCTCGAAAGCCGCCACTGGAACCCGCACAGCGCCCATCGTGGCGGCCGGCAGGCCAAGGCGGCGCTGGAAGCGGCGCGGGTGCAGGTGGCGGCCCTTCTGGGTGCAGCGCCCGAGGGGCTCATCTTTACCTCTGGCGCCACGGAAGCGAACAATCTTGCGCTGAAGGGTGTGCTGGCCGAAGCCGAAGGCCCGCGCCGCCGCCTCGTCACCTTCGTCACCGAGCACAGCTGCGTGCTGGAAACGGCGCGCCACCTCGAACGGCTGGGCGTGCCTGTCAGCATCCTGCCCGTCCGCGCCGATGGCCTGCCGGATCTGGCGCAGGTGGCGGAAGCGCTGGGGCCGGATGTGGCGCTTCTGTCGGCGATGCGGGTCAACAACGAGATCGGGGCCATCTGGCCCACGGCGCGGCTGGCGGCGCTTGCCCGCAAGGCAGGCGCGCTGTTCCACTGCGATGCCGCCCAGGGGTTCGGCAAGATCGATTGCCGGCTGGGCTCCGGCCTCGAAGCCGATCTTGTCAGCCTTTCCGGCCACAAGATGCATGGCCCCAAGGGAATTGGCGCCCTGTGGGTGCGCCCGGGGCTTCGCCTTGCCGCGCTGCTGGATGGCGGCGGGCAGGAAGGCGGCCTGCGTTCAGGTACCCAGAGCCCGGCGCTTGCCGCCGGCTTCGGGGCGGCGGCGGTGCTGGCGGCGGGGCGGATGGACGCCGACCATGACCGGCTGAAGGCCATGATGCCCATCGCGCTGTCCCGCCTGCATGCCGTGCCGCACCGGATAAACGGGCCGGATCCGGAAGGCGCGGAGCGCTGGCCGGGTAATCTCTCCGTCACCTTTCCCGGAGTCGATGCTGGCCGCGTGATTGCAGCCCTTCCGGGGATTGCCTTGTCATCCGGCGCGGCCTGCAGCAGCGGCGCCGGCCGGCCGAGCCATGTGCTGGCAGCCCTGGGGCTGGAGCCGGCGGCCGTGCGCCAGACCGTGCGCCTCGGCTGGACGGCGCGCATGAGCGAAGATGAACTTGAAATGGCGCTCGATGCGCTGGTAGCGGCCGTGCGCCGCCTGGGAGGTGCCCGATGACACGCGTGCGGTTCCTGAACCCCGATGGCAGCCTGGCCGCCGAAGTGGAGGCAAAGGCCGGCCAGCGGCTTCTGGAGGTGGCGCAGGCCCTCGGCCTTCCGCTGGAGGGCACATGCGAGGGGGCGATGGCCTGCTCGACCTGCCATGTCATTTTGTCGCCTGAGGATTTCCGACGCCTGCCGCCGCCCGGCGCGCATGAGGAGGACATGCTGGATTTCACCCCGCATGTGGCGCCGACTTCACGGTTGTCCTGCCAGATCCTGCTGAGCGACACGCTCGAAACGCTGGAAGTTCGGCTGCCGCCCGGCCATGCCAACATGCAGGGCATCTGACGCGGCGGCGCTTGCAGGAGGGCGCGTGAGCGATCCCGCGATCAGCTGACCATGCCCACCGGCGCCAGCCGGCGCGCCGTATCCCGCGCGCGCTGCACATCGTTTCGCTGCAGCATCAGCAGGATGGCGCGGGCATTGTCGCGCATCAGCCGCTCGACTCCGTCGCGCGGGGGCTGACGCACGGCCTTTTCCAGAAGCTGGCGCGCCTTTTCCGCATTGCCGGGGGAAAGCGCCAGAAGGGTGGTGGCATAGAGAACAGGCACCTGCAGGCTGGCATTGGGCATCGCCATCGCCGTCTCGAAATGCTTGTGGGCGTAGCTGGCCCTGGCGCCGAGGCTGGTGGCCGCGAACAGCGCGCCCATGCGGGCTGTCCAATCGCCGTGCCACGCACCCAGCCAGGCGATGGCGAGCGAATCCGAAGGTCGCGCGGCGATCACCTTCTGGAAATGTGACCGGGCGGCGCGCGCGGCGCTCGAGGAATTGTCGAGCTTGGCGCGGATGGCGAGGGCGATGCCCTTGTGCAGCAGGGCGTCGCTGTTGTCGGGATCGCGGGCGAGCACGGCGTCGAAATCGGCTTCGGCCGCACGCAGCAGATCGCGCGCGGCTGTACGCTCACGCGTTTCGAAGGCTGCGCGCGCGGTCGTTGCGCGACCAGCAACGATCAGCCCGGCGACAGACCCCTCGCGCCGGCCGAGAATGGCCGCTTCGCCGAATTGCCCGCGCCGGAACGCCTCGGCGGCGGTGGCGCTCTGGCTGGCGACGGGCTTGCCGGACCCGCCCCAGGGTCTCCAGATCCGGGGCTGACCGGATTGTGTCTGGCCAGCCTGATTCTGGCCGAACTGGGGTGCAGCCGCGAGGGCGCCGCCCGCAGGAAGCGCGCCCGCATCCGCTGCGCCGGGCATGAAGAGGCCGAGCGCCAGCGCGACGGGGGTGGCGGCCAGCCTGAGCCCTGCTGCCGCCGCGCCCCTCATCCGTGCACTTCCCCCAACGCTTCGCCGATCAGGCGGCGGCTGTTGTCGATACCGTAGAGCGCAAAAAAGGTGCCCATGCGTGGCCCCTGCGAACTTCCGAGCAGGATTTCGTAAAGCGCCTGGAACCAGGCCCTGAGCGGGTCGAATGCGTAACGCTTGCCGATTTCATAGACTTCGTTCTGGATGTCCTCGGCGCTGGCGTCGGGGTTGCCGCCCAGCCACACTTCCAGTTCCGCCAGGGCCTCGCGTTCGCGTGCATCGGGGGCGCGGCGCTTCAGCGTCGGGGCCACATGATCGGCATGGAAGGCGATGGCGGCATCGATCATCTGCCGCAGCTTCGCATCGGTTTCCGGCTCGCAGTCGGGGGCGTAGCGCTTCAGATAGGCCCCCAGCATCCGCGCATCCGTCGCGCCCGATACGGCAACGAGGTTCAGCAGCAGCGCGAAGCTCACCGGCGGCGCATAGGCGGGCGGCGGTCCGCCATGCACATGGAAGCTCGGATTCCCTAGCCTTTCCTTGGCGCTCTGGCGCGGGAAGGCGGCGACGAACTGGAAATATTCGTCCATCGCCTTGGGAATGACGCCAAGATAGAGCTTCTTCGCCGCGCGCGGCTGCTGGAACATGTAGAAGGCAAGGCTTTCGGGCGGCGCGTAGCGCAGCCATTCCTCGATGGTGAGGCCATTGCCCTTCGTCTTGGAGATCTTGGCGCCTTCGCCATCCAGGAACAGCTCGTAGTTGAAGCCCTCGGGCGGGCGGGCGCCGAGGATGCGCGCGATCTTCGAGGACAGGCTGACCGAATCGATGAGATCCTTGCCCGCCATTTCATAATCGACGCCCAGCGCCACCCAGCGCATCGCCCAGTCCACCTTCCACTGCAGCTTGCAATGGCCGCCGGTCACGGGAACCGTCACTTCCTCTTCCGTTTCCGGATCGAGATAGCAGATGGTGCCGGCCGCCTCGTCGCGGGCGATCACCGGCACCTGCAGCACCTGGCCGGTGCGCGGGCAGATGGGCAGGAAGGGCGAATAGGTGGCGCGGCGCTCGGCGCCCAGCGTTGGCAGAACCACGCCCATGATGGCGTCATAATTGGCAAGCACGGCCATCAGCGTCGCATCGAACCGACCCGAGCGGTAGCATTGCGTCGAACTGAGGAACTCATAGTCGAAGCCGAACTGGTCGAGAAAGCCGCACAGCCGGGCGTTGTTGTGCGCGCCGAAGCTGTCATGCGTGCCGAACGGGTCTGGCACGTCGGTCAGGGGCTTGTTGAGCGCCTGTTTCAGCAGCTGCTGGTTGGGCAGATGCGGCGGCACCTTGCGCATGCCGTCCATGTCGTCCGAAAAGGCGATCAGCCGTGTCGGCACCCCGGGGCACAGAAGCTCGAAGGCGCGGCGCACCATGGTGGTGCGCACCACTTCGCCAAAGGTGCCGATGTGCGGCAGGCCCGAGGGGCCATATCCGGTTTCGAACAGCACGCCATGGGCCGGGAAGCCCCCGGGGTAGCGGGCGACGATCTTGCGGGCTTCCTCGAAGGGCCATGCCTTCGAGACCTTCGCTTCCTCGGCGAGGGCTTGCAAATCTTCGGGGCTGAGGGTCTTGAGGCCGGTGAACATGACGGGCTCTTTGCCACATGGGGCTGAAGCTGCAAGCCCGCCGCGCCTTTCCGTGCCTGCGCTGGCCGCCAGCCATGCCGGCCTGTGGCGCGCCGATCATGCCGGAACCGGCGGCGCCGTCTCCCGCGCCGAGGCGCTCAGGCGGATGGCCGATACGCCGCACCTGTTCCTGAACGGGCCGCAGCTTGCCGCCCGGCTGGGGCTTGCCGAAGCAACCGGGCTCGACCTTCTCGAACTGTTCGCCTTCATTCATCCGGCGCGCTTTCTCGTGCCTTCGGCGCGCGGGCTTGCCGATGTGCTGGGCATGCCGGCCCCCGCGGCCGATCATGAGGAGCCGGTCTTCCTGCAACATGCCGCGGCCATGCTTCTGGCCGCCATGCGAAAGCCCGGCTGGAAGGAAGCAGCCGGCGCGCGCGAAAGCCACGCCCGCCTTGCGCGCCATGGCTGGCCATGGGCGCCACTGGTGGCCGAATGGCTGCCCGCCGCCGACCGTGCGCCGCCATTGTTCGAGGCGCTGCCGGAATGGGCCGATTCCCCGCCGCGCCCGGCTCCGCGCACGGTGACGCTGGAAGAAGCCGAGGTGCTGGAAACGCTCACCCGCCTTGCCGGGGACAGGCGCGAACCGCGCGCGGGGCAGAAGGCCTTCGCCTGCGCCACCCTTGCCGCCTTTCAGCCGCGCAAGAGCCGGGACGGCCCCAATCTTGTCGTGGCCGAGGCCGGAACGGGGATTGGCAAGACGCTCGGCTATCTGGCGCCGGCCAGCCTTTATGCCGCCCGCACCGGCGGCATGGTCTGGCTGTCGACCTATACCCGCGCCCTGCAGCGGCAGCTGAAGGCCGAGACGGCGCGCAGCCTGCCCGGCCTGGTGCGGGCCGGGCAGGTGGTGGTGCGCAAGGGGCGGGAAAATTATCTCTGCCTCCTGAACCTCGAGGATGCGCTTCAGGGCAGCTTTCAGGGGCGCCATGCACTGCTGGCCGAGCTTGCCGCCCGCTGGGCGCGCTTCACCGCCGATGGCGACATGGTGGGCGGCGATCTGCCGGGCTGGCTGCCGGGCCTGTTCCGCCGCGCGACCGGCCTTGCCGGGCTGACCGACCGCCGGGGCGAATGCATCCATGCGGCATGCCCGCATTACCGCCGCTGCTTCATCGAGCGCAGCGTCCGCGCCGGGCAGCAGGCGCAGCTGGTGATCGCCAATCACGCGCTGGTGATGGCCAATGCCGTGCGCGCCCGGGCCGAAGGGCAGGGCCTGTCGCGGCTGGTCTTCGATGAAGGCCATCATCTTCATGCCGCCGCCGACAGCGCGTTCGCCATCGCGCTGACGGGCGGCGAGGCGATCGAATTGCGCCGCTGGCTTCTGGGGCCTGACCGGCAGGGCCGGCGCAGCGGCCGCAGGCGTGGTCTGGCGGCCCGGCTGATGGACGTGACCAGCTATGACGCGCCGGGCGGCGAAGCGCTGGAAGAGGTGCTGGAAGCGGCGCGCCTGCTGCCATCGGCCGAATGGCTGTCGCGCGTGTCGGCGGGAACGCCCGAAGGGCCGCTGGAAGCGCTGATCGCGGCCATCCGCACCCATGTCCTCACCGTTGCCAATGACGAGGATCGCGGATTCAGCCTGGAAGCCGGCATTGCCGCCCTGTCGCCCGGTCTGCCCGAAGCGGTGGATGCGGCGGCAGCGGCGCTGGGGCGGCTGGGCAAGGCGATGGTCGCCCTGCGCCAGCGGCTCGTTGCCCTGGCCGACGAGCGGCCCGGCTGGCTGGACCAGCCCGGCTTCGCGCGGCTGGCGGCGGCGGCCGAGGGGCTTTCCCTCAGGCTGGACCTGCTGGGGGCATGGCAGCGGCTTCTGGCCCGCGTGGCGGGTGAGCCGGAGCCGGATTTCGTCGACTGGTTCACCCTTGTCCGCGCCGAAGGGCGGGAGATCGACTGCGGGATCAGACGGCACTGGCTCGACCCGCTGAAGCCGCTGGCGGGCGCGGTGCTGGCGCCGGCCCATGGCGTGGTGGTGACATCGGCCACCCTCGGGAAGCCGCCGGAAGCCGCGGCCGGCGCTGCACATCTGCAGGTGGCGCCCGCCCTCATCCGCGTGAAAAGCCCTTTCCGCTACGCCGAACAGGCGCGGATCTTCATTGCAAACGACGTCGCCCGGCACGACAATGCCGCACTTGCCCATGCCTATGCGCAGCTGATCGAGGCGGCAGGCGGCGGCACGCTGGGGCTTTTCACCGCCATTGCGCGGCTGCGCGCGGTTCATGCCCGGCTGGCTGACAGGCTTGCCCGCGCCGGGCTGCCGCTTTTTGCCCAGCATGTCGATGCCGTGGATACCGGCACCCTCGTTGATCTTTTCCGCGCCGATCCGCGCGCGACCCTGTTCGGAACGGACGCGCTGCGCGATGGCGTCGACGTGCCCGGCGATTCGCTCCGGCTCATCATTTTCGAGGGCGTGCCATGGTCGCGGCCCAGCATCCTCGATCTGGCCCGGCGCGCAGCCTTCGGCGGGTCGGCGCATGAAGACGAACTGGTCAGGAAGCGGCTGAACCAGGCCTTCGGCCGGCTGATCCGTTCCGCCGACGACAGGGGCGCCTTCGTTCTGCTGGGCGCTGCGGTTCCGTCGCGGCTTCTGTCCGCCTTTCCGCCCGACGTGCCGGTCCGGCGTGCACCGCTCGCAGAGGTGGCGGGCGACGTCCGCGCCTTTCTGGGCAGGGATTGCGCCGGCCCGGCCCCGACTCTAGGAGAGGGTGCAGGGAGAGGAGACCTGACCCGGCCATGAAGCTTCTGAGCCTGCTGCGCCATGCCAAGTCGAGCTGGGACGATCCTGTCGAGCGGGATTACGACCGTCCGCTCAATGGCCGCGGCCACCGCGCCGCGCGGCGGATGGGGCAATGGCTGAAGGACAATGGCCTCGTCTTCGACCATGTGATTGCATCCCCGGCGCTCAGGATCCGGCAGACGATCGAAGGGGTCGAGGCGGGCTATGGCGCGAAGCTGGCGCCCCAGTGGGACAGGCGCATCTACATGGCCTCGGCTGCAACGCTCTTCGATCTGCTGCGCGAGACGCCGGACGATGTCGGCCACCTCCTCCTCATCGGCCACAACCCCGGCCTCGAGGATCTGCTGCTGCTTTCGACCAGGGGCGAGGATACGCCGCTGCGGCGGGAGGCGGAGGAAAAATTTCCGACCGCGAGCTTTGCCACCATTGCGCTGCCGGTCGATCATTGGGCCGAAACGGACGAGGGCGGCGCGCGTCTCGAACGCTTCATCCGCCCGCGCGATCTCGATCCCGGCCTCGGCCCCGAAAGCTGAAAGCCCTTCGCGGCTTGCCCTCGGCCCCCGCGCCCGGCTACCAGCGATGCGCATGTCTTTCGCCCTCGCCCCGTTAAAGCTCCTGATCGCCCTCGGGCGCTTCGTGCTCGACCTTCTGGGCGTGATCGGCCGGCTGGCGAAATTCGCGGGCCAGGCCCTGCTGAAGGCCGTGACCCCGCCCTGGTATCCCGTCCGGCTTCTGGAGCAGATGGCGCTGATCGGCTGGTTCTCGCTTCCCGTCGTCGGGCTGACGGCGCTGTTCACCGGCGCGGCGCTTGCCCAGCAGATCTATGTGGGCGGCCAGCGCTTTTCGGCGGAATCCACGGTTCCCGCCGTCACTGTCATCGGCATCGTGCGCGAACTGGGGCCGGTGCTGGCGGGCCTGATGGTTGCGGGCCGCGTTTCATCCGCAATGGCAGCCGAACTGGCGACAATGCGCGTCACCGAACAGCTCGACGCCATGGTCACGCTGCGGACGGACCCGTGGCGCTACCTGATCGTGCCGCGCATCCTCGCCTCCACCCTGATGCTGCCGCTTCTGGTGCTGGTGGCCAACATCATCGGCGTGATGGGCGGCTATGCCCTCAGCGTTTCGCGGCTGGGCTTCAATGGCGCAACCTATCTCGCCACCACGCGCCGCTACCTCGAAGCCGATGATGTCATGTCGTCGCTGGTGAAGGCGGCGGTGTTCGGCTTCGTCCTGGCGCTTGCCGGCTGCTACCATGGCTTCCGCTCGTCCGGTGGGGCAGCCGGCGTCGGGCGCGCCACCACCAATGCCGTCGTCGCCGCCTTCGTGATGATCCTCGTCTTCAACCTCGCCATCACCGTTCTGGTCTTCGGCGCATGACGGAGCGGCTGAAGATCAGCGGCCTCAGGAAGGCCTTCGGGTCCAAGCAGGTGCTTGATGGAGTCGATCTTGCGGTGGCGCGGGGCGAATCGCTTGTCATCATCGGCGGATCGGGCAGCGGCAAGTCGGTCACGCTGAAATGCGTGCTTGGCCTCATCCAGCCCGACAGCGGCTCGATCCTGCTGGATGGACAGGAGCTAGCCGGCCTGAAGGGAAGGGCGCTGGAGGAAGCGCGCGCCCGCTTCGGCATGCTGTTCCAGGGTGGCGCCCTGTTCGATTCCCTGCCTGTCTGGCGCAACATCACCTTTGCCCTGTCGCGCGGGCGCGGCGGCGATGCGAAGCGGATGCATGCGCGCGCCGTGGAGGTGCTGGCCGAAGTGGGCCTCGAAGCGCGTGTCGCCGATCTCAGGCCTTCGGAGCTTTCGGGCGGGATGATGAAGCGGGTGGCGCTGGCCCGCGCCATCGCCGCCCGGCCCGAGATCCTTTTTTTCGACGAGCCGACGACCGGCCTCGACCCCATCCGTGCCGACGTGATCAACGATCTCATCCGCCGACAGGTCTCGGCGCTGGGCGCGACGGCCATCACCATCACCCATGACATGGCCTCGGTGCGCAAGATCGCCGACCGTGTGGCGATGATCCAGGATGGCAGGATCATCTGGCAAGGGCCTGTGGAAAGGCTCGATTCGAGCGGCAATGCCTATGTGGACCAGTTCGTCCACGGCCGCGCCGAGGGGCCGGTCCATGTGATGCGCGCCGGCTGAAGCCCGATTCGCCCCGGGCAAGCTCTGCCTGAACGCCTGCCAGAACGCCTCTCCGAACCCCCGCACGCAGCACCTGGCTTCAGGGCAAGGCCCTGAAGCCTTTGATGTTACAATCCGTGACTTTGCAAATGGGCGTTAATGTCATTTGGTTGCAGTGTCTGTCGTGCAGTGGAGGATGCAGGACGCAAGGCAGAAGGGTTTGAACATGAATGCCGCCATGTCCACCAAGCGGAGCTTCCTGATGGCCGTCAGCATCGGTTTCGTGGCCGGTTTCGCGCTCGTCATGGTCACGGGCGCCACGCCTGCGGCGATCGCAATGGCCGTCGGGCTCTAGGCCGCCCCCCCAAGACTTATCAGGCCCTCATCAGGCCGGCATCCCGGTCCGGTTCCTCTTCCGAAGCCTGCATGGCCCAAAGATCGGCATAGACGCCACCTGCCGCCAGCAGTTCGGAATGGCGGCCGCGTTCGACGATCCGGCCATCCATCATCACCAGAATGGAATCCGCATCGACGATGGTCGAAAGCCTGTGCGCGATCACCAGCGTCGTCCGGCCCCGGCCCACCAGGTCCAGCGCATCCTGGATCCCGGCTTCGGTCGCGCTGTCGAGCGCGCTGGTCGCTTCGTCCAGCAGCAGGATCGGCGGGTTCTTGAGAAGCGTGCGGGCAATGGCCACGCGCTGCTTTTCCCCGCCGGAAAGCTTCAGGCCACGTTCGCCAACGACCGTGTCATAGCCATCGGGCAGGCGGGTCACGAAGTCATGGATCTGGGCCTGCCGGGCGGCGGCCTCGATCTCCGCGCGGCTGGCGCCGTCGCAACCATAGCCGATGTTGAAGAGGATGCTGTCGTTGAAGAGCACCGTATCCTGCGGCACGATTCCGATGGCGGCGCGCAGGCTGTCCTGTGTCACGTCGCGGATGTCCTGGCCGTCGATCGTCACCCGGCCCGATGCAATGTCGTAAAAGCGGAACAGGATACGCCCGATCGTCGATTTTCCCGCGCCCGAAGGCCCTACGATGGCGATCCGGCTGCCAGCCGGAGCCTCGAAGCTCACGCCCTTCAATATGGGGCGGCGCGGTTCATAGGCGAAATGCACGTCCTCGAAGCGGATGCTGCCACCTGAAACACTGAGCGGGCGCGCGCCGGGCCGGTCGATGATGGCGGGCGGCGTGTCGATCAGGCGGAACATGGATTCCATGTCGATCAGGCCCTGTTTCACTTCGCGATAGACCATGCCCAGCATGTCGAGTGGGCGGAACATCTGCGCCAGCAGCGTGTTCACCAGAACCACGTCGCCCGGCGTGAAGCGCCCCTCGGACCAGCCCCAGACGGTATAGGCCATGGCCGCCCCCATCATCAGGTTGGTGATGACCGACTGCCCGATGTTGAGCCATGCGAGCGAGGATTCGGAGCGGATGGCGGCTTCGGCATAGTTGGACGCTGCCGTCTGGTAGCGATGCGCTTCGAGTTCCTCGGCGTTGAAATATTTGACGGTCTCATAGTTCAGCAGGCTGTCCACGGCGCGGGCCGAAACCTGGTTGTCGAGCTCGACCGTGCGCCGCCTGAGCGCCGTGCGCCAGCGGGTGATGGCAAAGGTGAACCAGCTGTAGGCAATCACCATCACCAGCGTGCCCAGCACCAGCTCCATGCCGAGGCGGGTGCCGAAGATGACCAGCACCGCAGTCAGTTCGATGATGACCGGCGCAAGGTTGAACAGCAGCAGGTAGAGCATCATGTCGATCGACTTGGTGCCCCGCTCGATCGTGCGCGTGAGAGAGCCTGTCTTGCGCTCGAGGTGGAATTTCAGCGGCAGCCGGTGGAGGTGCCGGAACAGTTCGACGGCAAGCTCCCGCGTGGCCTCCTGGCCGACGCGCTCGAAGATGGCGTTGCGCAGATTGTCGAACAGGACAGCGCCGAAGCGCGCGGCAGCATAGGCCCAGACCAGCGCCACCACCAGCCACAGCACATCGTCAGCGACGGTGCTTCCGGCAGGGCCGGCCGCCATGCGGTCGATCACACCCTTGTAGGCGAAGGGCATGACCAGCAGCACCGCCTTGGCCACCAGCACCAGCATCAGGGCCATGACCACGCGCGCCTTCAGGGCCGGGCGCCCGGCCGGCCACAGATAGGGCAGGAAGCGCTTCAGCGTCGCGAAATCGGCATCGCCCTGGGGCTGGCCGTCGGTGTGGGCATGTGGCGGGCTCATGCCATGCCATGTGGCACCGCGCGGGGTCTGCGGCAACCGGCCGGCCCTTTCGGCATTGCGGCATTGCGGCATTGCGGGGCTTGCCCTGGCGCGCGGCGGCTGGCACTTCCCTGTGCCATGGCTACTCCCCCGATGAAGGCGGTGATCGTTCCCGTCACGCCGTTGCAGCAGAATTGCACCCTGTTGTGGTGCACCGCCACCATGAAGGGCGCCTTTGTCGACCCCGGCGGGGATATCGACCATCTGCTGAAGGTGGCGGCCGAGCAGGGCGTGACCATCGAGAAGCTGCTCGTGACCCACGGCCACATCGACCATTGCGGCCTGACGGGCGTGCTGGCTGAAAGGCTGGGCGTGCCGATCGAGGGGCCGCACCCCGAGGACAAGTTCTGGATCGACATGAACCCTGAGACCGGGGCCAAATACGGCATTGCCGGCGCCACCGCCTTCACGCCGGACCGCTGGCTGCACGATGGCGACAAGGTGCGGGTGGGCGACCTTGAACTCGATGTTTATCATTGCCCTGGCCACACGCCGGGCCATGTGGTCTTCCACCATGCCCCGTCCAACCTCGCCATCGTCGGCGATGTGCTGTTCCAGGGGTCGGTCGGGCGCACCGATTTCCCCAAGGGGGATTTCCAGGCGCTGGTGAACAGCATCACCGGAAAGCTGTGGCCGCTGGGCAATGATACCGTCTTTGTGCCCGGCCATGGCCCCGTTTCCACCTTCGGGCAGGAAAGAAAGACCAACCCCTTCGTCGGCGACGCCTTCGTCTGAGGCCGGCGTCTGCCCTGCTGGGGCAGGCTGGCCTGTTCAGGCAAAGAGATCCGGCTGGGCAGGGTCGGCGGGTTTGCGGAAGAGGTCGCACCGCAGGGCAGGCGGGCGGTCCAGCCCAAGCCGCCTGCAGGTGGCGGCATGTCGCCGTGCGAGCAGGCGCGCCCATTCCCCTTCGCCCCGCATGCGGCTGCCGAAGCGCGGGTCGTTCAGCCGCCCGCCACGCAACGCCCTGACAGCGTTCAGCACCTTGCCGCGCCTATGGGGGGCATGGGTCTGCAGCCAGGCATCGAACAGGCCGGCCACCTCGTGCGGCAGGCGCAGCGGCTGGCAATAGGCCCCGCGCGCACCGGCGGCGGCGGCGGCCTCCAGGATCGCTTCCAGCTCATGATCATTGAGGCCCGGGATCATCGGCGAAGCCGAGACAATGGCCGGAACGCCTGCCTGCGCCAGCACCCGGATGGCGTGCAGCCGTCTGTGGGGGGCGGCGGCCCGCGGCTCCATCGCGCGGGCAAGTGCGGCTTGCAGCGTGGTGACGGAGAGCATCACTGAAACGAGACCCTGCGCCGCCAGCGCCTTCAGCAGCGGCAGATCATCGAGCACCCGGTCAGACTTGGTGGTGATGCTGACGGGGTGGCGGGCATCGAGGCAGATTTCCAGCACCTGCCGCGTGATCCGGTAATGGCGCTCGACCGGCTGGTAAGGATCGGTGTTGGTGCCCATGGCGAGCACCCTTGGCAAATAGGTGCGGCGTGACAGTTCGGCGCGCAGAAGGGCGGGGGCATCCGGCTTGGCGAAGAGCCGGCTTTCGAAATCGAGGCCCGGCGAAAGATCATGAAAGGCATGGCCCGGCCGGGCGAAGCAGTAGATGCAGCCATGTTCACAGCCGGCATAGGCGTTGAGCGAACGGTCGAACGGGATATCGGGCGAATCGTTGAAACTGAGGATCGTGCGCGGCCTGAGTTCGGTGACGGTGGTGCGAAGCGGTGGCAGGCTATCTCCTGACAGGGCGGCATCGAGCCAGTCGCCATCGGCTTCGCGGGCTGGCAGGCCGAAGCGCCGGCTTGTCCTGTTGTCGGTGGCGCCGCGGCCCCGCGCCTGCGGTGCCAAGGCGCGAATCGCATCCGGCTCGTCCATGGCCGGATGAGAACATAACAGGAACGCGCAATCAAGCGGGCGGTGCGATCAGCCCCAGATATTGCATGACACTGGCCTGGGCGAGCAGCACCACCAGCCAGTGCAGGCTGTCTGCCGCGGCCATGGGGCCGGGATGCTCGCGGAATCGCAGCGTGATCAGCAGAACCGGCACGATGAAGCCGATCCAGATGATGACGGCGCTGCCGATGGCCATCACCCAGGCATCGGTCTGCTTCGGCGCAAGGATCAGCGCCCCGGCGAGGATGCAGGCCATCCAGAATTCGGCGATGGCGGTGAGGATGAGGAAGTCGAGGGGCGGCCGTCGGGCCGGTTCGGCCGTCAGATAATAGCCCAGCCCGATCATGAGCCCGGCCAGCGTTGCAATCAGGATGGGGAAGAGATTGAGGTCGATATAGCCCAAGACGCAACTCCCCGGATGGCTCTCGTTCGCCGATTCGTTTCAGGACCGCAATACAATATTACAATCCTGAAATCTATCTTTCCGTGAGCCTTGGCATCAGTTCCACAAGATTGCAGGGCGTGTGCCGATTGTCGAGTTGCAACGAAAGGATGCCGTCCCACCCATCCTTCACCGCGCCGGTGCTGCCGGGCAGGGCGAAGATGAAGGTGCCGCGTGCAATCCCGCCCAGGGCGCGCGACTGCATGGTGGAGGTGCCGATCGACTGGTAGCTCAGCATGCGGAACAGCTCGCCGAAGCCCGGAATGAGCTTGTCGCACAGGGCTTCCACGGCTTCCGGGGTCACGTCCCGGCCAGTGATGCCGGTGCCCCCGGTCGAGATGATGCAGTCGACATGCGGGTCATCCACCCAACCGGCCATGGTCTCGATGATCGTGTCTGTCTCGTCCTTCACGATGCGCCTGTCCGCCAGCACATGCCCGGCCGCCTCCACGCGGGCGGCAAGCGTCTCGCCGCTGCGGTCATCGGCCAGGGTGCGCGTGTCGGATATGGTCAGCACGGCGATACGCACCGGGCGGAAGGGGCGGCTTTCGTCGATCGGCACCGGACGCCTCAGTCGGCTTCTGGGAAGCGCGGCCACTGGCCGGCAGCCACCATGGCGATGCTCCGGCTGCCGGGTGTCGGCCGGCCAAGGGCGGCTTCCTGCTTCAGTTCGTAGAGCCAGTAATTGCGCAGAACCACTTCGACATAATGGCGCGTCTCGCGGAAGGGGATGCTCTCGATGAAGAGCAGAACATCGCCATTGTCCTTCAGCCCGCCATTGTTCCAGTTCCGCACAGACCCCGGCCCGGCGTTATAGGCAGCCACCACCTTGGGCAGCAGGCCGCCTGTGTGGGCGCTGTCGCGCAGTTGTTCGAGGTAGCTCTGCCCGAACTCCACGTTGAAGCTGGGGTCTGCGAGCAGGGCCTCGTCATGCTCGATTTCAAGCGCGCGCGCGAGGTCCCGTGCGGTGCCGGGCATGATCTGCATCAGACCCTGCGCGCCGACACCGGACCGCGCCCGGTTGATGAATTTCGATTCCTGCAGGGCGTGGGCAAAGACAAGGCTGCGGTTCACCCGCCAGCCTTTCAGCGGCTTCCAGTCCGGGGTCGGGAAGCGGGCGGACATGGGCGGCATCATGCCCGGCGGCGGGTTCTGCGCCAGCCAATATTGCGTCGCCGGCAGGTTCAGCCGCGCTGCCAGCCGCAATATGGGTTCATAGGTCTCGTTCGCGGTGGCGGCGGCCAGGTGGCGAAGCTCGCGGTCGGCAAGGCCGGGCTGGCCGGATTCCATCAGTGCCACGGCGCGCTGTGCGCCGGCATGACCTTTCAGTGTCGTCCAGTCCGCCTGGATGAAATCCGGTTCGCGCCAGTCGAATTCCGGTTCGAGGCCAAGGGTTCGCGCCGCCAGCAGGCCGTAGAAACCGTCCTTCTCGCGCGCGATGGCGGCTTGCAGCCGGTCCGCCGAAAGCTGTGGCCGGCCGCAGCGCACATGGCTGCGCGCCGCCCAGAAGGCGGCTGCCGAGCGCAGGTCGGCCGGGGCGACATAGATCTGCCCGGCGGCATCGAAATGGCGTGCGGCCGTGTCGCAGTCATCCATCCGGAAGCTGGCCAGCCCCGCGACCCAGTGGCCGAACGCGGCCCAGTCGCTCGCGCCCTCGGCCGCCAGTGCGCCGAGGCGTTTTGCCAGCCGGTCGTCAAGATCGAGATAGGCATCCCAAGCGGCACGTTGCAGCCATTCGCTGCGGACCTCCGCAGAAAGGCCAGACCCGAGGCGCGATGCCAGCGATTCGACTTCTCCGGGGGTGTTTGCATCGATCAGGCTTCGCGCCTCGCGCGCGAAGGCTTCGTCGACGGGCGAAGACGGACGGGCGCTGCGCGGCCCAGGGCCCGGGGTCAGGCGCACGGGGGTAAGCCGCTTGGTGCGGGCAAGGGGCGGCAAGACCGTGGCCCCGGCCTTGCGGGCATGGGCGGCGATGGCCGGCGCCTGCGGTGAATCGGGGTTGGCTTCGAGCCACGCGACCAGCCGTGTCAGCCCTGCCGATGGGCCCTGGGCGGCAAGGATCTGCCCTTCCGCCACGGCATGCAGGGGGCCGGGCGCCATGGCGTCGAGCGCAGCGCGCGCGGCACTGACCCGGCCGGCCTCGATCGCGGCGAAGATCTGGCGATACTGCTGGCGCTGGGCGGCGGAAAGCTGGGCCGGAACGGCCCGTTCCGCCGCGGTGAAGGGCGAGGCAAGCGGCCGGGCCGGTGCACCATTCCCGCTGCTGGCGAGTGTGGGCGTGGCCGCCATGGCAAGCGGCAGGGCGCAGCAGGCCAGCGCAAGGGCACGAAGGCGCTTCATTGCAGCAGTCTCCGTTTGAGGGTCAGAAGATCAGCCCAGGCGCTGGCCTTGGCTTCGGGCGCGCGCAGCAGATAGGCCGGGTTCCAGGTGGCCAGGGCCGGCACGGGCGTGGAATCGGGTCCGGCGCTGCAATCGGCCTCCAGCCATTGGCCGCGCAGCTGGCCGATGGGCCGGCGCTCGCCGGTGAGGGCGTGTGCCGGCACCTTGCCCATCAGCAGCAAGAGCCGTGGCGCGGCCAGCCGCACATGGGCCTTCAGCAGCGGCAGCTGTTCGGCAATGGAATCGGGCTGCGGCGTGCCGGGCAGGGGGTTCAGCGGGCAGACGAGGCCGATGTAGCAGCGGCTGCGGTCCAGCCCGACGGATGCAAGCATCCTGTCTAGGAAGTGGCCGGCCGGGCCGGTGAAGGGGCGGCCGGTGCGCAGGTCTTCGGGCGAAGGCGCTTCGCCCAGCAGCATCAGGCCGGAAGACGGGTTGCCGTCGGCAAAGGGGGCGCCGGGGGCATGGGCCTCGACCAGCGCCTTCAGCGCATCGAGGCTGGTGGCGCCTGCCAGCGCCTCGGCAGGGATCCGACGCCGCGCGCCGCCTGCTGGGGCCGCCCGCGCCGCTTCCCGGGGTGCTGGAACATTCTCGCGCGTGGCCGGTTTGACTATCGGTTTGACTGGCTGAGGATCCTGTGCAGGCGCTGTTTCCGCGCTGGCGGCAAGCCATGGGCGCGGCGCATCTGCCACGGGCAGGCCGGCGCCGGAAAGCGCCCACCAGTCCAGCAGGGCCGATACCGCCCCTTCCGGAAGGCCCGGCCGGTTCGCTGCGTGCTGACCCTTGTGCATGGGGCGCGACTTTTGGCAGGCTGGACGCATCGGTCAAGGGCAGGCAGGACGGCGCTGCAGCATTTCCGGTTGAAAACCGGCTGCTCTGCGATGAATAGAGGCTCATCGAACAGCAAGGCAGTATAGGGGGGGCGGCGCCGCCCATCCGAGAACCGAAAAGGCGACAGGAATGACGACACGCGAAGCGATGCCCTATGATCTGGTGATCGTGGGCGCTGGCCCGGCGGGACTTTCGGCGGCCATCCGCGCCAAGCAGGTGGCCAATGCGAAGGGGGTCGACCTCAGCGTCTGCGTGCTCGAAAAGGGCTCCGAAGTGGGTGCGCATATTCTTTCGGGCGCCGTTTTCGACCCCAAGGCGATGGACGAGCTGATCCCGGACTGGCGCGAGCAGGGCTGCCCCATGGCCGAGGTTCCCGTGACCGAAAACCATCACTGGGTGCTGACCAGGGGGAAGAAATACGACTTCCCGCATTTCATCATGCCCACCTTCATGAACAACGCCGGCACCTATACCGGCAGCCTCGGCAACATGTGCCGCTGGCTGGCGGGCCAGGCCGAGGCGCTGGGTGTCGAGATCTTCCCCGGCTTCCCGGCTGCCGAGGTTCTCTTCAACGATGACGGCAGCGTGAAGGGCGTGGCAACCGGCGACATGGGCGTCCAGCGCGATGGCAGCCATGGCCCCAACTATCAGCCGGGCCTCGAACTGCACGCCAAATACACCTTCTTTGCCGAAGGCGTGCGGGGGCATCTTTCCAAGCAGCTCATCAGGCGCTTCGATCTCGCCGCCGACAGCCAGCCCCAGGTCTATGGCATCGGCATCAAGGAACTGTGGGACATCGACCCCGAAAAGCATGTGCCTGGCCGGGTCATCCACACCCAGGGCTGGCCACTTTCCGATGCCTGGGGCGGCGGCTTCCTCTATCACCAGGCCAACAACCAGGTCGCGCTGGGCTTCGTGGTGGCGCTGTCCTACCGCAACCCGCATCTTTCGCCGTTCGATGAAATGCAGCGCTGGAAGACCCACCCGGCCATCCGCGCCGTGCTGGAAGGCGGCCGCCGCGTCGCCTATGGCGCGCGCGCCATCAACGAGGGCGGCTGGCAGTCGGTTCCGAAGCTGACCTTCCCGGGCGGCGCGCTGATCGGCTGCTCGGCCGGTTTCGTGAACGTGCCGCGCATCAAGGGCAGCCACACCGCCATGAAGACGGGCATGATGGCAGCCGAAGCTGCGGTCGATGCGATTGCCAGCCAGCGCCAGTCTGACGAGCTCACCGCCTATGCGGATGCCTATCAGTCGAGCTGGGTGGAAAAGGAGCTGCGCATGGTGCGCAACACCGAGCCGCTGGTGGCGAAGCTGGGCGGGACCGTGGGCACGGCGCTGGCAGGCGCCACCATGTGGGCGGAATCGCTTGGCATCCGCATGCCCTTCACCCTGGGCCACAAGCCCGATCATGAGCAGCTGTGGCGCAAGGAGCATTGCCACCCGATCGAATACCCCAGGCCCGATGGCGTGATCAGCTTCGACAAGCTGTCGAGCGTCTTCCTTTCCAACACCAACCATGAGGAAGACCAGCCGATCCACCTGACCCTGAAGGATCCGACCGTCCCGACGCGGATCAACCTGCCGCTCTATGACGAGCCGGCGCAGCGCTACTGCCCGGCTGGCGTCTATGAGATCGTCGGCAAGGAAGAAGGTGAGCCGAGGCTGCAGATCAACGCGCAGAACTGCGTCCACTGCAAGACCTGCGACATCAAGGACCCGACCCAGAACATCAACTGGGTGTCGCCGGAAGGCGGCGGGGGCCCCAATTACCCCAACATGTAAGGGTGGCGTTCAGCGAAGATCGGGGGGCCGGGCGACCGGCCCCCTTTTTTGTTGCCGCAGCTCAGGCGAGGGTGGCAATTTCACCGTCGGGCACCCAGCGCAGGAAACGGCGCTGGGCCTTCAGGCCGGAACGGGCCACGCTGCGGATGGCCTGCGCCTCGCCCAGTGCCTTGTCGAGTGCATCCGGGGTGATCGCGCCGCGCGCGGCGGCTTGCAGCAGGTCGGCTTTCAGGGCCTCATAGGCATCTTCCAGACGCGTCCGCCGCTCGATGATTGCATCGGCATAGGCGGGGCCGCCCGGCAGCAGTTCGAGCGCAGACAGGGCCTGATCGGAAAGGGCGGCCCACAGGGCGGGGCTTCCGCCATCGCGGCGGTGAACCGGGTTGATCAGGCGCGCTGCCTCCGCGCCATCTTCCAGATGCTGGATGGCGCGCAGGCCGTCGGCAAGCGCGCCCACATCCTCTTCCGGCAGGCGTCGCGTTGTAACATCGGCGATGAAGGCGCGGATCGCGCGGCCAAGTTCCAGCAGGGCTTCATGGCGCACCGCCATGTCCGGCGTGCCACTGTCGGCCACCTTTTCCCGCGCAGGGCCGAACAGCAGGCCCGCCATGCGCGCAACCTCGAGCAGGAGGCCGCGACGCGCCAGCGCCGGAACTTCGGCCAGCGTGCGGTCGAGATATCTGGGGCGGGATGCATCCTCGTCCGGCTGGACGAAAAGCCCGGAGAGCCAGTGCGTGAGCCGGGGCGCCAGCGGGTAGATGAGCAGGACGCCCAGCAGGTTGAACAGGGTGTGAAGCACGGCCAGCACCGTTGCCGGCAGGGGATTGTGCAGGAACGTGCCCGAAATCCACAGGGATATTTCGAGAATCCATGGCAGCATCAGGAGCGCGACGGCGCCTGTCATCAGGTTGAAGACGACATGGGCGAGCGCCACGCGCCGTGCCGCCGGTGTCGCACGGATTACGGCGAACAGGCTGGTCGATGTGGTGCCGATGTTGGTGCCGATCACCACGGCGGCGGCCGGCAGCAGGGTTATGCTTCCGGCGCTGGCAGCTGTCAGCGTGATGGCGACTGCCGCGCTCGAGGACTGGGTGATGGTGGTGAGGATTACGCCGATGCCGGCAAAGGCCAGAAGCGCCAGCGGGCCGTTGCCCCAGTGCGATGGAAGCGCTACATGCTCCGTGATTCCGGCGAAGCCTCCCTGCAGCAGGGCAATGCCCAGGAAGAAAAGGCCGAAGCCGGTAATTGCGCGGCCGAAACCGGCCAGCCGTTCGCGTTGGCTGGCCACCATGGAAAGAAGCATGCCAGCCCCCAGCATCGGCAGGGCAAGTGCACCCACGTCCAGCTTTACCCCCACCATCGCCACGAGCCAGGCTGTCATGGTGGTGCCGATATTGGCGCCGAAGACCACCCAGATCGCCTGAGACAGGCTGAGGAGGCCGGCATTCACGAAGCCCACGATCGCCACCGTGACGGCGCTGGACGACTGGACAAGCGCGGTGATCAGAATGCCGGCCAGAAGGCCGCGGGGTGCCGAACGGGTCCAGCGCTCGAGCAGGGTGCGAAGCGCGGGACCGGCCGTGACCTTCAGCCCGTCCGTCAGCATTGTCATGCCGAGAAGGAAGAGGCCGATACCGCCGAGAAGGGTGGCGAGCGCGCTGGTCATGCGCGTGTCTTGTCCATGGCAGGGATGAAAGCAAACATGCCCTGTCTCTGGGGTGAATGCTGGCGCTGTGCAAGCCGGGCAGGGCCGGCTCAGCCCTCCTTGCCAGTCCGCTCTGCCGGCGCGCGCCCCGGCGCAAGAGCCCAGTTCAGCAGCGCCGAAAGGCCCGATGCGCCGGCATGGATGACAGGCGCGGGAAGGCCTTGCCCGGTCAGCCCGTGCATCTGTCTTGCCCATGGAGGCAGAAGGTCGATCGCCGCATCCCGCATCAGCCGCCGCGGAATGGTGAAACCCTGCGCGGACGGCCGGGCCGAGAGGATCAGGCCGGCAACCTCGCGGGTGCGGGCATCAGCTTTCAGATCCTGCCGGCAGGTGGCGAGCAGCGCTTCGGCCGCCCGGCGGGTGCGCGGCATTGGCGCTGCCCCCAATCGTTCGGCAATGAGCGCCTGCTCGGCGATGTAGCGGTCCTGCCGGTGCAGGCGCATGGCTGGCTCGCGATAGCGCCTCCATGCCGCAAGGAAGGACAATGCCTCTGTCACACCGACAAAGGCAAGCAGGCGGGGATCGTCCGCATGGTAGTGGCAGCCATCCGGCAGCGTGCCGCGCACCTTCGCGTGAATGCGCCTGACCCGTGCGATGGCGGCATCGGCATCGCTGGCGCTGGCGAAGCTGGTGTCCGCGATGAAGGCAGCCGTTCGCTGCAGGCGACCTGCCATGTCATTGCGGAAGTTGGAAAAATCCCAGACACCGGCAAGGGCTGCGGGGTGCAGCATCTGCAGCAGCAGGGCCGAAATGCCGCCGATCATCATGGTGGTGACATCCGCATGCACATCGAAGGAGACAGAGCCTTGCGGCAGAAGCCGCTGATCCGGCGGGGCCGGAACCACGGCCGGCCTGCCACCGGGGGCGGCGAACATGCGCCGCACTTCACTGGCTATGCGGGAGCGCAAGGGGTTCATGGCCTGAAGATGCGCTTCAGCCCGCTTTGGCGCAATGCGGCTGCGGCACCATGCGCCGCCCGCCGGGGCGGGTGGCTGCCCGCCACAGGCTCGCCACAGGGTTACATGCGGTTGCCGGCCTCGTCCATCAGCACTTCGCGGCGGCCGACATGATCGGGGGAGGAGACAAGGCCCATTTCCTCCATCTGCTCGATCAGCCTGGCGGCGGAATTATAGCCGATCCGCAGGCTGCGCTGCAGATAGGAGATGGTGGCCTTGCGCGAGGTGGCGACGATCTGGATCGCCTGGGTGAGAAGATCCCCGTCGCCCGATGCGGCGCCGGCCTTGCCGCCGGTTTTCGGCATGCCGATCGATTCGAAGCCGTCCCCGCCTTCCGGCTCTTCCGTCACGCTCGAGATATAGTCGGGCCTGCCCTGCGCCTTCCAGTGCTTCGCCACGGCCTCCACCTCCTCGTCGGAGACGAAAGGGCCGTGCACGCGCAGGACCTGCTTGCCGCCCGGCATGTAGAGCATGTCGCCCTTGCCCAGCAGCTGCTCGGCGCCCATTTCGCCCAGGATGGTGCGGCTGTCGATCTTGCTCGTCACCTGGAAGCTGATCCGCGTGGGCAGATTGGCCTTGATGACCCCGGTGATGACATCGACCGACGGGCGCTGGGTCGCCATGATGAGATGGATGCCGGCCGCGCGCGCCTTCTGGGCGAGGCGCTGGATCAGGAATTCCACTTCCTTGCCGGCCGTCATCATCAGGTCGGCCAGTTCGTCGACAACAACCACGATCAGCGGCAGCGGTTCGAGCGGAAGGGTCACATCCTCGAAGACGGGCTTGCCTTCCTCGTCCCAGCCGGTCTGGACCCGCTTGGTGAAGGGCTTGCCCGATTTCAGCGCCTCGCGCACCCGCTCATTGTAGCCTGACAGCGAGCGCACATTGATGTGCGCCATGTTGCGATAGCGTTCCTCCATCTGCTCCACCGCCCATTTGAGCGCGCGGATCGCCTTTGGCGGGTCTGTCACCACCGGGGCGAGCAGATGGGGAATGTCGTCATAGACGCTGAGTTCCAGCATCTTCGGATCGATCATGATCATGCGGCACTGGTCCGGGCGAAGCCGGTAGAGCAGCGACAGGATCATCGCGTTGAGCCCGACCGACTTGCCCGATCCGGTGGTGCCGGCAATCAGCAGGTGCGGCATGGGCGCGAGATCGGCGACAACGGGGCTTCCGGAAATGTCCTTGCCGAGAATCATCGGCAGCGTGCCGGATGACGCCTGGAAGCTTTCGGAGGCGAGCAGTTCGGACAGCGAGACCATT
The DNA here is from genome assembly GCF_052616365.1 of Sandaracinobacteroides sp. A072. Taxonomy (NCBI): domain Bacteria; kingdom Pseudomonadati; phylum Pseudomonadota; class Alphaproteobacteria; order Sphingomonadales; family Sphingosinicellaceae; genus Sandaracinobacteroides; species Sandaracinobacteroides sp. A072. Next base: position 594,506 of record NZ_JBQXGU010000001.1, read on the forward strand.
TCCCGCTTCATGTTGGGCAGCTCGATCCCGATGACATTGCGCCCGGGAATGACGGCGACGCGCGCCGAAACGGCCGACATGGAACGGGCGATGTCGTCGGCGAGGCCGATGACCCGGCTGGCCTTGATGCCCGGTGCCGGCTCAAGCTCGTAGAGCGTGACGACAGGTCCCTGCGCCAGCCCGACAATCCGGCCCTTCACGCTGAAATCCTCGAGCACCGATTCGAGCAGCCGCGCATTCTGCTCCAGCGCCGCCTCGTCAAGCCGGGCCTCGCTCTGGCGCGGGGGCGGGTTCAGAAGATCGAGTGGCGGCAGGTCGGGCCTGTCACCCAGTTGCAGGGCAGGCTGCCGGTCGGGCCGCTCGCGCGTGGGCTGCGGGCGCGGCGCCGGGCCGATGATCCGCCGTGTCGTCGCTTCCGCTTCTGGCGGTGGCGGCGGGTTGCGCCGGGCCTTGCCATCCGTGGGGCGCGCGATGGCGCGTTCGCTTTCCCGGTCGCGGCCACCAGCATCGTCCGTGGAGGCGGCTTCTTCCCGATCCGCGCTTCCCCGGTCAGCGCGTTCAGGGCCGCTTCTGCTCCAGCCGGTCAGGCGGGCGAAGGCTGCAAGTTCTGCCCGGTCGGGCCCCAGCCCCCATATGAACAGGGCGATGGCGCCCAGGCCGAAGACAAGCGCGGCGCCGAGGCTGGCGAAAGCCGGGTCGAAGCCTTCGGGCCACGGCAGGGCCGCCATCGCCTTTGCGGCGGCATGGCCGACAACGCCGCCCGCGCCCGCATCGAGCGCGCCGATGGGCGCCGGCCAGGCGAGCCCCAGGGCAATGGCGGCGATGATGATCGCCCCCGCCGTGCGCAGAAGGGCGGCACGGGGCTGCCGGACGGGCCAGCCCGACAGAATGCGCACCCCCCAGACAAGGAAGATCGGCACGGACAGGACGGCGGCAAGGCCGAAGCCCTGAAGCAGCAGATCGGAGACATGGGCGCCGACGCTTCCCGCGAGGTTTGCAGGGGCGGCTTCGGTGACGCTGTTGAAGGAGGGATCCTCAGGACGGTGGCTGATGAGCGCGCCGGCAAGCAGCAGCCCAAGGCCGAAGAGGAAGAGCCCGAGCAGCATGCGGCCGGCAAGGCGCAGGGCGCGGCCGGTGCGCCCGCCTTCATGGCCGCCCTCGGCGCGCCGCCAGGGCGCCGCGTCCATCAGCGATTGCGTGGATGTCGCCACCGGATCCTCCGTTTCGCGCGCCATGCGGGCAATGCCGGGCCGCTGGGCCGGGCTTCATGCACCAATGCCTTTTCAGGGCAGGGCAGGTCAAGCGCATGTTCCTGATATGTGCCGCAGGCTTCCGCGCCCTGTGGCGGGCGATTTTTCCGCCTTGCGCAGAGGCAGGCAAAAAAATGGCCCGGACAGGGTTTGTCCGGGCCATGAAGGGAATGAGACCAGAGGCCTCGAAGCGAGCACAGGAGCCGGTTGGCACCCGGAAACATCCTATTCAAGTTTCGTGCCAACCTTGAGAGCAGGGGGCGGGCGCGTGGCACCATTGAGTGCCTGCCTGAAAAGGGGGCAGATTTTGAGGGCGGCCGGCGCGGCTGCCTGAAATTTGGGCTTGCCCTCTGTCGTCGCAGCCGCGCGGAAGCACTTGGGCAAGCCGCCCTGGCGGTCTATCAGGAAGGGATGACCAGCAAGCCCGACGCAAGCCCTGAGACCCGCCCTGAAAAGGACAGGCCCGAAGACGCCAGCCATGATGCCCTGATCGTGGGAGGGGGCCTTGTCGGCCTTGCCCTCGCTCTGGCCCTGGCCGCGCATGATCTCGACGTCGCCGTGATCGAACGCGCCGACCCGGATGCGCACATGGCGCCGGCATTCGACGGTCGCGCCTCGGCCATAGCCTCGTCCACCGCGCGGATGCTGCGGGCGCTGGGGCTGGGCGACCTGCTTGACCAGCAGGGCTGCCCCATACGCGCCATCCGCGTGACGGACGGGCTTTCGCCCCGCCATCTGCACTTCGACAGCGCCGAGGCCGAACCGGCCGAGCCGCTGGGCATCATGCTGGAAAACCGGGCGCTGCGCGGCGGGCTTCTGGAAAAGCTGCGCGCCGAAAGCCGCATCCAGCTGTTCGCCCCGGCCAGCATCGCAAGCGTGGAGCGTGGCGCGGACCGCGCGTCTGTCCTTCTGGAAGACGGGCGCCGGCTTCATGCCCCCGTGATCCTCGCCTGCGACGGGCGGCAGAGCATGTTGCGGCGGCAGGCCGGCATAAGAGGCGCCCGCTGGCAATATGACGGCACCGCCATCGTGACGATGCTTTCGCACGAACGGCCGCATGACAATGTCGCGTCCGAACTCTTCTATTCGGATGGCCCCTTCGCCCAGCTTCCCATGACCGACCTGCCCGATGGCCGCCATCGCTCGGCGCTGGTGTGGACGGTGCGCAACGCGGATGCGGCGGGCGTCATGGCGCTGTCTGCGCGCGCCCTCGCGCATGAGGCGGAAAAGCGCATGGGCGGCTTTCTCGGCAAGCTGGAGCTGATCGCGCCCGCGCAGAGCTATCCGCTGGGGCTGCATCATTCGGAACGCTATTGGGCGGAACGGCTGATCCTTGTCGGGGATGCAGCGCACGGCATCCACCCGATTGCCGGGCAGGGGCTCAACATGGGCCTGCGCGATGTCGCGGCGCTTGCCGAAGTGCTGTCATCCTCTGCCCGGATCGGCCTCGACCTCGGCCACCCCGATGTTGCCCGGCGCTACGAGCGCTGGCGGCGCGCCGACAATTTCACTACCGCCTTCGCCACTGATGGCCTTGCCCGCCTGTTCGGCATTCCCGGCCGCGCGGCACAGGCCATCCGCACCACCGGCCTTGCAGCCGTCAACCGGCTGCCATCGTTGCGCCGGGCCTTCATGAAGATCGCGCGCGGCGAAGCAGGAGATCTGCCGCCGCTGCTGCGCGGGGAACTGGGCTAGGCAGGCCTGCCGGCTTCCTGCCGGGCGGGCGGCCAGGGCATGGCTGCTTCCGCCAGAAGAACGGGCACGCCCTCTTTTAGCGGATAGGCAAGGCCCGCGTGCACGGAAACGAAAACCCCCTCCTGCGGCAGGAAGGTGAGGGGGCCGCGCGACACCGGGCACAACAGCAGCGCCAGCATTGTCGGATCGGGCTGTTGCGTGCCTGTCATTGCAGCGTTTCATCCTGATCGGGGCCGGGTGCAAACTGCATCAGGGTGGTCAGGGTTTCGGTGCGATCGGCAAGGGCCGGGGCTTCCAGCAGCGCCTGCCTTTCGGCTGGCTGGAAGGGGCAGACAAGGCTCAGCGTGTTGACGAGGCTTTCGTCATCGGCCGATTTCACGGCATCCCAGTCCGCCGAAAGGTCCAGCCTGTCGAGATAGTCGCGCAGCGCCTGTTCGAGCGCGGCGCGCGCCGGGGCGGCAAGCGGGGCAGCAGGTTCCCAGTCGGCTGCGAAGGCGGCATGATCCACCTCTGCCTGGCGGTAGGGCGTGGTGACCGGCAATTCCCCGACGATCCGGAAGCGGGCTATTCCTGTCAGCGAGATCAGGTAGCGCCCGTCGCCGGTCTCGGAAAACTGGGTGATCCGGCCGATGCTGCCGACATCGTAAAGCTCCGGCCGCTTTTCGGGCAGGCCGGTGACAGGCTGCACCATGCCGATCAGGCGGTCACCGGCCATGGCGTCGCGCACCATGGCCAGGTAACGCGGCTCGAAGATGTTGAGCGGCAGGACCGCGCGCGGCAGCAGGATCGTGCCCGAAAGCGGGAACAGGCGGACCCGCCCCGGAAGTTCGGCCATGCTGACGGGCGGCTGAATCATGCGAACAGGATCGACGAAAGCCTGCGGCGTATACCGATCGACCAGGGGTCGCCGAAGCCGACGGCATCGATGAACTTCAGAAGCTGGGCGCGCGCCGCGCCTTCGTTCCAGTCCCGGTCGATGGCGATCGAGCCGAGAAGCTGTTCTGCCGCCAGATCCTGCTTGCCCGCCGCGAAAAGGGCGTTGGCAAGCGCCAGCCGGGCTTCATGGTCGGCCGGGTCGGCGGCGATCCGCGATTCGAGTTCGGCAAGCTCGCCAGCGGGGGCTGCCGCCCGGGCCAGATCCAGCGCCGCGCGGGCCTGGATGAGGGACTGGTCCTTGCTGTCGTCCGCGAGCGTGCCGAGGGCTGCTTCAGCACCATCGAGATCGCCACGGGCGATGAGCGCGCGGGCAAGCCCCGCGATCACGTCGGCGCGTTCGGGCGCTTCACGTGCCAGCGCCGCAAAGGCCTGGGCTGCCTGATCCGTTTCTCCGGCGGCGAGCAGGGCATTGGCGGCCTCGACGATGGCGTCGAGATTGTCCTCGCCTTCCTCGGGCGGGAGGGTGGCGACCAGCTTCTCGATGAAGCCCTTGATTTCACGCTCTGTCTTGGCGCCGACGAAGCCATCGACCGGCTGCCCGCCGACCATCGCATAGACCGTGGGCACCGATTGCACGCGAAACTGCGAGGCGATCAGGGGCTGCCGGTCCACATCCACCACCACCTGCGCCACGCGCGGCCCGGCTTCGGACACCAGCTTGTCGATCAGCGGTCCGAGCTGCTTGCACGGGCCGCACCAGTCGGCGGTGAAGCGGACAAGGACAAGCTTGTCGATCGAGGCTTCGATGGCGTCACGGCGAAAGGCTTCGATCGCGGCGCGCTCGTCGGCGGACATGGAAAGGCTGGCCAATTTTGTCTCCGTCGGGTGGAAAAATCGTAAAATGCATATGGGGTGCATCGCTTCATGATGGAAGGGGCTTGCAACCCCGGCGCGACTCGTCTAACGCCCCCCGACGCGGCAAGACCGCGACGAGATGCTCTCCGGCCACGGAGCCCCGGAAACGGGATTTCAGGGCTGGTCTCACCAGCGAGCGGGCGTAGCTCAGGGGTAGAGCGCAACCTTGCCAAGGTTGAAGTCGAGGGTTCGAATCCCTTCGCCCGCTCCAGTCTCTCCCCCGAACATTCCGCTGGATGTTCCCGGCCCTCACCGGGTGGCGCGGGGTGTCAGGCTTCGTCCACTCTTCGCCTGTCCCGCCATTCCGCGCCTTCTCCACAGGCTTGCCCATCGGGTCAGTCGATCAAAGTCTTCGGCCTGTTTCGCTGGACTGTAACCGCCCTGTGCCTAGACTGGCTCCGGAAGCGGCCAGCCGGTCGCAGACTTCTGGAATGATTTTGGCGGGAGATGACGACAGATGACGCAGCAATCCGGAAAATGCCCGGTCGCGCATGGCGGAAGCACCAGCATGGGATCGGATCAGATGCACTGGTGGCCCAAGGCGCTGAATCTCGACATCCTGCACCAGCATGACAGCAAGACCAATCCGCTCGGGCCGGATTTCAACTATCGCGAGGCGCTGAAGACGCTCGATGTCGAAGGGCTGAAGCGTGACCTGCGCGCCCTGATGACCGACAGCCAGGACTGGTGGCCTGCCGACTGGGGCCATTATGGCGGCCTGATGATCCGCATGGCCTGGCATTCGGCCGGCACCTACCGAATCGCGGATGGCCGTGGTGGCGGCGGCACCGGCAACCAGCGCTTCGCGCCGATCAGTTCCTGGCCGGATAATGCCAATCTCGACAAGGCGCGCCGGCTTCTGTGGCCGATCAAGAAGAAATACGGCAACCGCATCAGCTGGGCCGACCTGATCATCCTCGCTGGCACCATCGCCTATGAATCCATGGGGCTGAAAAGCTATGGCTTCGCCTTTGGCCGCGAAGACATCTGGCACCCGGAAAAGGACATCTACTGGGGCTCCGAGAAGGAGTGGCTCGCCCCCAGCGGCAGCGAGAACAGCCGCTATTCCGGCGAGCGCGATCTCGAAAACCCGCTGGCTGCGGTGATGATGGGTCTCATCTACGTCAACCCGGAAGGCGTCGACGGCAAGCCCGACCCGCTGAAGACCGCCCATGACGTGCGGATCACCTTTGCCCGCATGGCCATGAACGACGAGGAAACCGTGGCGCTCACCGCCGGTGGCCACACGGTCGGTAAATGCCATGGCAATGGCGATGCCGCCCTGCTGGGTCCGGCCCCCGAAGGCACCGACCTCGAGGAGCAGGGCCTTGGCTGGATGAATCACAAGGCGCGCGGCATTGGCAGCAACACGGTCACCAGCGGGATCGAGGGGGCATGGACTACGCACCCGACCCGCTGGGACAATGGCTATTTCGACATGCTGCTGAACCATGAGTGGGAACTGAAGAAGAGCCCCGCCGGCGCCTGGCAGTGGGAGCCTGTCTCCATCCGCGAGGAGGACAAGCCCGTCGATGCCGAGAATCCTTCGATCCGCCACAATCCGATCATGACCGATGCGGACATGGCGATGAAGATGGACCCTGCCTATCGCGCCATCTCCGAGCGTTTCCACAAGGATCCGGCCTATTTCTCGGAGGTGTTCGCCCGCGCCTGGTTCAAGCTGACCCACCGCGACATGGGTCCGAAGACGCGCTATGTCGGCCCTGACGTCCCGGCCGAAGATCTCGTCTGGCAGGATCCCGTGCCCGCCGGCCCCACCGGCTATGACGTGGATGGCGTGAAGGCGCGCATCGCGGCCAGCGGCCTTGCCATCGCCGAGATGGTCTCGACCGCCTGGGACAGCGCGCGCACCTTCCGCGGCTCCGACATGCGGGGTGGCGCCAATGGCGCGCGCATCCGCCTTGCCCCGCAAAAGGACTGGGAAGGCAATGAGCCGGCCCGCCTGTCGCGTGTGCTTGGCGTGCTGGAAGGCATTGCTGCCGAAACCGGGGCGAGCATCGCCGATGTCATCGTGCTCGCTGGCAATGTCGGGATCGAGCAGGCGGCGAAGGTTGCGGGCCATGACGTGACCGTGCCCTTTGCCCCCGGCCGCGGAGACGCAACCGACGCCATGACGGATGCGGACTCCTTCGAGCCGCTGGAGCCGCTGGCCGATGGCTACCGCAACTGGCAGAAGCGGGATTATGTCGTCACGCCCGAGGAAATGCTCCTCGACCGCACGCAGCTCATGGGCCTGACGGCGAAGGAAATGACCGTGCTTGTCGGCGGCATGCGTGTCCTTGGCACCAACCATGGCGGCACGCGGCACGGAGTCTTCACCGACCGCCCCGGCACGCTCACCAATGATTTCTTCGTCAACCTGACCGACATGGCATGGCGCTGGGTGCCCACTGGCGGGAATCTCTACGAGATCCGCGACCGCAAGACCGATGCCGTGAAGTGGACGGCAACGCGGGTCGACCTTGTCTTCGGCTCCAATTCGATCCTGCGCTCCTATGCCGAAGTCTATGCCCAGGACGACAGCCGCGAGAAGTTCGTGCAGGACTTCATCGCCGCCTGGACGAAGGTGATGAACGCGGACCGGTTCGACCTCGCCTGAGGCGATTGCCGGCGGATATAGAAGGCCCGGTTCCGAAAGGGGCCGGGCCTTTTCCGTTGCCGTAGCTGCGTGCGGAAAGATGCCTCAGATCAGGCCCCGCGCCAGCCACAGGTCCGGCCGGGGGGCCGGCGTCGCCTCGGCCTCGGCACGTTCGAGCAGGCTCGAGAAGGCGTCGTTCTGCGACAGGAAGACTTCGCCTGTCAGCTGTTCGAGGAAGTGGCAACGATGCAGCGCATCCATCACCGGGCCTTTCACTTCCGAAAGATGGAAGGTGACACCGGCATCCGCGAGGCGGTGGTTGATCGCTTCCAGGCTTTCGAGGGCGGAGGCATCGATTGCGTTCACGGCCGAGCTCATGAGGACGAGGTGGCGAAGTTCGGGGTGGCTGGCCACTTCCGCCATCACATAATCCTCGAGCCAGCGGGCATTCAGATAGCTGAGGGATTCGTCCACCCGGATGGTGAGGATGCGCGGATCGGTCAGCACCTTGTGGCGCTTGACGTTGCGGAAATGCTCGGTGCCGGGCACCCGGCCCACCACGGCGGCATGCGGCCGGGCGGAGCGCCACAGGAAGAGCGCGAGGCTGACGACGACGCCCGCGATAACCCCCGGTTCCACCCCGGCCAGAAGCGTGATGCCGATGGTGGCGGCCATGGCGGCGAAATCCATGCGGGAATAGCGCCAGACCAGCCGCGGCGTGTGCAGATCGACAAGGCTGAGAACGGCGACGATGATGGTGGCGGCCAGCGTCGCGATGGGAAGCGAGGCGAGATAGGGCGTGAGGAACAGCGAGGCCATCACCAGCCCGACAGCCGTGAAGGCGCCGGCCGCCGGCGTTTCGGCCCCGGCGTCATAGTTCACGACTGAGCGGGCAAAGCCGCCGGTCACGGGATAGCCGCCCGAAAAGGCCGAGGCGACGTTCGATGCGCCAAGGGCCACAAGTTCCTGATCCGGCTCTATGCGCTGCCGCTTCTTGGCTGCCAGAGTCTGCCCGACGGACACGGATTCGACGAAGCCGATCACGCTGAGCAGCAGGGCCGGCACCCACAGCTTTTCCCAGAGGGCGGGGTCGATGTCCGGCACGGCGAAGGGGGGCAGGCTCTGCGGGATCGAGCCCACCGTCTTCACGCCCTTTGCCTCAAGGTCGAGCAGCACGACGGCGAGCGACGATGCAAAGACGGCAAGGATGGGGCCGGCCTTGGCCGTGAGATCGGCCGGGCGCGCCGCCATGCCGAGGCGCATCAGCAAAGGCTTCAGCCCCTTGCGCACCCAGAAGAGAAAGGCGGTCGAAAGCACGCCGATGACGAGCGTCGGCCAGTTCGTGTCGCCGATGTTGCGGGCAAGGGTGGTCAGAAGTTCGGGCAGCGCATCGCCGCTGCCTGAAATGCCCAGAATGGACTTCGCCTGGCTGATGGCGATGATGAGGCCGCTTGCCGTGATGAAGCCGGAAACGACCGGGTGAGACAGCAGGTTGGCAAGGAAACCCAGCCGCAGAAAGCCCATCACCAGCAGCATCAGGCCCGACAGCAGCGCCAGCGCGATGGCGGCGACGAGATATTCGGGCGTGCCCTGCTGGGCGACGCTGCCGGCGGCGGCCGCCGTCATCAGCGAGACGACGGCGACTGGCCCCACCGCCAGTGCGCGGCTGGTGCCGAAGATCGCATAGGCGACGAGCGGCAGGATCGATGCATAAAGGCCCACTTCCGGCGGCAGGCCGGCCAGCATCGCATAGGCGAGGCTTTGCGGAATGAGCATGATGGTGACGATGGCGGCTGCCACCAGATCATTGGTGAAGGTGCCGGTGCCATAGTGCCGGCCCCAGTCCAGCACGGGAAAGATTCGTTGCAGCCGGCCGCCCCTGGCGTCGGCTGGCCTTTCCCTGGCCGTGTCAGTCTCCATTGCCTGCCCCGTCATGATGATTGCTGATGGCACCCTGCCTTCATGGCCGCCAGCGTCAAGTCATTGCGGCCCTTTCCTGCCTTCCCTTTCCTGCCCGTGCGGGTTCTGGCGGTGCCGGTGCAACATTGATGTCACCAGTCTTTCATCGAACCGTCACCGGACTTTTGCGCAACCGTCACGGATGGCCTGCAAGGGAACGCCGGACTTGGTTCAGGGAAAAGAAAATGAACAGACTGTTTCGCGTCGGCGTCCTGCTCATGGGCACCAGCTTCATCGCATCGGCGGCCATGGCGTCCACCATCACGGGTGTGGTTGCCGATTCCAGCGGCGTCCGCCCGCTTCAGGGCGCCGAACTGCTGATCCCCTCGCTCGGGCGCACGGCGACGGCCGACAATGCCGGCCGGTTCCGCTTCTCCGATCTCCAGGCGGGCACCTATGATGTCGTCGCCCGTTTTGCCGGCGCCACCGAGCAGACGCAGAGCGTGACGGTCGGTGACGATGGCGTCGTGCAGATTGCTTTCGCCATGTCCGCCGAAGGCACGGCGATCGAGAACATCCTCGTTCTCGGCCAGCAGGCGACGCTCCTGTCCGCCATCGCCCGCCAGCGTTCGTCCGATACGGTGACGACGGTTCTGACGCGCGACGCCATCGGCCAGTTCCCCGATCAGAATGTGGCGGAATCACTGCGCCGGGCGCCCGGCATCAATGTGCTGAACGACCAGGGTGAAGGCCGCTTCGTTTCCGTGCGCGGCCTCAGCCCCGAGCTGAACTCCGCGTCGATCAACGGCAACCGCGTGCTGGCGACGGGTGGAGCGGACCGTCAGGTCGCGCTCGATGTCGTCCCGTCCGAGCTGATCGAATCGATCGAGATCCGGAAGTCGCTGACGCCCGACATGGATGCCGACACCATCGGCGGCTCGCTCGACATCCGCACCACCAGCGCCTTCGACCGCAAGACCGGCTTCCTGACGCTGAGCGCCGAAGGCAGCTACAACCAGCTATCGGAAGAATGGTCGCCCAAGTTCGGCGTCGATTTCTCGCAGCGCCTGGGCGAGAATCTCGGCCTGTCCGGCGGCTTCAGCTGGAACCGCCGGAAATTCTCGACGGACAATATCGAGATGGACGGCTGGAGCCAGACGGACGACGGCCTCGCCTATGCCGAGGATGTCGAATATCGGGATTATGATGTCACCCGCATCCGCTGGGGCGGCAACCTCGGTCTCGATGTCCGCGCCGGGGATACGACGACCCTGTTCGTGCGCGGTCTCTACAGCAAGTTCAACGATACCGAGCTGCGCCGGCGGCTGATCTTCGGCATGAACGAGGAACCGGCAGCCGGCACCGACACGACCGCCACCTTCGATTCCGCGGATGGCCGCATCGAAGTCCGCCGCGACCTGAAGGACCGGCGCGAAGTCCAGTCGATCGCCACGATCTCGGCCGGCGGCAAGACCGAAATCGGCCCCTGGACCCTCGATTATTCGGCGGCCTGGTCCTATGCCGACCAGCAGGAAAACGGCTCCATTGACCCGATCCGCTTCCGCCAGCGCTTCCAGTCGCCCGGCGCGCTCGGGGTGAGCTTCGACTATTCCGACATGGTGCGCCCCGGCTATTCCATCGGTTTCGGCGAAGCCAATTTCCTCGATCCGTCGCGCTACAGCCTGAGCCTGCTGGAGCGCACGACGCGCGAGGACGCCAAGGACAAGGAGTGGAGCTTCCGCACCGACATCGCGCGCGCCTTCTCGCTCGACCAGGGCGAATTCGAGCTGAAGTTCGGCGGCAAGGCCCGTCTGCGCGAAAAGCGGCAGGATTTCGTCATCGACATCTATGATGGCTATGACGGCGACTTCAGCCTTGCCGACGTGCTCGGCACGCAAAGCTACGGCCTGGCCGACATGGGGCCGGTGGCCGATCTGTCGAAGGTGCGCGCCTTCCTCGACACCAACGGCTACGCCAATTTCGAGCGCAACAGCCTCGACAGTGATTTCGCGTCCAACGCAGAGAATTACCGCGCCGAGGAGGATGTGCTCGCGGCCTATCTGCAGGGCCGCTACGACAGCAGCAGCGTCCGCATCATCGGCGGCCTTCGCGTCGAGCGCACCGATACGCTGCTTTCGGGCAACCGGCTCGATCTCGTCGAGGAAGGTGCGATCGTGGGCGGTGTCGAACTGGGGGATGACACCCTCTTCATCGACAGTGTGCGCCTGCGCAAGGGCTATACCGACTGGCTGCCGAGCCTCAATGTGCGGGCGAACCTGTCCGACGATGTGGTGGCGCGCGTGGGTGCGTTCCGGTCCCTCATGCGCCCCGGTTTCGGCAAGCTCGCGCCGCGCTTCGTCATCGAGGAAGACGAGGACAATTTCCGCAGCGGCCAGTTCGGCAACCCGGACCTCAAGCCCTACCGGGCCTGGAACTTCGACGCCACGCTCGAATATTATTTCGCCCCCAAGGCGGTCGTGCAGGGCGGCGTCTTCTACAAGTCCATCAAGGACTTCATCGTCGATGTCGAATTCCTGGACGGCAGCTTCGCCGGCATTCCCTACAATGAGGCGATCATCCCGCTGAACGGCGACAAGGCAGAAGTCTTCGGCTTCGAAGCCAGCTACAGCCATGCCCTGACGGGCCTGCCCGCGCCCTTCGACGGGCTGCTGGTGAACCTGAACTACACCTTCACCGATGCGAAGGGCGATGTTCCCTTCGAGACTGGAACGCGCAGCATTCCGCTGCCGGCCGCTTCGAAGCACACCTTCAACGCCGTGCTCGGCTATGACCGGGGCGGCTTCTCCTTCCGCGTGGCCGGCGCTTTCCGCGATGGCTATCTGGATGAACTGGGCAGCGAAGCCGAGCGCGACCGCTGGGTGAAATCCCATTTCCAGGTCGACCTGTCGGCGAAATACAAGGTGACGGATGGCATCCAGCTCTTCGCCGAACTGGTGAACCTGAACAACGCCAAATACACGGCCTATCAGAAGGGTCCGGGCCGCAACCGCCTGCTGCAATATGAAGAATATAAGCTGACCGGCAAGTTCGGCGTGAAGGCGAGCTTCTGATGCGCGCGCCACTTCTTGCTGCCCTTGCCCTTGTCGCCGGCTGTGCGGTCCCTCAGGCTGCACCCCGGACGGCGGCGTTGCCGCCTGTCGAGGCGCCCTGGGTTGCCGCCGTCCTGGAAACCCGCGTCGCCGACAATCCGAAGGTCGATGCGGATGACCCGGTACTGTGGCGCCACCCGGAAGATCCGTCCCGCGCGCTGTTCATCGGCACCGACAAGTCCATCGGCCTTTATGTGCACGGCATGGATGGCGCGGTGCGGCAGTTCCTTGCCGATGGCCCGATGAACAATGTGGACCTGCGCCCGATCATGCTGGACGGGCGGCCGATGGTTCTGGTGGCGGCGACCGAAAGGGCAAAATTCGGCATCATGACCTGGCTGCTCGACCCGGAAACCCTGAAGGTCGAGCGCTGGGGTCATCTGCCGACACCGCGGCAGTTCGGCGAGCCCTATGGCTTCTGCATGGGGCAGGTGGATGGCGAAACGCTCGTCATTCCCAACAACAAGAAGGGCGCGGTTCTGGCCTTTGCCATCGCGCCCGGTGCCGACGGCAAGCCCGCCATGCAGCTTCGCCACAGCTGGAAGCTGCGCAGCCAGACCGAAGGTTGTGTCGTGAACGACGAGACAGGCGACCTCTATGTCGGCGAGGAAGACAGGGGCATCTGGCAGATGTCCCTGCGCCGCCCGGCGGAAGCGCCGCGTTCCATCGCCGGCGTGGATGGGCGCATCATGGTTGCGGATGTCGAGGGGCTGACGCTGATGCGCGATGCTGGCCGCACTTTCCTCATCGCGTCCAGCCAGGGCGACAGCGCCTTTGCAGTCTGGGACATTGCCGGCGGCGCGCATGATTTCATCGGCCGTTTCCGTGTCGGCGGCGGCGGCATCGACCCGGTCACCCAGACGGATGGTCTCAGCGCTTGGTCAGGGCCGATCGGCACCTATCCGGAAGGTGCCATCGCCGTGCACGATCATTGCGATGGCGACGGGCATGAAGACCCTTCCGATGCCGTCTGCGACAGCGACGCCAAGCAGCAGAATTACAAGCTGGTGGACTGGCGCGATGTGAAAAAGGCGCTCGGCATCCGCTGAGCGCCCCCGCCCGTCAGCGCGCGCTTTTCTGTTTATGCATGCCAGGATGACGGACATCCGGTTCCCGCACCCCCGCGACGTCTGCAGACAGCCGGAGGATATGGCCTGATGGGGGCCGGTTTCCTGCCGGGCCTGATTTTCAGCCTGATGGCTGCTGTTGCCACGCTTGGCGGCATCCTCGCCATGCGTCTGCATGAGGTGCGTGTCCGTCGTCAGCTCCCGCTGTTCGCGGCCTATGCGGCGACCGTCCTGATCACTGCCGCCCTTATCCATGTCCTGCCGAAAGCCATGGCGTCTGGCGGCTATTCGCTTCCGGTTGTCGGGGCTCTGGCGGTCGGTGGCTATCTGGCCATGGCGCTTCTGGGCCGGCTGCTTTCCGGGCATGTACGCGACAGGCCTGCAAGTGCGCGCATGGCAGCAGGTCTGGCGCCTTTGCTTGGAATTGGCCTTCATTCCCTGCTCGATGGAATGATGATGGCGACGGGCTTTGCCGCAAGCCCCTATCTCGGGGCCATGATGGCCGCTGGCATGGTGCTGCATGAATTCCCGGAAGGGCTGGTGACCATGGCCCTCATGATCCAGGCGGGCCATTCGGCGCACGCGGCTGCCTTGCGGGCAACCCTCGCCGCCGCCATCACAACGCCCCTCGGTTTCCTGCTGGCCTGGCCGCTTGTCGGGCCGGGGAGCGCGCAATCAGCTTCGGCGCCGCTGGCCTTGACCGGCGGCGCCCTCATCTGGGTGGCTGTAAAGCATCTTGCGCCCACCGCCATGCGGGCATCCGCCCGAACGCTGGTATTGCCTGTATCGGCCGGCCTGCTGACCGTAATGGCCCTGTCGTTGCCGGGCGCCTGACGGGCGCGGGCGGCATGGCCACCCGTGACCGTCAGGATATGCCGCAATCAGTCGTTGGGCGGAAAGCTGTGGACATGCACGTCCTCGGCGCCGTGCCGCTTCAGGCTGTCGGTTGCCTTCGCTTCATCCTCCGGAGTCCAGGTGCGGACCCACAGGAGAAGGCCGCCGGCTTCGAGCTGTTCCTCGATCGCCTTGGCGCGGTTGTTGCCGACGATGGACGCAAAGACGCTGCCGATGAGGCCGCCCGCCCCGCCGCCGGCAAGGCCGGCTGCAAGGGCCGCCGCCGCCGCGCCACCGGTGGCGAAGACCGCCGCCATGGCGGCGGTCGCGCCGATGTACATCAGGCCGCCCATCAGTGCGCCTTCGGCATCGCCGGTGGATTCCGTCGAGATCCAGGCCGTGCGCGGCGCGTTGACGTCATCCTCTTCGGACTTCACCCGGGCATAGCGGTGGCCGAGCTTGGTCTCGAGCGCCTTGTCGGCACCCAGAAGGCTGATTTCCGCCCGGTCGAAGCCATTGGACTGGAGGTCCTCGATCGCTGCCTCGAGTGCTTCGGCGGATTGGAAAACGCCGACGGCTTCACGGATGTCAGGCTTGGTCTCGCTCATCTCAAGGCTCCTTGTCCCGGGTCAGGGTATCAGTCACAGGTCAGGATGACGTTGCCCGCCGTCAGCTGCCCTGGCCAGGCTCCGGCGAGAAATGCTCCTCGAACTTGTTGTCCTTGTCCTTCCACGCGTCGGCGTCGGCGGGCGTATCGCCCTTCACCGTGATGTTCGGCCATTCCGCGCTGTACTTGGCGTTCAGCTCGACCCATTTGTCGAGATTGGGCTCGGTATCGGGCACGATGGCTTCGGCCGGGCATTCCGGTTCGCACACGCCGCAGTCGATGCATTCGTTCGGGTTGATGACGAGCATGTTCTCGCCCTCGTAGAAACAGTCGACCGGGCAGACCTCCACACAGTCCATGTATTTGCACTTGATGCAGGCTTCGGTCACCACATAGGTCATCGTCATGTCCCTCGATTAGGAAATTGTCCCTGCGCCGGAGCGCACACCCTGAAAGCGCTAGCGTGCGCGGCGGGCGAGCGTCAATGGGGGGCGGAACAGGGGAGGGGAAAGCCCCCACATTCAGGCAGGCTGCATCGCCTGCTCACCCTTGCCCGGCACGGCGGCATCCGCGGCCCGCGCCTGCGGCATGGGCAGAAGGGGCGTATAGAGGCTTCGGGCTTCTGGCGCCGGGCCGCGCCGTTCCGCCATCGTCTCCACCCGAACGGCCACTACCTGATCCCCGCGCGGAAAGGAGAGCACGGCGCCCGGTCGCACCGTGGTGCAGCTTCGCTCGATCACCCGCCCGTCCAGTCGCAGCCTCCGGCTTTCGCAGAGCGCCTGGGCTGCCGAGCGGCTTGGCGAAAGCCGCGAGAACCAGAGCCATTTGTCGAGCCGCATGCCGCGTTCGTGGACCAAGCGTCAGCCTCCGAGCAGTTCGCCGAGTTTGGCGAAGGGAAGGGCCGCCGTGGCGGACGGTGCCTTGCCTTCCGCCTTGCGGCGCGTTTTTCGTCTGGTTGCGGGCTGGAAGGCAAAGCCCTGCTGCCGCGTGTCGCGGAAGCCAAGCGCCTGCATCAGCCGTGCGAACTGGATGGGCGAAAGCCCGAGGCTCGACATCAGGGCCGGATCGGGGCGGATGCCGCCGCCGGCCTTTTCGGCGAGCCGCTGGGCGTGAACGGCGCGCGCCACCTTGTCCGCCATGTCGACCCTGACGGCGAAATCTCCGAGCGCCCAGAAACCGGCAACTGCCAGAAAGCCCGGCGGCATCGCGTCGTTCACCTTGACCGAAGTGAGGCCGGGGCGCGGCGGGGGTGGCATGGCCGGCGCCCTGCTGGCCACGCCCCACAGGGCCAGCCGCCAGCGCGTCGCCTCAGGCCGCAGCGCATCGCTCACGAACACATGGGTGACACCCAGCCTGACGCCGGCCTTCGCCAGTGCGCGCCTGTCGTCGCGGGTGATGTCGGCGATCAGCGGCGCCAGCGTTTCGCGCGGCAGGGCGCCCATGGTTTCTGTCAGCTGCACGACTATGCCGCGCGCTGCCGGGCTGAGTTCGGGCTTCAGGGCTTCCAGCCGGGTCAGGCCGGAAAGATGCCGCGCCTTCGTTGCCGCCACCCAGTTTTCCAGGCGGGCAAGAACGGCCGCCCGCGCGGCCCTGTCCAGCGTGTCGAGGCTGCGGTCCAGCTCCACCCTCGGGTTCAGCGTGTCCTTGCCGGGCCTCAGTGCAGCCACGCGCGTGCCGCACCACAACAGGCGGGGCGGCATGCCGCCATCGAAGTCCAGCGCGAAATCCGCATCTTCAGCAGCCGCCAGCGCCTTTGCCCGGCGCGCCAGCTCTTCGGCAAGCCGCCGTTCGGCGGCCGCCAGCAGCATCTTCTTTTCCCCTGCGCGCGCTGCCGGGTCCGGCAGGAAGGCGAAGCCCGAAAGCGTGCCGATGATGGCGCCATCCACCACAACCGTGCCATCCGGGTCCACTTCGACGCGCGCGGCGCGGTCGCGCAGCTTCAGGTCCTTCAGCAGCACGGATGTCCGCCGGTCGACGAAGCGCTGGGTGAGCCGCTGGTGCAGCGCATCCGAAAGCCTGTCTTCAACCTGGCGCGCACGTTCCGCCCAGCCGGGGGCGTCGGCCAGCCAGTCGGGGCGGTGGGTCACATAGGTCCAGGTGCGGGCGGCGGCGATCCTGTCAGACAGGGTGGCGATGTCGCCCGCCACATTGTCCAGCGCCGAAAGCTCCGAGCGGATCCATTCCGGCGGCAGGCGGCCCGTCCCCTCGGACAGGTGGCGGAACATGCGGCCCGCGAGCCGGGCATGCGCTTCCGGCCCGGTGCGGCGGTAATCGGGCAGGCCGCAGGCAGCCCACAGCCGCATCAGCGCTGGCCGGCCCTGCGCGCGTTCCATCACCCATGGCTCGCCAGCCAGGATCTTCAGCACCTGCAGGTCGATGGCGTCGTCGCCGCGCCACAGTTCGGGAGACGACGGCTGGGCCTCCAGGCTCATGACGAGCCTGTGCAGCGAGGAAAAGTCCAGCCGGGCATTGCGCCAGACAAGGCCCTTCAGGGGCGGGAATTCATGCCCCTCGATCGCTGCGATCTCGGCCTCGGTCAGCTCAGGGCTGGCGCTTTCCTCGTTGCGGCCGAAGAGCAGGGTGCCGAAGCTGCCGTCGCGCTGGTGGCGGCCTGCCCGGCCCGCGATCTGGGCCATTTCAGCCGGCCGCAGGCGGCGGTGCCGGCGGCCGTCGAATTTCGACAGCGAGGCGAAGGCGACATGGGCGATATCCATGTTGAGCCCCATGCCGATCGCGTCGGTGGCAACCAGATAGTCCACCTCGCCCGACTGGTAGAGCTCGACCTGGGCGTTGCGCGTTCGCGGCGAAAGGCCGCCCATGACCACGGCCGCCCCGCCTTTCTGGCGGCGCAGCATCTCGGCCAGCGCATAGACGTCCTGCGCCGTGAAGGCCACGATGGCCGAGCGCGCCGGCAGGCGCGACAGCTTGCGCGGCTCCACCCATTCGAGCTTCGAGAAACGCGGCCTCGCGATGATGTGCGCATCGGGCAGCAGGCGCCTTATGACGGGCCTGAGCGTTTCGGCCCCCAGGATCATGGTTTCGGCCGTGCCGCGCAGGTGCAGCATGGCGTTGGTGAAGACGTGGCCGCGCTCGGGGTCGGCGCCCATCTGCCCTTCATCGATGGCGATGAAGGGGAAGGCGCGGTCGGTCACCATGGATTCGGCCGTGCACAGGAAATAGCGCGCGCCCGGCGGGATGATCCGCTCTTCCCCCGTGACGAGGGCGACCTGCGGTGCGCCCTTCATCGCCACGACGCGGTCATAGACCTCCCGCGCCAGCAGCCGGAGGGGGAAACCCATCATGCCGCCGGCATGGGCGCACATCCGCTCGACCGCGAGATGCGTCTTGCCGGTGTTGGTCGGCCCGAGGACGGCGGTGAGCTGGGCGGACAGGCCCGTCAACGGATCAGGCCTGCCGCCGGGGCCGGGGTGCCATGGTGGTCCATCAGGGCTGAAGATCGGGAGGCCGGGGCGCTACCGCAAGGGCAACACACGACGGCATGGAAGGAAAAGGCGGCCGCGGGGCCGGGCGGAAGGCCCATGGACCCGTGCAGGCCCGGATCGGCAGGATGGATGCGCATGAACGCTTCTCCCATCATCTCCAGTCCCACATTTTGTGGCATGGCTCCTTGCCGGGGGCAAGAGATGGTTTTGTGACAGCATGTCGCCCCTGAAGTCGCCCCTGAGCATGGGGAAGAGTATGGGGAACTGGTCACGCGGAACTGCCCATTCCCGCCCGGAGGGGTGGGCCTTGCCCCATTCCGGATGTTCCCTTGGGGATCATCCTTTGGTCGTCTGCCGGGGGCGTTTCGTCGCAGCCGCCGCCGCTTGCCGCAAGGGCTGGCATTGACCCTCGAAGTGACATGATTCAAGGTTTCTGCCCAAGAGCTTATCCTGTCCGGGCCTGAACCCGGGGCTGTCTTCCGGAACCAGTCTGTTGTGGAAGAACGGACCGAAAGCGGGAAGTTCGCCCGAAAACAAGGTCAGACGGGGTCGTATTCCACGGTGATGGTCGTAACCGACAACAGGCCGAACGGCTTCATTCTGCGGCCATTCGGGCCGTGGATGTCCGGGTCGCAGGCAATCGGGGGTAGCCATGGCGACGGCTGCTGATTTCCTTGTCGGGAAGGCCTCCCCGACTGTTCGGGGTGGCGCCGGCGCTGCCAGGATCCTCGCCCTGAAGGCGAGCCTGCCGCGCGCGGCCGATGTCATTGCCCGCCATGCCGCCGGAATCGTCGAAGATGGTCTTGTCGTCGATCTGGGCGAAGGCATCGGGTCCGGACCCTGGTGGCGCGGCCTTGCAACGCTTGGCGCCCTGTGCGGCGCCGTTCTGGCCATCGGCCTCAATGTTCCCCCCATCATCGGCGCGGTGCCGCCCAAACGCTCGCCGGCAGTTGCCGAAGAAGCGCGGCTTCTGGGCATTACACCGCTTGCCGAAGGCAGCAGCATGGGGCGCAGGCTGGCGCCGACGACGCTGGCGCGGCCCCTGTCCGAAGCGCCCGAACGCCCGCGCGTCGAACTTGATGCGCGCGTCGGCTCGGGTGGCCTGCAGGCGGCCCTTCGCCGCGCAGGTGTCGGCCGCGAGGATCTCGATGCCCTGGGCCAGCTTCTGGCCGGGGTGGTGAACAGCAGCGGCTTGTCACCCGGAACGCGGCTCGACATTGTGCTGGGACGGCGGGAATCGAAATCCATGCCCCGGCCGCTGCAGGATCTGAAATTCCGCGCCGCCTTCGATCTCAAGGTCGAGGTTTCGCGCGGGCCGGACGGGGCGCTGCGGCTGAAGCGCATTCCGATCAAGGTGGATGAAACGCCGCTGCGCGTCACGGGCGAAGTCGGCCGGTCGCTTCAGCGTGCGGCGCGCGCTGCCGGCCTGCCTGCCAACATCATCAATGAATATGTGCGGCAGATGAGCCATGTGCTCGATTTCCAGCGCGATATGCGCGGCCAGAACCGCTTCGAGATCATCGTCGAGCACCGGCGCGCCGAAACCGGCGAAACACAGATGGGCCAGCTGCTCTATGCTGGCTTGCGCAAGGGCAAGGAAGACATTTCCCTCATGCGCTGGGGGCCGCGGGGCAAGTTCTTCCGCGCCAATGGCGAAAGCGCCGAACGCGGCCTGATGCGGACGCCCGTGGTCGGCGCGCGCACCTCCTCGGGCTTCGGCATGCGCTTCCACCCCATTCTAGGCTATTCCCGCATGCACCAGGGGCTGGATTTCGCCGCCCGCACCGGAACGCCGGTGATCGCATCGGCCGCCGGCACGGTCGTGCAGGCCGGCTGGGGCGGCGGCTATGGCAATCTTGTTGTCATCGATCATGGCAGGGGGCTTCGCACCCGCTATGCCCACATGCACCGCATCCATGTGAAGAAAGGCCAGCGGGTGGAGCAGGGCGTCAAGGTGGGTGAGGTTGGCTCCACCGGCCTGTCGACCGGCCCGCACCTCCATTATGAAGTGTGGCAGAATGGCAAGGCCGTCGATCCGCGCTCGGCCAAATTCCATTCCGGCTCGCAGCTGACAGGCGCCGAGCTTTCCCGCTTCCGTGACCGCATGGCGCAGCTGAAGCGGATTCAGGCGGCGGGCTGAAACCCGGCGTTGCCCGCGATCAGCGGGCGCGCCAGACTAGCGGCACACCCGCCAGCAATATGGCCAGCCCCAGCACGCCCGCCAGTTCGCCCTCTTCGCTGGCGCCCAGCATGAAGGCGGCATGGCCCAGCGCCGACCACAGCATGGCAAGCGAGGCCGCAAGGAAGATGAGCGGGACGAGCGGATAGAGCGGCACGGAAAAGCCCGGCTGATCCGGATGGGTGCGGCGCAGGCGAAAGATCGCCAGCGCCGTCAGCGACAGGAAAAGCCAGAAGGGCGGCGCGCCAAAGGCAACCATGGCCGCAAAACCGTCGCGCGCAGTGGCGCCATAGCCCACCAGCGCCAGCGCAACCGCACCCTGCACCAGAAGTGCGGCACGCGGAACCGAGCGTACGGCATCCCAGCGGCCGATCGCGGCGAGGCCCGGAAAGGCGCGGCCTGTGGTGCCACCCATGTCCTGGCCGAGGGCGCACATGGCGCGTGCGCCGGTGATGACGGTTGCGTTCATGGTGGAAAGCGATGCGAGGATCACCGCCCCGCCCAGCGCCGCGCCGATGGCCGGGCCGAAGGCCGCCGCGACCAGGGCCGCTGCCGGCGCCGGGGTCGCGGCCAGCCCCTCGCGCCCGAAGCTCCAGAGTAGCGCAGCGTTCACGCCCAGATAGATGAGGATGACAAGCACAAGCCCGCCCAGAATGGCCCGCACGATCGCATTTTGCCCGCCCTTCACCTCGGCTGACAGATAGGCTGCCTCGTTCCAGCCGCCATAGGCCAGCATCACGAACACCATTGCCAGCCCGATCCCGAAGCCGCGTGGCGCGTCTCCCGTTGCGGCAACCGAGGCCTGCGGCACCAAAAAGGCTGACAGGATCACCAGCGCGAGGCTCGCCAGCACAGCCACCACCATCACCCGCTGCCCGGCCCTGCCGACAGACAGGCCGGCCAGGTTGGCGGCTGTCACCAGAAGGACGGAAAGCCCGGCCCAGACCGCTGGCGCGGGGCCGGCAGGCCAGATCGCCGCGACATGATCGCCGGCGACGAAGGCAACGGTAGCAATCGCGCCCGTCTGCATCACGGCCACGCGCGCCCAGATGAACAGGGCGGACAGGCGCGCCCCCCATGCAAGCCGCAGGAAATGATATTCCCCGCCGATGGATGGGAAGCGGCTGGACAGTTCGGCATAGCTGAGGGCGCCGGCAAGCGCCGCCAGCCCGCCGATGGCCCACAGGGCGAGCACCGCAAGGCTGTCCGGTGCGGCGGCTGCGATTTCGGCAGGGACACGGAAAATGCCCGCGCCGACGACAATCCCGATCGTCAGCAGCGCGACATCGGCCGGGGAAAGGCTGCGGCCTGGCGTGCTCAACCCGCTGGCCTGATCCTCTGGGCCTCCCAGCCGGGCCCGCTCATTTCATCGCCCCGCACCTGTCCCTCCAGCACGCGCCCGTCGGCCAGGGTGAGGCGGATGGCGGTGCCGCGCAGGCGGCCCTCACGGACCATGGTGCCGCGTGCGCCCGTCAGCATCTGGTATTGCTGCCCCAGTTCGGCGGCAAAGCGCTCGGCCCCAAGCTCGAAGGCCCAGCGGCCGGCAGCATTTGCGGGGACGATCCAGAAATAGCCCGTCGCGTCATCTGTCGTGATCGTTCGCTCTGGCTCCCATTCTCCCAGCGAAAAGGCGTTGCTGACGATTCGCGTGCCTGGCCGCATCCTGAGCAATGTCTCGCGCAGCTTCAGGTTCAGGCTTGGCAGCAGATACATGGTGACGACGGTGGCGTCGCTGAAATCCGTTTGGAAGATGTCGGCGTTGAGGAAGCTCACCTTGTCTGCGACGCCGGCGCGGATGGCGTTGCGCCTGGCAAGGGCGACCATTTCCGCATTATATTCAATGCCCCGGGCGCGTGCCCCGAAATCGCGCGCCGCCGCGATCGGGATACGCCCGTCTCCGGAGCCGAGGTCGACGACCTGGTCCGTCGGCTTTACCTGCGCCACCGTCAGCATCGCCTTCACGAGGCTGTCGGGCGTTGGCACCCAGATCACATCCTTGCCGGGCTGGCCGACTTCGGGGCGGTAGCCTTCGTCGCCATGGCTGACGCCAGGCACCTGAAGCAGGGTGATCGAAGGCGGCGCGACATCGAGGATCGGGTCGGGAATGTCCGGCGCATCGAGGGGATTTGCGGCATGCGGCGTGCTGGTGATCACGCGGACCTGCGCCCCTGCGGGAACGGCTGCAGCAAGCAGGGCGGCGAGCATGGGAAGACAGAAACTGCGTTTCGGCATCGGATACTCCGGTTGCGGAGTGATTTCTATGCCACGGCGGCAGGGCGCGGGCGAGTCCCGGCGGTGGGCGTGCGCCCGCGACTTGCCGCTAGCCGGCGGGCGCGTTCAACCAGCGGGTGAAGATGGCGGTGGGCAGGAGCGTGCCGCGGGCTTCCTCGCGCAGGCTCATCTCGCCACTGTGCACGCTTCCGGGCAGATGCGTTGTCAGCGGTTTCAGCAGCCCGTCGAGGGCGAGGGCCGAAAGCCTGACGGCATAGGTGGTGAGGATGAGAAGGCGGCTGTTGCCATCCAGAAGCTGCACGCAATCTGCCAGAAGGCCGGGCAGGTCGCGGGTCAGGTCCCAGACTTCGCCATCCGGCCCGCGCCCGAACTTGGGCGGATCGAGGAGGATGGCGTCATAGCGGCGTCCGCGGCGGACTTCGCGTGCAACGAATTTCCGCGCATCCTCGGTCAGCCAGCGAATGGGCCGGTCGGCAAGGCCGGACAACCGGGCATTGGCCTTTGCCTGCTCCACGGCCTTGCGGCTGGCATCCACATGCACCACCCGCGCGCCGGCCGCCGCCGCCACGAGGGAGGCAACGCCGGTATAGCCGAAGAGGTTGAGCACATCGGCATCCGGCGAGACTTCGGCCAGCGCCTGCCAGTGGGGCGCCATGTCGGGAAAGAAGCCAAGGTGCCGGAAGGGCGTGCACTGGGCGTGGAGGGAAACGCCTGCCTGGCTGATGGGCCAGGCCTGGGGAACTTTGGGTGAAAGCCGCCAGCGCCCGCCGCCCTCCTCGTCGGAACCGCCGACGAATTCGCCATCCGCCTCCCAGTCCATATTCTCCGGCGCCCACATGGCCTGCGGCTCCGGGCGGATGAAGCGATAGGGGCCGCAGCGTTCCAGCTTGCGGCCGTGCCCGCTGTCGATGAGCGCGAAATCGGATGTCGGCTCGGCGACGAGCGTTTCAAGCTGCGGCGTGGCGTTGGCTGCGGACATCAGGCTGAAAGCTTCCCCGCGCCCGGCCCCACGGCCGCCAGCGCCAGCGGGCCGGACAGCAGCCGGGCGCCAGCCATGCGCACATCATCAAGCGATGCCGCGTCGAGCGCGGCAATGGCTTCGGCGGGGGCAAGTATGCGCCCATGGGTCAGAAGGCTCCGCCCCATCCATTCGGCCTGCCCGAAACAGCCTTCCAGCCCCATCAGCAGCCCGGCCTTGATCTGTGCACGGGCGCGCGCAAGCTCTTCCGGGGTAAGGCCTGCGGCCGTATCCGCGGCCACCTTGCGGGCCAGTTCAAGCGCTGCCGGCGCATCCTTGGGCCGCGTGGCGCAATAGAGGCTGAAAACGCCCGTGTCGGCATGCGGCACATGGAAAGCCGAGACGGAATAGGCAAGGCCGCGTTCTTCACGAAGTTCCTGGAACAGCCGGGAGGACATGCCGCCACCCAGGGCCGTCGCGAAGAGCTGGGCGGCATGATAGCCTGGCGCCAGCACGGGTGGTCCTTCGAACCCGAGGGCAAGGTGCAGCTGCTCGCCGCGCTTGCCATCCCCGCGCACCCCGCCGTGCCAGCGGGCAGGAGGGTGGCTTTCCGCGCGCCTGGCCGGAAGCGTTCCGAAGAGAGCCTCCGCCTGCCGGACGAGGCGGTCATGATCCACCTTGCCGGCGGCTGACAGCACCAGCCCCTCGCCGCGATACTGCCGGTCCCGCCAGTCGACGAGGGCCGTGCAATCCAGCCGCGCAAGGCTTTCGGGCGTGCCGAGGATGGGCAGGCCGAGTGCCTGGCCCGGATAGGCGATGGCCTGGAGATGGTCGAAGACGAGATCGTCGGGCGTATCGAGCGCTTCCCCGATTTCCGACAGGACCACCTCGCGTTCCTTCACCAGATCCTCGGCATCGAAGCGCGGGTTCATCAGAAGGTCGGCGAGAAGCTCGACAGCCAGCGGCAGGTCACCGGCCAGCACGCGGGCGTGGAACACGGTCGAATCGCGGGACGTCCAGGCATTGAGGCTGCCGCCGACATCCTCGATATGTTCGGCGATGGCGCGCGCCGAACGGTTGTGCGTGCCCTTGAACACCATATGCTCGAACAGGTGGGCGAGCCCGTTCTCGTCTTCGCGCTCGTGCCGCGCGCCGACATCGGCGTTGAGCGCCACCGCGGCTGTTTCCAGCCCCGGCATGGCAAGGGTCGCGATCCTCAGTCCATTGGAAAGCCGGCTGATTTCCGGCGTCATGTCCGCTCCCGGATATAGGCCTTGAGCGCTTCGGCATCGGCTGCGAGGTGATCGTAGCGCTCTTCACGGTCGAACAGGTGCTGCACGCGGCGCGGCAGGGGCGGGCGGATGCCGCATGCCCGCTCGACGGCATCGGGGAATTTTGCCGGATGCGCCGTGGCAAGGGTGACGATGGGGCCTTGCAGATCCTGTTCGCGCGCGCGTGCTGCGCCCAGGCCGATGGCGGTGTGCGGGTCGATCACCTCGCCGCATTCCGAATGGGCCCAGGCAAGGGTCTGCATCATCCGGGTCTCGTCCACCCGTTCGGCAAGGAAAAGCGATGCGGCTTCCGCGCGCTGTGCATCGCTCAGCGCCATGCGGCCCGTTTCCTCGAAATGGCGCATGGTGTCGGCCAGCGCCGCGCCGTCGCGGCCGTGCAGATCGAACAGAAGCCGTTCGAAATTACTGGAAACCTGGATGTCCATCGAGGGGGTTGCCGTCGGCGTGACGCTGCCGACACTGTAGTCGCCGGCATTCAGGGCGCGGGCAAGAATGTCGTTGACGTTGGTGGCGACGAGCAGCCGGCCCACCGGCAGCCCCATGCGGGCGGCGGCATAGCCGGCGAACACATCGCCGAAATTGCCGGTGGGCACCGAGAAGCTGACCTTGCGGTGCGGTGCGCCAAGCCGGGCGCCGGCATGGAAATAATAGACAATCTGGGCAAGCAGGCGCGCCCAGTTGATCGAGTTGACCGCCGACAGCGACTGTTCGGCACGGAAGGGCGCATCATTGAACAGCCGCTTCACCAGCGCCTGGCAGTCATCGAAGCTGCCGTCGACGGCGATGTTGTGCACATTGCCGGCCAGCACGGTGGTCATCTGCCGGCGCTGCACATCCGAAACCCGGCCGGCGGGATGGAGCATGAAGATGGTGATGCCCGGCCGCCCGGCGACCGCCTCGATCGCGGCCGATCCGGTATCACCGCTGGTCGCGCCGACTATGGTGATCCGCTCGTCCTTGCCGAGGAAATGGCCGAACAGCCCGCCCAGAAGCTGGAGCGCGACATCTTTGAACGCAAGCGTCGGCCCGTGGAACAGTTCCAGCAGCCAGTGCCGGCTGTCGAGCTGGACCAGCGGCGTGACGGCGGCATGGCCGAAATCGCCATAGGCGTCATCGATCAGCCGGTGCAGGGCCTCGTCGCTCAGGCAGCCCTCGACGAACGGGCGCATCACGCGGAAGGCGGTTTCGGCGTAGCTGGTGTCGGCCATCGCCTCGATGTCGGCCGGGGAGAAGCGCGGCCAGGAACGCGGGACATAAAGCCCCCCGTCGGATGCGAGGCCGGCCAGGGTGACACCCCGGAAGTCGAGTGTGGGCGCAGTGCCCCTTGTGCTCAGATAATCCATGACGGCCTGCCGACTAGACCTGCCCATCCCCCGGCGCAAGCCGTGCGCGCCCGGCCTGTCGCCAGCGGCGCAGGTAGAGGAGGTAGATGGTGGCGAGAATCGCGGCGAAGCTGAACCACTGGATCGCGTAGGACAGATGGTTGTTGGGCAGCGTTTCCGTTGTCGGCGGTGCGCTTGGCTTCAGCGGTGCGGGCGCGTCGCGCGTGACCAGGGTCCATTGCGGGCCGCTGCCCCCGGCCTCGACAAGCACGCCTTCCACGGGGATTGCGCCGGCTTCGGGGCCGGGAAGGCGCGCGTCCTTCCAGCTGTCGCTGCGCGGGCCCCAGCCGATGTTGAGCCGGATGGGCGTGTCAGCTGCCGCGCAATCGAGAAAGACCGAATAGCCGCTTTGCCCCCCGGTGTTGCGACCGGCCTTCACCAGCGGCTGCTGTTCCGCGCAACGAACGCCCATGCGGACGCTGCGGAACTGGAAATCATCCGGGATGCGGCCATCCGCAATCGCCACGACGGGCGCTTCGGCATTGCGGCGGAGATCGTCGAGCAGCGCTTCCTTCCAGGCCTTTCGTTCCAGCTGCCAGAAGCCGAAGCTGAAGAGCAGCGGCAGCGCCAGAAGAACCATCAGGGTAGGCACAAGCGGAAAGCCCCGGCGCTTTCGCACCGGGGCTTTCATCGCGAGCCTCTTGTCAGTCTCAGTGCCCAACCACGGCAGCCCCGAAATTGGAGCCCCAGATGTAGATGGACAGGAACAGGAACAGCCAGACCACGTCCACGAAGTGCCAGTACCAGGCGGCAGCCTCGAAGCCGAAATGCTGCTTGGGCGTGAAATCGCCGAGATAGGCGCGCCACAGGCAGACGGCGAGGAAGATGGTGCCGACGATCACGTGAAAGCCGTGGAAGCCGGTGGCCATGTAGAAGGTGGCGCCATAGATGTTGCCCGAGAAGCCGAAGGTGGCGTGGCTGTATTCATAGGCCTGCAGCAGGCTGAACAGCACGCCGAGGATCACCGTGACCCACAGGCCGTTCTTGAACCCCTTGCGGTCACCATGGATCAGCGCGTGGTGCGCCCAGGTGATGGTGGTGCCTGAAAGCAGCAGGATCAGGGTGTTGAGAAGCGGATAGACGAAGGGGTCGAGTGGTTCGATGCCCTGCGGCGGCCAGACGCCGCCAACCGCTTCCGCACCGCTGGGATAGAGCGCGGCTGCGAAATAGGCCCAGAACCAGGCAACGAAGAACATCACTTCGGAAGCGATGAACAGGATCATGCCATAGCGGTGGTGCAGCTGCACCACGGGGGTGTGGTCCCCGGCATTGGCTTCGTCGCGGATGTCGGAGAACCAGAAGAAGAAGGTCGCCAGCACACCGATAAGGCCGAGCGCCGAGACCCATTTGCCCCAGGCTGCATCATGCCACCAGAAGACTGCGCCGCCGAGCATCACCATGGCGGTGACGGCCCCCATGAGTGGCCAGGGGCTGGGTGGCAGGATGTGAAAGTCGTGGGTTTTCCCTGAAGCCATGGTCTCACCTGTTTCTTGTTTGTGAACGCCCTAACCCGCACATGCGGGCCGGGCAAGCTGTCATGCCCCGCGTGCAGGAATTTCGGCTTTCCCCGTTGCATAGATTCCGGGCGCGCGCGTCGGCGCCTCGACGGGGAAGAAGGTGTAGGAAAGGGTGATTTCCTTGATGTTGCGGGCATCCGGATCATCGAGAATCGCCGGGTCAACGAAATAGACCACCGGCATTTCCACTTCCTGCCCCGGCTGCAGCGTCTGCTCGTTGAAGCAGAAGCACTGGATCTTGTTGAAATAGGCCCCGGCCGCAGCCGGGCTGACGTTGAAAGTTGCGGTTCCCGTGACCGGCACATCCGACAGGTTCTTCGCGCGATAATAGGCGAGGTTCTGCTCGCCGATCTTGACCTGCACGGTGCGGGTCGTCGGCGCGAATTCCCAGGAAATGCCGCGGACATTGCCGTCGAATCGCACCTCGACCATCTTGCCGCCCAGCGCCGCCACTTGTTCGGCGCTCGGCACGGCGGCTTCGTCCGCCTTCATCGTGGTGCCGCCAAAACCGGTCACCTGGCAGAAGATGCGGTAGAGCGGCACGGAAGCATAGGCGAGCCCGCCCATGCCTGCCGCAATGGAAAGCGCGAGCAGAGCGGTGCGCAGATGATTCCGTGGATTGCCGGCGACTGTGGACATCACATCATCCTCGAGACGGTTATGCCGTAGAAAAGTGCCGCGAAGGCCGCGAGCACGATCCCGATCACGATGTTCCGCCTGCGACGGCGAGCGACATAGGCGGCCTCTTCCTCTGGGGTCCAGTTCATGCCGGGATCATCCTGTCTGCGACCAGCGCCGCGAAGACCAGCGCAAGGTAAAGGAGGGAGAATTTGAACAGCGCCTTTTCGGGGCCCATGCCTTCGGGGGCATCGGCCCGGTTGCGGAACACGCGCGCCGAAAGGGCAATGAAGATGACGCCAAGCGCGGTGACCGGCAGGCCATAGACCGGCCCGACGAGGCCAAGCGCCCAGGGTGCGACCGAAACGGCGGCGAGGATCAGCGCATAGACGAGAATCTGGCGCCGCGTTTCCCTGACGCCATGGGTGACCGGAAGCATGGGTATGCCGGCGCGCTCATAATCCATCCGCACGAAGAGGGCGAGGGCCCAGAAGTGCGGCGGCGTCCAGGCGAAGACGGTCGCGAACAGCAGCAGTGGAAGCGCGCTGACATCGCCCGTGACCGCAGCCCAGCCGATGATGGGCGGGAAGGCGCCGGCCGCACCGCCGATGACGATGTTCTGCGGCGTGCGCGGCTTCAGCCAGATGGTGTAGATGACGGCGTAGAAGAAGATGGAGAAGAGCAGCCAGCCAGCCGCCATCCAGTTGGTTGCGAAGCCCATGGTGACGACGGATGCAACCGACAGGATGATCGCGAAGCCGAGCGCCTCGTCCCGGCCGAGCCGGCCGGCGGGCAGCGGGCGGTCAGCCGTCCGCTTCATCACGGCGTCGATGTCCGCTTCCCACCACTGGTTGAAGGCGGCCGCGGCACCCGCGCCGACAGCGATGCACAGGATCGCGACAAAGCCGAGGAAGGGCGAAATGCTTCCCGGAGCCGCCAGAAGCCCGCAGAGCCCGGTAAAGACGACAAGGGTCATCACCCGGGGCTTCAGAAGCGCCCAATAGTCCCGCCATTCCGCGGTCGAAAGGGCGGAAGGCGGCAGGCGGCCGCCTTCGTCCCCTCCCAATGGCGGAAGGGCGCCCGATGGCGCCCTCCCTTCAACGGTTTCGATGGGATGGTTCGCCATCAGGCCCTCAATGGGCGCCCTTGACGTTCCGGAGATCCGGAATCGTCTCGAACTGGTGGAAGGGCGGCGGAGAGGACAGGGTCCACTCCAGCGTGGTCGCGCCTTCGCCCCACGGGTTGGCCGCAGCCTTGCGGCCGGCGAACGCCGAGATGAGGACGTTCAGGAAGAATACCGCCATGCCGGCAAGCATGATCAGATAGCCCCAGGACGCGATGTTGTTCCAGTAGGCATAGGCTTCCGGATAATCCGGAATGCGGCGCGGCATGCCGTCCTGCCCCAGGAAGTGCATGGGGAAGAAGACCACGTTCGTGCCGATGAAGAACAGCCAGAAGTGCAGCTTGCCGAGAAGCTCGTTGTACTCGCGGCCGAACATCTTGCCGTACCAGTAGTAGAAGCCGGCGAAGAGGCCGAAGGTGGCGCCCAGCGACAGCACGTAATGGAAGTGGGCAACGACATAGTAGGTGTCGTGCATGTAGGTGTCGAGGCCGCCGTTCGAGAGAACGACACCGGTGACGCCACCGACCGTGAACATGAAGATGAAGCCCAGCGCCCAGAGCATCGGTGTGGGGAAGGTCATCCGGCCGCCCCACATGGTGGCGATCCACGAGAAGATCTTGATGCCGGTCGGCACTGCGATGATCATCGTGGCGGCGGTGAAGTACATCTTGGTGTTCACGCTGAGGCCGGCGGTGAACATGTGGTGGGCCCACACGATGAAGCCGACGAAGCCGATGGCGACCATGGCATAGGCCATGCCCAGATAGCCGAAGACGGGCTTGCGGCTGAAGGTGGAGATGATGTGGCTGACAATGCCGAAGGCCGGCAGGATCATGATGTAGACTTCGGGGTGGCCGAAGAACCAGAAGAGGTGCTGGTAGAGAACCGGGTCACCGCCGCCGGCGGGGTCGAAGAAGGTGGTGCCGAAGTTGCGGTCCGTCAGCAGCATGGTGATGGCGCCGGCCAGGACGGGCAGGGACAGCAGCAGCAGGAAGGCGGTGACGAGGATCGACCACACGAACAGCGGCATCTTGTGGAGCGTCATGCCCGGAGCGCGCATGTTGAAGATGGTGGTGATGAAGTTGATCGCCCCCAGGATCGACGAGGCACCGGCGAGGTGCAGCGAGAAGATCGCGAGATCGACTGCCGGCCCGGGGTGGCCCGAGGTGGACAGCGGCGGATAGACCGTCCAGCCGGTGCCGGCGCCATCGAAGCCGGGCGCGCCGGGAACGAACATCGACAGCACCAGCAGCACGAAGGCAGTGGTGGTGAGCCAGAGGCTGATGTTGTTGAGGCGCGGGAAGGCCATGTCGGGCGCGCCGATCATGATCGGCACGAACCAGTTGCCGAAGCCGCCGATGAGGGCGGGCATCACCATGAAGAAGACCATGATCATGCCATGGCCGGTGATGAAGACGTTCCACAGGTGGTAGGCGGCGTCGATGTTGCCGTCGGTGAACCAGGGCAGGACCTGCATGCCGGGGTTCGCAAGTTCCCAGCGCATGAAGCCGGAAAGCGCGCCACCGATGATCCCCGCGAAGATCGCGAAGATCAGGTACATCGTGCCGATGTCCTTGTGGTTGGTGGACAGGAACCAGCGCGCGAAGAAACCGGGGACATGATCATGGTCGTCGTGACCATGGGCCTCGGCGTGCGGCTGGAGGTGGGTTGTGTCGGCGGAGGATGCCATAGGGTCTATCCTTTTCAGGCAGCCTGCGCGGCAGCTTCGGCTGCCGGCGCTTCGGAGGAGGGGGTCACGGCAGCGGCTTCGGCGGCTGCCTCGACGACGGCCGGCGCAATGCCCGGGCCGGTCGGCTCGATGCCGTCGGCGGCCTGCTTCATGCGGACCCAGCGCCGGAAATCTTCCTCGGGGAGGACTTCGACGGCGATGGGCATGAAGCCATGCTTGGTGCCGCACAGTTCGGAGCACTGGCCATAGTAGACGCCGGGGCGGTCGACCTTGAACCAGGTTTCGTTGATCCGGCCGGGGACGGCATCCATCTTCACCCAGAAGCTGGGCACGGCGAAGCTGTGGATCACGTCGGCGGCGGTGATCAGAACCTTCACGGTCTTGCCGGCGGGCACGACCAGGCGGTTGTCGACATCGAGCAGGTAGGGCACGCCTTCCGCCTCGGCATCTTCCTTGCTCAGCGGCAGGGAGTCGAAGCTGATGTCGCCATAGTCGGGATATTCATAGCCCCAGTACCACTGGTAGCCTGTCACCTTGACCGTAAGGTCCGCCTTGGGCGGGTTGTACTGGTTCGCCAGCAGCCGGAAGCTGGGGAAGGCGATGACCAGAAGGATGAGCGCCGGGATCAGCGTCCAGACGACTTCCAGGCCGAAGTGGTGGGTCGTCGTGGAGGGGACCGGGTTGGCGGCCGCCCGGTAGCGCAGGATCACCCAGATGAGGAGGCCCAGCACGAAGACCGAGATGATGCCGATGACCGGGTTCAGAATGCCTTCGAGCAGCGCCTTTGCCTCGAGGCCGATCGGGGTGACCTGCTCCTGGATGGCAATGCCTTCGGGCACCGGCTGGCCGATGCCGTCTGTCGGCTTCATGCGGGTGTAGCCCGCATCGGCCGGAAGGGCTGCATCCGCCGCGGCGGATGCCACGGCGACATCCTGCGGCGCCGGCGGCGCTTCAGGCGTGATGGCGGGTGCGGCCGCAGGAGCCGCCGTTTCAGCGGCTGTTGCCGCTTCCTGCGCGATGCCGGCGCCAGCCAGAGACAGGGCGGCCGCGACCGCGATGCCCTTCAGGCCTGACGCCAAACCCATTTTTATTCCCATTGCTCTGATCCCGGGATTCGCGTGAATTTGATGGGGCCATAACGGAGGGTGGCCCGGTGGACAAGCGTTTGACGCACTCTGCGACACAGGGGACGCCAAAGCGCCGGTCCTTGGAGGCCATTCCGTCAGGGCAGGCAATCGGCCCCTTTGTGATTGATGGCGCTCATGATTTGGCCTTTTTGCCTTGGCGTTGACAATGGCCTTTGCCGACGTGCACTGACGTCCGGCAAAAAACACCGCCGTTCAGGCTAGGGTTCTGGCCCCCATCCAGGCCGTGGTTCGGGCCGACGTTCAGGGCGCCAGGTCGCCATAGCTGGCCTGCCCCTTGTTCAGCTGGGCCGCGATGGCGCGGCTGCTGTCCTCGCCCTGCAGCATGCCGGCATTCCAGACCGCAACATAGTCGAGGCCCTGGGCGATGGTCATGTCCCGCCCGGCGTTCAGCACCTGCTTGATGCCGGTGATGACAAGCGGGCTTTTCGCGGCGATTTCGCGTGCCAGGGCAAGTCCCGCCGCCACGGCGTCCTCATGGGTGTCGTGCAGCTGGTTCAGGAAGCCTTGCGCCAGCGCTTCCTTCGCGGCCCAGCGGCGACCGGTGTAGGCGAGCTCCCGCACCAGCCCCTGTGGCAAAAGATAGGGAAGGCGCTGCAGCGTGCCCACATCGGCGACGATGCCGACATTGACTTCCTGTATGGTGAAAAAGCAGTCGGCGGTGCCCACCCTCAGGTCACAGGCGCTGACGAGATCGAGTCCGCCGCCGATGCAGCCGCCCTGAATGGCCGCGATCACGGGCACCCGGCACTGGTCGATGGCTTCGAAACACTGCTGCATGTCCTTGACATGGCGGCGGAAGCTTTCGCGCGCCCGGCCGGGATCGGCGTGCGCCCTGCCCTGGCTTTCGGCGGCCCACTTCAGGTCGAGGCCGGCAGAGAAATGCCGCCCTGTCGAAGAGATGAGGACGGCGCGAACGCGCATGTCGGCTGCGATTTCGTCGAAGGCTGCGGGGAATTCCGCCCAGAAGGCGCCGTTCATGGTGTTGAAAGCAGCCGGCCGGTTCAGCCGGATGTGGGCGATGCCGTCTTCCACGTCGTAGGTGAATGTTGTCCGGTCCATGTGTCGCGCTTCCCTCTCTTGCCGCAAACGTCTATCCGCATGGCATGACCCGCTTCACCGTCAACGGCAACCCGACAGACTATCAGCTCGCGCCCGACACGCCCCTTCTGTGGGCCCTGCGCGAGGCCTCCAACCTCACGGGCACCAAGTTCGGCTGTGGCGCCGGGCTGTGCGGCGCCTGTACGGTGCATCTTGATGGCGCGCCCGTGCGGTCCTGCCAGGTGCCGATCGGCGACATCGAGGGCACGTTCGTCACCACCATCGAGGGGCTTTCGGACGACAGGTCGCACCCCCTGCAACAGGCCTGGATCGAATTGCAGGTGCCCCAGTGCGGCTTCTGCCAGTCCGGCATGATCATGGCGGCAGCCGCCCTGCTGAAGGACAGGCCTTCGCCCAGCCGGGAGGATATCCGCACGGCCATCGGCAACATCTGCCGCTGCGGCACCTATATCCGGGTGGAGGCCGCCATCCTGCGCGCGGCCGAAATTGCCCGCGGCGGCTGACGGGCACGGCCGCCCGGCCGGCCAGCTTCTGCGCATCCTCGGGCTGGGCTTCGGCCTCGCCACTGTTGCCGGCGGCGTCATCGGCGCCGGCATCCTGCGCCAGCCGGGGGTCGTGGCCGGCGCCGCCATCGATCCTGTCCTCATCATCAGCATCTGGGTCGCAGGCGGCATCATGGCCGCCGTCAATGCCTTCACGGTGGTGGAGCTGGGCGCCAGCCTGCCACGCGCCGGCGGGCCCTATGCCCTGGTCAGCCACGGGCTCGGCCCGCGCGCCGGCGCGCTCGTCGGCTGGGCCGACTGGTTCAACGGCATGTCCACACTTGCCTTCCTGTCGGTCGCCTTTGCCGAATTTCTGCAGCGGGCGGGCTTTTTCACCGACAGGCCGCTGGGCCTGCTTGCCGTGGCGCTGGTGCTGGCGGCTTTCATCCTGAACTGGTCGGGCGCGCGCGTGAACGGCGTTTCGCAGACCCTGTTCTGCGGCCTGAAGGGGTTGGCGCTGGCTGCGATCCTGCTTGTTCTGCTGCTGGCGCCGGCCGTTCCGCCAGAGCCGCAGCAGGGCGCACCGGGCCTTGCCATGGGCCTTGCGGCCATGGCGATCGCCATGCGGGCCGTCCACAACAGCTATACCGGCTACCAGACGCCCATCTATGTCGGGGAGGAGATGGAGCGGCCCGAGCGCAATGTCGCGCGCTCGGTGTTCGGGGGGCTTGCCATCGTCACGGCGCTCTATGTCCTCATCAACATCGCGCTGCTGCGCGTGCTGGGGGTGGAGGAGATGGCGGCTTCGCCCATTCCGCTGGCCGAAGGCGCCGGCAAGCTGCTGGGGGACAATGGCGGTATCGCGGTTGCCCTGTTCGGGGTGCTTTCCGTCGCGGCGAGCGTCAATCTCAGGCTGATGACCCACAGCCGCGGGGTTTTCGCCATGGCCCGCGATGGCGCCCTGCCGGCAGCGCTGGCGCGGGTTTCCCCATCGGGCAGCCCGCGCCTTGCCCTGCTGCTGACGGCGGCCGGCGCGGTGGGGCTGGCGGCATCGGGGGCCTATCTGGCGCTCGTCGCCCTCAACACCCCGCTGCGTATCCTGATCGAGATTTCCCTCATCCTCACCCTTGTCAGGCTGCGGCGGACAGCGCCCGACATGAAGCGCCCATTCCGCATGCCCCTCTACCCGCTGCCGGCGGTGATGGCGCTCATCGGCAATTCGCTGTTGCTTGCGGCGGTGGCGTGGGAAGACCCGGCCAACAGCTTGCTGAGCCTGGGGGCGGTGGGGGTCATCGCACTGATCCTGATGGCGGGAAGGCGCAGCCGGACAGGGGCCTGAAACGCGCCTATTGATGTTTCATACATCAATTATTATAACTGACGTATGATTACAGCAGCACAGATGCGCGCCGCGCGCGCACTTCTCGGCGTCGAGCAGCGGCAGCTGGCCGAGCTTTCGGGCATTTCGCTCGCCACCATCCAGCGCATGGAGGCCTCGGACGGGCAGGTGCGCGGGCAGGTGGACAGCCTGATGAAGGTCGTGGAAGCCCTGGAGCGCGCGGGGGTGGAGCTGATCGGCGAGGGCGCGCCCAGCACGGGCGCGGGGCGCGGCGTGCGGCTGAGAGGGCCGGAGCAGGGGCAGCCGGCATGACCGGGCGGGACCATGGCGGGCAGGACAATTCGCTGAGGGCGCTTTTCACGCCCAAGCTCGTGACCGTGCTGCGCGAGGGCTATGGCCTGGCGGAACTGCGGCGCGACGCAATTGCCGGGCTGACTGTCGCCATCGTCGCGCTGCCGCTGTCCATGGCGATCGCGATCGCCTCGGGCCTGCCGCCTTCCCATGGCCTGTTCGCCGCCATGGTGGGCGGGTTCATCGTTTCGGCGCTGGGGGGCAGCCGCTTCCAGATCGGCGGGCCGGCCGGCGCCTTCATCGTGCTGGTCGCGACGACGGTTGCAACCCATGGGCCGGGCGGCATGCTGCTGGCAACCGCCATGGCGGGCGTGATCCTGCTGGTAGGCGGCTTCCTGCGGCTGGGCACCTATATCCGCTTCATTCCCTATCCCGTCACCGTCGGCTTCACGGCTGGCATCGCATTGCTGATCGCAGCCAGCCAGATGAAGGACATGCTGGGCCTGGCGATGCCCGGCGGGGATCCGCCAGCCCTGCTGCCCAAGGTGCAAGCCCTCTGGGCGGCTGCCCCCGGCCTCAACCCGCTGGCCGTGGCGGTCGCCCTTGCAGTCATCATCCTGATTGCCGGAATGAAGAAGCTGCGGCCGAACTGGCCGCATTATCTGATCGCGCTGGTGCTGGTTTCCGCCCTTGTCCAACTGGCGGGATTTCAGGTCGAGACGATCGAAAGCCGGTTCGGCGGCGTTCCGGCGGCGCTTCCGTCCTTCAGCATGCCGCCTGTCACCCTGGCGCTGGTGCTGGACCTGCTGCCCACCGCCTTCACCTTTGCGCTTCTGGGGGCCATCGAATCCCTGCTGTCGGCCGTGGTGGCGGACGGGATGACCGGGCGCCGGCACCGGTCCAACAGCGAACTGGTGGCGCAAGGGGTCGCCAACATCGGTTCCGCCTTCACTGGCGGCATGGTGGTGACAGGCACCATCGCGCGCACGGCCACCAATGTCAGGGCAGGGGCGCATGGTCCGGTCGCGGGGATCCTCCACGCCCTGTTCCTTGGCCTGTTCATCCTTGTTGCTGCGCCGCTTCTGGGGCTGGTGCCGCTGGCTGCCCTTGCCGGGCTGTTGCTGGTCGTTGCCTGGAACATGGCAGAACGCCATGAATTCGGCCGCCTGCTCGCCAGTTCGCGCGGGGATGCGCTGGTGCTGCTGACGACCTTCCTGCTCACCATCTTCGAGGATCTGACGATCGGCATCACGGCTGGCGTGGCGCTGGGCGGTATATTGTTCATCATCCGCATGGCCGAAGCCGGGGGTGTGGCGCAGGATGTGCTGACCTTCGATGTTGCCGACAGCGCGCGTCCCGGGCGCCAGCCCTATGAGCCGGGTGCGGGCGTTCCCGTCTATCGGATGGAGGGCGCGCTGTTCTTCGGGGTGGCGAGCGCCATCGGCGCCGTTCTCGATGCAGCGCCGGCGCGGGGCCATCCGCTGGTGCTCGATCTGGGCGCCGTGCCCTTCCTTGATTCAACCGGCGCGCGCACGCTGGTGGATGCCGCTGCCCGCGCCCGCGCCAAGGGGCTGGGCTTCTGGGTGGCCAGCGCAAACCCTGCCGTTCGCCGGGCGCTGCTGAAGGCCGGCATAAGGACACACCGCCCGCATTTCCGGGCGACTGTCAGTGATGCGCTGGCCGATATCGCCGAGGCTGATGGCGCCGATAACGGCGGTGCCGGGCGGAACGGCGGGGCCGTTCCGCCCGTGACCGGTCAGATATCGGCGTAGACGTGCCGTTCGGCCCTGGCGCCGGGGTGTGTGACCGCCCCGAGTGAAGCCGGGCCGACCGTCTGGGCATAGCGGTAGAGCGCGCCCGACTGATAGTCATTGACCCGCGGCTGCCATTTTGCCCGGCGCCCGGCAAGCACGGCGTCATCGACCAGCAGGTCGATGGTGCCGGCGGCTGCATCGATGCGGATCATGTCGCCATTCTCGATCATGGCGATCGGCCCGCCTTCGGCGGCTTCCGGCCCGACATGGCCGATGCAGAAGCCGCGAGTCGCGCCCGAGAAGCGCCCATCGGTGATGAGCGCGACCTTGTCGCCCATGCCCTGCCCGTAGAGGGCGGCGGTCGTCGCCAGCATCTCGCGCATCCCGGGGCCACCCTTCGGCCCCTCATAGCGGATGATGAGCACCTCGCCTTCGCGATAGGCGCGCTCGGAGACAGCCCTGAAGCAATCCTCCTCGCAGTCGAACACGCGGGCCGGGCCTTCGAACAGCAGCCGCTCCATGCCGGCCACCTTCACGATGGCGCCATCAGGCGCAAGGCTGCCCTTCAGGCCCACCACGCCACCCGTGGGCGTGATCGGGTTGGTGACCGGGCGGATCACATCCTGTGCGTCGTTCCAGCGGATGTCGGCGATGTTCTCGGCCAGAGTCCGGCCCGTCACCGTCATGCAGTCTCCATGGAGGAAGCCACCTTCGAGCAGCGTCTTCATCGCCATGTAGATGCCGCCGGCGGCGTGCATGTCCTTCGCGACATAGCGGCCGCCGGGCTTCAGGTCGGCGATGTAGGGCGTGGTGCGGAAGATTTCGGCCACGTCGAACAGGGTGAATTCGATCCCGGCTTCATTTGCCATGGCAGGCAGGTGAAGGGCCGCGTTGGTGGAACCGCCAGTCGCCGCGACGACGCGTGCGGCATTCTCGAAGGCCTTGCGGGTGCAGATGTCGCGCGGGCGGATGTTCCGCTCAAGAAGGCGCATGACGGCGCGGCCGGCGTCGCGCGCGATGTCGGCGCGGCTTTCATAGGGGGCTGGCGCCATGTTGCTGTTGGGCAGCGACAGGCCGATCGCTTCGCCCACGCAGGCCATGGTGTTGGCGGTGAACTGCCCGCCGCACGCGCCATCCCCGGGGCAGGCCACTTTTTCCAGAGCGATCAGTTCCTGCAGCGGGCAGCTTCCCGCCTCATACTGGCCGACGGCCTCGAACACGTCGAGGACGGTCACGTCCTTGCCGTGGAACTGGCCGGGCAGGATCGAGCCGCCATAGACGAAGACGGACGGCACGTTGAGGCGGAGCATCGCCATCATCATGCCCGGAAGCGACTTGTCGCAGCCGGCGAAGCCGACGAGCGCGTCATAGCAGTGGCCGCGCACCGACAGCTCGATCGAATCCGCGATCACCTCGCGCGAGACGAGCGAGGATTTCATGCCCTGGTGGCCCATGGCGATGCCGTCGGTCACGGTGATGGTGTTGAAGCGGCGGGGCGTGCCGCCGCCTTCCACCACGCCTTCGCGGCAGATGTCCGCCTGCATGTCGAGCGTGGTGTTGCACGGGGCCGAATCATTGCCGGCCGATGCCACGGCCACGAAGGGGCGGGCGATTTCCTCCTCCGTCATGCCCATGGCGTAATAATAGGAGCGGTGCGGCGCCTTTTCCGGGCCCACGCTCACATGGCGGCTTGGCAGCTTGGACTTGTCGAAACCCATGACATCCCCTTTCACAACGGCTCTCAAAGGCCGTGAAGGCCGTTCCGTCAACCCTTCCAGAAGAGACCGGCGGCCAGCGTGAGGCCGATCAGCACCACCGCGACCTTCAGCGGGCGGTCCGGCACATGGCGGATGGCATGGGCGCCCAGCCAGCCGCCGGCGATGGCCCCGCCGCTCAGCACGGCGGCCGACAGCCATTCCACCTCGCCCGAAACGGCGAAGACGATGGTTGCCGAAAGGTTCATCACGGCGGCAAGCGCATTCTTGTTGGCCTGCGCCTCTTTCAGGGCCGTGCCGGCCAGGGTGAAAAGCGCCAGCATCAGAAAGCCGATGCCGCCGCCGAAATAGCCGCCGTAGATGGCAACCAGCACCTGCCCGAAGACGGTGCGGCCTTTCGACAGGCCGCGCATCTCGATCCGGCCGCCGAAGGCGCCACGCGCGAACAGCAGTGTGGCCACCAGCACCAGCCATGGCAGCATCTGGCGGAAGATGTCTGACGGGGTGAGCAGCAGCAGCAGCGCGCCCACCCCACCGCCGGCAAGGCTGAGCCAGAAGAGCGTGCGGAAGCTGAGGCCGCCGATGCCCGCCACCATGCGGCGGTTGACCAGCCCCATCGTCACTTGCGCCGGGAACAGCGCCACGGTGGAGGTGATGTTGGCCGCGCGCGCATCGAGGCCCGCCAGCATCAGGGCGGGCAGGGTCAGGAAGCTGCCACCGCCGGCCAGCGCATTCTGCACGCCTGCCCACAGCCCCGCGCCGAGCAGCAGAAGAAGGGATTCCGTTGTCACCTCAGCGTTCACTCCTTCCGGCGCGCGGCTGGCCGCGCCAGCTTGCCTCGCTGGGCCAGCCGCGCCAGCTTGCTTCGCGCGGGAAGCCGCGCCAAGGATCAGGCCATGACCGAAGCGACCGCATAGAGACAAGAGGGGTACGGTGGCAAAGCGCTATTTCGGAACGGACGGGATCAGGGGCATGGCCAACGGGCCGAAGATGACCCCGGAACTGGCGATGAAGGTGGGGCAGGCGGCGGGCACGCTGTTCCTGCGCGGGACACACAAGCACCGCGTGCTGATCGGCAAGGACACGCGCCTGTCGGGCTACATGCTGGAACAGGCGCTGACAGCCGGTTTCACGTCTGTCGGCATGGATGTGGTGCAGGTGGGGCCGATGCCGACCCCTGCGGTTGCCATGCTCACCCGCGAAATGCGTGCCGACATCGGTGTCATGCTGTCGGCCAGCCACAACCCCTATCTCGACAATGGCATCAAGCTGTTCGGGCCGGATGGCTTCAAGCTGACGGACGCGCAGGAGGAAGCGATCGAGGCGCTCCTGGAAAAGGGCGTGCCGCTGGCCGCCGGCGCCGCCATCGGCCGCGCCCGCCGGATCGACGATGCGCGCGGCCGCTACATCCATGCCGTCAAGTCGAGCTTTCCGGATGACAAGCGCCTCGACGGGCTGAAGATCGTGCTCGATTGCGCCAATGGCGCTGCCTATCGTGTCGCGCCCGAAGCGCTGTGGGAGCTGGGCGCCGACATCATCCCCATCGGCGTGGAACCCGATGGCACCAACATCAACGACGGTGTCGGCTCGACCCATCCGGAGGCCATGGCCCGGCGCGTCCGCGAGACGGGCGCCCATATCGGCCTGGCGCTCGACGGCGACGCCGACAGGCTGATCGTCGTCGACGAGACTGGCCGGGTGATCGATGGCGACCAGCTCATGGCGCTCATCACGACCGCGCAACTGGCAAGCGGCCGCCTCAGGGGCGGGGCGCTGGTGGCGACCGTCATGTCCAACATGGGGCTGGAACGCCATGTCGAGGCCATGGGGCTGAAGCTTCTGCGCACCCCCGTCGGCGACCGGCACGTGCTGGAGGCAATGCGCCGCCATGGCTGCAACCTGGGCGGCGAACAGTCCGGCCACATCATCCTGGCCGACCATGCAACGACCGGCGACGGGCTGCTGGCTGCGCTCCAGATCCTTTCGGTTCTGGTGGAGGATGGTCGCCCGGCGAGCGCGGTGCTGTCCCGCTTCACGCCCTGGCCGCAGCTTCTGCAGAATGTGCGCAAGGATCCGGCCGTGCTGGACGCCGCCGGCGTGAAGGCGGCCCTGGCGGATGCCGAGGCCATGCTGGCCGGGCGCGGCCGGCTGCTGGTGCGCAAGTCCGGCACCGAGCCGCTCATCCGCGTGATGGCCGAGGCCGAGGACGAGGCGCTCGTGCAAATGGCCGTTGCCGCCGTCTGTGCCGCCGTGGAGGCGGCATGACGATTCCGCGCGTCCTCATCATTGCCGGTTCGGATTCCGGCGGCGGCGCCGGAATCCAGGCCGATATCAAGACGGTGACGATGCTGGGCGGCTATGCAATGACCGCCGTGACTGCCGTGACCGTGCAGAACACGCTGGGCGTCAGCGCCATCCATCCGGTTCCGCCCGGGATCGTGGGCGCCCAGATCAGGGCCGTGCTGGATGACATCGGGGCCGATTGCATCAAGATCGGCATGCTGGGCGATGCCGAAACCATTGTTGCCGTGGCGCAGGCACTTGATGGCGTGACGGTTCCGATCCTCGTCGATCCGGTAATGGTGGCCAAGGGCGGGGCGGCCCTACTGGCGCCCGATGCGGTCGAGGCACTGGTGCGCCTGCTGTTGCCGAAGGCACGGCTTGTCACGCCCAATGTGCCGGAACTGGAAGCGCTGGTGGGCAGCGAGATCGCGGACGAGGCTGACCTGCTGCTCGTCGCGCAGGAGCTTCTGGGCCTAGGCCCGGCGGCCGTTCTGGCGAAGGGCGGCCATCTCGAGGGCGACACGGTTGTCGACTGGCTGGTAACGCACAATGCCCAGCAGCGCTTCGAGAGCCCGCGCCACGAAACGCGCCACACGCATGGCACCGGCTGCACGCTGGCAAGCGCTGTCGCCACCGGGCTTGCCGCCGGCCTGCCGCTGGCCGAGGCGGTGGAAAAGGCGCGCGCCTATGTGCAGGCAGCCCTGCGCGCGGCC
This sequence comes from Sandaracinobacteroides sp. A072, assembly GCF_052616365.1. Taxonomy (NCBI): domain Bacteria; kingdom Pseudomonadati; phylum Pseudomonadota; class Alphaproteobacteria; order Sphingomonadales; family Sphingosinicellaceae; genus Sandaracinobacteroides; species Sandaracinobacteroides sp. A072. The sequence goes on from NZ_JBQXGU010000001.1 coordinate 636,576, forward strand.
CCCGGGCTTGGCGCCGGGCATGGCCCGCTGGGGCATAATTTCGCGCTGCTCTGATGGGGCTGAAGTGGGGCATCGAGGCCGGGTTCGGGGGCCTTGTCTTCGGGGTGGATGAAGTGGGGCGCGGGCCATGGGCCGGGCCGGTGGTCGCGGCTGCCTGCTGCCTCGACCCGGAGCGCATTCCCGAAGGCCTCGCCGATTCGAAGGCGCTGAGTGCTGCGCGGCGCGAACGAATCGCCGCCGGGCTCGATCGTGTCGCGATCGCCGAGGCCTCGGTGGAGGAAATCGACCGGCTCAACATCCGCGCCGCGACGTTTCTGGCAATGCGCCGCGCGGTCGAGGCACTGGCCCTGCAGGCCGGCCCGCCCATAATGGTGCTGGTGGATGGCAACGCCTTGCCGGGGATTGATTTTCCGGCGCGCGCCATTGTCAGGGGCGACAGCAGCGTTGCCTCCATTTCGGCAGCCGCCATTGCCGCCAAAGTGGCCCGCGACCGGCTGATGACGGAGCTGGATTGCGCCTATCCCGCCTATGGCTGGGCGCGGAACAAGGGCTATGGCACGGCCGAGCATCAGGCCGGGCTCGCGCGGGCCGGCGTCTCCCCGCATCATCGCCGTTCCTTCGCGCCGGTTGCGAAACTCCTCGGCTGAGTCTTTTCGGCAACAGCGCAAGTGGTGGTGGGTTGGCCGCCGTGGCGGACTCAAGACCTTGTGGTTTGTGGTTAACCCGAGTCCCGGACTCAATCTTGCGTCATAAATCCATGACTTGACGATGGAATCTCCCAGCCTCCAGTCTGGCCCCAATACAGGACGACATGTTCGACAAGGGGTTCAGGGTGAAGACCGACCAGATCATCATTGGCGACAGCATCGCCGAAATGGCACGCATGCCGGACGAAAGCGTCGATCTCGTCTTCGCCGATCCGCCCTATAATCTGCAACTGGGCGGTGACCTGCGCCGCCCCGATGGAAGCCAGGTCGATGCCGTGACCGATGCCTGGGACCGGTTCGACAGTTTCGCGCAATATGACGCCTTCACCCGCGCCTGGCTGGCCGAGGCGCGGCGGGTGATGAAGCCCGATGCCGGCCTGTGGGTGATCGGCACCTATCACAACATCTTCCGGGTCGGCTCGATCCTGCAGGATCTGGGCTTCTGGATCATGAACGACATCGTGTGGCGCAAGTCGAACCCCATGCCCAATTTCAAGGGCACGCGCTTCACCAACGCCCATGAAACACTGATCTGGGCGGCCAGGTCGCCGCAGGCCCGGCCCACCTTCAACTACAAGGCGATGAAGGTGCTCAACGAGGATCTGCAGATGCGGTCCGACTGGGTGATGCCCATCTGTTCCGGCACGGAGCGGGTGAAGGTGGATGGCGTGAAGGCGCACCCCACCCAGAAGCCCGAGGCGCTACTCCATCGCATCCTGCTTGCCACCAGCCGCGAAGACGACCTTGTGCTCGACCCCTTCTTCGGCTCCGGCACGACGGGGGCCGTTGCCCGCCGGCTCGGCCGCCAGTTCATCGGGATCGAGCGCGAACCGGGCTATGCCGCAGTGGCCGAGGCGCGCATTGCAAGCGTCGTGCCGTTGCCGCCCGAAGACCGGGTGATCACCGGCCAGGCGCGCGAGAAGCCGCGGGTTCCCTTCGGCGCGCTTGTGGAAACGGGCCTGCTGCGGCCGGGCGCCATGCTTGTCGACCGTCAGCGCCGGCACAAGGCGCGCGTGCGGCCCGATGGCTCGCTGGCGCTGGAAGGCGGGCGCTCCGGCTCGATCCACCAGCTGGGCGCGGCGGTGCAGGGGCTGCCAAGCTGCAATGGCTGGACCTTCTGGCATGTGGAAAAGCGGGATGGCCTTGTGCCGCTGGACCAGATGCGCGAGGCCTATCGCGCCCGCACCGGCAGCTGAGGCGGGCCTGCACGCAAGACCGGGCAGGCATCCTCTTGTCTTGATATATTATATCATTTAGAGCGTAGTCCGGATTCATCTGCCGGAGCCCTGCATGTCTGCTACCTCGCTGCGTTTCTCCCTGATCCTGCTTTCCTGCGGCCTTTCGCACACGGCCCTGATGGCCGGGGAGGCCCCGCAGGATCCGCACCGCGAAATCGGGCGGGACATCATCGTGACAGCCCCCTTCGAGCGGGACCGCCTGTCGCTGACGACGGCTGCCAGCGTGCTCGACGGGGAACAGCTCGCCCGCGAGACGCGGCCGACCATCGGCGAGACGCTCGCCCGGATGCCGGGCGTTTCCGCCACCTGGTTCGGGCCGGGCAGTTCGCGGCCCGTGCTGCGCGGCCTCGATGCCGAGCGGGTGCGCGTGCTGACCGATGGCATCGGCAGCTTCGATGTTTCGAACACCTCGGTCGATCATGCGGTTGCCATCAACCCGCTCACTGCCGACCGGGTGGAAGTGGTGCGGGGGCCGGCCAGCCTGCTGTTCGGTTCGTCCGCCATCGGCGGGGTTGTGAACGTGACCGACCGGCGCATTGCGCGCCACATCCCGGACGAGCCCTTCCATATCGAGGCCAGCGGTACGCTCGGCTCCGCCGCGAAGGAGCGGGGCGCGGCCGCCACGCTGGACGTGCCGCTGGGCGAGACCGGCCTCGTCGTGCATGCCGATGGCAGCTATCTGAAGACGGGGGACTACCGGACAGGCGGCTACATCTTTTCAAGCGCCCTGCGCGAGGCGGCGGCAGAAGAAGGCGGGGAGGTGGCCGAAGAGGCGCTTGAGCGTGGCCGCATTGCGAACACCGATACACGCAGCCATGAAGTGGCCGCCGGCATCAGCTGGATCGGCGCCGGCGGCAGCTTCGGCATTTCCGTGAGCCGGCTGGAAAGCAATTATGGCGTGCCCGGCCGCCTCGATCTCGGCGATCATGCACATGACGAAGAGCATGACGGGCACGATCATGACGGCCATGACGATCACGCCGGCCATTCGCACGAGAATATCCGGCTGGACATGCGCCAGACACGCATCGATGCCCGCGCGGAGGTTCCGATTGGCGGCCGGTTCGAGCGGCTCGCCTTCCGCTTCGGTCATGCCGATTACCGCCACGACGAGGTGGAGGAGGACGGCTCCATCGGAACGACCTTCCTGAACCGCGCGCTCGAAGCCCGGCTGGAACTGGTGCAGGCCGAACACGATGGCTGGAAGGGGGCGAGCGGGGCGCAGATTCTCTCACGCCGGTTCGAAGCGATCGGCGCCGAAGCCTATATCCCGCGCAACACGACCGAACAGCTTGGCCTGTTCACCCTGCAAAGCATCGATCTGGGGGCTGTGACGGTCGAGCTTGGCGGCCGCTACGAGCGCAGCGACGTCCGTTCCGCACCGCTTGGCATCGCGCGCAGCTTCGATTCCCTTTCGGCATCAGCCGGCCTGTCCCTTGCGCTGGCCGACGGCTGGCGCCTGGCGGCAAGTATTGCCCGGACGGAACGCGCACCGGCCGCCGAGGAACTGTTCGCAAACGGGGCCCATGCCGCCACTGCCACATACGAGATCGGCGATACGGGGCTTGATACCGAGCGGTCTGTTGGCGGCGAAGTGCTGCTGCGCGGGCGTGGAGATGGCTGGCGGCTGGAACTGTCGGGCTTCTTCAGCCGCTTCTCGGATTTCATCTATCTGGCGCCGACCGGCGCCGAGGAGGATGAGCTGCCCGTCTTCGCCTATGGCCAGGCAGGCGCGCGCCACTGGGGCTTCGAGGCGGAAGCCGCCGTCACCGTCGCGCAGCTGGGCGATACCAGCATCGAGGTGACGGGCCTTGCCGATTTCGTCCGTGCCGATCTGCTGGGCGGCCTCGGCCATGCGCCCCGCATCCCGCCGCTCAGGTTCCTGGGCGGCGTGGAAGCCTCTGCCAGCGCTGTCGGTGGGCGGCTGGAAGTGGAGCATGTGACGAAGGCAACGCGTCTGGCGGCGCTCGAGACGGCAACGCCGGCACATACGCTGGTGAATGCCTCGGTCAGCTGGCGGCCTTTCGGGCGGTCAAACCCGACGGCGCTGATCCTTTCGGCCAACAACATCTTCGATGTCGAGGCCAGGCGGCACACGAGCTTCCTGAAGGATGTGGCGCCACTGCCCGGGCGCGACATAAGGCTGGCCGCGCGCTTCAGCTTCTGATCCGGCGGGCCGGGCCGGGGTCGATGCCCCGGCCCGGCCACGTCATTTTCCCATCAGGCGCCGGCGCGTGCCGGCCTGCCGCCGCTGCCGCCGCCGCTGCGACGCGGGCGACCCGGCCCACCGGGCCGACCCGGACCGCCCGGCCTGCCGCCAGCGCGCCTTGGGCCCCGGGCGGCATCGTCGCGGGCAGGTTCACTACGCACGGCATCAAAGCGGCCGGTCTCGGCCCGCCCGGCATCGGCACGCGGCCTTTCGCCGAAGCGGCGCGGAGCGGCCTTGTGGGTGCCGACTTCGCCGCGACGGGCATGTTCCTGATGTTCCTCTCCGGGACCGACCGGCACCGGCTTGGGCAGGCGTGCGGCTTCCTTCAGGAAATTCTCGGGCAGCGGCTCGACCAGCAGCTTCTGGCGGGTCAGCTTTTCGATGTCCTTCAGATAGCCCTTTTCGTCCGGCGCGCAGAAGCTCAGCGCCACGCCCTCCATGCCGGCACGGGCCGTGCGGCCGATGCGGTGCACATATTGTTCCGGCACGTTCGGCAGCTCGAAGTTGATCACATGGCTCACGGCATCGATGTCGATTCCGCGCGCTGCGATGTCGGTTGCGACCAGCACGCCGATTTCGCCGCGGCGGAAGGCGTCAAGCGCCCGCTCGCGCTGCGGCTGGCTCTTGTTGCCATGGATTGCGGCAGCCGGAACGCCTGCGCCCGTAAGATGGCGGACAACCCTGTCGGCCCCGTGCTTGGTGCGCGTGAAGACGATGCACTTTGCAAACTCGGGCTTCTTCAGTGTCAGTGTGAGCAGGGCCTGTTTTTCGGCCTGGTTGAGGAAGGTCACATGCTGGGTCACGCGCTCTGCCGTGGTGGCGACAGGGGCGACTGCAACCTTCACCGGATCCTTCAGGAAGCGGTCGGCGAGATCGGCGATGCTCTTCGGCATGGTGGCCGAGAAGAACAGGCTCTGGCGCTGGCGCGGCAGGATCTGGGCAACCCGCTTCAGCGCGTGGATGAAGCCCAGGTCGAGCATCTGGTCGGCTTCGTCGAGCACCAGGACTTCCACCTGGTCCAGAAGCAGCGAGCGGCGGTCCACCAGGTCGAGAAGACGGCCCGGCGTGGCGACGAGAACATCGACACCCGAGGACAGCTGGCGTTCCTGGCGCGGAATGGGCACGCCGCCGAAAACGGTCTGCACCGTCATCTTCAGGAAGCGGGCATAGGTGCGGAAGCTCTCGGCGATCTGGGTTGCCAGTTCCCGCGTGGGGGCAAGCACGAGAACGCGCGGCGCAAGCTTGCGCCGGGGCGCCTTGTTGCGCTCGAGATAGTGGAGGATGGGCAGGGCGAAGGCGGCCGTCTTGCCGGTGCCCGTCTGCGCGATGCCGAGGATGTCCTTGCCTTCGAGCGCGGGGGGAATGGCCTGCAGCTGGATCGGAGTCGGCGTTTCATAGCCTTCTTCGGACAGGGCCATGGTGAGCGGCTGGGCAAGACCCAGGGATTCGAATGATGTCACGTTGAACTTTCACATCGTCTGGCGAGCGCCTCGGGCATTCCCGAGCGCCAACCGGCCAGACACCCCGCGTGGCAGGAATGTCGTCAGGGGGTGCAGCGTTAAACCCGGGGTCGGTTCGGATCCTGACCGGAACGGCTGATATCGCCTGTTCCGGAAAGGGCCGATACGTTCACGCGCCCCGGCGACTGGGCTCCTCACACGCCCGCGGGTTCCCTGGGGAAGCCTTGACGGGCGGAGGCCATCGCTGCGTCGCAGCATATGGCACGTCCGCCCGTCAGGTTCAAGATGAAGTGTCAGTCATTCCCGGCAAGATGTGGGTTGGCCACATGGCTCTTGCGGTAGCCGTAGAAGAAATAGACCACGAGACCGATGAGCGCCCAGGCCAGGAACATGAGTTCCGTATAGCCCGAGAGCTGGAAGAACAGGAACACGCAGCCAGCAGCCGCGACCGGGGCCGTCAGCCACACGAAGGGGGTGCGGAAATGGCGTGTCCGGTTCGGCTGGGTGCGCCGCAGCACCATGACGCTGATGGCCACCAGCGCGAAGGCGAAGAGCGTGCCCGAGTTGGAGATGTCGGCCAGCTGGCCCACCGGGAAGAGGGCGGCGAACAGGGCGACGAACAGGCCTGTGCAGATCGTCACCACATGCGGCGTGCCATATTTCGGATGCAGCTTCGAGAAGACGCCCGGCAGCAGGCCGTCGCGGCTCATGGTGAAGAAGATGCGGGTCTGGCCGAAGATCATCATGAGGATGACCGAGGGCAGGGCGATGCCGGCTGCGATGGCGACCAGCTTGCCGGCCCAGCCATGGCCGATTTCCCGCAGCACATAGGCGAGCGCCTCGCTCGAACGGGCGAGTTCTCCGCCGGGCTGGGCGCCGACGGCGCCCGTGGCGCCGGCTGCGACGAGGATGTAGATGATGGTGCAGAAGGCGAGGCTGCCGATCAGGCCTATCGGGATGTTCCGCTGCGGGTTGATCGTTTCCTCGGCGGCTGTCGAGACGGCATCGAAGCCGACATAGGCGAAGAAGATGGAGGCAGCCGCCGCCGCGACGCCCACGGTCACCATGTTGTTCGAAATCGGGTCGACCACCGTCTTGGCGAAGAAGCCATTGGGCATGAAGGGCTGGAAATTTTCAGCTGTCATGGCGGGAATGGCGAGCGCGATGAACAGGAACAGCGCCGCCACCTTGATCACCACGAGGAAGCTGTTGAAGCGCGCGCTTTCCTTGGTGCCCCGGATCAGCAGCAGCATGACGACGAGGGCGATCAGCATGGCTGGCAGGTTGATGATTCCGGGTGTCCGGTCAAACGGGCCGTGCGCCAGTTCCTGTGGCAATGTCGTGCCGAATATCTCGCGTATGAGCGCCACCATGTAGCCGGACCAGCCGACGGAGACGGCGGCGGCGGCAATCGCATATTCAAGCACCAGCGCCCAGCCGACGACCCACGCGACAAGTTCGCCCATGGTGGCGTAGCTGTAGGTATAGGCAGAGCCGGAGACGGGCACCATCGACGCCATCTCGGAATAGCAGAGCGCCGCCAGACCGCAGACCGTTGCCGCGATCACGAAGCTGATCATCATCGCCGGGCCCGCCTTTGTGGCAGCCTCGGCCGTCAGCACGAAGATGCCGGTTCCGATGATGGCGCCGATGCCCAGCATGGTCAGCTGGAAGGCGCCGAGCGTGCGTGTCAGCGATTTCCGTTCGGCGGTGGCGAGAATTTCATCAAGTTGCTTCACGCGCCAGAAAAGCATCAAATCCTCCTGACCCTTGCGCAGGGCCCCCTTTGTTTCGTGGGCGGACCCTGATGTGCTTTCACACCATGGTCAAGAAGGGGCGAGGCGGCATTCCGCCTCGCATGTCGCTTTTTGGCTAAAAGGTGTCAGCCTTGCATCAGCATCGGACCGAGCGGTCGCCCGGCGAAGATGTGCACATGAAGATGCGGCACTTCCTGATGGGCGTTGGTGCCGGCATTGGCGAGGATGCGGTATCCATCCTCTTCCAGCCCCAGTTCGCGCGCAACCTTGCCGACCGCGCGCCAGAAGCCGACCACAAGCGCATCGGGCGCGTTGGCGGTAAAATCAGCCATGCTCACATAAGGCCCCTTGGGGATGACGAGCACATGATGAGGCGCCTGGGGGTTGATGTCGTGGAAGGCGAACGCATGCTCGTCCTCATAGACCGGCCTGGCCGGGATTTCGCCGCGCAGGATGCGGGCGAAGATGTTGCCCTCGTCATAGGGTGCGCCATTCTTCACGCTCATGCGTTCCTCCTTGCCTTTTCCACGATGCCCGAAACCCCCTCGCGGCGTTCAAGCTCGGCCCTGACGGCAGCCAGCGAAATGCCGCGCTCCCCCAGGACCAGAAGCAGGTGGAACAGGAGGTCGGCTGCTTCGCCGGTAAGCGCCGCATCATCCTGGGCGACGGCCGCGATCACCGTTTCCACGGCCTCCTCGCCAAGCTTTTCGGCCAGTTTCAACCGCCCCTTGCCAAGCTGCTTCGAAACATAGCTCGAAGCATCGGGGCCTGCCGCCTTGCGGGCGGCGATCATGGTTTCGAGGCGGTCGAGAATGTCCGTCATGCCTGATTCTCCTGCGCCTTCATCCGGGTCTTCCCCTGCGCTGTGCTTTCCAGCGGCGGGCGCACCATGACGCCGGCTGCGGCGAGCGCGCGCTTGGCGTCGGCGACCGAGGCTTCGCCAAAATGGAAGAGGCTGGCGGCCAGAACGGCCGAAGCGCCACCCTCGACGACACCGGCGACAAGATCCTCCACCCCGCCGACCCCGCCCGAAGCGACCACGGGCACCGGCACCGCAGCCGACACGGCCTTCAGCAAAGGCAGGTCATAGCCGCTGCGGGTGCCGTCCCGGTCCATGGAGGTGAGGAGGATTTCGCCGGCGCCAAGGGCTGCGACCTGCTGCGCGAAGGCCACGGCATCGATGCCGGTGGCGCGGCGGCCGCCATGGGTGAAAATCTCCCACCGGCCGGGTGCAACCGCCTTGGCATCGATGGCAACGGTGATGCACTGCTCCCCGAAGGTGCGGGCCAGTTCGCCAACAAGCTCGGGCCGGGCGACGGCGGCCGAGTTGATCGAGACCTTGTCGGCCCCGGCCTTCAGCAGGGCGCGCACGTCGGCGGCAGTGCGCACGCCGCCGCCAACCGTCAGCGGCATGAAGCAGCGCTCGGCGGTGGAGGCCAGGATGTCGAGCAGGATTCCGCGATCCTCGTGGCTGGCGGTGATGTCGAGGAAGACCAGTTCATCCGCGCCCTCGGCGTCATAGCGGGTCGCTGCCTCGACCGGGTCGCCCGCGTCGCGCAGGCCGACGAAGTTCACACCCTTGACGACCCGCCCGTTGGCGACATCGAGACAGGGAATGACCCGGACAGCGAGTGTCACCGGCAGGCCTCCAGCGCGGCCTTGAGGTCGATGCGGCCATCATAGAGGGAGCGCCCGGCGATGACGCCCTCGATTCCATGCCTGGTGCGCAGCGTGCGGATTTCGGACAGTTCAGCAAGGCCGCCGGATGCGATGACGGGAAGGCGGACGGCGCGTGCCAGTGCTGCCGTCGCCTCGACATTGACGCCCTTCAGCAGCCCGTCGCGGCCGACATCGGTGAAGAGCAGGGCAGCAACGCCTGCATCCTCGAAGCGACGGCCCATGTCGGTGACCGGCACATCGGAAACATCGGCCCAGCCGCGTGTTGCGACCATGCCGTCGCGGGCGTCGACGGCGACGACGATCCTGTCGGGATGGTCGGCCGCGGCCGCACGCACCAGTGCGGGATCGCTGAGCGCTGCCGTGCCGATGATCACCCGCTCGACGCCGAGGCGGAACCAGCGCTCGATGGCGGCCATGGTGCGGATGCCGCCGCCGATCTGCACCCGCGCCGTCGTTGCAGCGAGAATGGCCTCGACGGCCGACGCGTTGCGGGCTTCGCCGGCAAAGGCGCCATCGAGATCGACGACATGAAGCCAGCCGGCCCCGGCTTCGGCAAAGGCTGCGGCCTGGGCCGCCGGATCCTCGGCGTAGACGGTGGCGCGGTCCATGTCCCCCTCGGCGAGGCGGACGACCTTGCCCTGCTTGAGGTCGATGGCGGGATAGAGGGTGAAGGTCATTCAGGGTTTCCAGGCGAGCCAGCGCGCCAGCAGGTCTAGGCCATAGGCCTGGCTCTTCTCGGGGTGGAACTGCACGCCCAGCATGTTCGCGCGCTGGACGGCTGCGACGACCGGGCCGCCATAGTCGCAGCGGGCGGCGATGTCGGCGATATTGTCGGGCTGCATGGCATAGCTGTGCACGAAATAGGCGAAGCCGCGGCGGACAAGGGTCCCGCTTTCGGGGAGGGCCCCGCTTTCGGGGAGAACCTCGTTCCAGCCTATCTGGGGCACCTTGAGGCCGCCGGGCTGCATGCGCCGGACCGTGCCTTGTATCCAGCCCAGCCCGGCATGCCGGCCGAATTCCTCGCCCTCGGCTGCCATCAGCTGCATGCCGACGCAGATGCCGAGGAAAGGCACGCCCGCTTCGCGAACGCTGCGGTGGAGCGCTTCCTCCATGCCGGGAATGGCGCGCAGGGCAGACGCGCATGCCCCGAAGGCGCCGACGCCGGGAAGCAGGATGCGGCCTGCACGGCTGACGACTGCGGGGTCGGCTGTCACGGTCACGCCGGTCGCGCCGGCGGCTTCGAGCGCCTTGGCGGCCGAGCGGAGATTGCCCGCGCCATAGTCGATGAGAGCGACCGTCATCGGGTCAGACGAGCGTCGTCGGGCCGGAGCCTCCGAGGCTGCCCTTGGTGGAGGGAATGCTGCCCGCCTGGCGCGGATCGACGGTGACCGCCTGCCGCAGCGCCCGTGCCAGCGCCTTGAAGGCCCCTTCGGCGATATGGTGGTTGTTGCTGCCGTAGAGCGCTTCGGCATGGAGGGTGATGCCCGCCGTCTGGGCGAAGCTGTGGAACACGTGCCAGAAAAGCTCGGTGTCCATTTCGCCCAGGCGTGGCTGGGTGAAGCCCAGCTTCCAGACGAGGAAGGGCCGGCCGGAAATGTCGAGGGCGACACGCACGAGCGCTTCATCCATCGGCACGAGGGCGTGGCCGTAGCGGGTGATGCCGGCGCGGTCGCCCAGAGCCTTGCTGAAGGCCTCGCCCAGCGCCAGCGCCGTGTCTTCCACCGTGTGGTGGGCATCGATGTGGAGGTCGCCCTTGGTGCGGATCTCGAGATCGAACAGGCCGTGCCGGGCAAGCTGCTCCAGCATGTGGTCGTAGAAACCGATCCCGGTTGAAATCGCGCGACGGCCGCTGCCATCGAGATTGACGCTGACATGAACGTCGGTCTCGCTGGTGGTGCGGGTGACGGTGGCGGTTCTTGGCATTGCCATCTTGGTATCAGGCCCTTTCACGCGCGGGCTATAGCAGGGGAGGGCGGGCGTTCAACTCCCGTGCGCTCATGCCTCCTGTGCCGGCGCCTCCGCTTCTTCCGTTTCCGCGCCGATCAGCGTGTCGATCAGGGTTGCGCCATCCTGCACCGCCAGCGTGTCCACGTCGCGCAGCTTGCGGCCGATGGCGCGCGTCCGCCGGCCGGCATCGTCGACCGTGCGCTTGGCCGTATCCAGCTGCTTGCCGAGCCTGTCCCAGACATCGCCATATTTCAGGAACTCGGCCTTGGCTGCCGCCAGGATCTGCCAGACCTCGCTCGACCGTTTCTCGATGGCAAGCGTGCGGAAGCCCATCTGCAGGCTGGTGAGCAGGGCGGCGAGCGTCGTCGGCCCCTGCACCATGATGCGGTGCCTTGCCTGCAGTTCGCTCAGCAGGCCGGGGCGGCGCACGACTTCGGCGAACAGCCCCTCGGTGGGCAGGTACATGATGCCGAAATCGGTCGAATAGGGCGGGTGGACATATTTGTCGGAAATGGTCTGCGCCTGCTTGCGGATGGCGCGCTCCAGATTCTGCGCCGCGCGCTCGGCATCTTCCTGCAGGCCGGCTTCCTGCGCGGCGATCAGGCGGTCATAATCCTCGTGCGGAAGCTTGGCATCGATCGGCAGCCACAGCGGCTGGTCCGTGTCGCCACGGCCGGGAAGCCGCACCGCGAATTCGACGATCTCGTTCGCATCGGGGCGGATGCGGACATTGGTCGCGAACTGGTCCGGGGTCAGCATGTCTTCCAGCAGCATGCCCAGTTGCACCTCGCCCCAGCCGCCACGGGATTTCACATTGCCCATGATGCGCTTCAGGTCACCGACTCCGGTGGCGAGCGTCTGCATCTCGCCCAGCCCCTTGTGCACCTGCTCCAGCCGGTCGCTCACCTGGCGGAAGGATTCGCCCAGCCGCTTTTCCAGCGTTCCCTGAAGCTTTTCCTCGACGGTGGCGCGCATCTTTTCCAGCTTTTCCGAATTGTCGGCGCGCACCTTGTCGAGCGACTGGGCTACGGTTTCGCGCAGGGCTTCCTGCCGCTGGTTGTTCTGCTGGGTGAGCGCCTCCACGCGGGCCGCGACGCCCTCAAGGCTTTTCGCCAGCTCTTCGCGCTGGCTGCGATGCGCCTCGGACAGGCGCGCCGACAGCGCCTGCACCGTGTCGTCCAGTTGCTTGCGCCCTTCCTGCGATTCCCGGCGGAGGCCCGAAAGCTGCTCGGCCTGATCCCTTGAAAAGCCCTGGAGCCGGGTTTCGAGCGCCTGCAGGCGGCTGTCGAGCGCGGTGGACTGGTCTGCCATCTGGCCGCGCAGTTCGGCGCGCGTGGCGCGGGTTTCCTCCTGCGCGGAGCGAGCGCTCTGGTCGAGCCGGGCCTCGATCATCGAGAGGCGGGCGGAGAGCTCTGGCGGCATCCCGGGCGCGGCAGGGCGCCGGAAGAGAAGCAAAAGCCCCGAACAGGCGGCCGCAAGCGCCAGGACGAGCGTGGCAATGGCCAGAAGAGTTTCAAACGCCAACAGAACCTCCGGAAACCGATTGGGGGCCGGTAGCGGGGCAGGCACAGCCCGCCACACCGGCTTCAGGAACATTAGGCGAACAATGCGGCCTCTGTCACCCCTGTTCATCCTGTTCCATGAGCCTGTTGCGGCCCGGCCATATTTGGTGTTCCATGCAGGCGAACATCAGGCGCTTTGCACAGATGGCCAGGGAGGCGATGCATGGAATTCCGGATCGTGGCGGAGGGGCTCCGGTTCCCCGAGGGGCCGGTGATGATGGCGGATGGCTCGATCATCGTCTGCGAGATCGCCGAGGGGCGCATCACGCGCGTGAAGCCCGATGGCGCGAAGCAGGTGATCGCCACGCCCGGCGGCGGCCCCAATGGCGCCGCCATCGGGCCTGACGGCGCGCTCTATGTCTGCAACAATGGCGGCTTTCGCTGGGGCGTGATCGACGGCATGCTGATCCCCGGCGCTGCGCCCGAGGATTACGAGACCGGCCGCATCGAGCGGATCGACCTGTCCACGGGCAAGGTCGAGCGGCTCTATTCCGAATGCGACGGCCACCGGCTTTCCGGGCCGAACGACATCGTCTTCGACCGCGATGGCGGTTTCTGGTTCACCGATCTCGGCAAGCATTTTCCGCACCATACCGATCATGGCGGCCTCTATTATGCGAAGCCGGACGGCTCCGGCATCGTCTGCGCCGTCTATGGCCCGAACATGAACGGGGTGGGGCTCTCGCCCGATGGCCGCACCGTCTATGCCGCCCTCACGCAGGTGGGCACGGTGCTTGCCTTCGACATCACCGGCCCAGGCACCGTGGCGCCCTCCCCGCTTTCGGCGGTGCCGGGGCGGGTCGTGGGGGATTTTCCGGCCCGCGTGCTCCTTGATTCAATGGCGGTCCTGGCATCCGGCAAGATCGCGCAGGCGACACTGGTGGACAGGCCGGGCATCGGCGTGATCGACCCGGAAACGGGTGCGATCGACTATGTGACCTTCCCCGACATGCTGACGACCAACATCGCATTCGGCGGCCCCGACATGCGCGATGCCGCCGTCTGCCTCAGCACATCGGGCAGGCTGGCGCTGGCGCGCTGGCCGGAACCGGGGCTGAAGCTCCATTTCAATGGCTGACCAGCCGACCACGGTGTACAGGGCGGCATGAAACTGGCCTTCCGGCACAGAATATCATGAAACTGGCCGACACCCGGGCCATCGCCCTGTTCCTCGACATGCTGGCGGGCGAGCAGGGTGCAGCCGCCAACACGCTTTCGGCCTATGGGCGGGATCTCTCCGGCGCCTCGGCCGATCTGGGCGGAGGGCTTGCCGATGCGTCCGCCGGGCAGCTGGAATCGCTCTTCGCCGGCTGGGCGGATCTCGCGCCCGCGTCCGTGGCGCGCAAACGCTCGTCGCTGCGGCGCTTTTTCGCCTTTCTGGTGGCCGAGGGGATCCGGCCGGACAATCCGGCTGCGGGCCTTGCGGCCGTGAAGCCGGGCCGGCCCTTGCCGAAGACCCTTTCGCATGGCGATGTGGACAGGCTTTTCCAGACGCTCGACCGGCTGCTTGCCGAGCGGCCCGGTCCGGCCATGATCCGGATGAAGGCGCTGATGGAGCTGCTTTATGGCTCCGGCCTGAGAGCCAGCGAGCTTGTTTCGTTGCCACGCAATGCCATCCGGCCGCCGCAGCCCTTCGCCATCGTCACCGGCAAGGGCAACAAGGAGCGCATGGTCCCGATTTCGGCCGCCGCGCTCGAAGCAGTGCGCGCCCAGCTGGCGCAAGTGCCGCCATCGGGCCGCTGGCTCTTTCCGTCGGGCAAGGGGCATCTGGGCCGGGTCAGGCTCTTTCAGCTGGTGAAGGGCCTTGCCGCCGAGGCCGGGCTCGATCCGGCGCGCCTGTCCCCCCATGTTCTGCGCCACGCCTTTGCCACCCACATGCTGGCGGGTGGCGCCGATCTGCGCGCCTTGCAGACATTGCTTGGCCATGCCGACATTTCCACCACCGAGCGCTACACCCATGTGGATTCGCAGCGGCTGGTGCAGACGGTGACGGCGCTGCACCCGCTGGCGGACGGCTGAACGCACCCGCGCAGGCGACGGGCCGGGATTGCCCCTGTGCCGCGGGGCTGGCATCAGCAGCCCTCGCGCGAAGGGAGGCCTGGAAACGGCATGACTGCCGAGCAATATGCGGGAACGCTGGTGGCCGGAGGCGGCGCGGCCGGTGCTGCTGCAGCCATCTGGCTTGCGCGCGCCGGCCGCCCGGTGCGGCTGTGGGAACATGACCGCCTGCCGCTGCACCGGCCCTGCGGCGGCCTGATGGGGCCGGGGGCCATGACCCTGCTGGCTGACCTTGGCGCCGACCCGCTGGCGCTGGGGGCAGTGCCGGTGGAGCGTATCCGTCTGGTGTCGGCTGCGGAGGCCCTGTCCGCCCCGCTTGGCCACACGGCCTTTGCGCTTTCGCGCCGCACGCTCGACTCGGCCCTGCTTGATGCGGCTGTGCAGGCCGGCGCGGATGTGCGGCGTGGTGTTGCCCTGCGCGAAATAGGCGCCGGCGGCGTGGCGGTCGAATCTCATGGAGCGATCCGGCCAGCACATTTGCTGCTCGCAACCGGAAGCCGGGACGTGGCCGGGCAAACCCCTGTCATGAGCTTTGGCGGAGGCATTGGCGGGGGCTGCGGGCCGGGTGGTTTCATGACCCTGCTGCGTCTTTCCCCTGCCCAGCGGGCGGCGCTCGCCGGCCACATGGACATCATGCCCTTTCCGGGCGGGCTGGCGCGGCTGCATCCGGTCGAGCGCGAGGCGGCAACCCTGTGCGTGCATGCGGACGCCGCGACCTGGCGCCGTTTCGGGGCTGATGCCCGGCAGATGATGGCGCATCTGGTGGAGAGCCTGCCGCATCTCGCCGGCAGGCTGGAAGGCGCGGCGCCCCTGCTTGACAGGCCGCTTGCCTTCTCGGCGCGGGGGGGCGCGGCGACCGAACAGGCCGGTGCCTGGCTGCTGGGCGATCTGGCGATGCCGCAAGGCTGGGGGGCGCTGCCGGCCCTTGGCGGGGATGGGCTATCCTTCGCGCTGCACACGGCGCGGCTGGCCACTGCCGCCATAGTGGGCGGGCTGGGCCGTGATGCCTATCAGACCCAGTTGCGGCGCGACGTGCGCGGCCCGGTGCTGCGGACTGGCTGGCTGCGCGCCGCGCTGGCGCGGCCGGATGGCCTGCGCGGAATGTTGCTACGGCTGGCGCCCTGGGCAATGCCGATGCTGTTCAGGGGGGCTTGCCTGCCGGAAAGGGCCGTTGCGCGCGGCATGGCGATGGCTGTGCGCCGCTGAATCCTGGCTGTCCGCAGAAGGCCCCATGCGCGACCGACGTCTCGGCCCTTCTTTTCAGCTGTACTTCAAACGCTGTTCGATTGTGCCCCGTTCTCACGCTGGCACGGGTGCAGCCATGGGCAAGGTCGGAAAGGGCGCGCCGACCCCGCAGGGTGGCGCGCCCGATCAGGACCTACTTGAGATGCTTGGCGAGATGCTTGTTCATTTCGAACATGGTCACGCTGTCGCAGCCGAAGATGGGCTTCAGCTTCGCATCGGCGTTGATGCGGCGCTTGTCCTTCGGATCCTGCAGATTGTTGGCCTTGATGTAATCCCAGACCTTCTTGACCACTTCACCGCGCGCCAGCTGCGCCGATCCAACGATGGCGGCGAGTTCCGCCGACGGGGTCAGCGGGGTCTGCAGGGCGTTCGGTTTTTTTGCTTCGGCCATTATTATTCCCTCTCCCTTCACCCTGGTGGCCCGGACATGATGAGGCCACACTGGTTCGACTGCCCGGCCCGGCGGAGACCGGCGGGCAAGTGCATCCCTCATTTCAACAGATTCGCGCTTCGTCAAACGTCAAAACATCGCCCGGCGCACCGGGGTGGCTCTTTTTCGTTCGATTCTGTCCTGCGGCGGGGTTGATGCAGCCAGATTGTCTGAAACCGGCCAGTTTCCGCCAGGCCGAACGCCGCGCCCGCGCCGGAAACGGTGCTTCGGCAGGCAGGCCCCGGGCCATGGCAGTCCATGCTGCTGGTCCGGGGCCATCATTGTCCGAGTCGTCCAGAGGCTATGCGGCCCGCCTATTCGGCCTGCGGCGCTGCGGCACTCGCATCCTCGGGAAGGCCGCCAAGGTCGCGCACGAGGTTGGTGTAGGCATCAAGATAGGCCAGCACGATCACCTGGCCGATTTCGGTGTTTTCATAGCCACCGCCACCGCCGCCGCCGATGCCGCCGCCGCCAAGGAAGCCCACGCCGCCGCCGAAGCCGATGTCGCGCTTTTTCGCAAAGCCTTCGACAAGCCGTTCCTGCTCGGTGGTGCGGGCGTTCACCAGGGTCAGGGTGACGTTGGCTTCCTTCTTCTTCATGTTGATGCCGCCGGCGATGGCCCCGAGTGTGCCGCCCAGCATGCCGCCCAGCATGCCGCCGAAGCCGCCGCCGCCGGAGTTGGAATTGCGCGTCACCAGATCGGGGACGATGAAATAATCCGCCGCCCGCACCTGGGCGCGGCCGATGTTCGAGCCGCGCTGCAGTTCGCCGGAATCGGCCAGCGCGCGCTCGATGTTGCGGCTCTGCAGCCCACGAGACCGGTCAACGAGGCCGAAGCAGCCGGACTTCATCACGAAGACCTTGAGGATGGCTTCCGGCGATCCGAGCTGGAGCGCGGACCACCAGTTGTTGTCCGGCTCGACGATGGCGACCGTGCCGAGACGCTTGGTGCAGTTCGGTATTTCGGCCGTTTTCTTCACCTGCTCCTTGCGGGCGCCCGACTGGGCGCTGGCGGGCGCGGAAAGGCCGCCCATCACCACCGCCAGCGCGGTCATGCAAGCAAAGGCACGCGTGGCCGTATTCTTCACAATCATGTCAGGCACTCCCCCTTGTTCAGATCCTGTGCAAACGTTCAAGCTGATCCGTGGCTTCACTTTGCATGCGAATGCGACGATGGCTTCACCATGTTTGTGCCACGACCGTGCCGCAAGATTCTTATCCGCAAGCACGCGATGGCGCGCAACCCCGAATGCGCCATTGCGGTGGCGCAGGCAGCCTCGAAAATGAGTGAATCTGCATTTACCATGGGGGCGATATTGGCACCGGATATGACTGTTGCTGAAAAGCTTCGGTTTTTCCGGAATTTGCGGCATTTTCTTTTTTCAATCTTGCAACCTGTTGCAACATTTGAAACACAAGTTTACAGATGTCATACGCAATGTCGGCTATTTACCATGAATGTGGCGAATCCGGCAGGCTTACCCACCGCTGGGTCAAAAAACATGGTCGCAAGCTGATAACAGGACACGAATGATGCGGTGCGCAGTTCTCGATGACGACAAGGCCCAGACGGAGCTTGTTTCCAAGCTTCTGGGGGATGCGGGGCATGATTGCGAGGTGTTCCACCAGGGCCGCTCGCTCATCAACCGGCTGCGTCAGGATACCTACGACCTTCTGGTGATCGACTGGAACATGCCCGGCATGTCCGGGATCGAGGTGCTCGAGAATGTCCGCGACGGGCAGCATGCGAGCCTGCCGGTGCTCATGATCACCAGCCGGTCCGATGACGAGGATGTGGTGAAGGGCCTGGCGGCCGGCGCCGATGATTATATCGTGAAGCCGCTCAACCCCGTCATCTTCATGGCCCGTGTGGATGCGACGCTCAGGCGCGCCAACCTCAACAAGCCGGCGCGCAGCAGCGCCGAATGGGGCATCTACAGCTTCGATGTGCCGACCGAGACGGCGATGGTGCGTGGCGAGCCGGTCAAGCTGACCGCCAAGGAAATGGCGCTGGCCATGATGCTGTTCGAGAACATGTCGCGGCCGCTGTCGCGCTCCTATCTTCTGGGCGCGATCTGGGGCCAGAACCCGGAGGCTGAAACCCGCACGCTCGATGCCCATGTCTCGCGCATCCGCTCGAAGCTGAAGCTGCGTGCGGAAAATGGCTTTCGCATCCTTCCTGTCTACAGCTACGGCTACCGGCTGGAGCCGACCGGCGCCGGGACAGAGGAAGCCGGGGACGCTGACGACTGATGCGCCTGTCCGCCCCAGCCCTTTTCCTGATGCTTGCCGCCGGCACCGCGCCCGCGCTGCCCACGGGCGCGCGCGATGAACAGCGCCAGCGCGCGCAGGCGGAGGCCGTGGACGAGATCATCGTCCATCGGGTGAAGGCGGGCGAGACCTTGCCCGGTCTTGCCGAGCGCTGGTTCGTGCGCCCGGAAGACTGGCGGCTGGCGCAGGCGCTCAACCGCATCAAGGATCCGCACAAGCTGCCGGCTGGCACGCAGCTGCGGCTGCGCTCCTCCTGGATCCGCACCAACCCGATCCGGGCGGAGCTGATTGCCTTTCGCGGCGAGGTGCGGATCACGACGGCCGGTGAAACCCGCATCGCCACGCAGGGCATGACCCTTGGCGAGGGCGATCTCGTCGAGACCGGAGCCAATGGGTTCCTGACGCTCGGGCTTCCTGATGAAAGCCGCGTGTCGCTGCCGTCTTCCAGCCGTATCCGGCTGACGCGGCTGCGGCAGGTGCCGATGTCGGATTCGATCGACAGGCGCTTCACACTGGAGCGCGGACGCTCCGAAGCCAGGGTGACGCCGATGGCGAACCCGGCCTCGCGCTTCCTGATCACCACGCCGGTCGCGGTTGCCGCTGTGCGCGGCACGCAGTTCAGCGTGAGCTACACGCCCGAGGAGATGAAGGCGGCGACCGCCGTGGTCGAGGGCAAGGTCGGCGTGACCCGCACCGGCCGGAATGCCGGAATGGAAACGCTGGTGCGCGCCGGTTTCGGCAACATCGCAACCGGCACGGGCCTTTCCCGCGCCATGCGCCTGCTGCCGGCGCCACCGATGGAAGAGCCGGAGAAGATCCAGACCGACGGCGCTGTCACCTTCAGGCTGAAGCCCGTTCCGGGCGCCGTGCGCTACCTTGTCGAGCTGGCGGCCGATGCCGGGTTCGAGGACAGGATCGCCGCAGTCGAGGTGACGGGCACCGAGGCCGTGTTCGAGGGCATCGAGGATGGCGACCTGCATGTGCGTGTCGCGGCCATCGATGCGCTGGGCCTTGTGGGTCAGCCGGCCGCCTTCAACTTCGAGCGCCGCATCGATCCTGCCATCGCCGCCGCGATGTCCGAAAAATCGGAAAAGGAGGGCGAGGACGGCGACGACGAAAAGAGCGAAAAGGCAAGGCCGGACGATCTTGCCCGCGACACGCCGGAGACGGCAGACTGGTTTGACGAGCCTGTCCGCACGGTGAGCTTCCTGATGGCCGATGCGTATGCCGGGGCGGACGATGGCCTGCCGCCAGAGGGCGATGTGGGCTTCGGCAGCCCGGACCAGTCGGCCTATGATGATTCGATCTTCAGCGCCTTCGGCGTGAGCGCCGGCGCCAGGCCTTCCACCAGCTTCGTGCCGATCGGTGGCGGATCGGGCGGCGGATCGGGCGGCGGCTGGGTTCGTGGTGGAACCAGCGGCGAAACCGGAGCAACGCCCGGTGAGCCCGGTGCAGGTGAGCCCGGTGCAGGTGAGCCCGGTGCAGGAAATTCCGGTGCAGGTGAACCCGGAAGCGGTGACACGGGCAGCGGCGGCACCGGCGGCGGGTCTGCCGGGGGCGGAAGCGACCTTCCCGATGGGGCGCTGCCCGGTGAAACTGGTGGCGGCGCCGGTAGCGGCAGCAGTGCGGGATCGGGCGCCACACCGGACGGTTCGGGCGAAACCGGAAGCAGTGGTGGCCCAGGCGACGATGACGGCTCTTCGGGAGGCGTCACTGTCATTCCCGAAAATCCGGCGCCAGTACCCGATGTGCCGGGTGACGGCAGCCCCGCCGTTCCCGGTGGCGGCACGTCCGGCGGCCTGCCGGGCGGGCTTCCAGGCGGCGGGCAGGGCGCGGTTCCGGCAGCCATTCCCGAGCCGCAGACCTGGCTTATGCTGATCACCGGCTTCGGCCTGGTGGGCTTCCTGATGCGCCGACGCCGTTCCGGAATCGCGCGGTCAGCCAAGCCGGCAACCGGTCTTGCCGGACGGGGACAGTCCCGGCCGGACGGCGCTTGCGCGATGGCTTCTGGCCTTGCGTCGGTCTTCGGGGCTGCTTCGGTCAGTTGAGCCACGGGCGCCGGAACCCCAGATCCTTTCTCGTGCCCGCGCCATCCGTCAAAGGGCCGGCCATGGGCCGCGAAGGCGCGGAGTTCAGCTTTCGAAGCCGTCGCATGCTTGTCGAATGGTGGGCGGTGCTCATCATGGCGACGCTTGCCATCCTCGGCATCAGCTATGTCGCCCCGCCTGTCAGGGCCGACAACCTCTTCTATGATTTCGTTCTGCGCCTCAACCGGCCGCGCCCCAGCCAGGAGGTGCTGGTCGTGGCGATCGACAACCGGAGCCTTGCCGAACTGGGCCGCTGGCCTTGGTCGCGCGATGTTCACGCACGGCTGATCGAGACGTTGACGGAGGCCCGGCCGGCAGCCATCGGTTACGACGTGCTCTTCCCGGAGCCTTCGGCCCAGCCTGGCGCGGATGCGCGCCTTGCCGAAGCGATCGCGCGCAATGGCCGGGTGGTGCTTCCCGCCATCCTTGAAATCCCCGGCCCCAATGGCGCGCCTTCCATGCGCATTCCGCCGGTCGATCCGATCGGCACGGCGGCGCGCACGACGGGCCATGTCGTCACGCGGCCAGACCGGGACGGTGTGGTGCGCGGGATCGACCTGCTGACGGATGCGGAAGGCCGCCGGAACCTGCACATGGTGGAAGCCATCGTTGCATTGGCCCGCGGCGATGAGGCGCTGCTCACGGCCGAGACGCCCGACCCTGATGGCCCGGTCTATGCCGCGCGCCGCGACCTCATCGCCTTCGCCGGCCCGTCGGGCACCTATCCGCAGCTCAGCTTCGCGGATGTGCTTTCGGGGCAGTTCCCGGCCGACCTGCTGAAGGACCGCATCATCCTGGTGGGCGCCACGGCTTCGGGCATGGGGGATCGTTTCTCGACCCCGATGTCCGGCACGCGCGAGACCATGGCCGGTGTCGAGCTGCATGCCAATCATCTGGACACGCTGCTGGCGGACCGGGCCATCCATCCCGTTGCGCCCTGGATCTGGCAAGTCTATTCGCTCACGCCGGTCTGGCTGCTCATGCTGAGCCTTCTGTTCCTGGGGCCGCGCATCAACCTCTGGGTGGGCGTGGCGCTTGGCGCCGGTATTTTTGTCATTACCTTGGTGTCGCTGGCGTTTTTCCGTGTCTGGCTGCCGCCGGCACTGGCGCTCATCGCGGTTGGCCTCATCTATCCGCTGTGGGGGTGGCGCAGGCTGGATCTGGCCAGCCGCTACATGGTGTCCGAACTGCGCGAACTGCGGGCCGAACAGGCCGTCTTGCCTCGCAAGCGGCATGATCTGGCCGGCGATCCGGTCGAGCGGCAGATCATCCTGATGCACGAAGCCATCAACGACGTGCGCGATCTCAGGCTTTTCATTGCCCAGTCGCTCGACAACCTGCCGGACGCCGCGCTCGTCACCGATCTGGATGGCCAGGTGCTGATCGCCAATGATGCGGCCGATGCGCTGTTCGAGAAACGGGTGGGGCGGCCGCTCATCGGCACATCGCTGAAACAGGTGTTCGCAAGCCTCGATCCGGATCCGCGCCTGCCGGACCCGCGCGCCGTGGAGCTTATGGAAGCCGTTAGCGCAATGCGGACACCCGACGGCGAGGGGTATGAGACGCGTCTTGCCGATGGCACGTCGCTGGAAATCCGCCTGGCGCTGTTCACCGATGCCGCGCAGCGCCCGCTTGGCTGGATCGGTCGCTTTGCCGACATCACGGCGCTGCGGGCCTCGGAACGCCAGCGGGAAGATGCGCTTCGCCTGCTCACGCATGACATGCGCGCGCCGCAGGCCTCCATCCTGGCTGTGCTGGAAGCCGAGGGGCGCAAGATTCCGCCCGATGTCACCCGCCGGCTGGAGCGCTATGCCCACCAGACGCTGAGCCTGGCGGACGATTTCGTCCACCTCGCCCGCGCCGAAAGTGGCCGCTATGTGGTCGAGACCTTCAATCTTTCGGATGCCGTGCTTGACGCGGCCGACGATCTCTGGCCGCTGGCGGATGCCAAGCGGATCCGCATCCTGAGCAATGTGCCCGAGGATGAGGTGCTGGTGACCGGCGACCGCGCCCTGCTGACCCGCGCCGTCACGAACCTCATCGGCAACGCCATCAAGTACAGCGACGAGCGCACACGCGTGGAAGTGCGGGTCTTGCAGGAAGGCGATACGCAACTGCTGGAAGTGGAGGATGAGGGACGCGGCATTTCCGCCGAGGACCTGCCGCGCCTGTTCGAGCCCTTCCGCCGGCTGGCGCCGCACGAAGGCGCGCCCGCGGCCTCGGCGGCGCCCGGCGCCGGCCTTGGCCTGGCGTTCGTGAAGGCCGTGGTCGAGCGGCACCGGGGCGAAGCCTTCGCCCGCTCGGAGCTGGGCCGCGGCTCTGTCTTTGCGATCCGCCTTCCGGCCGCCTGACCAGCACGTCTGGCAGACAGCCGGGCGTGGCGGCCTGAAATCCGCCATTCCGCCCGGGAGCTGCCTTTCAGCCGGTCATGCCACCGCTTCGTCCAGCATCTCCCGCGCGATGGCGCGCGCGGCTTCATAATCGGCCTTGCCATTGGGGCCGCGTGGCACCTTCTTCACCTGCACCACCTGCTTCGGCGCCTTGTAGGGGGCAAGGCTCGCCTTCACATGAGCGATCAGCTCATCCTCCGTCACGGGGCCGAGCGTTTCGGCAACGGCGGTCACGGCCTGGCCCCATTTCTCGTCGGGCACGCCGAAGACCAGCGCATCCTCGACCAGCGGGTGGGTTTTCAGCGCTTCTTCCACTTCTTCGGGGAAGATCTTTTCGCCGCCGCTGTTGATGCACTGGCTGCCTCGGCCCAGCAGGATGAGCGCGCCATCCTCGTCCAGCACGCCCCAGTCGCCGGGCATGGTGCAGCGCCGCCCCTCGACCGTCACGAAGGTCTTGGCGCTCTTTTCCGGATCCTTCCAGTAGCCGAGCGGCACCGGCCCGGCACGCGCGACACGGCCGGGCTTGCCGGCTTCCCTGATGGGTTTCAGATCCTCGTCCACCAGCAGCGTGTCCGGGTCGCTGATGAAGCGTGTGGGGGCGTCGGGCGCTTCGGCCGTGGAGGTGGACAGGCCATAGCCCAGCCCCTCGGACGAGCCATAGGAATCGAGGCAGACCATGGTGGGGCAGTGGCGCAGCAGCGCCGCCTTCACCTCGGGCGACCACATGGTGCCCGAGGACACCATCATCATCGTGTTGCCCAGCGAGCCGCGCCCGGCTTCGATCGCGCGCAGCATCGGCCGGGCAAAGGCGTCGCCCACGATCACGGTCACATGCGGGTCATGCGCCTCGCTCAGCTTCAGCGCTTCCTCGGCATCGAAGCTGCGCGCCGTGGCGGTGATGACGGTGCCGCCCATGCCCAGCGTGTAGATGGCCGTGAGCAGCCCGGTGCCGTGCATCAGCGGCGGAAGCGCCAGCAGGCGGCGCCTTTCGGGGTTTTCGAGCACGGCGGCCACATGCTCTTCCATGCTTTCGGGGCCGGGCATGCCCGGAAGCTGCGCGCCGCCGCCCATCGCGACCCACAGGGCGCCATGTTCCCAGATCACGCCCTTGGGCATGCCGGTCGTGCCGCCCGTGTAGATGAAAAGCCGGTCCTCGGGGCTGTAGCCCGCCACATCGGGCGAGCCGCTGCCATCGGCCACGGCATGGAAATCCGCCGCCCAGTCTACCGGCGCGCCGCCCACCTTCAGCCACAGCTTCACATGCGGCAGCCGGTGGCGCAGCCCGTCCAGCACGTCGGCGAACTCGTCATCGAAGACGATCACGGTCGCGTCGCTGTTGTCGAAGATATAGTGCAGTTCCTCGCCGGTGTAGCGGTAGTTCACGTTCACATGCACCATGCGCGCCTTGAAGGCGGCCACGGTGGTGAGAAGATAGGCCGGCGAGTTGCGCATCAGATGCGCGACCCGGTCCCCGGGCCGGGCGCCGGCGGCCAGAAAGGCGGCGGCCAGCGCGTTGGTCTTGCGGTCGAAGCTGGCCCAGTCGAGCCTTTCCTCCCCGTGGATGAGTGCGGGCGCGTTTCCGAGGCGCGGCCCCAGCGTTTTCAGCAGTTCGCCGAACGACAGCATGTCAGTCTCCTCCTCCGTTGGTGCGGAGTTGACATGAGCCGCAGCCGGGGCACAACGCCCAAAAGGGAGAGAAAGATGCGCGCCTGGATTGTCGAACGCCTGGACGGAATTGCCGCCCTCGAGCGGCGGGATGTGCCCGATGCCCGGGCGCCCGGCCCCGGCGAGGCGCGGGTGGGCATGATTGCGGCCGGCCTCAACTATCCGGATCTGCTGATGCTTTCGGGCGGCTACCAGTATCGCCCGCAGCTTCCCTTCACGCCCGGCATGGAGGGCGTGGGCCGGATCCTAGCGGTGGGCGAGGGCGTCAGCGGCGATCTTCTGGGCCATCGCATGCTGGTGGGCGGGCGCACCGGCCTGCTGGCGGACGAAGTGACGCTTCCGCTGGCATCGCTGCGCGACGTGCCCGATGCCCTGTCCGACAGCGAGGCGGCCGGCTTCACCACGGGCGCGCTGACAGCCTGGGTGGCGCTTGCCGTTCGCGGCAGGCTGCAGCCGGGCGAGCATGTGCTGGTGCTGGGCGCCGGCGGCGGCATGGGGCTTGCGGCCGTATCCATGGCCCGGGCGCTTGGCGCGCGGGTTACGGCGGCGGCCTCCAGCGCCGAGAAACTCGAAGCCGCGCGGGCAGCGGGCGCCGGGGATCTTGTTCTTCTCGACCGGGAAAAGCCGGATCTTTCCAGCGTGAAAGGGCAGGTGGACGTGCTGTTCGACCCTGTGGGCGGCGCGGCCGTGATGCCGGGCCTGCAGAGCCTGCGCTGGGGCGGTCGCTATCTCATCATCGGTTTCGTCGCAGGGCCGCCGGTCAGGGTGGGGCTGAATCAGGCGCTCATTCGCGGGATCGAGATCATCGGCGTGCGCGCCGGCGAAGCGGGCCGGCAGGAGCCCGAACTGGGCCGCCGTGCCATGCACGAGATCGACCGGCTGGCGCGCGAGGGAAAATTCCGGCCTGTCATCGGCCTCGAAGTGCCGTTCGAACGCGCGCCCGATGCCTTCCGCGCCATGGAAGAGGGCAGGCTAACCGGCAAGGCCGTGGTGCGCATGGCGGAAGGCTGACCGGTTTCGGCGCCGGGCTGGGGCAGTGGCGGGACAGGGCTATGCGGGGCCTGTTTTCCGGCCACTTGTCCGCGCGTGCCGGCGAGCCTAGATTCAGCGCCATGACACCCACGTCGAAACGCGCAATCGCGCTTGCCGCTATCCTGCTTCCGGCCATCGTCCTGACGGCCTGCAACACGACGCGTGGCGTCGGCCGGGACATCAAGTCCGTCGGCAAGGCCATCGAGCGCACCGTCGACTGACCCGCCCGCTGGCGACCGCCGGTTGGCGTCCAATTGTTGTCGGCCATCGATCGTCGCCCATCTGTTGCCGATTGACCGAATCGCATGGCTCGGCCATTGCGATCAGGTCGGCGCATGGCCTTGGCCAGCGGCGGCGCTGCGGGAGAGTGCATGAAGAACGGCCCCGGCCGTTTTCCATGCCGCCGAAGGAGCAACCGCCCCCGGAATCTCTCAGGCCAAAGGACCGCAGCGGCGCATCCTCGTGATACGGCAGTCTGGAAAGCGCGCTCTTCAGGGGCGCCACCGAAGGGGTAAGCCGGCCCGGAAGGGCAGGCGAAAGCTCTCAGGTCTCGTGACAGGCGGGGGCGGGCGGACGGCATGGGGCCGATCCGTGGTCACGAAGGACTGCGCATGGCCGACAGCCACCAGCCGGAACTGAAACAGCTTCCTTTCGCCAGCCTGCACGAACGGCTGGGCGGGCGCATGGTTCCCTTCGCGGGCTATGCCATGCCCGTGCAATATGCCGATGGCGTGATGGCCGAGCATCGCTGGACCCGTGCCCATGCCGGGCTGTTCGATGTCTCGCACATGGGCCAGATCGACATATCCGGGGCCGGTGCCGATGTGGCGCTGGAAGCACTGATGCCCGGCGATTTCACCGGCCTGCGGGAAAATGCCCTGCGCTATTCCATGCTGCTCGATGATGCGGGCGGCATAATCGATGACCTGATGGTGACGCGCCGCGCCGGGGATTTCTACCTCGTCGTCAATGGCGCGAACAAGCTGGACGACATCGCCCATCTGCGGGCGCGCCTGCCCGATGCGGTCCGGCTGGTCCACCGCACCGATCTCGCCTTGCTGGCGCTTCAGGGGCCGGATGCGGAAGCCGTTCTGGAAGCGCTGGTGCCGGGTGTTTCGGCGCTGAAGTTCATGCGCGCGGGCAGCTTTTCCTGGAATGGCGTGCCGCTGTGGGTCAGCCGGTCCGGCTATACGGGCGAGGATGGCTACGAAATTTCCCTGCCGGTTGCCGCTGTCGCCTTTGCCGATGCACTGCTGGCCGATGCGCGGGTGAAGCCCGCCGGCCTTGGCGCGCGGGATTCGCTGCGGCTGGAGGCCGGCCTGCCGCTTCATGGCCATGATCTCGACCGCACGACGACCCCGGTGGAAGCCGGGCTTGCCTTCGCCATCTCCAAGCGCCGCAAGGCGGAAGGCGGCTTTCCGGGTGCACCCCGCGTGCTTGGCCAATTGCTGGATGGCCCGGCGCGCCGCCGTGTCGGGCTGAAGCCCGAAGGGCGCCAGCCGGTGCGCGAGGGCGCGCCGGTCTTTGCCGGGGACAGCGAGGTCGGCCGCGTCACCTCCGGCGGGTTCGGCCCGTCGGTGGAGGCGCCTGTCGCCATGGGCTATGTGGCCGCCGCCCATGCCGGCGATGGAACCGCCCTCGAGATCGAGGTGCGCGGGCGGCGGATCGCCGCGACCGTCGTGCCCATGCCCTTCTGGCAGAAGAACTACGCCCGCTAGCAGCAGGAAAGCCGAGGAGACCGGGATGCGCTACTATACCAAGGATCATGAGTGGATCGAGGTGGACGGAACGACCGCCACCGTCGGCGTCACCGATTATGCCCAGGGGCAGCTGGGGGACGTGGTGTTCGTGGAACTCCCCGAATCCGGCCGCCAGCTGGAAGCCGGCAAGGAAGCTGCTGTCGTCGAATCCGTGAAGGCCGCGAGCGAAGTCTATGCGCCCGTCTCTGGCACGGTCACCGAAGCCAATGGCGCGCTCACCGATGACCCGTCGCTCGTGAATTCCGCGCCCGAGGGCGATGGCTGGTTCTTCCGCCTCACCCTGTCGAGCGCTGCCGAACTGGAAGGGCTGATGGACGAGGCCGCCTACAAGGCCTTCGTCGCCACGCTCTGACGCCTGCTTCGCAGGCCAGCTGATCGAGGAACCGGGATGCGCTATCTTCCACTGACACCCGAGGACCGGCAGGCGATGCTCTCCAGCATCGGCGCCGACAGCATCGATGACCTCTTCGTCGACGTGCCGGAGGAAGCACGGCTTTCCGGCCCGATCCCCGGCCTGCCGGGCCACCAGCCGGAAATGCTGGTCGAGCGTGATCTCGTGACGCTGGCCAGGCGCAACATGGCTGCGGGCGAGCATCCCTTTTTCCTGGGGGCGGGCGCCTATCGCCACCATGTGCCGGCCTCGGTCGACCATCTGATCCAGCGCGGCGAGTTCCTGACCAGCTACACGCCCTATCAGCCGGAAATCGCGCAGGGCACGCTGCAGTATCTGTTCGAGTTCCAGACCCAGGTGGCGCGGCTGACCGGCATGGATGTCGCCAATGCCTCCATGTATGATGGCTCGACGGCGATGACCGAGGCGATCTTCATGGCCCGGCGCATCACGCGGCGCGGCAAGACGCTGATCTCGGCCGGCGTTCACCCCCATTATGTGAAGGTGGCCCAGACTCTCTGCCGCTTCACCGGAGACAGGCTGGAGACAGGAAGCCCCCAGCTTGCCGACGGCCGCCCCGGCGATGACATCGCCGCGTTGATCGATGCTCTCGATGCGGATACCTCGGCCGTGGTGGTGCAGAATCCCAATGTCTTCGGCCATGTGGCCGATCTCTCGGCGCTGGCCGAGGCCGTCCATGCGAAGGGCGCGCTGCTCATCGTCGTCGTGACGGAGGTCGTCTCCCTCGGCGCCATCCGCTCGCCCGGCGAAATGGGGGCGGATATCGTGGTGGGCGAAGGCCAGTCGCTCGGGGTCGGCCTGCAGTTCGGCGGGCCGCATCTCGGGCTTTTCGCCTGCAATGCCCGCCATGTCCGGCAGATGCCCGGTCGGCTGTGCGGCGAAACGGTCGATGCCGATGGCCGCCGCGGCTATGTGCTCACGCTCTCCACCCGCGAGCAGCATATCCGCCGCGAGAAGGCGACGAGCAACATCTGCACGAACAGCGGGCTGATGGCGCTGGCCTTCAGCATCCACATGACCCTTCTCGGCCAGGCGGGGCTGACGCATCTGGCCCGGCTGAACCATGCCCGCGCCGTCCAGGCGGCGGACAGACTTGCGACCCTTCCCGGCGTCGAGCTGCTGACAGGCCGCTTCTTCAACGAGTTTGCCATCCGCCTGCCCATTCCGGCGCGGCAGGCCGTGCGCGACATGGCGGAAATGGGCGTGCTGGGCGGCGTATCGCTCGCGCGGCTTTACCCGGGCAGGCCCGATTTCGAGCATGTGCTGCTGGTTGCCGCCACCGAAACCGTTTCTCCCGCCGACATCGACGCGCTGGTGCGCGCCATCACCGAGGTCGTCAGCCAATGAGCATGAACAGCCAGGGCCGCCCGTCCGCTCCCTCAGACACCGCCGCTGTCCCGCATGCCGCCCAGACCTTCAGCGGCAACCGCGCCCTGATGCTCGACGAGCCGCTGATCTTCGAATGCGGCGGCATGGACGTTTCGGGCGTCGATCTGGAGCCGGTGCCCGATCATGCCTCCCGCCTCGGCGGGCTGGAGCGGACATCCCCCATCGGGCTTCCCGGCCTTTCCGAAGGGGAGGCGGTGCGCCACTATACCCGCCTGTCGCGCCAGAATTACGGCATCGACATGGGGCTGTTCCCCCTCGGGTCGTGCACCATGAAGCACAACCCGCGCCTCAACGAGAAGCTCGCCCGGCTGCCCGGCTTTGCCGATATTCACCCCCTGCAGCCGCAGGATACGGTGCAGGGGGCGCTGGAACTGATCCACCGGCTGGCCGGCTGGCTGAAGGCGCTGACCAACATGCCGGCCGTGTCCATGTCGCCCAAGGCGGGCGCCCATGGCGAACTGTGCGGCATGCTCGCGATTCGTGCCGCGCACG
This sequence comes from Sandaracinobacteroides sp. A072, assembly GCF_052616365.1. Taxonomy (NCBI): domain Bacteria; kingdom Pseudomonadati; phylum Pseudomonadota; class Alphaproteobacteria; order Sphingomonadales; family Sphingosinicellaceae; genus Sandaracinobacteroides; species Sandaracinobacteroides sp. A072. The sequence goes on from NZ_JBQXGU010000001.1 coordinate 666,367, forward strand.
AAGCACGCGGCGATGCCCGGCGCGTGGTGCTGGTGCCGGAATCGGCCCATGGCACCAACCCGGCGACGGCGGCCTTCTGCGGCTATGCGGTGGAGGACATTCCCGCCGACAGCCGCGGCCGGGTGGACTGCGCGGCGCTGATCGCGCGGCTTGGCCCGGATGTGGCGGCGGTGATGATCACCAACCCCAACACCTGCGGCCTGTTCGAACCGGACCTGAAGCGCATCGCCGATGCTGTCCATGCAGCCGGGGCCTATGTCTATTGCGACGGCGCCAACTTCAATGCGATCGTGGGCCGGGTGCGGCCGGGCGACCTGGGCGTGGACGCCATGCACATCAACCTGCACAAGACCTTTTCCACACCGCATGGCGGCGGCGGACCCGGTTCCGGCCCGGTGGTCTTTTCCGCGCGGCTCGCGCCCTATGCGCCGCTTCCCTTCGTGGTGGAGGAGAATGGACGCTTCCACCTTGTGGAGGAGGAAACCGCCCGCGAGGAAGCCCATGCCGACAGCTTCGGCCGCATGTCCGCCTTTCACGGGCAGATGGGCATGTTCGTCCGCGCGCTCGCCTATATCCTGAGCCATGGAGGCGATGGCCTGCGGCAGGTGGCGGAAGATGCCGTGCTGAACGCCAATTATGTGCTGCGCGCGCTGGAGGATGTGATGTCCGCCCCGTTCGCCGATACCGGGCCGTGCATGCACGAGGCGCTGTTCGATGACGCTTTCCTGAAGGACACGGGCGTCACCACCCTCGATTTCGCCAAGGCGCTGATCGACGAGGGCTATCACCCGATGACCATGTATTTCCCGCTGGTCGTCCATGGGGCGATGCTGATCGAGCCGACCGAAACCGAAGGCCGGCAAAGGCTGGACCAGTTCATCGAAACGATGCGCGCGCTGGCCGGCGCTGCGAAGGCGGGCGATGCCGCCCGCTTCACGGGCGCCCCGCACCATGCGCCGCGCAGCCGCCTCGATGAAACGCGCGCCGCGCGCCAGCCGGTGCTTGCCTGGCAGGGGGACAAGGCGGGCCGCTAGCCCGGCCTTTTCCGGTTCCTGGCGTTGACTGTGGCGGGCACGCGCCGCGTGCACGGGCGTGGCAGTCGTGTGCCGTGCCCTCCCATGCAGGCAGCGCAGGCTGTGCCGGCTGCGACACCATGGCCCGCCTTGCGTTAACCATGGCAGCTGACATGCCAGATTGCCAATGCCCTTTCAGTGTCATAATATTTCACGATCAGCGGGCGACTCCGCTGGTTAGGGGCAACATCTGACAGGGGGCATTCCCATGAAGAAACTTACCATCCTCGGGCTGGCCGCGGTTGCGCAGCTGGCATTCCCGGCTGCGGCCGATGCATCGATCAAGGCCACGTCCGGTTCGGCCAAGGGGCTGAGCTGGCAGGCACAAAGCCGCATCGTCGGCATGACCTCCACCGATATCGTCGCCAATGGCGGCAACCCGATCTACCTGCCGTCCGCCGCCCAGTCGAACGGCGTCGTCTCGCTCATCATGGATTATGCGGGCGGTTCCTTCATCTGCTCCGGCACGCTTCTGCCGGACCGCATGTCGATCCTGACGGCTGCACACTGCGTTTCCGATGGCGCCGGCACTGCCAACCCGCTGAAGACGACGGCCTGGTTCAACGGCACCGGTGACGACATCACCGTTGCCTTCAACCCGGCGGCCACCCCGATCGAGGTGAGCCAGTATTTCGTGAATTCCGGCTACACCGGCGAAGTGATCGACCAGAATGACATCGCCGTTCTGCGCCTTGCCGAAAAAGCCCCTGACTGGGCGACCGCCTTCGACCTCTACACCGGCAACCTGACCGGCGAGGAATTCAATGTGGCCGGTTACGGCCGTCGTTCCGACACCGGCGGCGCCGTTGGCGCCAACCTCGGCACGAACCGCCTGCGTCAGGGCGACAACATCTATGATTATGCCTGGGGCAATTCCGCTTTCGGCGGCTTCTTCACCGACCGTGACGGCTCGGGCGAAAACTTCTTCGGCTTCGCCGAAATCGAATATTCCTATGTCTCGGATTTCGACAGCGGCTCTTCGGCCAATGACGCAGCCTGCCTCATCGCGCAGGCTGTCGGTGGCGGAAACGGCTTCTGCCAGACTGGCGTTGGCGCCATGGAAGTTGCCATCGCCGGTGGTGACTCGGGCGGCCCGGGCTTCATCAACGGCATGGTTTCCTCGGTGAACAGCTATGGCCTGAGCTTCGGTACGGGCTTTGGTGACTATCTCGCCGGTCTCAACACCAGCTGGGGCGAGTTCAGCGGCTATGTGCCCGTGTACATCCACGAGGACTTCATCCGCAGTTCCATGGTGCCCAATGGTGCGGTTCCCGAGCCGGCCACCTGGGCGATGCTGATCATGGGCTTCGGCCTGGTGGGTGGCGCCATGCGTCGCCAGCGCCAGACCAGCGTCTCGGCCTGACAGCTGCCAGCGTGAAATGATCGGGGCCGGCGGAGCGATCCGCCGGCCCCTTTCTTTATGACGAGAGCCTGAGTGGCGTGCAGATGCGCAGTGTGAAGGGCTGCGGGCGCAGGCCGGTTTCAGCCGAGAAGGTCGCCGAAGGACAGCTGGCCGTTGTAGAGAGCGCGGACGACAAGCTCCGTACGGCTGGAAACACCGAAGCGGGCTTTTGCCTGTTCGAGATATTTGTGCACCGTATCAGGGGCGAGGCCGAGGATCTGCCCGGCAACCCAGTCGGACTTGCCGCGCGCCGCCAGCACCACGCATTCCAGCTGCCGCTTGGTGAGCCGGGGTTGCGGCGGCTCGTTGCGGTTCGCGAGCCGGCGTGCGGCCTCGAAGGCGAAGCAGGCCAGATACTGCGCCGCCGGCAGGCTGTGGCGCGGCAGCGCGCGATCACTGGAGACGACGAAGGAGCAGAGGCCGGTTGCCTCGCCGGGAATGTGGATCGGCACCGTCCAGCCGTTCAGCAGGCCCTGCCGGGCCGCGACGCGCATGTAGCTCTGCTGCTTGGGGGTCAGGTCGATGATGTCGTCAAGGTCTGCCCAGGCGAAGGGTGCGACGCTGCGCTGGCTTGCCATCAGCACCGGATCATCAGCCCAGAAGCCGCTGCTGCGCAAAAGGCCGACCCAGTCATCGGGATAGTCGGTCAACTGGATGGGGGTGTTGCGCAATTGCATGCCGTTGCGCTGGGCAAGGGCGAAATGATCGAAGGCAAACTCGCGCGTGGCATGGGACAGCATCTCCTGGATTTCCTCCAGGCTGCGCGCGCCTTTCACGTCGCGCACGAAGGTCTGCACCTTGGCGAAGACGCCGGATCTGCTTTCGGTCATGGCAAGCGCCTGCGTCGCATATCAGAGTTGGTCATTGCAGCCATGAGATTGCCAGAAGTCTGTGTCCAGAAGACTCTTCTCAAAAGACTGTGACCTGAATGCAAATGCGTGGGCGCGGCGAAATGCCGCGTGCATGGCGTGCCCCGTCCGCATAGCGCAAATGTTCATTTGTTCTGGCCTTTCAGCCGCGTTAACAATTTTTCCTAACGCAAGGTTCGAGCGCCTGCCAGCCCCAATTGCGGCGAGGCCGGATTCCTGCGACGAGACTGGACCGGATTGGACGAGGACAGATGATGACCGATACGCCTGATACGCCGGGTGACGCCCGGCTCGAGACAGCGATCCTCGCGGGTGGCTGTTTCTGGTGCACCGAGGCAATCTTCGACAGGCTTCAAGGGGTTGCCTCGGTGGAAAGCGGCTATACGGGCGGCCATGTCGAGCGCCCGAGTTACAGGCAGGTCTGCACCGGGGAGACGGGCCATGCCGAGGCGGTCAAGATCCGCTTTGATCCGGCCAAGATAAGCTATGCCGATCTACTGGACATCTTTCTGGCCACCCATGACCCGACCCAGCTGAACCGGCAGGGCAATGACATCGGCCCGCAATATCGATCGGCCATCTTCCCCCAATCGCCCGCGCAGGCGGCGGAGGCAAAGGCCGCCATCGCCCGTGCCCAGGCGGATTGGGCAGCGCCCATCGTCACCACGATCGAGCCGGCCGCCCCCTGGTGGCAGGCCGAGCAGGAGCATCAGGAATATTTCGACCGCGTCGGTGACCAGAACCCCTATTGCACCGCCGTCGTCAGCCCCAAGGTGCGGAAGTTCATGCAGAAATATGCAAAGCGCCTGAAGGATTGAGAAACCTGGCCCCCTGCCCGCCGCGTCATGCGCGGGCAGGGGGGCGTTTGTCACACCGCCTCAGCGGCTCCTGTAGCGTTCGAACCAGTCGATCGGCGCCAGGATGGATTGCAGCCACTGGCTGGGCCGCCCCATGCCATGGCCAGCCCCGGGCAGGCGAACCATCTGCGTATCCACCCCGCGCAGCTTCAGCGCGCCGAACATCTGCTCGGTCTGGCTGATCGGGGTGCGATGATCCTGTTCGCCCGTGATCAGCAGCGTCGGGGTCTTGATGCTGCCCGCAAGGCTGAAGGGGGAGCGCTGGAAATAGAGCTCGGGCTTTTCCCAGGGGGTCGCGCCCATCCAGTGCTTCATGAAGAAGGCGGTGCCGTCGCTTGTCGTCACCTGGTCGGTCCAGTCCACCACCGGGCGCAGGGCAACGGCGGCGCGGAACTTCTCCGGCTCCTTGCCGATCGCCCACAGCGTCAGCACGCCACCGCCCGAGCCGCCACCGATGAAGAGGTTGCGCTGATCGACATAAGGCCGCTTCGCCACCGCATCGACCATGGTCATCAGGTCGTCATGATCTTCGCCGGGATAGGCGTTGGTGATGGCGTTGGCGAAGGCGTTTCCATAGCCGATGCTGCCGCGCGGGTTGGTGAAGAGCACGATATGGCCGGCAGCGGCATAGAGGCTGTGGGTGACGGAGAAGAAGGGCCCGTAATCGGTGTTGGGGCCGCCATGGATGTCGAGGATCAGCGGATAGCGCTTCTTCGGGTCGAAATCCGGTGGATAGGCGATCCAGCCCTGAACCGGCAGGCCGCCGGCCCGGCTCGCCACATTCACCTCCTCGATGCGCGCGGCCTTGCGGCTTTCCGCCCAGCGGCTGTTGAAATCCACCTGGCCTGTTTCGGCAGCGCCAAGGCTGACGCCCAGCCCGGCCGGCCTGTCGGTGAAGGCCGATGTATAGGCGAAGGTGCCGCCCGCTTCGGAGAACTGGCCGCCGGCCGACGGCAGGTAGAGGCGCGTGCCACCGACCAGCGGCACGATGACCCGGTTTTCGCCGGTCGTGGCGTCGATCGCGCCGACCCGCGTGACGCCCTGGTCATGGTAGAGGATGTGAATGGCCTGGCTGTCTGCCCGCCAGGACAGATCGGCCACGGGGCGGTCGAGCGTGGTTGTCAGCCTGCGGATGTCGCCGCCGGAAAGTGGCATCGTCCACAGGTCGGGCATGTCGTAGAAGCCGCTGCCGGCTTCCGTGCCGAGGAAGGCGATGGTCCGGCCATCGGGCGAGATTTCGGGATCATATTCGCTGCCCGGCCGGCTGGTGAGCTGGCGGGGCGCCGGCGCCTTGCCCTTTTCGGGCCTTGATGCCGTGTAGAGCCAGAGATCGGTCTCGCGCGGGCCGTTCACCCGGTCCGGCGTGAAGGCAGCGACGATTCCGCTACCATCCGGGGTCCAGGCGAGCGCGCCGCCGGCGTTGACCCGGTCGGTTTCGCCCTCGGTCAGCTGGACAGTCTTGCCGCTTGTGACATCGGTGACGAAAAGATGGTCGAATCCGGGCTTGATTTCCCCCCGGCCATCCGCGCGCCAGAAAAGATCGGAAATGATCCTGGGCTCAGGGGCCGTTTCCACGCCCGTTTCCGCGCCCGTTTCCGCGCCCTTGGGGCGTTCCGGCAGGCCGGGGATGGAAGCGGGCTTTGCCGCCACGCGGCCGACGAAGGCGACGCGCCCGCCATCGGGCGACCAGTGCGGCGCGCCGGGCATCGTTTCCCCGCCCGTTATTGGGCGGCCCACGGCTTCGGCAAGATCCATGACATGGATGTGCGGCTTGCCCAGGTGCCGCGCCAGATAGGCGATGCGGCGGCCATCGGGCGAGAAGCTGGCCCCGCCCGGCGTCACGTCGCGCGCCACCAGCAGCCGCCGGTCAATCACCCGGCCTTCCGTGTCGACATAGGCGAGCCACAGTTCGCCAAGGGCGCGGTCGCTGCCTTCGTCGAAGGCCGTGCGGGTGAACAGAACCCGCCGGCCGTCCGGTGAGACGACTGGGTTCGTCACCATCGACAGGCTGTAGATGTCGGCGGCCTGGAATGGCGGCTTTGCGGCTTCGGCCGCGAGCAGCGGGGACGCCATGAGCGCTGTGGCAAGCATTAGGAATTTCATCAGCCTGTCCTTCTGTTTGCCAACTGCTAGCCTGTGCGAAAGGGAGTATGCAACATGGATGGAATGCGGCTTTTCGATCGCTGGCGCGCGCGCTCGCCTTTCTATGACGAAACACATGAAGCAGTGGCACAATCGGTCAGGCGCTTCATCGAGACGGAAGTGAACCCCTACATCGACCAGTGGGAACGCGACGGAATGCTGCCGCGCGAGCTGCATGTGAAGGCGGCGAAGGCGGGCGTCCTAGGGCTGGGCTACCCCGAAGCCTATGGCGGCCATTCCGAAGGCTTTGACATCTTCCATTCGCTCACCCAGTCCGAAGAGATGGCGGCGCCGGGCGCCGGCGGGCTTGGCGCTTCGCTGATGACGCATGGAATCGGCCTGCCGCCCATCCTTGCCATGGGCTCCGAGGCGATGAAGCAGCGGATCGCGCCCGAGGTGCTTTCGGGCGAGAAGATCATCAGCCTGTGCATCACCGAACCGGGCGGCGGATCGGATGTGGCGGCGCTGCGCACCCACGCCCAGCGCAAGGGCGGCCATTATGTGGTCAATGGCTCCAAGATGTTCATCACCTCGGGCATGCGCGCCGACTACATGACGGTTGCCGTGCGCACCGGCGGGCCCGGCATGGGCGGCATTTCGTTGCTGCTGATCGAGTCGGACCGTCCGGGTGTCTCGCGCACGCCGCTGGAGAAGATGGGCTGGCACTGTTCCGATACCGCCGCCATCCACTTTCAGGATGTGGAAGTGCCTGCCGAGAATCTGATCGGGCCGGAAAATGGCGGTTTCCTCGGCATCATGCGCAACTTCAACTCCGAGCGGCTGGGCATGGCCCATGGCTGCATGGCGATGGCGCGCGTGGCGTTGCAGGAAGCGGTGGACTGGGCGCTGGAGCGGCAGACCTTCGGCAAGCCCCTGATCGGCCACCAGTCGATCCGGATCAAGCTGGCCGATCTGGTGCGGCAGATCGATGCGACCCAGGCCTGGGTCGACCTGCTGGCCCACCAGCACCGCGAAGGCACCGGCGAACCGGCCAGCTATGCCATGCTGAAGGTGCAGGCGACCCGGACTCTGGAAGCCGTCGCCCGCGAGGCGGCGCAGGTGCTGGGCGGCGCTTCCTACATCCGGGGCAGCAAGGTGGAGCGCATCTACCGCGAAGTGCGAGTGAACGCGATCGGCGGCGGCAGCGAGGAGGTCATGCTCGACCTTGCCGGGCGGCAGATGTTCGGCGGCACGCGCTAGAAAAAGGCCCGATTAAAAAACAAGGCCCGGTGCGCGATCATCCGCGCACCGGGCCTGTCATTTTTCCAGCCTGCCAGGCTTGCCCGTCAGATGAGGGCGGCGCAGGCGCGCTGGATGCGGCGGCAGGCTTCCTCCAGCACGTCTGTCGCGGTAGCGTAGCTGATGCGGAAGGCAGGCGAGAGGCCGAAGGCCGCGCCGTGCACGACGGCAACCCCTTCGGATTCCAGCAGATAGGCAGCCACATCCTCGTCGTTCGACAGCAGCTGACCCTGCGGCGTCGTCTTGCCGATGAGGCCTGAGCAATCCGGATAGACGTAGAAGGCGCCTTCGGGCGTGGGGCAGCTGAGGCCCTGCGCCTGGTTCAGCATCGAGACGACGAGGTCGCGGCGCTGCTGGAACACGGCGGCGCGTTCCTTCAGGAAGCCCTGCGGGCCATTGAGCGCCGCCGTCGCCGCTGCCTGCGCGATCGAGCAGGGGTTGGAGGTGGACTGCGACTGGATCTTGGCCATCGCCTTGATGAGGGCGCGCGGGCCGCCCGCAAAGCCGATCCGCCAGCCGGTCATGGCATAGGCCTTGGACGCGCCGTTCACCGTCAGGGTGCGATCATGAAGGCGCGGCTCGACAGCGGCGATGGACGCGAAGCGGAAATCATCGAACACGACATGCTCGTACATGTCGTCCGTCATCACCCAGACATGGGGGTGCCTGAGCAGCACGTCGGCCAGCGCCTTCAGCTCTTCCACCGTATAGGCCGCGCCGCTTGGATTGGATGGCGAGTTCAGGAACACCCATTTGGTGCGCGGCGTGATGGCGGCATCCAGCTGTTCGGGCAGCATCTTGAAGCCCTGGCCGATGGGGCAGGGCACGATGACCGGCGTTGCGCCGCAAAACTGCACGATGTCGGGGTAGGAAACCCAGTAGGGCGCCGGAATCACCACCTCGTCGCCCGGGTCCAGTGTTGCCACCATGGCGTTGAAGATGGTCTGCTTGCCGCCGACGTTGACGCTGATTTCATCCAGCGCATAGTCCAGCCCGTTGTCGCGGCGGAACTTCTCGCGGATGGCGGCCTTGAGTTCCGGCGTGCCGTCCACGGCGGTGTATTTCGTCTTGCCCATGCGTATGGCCTCGATCGCGGCCTCCTTCACGAAATCGGGCGTGTCGAAATCCGGCTCGCCGGCGCCAAGGGCGATGATGTCGCGCCCGGCGGCTTTCAGCTCGGCTGCCTTGTTGGTGACGGCGATGGTGGGGCTGGGCTGGATGCGGTTGATCGCGGCAGAGAGCAGGGACATGTTCGGACCTTCCGGTTTGTTCGCCGGCCCGGATAGAAGCGCCAGCGCCCGACTTCAAGCACCGGCGAGCAGGGCCGGCATCAGGCCGCGCAGGGAATTGCCGACAAGAAAACCCCCGGCGAGATCGGCTGGCCGCAATTCCGCTTCCATGGCCCGGCCGTTTTCCAGAAGCTCTGCCCGCAGCGCGCCCGGCAGCAGGCCAAGGCGCAAAGGCGGCGTCAGCAGCCTGCCATCCCGCTCTAGGAAGAGGCTGGTGAAGCTTCCCTCGGTCAGCAGCCCGTCCGGGCCGACAAACAGCACTTCGCCGGCGCCACTGGCCCGGCGGGCTTCATCGTAAAAGGCGCGATCGCTGGTCTTGTGCCGCAGGCGCCAGTCATCGGCGGAAACGGGAAGCGGGGCAAGCGCCACCCGCAGAGGCCCGGCACGCGGCCCGGCACGCGGCCCGGCCAGGGGGGTGGGCAAGGGGGAAAGCTGGAGCGCGATATGCCCTTCCGCCGACAGCAGCAGCCTGAGACGCCTGCCCGAACCCGGCCGCAGCCCGGCGAGCCTGGCGGCTGTCGCCTGCCGGTCGAAGGGAAAGCCGAAGCGCCGGGCCGAGGCGTCGAGGCGGTCGAGATGCTGGCGCAGGCGCGGGATGGCGCCATCAGCGTCCAGCCGCATCGTCTCGATCAGGGTGCGGGGGGCGGAGGCTTCGAGAAAGCGCGCCTTGGCGAGGCATTCCTGCCATTCCGCCATCGGGTCGCTGTCGGAGACGATTCCGGCGCCGAGGCCGAGGCGGGCGCTGCCCCCTTCGATCTCGAGCGTGCGGATGGCGACATTGAAGCCCGCATCGCCATCGGGCGCCATCCAGCCGATGCTGCCGCAATAGATGCCGCGTGGGCTCTCTTCCAGCGCCACGATCACCTCCATCGCCCGGATCTTCGGTGCGCCCGTGACCGAGCCGCAGGGAAAAAGCGCGGCCAGCGCATCGGTGGCATCCCGGCCGGGCGCGATCCTTGCCGTGACCGTCGAAGTCATCTGCAGGATGGAGGGGTAGCGTTCGATGGCGAAAAGCCGGGGCACACGCACGCTGCCGGGCATGGCGATCCGCGCCAGATCGTTGCGCAGCAGATCCGTGATCATCAGATTTTCGGCCCTGTTCTTCGGGTCTTCCGCAAGGGCGCGCGCCGCTGCATCGTCCGCCCCGGCATTGACGCCGCGCGGAGCGGTGCCCTTCATCGGACGTGCCGTGAGCTGCCCGCCTTCCAGCCGGAAAAACAGCTCCGGCGACAGGCTGAGCCACCAGCGGCCGCCGCCAAGGTGGACCAGCGCCGCATGGGGGGCTGCGCCCGGCCGGAAAAGCCGCGCGAACAGGGCCACGGGGTGGCCGCGAAACGGCACGATCGCCCGGAAGGTCAGGTTGGCCTGATATATGTCTCCGGCGGCGATCAGCGCCTGCGCCTTGCCGACGGCGGCGATGAAATCCGCAGGCGCGACCAGCGGCTCTACGGGGCCGGTCATGGCCGGGGCGCAGTGCGTTTCGAGGATCGACGCCACGTCTGTCGCCGTGAGCATGGCGGGCCTGCCGAAACGGCCGAACCAGAGCCGGGCCGTGCCGTGCGCCTTGCCGGCAAGGCGCGGTTCCAGTGCGTGGCCCGCTTCGTAGGAGAGGCCGCCGGCCAGCCAGTCGCCGGATGCGACGGCGGCGCGCATGGCGGCCAGCCCGGCCGCGATGTCGGCGGTTTCGATCAGCGCGTGCGGGGCGGTGAAGAGGCGGCCTGCGCGCGCCGCATCATCCCACAGCAGGGCAAAGGGGGCCAAAGGGTCGAAATCGGGCGGCATCGCGACGTGCTGCTAGCGGCTTTCCCGGCTTTTGCCAAAGGCGGCGGGGCAGGACAGGGCGTCACATAAAGACTTAAAGAAACTTGCAACTGATGGCGGCGAAGGGTATTGGACGGCATATTTTCCAAAGATCCGGAGCATGCCCCGTGGCCGACAGCCAGACGCCAGCCTTCAATGATTTCGCAGTCGCCGACCTTTCGCTTTCGGGCTGGGGGCGCAAGGAAATCGCCATTGCCGAAACCGAGATGCCGGGCCTGATGGCGCTGCGCGCCGAATTCGGCGCGGCTAAGCCGCTGAGCGGCGCGCGCATTGCCGGCTGCCTGCACATGACGATCCAGACCGCCGTCCTCATCGAGACGCTGACGGCGCTGGGCGCCGAGGTGCGCTGGTCCTCGTGCAACATCTTCTCCACCCAGGATCATGCAGCTGCCGCCATCGCGGCTGCTGGAATCCCCGTTTTTGCGCACAAGGGCGAGAGCCTGCGCGAATATTGGCAGTTCGTCGACGCCATCTTCCAGTGGGGCGACCATAGCGCGAACATGATCCTCGACGATGGCGGCGACGCCACCATGTACATCCTGAAGGGCGCCCGTTTCGAAGCCGGCGAACCCCTGCCCGAGCCCGCCAACGAGGAGGAAGTGGAATATTTCCGCATGATCCGCGAGCGGGCGGCGGCGACGCCGGGCTTTTTCCTGAAGACCCAGGCCTCGATCAAGGGCGTCTCGGAAGAAACCACCACCGGCGTTCACCGCCTCTATGAAATCGCCGGCCGTGGCCATCTGCCCTTCCCGGCGATCAACGTGAACGACAGCGTCACCAAGTCGAAGTTCGACAATCTCTATGGCTGCAAGGAATCGCTGGTCGATGGCATCCGCCGCGCGACCGACGTGATGCTGGCCGGCAAGGTCGCCGTGGTCGCCGGCTTCGGGGATGTGGGCAAGGGCTCGGCTGCATCGCTGCGCAACGGCGGCGCCCGGGTTCTCGTGACCGAAGTGGACCCGATCTGCGCCCTGCAGGCGGCGATGGAAGGCTATCAGGTCGTCACCATGGACGAGGCGGCCCCCCAGGCCGACATCTTCGTGACGGCGACGGGCAACACCGATGTCATCACCATCGACCACATGCGGGCGATGAAGGACCGGGCCATCGTCTGCAACATCGGCCACTTCGATGCCGAGATCCAGATCGGCGCGCTTTCGAACTTCCCCTGGGAAGAGGTGAAGCCGCAGGTGGACGAAGTGGTTTTCCCCGATGGCAAGCGCCTGATCGTGCTGGCCAAGGGGCGGCTGGTGAACCTGGGCTGCGCAACCGGCCACCCCAGCTTCGTGATGAGCGCCTCCTTCACCAACCAGGTGCTGGCCCAGATCGAGCTGTGGGCCAATGGCGCCAGCTATGACAACAGGGTGCATGTGCTGCCCAAGCATCTCGACGAGAAGGTGGCGGCCCTGCACCTCGAGAAGCTTGGCGTGAAGCTGACGAAGCTGGCCCCGCACCAGGCGGCCTATATCGGCGTCGCGCCCGAAGGGCCGTTCAAGCCCGAGCATTACCGCTACTGAGGGCGGACGGCGCGTGGAGAATGGACCTCGCGTGGAGACAGGGCTGGCCCAGACACTGGCCCAGACGCTGGACGAAGCCGGCATGCGGGCGCTGGGCGCCCGCATCGCCGCACTGCTTGCCCCCGGCGACGTGGTGGCGCTTTCCGGTGACCTCGGTGCTGGAAAGACCACCCTGGCCCGTGCCATCCTCGAGGCGCTGGGCCATCGCGGCGAAGTGCCCAGCCCCAGCTTCACCCTTGTGCAGACCTATCCCGATCTCGATGTTCCGGTCGCCCATGCCGATCTCTACCGGCTTGAACGGCCATCGGAGGTGGAGGCGCTTGGCCTTGATGACTGGCTGGCTGATGGCGCGCTGCTGGTCGAATGGCCGGAACGCCTCGGCGCGGCCTTCTGGCCGGAACGCCTCTGGATCAGGCTGGATGGCGCTGGCGGGCCAGACCGCCGCTTGACTTCCCATGCATCCCCGGCTTGGAAAGGCCGGTGGCCGGGCAACGCCTCCTGATTGTCTCCGGCCCTGCCGGAGATGAGTGACAATGCAGGTGCGTGACGGCGCCAGGGACTTTCTGGCGCGCCATGGCTGGGGTGCAGCCGACATCGCCCCGCTGGCGGGCGACGCCAGCTTCCGACGCTATTTCCGCGTGAATGATCGTGGCAGGCAGGCGGTGCTGATGGATGCGCCGCCCGCGCATGAGGATGTGCGCCCCTTCATCCGCATTGCCGATCTTCTGGTGGGGGCCGGCTTTTCAGCGCCGCGCATCCTCGCCGGGGATCTCGAGGCGGGCTTTCTGCTGATCGAGGATTTCGGCGACGATCTCGTCGGCCCGGTGCTGAAGGCGGAGCCGGGCCGCGAGGATGCTGTCTATGGGCTGGCCGTGCGCCTGCTGAACGAACTGCACCGCCTGCCGCCGCCGCTGGAGCTTGAGCCCTATGACCGTGCAACCCTTGCGCGCGAGGTGATGGTCTTTGCCGAATGGTATGGCCGGGCGGCCGGGCTGGACATCGACGAGAACGCCTATCTGGCCGCCTGGGACAAGGCATGGGCCGATGTGCTGGCAGAGACGGACAGGGCGCCCGTCGTCACCTTGCGCGACTATCATGCGGACAATCTGATGCTGCTGCCCGGCAGGCCGGGCATCCGGGGGCTTGGCCTTCTGGATTTCCAGGACGCGCTGGCGGGCCACCGGGCCTATGATCTTGTCTCATTGCTGCAGGATGCCCGGCGGGACGTGTCCCCCCGGATCGAGAAGCAGATGCTGGACCAGTATATGCTGGATGGCGGTGTCGATGACCGGGCGGCCTTCCGCACCGCCTATGAAGTGCTTGGCGCCCAGCGCAACGTGAAGATCCTGGGCGTCTTCGTCCGCCTGCGCGATCGTGATGGCCGCGCCGGCTATGTCGAGCGGCTGCCGCGTGTGTGGGCCTATCTCGACCGCAATTTCGCCCACCCGGCGCTTGCGCCCGTGAAGGCCTGGTTCGACGCGCATGTGCCGCAGGAGCGGCGGGCCGGCTGGTGCATGGAAGGGGCAGGGCGATGAGCGGCAGCGTCAGGTCAGAAGCGCCGTCCGCCGCGATGGTGCTGGCAGCCGGCCTCGGCCGGCGGATGCGGCCGCTGACCGCCACCCGGCCAAAGCCGCTCGTGCAGGTGGCGGGGCGCACGCTGCTCGATCGTGCGCTCGACACGCTGCGCGCCGGCGGAGTCCGGCAGGCCGTGGTGAATGTGCATTATATGGCCGACAGGCTGGAGGCGCATCTGGCGGCGAGGCCCTCAGGGCTCGACATCCGCATTTCCGATGAGCGCGCCGAGCTTCTGGAAACCGGCGGCGGAATCACCCGGGCGCTGCCGCTGATCGACGCGGACCCCTTCCTTGCCATCAACGCCGACAACATCTGGATCGACGGGCCGGTGGGCGCGGTGGAGCTGTTGGCCGGCCGCTGGAACCCGGACGAAATGGACGCGCTGCTGCTGATGATTCCGCTGGCGCGCGCCAATTGCCATCAGGGCCAGGGCGATTTCCACATGGACCCGGCAGGAAGGCTCATCCGCCGCCGGCCGGGCCGGGTTGCCCCCTTCGTCTTCACCGGCCTGCAGATGCTGTCGAAGCGGCTCTTCGAGGGCGAGACGCCCACCCCCTTTTCGATGAACCGCCTGTGGGACAAGGCCGCCGCCGAAGGCCGGCTTTATGGGGTGGTGCATCAGGGCCTGTGGTTCGATGTGGGCACCGCCGCCGCCGTGAAGCAGACGGAGATGCTGCTTGAGTGGCTCTGACCCTCGGGTCGGGCTGTTCACCATAGCGGCCTGGCGGCCGTTTGCCGACGATCTCGCCGCCGGCCTTCTGGCGCGCCATGCCGATCCGCTCGATCTGGCGCGCATGCTGGTCATCCTGCCCAGCCGCCGGGCGGTGCGGGCGCTTTCCGACGCCTTTGTCCGCCAGTCGGCCGGGAAGGCGCTGCTGCTTCCGCGCATGGCCCCGGCCGGTGACCTCGACGAGATGGCCGGGGACGCCTTCGCCACGGGCAGTTTCGCCGAAACGCTGGAAGGGCCAGCCGCCGGACGGCCTGACATGCCGGTTCTTGCCCGGCAGGTGGCTCTGGCGGCCATATTGTCCTCGGCGCGGCAGCTGCAAAGCCCCGAGGCGCTGGCGCTTGCCGCCCAGCTGGCCTCGGCGCTCGACACACTTGAGATCGAGGGGCGCTCTGCCGCCGAGCTGGCCGAGGCTGCGCCCGAAGGAGCGTTGCAGGCGCATTGGGAGGTCAATGCCCGCATCCTTGAAACCCTCTACCGCGCCTGGCCCGAGGTGCTGGAGGCGCGCGGCCTTCTGGATCCTGCCGCCCGGCGCAACCGGATGCTCGATGCGCTTGCCGCGCGCTGGGCTGCCTCTCCGCCGCCGCACGGGGTGGTGATGGCGGGCTTCGCCAGCGCGCCGCCAGCTGTCGCCCGGCTGGCGCGTGTGGTGGTGCGCATGCCGGGCAGCCTGCTGCTGCTGCCCGGGCTTGACCTTGCGCTCGACGAAGAAGTGGCAAGCCATATCCGCGAGGGGCTGGAAACCCACCCCCAATATGGAATGCTGGGCCTGATCCATGCCTGCGGGCTGGCGCTGGCGGAAGCGCGGCCCTGGCCCCATGTAGCGCCCGGCCATTCCGGCAGCCCGCCGGCGCGGGCAGCGCTTGTCTCGCTGGCCATGCACCCCCCCGCGCTGAGCGGCGCGCGGCTGGCCGCGCCAGAGGCCGAGGCGCTTTCCGGCCTGCGCATGGTGGAAGCAGCCCATCCGGCCGAAGAAGCGCTGGTGATCGCCCTTGCCCTGCGCAAGCTGGTGGAGCGCGAAGGCGCGACCGGCGCGCTGGTGACACCGGACAGGACACTCGCGCGGCGGGTGGTGGTGCAGTTGCGCCGCTTCGGCATCGATATCGACGACAGCGCAGGTGAGCCGCTTGCCGCGACCTGGCCGGGCAGCTTCCTTGTTGCGCTGGCGGCTGCTGCAGGAGAGGCCTTTGCCCCCGTTCGCCTGCTGGCGGCCCTGCAGCATCCGCTCGCCATGACAGGCGACGGCCGGCTTGGCTGGCTCAACCATGTGCGCGCGCTTGACAGGAAGGCCCTGCGCGGGCTGCGGCCGGCGCCGGGGCTGGCCGGTGTATCGGCCCGGCTTGCGTCTTCCGGACTTGCATCTTCAGAGCTGAAGGCAATCGCTGCCTGGTGGGAGGAGGAGGCAAGGCCGCTTCTGGCCCCGCTGGAGCCGCTGCCCGGCAATGCGGCCGCCCTCATGGACTGTCTGCGTGCAGTGGCTGAACGCCTTGCCGGCCCCGCCTTGTGGCAGGGGGAGGCTGGCGCCGCGCTTTCCGGGCTGTTCGATGCGCTGGAGGAATCGCGGCCCGATCTTTCGCGCCTGTCCGTGCGGCCGGAGGATGCCGCAGCCCTTGTGCAGGGCCTGATGGCGGGCCAGAGCGTGCGGCCGCGCTGGCGCCGCCATCCGCAACTGTCCATCTGGGGGCCACTGGAGGCGCGGCTGCAGACGGCGGATCTGATTGTCATGGGCGGGCTGAACGAGCAGGTGTGGCCCGGCGTTCCGGCACCCGATCCGTTTCTGGCGCCCGCAATCCGCCGCGTGCTCGGCCTGCCCGGCCTTGCCCGCCGCACGGGCATGCAGGCGCATGACTTCGCCATGGGCCTCGGCGCGCCCGAGGTGCTTCTCACCCGGTCGGCGCGGGAAGGCGGGGCGCCATCCGTCCCCTCGCGCTTCTGGCAGCGGCTTGCTGCCGCTGCCGGCGGCCTGCCCGATGAAGGCAGGCTTTCACCGCGCGGGCGCGGGCTGCTTTCCGCCGCGCGGGAGCTTGACCGCCCGGAAAGGCCTGTCCTCATCGACCGCCCGGCCCCCGCGCCCCCCGCCAGCCAGCGCCCGCGCCGGATGAGCGTGACCGAAGTGGCGACGCTGAAGGCCGACCCCTTCAGCTTTTACGCCCGCCACATGCTCAAGCTCAGGCAGCTGGACCCGCGCGATGCCGAGCCGACGGCGGGCGAGCGCGGGCGGGTGGTGCACGACATTCTGGAACGCTGGCTGAAGGAAGGCCACAGCGACATCGCCGCCCTCGATGGGCTGGTGGATGCGGAACTGGCGAAGCTGGGCGACCGGCCCGATCTTGCCGCCCTGTGGCGCCCGCGCGTGATGCGGATGGTGCGCTTCGTGCTCGACCGCCTGCGGGAGGATGACATCTGGACTCCGCTGGCGTGGGAGGAAAGCGGCGTGATGGAATGGCGGGGCGTGACCCTGAACGGCAGGGCTGATCGCATCGATTCCGCTGACGAAGGCCTGCGCATTGTCGATTACAAGACGGGCGGCGTGCCGGGCATCGCCGATGTGAAGACGCTGTGGCAGACGCAGCTGGCGCTTCTGGCCGCCATGGCCGAAGCGGGCGCCTTTCCGGGCGTGCCACCGGGCAAGGTGACGGACCTGCTCTATCTGAAGCTTTCGGGCGGCCAGTCCCCTGGTGAAGTCAGGCCGGCGCTGGGCAAGCGGGCCAGGCCCGCGGATGTTGAGGCGCACATCGCCGAAGCCGTCGCGGACTGGCGTGCGCTTGCCGGCAGCTATCTCCTGGGTGACCGGCCCTTCGAGGCGAAGCTCAACATGGCGCAG
The DNA here is from genome assembly GCF_052616365.1 of Sandaracinobacteroides sp. A072. Taxonomy (NCBI): domain Bacteria; kingdom Pseudomonadati; phylum Pseudomonadota; class Alphaproteobacteria; order Sphingomonadales; family Sphingosinicellaceae; genus Sandaracinobacteroides; species Sandaracinobacteroides sp. A072. Next base: position 683,702 of record NZ_JBQXGU010000001.1, read on the forward strand.
GCGCGCAACTGGGGCGATTATGATCTTCTCGCCCGTGTCGCGGAATGGCTGGGCCGGTGAGCGGGGCCGCTACCCGCAACGCCGGGGCCAGCCCTGTCCGAAAGGGGCCGCTCCGGCGCACGCCCGACCAGCTTCTGGCAGCCGACCCGGGCCGCCATGTCTGGGTGTCCGCTTCCGCCGGGACGGGCAAGACACAGGTGCTGACCGACCGCATGCTGCGCCTGATGCTGGCAGGCGCCGCACCCGACAGGATCCTGGCGCTGACCTACACGCGGGCGGCCGCCGCCGAAATGCAGAACCGGGTGACGGCGCGCCTTGGCGGCTGGATGACACTGGATGATGCAGCCCTTGCAGCGGAGCTTGAAGCGCTTGGCTGCGCTCCCTCACCGCAGATGCTGGGCCGTGCCCGGTCGCTTTTCGCGCTTGCGCTCGATGTGCCCGGCGGCCTGAAGGTGCAGACCATCCATGCCTTTGCCCAGGGGCTTCTCGCAGCCTTCCCGCTGGAAGCCGGCCTGCCGCCGGGCTTCACCGCGCTTGACGAGCGCGACAGCCGCCAGCTTCGCCAGCAGGCGCTGGCCGAGGCCATCACCGAGGCGCAGCGCGCGGGCGATGTGGCCTGGCTCGAGGATCTGGCCGAGCTTTCCGTGATGAAGGGGGAGGGCGGAGTGATGCAGGCGCTGGGCTGCATGATCGCCCATGCCGAGGGAATGGAAGCCCTTCCCGCCGAACCGGGTATTGCCCTTGCCGTGCGCCAGTTCCTTGGCGTGCCGCCCGATGCCATGCCGGGGGATGCGCGTCGCGATGGCGCTGCGCCCGGCGGCCCGCTTGACCCGCTGCTTGCCGGCATTGCCGAGGCCATGGAACACTGGGGGGCAAAAACGGGCCTTGCCATTGCGGATGCGGCCCGCACCTGGCTGAAGGCCGATGCCCGGCAGCGTATCGACGCATGGGACATGGCGCGCGGCGTTGTGCTGAAGAAGGATGGCGCTCCGCTGAAGCATGGCCATGCGGTGAAGAAGGACCCAGCGCTTCAGGGCCTTCTCGATGCGGCGGTGGCGCATGTGCTGGCCATCGAGGATGCCGAACGGCGGCTGCTGGCGGCGGATATCGGGGCGCGGGCGCTTCGGGGCGGGGCGCGGGTGGTGGCGCGCTACCAGCGGTTGAAGCGCGCGGCGGTCGCCATCGATTATGACGACATGATCGCCCGCACCGCCCGGCTGCTGGGGCCGGCAGGGCTGCCCAACTATGTCGGCTGGAAGCTCGACAGCCGGTTCGACCATGTGCTGGTGGACGAGGCGCAGGATACCAACGCCCGCCAGTGGGCCATCATCGGCCGGCTGGTGGAAGACTATTTCGACAGCGCCAGCGAACGCCATCGCAGCCTGTTCGTGGTGGGCGACCACAAGCAGGCGATCTATGGGTTCCAGGGCACCGACCCGGAATTGTTCGAAGCCGAGGCGAAGCGGATCGTGCCGCTGGCCGAGGCCGCCGGCAGCCCGCTGGCCCTGGTCCCGCTTGACCGCTCCTTCCGTTCCGGCCCGGCGGTTCTCGATTTCGTCAATGCCTTCATCGACGCCGTGACGCCCGCAGCCCTTGGCATGACGGGCGCACAGGCGCCGCATCTGAGCAGCCGCGCCGAAGCGCCGGGCGAAGTGGTGCTGTGGCCGGCGCTGACGCCGCCCGAAACGGAAGCCGGGGGCGATGATGGCGAAGCCGCAGGCGATGACGCAGAAGACGCCGGCGATTCCGGCACCGAGGCCGCCGACCGGCGCATGGCGCGGGTGCTGGCCAGCCAGATCGCTGCATGGCTGGAGCCGGGCAACCCCGAGAGGCTGTGGCTGCCTGCCCATGGCCGCCATGCCAATGCCGGCGACATATTGGTGCTGGTGCGCAAGCGCAGCCAGCTGATGGGCGGGCTGGTCGCGGCGCTGCATGGCGAGGGCGTGCCTGTTGCCGGGGTGGACCGGCTGTTGCTGACCGAGCCCTATGCCGTGCTCGACCTGCTGGCCCTGGTGCGCTTTGCGGTGCAGCCGGAAGATGACCTGAACCTTGCCTGCCTTCTGGTTTCCCCCTTCCTAGGCTGGACCCATGAGGCGGTGCGCGCCCTGTCAGGCAACCGTCCGGCCGACCTGTGGGCGGCGCTGGGCCGCGCGGCGGCCGGTGGCGGCGCGGCCGCCGAAGCGCGCGCGCTGCTCAACACGGTGCTGGCGCTGGCGGATACGGCCGGGCCTTATGATTTTCTCGACACCATATTGTCCGGCCCCATCCGCGGGCGTCGGCGGCTTCTGGAACGGCTTGGCCCGGAAGCCGGTGACCCGATAGACGAACTGCTTTCGCAGGCGCTTGCCTATGAAGTGCGGCACCCGCCTTCGCTCGCTGCATTCCTGGCCTGGGTGGAGGCTGACGGTTCGGACGTGAAGCGTGATGCCGACGGCCCTTCAGACAAGGTGCGGCTGATGACGGTTCATGGCGCCAAGGGGCTGGAAGCTCCGGTGGTGGTTCTGGCCGATACCGCCCACCAGCGGCAGAAGAGCCGCGAGGGCTGGCTGCCCGTGCGGCTGCCCGGCGCTTCCGGGGATGTGCCCCTGTTCCACGCCCGCACGGCCGACATGCCCGAGGCCCTCATCGCCCTGCGCGACAGGCGCGACGCCCGTGCCGCCGAGGAGGATCTGCGCCTGCTCTATGTGGCGCTGACCCGGGCTGCCGATCATCTCTACATCGGCGGTGCTGTCGGCCCACGGGGGGCAACGGTGCTTGGCACCGACAAGGACGAAAGCTGGTACGGCCGGCTGCGGCCATTGTTCGACAGCCTGCCGGGCGCGGAGCCTGCCGGCTGCGCGGCCTGGGCGGAATGGGGCACGGCGCTGCGCATCCGGCGCGGCGAATGGACTGCGCCACGCGACCCCACCCTGGCCGATGTGCGGGCCGAAGGCAGCGGCCACGCCATACGCGATGATGTCGTGGTCACGCCGGCCCCGCCGCCTGCCCGTCCGCCGCGCCCGCTCACCCCTTCGGCCATGCCGGACGCGCCGGCCACTGGCCCGGCGACTCCGGCGCTCAGGGATGCGGCGCGGCGCGGGCGGCTCTTGCACAGGCTTTTCGAGCGCCTGCCCGATGTTGCGCCCGATCGGCGCGAGGCCGTTGCCCTGGGCTGGCTGCAAGGGCAGGGCGCCACGGCAGCCGAAGCGGCCGCCATGTTTGCCGAGGCGCAGGTGATCCTTTCCATGCCGGCGCTGCAGCCGCTGTTCGGGCCGCGATCGCTGGCCGAGGCGCCCGTTGCCGGGCTCGTCGGGGATCAGGTGATCGCCGGCACGGTCGACCGGCTGCTGGTCGAGGATGACCGGATCCTGGTCCTAGATTTCAAGACGGGGTTGTCGGTTCCGGCGGATGAGAATGCGGTGCCCCTTGCCTACCGGCGGCAGATGGCGGCTTATTGCGCCGTCTTGCGCCAGGCCTTTCCCGGCCGGCGGGTGGAGGCGCAGCTGCTCTACACCGCCGGGCCGCGCCTCTTCATTTTGAAGGCGGCGGGGCTGGAGGGCCTGTTGCCGCTTGATTGATGGACGCGGGGGGCTATCTCTTCGAGGATAGCAAGGAGATACCATGGCTACCGTCAAAGTGACCGATGCGTCGTTCGAAACCGACGTGCTGAAGAGCGACCTGCCGGTCGTAGTGGATTTCTGGGCGGAATGGTGCGGCCCGTGCCGCATGATCGGCCCGGCGCTCGAAGAGATTTCCGACGAGCTTTCCGGCAAGGTCGTCATTGCCAAGATCAATATCGACGATGAACCCGAATGGGCCGGCAAGTTCAATGTCCGCTCCATTCCCACCATGATGCTGTTCCGCGCCGGCGCGCTTGTGGATACCAAGCTTGGCGCCGAGCCGAAGAGCAACCTGAAGAAATGGATCGAAGGCGCGATCGCCTGATCCGCTGAGGGCCCGGTGCCGCCCCGCCGCAAGGCGGGGCGGGGGCTTCACAACCCAGAATGCGTGGGTGCGTGGGCTTCAGGCAGGCCGCAGGATCTGCCCGGTGCGCGGGAAATGCACCACGACATCGCCTGTTTCCAGGTCATTACGCCTGATGGCGATGTGCCGGTCGTCCAGCCTGAGGAGGCGGCCTGAGACTGGCGCGTCCTGGCACCCTTCCTGCGAGACGGCCACAGCCTGCCCCGCCGTGAAGCCGCTGGCCGGATCCACTGCTTCGCCCATGTCGGGCGTTGCGGCTTTTGCCGCTGCGATGGCGGCTTCCGCATCCATTTCCCGTGGGGCGCCATGGCCGATGGCGGCGACGCGGGCCACCCACTGGCCGACATGCGCGTGCCGCTTCCCGATCGCCGACACATCGCCGCCGGTCGACAGGCCCTGGAACCAGACGAGCTGATATTGCGCCAGGTCGCCATGGCCTGGCCTGTCCCCGCCGAGGAAGGCGCGGCCATCGGAGAGGGCGGCATCGAGATTGGCCAGATGGGCGTGGAACTGGGCCTTCAGGTGGGGCACCATGGTCTTCAGCGCCTCGGGCTTCATGCCGAAGCGGCTTTCGCGATCCTTCCAGAAATCCTCCATCCCCTCGACCGGCATGTCGCCCAGCGCCGCGCCCACGGCGCCGAAGAAGACAGGGCCTTGCGCCTGGGCCGCCAGCAGGCGGTGCAGCTTGCCGGCAGGCGCCGGAAACAGCGATGGCTCGGGGCTTGCGGCCTCGATCGCGTCTATGATGGCGGTCGTGTCACAGAAGATGTCGGCGCCGATCTGGAGCACCGGCGTGCGGGCATATCCGCCGGTCAGCACCGCAAGGCGCGGCTTGGGCAGCATCGACGGAATGATGACCGACCCCCATTCGAGGCCCTTGAGGCCAAGGGCGAGGCGGATCACTTCCGCCCAGGGCGACATGGGATAGTGGTGCAGGATGATCATGCGGGCAGCCTTTCGGATAGTTTTTCAGCCTGGACCCAAATTTGCTTGCGGGATACCTGCTGAAATGCATTGATAAATTTGCAACATGATTAACAAAATAATTTAAACTTTCATTAATGAGTCCATCCCGGAAGTGTCATTGACCGGATGGCATTTGTCCCCTCACCCAAACAGAGGGGACAAAACCATGATGCGTTCAAGACTTCTCGTTGCAACTACCCTTGTCGCAGCTTCCGCCTCGGCGCAGGCTGCTTCCTTCCTTCCCTATTTCACGCCTGAGCCGGCGCAGATGAAGGTCGAATCCGGCTGGACGATAACCGGTCTCGTGACCGTCGGCGAAACCCTGCCAAACGGTTATCAGCCGGTCGGAATCATGGATGGCATCGGCGCCTACAGCCTCGATGGCAAAACCATCCGGGCCTTCGTGAACCATGAACTCGCCGGTTCGCGCGGCTATGCCTACAGCCTTTCGAACGGCACCAGCCTGACCGGGGCACGGGTTTCCTATTTCGACATCGACAAGAAGACGCTCGGTGTCGTCAATGCCGGACAGGCCATCAGCAGCATCATCGACCGCTTCGGAACCGAAGTGACCGATTCGGCCCAGATCGGCGGCGGTCTCAATCGCCTGTGCTCGTCCGTGCTGGTGGAGCGCCATCAGTTCGGTCAGGGTCGCGGCCTCACCGACCGTCTCTATCTTTCGGGCGAGGAAACGTCGAATGGCTCGGCTTTCGCGCTCGATCCGGAAACCGGCACGATGCATGCCGTGCCGTGGCTCGGCCGCGCCGCTCTATCTCTATGTCGGTGAAAAGCAGACCAATGGCGGCATCCTGGAGCGTAACGGCCTTGTCGGCGGCAAGCTCTACGCCTGGAAGTCCGATGCGGGTGATGCGGACCCCCGCACGTTCAACGGCGCCAATGGTGACACGCGCGGCGGAACCTGGGTCGAACTGACCGTCCGCGATGCCTCCAAGGCCGGCGAGCCGGGCTATGATGCGCAGGGCTTCGCCGATCAGGCGACGCTGAAGGCGGAAGCCGCCGAAAAGGGCGCCTTCCTCTTCTCCCGTCCGGAAGACGTGGCCGTCAATCCGGAGAACGGCCAGCTGATCGCCTTCGCGTCGACCGGCCTCTCCAGCTTCGCGGATGGCGCCGATACCTGGGGCACGCTCTACACCATTGCCTTCGATTTCGACGCGGAAGGCAACCCCGTGTCCGGCCAGACAACCATTGTCTACAATGGCAATACGGACCCGACCTATGCCCTGCGCAGCCCCGACAACCTGGACTGGGCGGGCGCTGACAAGATCATGGTGCAGGAAGACCGTTCCGCGGACTGGGCATCTGTCGCCAGCATCAACCCGAATGAATCCAGCCTGCTGGAAGTCGGGCTCGACGGTTCGGTGACCCGTGTCGCCACGATCGACCGTACCGCCGTTCCGGCAGGACAGGTGGACAGCGATCCGCTGGACGTGGGCGACTGGGAGAATTCCGGTATCGTCGACATCTCGGCCCTTCTCGGCCTTGACGCCGGCACCGCCTTCCTCGGCGATGTGCAGGCCCACAGCATCAAGCTGGGCAATGGCGCGCTCGTCGAGGGCGGCCAGCTGTTCCTGCTGCGTGCCGGCGCCGTGCCGGAACCGGCCAGCTGGGCGATGATGATCATGGGCTTCGGTGTCATCGGCATGGCGGCGCGCCGTCGCCGGGCTCTCGTCAGCGCCTGAACCGCGCCGGCAAGAGCTGCAAAAGGAAGGGGTCGCCCAGCCATGGCCGGGCGGCCCCTTTTCCTTGCGGCATGAGCTTTCCCGACGCTGCCGGGCGCGGCTGCGGCCCTTCAGCCTGACCCTGTCAGCTGCGGTAGTCGGCGTTGATCGAGATGTAGCCGTGGGTGAGGTCGCAGGTCCAGACGGTCGCCCGCCCGTCGCCCAGCTTCAGGTCCACCGCGATGTCCACGTCCTGGCCGGCAAGATGGGCCGCCACGGGCGCTTCGTCATAGCCGGCCAGCACCATGCCGTTCGCCGCCACCTCGATGCCGCCGAAGCGGATCGACAGGCGGTCGCGCTCGGCCGGTTCGCCAGCCTTGCCCACGGCCATCACCACCCGGCCCCAGTTGGCGTCGCCGCCGGCGATCGCGGTCTTTACCAGTGGCGAATTGGCGATGGACATGGCGATGCGCCGGGCGCTTTCGTCGGATGCCGCGCCCGAGACGCGGACTTCGATGAAACGGCTGGCGCCTTCGCCGTCGCGCACGACAAGCTGGGCGAGTTCGCGGCAGAGATCCTCGAGCGCCGCGACAAGGGCCTGGGCGCCTGCATCCTCCATCGATTCCAGCCTCGTGTTTCCGGCCGCCCCTGTCGCGAAGGCGAGCACCGTGTCCGAGGTGGAGGTGTCGCCATCGACGGTGATGCAGGAAAATGTGCGGCCATTGGCATCGGCCAGCATCTGCTGCAGCAGCGGCGCGGCGATGGCGGCATCCGTCACCACATAGCCCAGCATGGTCGCCATGTCGGGGGCGATCATCCCCGATCCCTTGATGAAGCCGGCAAGGCGGACGCGGGTTTCGCCAAGCATCGCTTCGCGGAAGGCGGCCTTGGGGAAGGTGTCGGTCGTGCCGATGGCCTGTGTAACGTCGAGCCAGCTTGCCGTGCCGAGCGCGGCATGGGCCGCCCGTGCGCCGGCTTCGGCCTTGTCGGCCGGAAGCGGCACGCCGATGACACCGGTGGAGCTGGCGAACACCTCTTCCGCCGTGCAGCCGACGAGGCGCGCAACCTCGGCCACCTGCCGCCGGTTCGCTTCGGCCCCCGCAGCGCCGGTGAAGGCATTGCTGTTGCCGGCGTTCACCACCAGTGCACGCGCCTGCCCGCGCGGCAGATGGCGGCGGCACAGCTCCACTTCCGGCGAGGCGCATTTCGAGCGGGTCGTGACCCCGGCGACCGTCGTGCCCGGATCAAAGACGAGGAGCGTGACATCGGCACGCGCCCAGGGCTTGTATCCGGCCGTCGCCGTTCCCCGGCGGCAGCCGGGGATTTCGGGCATCTCGGGGAAGGGGCGGGCAAGGGGGGAGATCGCGTGTGTCATCGGGCCTCTGGCTGTGGTTCGCAACACTCCTTAAACATCCTTTTTCCCCTGTGCGAGAGGGCGGCGGATCAGGGTTCGGGCGTGTCGCCTTGATTGACTTCGAACGGGCTGGTTCCTATGTCCCGGCGGTCATGATGGCGGGGAAACCTTCCTTCCGCCCGGTTTTCGTGAAGGCACTCAATGCTCGGCTTGAACAAGGTCGCCAAGGCCATTTTCGGTTCATCCAACGACCGGTATGTGAAGTCTCTTCAGCCGCTCATCCGCCAGATCAACGCGCTGGAGCCAAAATACGAAGCCCTTTCGGATTCTGAGCTGCAGGACCAGACGCGCCTGTTCCGCGAGAGGCTGGCCAATGGCGAAAAGCTGGACGCGCTTCTGCCCGAAGCCTTCGCCACCGTGCGCGAGGCCTCGAAGCGGGTTCTCGGCATGCGCCACTTCGATGTGCAGCTTATCGGCGGCATCGTCCTGCACCGCGGCGAAATCGCCGAAATGCGCACCGGCGAAGGCAAGACGCTCGTCGCGACGCTGGCCACCTATCTCAACGCCCTTCCCGGCAAGGGCGTCCATGTCGTGACTGTGAACGACTATCTCGCCAGCCGCGATGCCGAATGGATGGGCCAGCTCTATCGCTGGCTGGGGCTGACCGTGGGCGTCATCGTGCCCAACCTGCACGACATCCAGCGCCGCGATGCCTATGCCGCCGACATCACCTACGGCACCAACAATGAATTCGGCTTCGACTATCTGCGCGACAACATGAAGTATGAGCGCTCGCAGATGGTGCAGCGCGCCTTCAACCACGCCATCGTCGACGAGGTGGACTCGATCCTGATCGACGAGGCGCGCACCCCCCTCATCATTTCCGGCCCGACCGACGACAAGAGCGAACTCTACATCCTGGTCGACAGGATCGTGAAGACCTTCCAGCCCGACCATTATGAGCGGGATGAGAAGGCGAAATCCGTGATCCTGACGGAAGATGGCACCGAATTTGCCGAGCGCGCGCTGGAAACGGCAGGGCTGCTCGAGGGCGCCAATCTCTATGACTTCGAGAACACGCAGGTGGTCCACCACCTGAACCAGGCCCTGCGCGCCAACATGATGTTCCGTCGTGATACCGACTATATCGTGCGCGATGGCAAGGTCGTCATCATCGACGAGTTCACCGGGCGCATGATGGAAGGTCGCCGCTGGTCGGATGGCCTGCACCAGGCGGTGGAAGCCAAGGAGGGGGTGGACATCCAGCCCGAGAACCAGACACTGGCTTCCATCACCTTCCAGAATTATTTCCGCCTCTACCCGAAACTTTCGGGCATGACGGGCACGGCTTCGACGGAAGCCGGCGAATTCTTCGACATCTACAAGCTGAACGTGGTGGAAATTCCCACCAACCTTCCGGTGCAGCGCAAGGATGATCAGGACCAGTTCTACAAGAACGAAGCCGACAAGTTCGCCGCCATCGTCAAGGCGATCGGCGCAGCGGCGGCCAATGGCCAGCCGGTGCTCGTGGGCACGGTGTCGATCGAGAAGTCCGAGGCGCTTTCAAACTTCCTGACCAGGGAAGGGGTGAAGCATTCGGTTCTGAACGCCCGCTACCACGAGCAGGAAGCCCATATCGTGGCCCAGGCGGGGCGGCTTGGCGCCGTGACCATCGCCACCAACATGGCCGGCCGCGGCACGGACATCCAGCTTGGCGGCAATGTCGAATTCCGTATCGAGGACGAGCTTTCGGGCGTGCCCGAAGGCCCCGAGCGTGACCGGCGCATCGCCGCCATCAGGGCCGAGGTGCAGGCCGAACGCGAGAAGGTGCGCGAGGCGGGCGGCCTGTTCGTGCTTGGCACCGAGCGGCACGAGAGCCGGCGGATCGACAACCAGCTGCGCGGCCGGTCCGGCCGGCAGGGCGACCCGGGTCTCAGCCGCTTCTATCTCAGCCTCGACGACGACCTGCTGCGGATCTTCGGCCAGCAGAACCTGCTGCACCGCGTGATGCATTCCGGCCTCGAGGATGGAGAGGCCATCGTCCACCCCTGGATCTCGAAGGCCATCGAGACCGCCCAGAAGAAGGTGGAAGCCCGCAACTACGACATCCGCAAGCAGCTGCTGCAGTATGACGATGTCATGAACGACCAGCGCAAGGTCGTCTATGAGCAGCGCGCCGACGTCATGGATGCCGAAAAGGTCTCCGATATCGTGGTCGAGTTCCGCCGCGATACCGTCGAGGACATTGTCGAACGCTTCGCCCCGCCCGGAACCTATCCCGAGCAGTGGGACATCGAGGGCATGGGCATGGAAATTGCCACCACCCTCAACCTGGAGGTGCCGCTGGCCGACTGGGTGAAGGAAGAAGCGGTCGATCAGGAAATCTTCGTCGATCGTCTCGTCGCGCTTGTCGACGAGAAGATGGACGGCAAGCAGAAGGGCATTCCGGAAGAAAACTGGGTGCAGATGGAAAAGAACTTCCTTCTGCAAAGCCTCGACCATCACTGGAAGGAGCATCTGGCGACGCTCGATGCGCTGCGCCAGGTCGTGCACCTGCGCGCCTATGCCCAGAAGCAGCCGCTGAACGAATACAAGGCCGAGGCCTTCCAGCTTTTCGAGCGGATGCTGCGGCTGGTGCGCGAGGATGTGACTCGGATGCTGGCCTTTGCCGAATTCCGCATGCCCGAACCCATGCCCATGCCCGACCTTCCGGATTTCCTGAAGCTGGAAGGGGGACCGCTTCCTTCGGAACAGCCGGAAAACAGGATCCAGCCGCTTCCCGGTTTCGGGATCGGCACGCCGGCAGCACCCGGCATCTTCGCCATGGGGGATCCGCTTTCCCCGGACGAGGTGGAATCGGCACGTGCCGTCGCCGGTCAGTTCGGTCCGGATTTCGTGGCCGAGGATCCCGAGACCTGGCAGCGCAGCGTTCCGCGCAACGCCCAGTGCCCCTGCGGCTCCGGCAGCCGGTTCAAGCACTGCCACGGCCTGAACGGCTGAGGCCGGGCTGAGGCCCATGCATCCCGCCGGCCCCCGTGCCGGCGGAAGCGCCTTTCAGAGAATCCTGTCAGCTCTTGCGGATGACGGTGAAGAGAAGGGCGAGCCAGCCCAGCATCATCGCCGTGCCGCCCAGCGGCGCCACGGCGGCAAGACCACGCGGCAGGCCGAGGGCCAGCGCGTAGAGCGCACCCGCGAAAGCGAGGCTGCCAAGGCCGAGCGCCCAGCCGCCCGCCGCCATCAAGGGGCGCATGGGCTTTCCACCGCCCAGCGCAACGAGCGCGAGCAGCGCGGCTGCATGCGGCAGCTGGAACTGTGCGCCTGTCTCGACCCATGCCCGGGCCTGCGCATCGGCAAGGCCATGCGCCCCGAAGGCGCCGAAGCCCACGGCCATGAGGCCATTCAATGCGGCAAGCGCGAGCAGAAGAGATGTGGCTGACATGCAACCGACAATGCGCCAGATGCGCTTGGCGGGAAAGAGGGGAGTGCAGCTTTCCCCCAATCAGAGGAAGAGGGTGCAAGCCGCCCGCCGCCGGCCTATGGGGGCAGGCAGGGCAGGCATGCCACGCAAGCATTTTCGCAGCCGGCTACCGGCAGGCACATGAGGGAGGAACAGATGGCACTGGTCGAAGTCGCGGTTTCTGAAGGGATCGCCACCGTCACGCTCAACCGGCCCGACGCGATGAACGCGCTGTCAAAGGCGCTGCGCGCGGAACTGGCCGATGTGATGAAGCGCATGGACGAGGATGATGCTGTCCGCGTCGTCATCCTTACAGGGGCTGGCGAACGCGCCTTCACCGCCGGGCTGGACCTGAAGGAACTGGGCTCGGATGCCACGGCCATGGGCGATGCCACGGGCACGACGCCGCTTGCCAACCCGGTCAAGGCCATCGAGCAGTGCCGCAAGCCCGTCATCGGCGCGATCAATGGTGTCGCCATCACCGGCGGCTTCGAAGTGGCGCTGGCCTGCGACGTGCTTATCGCATCGGAGAACGCCCGCTTTGCCGATACGCACGCCCGTGTCGGGATCATGCCGGGTTGGGGGCTTTCGCAGAAGCTGAGCCGGCTGATCGGCATCAATCGCGCCAAGGAGCTTTCGCTTTCGGGCAATTTCCTCGACGCCAGGACGGCAGAGGCCTGGGGGCTGGTGAACCGGGTGGTGCCGGCCGGTGAGCTTCTCGAAAGCGCCCGCAGGCTCGCGGCCGACATGGCGACCATCGATCCCGGTTTCTCCGCTGCCTACAAGAAGCTGATCGACGACGGTTTCGCGACGAATTTCGGAGCCGCCCTGGCGCTCGAGACGGAGCGGTCTGCCAGCGCCAACAGCGCCGTCACGCCGGACGAGGTTGCACGGCGGCGCGAAGCGGTGCAGGCCCGGGGCCGTCAGCAGTAGGAAGGCCTTGCCCGTGAAACCAGCCCTGATCATCGCAGCACTCATTGTCTCCGCCCCTGTCGCGGCGGAGAGCGTGCTGATCACCGCCGACCGCATGGTCGACGTGCTGGGCGGGCGCATGGTGGAAAAACCGGCCATCCTTGTCGAGGATGGCCGCATCACCAGGGTTGGAACGCAGGCGGATGTGACATTGCCCGATGGCGGCCACATCGACCTGCAGGGCCTGACCCTGGTGCCCGGCTTCATCGACATGCATGTCCACCTGACGACGGACCCGGCGATGCCGCCGATGGAGGCCTTTGTCCGGACGGACAATTACTGGACCCTCGTCGGGGCCGCAAACGCCGGCAGGATGCTGGAAACGGGCTTCACCACGGTTCGCAACGTCGGTTCGGAGAATTTCGACGACGTGGCGCTGAAGCAGGCGATCGAGGATGGCCGCATCCGGGGTCCGCGGATCGTGCCGGGGGCCTATTCGCTCGGCGCGACAGGCGGGCATTGTGACAGCACTTTCCTGCCGCCCAGTTTCAACGCCCGGTCGCGCGGGGTGGCTGATGGTGTCGAGGCATTGCGCGCGAAGGTTCGCGAGATCCGCAAATATGGGGCGGAGGTCATCAAGGTCTGTGCGACGGGCGGGGTGTTCAGCCGCAACACCGAAGTCGGCCAGCAGCAATTGCGCGAGGAAGAGCTGAAGGCCATCGCCGACGAGGCGCGGATGTGGGGCCTGCGCAGCGCGGCCCATGCCCATGGCGCTTCCGGTATCAAGGCGGCCATTCGCGCCGGGATCACCACGATCGAGCATGCCAGTCTGATCGACGACGAGGGCATCCGCCTGGCGAAGGTCAATGGCACCTATCTTTCAATGGACATCTACAACACCGATTACACGCAGGCAGAAGGCGCGCGGAACGGCGTTCTGGAGGATAATCTGCGCAAGGACCGCGAAGTGGCCGATGTGCAGCGCGAAGGATTCCGCAAGGCCAGCGCCGCCGGCGTGAAGATGCTGTTCGGATCGGATGCCGGCGTCATGCCGCACGACCAGGCAGTGCGCCAGTTTGCGGTCATGGTGCGCTACGGCATGAGCCCGCTGCAGGCGCTGCGCGCTGCCACGAGCACGGCGGCCGAGGCGCTGAACCGCGAGAAGGATCTCGGGGCAATCGCACCGGGCCGCCTTGCCGACATGGTGGCGGTCGAGGGGGATCCGCTTGCCGATGTCACTGCGCTCGAACGGGCGCGGGCTGTTCTGAAAGGTGGCGCACTGGTGGTTGACCGGCGCTGATTCGCGCAAGGCCTGGCAAGATAGGGCGGGCCAGACCCGGGTTCATGTCTGCCCGGGCCGTTTCTCGCGGGTTCATGTCTGCCCGGGCCGTTTCTCGATTGCATCCAGCAGTTCCATCTGGACGGAGCGCGCTTCTGCCAGACGGTCCCATTCGCGCTGGATGAGATGATCGATCTTTTCGTGCAGCATGCGGATTTCGAGCTCGGCCTTCAGGTTGACCTGATAATCGCTGCGCGCCCGCATGCGGTCCCGTTCTTCCTGCCGGCGCTGGCTCATCATGATGATGGGTGCCTGCACGGCCGCCAGTGTCGACAGCAGGAGGTTGAGGAGAATGAACGGGAACGGATCATAGGCCTCCTTGCCGCCGGCATGATTGAGGATCATCCAGAAGGTGATGAAGGCCGCGAAGGTAATGAGGAAAGCCCAGCTGCCGCCGAAGCGGGCAAGCAGGTCAGCCGCATGGTCGCCCAGGGACAGCGTTCGCGCATAATCCTTCTCAACATTTTCGACCATCATCTCCTGGTCTGCGATGGCGCGCACGATTTCGGCGTCCAGTTCGCTGAAGGCGCCACGCTCCGTCCGCAACAGCTGCTCGACATATCGGCCCCGATAGCGGTTGACTGTCTGCAAGGCGATGAGCGCGTCGTCGGCCAGGCCGGGATGATCGTTCCGGATCATGTCGGCAATGGCGGGGCGAAGCGACCCGAGGTGCACGAGCGCGTGGCGGGATACTTCCTTGCCGGTGATGGCTTCGCGCGCGATCCGGGCGCTTCTGTGAGGCTTTGAAGACATGCAGAACACTCATGCACGAGCTTTGCGCCGGTGCGAAGCCTGTTGACGCGCTATCGTGCCGGGGGTATGGGCCGCGCTCGCTCCCGGGTGCTTTCCGGTCATGCCGGCTGATCACGCGGGGCGGGTGAACAAAGGAACGACAGACCCATCCGTGCGCGTGGGAGCCCGATTGCGGGCTCGCTCGCGCTTATGCCGTGGACATGCTGCCCGCAAGGCTGGCGACCAGGGGCGGAAGGGTTCTGGAGTAGGCAGTGCCGGTACGGCAGTGTCGAACAGCAGGAAGATGCGAACACCGTATGCCGACGATCAACCAATTGATTCGCAAGGGCCGCGAGCCACAGAAGGCGCGCAACAAGGTGCCTGCGATGGAAGCATGCCCGCAGAAGCGCGGCGTGTGCACCCGCGTGTACACCACCACCCCGAAGAAGCCGAACTCGGCGCTCCGCAAGGTCGCCAAGATCCGTCTTACCAACGGCTTCGAGGTGATCGGCTACATCCCCGGTGAAGGCCATAACCTGCAGGAGCACTCGGTCGTGCTGATTCGCGGCGGCCGCGTGAAGGATTTGCCCGGCGTGCGCTATCACGTGCTGCGCGGCGTCCTCGATACGCAGGGTGTCAAGAACCGTAAGCAATCGCGCTCGAAGTACGGCGCGAAGCGTCCGAAGTAAGGGGAGGCCAGAACCATGTCCCGTCGTCGTCGCCCCGAAAAGCGCGAAATCCTGCCCGATCCCCGTTTCGGCGATCAGGTGCTCACCAAATTCATGAACCTCGTGATGTATCAGGGGAAGAAGTCGGTCGCCGAAACGATCGTCTATTCCGCCCTCGACACCATCGAGGCCCGCGCCAAGCGTGAGCCGCTCGGCGTCTTCCATGAAGCCCTTGCGAACGTGCGTCCGCTCGTCGAAGTCCGGTCCCGCCGGGTCGGTGGCGCCACCTACCAGGTGCCCGTCGAAGTCCGCCCCGAGCGTGCGCAGGCGCTTGCCATCCGCTGGCTGATCGCATCGGCCCGCAACCGGCCCGAGAAGACCATGTCGGCCCGTCTGTCCGCCGAACTGATGGAGGCGGCGAACAATCGCGGCTCCGCAGTGAAGAAGCGGGAAGATACGCACAAGATGGCCGAAGCCAACCGCGCATTCTCGCACTATCGCTGGTAACGGCGACAGCGCGAGAAGCACGACCAGTCAACCGAAGCACAGCTCTCGGAGTATAACATGCCCCGCTCTAACCCGCTCGAAAAGTATCGCAATATCGGCATCATGGCGCACATCGATGCCGGCAAGACGACCACGACCGAGCGGATCCTCTATTACACCGGCAAGTCCTACAAGATCGGCGAAACGCATGAAGGCACGGCGACGATGGACTGGATGGAGCAGGAGCAGGAGCGGGGCATCACCATTACCTCCGCTGCGACGACCTGTTTCTGGAATGACCACCGGATCAACATCATCGATACGCCCGGTCACGTGGACTTCACCATCGAGGTGGAGCGCTCGCTGCGCGTTCTCGATGGCGCCATCACCTGCTTCGATGGCGTTGCCGGCGTCGAGCCGCAGTCCGAGACCGTGTGGCGCCAGGCGGACAAGTACAAGGTTCCGCGCATGTGCTACGTCAACAAGCTTGACCGCACCGGCGCGAACTTCGGTCGCTGTGTCCAGATGATCAAGGACCGTCTCGGCGCCCGCCCGGCCGTCCTCTACCTGCCCGTCGGCATCGAGAGCGACTTCAAGGGCATGGTGGACCTTGTCCACAACCGCGCGATCATCTGGCTCGAGGAATCCCTTGGTGCCAAGTTCGAATATCGCGACATTCCCGAGGACATGAAGGACGAGGCCGCTGCTGCCCGCAGCGAGCTCATCGAACTCGCCGTCGAGCAGGACGAGGCCGTCATGGAGGCCTATCTTGAAGGCCAGGAGCCGGATGTCGACACGCTGAAGAGGCTGATCCGCAAGGGAACGCTTGCGTTCGACTTCGTGCCGGTGCTCTGCGGCTCCTCGTTCAAGAACAAGGGCGTTCAGCCGCTCCTCGATGCAGTCATCGACTATCTGCCGAGCCCGCTCGACATTCCGCCGGTCCAGGGCATCAAGCCCGACACCGAGGAAGTCGACAGCCGCGAGACGAGCGACGAAGCGCCTTTCTCGGCGCTTGCGTTCAAGATCATGACCGACCCCTTCGTCGGAACGCTGACCTTCGCCCGCATCTATTCGGGCAAGCTCGAGGCGGGCACGAGCGTGCTCAACTCCGTGAAGGACAAGCGCGAGAAGATCGGCCGCATGCTGCTCATGCATGCGAACAACCGCGAAGACATCAAGGAAGCCTATGCCGGCGATATTGTCGCGCTGGTCGGCCTGAAGGACACGACCACCGGCGACACGCTCTGCACGCCGATGAAGCCGATCATTCTCGAGCGGATGGAATTCCCCGAGCCCGTGATCGAAGTGGCTGTCGAGCCGAAGACCAAGGCCGACCAGGAAAAGATGGGCATCGCTCTGAACCGTCTGGCGCAGGAGGATCCATCCTTCCGGGTCAACTCCGACATCGAGAGCGGCCAGACGATCATCAAGGGCATGGGTGAACTTCACCTTGAAATCCTTGTCGATCGCATGAAGCGCGAGTTCAAGGTCGAGGCCAATGTCGGCGCGCCGCAGGTGGCTTACCGTGAATCGCTCGCCCGCAAGGTCGAGGTCGATTACACCCACAAGAAGCAGTCGGGCGGCTCGGGTCAGTTCGGCCGTATCAAGATCGTGGTGGAACCCGGTGAACGGGGCTCGGGCGTCGTCTTTGTCGACGAAGTAAAGGGTGGAAACGTTCCCAAGGAATATATCCCCGCCGTCGAGAAGGGTATCAGGGAAGTCGCGGACAGCGGCTCCATGATCGGCTTCCCGATCATCGACTTCACCGCAACGCTCGTTGACGGCGCCTATCACGACGTCGACTCCTCGGCCCTGGCGTTCGAAATCACCGGCCGTGGCGCGATGCGCGAAGCTGCCACCAAGGCTGGCATCAAGCTGCTCGAGCCGATCATGAAGGTCGAGGTTGTCACCCCCGAGGATTACATGGGTGATTGCATCGGCGACCTGAACAGTCGCCGTGGCCAGATCCAGGGCACCGACACCCGCGGCAACGCGCAGGTGATCGAAGCCATGGTGCCGCTGGCGAACATGTTCGGTTATGTGAACCAGCTCCGCTCCATGACGCAGGGCAGGGCACAGTATACGATGCAGTTCAGCCACTATGACGAAGTGCCTGCGAACGTGGCCGAAGAAGTGAAGGCGAAGCTCGCCTGAGCTTTGGCTGCAACACAAGCAAAACCTGGAAACGCAAAGAGGAACCAAAATGGCGAAGGCGAAGTTTGAGCGGAACAAACCGCACTGCAACATCGGCACCATCGGTCACGTCGACCATGGCAAGACCTCGCTGACGGCGGCCATCACCAAGGTGCTGGCTGAAACCGGCGGCGCCACGTTCGTTGACTATGCGAACATCGACAAGGCCCCGGAAGAGCGTGAGCGCGGCATCACCATCTCGACGTCGCACGTCGAGTATGAAACCGACCAGCGCCACTATGCGCACGTCGACTGCCCCGGCCACGCCGACTATGTGAAGAACATGATCACCGGTGCCGCGCAGATGGACGGTGCAATCCTCGTCGTGTCCGCGACCGACGGCCCGATGCCGCAGACCCGCGAGCACATCCTGCTTGCCCGTCAGGTCGGCGTGCCGGCTCTCGTCGTGTTCATGAACAAGGTCGACCAGGTCGATGACCCGGAAATCCTCGAACTCGTCGAGCTTGAAATCCGCGAACTGCTGTCGAAGTATGAATTCCCGGGCGATGACATTCCGATCATCAAGGGTTCGGCCCTGATGGCTCTGGAAGACAAGAACCCGGAAATCGGCCGCGACGCCGTCCTCGAGCTGATGAAGGCCGTGGACGAGTACATCCCGCAGCCGGAGCGCCCGCTCGACAAGCCGTTCCTGATGCCGATCGAAGACGTGTTCTCGATCTCGGGCCGCGGCACCGTCGTTACCGGCCGTGTCGAGACCGGCATCATCAAGGTTGGCGAGGAAGTCGAGATCGTCGGCATCAAGGACACGGTGAAGACTGTCTGCACCGGCGTCGAAATGTTCCGCAAGCTGCTTGATCAGGGTCAGGCCGGCGACAACATCGGCGCCCTGCTGCGCGGCACGAAGCGTGAAGACGTCGAGCGCGGCCAGGTGCTTTGCAAGCCCGGCTCGATCAAGCCGCACACCGAGTTCAAGGCCGAAGTCTACGTGCTGTCGAAGGATGAAGGTGGCCGTCATACGCCGTTCTTCGCCAACTACCGTCCGCAGTTCTACTTCCGTACCACGGACGTCACCGGCACTGTCGAACTGCCGGAAGGCACGGAGATGGTCATGCCTGGCGACAACGTCACGCTCGGTGTGAAGCTGATCGCACCGATCGCCATGGACCAGGGCCTGCGCTTCGCCATCCGCGAAGGTGGCCGGACCGTCGGCGCAGGGGTTGTCGCGTCGATCATTAAGTAGTAAGGCACCACTCCCGCCCGGCCGGTGATTCGTCGCTGGCCGGGCGGGATGTTTTTTGAACTGTCGAGACCGGAACAAGCGGGGCTCTCAGCGCCGCCAGGGAAGAAGTTGGACCAGATGGAAACGCAGAATATCCGCATCAGGCTGAAGGCATTCGATCACCGTGTGCTCGACGCGGCGACCGGTGAAATTGCCGATACCGCCAAGCGCACGGGCGCTGATGTGCGCGGTCCGATTCCGCTTCCGACCCGGATCGAAAAATTCACTGTGAACCGCTCGCCGCACGTCGACAAGAAGTCGCGGGAGCAGTTCGAAGTCAGGACGTACAAGAGGCTTCTCGATATCGTGAAGCCGACGCCGCAAACCGTCGATGCTCTGATGAAGCTCGACCTTGCGGCGGGTGTGGATGTGGAAATCAAGCTCCAGGGCTGATTTCCGCGAATGTCGTGGCAAGCCCCTGAGAACGGCAATTGTTGTTCGACGGGGCCTCTGTTGAAGGAATGGAAATGCGAACCGGCGTAATCGCCAGGAAGATGGGCATGACCCGTCTTTTCCGTGAGGATGGGGTCCATGTGCCCGTCACGGTCCTGGCCCTCGAGAATTGCCAGGTTGTTGCCCAGAAGACGGCTGATCGCGACGGTTATGTCGCAGTTCAGCTCGGCTCCGGCAGCGCCAAGGCCAAGAACCTTACCAAGCCCGAGCGTGGCCACTTCGCCAAGGCTGAAGTCGAGCCCAAGGCCATACTTGCTGAATTTTCCGTTGCCGAGGATGCGCTCGTTGATGTCGGCGCCCGTATCGGCGCCGATCACTTCCTCGTTGGCCAGCTTGTCGACGTGACGGGTGCGACGCAGGGCAAGGGCTTTGCTGGCGCCATGAAGCGCTGGGGCTTCGGAGGTCTTCGTGCCACCCACGGTGTTTCGGTTTCGCACCGTTCGCATGGTTCGACCGGTCAGCGCCAGGATCCGGGCAAGGTCTTCAAGAACAAGAAGATGGCCGGTCACATGGGTGATCGTAACCGCACCCAGCAGAATCTCGAGATCGTGATGACCGATCCTGAGCGCGACCTGCTTTTCGTTCGTGGTTCCGTCCCCGGTTCCAAGGGTGGCTGGCTGCTCGTGCGCGACTCCGTAAAGGTCGCCCGCCCGGCTGATGTGCCCTATCCCGCCGCAATCAGGTCTGCTGTCGCCGAAACGCCTGCCGCCGAGGCTCCGGCCGTCGAAACCCCGGCTGAGGAGCAAGCGTGATGAAGGTTCAGGTCAAGACACTCTCAGCCTCGGACGCTGGCGAACTGACGCTCAACCCCGAGATCTTTGATCTCGATCCGCGCGCCGATATCCTGCACCGCGTTGTTACCTGGCAACTCGAGAAGCGCCGCGGCACCGCCCGCGCCGCCAAGGAGCGTTCGGACGTTTCGCGTACGGGCAAGAAGTTTGGTCGCCAGAAGGGTGGTGGCACCGCCCGTCACGGCAACCGTGCTGCGCCGCAGTTCATCGGTGGCGGCAAGGCTCACGGTCCGCGCGTTCGTGACTTCAACCCCAGCCTGAACAAGAAGGTTCGTGCGCTGGGCCTGAAGATCGCGCTGAGCGCCAAGGCCCGTGACGGCAAGTTGCTCGTCCTCGACAATCTGGCGCTCGATGCTGCCAAGACGAAATCGCTCAAGGACAGCCTTGCCAAGCTTGGCGTCTCCAGCGGCCTTTTCATCGATGGTTCCGCCGTCGACGTAAACTTCGCGCTTGCCAGCCGCAATCTCCACAAGGTGGATGTGCTGCCGGCTGTCGGTGCGAATGTCTATGACATCCTGAACCATGACCATCTGGTGCTGACGCGCGCCGCGGTCGAAAGCCTGGAGGCGCGTTTCAATGGCTAAGGCCCCCGAAGCGATCGACCTGAAGCACTTTGACGTGGTGGTGAAGCCCATCATCACCGAGAAGTCGACCATGGTCGGTGAATATAACCAGCTGGTTTTCGAAGTGGCCAAGACCGCTTCGAAGCCGGAAATCAAGGCGGCGGTCGAGGCGCTGTTCAACGTCAAGGTGACGGCTGTGAACACCCTCGTCCAGAAGGGCAAGACCAAGCGCTGGCGTGGCAAGCCCTATCGCCGTTCTGACGCCAAGAAGGCAATCGTGACTCTGGCCGAAGGCCAGTCGATCGATGTGACGACGGGGATCTGAGCGCCATGGCACTGAAAACCTACAACCCGACGAGCCCGGCCCGGCGTGGGCTTGTGCTCGTCGACCGCTCGGCGCTCTGGAAGGGCAAGCCTGTCAAGGCGCTGACCGAAGGCAAGAGCAAGTCCGGTGGCCGCAACAACATGGGCCATGCGACTGCTCGCGGCATCGGTGGCGGCCACAAGCAGAAGTACCGGATCGTCGACTTCAAACGGCGCACCTGGGACGTTCCCGCCACGGTCGAGCGCCTCGAGTATGACCCGAACCGTTCCGCCTTCATCGCGCTGATCACCTATCCTGACGGTAATCAGGCCTACATCCTGGCTCCGCAGCGTCTTGCCCCCGGCGACAGCGTCGTCGCTGGCAAGAAGACCGACGTAAAGCCCGGTAATGCCATGGAAATCGGCCAGATGCCGGTTGGCACCATCGTGCACAATGTCGAGCTGAAGCCCGGCAAGGGCGGTCAGCTGGCCCGCGCTGCCGGGACCTTCATTCAGGTTGTCGGCCGCGACCGTGGCATGGTCATCATCCGCCTCAACTCCGGTGAGCAGCGGTATGTTCGCGCCGAGTGCATGGCGACCGTTGGTGCCGTCTCGAACCCGGACAACAGCAACCAGACGCTTGCCAAGGCTGGTCGCAAGCGCTGGCTCGGCGTTCGCCCGCTGACCCGTGGTGTTGCGAAGAACCCGGTTGACCACCCGCATGGCGGTGGTGAAGGCCGGACCTCGGGTGGCCGTCATCCGGTCACGCCGTGGGGCAAGCCGACCAAGGGGGCGAAGACCCGCTCGAACAAGGCGACGGACAACATGATCATCCGTTCCCGCCACGCGAAGAAGAAGAGGTAAGCGATGGCACGTTCCGTCTGGAAGGGTCCGTTCGTCGACCTGCACCTGCTGAAGAAGGTGGAATCCGGAGCCAAGGGTCCGATCAAGACCTGGTCGCGCCGCTCCACCATCCTCCCCCAGTTCGTTGGTCATACGTTCAACGTGTACAACGGCAGAAAGTTCGTCCCCGTCTCCGTTTCCGAAGAGATGGTTGGCATGAAGCTCGGCGAGTTCGCGCCCACGCGCACTTTCCCCGGCCACGCTGCCGACAAGAAGTCGAAGAGGTAAGCTCGATGTCGAAACCCCAAGCAGGTCGCAAGGTTGGCGAGCGTGAAGCGCTCGCTGTCGCGACCACCGTTCGCGGTTCGCCTTACAAGCTGAACCTCGTCGCCGGTCTGATCCGCGGCAAGAAGGCCGAGGAAGCCATCACCGCGCTCGCCTTCTCCCGCAAGGCTATGGCCGTGGACGTGAAGAAGTGCCTTCAGTCCGCAATTGCCAATGCTGAAAACAACCATAACCTTGACGTGGACCGTCTGTGGGTTAAGGAAGCCAGCGTCGGCAAGGCGATCACCATGAAACGCTTCGCGACCCGTGCCCGTGGTCGCTCCAGCCGCATCATCAAGCCGTTCAGCCGCCTGCGCATCATTGTGCAGGAGCGTGACATCAACCAGGAGGCAGGCGAGTAACATGGGTCAGAAGACTTCACCCATCGGCCTCAGGCTGCAGATCAACCGTACCTGGGATTCGCGCTGGTATGCGACTGGCGATGAATATGGCCGCCTCCTGCTTGAGGATCTGAAGATCCGGCAGTTCATCCAGAAGGCCCACCCACAGGCTGCGATTTCCAAGGTTGTCATCGAGCGGCCGGCTAAGCTTGCCCGCGTCAGTGTCTATGCCGCACGCCCCGGCGTGATCATCGGCAAGAAGGGCGCCGATATCGACAAGCTGAAGAAGCAGATCCAGAAGATGACCAAGAGCGAAGTTTCGCTCAACATCGTCGAGATCCGCAAGCCTGAAATCGATGCCAAGCTTGTTGCACAGAGTGTGGCTGACCAGCTTGAGCGTCGCGTTGCCTTCCGTCGTGCCATGAAGCGTGCCGTTCAATCGGCGCTTCGGCTCGGCGCAGAGGGGATCAAGATCACCTGTTCCGGCCGTCTGGGCGGGGCGGAGATTGCGCGTATCGAGTGGTACCGCGAAGGTCGTGTGCCGCTGCACACCCTGCGTGCCAATGTCGACTATGCAGAGGCCCAGGCGCACACCGCCTATGGTGTCAGCGGTGTCAAGGTCTGGATCTTCAAGGGTGAGATCCTCGGCCACGACCCGATGGCCCAGGACCGGCTCATGATGGAATCCCAAACGTCGGGAGTGCGCCCCGCCCGATAAGCGACGCGATACACGCGTCGCCTTATCGGGGGGCCAATCCCTGTCTGAAGGCGAGACAAGATGCTGCAACCGAAACGGACCAAGTTCCGCAAGGCCTTCAAGGGCCGTATCCATGGGGATGCCAAGGGCGGCACCCAGTTGAATTTTGGCGCCTATGGCCTGAAGGCCCTTGCGCCCGAACGGATCACTGCCCGCCAGATCGAAAGCGCCCGTCGCGCGATCACCCGCTACATGAAGCGTCAGGGACGCCTCTGGATCCGGATCTTCCCGGACGTTCCTGTTTCGAGCAAGCCCGCCGAAGTCCGCATGGGCTCCGGCAAGGGGTCGCCCGAATTCTGGGCCGCCCGCGTGAAGCCGGGCCGGATCATGTTCGAGATTGACGGTGTGAGCCATGAAATTGCTGCCGGTGCCTTCGAGCGTGCTGCAGCCAAGCTCCCCATCAAAGTGAAGATGGTCACCCGACTGGGTGAGCAGAAGGAAGGCTGAGCCAATGGCCAAGACTGATTACAAGGCCCGCTCCGACGCAGACCTTGCGAATGACCTGCAGGCGCTGAAGCGCGAGCAGCTCAACCTTCGCTTCCAGGCCGCTACGCAGCAGCTCGAGAAGGCAACCCGCGTGCGCGAGGTGCGTCGTGCCATCGCCCGCATCCAGACCGAACAGAATGCCCGGGCCAAGGCCCAGGCCACGCAGGCTTAAGGAGGCCCCATGCCCAAGCGCGTGCTTCAGGGGACCGTGGTCTCCGACAAGACCGACAAGACGGTGGTCGTGCTCGTGGAGCGGAAGGTTCCGCACCCCCTCTACGGCAAGATCATCCGCCGCTCGAAGAAATATCATGCCCATGATGAAGCCAATTCCGTGAAGGAAGGCGATGTCGTGCGGATCGAGGAATGTGCGCCTGTCTCCAAGCTGAAGACCTGGCGTGTGCTGGAAAAGGTGAGCTGACATGATCCAGATGCAGACAAATCTGGATGTCGCCGACAATTCGGGCGCCAAGCGCGTGATGTGCATCAAGGTGCTCGGCGGCTCCAAGCGTCGCTTTGCCGGTGTGGGTGACGTGATTGTTGTTTCCGTCAAGGAGGCATCCCCGCGTGGCCGCGTCAAGAAGGGCGACGTGCACCGCGCTGTCGTCGTTCGCACCGCCAAGGACATACGCCGCGCTGACGGTTCGGTGATCCGTTTCGATGGTAATGCTGCTGTTCTCATCAACAAGAACGAGGAGCCAATCGGCACCCGTATTTTTGGCCCTGTTGTCCGCGAACTGCGCTCGACCGGCCATATGAAGATCATCAGCCTGGCGCCGGAGGTTCTCTGACATGTCGATGGCGAAAATCCGCAAGGGTGACCGCGTTGTGGTTCTTGCCGGCAAGGACAAGGGCCGCGAAGGCGAAGTGCTGCGTTCCATGCCGAAGGATGGGAAGGTGATCGTCTCGGGCATCAACATGATTGCCCGTCACACCAAGCCGAGCCAGTCGGACCCGGAAGGCGGTATCAAGCGGCGCGAGGCGCCGATTCATGTTTCAAACGTGGCCATCAAGGATCCGCAGACGGGCAAGGCCGCCCGTGTCGGTTTTGAGGTGCGCGACGGCAAGAAGGTGCGGGTCCTGAAGGGCTCGGGCGAGGTGCTCAATGGCTAACGAACGCGTGAAGCCCCGCATGCAGACACTCTATGAAGAGAGCGTCAAGGCTGCGATGACCTCCGAATTCGGGTATGCAAACCCGATGCAGGTCCCCAGGATCGAGAAGGTCGTGATCAACATGGGTGTCGGTGAAGCCACCCAGGACAAGAAGAAGGTGGAAGTCGCGCTTGCCGAGATGATGGCTATCGCCGGCCAGAAGCCTGTGGTCACCAAGGCCAAGAAATCCATCGCGCAGTTCAAGCTTCGCGAAGGCATGCCCATTGGCTGCAAGGTGACCCTGCGCCGTGACCGCATGTATGAATTCCTCGACCGTCTCATCACGATCGCCCTGCCGCGCGTGAAGGACTTCCGGGGCGTTAACCCGAAGAGCTTCGACGGCCGTGGAAACTATGCCATGGGTCTGAAAGAGCAGATTGTCTTCCCCGAGATCAGCTACGACAAGATCGACAAGATCCGCGGCATGGACATCATCATCACCACCACGGCGAAGACGGACGACGAGGCGCGCGCGCTTCTGCGCCACTTCGGCATGCCCTTCATTGGCGACGCGGAAGCGCGCCAGCAGGCTGCGGCCTGAGCGGACAAGGAACTTAAGTCATGGCGAAACTGAGTTCTGTGAACAAGAACGAACGGCGCAAGGCGCTGGTGAAGCAGTATGCGGCGAAATTCGAGAAGCTGAAGGCTATCGCGAATGACGAGAGCCGCGACGAGGGCGAGCGCCTTATGGCTCGCCTAAAGATGGCGGAACTTCCGCGCAATGCAAATCCGACGCGCGTTCGGAACCGCTGCGAACTGACTGGCCGCTCGCGTGGCTATTATCGCAAGTTCAAGCTGTCGCGCGTGATGCTTCGGGAACTGGCCAACAAAGGCCTTATCCCCGGCGTCACCAAGTCGAGCTGGTAAGGGCCGCCGCACATGAACATGACCGATCCCCTGGGTGACATGCTTACCCGTATCCGCAACGGCCAGTCCGCCAGGAAGGACAGCGTGCTTACGCCTGCGTCCCGCCTGCGGGCCAACGTTCTCGATGTTCTGCAGCGCGAAGGCTATATTCGTGGCTACAGCAAGGAAGAGACGGGCGGCCCCACGCCGACCATCCGCATCGAACTGAAATATTTCGAAGGTCAGCCGGCCATTCAGCACGTTTCGCGTGTGTCCAAGCCCGGCCGCCGTGTCTATGCCGGTGCGCAGTCCCTGCCCCGCGTAAAGAACGGCCTCGGAATCACCATCGTTTCCACGCCCAAGGGCGTTCTCTCCGACGCGGAAGCCCGCGTCGAGAACGTCGGCGGCGAAGTTCTCTGCCAGGTGTTCTGATATGTCGCGGATTGGAAAGAAGCCCGTCATGATGCCTGCCGGCGTGTCCGCAGCCATCAACGAAGGCATCATCGAGGTGAAGGGCCCGAAGGGTTCGCTCTCGATGCCGCTCGTCAACGATATCAGCTATGAGATCGAAGGCCAGGAAATCCGTGTGAATCCTGCCAACGAAACCAAGCGCGCACGTGCCTTCTGGGGCATGCAGCGCACCATGGTCTCGAACCTGGTCGTCGGCGTTTCCGATGGATTCACGAAGGTGCTGGAAATCACCGGCGTCGGCTATCGTGCTTCAGTCCAGGGTTCGACCCTGAAGCTGCAGCTCGGTTTCAGCCATGACGTCGAGTATCCCATCCCGGCCGGCATCACGATCAAGACGCCCGACCAGACGACTGTCGAGATTTCCGGATCCGATCGACAGAAGGTTGGCCAGGTCGCTGCCGAGATCCGTCGCTGGCGCAAGCCCGAACCCTACAAGGGCAAGGGTATCAAGTATCGCGGCGAATTCATCTTCCGCAAGGAAGGGAAGAAGAAGTAATGGTGAAGCATCTCTCCCCCTTCGAGGCCCGTCGCCGCCGCGTGCGGACTGCGCTTCTTTCCAAGTCCGCCGGGCGTCCGCGCCTTTCGGTGCATCGTTCCCAGCAGCATATCTATGCGCAGGTCATCGACGACAATGCCGGACGCACGCTGGCATCGGCCTCCACCCTTGAAAAGGATTTCGAGGGTTCGGGCGCCACTGTCGCGGCCGCTGCCGCCATCGGCAAGCTTCTGGCCGAGCGCGCCAAGGCTGCCGGTGTCGGCAAGGTTGTGTTCGATCGTGGTGGCTTCATCTTCCACGGCCGGGTTAAGGCGCTGGCGGATGCTGCCCGCGAGGGCGGACTGGAGTTCTGAGATGACCGACGAAACGAACCAAATCCAGGCGCCTGCCGCCGAAGGAACCACCGAAGAACGCCGTGGCCGCGATGGCGAACGCCGTGGCCGTGGCCCTGGTCGTGGTCGTGGTGGTGAACGTGGTGGTCGCGATGGCGACCGTCGCCGCCGTGACCCGCGTGCAACCGAGGGCGATGATGGCCAGGAGCTGATCGAAAAGCTCGTCCACATCAACCGCGTCTCCAAGACGGTGAAGGGCGGAAAGCGCTTCGGCTTTGCGGCTCTGGTGGTCGTCGGTGACGGCAAGGGCCGCGTCGGCTTTGGCCACGGGAAGGCCCGCGAAGTGCCGGAAGCCATTTCCAAGGCGACGGCTGCTGCGAAGAAGGCCATGATCCGCGTTGCGCTGCGTGAGGGCCGCACCCTGCACCATGATGGCTATGGCCATTTCGGCGCTGGCAAGGTGCATGTGCGCTCGGCGACGGCCGGTACCGGCATCATCGCCGGTGGTCCCATGCGCGCCGTTTTCGAATCGCTGGGCATCGCGGACGTCGTGTCCAAGTCCACCGGTTCCAACAACCCCTACAACATGGTGCGTGCGACCTTCGCAGCGCTCGAAGGCCAGACGAGTCCGCGCTCGGTTGCCCAGCGGCGTGGCAAGAAAGTTGCCGACCTGCTGGCCCGCCGTGGCGACATCAGCCACGCGCAGGCCCAGGCCGACGCCGACGCGCAAGTCGCCTGAGGAGAGTGACCAATGGCTGAGGTTAAGACCATCAAGGTGACGCAGACCGGCTCTCCGATCCGCCGCACCCAGGACCAGCGGGCCACCCTAATCGGGCTCGGCCTCAACAAGATGCATCGCACCCGCGAGCTTCAGGATACCCCGGAAGTTCGTGGAATGATTGCAAAGGTGCGGCATATGGTGAAGGTGGAAGACTGAGGTCTTCCACTTCCTCCAGCGCGAAAACAGCGAAAGCGAGTGCTATGAAGCTTAATGAAATCAGGGACAATGCCGGCGCACGCAAGGACAGTGTCCGCGTCGGTCGTGGCATCGGCTCCGGGCTCGGCAAGACTGCCGGTCGTGGCCAGAAGGGCCAGAAGAGCCGTTCGGGTGTCGCCATCAAGGGCTTTGAGGGCGGCCAGATGCCCCTTCACATGCGCCTTCCCAAGCGCGGCTTCAACAAGCCGAACCGTGCCGAGTACAGCGAAGTCAACATCGGCGCGCTGCAGCGCGCTGTCGATGCCGGCAAGATCGACGCTGGCGCCAGTCTCGACGTTGCAGCGCTTCAGGCTGCCGGCCTTGTCACCCAGCCGCGCGACGGTGTCCGCCTGCTTGGCAAGGGCGAACTCAGCGTCAAGCTGAACCTGACCGTTGCCGGCGTGACCAAGGCTGCCCGCGCGGCCGTGGAAGCTGCTGGTGGCTCGGTCACCGTTCCCGCAAAGACTGCGGCCAAGGACTGATCCTGGCTTCCGGAGCCCGCATGATGTGGCCCTGGCTGCATCTTGCGGGCTTCCCATTTCCGGGGCCCCAGCCTAAATCGGCCCCTTCAAGGGTTGCAGCCCCCCAGGGCATTTCCGCCGCGACCCATGTTTAGGATGACGAGATGGCAACGGCCTCCGATACGCTTGCCCAGAATCTGAGCTTCGCCAATTTTTCCAAGGCGACCGAACTCAAGAAGCGCCTGTGGTTCACCATTGGCGCTCTCATTGTCTTCCGGCTCTGTTCGTTCGTGCCGATTCCGGGCATCGACCCGATTGCGCTCGACCAGCTGTTCAACCGGACGGCCGGCGGCATGCTCGACTTCTTCAACATGTTCTCGGGTGGCGCACTCGAGCGCATGTCGATCATCGCGCTCGGCATCATGCCCTACATCACGGCCTCTATCGTGGTGCAGCTCATGGGCTCCATCTACGAGCCATGGAAAGCGCTGAAGAAGGAAGGCGAGAGTGGGCGCAAGAAGCTGAACCAGTACACCCGCTTCGGCACCGTCGTCCTCACCATCTTCCAGGGCTATGGCATTGCCGTCGGCCTCGAAAGCTGGGGCGCCGGGGATGCCACCTCTGCTGTGATCGATCCGGGCTGGTTCTTCCGCATCAGCACCATCATCACGCTTCTGGGCGGCACCATGTTCCTGATGTGGCTGGGTGAGCAGATCACCAGCCGCGGAATTGGCAATGGCATTTCGCTCATCATCATGGCCGGTATCGTCGCCCAGCTCCCGACTGCGATCGGCGGTCTTTTCGAGCAGGGTCGCACGGGGGCGATTTCCATCGGCTTCATCATCACCATCCTCGCGCTCGCGCTGGCAGTCGTCGCTTTCATCTGCCTGATGGAGCGCGCGCAGCGCCGGATTCCCATCCAGTATCCCAAGCGTCAGGTCGGGAGCCGGATGTTCCAGGGCGACAGCTCGCACCTGCCGCTGAAGATCAACACCTCGGGCGTCATCCCGCCGATCTTCGCGTCCTCGCTTCTTCTGTTGCCGCTGACCATTGCGCAGTTCATGGGCCAGGAGGGCGGGCCTGACTGGCTTATCACCGTCACCACCTCGCTTCAGCATGGCGCGCCGCTTTACATGCTGCTTTATGCAGCCGGCATCATCTTCTTCAGCTTCTTCTACACCGCCGTTGTGTTCAACCCCGACGAGACGGCTGACAATCTGAAGAAATATGGCGGCTTCGTTCCGGGCATCCGCCCCGGTGAGAAGACGGCGACCTATCTCGATTTCGTGCTTACCCGGATCACGGTCGTTGGAGCGGCCTATCTGACGCTCGTCTGCCTTCTGCCGGAGTTT
Source organism: Sandaracinobacteroides sp. A072 (assembly GCF_052616365.1). NCBI lineage: Bacteria > Pseudomonadati > Pseudomonadota > Alphaproteobacteria > Sphingomonadales > Sphingosinicellaceae > Sandaracinobacteroides > Sandaracinobacteroides sp. A072. The sequence goes on from NZ_JBQXGU010000001.1 coordinate 713,635, forward strand.
CTGATCAGCCAGATGGCCGTTCCTTTCTATCTCGGCGGCACGTCGCTTCTCATTGTCGTGAACGTCACGATGGACACGGTTGCCCAGATCCAGGGGCATATGCTTGCACACCAGTATGAAGGCCTGATCAAGAAGGCGAAGCTCAGGGGAGGACGTCGTTGAGCACTGAAGCACAAGCCGGCAAGGGTTCGCACGGCCTCAACATCATTCTCCTTGGCCCTCCGGGCGCCGGCAAGGGCACGCAGGCGGCACGCCTTGTCGAAGAGCGAGGCATGGTCCAGCTTTCGACAGGCGACATGCTGCGCGCGGCGGTAAAGGCGGATACGCCCCTGGGTCGCGAAGCCAGGCTAGTCATGGACAGGGGCGAACTCATTTCGGATGAAATCGTGTCCGGCCTCATCGGCGAGGCGCTGGACCGGATTCCGCTTTCGACTGGCGTCATCTTCGATGGATATCCGCGCACGGCCGAGCAGGCCGTGAGCCTTGACCGCCTCCTTGCCGAGCGCGGGCGTACGCTGGATCATGTGATCGAACTGGCTGTCGACGAGGACGCCCTCGTCGATCGTATCACGGGCCGCTTTTCCTGTGCCCAATGTGGCGCCGGTTATCACGACCGTCACAAGTTGCCCGCGCGCTCCGGCGTCTGCGACGCCTGCGGATCGACGGATTTCAAGCGCCGCCCCGATGACAATGAAGACACGGTGCGAACCCGCATGGCCGAATATCGCGGCAAGACGGCGCCCATCCTTCCCATCTTCGACGCGCGTGGCATAGTCCGGCGGGTCGATGGCATGGCGAGCATGGAGCATGTTGCCGAAGCCATTTCGGATATTCTCGGGCAGCATTGATCCGGGGTGTTTGCCAGCCAGTCTGGCGGCGGAATCCGGGACGGCGCTTTTCATCGGCACCCGGGTAGATGCATCCATCAGGGGCAGGGCGCTTCAGGCGCTCCTGCCTTGACAAGGCCGGTAGTCGCCGATAGTAGCGCGCATTCCGATTCCCGAGTGGTCTGCAATTTTCACTGGTCTCGTCCGGTGATTCTTGCCTGCCATCCGGAAACAAGGCGACGCAAGGAGATGGGGTGCCCGGCCCAAGGCCCCCCGTGGAGCAGGAGTAGTTTGTGGCACGTATTGCAGGGGTGAACATCCCCACCAACAAGCGCGTTGAAATCGCGCTCACCTATATTCACGGCATCGGCCGTACCCGCGCCCGGGAAATCACCCAGAAGCTGGGCTTTGCGCCCGAGCGTCGGGTGCAGGACCTGACCGACGCCGAGGTGCTGCAGATCCGCGAGGCCATCGATGCCGGCTATGTCGTCGAAGGTGACCTTCGCCGCGAAACGGCGATGAGCATCAAGCGCCTCATGGACCTCGCCTGCTACCGTGGTCTTCGCCACCGCAAGGGCCTCCCGGTCCGCGGTCAGCGCACCCACACCAACGCCCGCACCCGCAAGGGCAAGGCCAAGCCGATCGCAGGGAAGAAGAAGTAATGGCACGCGCACCCGAACGGTTGAAGCGCCGCGAGCGCAAGAACATCACCGCTGGCGTCGCGCATGTGAATGCCAGCTTCAACAACACCATGATCACCATCACCGACGCGCAGGGCAATGCCATTGCATGGTCGTCTGCCGGCACCATGGGTTTCAAGGGCAGCCGCAAGTCCACTCCCTATGCAGCTCAGGTTGCTGCGGAAGACGCCGGCAAGAAGGCCGCCGAACATGGCGTGCGGACCCTCGAAGTCGAGGTGAAGGGGCCGGGTTCCGGCCGTGAATCGGCTCTGCGCGCCCTGCAGGCAGTCGGTTTCCAGATCACGTCCATCCGCGATGTCACGTCCATCCCGCACAACGGGGTGCGTCCGCCGAAGCGGCGCCGGGTCTGACGACGGGCATGAGCGGGCCGGTGGCGCAAGCTGTCGGCCCGGCAAGCGCGTAACGCGCGCGACACGGAATGAAATCAAGTGCGGCGGCTCCCGACGGGGGGTCCGCCGCCAAGCCGAAGGTGAACAAGCGTGTCAGCAGCCTATGCGAAGAACTGGCAGGAACTGAAAAAGCCGAACGCGCTGGAGGTGAAATCCGGCGGGCGTTCGAAGAAGGTCTTCGTTGCCGAACCGCTCGAGCGCGGGTTCGGTCTCACGCTGGGCAATGCGCTCCGGCGTGTTCTGCTTTCGAGCCTTCAGGGTGCTGCTGTCACCGCCATCAAGATCGACAGCGCGCTGCATGAATTTTCGTCCCTTCCCGGTGTCCGGGAGGATGTGACCGACATCGTGCTCAACGTAAAGCAGGTGGTTGTGAAGATGCAGGGCGACCAGCCCAAGCGTCTGCAGCTGTCTGCCACCGGCCCCGGGGAAGTCACTGCAGGACAGATCGCAGTCACTGGGGACATCGAGATCTCCAATCCTGAGATGGTGATCTGCACCCTCGACGAAGACGCGACCTTCAACATGGAGCTGACGGTCCAGACCGGCAAGGGTTATGTGCCCGCAGCCCAGAACCGCCCGGCCGATGCACCGATCGGGCTGATTCCGGTTGACGCGATCTTCTCGCCGGTGCGCCAGGTGGCCTACAAGGTCGAGCCGACCCGCGTCGGTCAGGACCTTGACTATGACAAGCTGACCCTGACGGTCGAGACGGACGGCTCGGTCAATCCTGAAGATGCCGTGGCCTATGCCGCGCGCATCCTGCAGGACCAGCTTCAGCTCTTCATCAACTTCGAGGAACCTGCAGCTCGCCCGGCCGCACCGGCTCCGGTTGTCGGCGAAGCCGAGGAAGAGCCCGGCGACATCATGATGAACCGCAACCTTCTGAAGAAGGTGGACGAACTCGAACTGTCCGTGCGGTCGGCCAATTGCCTGAAGAACGACAACATCATCTACATTGGCGATCTCGTCCAGAAGTCGGAACCGGAAATGCTCCGCACTCCGAACTTCGGTCGCAAGTCGCTGAATGAAATCAAGGAAGTGCTTGCCTCGATGGGCCTGCGCCTCGGCATGGACATCCCCGGATGGCCACCGGAAAACATCGAGGAACTGGCGAAGAAGCTGGAACAGGAATTCTAAGGCCTTTTCCGGGCCGCTGCCTGCCACGGATGTGGAGGCGGCGGCCCAGGCTTTCATCGCATGCCCGAAGCGCTCCGGGCCAAAGGAGCGTGGACCGGGGTACCTTGCACGGCCCCCGTACGAACCGGAGAAGAAGAAATGCGTCACAGGATTGCCCATCGCAAGCTCGGCCGTACCACCGAGCACCGCATCGCGATGCTGAAGAACATGTCTGCCTCGCTGATCAAGCATGAGCAGATCATCACCACGCTTCCCAAGGCAAAGGAGCTGCGTCCCTATGTCGAGAAGCTGGTGACTCTGGCAAAGAAGGGCGGCCTTTCCAACCGTCGCCTCGCCATTGCCCGCCTGCAGGACGACACGCAGATCCAGAAGCTGTTCGACGTTATCGCACCGCGCTACGCTGATCGTCCGGGCGGATATGTCCGCGTGCTGAAGGCTGGCTTCCGTGCCTCCGATCAGGCGCCCATGGCCGTGATCGAGTTTGTCGACCGCGACGTGTCGGCCAAGGGCCAGGATTCCGGCCCGGTCGAAGCGGCCGAGACCGAAGCCTGATCGTCAGGTTTGTCCCGGTCTCCGGCCGGGACAGCGATTGCATTGGAAAGCCCTCTCCGCTCAGGCGGGGAGGGTTTTTTCCTGGCGCCGGGTCTGCGCTATCGGTCGCGGGGGGCTTCGAAAGCATCGCGACAGGCTGTAAGGCACTCTGGCCTGGCATGGGCCAGACCCATGTCCGCAACGCCGAGGGAGCCCTGCCGATGCCGCCTGCACCCATGTCCTTCACCTTCACCTACGGGCCGCGTGTCATTGCGGGGGCTGGGGTTGCGGCACAGCTGGCGGATCATGCGCCGGAAGGCCCCTTGCTGTTTGTCACCGATTCCGCCCTTCTGGGCCTCGGGCTTCCGCGTTCCGCACTGGCGGCGCTCCGCAAGGCCGGCCATGAGCTTGTGATCTTCGATGCGGTGGAGGCCGACCCGTCAGCCGCCACGATCATGGCGGCGGTCGAGGCGGGCAGGGCAGCCGGCGTTACCGGCGTCATCGGCTTCGGTGGCGGCTCGCCCATGGACGTTGCAAAGCTTGCCGCCTGCCTTCTGGGCGGCGAGGAAAGCCTAGATACCATCTATGGCGTCGACATGGCGCGCGGGCCGCGCCTGCCGCTGCTGCTGGTGCCGACAACCGCCGGCACCGGTTCAGAGGCAACGCCCATCTCCATCGTCACGGTCGGCGGCAGCGAGAAGAAGGGCGTCGTCTCGCCTGTCCTGCTTGCCGATGTCTCGCTTCTCGATGCCGGGCTCACCACGGGGCTTCCGCGTCATGTCACGGCCGCCACCGGCATCGATGCGATGGTTCACGCCATCGAGGCCTATACATCGGCGCGGCTGAAGAACCCTTTGTCCGATGCGCTGGCGCGTGAAGCCCTGCGGCTGCTGTCGGCCAATCTGCTGACAGCCTGCAACGAGCCTGACAACCTCGCCGCGCGCGAGGCAATGCTGCTGGGCAGCCATCTTGCCGGCGTTGCCTTTGCCAATGCGCCGGTGGGCGGCGTGCATGCCCTGGCCTATCCGCTCGGCGGGCATTTCCATGTGCCGCACGGCCATTCCAACGCCCTGATGCTGCGGCAGGTCCTGCATCACAACCTGCCCGGCGCATCGGGCCTTTATGCCGAACTTGGTGCGGCAATCGGGGTTGAAGGCGGCGCTACGGGCTTCATTGCGGCACTTGACCATATGATGCGCGAAACCGGCCTGCCGCTCGATCTCGCCGCAGTCGGCATCGGCCACAACCAGTTGCCGCTTCTTGCCGCCGAGGCGATGAAGCAGCAGCGCCTTCTCATCAACAACCCCGTTCCCATTGCCGAGGCCGATGCGCTCGGCCTTTATGAACGGGCATGGCAGGGAATTGCCGCATGATCGAACGCACCCCGTTGCGCGGGCGCCGCCACTATCGCGCCTGGCGCCCCATCTCCACCCGCTGGATGGACAATGACATCTACGGCCATGTGAACAATGTGGTCTATTACAGCTGGTTCGATACGGCCGTGAACGCCTGGCTGGTCGAGCAGGGGATGCTCGACATGGAGCATGGCGAGCTGATCGGCCTCGTCGTCGAGACAGGGTGCACCTATGCGCGGCCGGTTTCCTTTCCGGCCGAAGTCCAGGCGGGAATCGCCGTCAGCCGCATCGGGCGCAGTTCGGTGCGCTACGAGATCGGGCTGTTCACCGAGGGCGCCGCCGATCCGGCGGCCCAGGGCTTCTTCGTGCATGTCTATGTCGACCGGCAGAGCCGCCGCCCGCGCGAACTGCCCGAGGGCTGGCGGCGCAAGCTGGAGACGATCCTGGCCAATGAAGGCTGGTGATGCTGATCCCGCGCCAGACGCCTTCACCACTCTAGCCGAGGGCGGGGGAATGGCGTAAGGGCGCGGCATGTCCGTTTCCGCAGAAGCCAGCGCCAACACCATCCTTATCCTCGACTTCGGCAGCCAGGTCACGCAGCTGATCGCCCGCCGGGTGCGCGAGGCCCATGTCTATTGCGAGGTCGTGCCCTTCCACGGCGCCGCAGCCGCCCTTGAGCGGCTTTCGCCGAAGGGGATCATCCTTTCTGGCGGGCCGGCCAGCGTCACGGAGGCGACAAGCCCGGCGCTTCCCCCTCAGGTGCTGGAAGCGGGCGTTCCCGTGCTCGGCATCTGCTATGGCCAGCAGGCGCTGGTGCAGGCGCTGGGCGGCCGGGTCCTGCCGGGCACGACGCGCGAATTCGGTCGCGCCGAGGTCGATGTCGTTGCGCCCTGCGGCCTGTTCGAGGGCGTGTGGGCGCATGGCAGCCGCCATCTGGTGTGGATGAGCCATGGCGACCGGGTGGAAAGCCTGCCCGAGGGTTTCGACGTCGTCGCGCGCTCCGAGGGCGCACCGTTCGCCTTCATCGCCAACGAAGCCCGGCGCATCTATGGCGTGCAATTCCACCCCGAAGTGGTGCACACGCCCGATGGACGGGCGCTGATCGAGAATTTCGTGCTGCGCGTTGCCGGAGCGAGGCCGGTATGGAGCATGGCGAGCTTCCGTGAAACGAAGATCGCGGAAATCCGCCGCCAGGTGGGGCAGGGCAAGGTGATCTGCGGCCTGTCCGGCGGGGTCGATTCTGCGGTTGCGGCTGTCCTCATCCACGAGGCCATCGGCGACCAGCTGACCTGCGTGTTCGTGGATCACGGCCTGATGCGCCTCAACGAGGCAGAGCAGGTCGTCACGCTCTTCCGCGATCACTACAACATCCCTCTCGTCGCCGTGGACGCCAGCGACACCTTCCTGGGTGGCCTTGCCGGCGTGACCGACCCGGAGGCCAAGCGCAAGTTCATCGGCAAGACCTTCATCGACGTGTTCGAAGCCGAAGCGAAGACGATCGGCGGCGCTAAGTTCCTGGCCCAGGGCACGCTCTACCCGGACGTGATCGAAAGCGTGAGCTTCACCGGCGGGCCGAGCGTGACGATCAAGTCGCACCACAATGTCGGCGGCCTGCCCGAGCGCATGGACATGGAACTGGTGGAGCCGCTGCGCGAGCTGTTCAAGGATGAGGTGCGCGCCCTTGGCCGCGAACTGGGCCTGCCCGACGCCTTCGTCGGCCGCCATCCCTTCCCCGGCCCGGGCCTTGCCATCCGTATTCCCGGCGAAGTGACCCGCGAAGCCTGCGACGTGCTTCGCCAGGCCGACGCCATCTACCTTGAGGAAATCCGCGCCGCCGGCCTCTATGACGAGATCTGGCAGGCCTTCGCCGTGCTGCTGCCTGTGCGCACAGTTGGCGTCATGGGCGACGGCCGCACCTACGACAAGGTCTGCGCCCTGCGCGCCGTGACCTCGGTCGACGGCATGACGGCTGACATCTACCCCTTCGAGCCAGCCTTCCTCGCCCGCGTTGCGACCCGCATCGTCAACGAGGTGAAGGGCATCAACCGAGTCGTCTATGACTTTACCTCGAAGCCGCCCGGCACGATCGAGTGGGAGTGACGGGCACTGGCTGGCAATGTCTAGCAACGGCAGGCATTTCGGCTGAGGGTAAAAGAACTTTCCGCTAAGCGATAGACTGTATGTAAACACAGTATTGCAAGGACGCGGAACATGCCTCATGTGGCGGCCAGGACGGCCAGCCGGGATCGGGATACTGGTCGTTACCAGAGCCACCGACCCGAGCAAACCCTTCTCTATCAGATCGTTGACGAGTATTACCCGGCATTCGCTGCGCTTATGGCAGAGCAGGGAAAGGAATTGCCGGGCTATGTGCAACGGGAATTTGAAGAATTTCTCCAATGCGGGCGGCTGGAGCATGGCTTTCTACGGGTTCGCTGCGAGTCTTGCCACGCCGAGCACCTGGTCGCTTTCAGCTGTAAGCGTCGCGGTTTCTGCCCGAGCTGTGGGGCGCGGCGGATGGCCGAAAGTGCCGCCTTGCTGGTTGATGAAGTACTGCCTGAACAACCCATGCGTCAGTGGGTGTTGAGCTTCCCGTTTCAGCTGCGTTTCCTGTTTGCCAGCCGGCCCGAGATCATGGGGTGGGTGCTGGGCATCGTTTACCGCGTCATTGCCACGCACCTGGTCAAGAAAGCGGGCCATACCCACCAAGTGGCCAAGACGGGCGCGGTCACCCTGATCCAGCGTTTTGGATCGGCGCTCAATCTGAATGTTCACTTCCACATGCTGTTTCTCGACGGTGTGTATGTCGAGCAATCCCACGGCTCAGCGCGTTTCCGCTGGGTCAAGGCGCCGACCAGCCCAGAGCTCACCCAGCTGACGCACACCATCGCCCACCGGGTGGGTCGCTATCTGGAACGGCAAGGCCTGCTGGAACGGGATGTCGAAAACAGCTATCTGGCCTCGGATGCGGTGGATGACGACCCGATGACACCCCTGCTGGGGCACTCGATCACTTACCGTATCGCTGTCGGTTCACAGGCGGGGCGAAAGGTGTTCACTTTGCAAACTCTGCCGACCAGTGGTGATCCGTTCGGTGACGGGATTGGCAAGGTAGCCGGGTCCAGCCTGCACGCCGGCGTGGCGGCCAGGGCCGATGAACGCAAGAAGCTCGAACGGCTGTGCCGGTACATCAGCCGCCCGGCGGTATCCGAGAAGCGGCTGTCGTTAACACGAGGCGGCAACGTGCGCTACCAGCTCAAGACGCCGTACCGGGACGGCACCACGCACGTCATTTTCGAACCATTGGATTTCATTGCAAGGCTGGCCGCCCTGGTACCGAAGCCCAGAGTCAACCTAACCCGCTTCCACGGGGTGTTCGCACCCAACAGTCGGCACCGGGCGTTGGTCACGCCGGCAAAACGGGGCAGGGGCAACAAGGTCAGGGTGGCTGATGAACCGGCAACACCAGCACAACGGCGAGCGTCGATGACATGGGCGCAACGGCTCAAGCGTGTTTTCAATATCGACATCGAGACCTGCAGCGGCTGCGGCGGCGCCATGAAAGTCATCGCCTGCATTGAAGACCCTATAGTGATCAAGCAGATCCTTGATCACCTGAAGCACAAAGCCGAAACCAGCGGGACCAGGGCGTTACCCGAAAGCCGGGCGCCACCGGCTGAGCTGCTCCTGGGTCTGTTTGACTGACGAGCCTGAAGGCCAACGATACCAATCAAAATGCTGCGTTCACAGCGCCGCGGCAGGGATCCGCCGTGCTGGTTGTCGGAAAAGGAGCCGCTAGTGGGAAAGAGGAGGGTAAATTTTCAGCGTTGCTGGCTCCCCGTCAGCCGGATTGGGTTGCATCGCAGGGGTGTCGAAAGAGTCAACTGCGGTCCAAAGCTGTTGGACTTGGGTGAAAAGGGCGTTTATTCTTCCTATACGTTGTCGGCAGCGGGCCAAAAAGGAATACGTCCATGCCCATCGAGGTGAAACCGGCTGTGAGCGCGGGTTCAAGCATATAGCCCGACAGGCGCGTATCCTTGCCGATCACGACACGATGGCGGTGGTCACCGCGACGAAAGACACGGCCAGCCGCCATGCCGACGCGCAAGGCGGTTTCCGCCGTCATCGCGCCTTCGTTGGCTTTGCCACGAATACCGTCTGTGCCGAAATATTTGCGCACCATAAGGTCGATTATCCTGTCGTCGGGTCGCCCTCAAAGGGGACATGCCTGCTGAACCGCGAATATAGAGAAATATCCCGAATGTGCAGTTAACGAATTCTTGCGGTTTCTTTCAGCGCCGCCAATACCGCCAGCCCGTCGCGCAAGGGGCGCGGCTCGTGTGTGCGGATGAAGTCAGCTCCACCTGCGGCGGCGGCAAGCTCTGCAGCGAGTGTCGCGGCCCCGACATCCCCCGGACCACGGCCTGTGAGCGCGCGCAGAAAGGATTTGCGCGAAACAGACAGAAGCACCGGCAAATCGAAGCGCAGCCGCAATTCATCGAACCGCGCCAGCACCGAGAGCGAGGTTTCGGGAGCAGCCCCCAGAAAAAACCCCATGCCGGGATCAAGGACAAGGCGGTTGCGTTTGATACCGGCACCCGTCAGCGCCGCGATGCGCGCGTCAAAGAACGCCGCAATGTGATCCATGATGTCGCCAGCGGGTGCCTCGCGCCGATCTGCCTGCCCGTCTTGCACCGAATGCATAACGACGAGTTTGGCAGATGATTTCGCCAATTGCGGATAGAACGCAGCGTCTGGAAAACCGCGAATATCATTGAGATAGGCCACACCACGCGACAAGGCATAGGCTTGCGTCGCGGGTTGATAACTGTCGAGCGAGACGGGAATGCCATCTGCCTTGAGCGCGTCCAGCACCGGCGCGATACGCGCGATTTCTGTGTCGGACGAAACAGGCGCGGCGTCGGGATTGCTGGATGCCGGACCGAGGTCGATCACATCTGCCCCCTCGGCCATCAGCTTACGCGCCTGCGCAATGGCTGCGTCTGGCGCCAGATACCGGCCTCCATCGGAGAAACTGTCCGAGGTTATGTTGACGATGCCGAAAATGATGAGCGATTTATTCATGGGGGCTTCTATAATAATAATAATCGAGCATGAGTCTCATACGGATGCTCGGGTCGAAAGGGAATCCCCAGGCGAGTAACCTGTTTGCGGTGATCCATTAGCTGCAGGAGCAGAAGAGCATACATCTGGAAGCAAAGCCAGGAAAGCGGCCTATGGAGCTGTGCGGCAGCGCTCAGTAGGCAATTTTTCAAAATATTGTTAAGCCTTTTCTGAGCATGGTATTTTTCATGGTATTACCAATTAGCAGGAAAATAAGCCATTGAATATAAAAGATAAAAATGTCTTGTTTACAATAGAGTGGGAGTAGGTTTTATCCTATATCCTTTTGAAAAATAACAATAAAAAACTTACACAAAAGTTTCACGCTTAAAATATTGTTGTTGATTTTCAGCCCCCACGGTAACAATGTTACGCAAAACCTTGCGCAGGTGCGAAACTGCTACTGACCATAGTGTTCGCACCCCGTAAGGGGCATGCAGACGGGGGCAGTGTATGGGCCTGAAAAAGAAGCACTTTTCAGACGATGAAGTCGTCATTTTTGACGAGGCCCTGATCCAGAAGCGCGGCGAATTCTGGCACTTCCGAATGTGGCTGGAACGCGAAAACAAGTACGCACGTGTCAGCCTGCGCACTCGAAACCGTGATGCGGCCATCGCCAAAGGCAAAGACGTTTTCCACCAGATCAAAGCCAACCAAACTGCTGGCAAAACCTACTTCTCTCTGACGGCGCAGCAAGGCGTCGACATGTATCTTGAGCAACGCAAGAAGGATGTGGATGCGGGCCTGATCGTCAAGGGCCGCTATGGCACGATCCGCCTCCACCTCAATCACTGGCTAAACTTCATCGGCGCGAAGACCAAGCTCAAGGAGCTGGAGCGCACCGATTGCGAAAACTATTACCACCATCGGTCAGAAGAGAACGGCAAGGGCGGCGCCAGCCTGTCCACCATCAAGAACGAGCAAAGCTCGATCAATGCCATGATGGAATGGCTGTACAAGCGCAACGAAGTCACCATCCGCGAATTCGACTTCAAAAAGCTGCCGCGCATTTACAACGACGAAGAGGCCATTCGCCGCGCAACGTTCACGCCGGAAGAGGTCACAAACCTACGAAAGGCGCTCTTCAATGAGGCGACCGAGGTAGCAAAAGACCTCAAGAACAAGCGCAACCTCACCCGGTTCATCACCGCATACTATCTCATGGTGGCTTCGATAACCGGTTTGCGCACTGGCGAGCAACGGCAGCTAACGTGGGGTGACATACGCTTTGACACCGTGGTCAAGGGTGAAGGTGACGACGAAGAGGAAATCCCTGTCGTTGCCATTACCGTTCGTGCGGAAACATCCAAGGTCCGCAAGCGGCGTGTTTTCTACGTCCAAGATGACGAGCTGTTCGACAACCTGCTCAAGGCCATGAAGCCCCTCATGGGCAAACAGAAGCTGTCAGACTGCCTGATTTTCAGCCGCGACGGCAAGGCCATGATCAAGGAGCACGACATCCTTGAAACTTTCGCGTGGGCCTTGAAGAAAGCCGAGGTCAAAGATCACGAGAAACGCAATCTCGTGCCCTACAGCTTCCGGCATTATTTCATCACAGACCGCATCAAATCAGGCCTGAGCTACGGCAATGTCGCCAAAATGTGCGGAACCAGCGTCACGCAGATCGAGCGCACATACTTCCACATCGACACAGAGATCATGATCTCGAATGCGCTGGCGGGCTATTTCGTGTCGAAGGACGGCGTGATCGTTACGACCTGACCGGCAGCTTGAGCCACTCAAGATGGCGTCAAATCTGCGTTTTGCGGGCCTTGTAGACGTCCAGCGCGGCTTTGGCAGGCAAGAGTAGCAACAAGGCTAAATATAGCTGTATGCGCTTCTTCGAATTCTCAACCATCAAGCCAACCAAACCCCTGAACCCGGCACAAGCCCGGATCGCTGCGCTCAAGCGGAACGTCGAAAATGGCCGAGCCGCTTTGAAGCGGGAGAAAGACGTACAGCGCATGGCGCGGGAACGTGAGGCTCAGCGCAAAGCTCAGCAGCGCCGCACGGGCTAACCATTGCAGCTATGCCTCTCTCGCTAATGGGCGGGCTCTTGTTGAGCCCCATGCTTTGACCGTGAAAACCAGCATTTTTCTACCGATCCTGCATCCCATTGGCGGGCCAATTCATCTTGGGACAATCAAGAAAATGGCCATGAGAGGCCTGATTTTCAGCCATTTTCGGTAGGAAGGCCATTCCGACCGACATTACGCTGCCTTCATCAACAACGATGAAAGGCACGGAAATGTCATCGCTTTCCAAGTTCACGTTCAAGACGCTGGCCAAAGCGCCTCCGGTCGATCCCATTCAACGACGCCGTGAGAAAATCACGGCAGCCATCGAGCAGCAGAAGCTGGTGCTTGCAGCAGCCATCAAGGGTGAAACCTTCACCATTCCAGCCAAGGCCGAAGGCAAAGCTGCCAAGGCAGTGCGGCCATGGTGGATTGCGCAGGATGGTGGCTTCTATGTGCAGTGCCGATACGGCGCCCGACCCTTGCTGCTCAACGCCACCAACAACGCCGTGTTCGTCAACAAGCTGGACGAAGTGGCCGCCGTGCTCACGGCCTTTGCCGCTGCCGCCAAAGCCGGTGAGCTTGATGCTGCAATGGCCGCCGTTGCCGAACGCAAGAAGGGGTAACGGCAATGGATCAATACCGAGCATGGGTCCGCGTACGGCCCACAGGAACCGATACGGTGGTCGTCGATGCTTACACCGAGGAGGAGGCAAGGCAGTATTGCGAAAGCCTCCACGGCGTTGGCTGCATCATCTTTATGGCACGGCGGAAGCCCGAATTCGTGGAAGCCGAACGCAAGCGCCAACGGGAGGCACGGCAATGAAGCGGTATCGCTTGCTCGTGCGCCTGAGCAACGGAACCACGACCCGCATCATCGTCACAGCCGAAAGCGACTACGCTGCCAAGCTGATCGGTGAGGCCCAATTTGGGCGCGGGCAGGTTCTTCACTACACGCGGGCCAGCTGATGACAGTGGCACACATTGCCGAGCTCAATGACGCTGCCCGCACATCGTTCATTGGCTGCCGTGTCGTTATCACCAAGGGCATTGCAGCCATGGACGATCTCGATGGCCTCTACGCCAAGGTTCGTGCTTTCAACGAATTCACCGAGCGCAACGATCCCTACGGCGAGCACGACTTCGGCAGCATCGAGCATGAAGGCCAGACGGTGTTCTGGAAGTTCGACTATTACGATGTCGACCTGCTCATGCACTCGCCCGACGCCAGCGATCCAGCTGTCACCTGCCGCGTACTGACAATCATGCTGGCCGAGGAGTATTGAGCCACTCACGATAATCCCATCTTGATGCCGCATAGCGCACAGACGGTGGCGTTAGATAAGATCAGGCGTGGTGCGGTTCTCCGCATGTGCTGAAAATTGCGCAGCAGGTTTTTTGCCAGCGCATATACCTTTCGGTAGCTCGCGTGGCTTGCAGACCGTAACGTGTTAAAATCGAGCCCTGAATGAATTTTATCGGCCTGATTGGTTTTACCCAAAGGCAAGATTTTTCACCCAAACCGAGCCAGAAAATAGGCCGGATTTGCCGCCAAAGGATAAATATCTGCAAAGGGATATGCAGATATGAATTGGGGCAAGAAGATCGCCGAAAACTCAATCAAGAAGATCGTCAAAGGTCCATATGACGTGACCGGTGTGCTGGCCTTCAAGGATGGCGAGCGCATCTGCCCCGAGAAGGCCATGAAGCTGTTCGCTGCATTCTTTCACAAGGCCGACCGCGTGTTCTTTGGCCGAGCAGCCGACAAAGGCTATGGCATAAATCGGCTCTGCTTTCTGGAATTCGGCAAAAGCCAAAAGTGCATCCACGTGCACTTCGTAGCGCAGTCGATGATCGATCCTGTGGTATTCTCAGCTATCCTGAATGTACTGTGGAATACGCTCGATGATGACACCGCTGACCTGAAATCCAACTGGATCACACCAATTCACGACAAGCAGGCCATAGCGGAATATGTCACCAAGGAGATGTGGTGCTTTCGAGATGATAGCATTGTCATCAACTGCGATCACCACAACGATGATCCCGAAGCTTATGCCTCATTCTGCAATGATGCTCAGGCCCAGCGTATCGCAAATCACCTAACCGATGATTTGTTCGAGGCTGCGTTGGACAATGTTCCAGTTCATTCGGTTCTGATCCGTCACAAATTCAACGAACGCCAGCGGGCTCAAGCGAACAAAGACCGTGAGCGTGGACAGCGCATGGCAAACTCAATGGCATCACTCAGGCAATTTCTCTCCCAAAAAACTTAGGCACATTCATCAAGGCTCTCTCAGGCACCGCATAGGCATCCTTTAAGGCACATTATCAGGTTCGAACACAGCAACGGTTAGGGGTCGAAGTGCGAGGCATACGGCTCTCAAAAGGCATCATCATGGCACATTGTTATGGCTTACATCGTTGGCATTGAAGGTAGGTTGTGGGCATTTCCACCGCCTATCCTCGTTATACAATAAACAACAACACACTCCCTACATATCAAACACATAGAACCACAATGAGCACATATTAATCACACATTGAACATCACAATGCGCTCACGCTGATAATACATTGAAGCTTACATATAGCGCACAATGATCCACCATAGGCCACAGTGCCTTCACCGCAGCCAATCAGCTTTCCCCATTTGATAGCCACGCATATTCACAGCGCGATCACATAGAGTTCACGCTTCTCCGCGCTCCCTAAGCGTTATGCAGCGTCGTCCATATAAATATGGATATGAAAACATCACTCATCGATCACATCTATCTCATATTGCGCAATGCCAAGCTTACAACGACACGACAGGCGTTCAGCCGGGAGTATGTGGGCAAGAACCCGAACTGGTCCGCATATCAAGCGCACATGAAGCGCGACTTTTCCATAACGGGTGCGATCAATTGCCTTCGCTCCATCCGCTTACAAAAAGAGCGTGAAGCCGCGTTAGACATTGTGCAACTATGTGCATTACGAGAGGCAGAGGGCTTACTGCTTGAGCATCTCAATGAACGCTACTGCGTAGCGGAAGTTTGCTCATAGCCCACAATCTGACACGCCGAGATGTACGAAAAATATCAGGCTTAAAACACCCAATCTTCATGATCGATCATCTGAAGGAGGTTGATGCATTTGAGACCCTCCTGTTGGCAAACAAAAGGTATCTTTGGGGTTTTTGCCGACCCAAAACCTTCCTGCGTAACGACAACACTTGGAGGCGGGCATTTTGCAAGGGCTATAACAAACGGGTCCGCACCAGACTTTCCTGTGCTCGTGTCAACTAGCTTAGGGTAGCTGGTCATGATGCTTACGACATTATCTTGAATATCCTGATCGATATCGCGAAAGAGTGATTCCTTGCGCTCCTTTGCCCATTTTCCAACGTCATCGTCTTTTTTCTGAAGTTCATGAAAAACCTCAAGAGAAGCAACTAGACGACCAGCGTCGATCAAGGCATCAAACTGTGCCCAGAGACCCGGGAATCGTCGAGGAGGATAGGCTCGTTGCCAAGCGTGTAATAGGGAGCTGGTGTCAATGCAGTACACGCGATTTCCTCCCGTCATGCGAGTCCTAGAGCTTGCTCAATTCCGGCAATATGCTTCGTCTTCACTCCCAGATAACCCGACAGTTCCGACAAACTAAGGCGTTCTGAATGGTAGTGGGAAAGAAGCTTCATTACGAGTGGTCTCCCCGCATCGTTAACTGTCTCTCTAGGCATGTTTCGTGGAATTGGCTTCTTTTCGGGTAGCTCCCTTTGCCTTCTCCTCAGAGCGGCATATTCGCGAGCATACTCAGCCCGCTTCTGAATATAAAACGCTTCAGTCGTTCGGCCAAATGTAAGCAACCGCCTAACAACTGCTTCACGCGAAACCGAATATGTCTTAGCGAGATTTTCGATGTCGGCGTCAGACCAATCTCGACGATCAGCATCTCCGTTGGCGATTATCGGTTCAGACAAAAAAGAGCTCTTAGGCATCAAAACCGATGCGGCAACTTGATTGCAATACGCTTCTATTCGCTGATCAGACGCATGACGTATTCCGCTAGAATCAAGATCAGAGACACCGCTTCTATGCAGTGCTAGATGCGCCAGTTCATGGAACAGGCTAAAGACCCGCCTTCCCCAAACATCCTTCCTGTTCACGACAATGAACGGCAGCTGCTCCGCGTAAAATGCGAAACCAGATGCTTCCTCACTGTCGATTCTTGATGCCTGAAAGACGAGGACGCCAAGCTCTTCAATCTTAGATCGCCAAGCGTGAAAGGCGACACGGGGATCTTTCCACTTAGCTTGATCGCTGAGTGAGACTGCGAGTGCTTTGCGGATGCTCTCACCAATGGCTTCTGTGGAGGATTTGAGGGACGCACTTAAATTGAATGTTGCGAAGCCTTCCCCGTCTTCGGCGTAGAGCTCTAAGGCTAGTTGGCGTCGTTGCTGGGCTGTCCGTATCTCAAGCGCCAAGCCGGGAGAAAAATCCCTATGCCCCGACTCCGGCAGTCTGCGAAAGTCATGCATCGCTTGAAATGTCATGGGAGGTTCGGGAAGGTACATTACAGCGAGGGGGCGCTTGTATAGGTCTGCAAGCTTGCGCAGCTGTGGGATTGACGGCTGCTCTGTTCCTTGCTCCCAACCAACAATCCGGCCTTCGTCGTAGCCGAGTTTCTCAGCAGCTGATTGCACAGTGTAGCTTGCGGTCTTCCGCGCCCAGACCAGGACGCTCGGGTTGACTGTCGCTTTGAGCCCCTTGCTCATTCAAAATGCATCCGCCGAAAGTTCAGCCATCTCACATGAGGCCGATACCTCTATAGCTTTGATTCTGGGCACAAGGGAATCCTTAAAGTGGCGCAGGTCGAGCTGGCCGCATCGATGCCAGACGTTTGACCGGGTGCCCTTCGGCAATCCCGTCAGAATGATGAAGAAATACATAAAAGTTCACCGATCACGGTTATCCCACTGAAATCGAACAGGTCTCCACCGATCCCCTTTCGGTAGGAACGTCCCTTTGATGAAAATATGCTGATCGCAGCAGAAAAGTTCATCAAGAGGCGGTTCCAATGGCAAAGGCAAAGGTACTCACCAAGGACGAGGTGCGTCGTGTGCTGCGCATTGCGGAAACAGGCAGTCACGGACAGCGCGACAAGCTGGCATTGGCACTGAGCATCATGGGCGGCATGCGAGTGGGTGAAATTGCCGCACTTACCATTGGCGATGTGCGGGGCTTGGATGGCCGGGCAGTGGACATCATTCACCTCGCCAAGCACCAGACCAAGGGCAATCGGTCACGGCGGGTATTTGTCGGCGACGAGCTGCGCAAGATTTTGACCGTTTTCTTGAGTAACTCACAAAAATTGGCTGATGCAGCGCCCTTGATCGCCAGCTCTCGCACTGGGCGGCACATGTGCACCGTCACGCTGTCGATGAGGCTCAAATCCATCTACCGCGCAGCGGGCATTGATACGAGCAGTCACGCAGGGCGGCGTACGTTTGCCACGAGGAAGAATGAGCTGGGCATTGGCATGGCTACGATCCAGCAGCTCATGGGGCACTCATCCATTCAAACTACTGCCATTTATTGCGCGGTGTCGGATGAGCAGCTGAGGAACGCGGCCAACGCTGGGTAAGAGATGCTATATGATCGCATTTTCAGGGTCGAACAACGTTGCGCCCTTTCGCTGATAATGGGCGTCAAACTCCTTGATTGCATTTGGATTGAAAAATGACTTTTTTCCGCCCTTTTTCCGTTCCGGATCGAGGTATCTCTCATAATGCAGTTTTTTATCTAATTTGATTGGCTTCATAAGATTATGGAATTTCGTGTTTTGCTTGAAGTCGTCGTATCGCTCTTTGAGCTTTGCAACTAGATCGTCATAGGTCCAACTGAATCCGGGAGGCACTTTGTCCCCTTCAATCGCCACCGTAATGTCAGCGTCAGAACGAACGATTGAAGCCTGCAAAGCAGCCCCATCTTTCTTCTTGATTAGGTCAAAATCGACGCGGACCGTGAAGTTAAAGTCAGATGGCCCTTTGACCAAAGACGCATCCACTTTCTGCATGTGGGCAAGAAATTTCACAACTGCATCGGGAGACTTTTTGGCAATCGCCTCAACCTCTCTTTGGTCAAGGTCGAAAGATATAGGGATCGATGCAATGTTCAGATCTGAAAAGCTGACGCTGAACCATTTCTGCGCTGCGGTAACATAATTTTTGACCGAAGCTAAAGAAATTTCAGTCAGCGCCTTACGTAAAAGGGCGTCAGTCGCAATGAAGTGTGTTGCACTGTCACGGATTTCCAACAACGCTTCGATATTAGCTATGCAGTGCTTATCAATTTTGTCTTGAGGAAAGCTGGCCACGAGGTTGCAGCAACGCTCTAAGCCTATCGTCATGGGAGCACCCGAGCGAGTGAGCTTCACCTCCCGAAATTTGCTTGGGCTTCCATCCTTCCTCTTTCGCGGCTTAAACTCATGAAGCGAACTGACCTTGCCACCATTTTCCCGCATAATCCGGGCCTTGAGAAGAAGCTCCCAAGCGTTAATCATAAGAATCGCAAACGTCTCCTCACGGTAAAGCGATGAGGCGCGATTGTATGTTTCGATAGCTGACAGGCAGGCTGCTCGCGATTTTGAAACGAGCAGCATGTACTTAGGAGTGGGCAAGCGAAAACGCTCCCTTATTAGGCCGCTTCCAAAGCCTCGTGCAGCACAGCTTCCAACAGCTTGGAGCGGGTCTGCTCACCTTCGACGAGGCTGGCCTCAAGCTGATCGCATAGCGCCATAAGCTCATCGACTTTAGCCACGATGCGGTGCTGTTCAGCGAGGGGCGGCAGGGGAATCAGGTAGCGTTTGACACTTGCCGAAGAAAGATTGGGTTGCGCGGTTCCATTGTCAAACCTCTTCAGTTGCTGTCGCCCAAGGGGCGAGGTGAGGTAGGAATATGCATATCGCTTATTAAGGAATGGCGAAGGCCTAATGATCATCAAGGATGAGGCGATTGCACCTTCCTCGTAAGGCTCGACGTATGCTGTCTTGCCGAATGTCGCACCTCGTAGGCAGTACAGGAGATCACCAGGACGGATCTTTCCGCCACCAAGCGATCGGAACTTTGCCTCCGTGATGTAATTCATTGTCGCCGCGCACAGCGAACCATCCGGATTTATGTGGCCTGTGTTTATCCAAGGCACGCCAGCAGAAACGTATTCGGACCGATTCGGATATTTGCTACTTCTGTCGCCGTTTTCGAAGCTCGCGACATCCGAGAAATGTACCCATTGCCACGAAGGAGGAAGTTCACATGGGGCTTCATCAATTTTGGCCACAAGATCAATCGATAAGGGTAGCTCATTCGGGTCTTGCTCAACGAGCTTCCCCCGCACAGCAAGGTTCAGAATCGTCTGCCTAAGTTGCGTGATCTGATCCGTGCGTTTCGTGAGTGGCTCAAGATGTTCGAGCGCAAAGCGGGCATCGTTGGCGAAGGTTTCGGGATCGGGTTCGTTGAGCTTGGCGAAGGTGGACAGCGTGAGCTTGTCTCGGCCCGTTTCACGCTCCGTCTGTGCAATCTCAAGCTGATCGCACAGCGCCATCAGCTCATCGACTTTGGCAACAATCCTATGCTGTTCCGCAAGAGGTGGAATGGGGACGACTTGGTTCGTCGCCATTTGGGCCGTCAGTTCGACCTGATTGGTGGACCCGGCTGCGCGATCCTCAATGACGCCATAGACGTGGTCAGAGCGGAGCCATATGCGAATATACTCGGAGAGAACACATAGGCACCGCACGACTGTAACGTGGCTGTCGCAGACTAAATTATCCGGAACGTTCTCGATCCGGATAATCCGTCCGATGGTGCCTGTGCCTGTAGAGTTCCACAGAAGATCGCCATCTTGGAGAAAACGGATTTTCTCGTACTTCTCCAAAGACTGCCTGGTGATCAACCGCGCTGCGCCAAGGTTCAGGCCGCTCCACTGGACGCATTTCTGCGAAACGACCGGCAGTCCGTCGATCTCTGCATATGTCGGTGATTTTCCACGCTGAATATATGATGTGATCGAGCCAAGCCGGGCCCAATTCCATGATTGTGGCAGATCGAATTCTGCATCCTCAGCAGCTGGAGATAGGTCTTTGCCTTTCTGCGCTTCTCCGACCTTCACAAGCCGCGCCCGTTCGGCTGCGATCCGCTTCAACAGCTCCGATGCAGGCTCATCGTTCGGGTCTTGCTCAACCAGCTTCCCGCGCACTGCGAGGTCCAGAATGAACCGGCGCAGCCGCGCAATGGCATCGGGCGCATCGGCAATCTGCGCATAGTGTTCCAGCAATAGCGCAGCGTTCATCGTGCAAGCGCCTCGGCCAAAATGGCTTTGAGCTGATCGCGCAGTTCCACCGTTTTCGTCTCGGCTCGATTGAGTGCCTCAAGTAGTTCAGCCGGGTCGCCGTGGTCGGCTGCAACGCTATGTGGGTTCTTGATGTCAAGGTTGTAGCCGCGAGCCTTCACCTCATCGATGGTCACTTTCCAAGCCTGCGGGCCTTCTTCGCGCCCTGCACGAGCTGCGCCGCCCCACCAGTCAATGCAGCTCTGGAAATGCTCAAACCGGATTGGCTTGGTCATCGAATAGGCCTTCTGCCCTGCCGGAACCTGATGCTCGTAGTACCAAACTTCCTTGGTCGGCTGCCCCTTCTCAAAGAACAGCAGGTTAGTGCCGATGGAGGCATAGGGTTTGAACACACTGTTGGGCAGGCGAACGATGGTGTGGAGATTGCACTCTTCGAGCAGATGCTCCTTGAGCCTGGTCTTCACGCCTTCGCCAAACAGGGTGCCATCGGGGAGAACCACGGCAGCTACACCGCCATCGCGTAACAGGCGAATGAACAGGGCTAGGAACAGGTCTGCGGTTTCGCGGGTGCGGAAATGCGCAGGGAAGTTGCTTTCAATGCCATCCTCTTCCTTGCCGCCAAAGGGCGGGTTGGTGATGATGACATCGACGCGATCCTTCTGCTCCCAGCTGATGTAGGGGCGGGCCAGCGTATTGTCGTGACGCACGAAGCTTGGGTCTTCGATGCCGTGCAGCAGCATATTGGTGACGCAAAGCATGTGCGGCAGCGGCTTTTTCTCCACCGCCCGGAATGATTGCTGCATCAGCGCCTCGTCCTCAGGCCGCTTCACATAGCGATCCCGCATATGCTTCATGGCGCAGGTCAGCATGCCGCCTGTGCCGCAAGACGGATCGAAGATGATCTCGCCGGGACGCGGATCGATGCGATCCACCATGAACGCCGTGACAGCACGGGGTGTGTAGTATTCCCCGGCATTGCCCGCCGATTGCAGATCGTTGAGCAGGTGCTCGTAAACGTCGCCAAAGTGCTGGCGTTCGGTGAGATTGTTGAAGTCGATGTCGTTGATCTTGTTGACCACCTGCCGCAGCAGATGCCCGGATTTCATGTAGTTGTAGGCGTCCTCGAACACATCGCGCACCACGCGGCGACGATCCCCAGGCTGCGCAGTGACGGGCAGGGCTTTGAGGGCGGGAAACAGCTCTTCATTGACGAAGGCCAGCAGGGCATCGCCGGTCAAACCTTCAGGGTCAGCGGCCCATGTGCGCCATTGAAACTGCTCTGGGATGGGTGAGCGATAGCCCTCGCGCATCAATTCCAGCTCTTGGTCCTGATCGTCGATGATCTTCAGGAAAAACAGCCAGCAGAGCTGACTGATGCGCTGGGCATCACCATCGACGCCGCTGTCCTTGCGCATGATGTCCTGAATGGATTTGACGAGGGTACGGACTGACATTGGTTATGCGACTTCCTTGTTGAGAGTGGCGATTATCTGTTGTGCAATCTCAAGTAGAGGGTCCTGTGCACTCGGATAAAGAGCATCATGAGGTGCTGGCTGATGGTGCTCTGACGCCCAAAATGACTTCGGATTGAAGCGAAACTTGGCGACCAAACGCCTTCCGAAATCCATCTCATGGAATTGGTAGTGGCTCTGCTGCTCATAATCAGGGATCTCAGGGTACTCCCCCACGAGATAGCCCTCTTGGATATGTGGCCGCACAGCATCCGGAGGGCAGGCGCTTGAAAGCCTGACAATCTGCAATCCTGCCTCTGAGCTCGCGGTGATAGCGCCGCTCAAGTTTGGAACGCCAAAAGCATAGAGGTAGGCCTCATCGCCATCATTCCCATCAGTCGCGAAAGACGAGGCCACTCGTAGCGAATGAGTGACATCCAGAAGCGGCGTTTTGCAGATTTCATAATGCTGGAGGATCGACCACCGGATCAAACGTTGCCGACGGAGCCTTTCGAGCCCCTTAAGCTTAGCTGTGCCATAGGCTTCGACGAGCAGCTTCTCAGCACACAGGAGAGTGGCGAACCGTCGCTCTAACACCGCCCTTGACGGAACCTTCTTCCCCTCATGTCGGAAGATGCTCGCCTTCAGCATACTGTTGCCTTTGGTGGTCAGGTGATCCTTGGACTGCCCCCTAAAAAGCAGCACATGGTCTCGATTGAGAAACTGTAGCTCTGCGACCTTGCGTGCTAGCTCCAAATAGGAGTTCACCGGATGTCCGCCCCCACCCCTGATTGCGTGGTTTGAGGCGGGCCGCGACGTTGGATTGGCGTCAAAAAACGACCAGATCGATTGGCTGCCGATCTTCTCCATGCTACGCGACTGCCTGATAAAGTTCGTTCTGGAGAGCGTGGACGGCATCTTCAAAGCCAGCCTTGCCTCCGAAGGCTTTGATGAGCTGTACTGGCGTGCCCAGCTCGTTCAACGGCGGAATGCGCAGCACATTGGCGTCATCGAGGTTAAGCATGCCTTCATCCGCATACTTGGTTAGCAGCGCATCGAGCACAGCTCGTGCCTGATCCCCGTACTTCCCGAAAACGTCGCGTTTCTTGACCTCTGCCGCCCGTTCCTGCCGGGTCAACGGCTTGCGGTCGAAGGCAATGTGGCAAACGACATCGAAGGGATCGAGGTCTTTGCCAAGCTCGGTGGCGATTACGTCGAGCGACAAACCCTCGGCTGCCAGTTCATCGATGATAGCCTGCTTGCGCTCCGTGGAATTCCAACGCTTGAGGAACTCATCGAGGCTAGCGAAGTGCTTGCGCAGCGCCTTTTTCGTGAAGTCCCTCAGGCTTTCCGTGACCAGCTTGCCGTTCTCGTCGAGGTACTCAATCCGCTCGGCGACGATGACCACGGGAACACCGTCGACGTAGATTTTGCCTTTCTTGCCGCCATCATCGCCGATGTTGATGTCCGTGCTGCCGCCATCATCGATGACAGTTTCACCTTCGCCGGGCTTATCGGCCTGCTCATTGCCATCGTCGTCGATGACGGGCTCGTTATCCGGTGGCGTAATCGGATCATCGCCGCCCGGTTCGTAGATTTGCACTGGCTCGCCGTCGAAATCTGGGTCGGCAAAGTGGTTGGTCGCCCCTCGGAAATCCATGAGTGTGAAGAAGAACTTGCGGGTGTCCTCGTGAACACGGGTGCCACGACCGACGATCTGCTTGAACTCGGTCATCGAGCCCACTTCGCGATCCAGCACGATCAAACGGCAGGTCTGTGCATCGACGCCGGTTGAGAGTAGCCGGGAGGTGGTGACGAGCACGGGGTAGCGAACCTCGGGATCGATGAAGTTGCCCAGCTGATCCAGCCCTTCCTTGTCATTGCCCGTGATGCGCATGACGTATCGGTGGTTCTCAGCAACAAGGTCGGCGTTCTCATTGATCAACGCCTGCCGCATCCGTGCAGCATGCTCCTGATCCACGCAGAAGATAATGGTCTTCTGATAGCGGTCGCCACTTTCCTTGAGAAACTCAGTGACCTTCTTGGCAACGAGCTTGGTGCGGTCGTCCAGCACCAAATTCCGGTCGAAGTCCTTGGCATTATAGATGCGATCTTCGATCTCATTGCCATCGCGATCCACCTGCCCTTTCTCAGGGCGGTAGCCTTGAACGTCGCGGTCGATGTGCACCTTGATGACCTTGTAGGGTGCGAGGAAGCCGTCGCGAATGCCCTGCTTCAACGTGTAGGAGTATACCGGCGCACCAAAGTAGGCGATGTTGGAGGCGTACTCGGTTTCCTTGGGCGTGGCAGTCAGACCGATCTGCGTTGCGTCCGAGAAATG
The DNA here is from genome assembly GCF_052616365.1 of Sandaracinobacteroides sp. A072. NCBI lineage: Bacteria > Pseudomonadati > Pseudomonadota > Alphaproteobacteria > Sphingomonadales > Sphingosinicellaceae > Sandaracinobacteroides > Sandaracinobacteroides sp. A072. The sequence goes on from NZ_JBQXGU010000001.1 coordinate 737,839, forward strand.
TTCCAAGATTTCACGCCACGCACTGTCCTCGGCGGCGCTGCCACGGTGGCATTCGTCGATCACAATGAGGTCGAAGAAGCCCGGTGAGAATTCCTTGTAGAGCTTCTGACGCTCCTCGGGGCCAGTCAGCGACTGGTAAAGCCCGAGATAGACCTCATAGGCCGTATCGACACGGCGCTTTTTGTCTACGGCAGTGGGCAGCTCGATCTTGCTGCCATCGTCGCGTTCGATGGTTTTGGAGTTAGCGGACAGCTTGGCCATGGCTGGACCAAAGGGCCGGAAGTCGTTGACCATGGTCTGATCGACCAGCACGTTCCGGTCTGCGAGGAATAGGATGCGCTTCTTGTGCCCGCCCTTCCACAGCCGCCAGATGATCTGGAACGAGGTGTATGTCTTGCCCGTGCCCGTGGCCATGACGAGCAGAATGCGGTTTTGCCCCTTGGCAATCGCCTCCATTGCAGCGTTGACCGCATTGACCTGATAGTAGCGCGGGGTCTTACCGCTGCCGTCATCGTAATAGTCTTCGAGGACGATCTCTTCCGCCTCAGCGGTCAGTCCTTTGGCTTCGGCATAACGTCGCCACAGCTCATCCGGTGACGGGAAATCATCGAGGCTCAGCGTCGTTTCGACAGTGGCCGCATTGCCAGTCCGGTCGTGAAACACGAATCCGTCACCGTTTGACGAGAACACGAAGGGAATGTCCAGCGTCGCAGCGTATTCCAGCCCTTGCTGCATCCCTGCGCCAATGGCCTGCGTGTTGTCCTTGGCTTCGATTAGAGCGAGGGGAATATTGGGCTTATAGTAGAGGATGTAGTCGGCCCGCTTGCCTTGTCCCCGGCTGACCATCTTGCCGCGCACAATAATGCGGCCCTTGGTAAAGCTCACTTCTTCTCTGATCTGGGTCATTTCATCCCAGCCAGCCTTTTTTACGGCAGGCGTGATGAATTTCGTGCAAATATCACGCTCAGAGAGGGCTTTCTTGTCCATAGAAGGCTTGTCCTTCGGTAGCCTTCCGAGGTCAAGTCACCTTGAGACACCCAAGAAAAATGGCATCACCTACGAGCGAGTGCGCCCCTTCAATAGGGCTGCGCTCAGGTCTTGTTGCTCTTCGCGAGGTTGCACGCCGGGCAGGCAGCCTGACCATTGGCCACGGTGGTTTTGCCGCCCTTGGAATGAGGCACGATGTGATCCGCGTGCCATTCACCCCAGCTCAGCTTGTCGCCGTTGCAGGCAATCTTGAGCTGACAGTGGCCGTTATCCTTTCGGAAGATGGCCAGCCGCTGTTCCGGCGTGAAAATTCGCGATGTGTCGAGCGGTTCGATCTCGGGGTAGGCGAGGAAGAACAGCTTCTCCATGAGCTCAAGCCGCCCTCTGATGGATTCGGCAGTGTCGGTGGAATAGCTCGTCAGGCGCAGATATTCGATCAACTGCGGGTCACGCTGCTCTTCATCCAGCTCATTCTGCTGACGCCGCTCTGTCTCGAAGCTGATGAACCATTGGGCCAGCTGCGGTTCGGTGCCTTGATGGACATAGCCTTCCAACAACGTCGAGGCGAGGCAGTAGAGTGTGATCGCATTGTAGCGTTCCAGCTCGGGCGTCTTTTCCGGGAAGGATCGCTTGAGATAGTCGAGAACGCGGCGGACTTTCTTGGCCAGCTTCCCATTTACATCGAAATGGCCGTTCTCAGCGTAGAGGCGGTTGAGGTCGCTGTCCCTGACGTTTGCAGGACCGCCAGCTTCCTCCAGACACACCATCTGCGCTGCGATGTGATCGAACGTGAAGCGTGAATTGCTGAATTTGCAGCTCTCAAAGAATGGGTGCTTGGCCAGCTCCTTGACGAAATCGCGCATCTGTCCCGGCATGGCGTTGCGCTTTTCCTGCGCCTTTAGCGTCGTGCCGTTCTGCAACCGCAGGAACATGTCGCGGATTTCGTCCTCGTCCTCGTTTTGGACGGCTTCTTCAACGATCACGATGTCGATGGGATAGATGTCGAACTTCGACATGAGGTCGATGTCGAGATCGGAATAGCGTTTGCCAGCGACGGCCTCACCATCAATCGGGTCTGCATTCTTGGCGAGGGCGAACTCGTTGGCGCAGAATTCCCATATGGTTCGGAGACGCTGCTGACCATCGATCACTGCAAACTTGAACCCTTCGCCCTTCGGTAGGCGGTGCCAGTACATCTTTGGCACGTCATAGCCGCGAAGAATTGAGTCGATGAGAAGCTGCTTCTGCTTGAGGTTCCACGCGGGCGGTCGCTGATAGTCCGGCGTAGGGTCAATTGCGTTCCTGAGCCCGTTTAGCGTCGTAATCGGATACGGTTGCTTGCTCAGTCTCACTTCAGTCCCCCCATTGTAATCGCCACGCATGGGGTACGATAGCCAAGTCATTCCAGACAGTGAATTGTGCAGTGAAAAAAGATGGCATGGTGCCAAAGGTAACAAAGCACCATGCCATCGAGGTGGCTGCACGTTGGCAAAGACCGTGCAGCTAGGTTGTTATGTTATGGTTCAGTAGGCGCGGTCCTCATCACCGCTGTCGGGCAGCTTGCCGTGACGGAGGTTGGCGAACGTCCCGGCAAAACCGGAAAGCGTTTGCATCGACCCGGAAGCAATGACCTTCTCAATGGCCTCGGCTGCGGCACCAACCGGAAGCGCAATGGTGTGGTCGTGGTTCAGGCATTCCGCATCGAACACACGGTTTGCCGTGGCAATCCCCCAGCACAGTGCACCGAGATTGTGATGCGCTGCCAGCGTTTCGCTGAGGTGATCACGGTAGTGCCGGGTGTGACGATGGCCGGGAACACAGAAGTCGCCCATGACCATGCGATCACCAATCGGGCTAGGCCACGGCCAGCGCACCTGAGAGCTGATGAAGCAGGTGTCATCAGGCGCAAACTTCGCGCCCATCGTCATCGTCTTCGTGGTGAACTGCGGCAGCGTGTAGACCGAATTGTATGCCAGCATCCGGAACGGGCTGCTGGTATCGTAGCTAATGCGCAGGTTCGGGTTGATGTGCCGGTTGATGGAACGCTGCAATGCCGTGAGCAACACGGCGGTGTCGAGTTCGCAGGTGCCAAGGATGTGGATCCAGCTCTTGTCATCGAGCTGGCCTTCGTCGGCCATGATGAGAATGCGGCGGCACACCTCGTAGAAATCGTGGCGCAGGAAACCAGCCAGCGCCCAGCCTTCAAACTCGAAGACCTTGACCGCATCGTACCATGCATCCGCCTCGGCGGGCGTGTTCCCCTGCAACACATTCAGGAAGCGAGTGTGCGGATTCTTACGGTTAGCGGCGAAGTACGTGAGGTGCTCAAGCGTGTCTGCGAGACAATCCTGCACCGTCTTGTAGCGATAGAGATGAGGGTTCTTCGCCACGGGACCGGTCGGCACGTCGAGGGTCATGGCCACGTCGGCATTGTTTTCCAGCCAGCGAAGAATGCGCAGGCGATCGCCATCACCAGCGACGAACAGGCGTCCCGAGGCAATCTGGAACCCGCCGCTATCACCCACGATCAGGGTAGCAGCGCGATCCCGCGTAGAGACAATGCAGGGTTTGGTCTGGTTCAGTGCCTGACCAGCAGAAGTCATGGCATGGCTGAGGCGCAGGAGCTTGTTGCTGGGATCGAGGAAATTGAGGTCCTTGGGCACCACGCCGTTGGGAAGATTACGCCACTTCCCCTCATGCACGGCCATGGCAAAGCCCGGCGAGATCGAAGGAATGTAGATTGCCTGATCCTTTGGCGTGGGATCATTGACGATGTGGTTGGGCACCTTGGGATAAGACACAGCTTCGCCCTTGTGGAAAATCGCTTCCATTGAATTTCTCCAGATTTTGAGTTGCTTGAGATGTTTTTGGCTTGCGAGGTGACAGCGCGGCCACCTCGCAGATGCCAGACGCTTACTTCTTGGGCTTCATCTGCCCGAGGCAGGTGCGGTCGAGACCGCCGCGCTTGTCGATGGTGGGAAGGTAGATGATGTAGTCGCCCACATCGTCCCCCCAGCTCGCTGCCAGCATGCCATCAGTGTCGCCCTGCAGCGACACATGCGACACGTTGAGTTCGACGAGCTTGCGGAACAGGTCTACCACATCGCGCGGACGCATCTGGAGCGCGACGGATGCTTCCTGCTTGTTGCCGAAAGCGTAGGACTTGTGCCCGAACGCTTCGTGACCCACCGCGAAGTTGATGCCGTCGAAGGCAACCGTCAGCGGCTTCCCGACCTTCTTGTCATCCTTCTTGGTCCCCAGCCACTCGTGCAGATAGTCGGTGTAAACCTGACGCAGGTCGGCGTGGGTCAACGAGATCGTGCTGTTGTGTTCAAAGCGGCGCATGTCGATCGGACAGTGCATCTGGTGGTACATCGACTTCCATGCGAACGTGGTCGTTTCCTCGTCACCGTCGAGGTCAGTGACCACTTCCCATTGCACAGGCGCATCAGGATCGCCCGGTCCGACATTGACCTTCATCAGCAGGCGGCGAGCGGCATTGCTGAACAGCTTGGTCGCCTTGGAGGACGTTTCAGGGTCAAGCAGCAAGCCCTGACCCTCTTCGACCGTACCGACGACAATGTCCGCCTTGGGCGAGGCATGCACAACGGCAGAAGCCTCGCCATACCGCGCCGACACAACCATGTTCGGCTTGCCGCCGAAGTTGGTCAGAGAATAGGTCCGCGTGACCTTGTGCTTCTCGCCAGCGTTGGTGCCGTCCTTGGTGACGTTGCCCTCGCGGCCTTCGCGCACCAGCTCACCGATGCTGACCACGCGGGCCATGAAGTCCACGGTGGGTTCCGCCGACCCGATGACATCCTCGTCGATCTTGAACAGCAGCTCCTCGGCCTCATTGTCATTGCTGATCGCAAGTTGGCCGCAGACAGTCACGCCCGTTGCAGTCGAACGTCCGACAAGGAAGACATAACCGCCCGTTTCATACTTGGCCTTGATGGCAAGCTCGGTGCCATCATCGACGCGATCCACTGCTTCCTTGATCTTGGTCAGGGTGGCGGCACGCACCTTGTCATCGTTGGCAGCTTCGGGGTTGCGCACCTTGTCGAGTGCGGCCTCGAAACCACCTGCGTCATCGAGCAGGTCAACGATGGCATCCACAGTGAACGCACCTGCCAGCTGGTCCTTGTGCTGCTCAATGTATTCCAGCACCTTCGCATAGCGCGACACGAGGCTGGCATCCGAAGGCTTCACAAAGCCGAAGACATATTTGACCACGCAGGTGAACTTGCTGGCACCCGCACGGGCATCGATCTTGACCTGCTTGGCCTGTGCCCACTGCGCAGAAGTACGCTTGTGCAGTGCAGTGAGGCGGGCCTTTTCCTCGTCAGAGAGGTTCTCGTTGATCTTGTTCGCGGCAAGCTCTTTGGCGCGGCGCTTATCGTTGTCGACATCGCTGTTGAACTTTTCGATGCCCTTGTTTGCCTTGTCGATCTGCTCAGACAGCCACAGGCGCATTTCCGGCTCGGCGTGTTCCGACGCCCCCCAGTGCCACGTCAGGTACGCATAGGCCGCGGACCTCATTGCGCTGCTCTTCTGGTTTGCATATTCACGCTTGGCCTCGCCAATGAAGCCCTCCATGTCATCAACAGTGGGAGGCTTCGGAAGTGCGAAAGTCGTGGTTTCAGTTGCGATATTCATGATGAGTTTCCCTTCGTCAGAAAGCGTGTCCTTGAGATCACGCATCAGCTTTGCTTGAGCTGACGGGGAGGCCATCTATGGGAGTGACTTGAGGTTGGGAAACAATCCTAACCCCGGCTCATGGGCAAATCCCACAACGGGGGGTAATGGAGCAAGTCAGAGGGAGTGACGTAAGGTGCTCGACGATAAAAACTTTTGCTGTCAGTATATTACCCCCTTTGACATCGGCAAAACTGATCCAGGGAGGCCGGGCAACAACAAGCCATTGGCGAATGCGCCAAGCGGTGAACCTTACTCAGGAAACATCTATTACTACTGGTATCACTTCCACATCCTGTATGTCCGCCATCGCAGTGCAGCCAAGGCAGCGCCGTCCCCAAATGCAGCGGAAATCCTCATCGATTTTGACATCGTATCAGGGGAGGGCTTCGAGGATTGGTGGAAGCGTAAAGGTCGCTGGCTCTTCAGTGATATGTTTGAGACTGAAGCGCAGCCGACAACAAACCTGAACCGAGAGCAGATTGCCGACCTCAAGGACGGCATGGCCTTCTTCTTTCCGTTTGATGGCAATTTGCCTTATATGCTTAAGCAGGCCGAAGAGGCGTTTAAAATCGCTCGGCTAACCTATTATGACCGCCGTCCTGATATGCGTCGGAAGTACGAACTAGCCACCCGGCGTTATGACCTTGAAGGTTTGTACAACAAGCTTGTCGTCTACGATGCAGTGATGAAAGCGCCATTGACGGATAGCTTTGGGAAGATTTTTAGCGCCATACATGACGACCTGATTTTGCCACGGTCTTTGAAATATCTGACACCAGACGACATTTCCGACTTCATGTCCGGGCATTTCGATGGGGCGTGCCGTCTGATTTACCATCTCGCTCGCGGCAAATTCCCCGTCTACGCGAAGCCGCAGGGCAAATATAATCCGCGCAAATGACGCTGGGCCCTGCATCCTTTCGTGCACAGGCCTCAAGGTCATTGTCCATATCAGCACCCGACAATACAATGGGAATGGTCAGGTCCAAATCCACAACACCTTAAGGAACTCAAGATGAGCAAACTTGCTGAGCTGATGGCCAAGAAAGCCGAGCTGGAAAAGCAGATTGAAGCTGCCAAGCAGGCTGAGCAGGCCGATGCCATCAAGCAGATCGTCGATTTGGCCAAGAGCTATGGCATTTCCTACGCGGACCTGAAGCCGCATATGACCCGTCGAAGGAAACGGCGTGTTGTTGCGGACGCAAGCTGATAACGGCTCAATAGGCTGGCGCAGTAGCCTGCGATTTTAAGCGGCGTACAGCGCCCGCACCCATTGCCCGCTACTCACGTAGCGGGCCCACGGCACAACCAGCCTGCTCGCCGCTGTAAATGCAGATTTGACGCCAATCAGGTCCTATGTCCGTGGCTCGTGTGCGCTCACGACATGGTTCTTGCACGAGCCATCCAAGGCCGCGAAAAAGTTTCACAAAATTCGAAGCGGCTCAAGATCATTGAACTGGCGCACTGCAATAATTCGGTCTATGGTGCACCCATAAGTGACTGTCAGATTGAGATATTTTGAGGTTTTTGAGCTACTGCACTTGAGTAGTTCGCTGGTTGCACAGCGTGTAAGGTTGCAGGATTGGGCTCTTTGAAAAAACATAAAATTTACAGATACTTTGGTTTAAGCGTCTTACACATATGTTACACACTGAAATTTAGGCCTAATAAGTAATTGATTTATATGGATAAAAAATATCTCAATTATGGAGTGGGAGTGACGGGGCGTCTGGCGCCGGCTCGCCGCCGACCGGCAGACACTGCCATATTTGACATTGAGGCGGGGCCGGGGCGGGACTAGTCCGGTTCGGGAGCGACCGTGGCCACGACTTGGCCATGCTTGTGGCTCCGGCACAGGAACAGAGGCGAGACAGGCGACCGATGAAGCCCCCCATCTGGCGGCAGGACCGCGCAATCCATCCGCACAGCTGCGAAATCCAGACCCGTTATTCCGACGAGGACCATCTGCGGCACATCAACAACATCGCCGTGGCCGGCTATTACGATGAAGCGCGCGCGCGCTTTTCACGCCATATCTTCAGCAGCCTCGGGCAAGATGACCTGTCCCGCATCGTCACCGCCGACAGCCGCGTGACCTATCTGCGCGAAGTGTTTCACCGCGATGTGGTGGAAGTCTGCACCGGCATCCTGCGGATTGGCACGGCGTCCTATGATCTTGGTCAGGCGCTTTTCCAGGATGGGCAGTGCGTGGGCATCTGCACGACCACCTTCGTCCAGGCCACGCCCACTGGCTCCATCCCGCTGTCGAACGCCCTGCGTGCGGCGCTGCAACGCTTCCTGATCCGCACCCCCGAGACCTTGAGCGCATAAACGGGCCTCCGGCCCTGTGCCCGACAGGGTCGGGCTGGGGCCGCAGCTGGTCGCGCCCTTCCTGATCGCCATCCACGACATGGGCGATGCTTCCCGCATCCCGCCCAGCCTGCCGGGCAGCCATGCCTTCCGGCTCAGTCCCCGTCGCGGCGGCGCAGCCCGTCGGCGAGCAGGCGGTTCGCCCGGTCGATGATTCCGTCGAGATCGGCGTCCTTTTCCCATACGCCGTAGCGAAGCCCCAGAAACACGTTCATGCCGACAATGGCCCAGGCCTCGGCCTCGCCCACGTCCTCGCGCAGCTCGCCGCGCGCCGCGCCCGCCTGCAGCCGTTCGGCAATGCGGGCGGCGGTGCTGCGATAATGTTCGGCATAGGCATCGGGCGCGACGAATTCGGCTTCGTCGATGATGCGGTAGATGAGCTGCTGGCGTGACACGAAGCGGAGGAAGGCGGCCAGCGCCTCACGCTCACCCTCGAGGGCGCCGGGCGCTGCCTTCACATGCGGGCCGACAGCTTCGCGGACCTGGGCGGACATGTCCGTCACAAGGGCGCGGAAGATGTCCTCCTTGCTGGGGAAATAGGTGTAGAAACTGCCCAGCGCGACCCCGGCGCGGCGCGTGATGTCGGTGATGCCGGTGGCGTGAAAGCCCTTGGCGCCGAATTCCTCCGCCGCTGCATCCAGCAGGGCGCGCAGGGTCTTGCGGCCACGCGCCGTGCGGGGCGTGCGCGCCACCTCCGACTGTGGCGCTTCTGCATCAGCTGGCCTGTCATTCACGTTGCCACTCTCCGCGACCTGTTTTGAAGTTGAAAGGCGATTCAGGTTTCACTAGTCATGATTCCAACCATATCGCAAGGCCGGAACAGGCCCCCTTGGGAGAGATACCGAGATGCACGCCCTTCGCACCCTTTCCATGTTTGCGCTGGCGACGGCGCTGGCCGCCCCCGCCTTCGCCCAGGACCAGACACCCCGGGCCACCACGGCCGAAACCGTGACGGACGGGGACATCATTGTCACGGCCCGCCGCCGTTCGGAAAGCCTGATCGAGGTGCCGGTCGCTGTCACGGCCATCACCGGCGATACGCTGGAAGCACAGGGCGCGCCCGACATCACCGCCCTGCAGCGCCAGACGCCCAACCTCACGCTGCAGGTGGCGCGCGGCTCCAACTCCACCCTCATCGCCTTCATCCGCGGCGTTGGTCAGCAGGACCCGCTGTGGGGCTTCGAGCCGGGTGTCGGCCTTTACATCGATGATGTCTATGTCGCCCGTCCGCAGGGCGCCGTCCTCGACATCTTCGATATCGAGCGGGTGGAAATCCTGCGCGGGCCGCAGGGCACCCTCTATGGCCGCAACACCATCGGCGGCGCGGTGAAATATGTCACCCGCCGGCTCGGCAACGAGCTCGGCGGCTCGGTCCGGGCCACCTATGGCAGCTACAATCAGATCGATCTCGTCGGCAGCCTGAACATCCCCATGGGCGACAGCTTCGCCATCGGCGGCGCCGTCGCCTGGCTGCAGCGCGACGGCTATGGCCAGAACCTGACGACGGGCGCCGAACATTATGACAAGGACGTGCTGGCGGGCCGCATCTCGGCCGAATTCACACCCGGTGACGACATCTTCGTGCGCATCGCCGCCGACCGTACCGAAGACCGCTCCAACCCGCGCCATGGCAGCCGCATCCTCGGGAACCTCGGCCTGCCCGATTTCGAGCCGACCGACAGCGTCTATGATACCCGCGCCGGCATCGGGGATGACAACAAGGTTGTCACCCAGGGCATCAGCCTGACGGGCGAGTTCGGCCTGAACGACGTGCTGACCCTGAAGTCGGTGACGGCCTATCGCGATGGCAGCTCCGACACGCTGATCGATTTCGACAACACGCCCGGCCCCGTTCTCGACGTGCCGGCCTATTACAAGGACTGGCAGTTCACCCAGGAAGTCCAGCTGCTGGTCGAGGCCGAGCGTTTCCAGGGCGTGCTGGGGGCCTTCTACCTCGATGGCAAGGCCTCGGGCGCATTCGATACGGTGCTTGGCCTCGCCAATCTGACGACGCTGACATCGGGTACGGTGAAGACCGAATCCATCGCCGTCTTCGGTGACTTTTCCTACAGCCTGACGGATCAGCTGAAGCTTTCGGCAGGCCTGCGCTGGACGAAGGACGACAAGCGCGGCAGCGTCTACCGGCAGAATTTCACCGGCATCCGCTCGCCGGAATTCGGCAACCCGGACGCCATTCCGGGCCTCCTGCGCTCGGATTACACCAACAGCGCCAGCTTCGAGAAATTCACCCCGCGCGTCGCCATCAGCTACCAGCCGAACAGCGACCTCAACCTCTATGCAAGCTGGGGCCGGGGCTTCAAGTCGGGCGGGTTCGACATGCGCGGAGACGCCATCCTGACCCCCACCACCGTCAATGGCTATCAGCCCGAGACGATCGACAGCTGGGAACTGGGCCTGAAGGGCGCGTTCCTCGACCGCACCCTGTTCCTCAACATCGCCGGCTTCTATTCCGACTACAAGGACCAGCAGGTGACGGTGCAGGTGCCCGACCAGTTCGGCGGCATCGCGAGCTTCGTGGACAATGCCGGCAAGGCGGTGATCTATGGCCTCGAAGTGGAAATGCGCGCGGTTCCGACCGACAATCTGCAGTTCACGGCGATGTTCGGCTACACCTCGGCGGACTACAAGGAGTTCCTGACCTTCATCCAGGGCGGGACGGTTCCTGTCGATGTCGCCGACCAGCGGGTCTTCCAGAACACGCCCGAATTCGTCGCCAATGTGTCGGCCACCTGGTCGGCAGACCTTGCCGGCGGCCGCCTTTCCGTCACGCCGGCGGTTGCCCTCAGGGCCGAGCAGGCGATGTTCGAGATCCCGACACCGCTTCTCGACCAGCCGGCGACCGTTCTGGTCGATGCCTCGGTCAACTGGGTTTCGGGCGATGACCGCTTCTCGATCGGGGTGCATGGCCGCAACCTGACCGACGAGCGCTATCGCGTGGGTGGCTATAATTTCCCGGGCGCGCTCTTCGGCAATTCCGTCATCGGCTATTATGGACCGCCGCGCACCGTGGCCGTCACGGCCGGCGTCCGCTTCTGAGCCGGGGATTTTCAGGGTCGGAAAAAGAAAGGGGGCCGCGAGGCCCCCTTTCCATTCCTGCTGCAGAACCGCAGCTCAGCTGGTCACGGGCGGCGCCTGCGTGCGCATGCGCTCGCGCCGCTGCTCGGCGCGCTCGCGCCATTCCTTGGTGCGGGCTTCCACGCGGGCGCGGCTCTTGCCGGCATCCTCGGCGAAGGCCTTGCGGTCAGCCGGGGAAAGTTTCTGGAAGGCCTCCAGCATGGCCGTCTGGCGCCTGGCATGATGGGCGTCCACCAGCTTGCGCTCGGCGTCCATCGCCTTCTTCAGGGCAGCCACATCGAGCTTTTCCGCGCCGACGAGGCTGTTGATGCGATCGCGGGCAGCGCGCATCTCCGCGCGATGCTCGCCCATGTCCTTCCGCATGGCGGCGAACAGGATTTCCCGTCCTTCGGCCGAGACATTCTCGAACATCGGCCCGCGGCGGTGCTTCATGCGGCCGGCTTCCATGCGCTTCATGCGCGGTTGCTGGGCCTGGGTTTCGTTCTGCGCCTGCGGAGTCGCGGATGGTGCAGTCTGGGCGGGGGCAGTCTGGGCGATGGCGGGAGCGGCAATAAGCGCCGCGGCTGCAAGGATAAGGGTTTTCAAAGCTGGTACTCCTCTTCGATGGTCGGGGTGTAGAGCAGGGCAAAGGCAAGGCCTGAATCGGCGTCTGCCTCGGCCAGCATCAACAGGCCTTGCGCATCCAGTGCGCCGGTTCCCGCCATGGGCGACGCCAGCCGGGGGGAAGGCGCCAGCAGGGCTGCAATGGCGACGGAAGCCGCCACCGCGCCGCCCAGCATCCAGAAAGCCCGGCGTGGCCCGCCCTGTCCCGGTTCGGCCGGGGCGTGGCGGGCAGGAGCCGGTTTCGTCTGGGCGATTGCATCTGCATGGGAGAGTATACGCATGAGGGCGGCCTCATCCCCCGCATCATGCCGCGCCCAGGTGCTGAGGGCGCGATCAAGGCTTGCGTCATGGTCCATGGGAAAGGGGCGTGGCCTGGTCATTCCAGCTCGTCCTTCAGGTCAAGCAGTTGCGTTCTGAGGGTGGCGCGGGCACGCAGCAGCAGGCCTTCGACGGCCTTTTCGCTCGTCTCCAGCATCGCGGCGATTTCGGCCATTCTGAAGCCGTCGCCATGGAAAAGCGAGAGCGCCGCCCGCTGGCGGGGTGGCAGGCTTTCGGTTGCGGCCTGCACCCGCGCGGCGATTTCGGCCGACTGCGCGGCATCGGCGGGGGAGGGCGCACCATCGGCAAGGCCGATGGCCGTATCGAGGCTTTCGGTGCGGCTCAGGGCGGGGCGCAACCTGCGGCGGCTGTCGAGTGCGCTGTTCACGAGCATGCTCCGCCACCAGCCGCCGAAGCTGCCGCGCGACGGATCAAAGCGATGGGCTTCGCGCCACAGTTTCGACAGGGCGTCCTGCACCGCGTCTTCCGCGGCCGCGTGATCGCCGAGGATGCGGATGGCAAGGCCAAGGGCAGGGCGCGCGACAAGGCGCGCCAGATCGCGGAAGGCCTGTGCATCGCCGCTGCCGGCGCGAACGGCGAGCAGGGCTTCGGGCTCTGCGGCAATGCGGCGATCTGCGGCCACATGGCTTGCGCCAGGGGCACCGGAAGGGTTCAGGGCGTGCATGACAGCCTCATGATGGGCTTTACGTCATGAACGCCCCGTTTCCCCTGCCTGCAGCCTGCATTCAGCCCTTCGGCCAGTGCCACGCCGGCCGGGCTGTCAGCCTTGCGGCTTCACTTCCCAGCTCTGGCCACGGCGCAGAAGTGCATTGAGGTCGGCAACCTTGCCGGCGCTCAGCTTTTCCCCCTGGGCTTCCATCACCTGGTCGAAGCTGGGGGCCGGGTCGCAATAGATGACGCCCTGCGCCACCGGGAACTGCGGGAAGGGCATGTCCACCAGCATGGCGGCAATCGCCCTGTTCGTCTCGTCATGGACAAGCACGTCGCTGGTGTCGCCATCCACCACGTCGATCACTTCGAGCTGAAGGCGGTCGCGGTCGAGCTTCAGCCCCTTGGTGCCATTGGCGAACAGCATGGGCTTTCCATGCTCCAGCCAGATCTGGCTGAGGGGGGCGGATTTCTTCTCGGTGAAGGCTTCGAAAGCACCATCATTATAGACGACGCAGTTCTGGTAGATTTCCACGAAGCTGGCGCCCTTGTGCTCATAGGCGCGCTTCAGCACCTCGGGCATCTGCTTCTGCGCCGTGTCGATCGTGCGGGCGATGAAGCGTGCGCTCACGCCCAGCGCGAAGGCGCAGGGGGAAACCGGCCGCTCGACCGAGCCGGCCGGTGATGAGGGCGAATGGGTGCCGGTGCGCGAGGTGGGCGAATATTGCCCCTTGGTCAGGCCGTAGATCTCGTTGTTGAACAGCAGCACCTGGCAATCGAGGTTGCGCCGCAGCAGGTGCATCAGGTGGTTGCCACCGATGGACAGGCCATCGCCGTCCCCTGTCACCAGCCAGACATCGAGCTCGGGGTTGGCCAGCTTCACGCCCGTGGCGACAGCCGGCGCGCGGCCGTGGATGGTGTGGAAGCCGTAGGTTTCCATATAATAGGGAAAGCGGCTGGAGCAGCCGATGCCCGAGATGAAAACCGTGTTTTCAGGCTTGGCGCCAAGCTGTGGCATGGTGCGCTGCACGGCCTTCAGAATGGCATAGTCCCCGCAGCCGGGGCACCAGCGCACTTCCTGGTCCGTTGCCCAGTCATCGGGCTTGGTGGCGGGTGTGATCTTCGTGATCTCGTTCATTGCAGCATCCCCAGGATGGCGGCTTCGATTTCCGCGATGCGGAAGGGCTGGCCGGAAACCTTGTTGAGCGGCCGGGCATCAACCAGGAACTGGTCGCGCAGCAGCGTCTTCAGCTGGCCGGTGTTCATCTCGGGCACCAAGATCCGGTCATAGCCCTTCAGCAGGTCGCCGAGGTTGGCCGGTAAAGGCCAGATATGGCGGATATGGATATGGGCGACATCATGCCCCCTGGCGCGCACAAGCTCCACCGCCTGGCGGATCGGGCCATAGGTGGAACCCCAGCCGACGACGACGAGCGGACCCTTGTCCGGCCCTGTTTCCACCGTCTGTGCCGGAATGTAGCGCGCGATGCCGTCGATCTTGGCCTTGCGCGTATCCGTCATCTTCTGGTGGTTGGCGGCCGAATAGTCGAGGTTGCCGGTATCGTAATTCTTCTCGATCCCGCCGATGCGGTGCATCAGCCCCGGCGTGCCCGGCTTCACCCACACGCGCTTCAGTGTCTCTGGGTCGCGCAGATAGGGGTTGAGCTTGCCCGATTCCGGAATCGCCTCGTGGAAGGTCACCGGGAAGGGCTCGTAAGCCTCGGCGTCGGGCACCTTCCAGGGCTCTGCCGCATTGGCGATATAGCCGTCGGTCAGCAGGATCACCGGGGTCATGAAGGCCAGGGCGAGGCGGCAGGCCTCGATCGCGACGTCGAAACAGTCCGACGGGCTGCGCGCGGAGATCACCGGGATCGGCGTATCGCCGTTGCGGCCGTAGACTGCCTGATAAAGATCGGACTGTTCGGTCTTGGTGGGCAGGCCGGTGGACGGACCACCGCGCTGGGAGTTCACGATCACCAGCGGCAGCTCGGTCATCGTGGCAAGGCCCATCGCCTCGGTCTTGAGCGCGATGCCGGGGCCGGACGAGGAGGTGACCGCCAGATTGCCGGCATAGGCCGCCCCGATCGCCGAGCAGATTGCCGCGATCTCGTCCTCCGCCTGGAAGGTCGTGACATTGAATTCGCGCAGCCGTGCGAGCGAGTGGAGGATGGCCGAGGCCGGGGTGATCGGATAACCGCCGAAGAACATCGGCAGGCCCGAAAGCTTGGCGCCCGCCACAAGGCCCAGCGAAAGTGCATCGGCGCCGGTGACGGTGCGGTAGAGGCCGGGCTCGGCCTCGGCCGGGCTCAGGCGGAACTGCTTCAGCGGCCCGGAAAGTTCGGCCGTCTCGCCAAAGGCATGGCCGGCGTTGAGGGCGGCGATGTTGGCGTCGCGCAGCACTTCGCTTCTGGCGAACTTCTGCGAGAGCCAGTCGATGATGGGCGCGCGCGGGCGGCCGAACATCCAGAGCGCGAGGCCCAGAGTCCACATGTTCTTGCAGCGCAGCGCATCCTTGTTGCCAAGGCCGAAGGCTTTCACCGATTCGAGCGTCTGCTTCGAGATGTCGAACGCCAGGAGCTGGTAGGCGGCAAGGCTGCCATCCTCCAGCGGGTTCGTCTCGTAATGCGCCTTCTTCAGGTTGCGATCGCCGAATTCGCCGCTGTCGGCGATGATGAGGCCGCCGGCCCTGAGGTCGGGCAGGTTCACCTTCAGCGCGGCCGGGTTCATGGCGACCAGCACGTCGGGCGCATCGCCCGCGGTGTCGATGCGGCCGGAGCCGAAATTGATCTGGAAGGCCGACACGCCGAACAACGTGCCTTGCGGGGCGCGGATCTCGGCCGGGAAGTCGGGGAAGGTGGCGAGATCATTGCCGGCAAGGGCAGTCGAGAGGGTGAACTGGCCACCGGTCAGCTGCATGCCGTCGCCGGAATCCCCGGCAAATCGCACCACGACCGATTCCGGTGCGGCGGCTTGTAGTGTTGCGCCGGCTTCGTCCGGCAGGCGTGTGGCCGTAGCCATGATATGTTACGTCCTTTTGCAGGTGCTCGTCCGGTCATCTATGCCCGGCTTCGCCACGTTCCAACAGGATTCTGGGTTTCCGGGGGCGAAGCAGGCCTTTCCCTGCCAAGGTAATGAGGCATGGCGGACAGCGCCGCCATGTGGCCGGCCCGCGCACCGATATGCGCACAGGCCCGCGCACAGGCCCGGACGATTCGGCGGACATCACGCAGGCCACGGCATCCACCCGCAAGACCGCCGGATAGCCCCCGAACCGCAAGCCCACGCCCTCATGCCCACGCCCTCATCCCCTGCACTAATGGCAGAAGAGGGCTTGCCTTCCCCAAAAGCCTGCATTATGGCGCGCCCTCCGCACCGGCATTCCTCGGTAGCTCAGCGGTAGAGCATCCGACTGTTAATCGGACGGTCGTAGGTTCGAATCCTACCCGGGGAGCCAGTGCGGAATTCCCTCGTCCCGCCATCCGTGTCAGCAGCGTGCCTTGCGCCCTGCCCGGCAGCGTGATTGAAGGCGGCATGGCACCGCAATCCTCTTCCCCTTCACTGGTTCCGGAACCGGGCCTCCCGTCCGGCATGCGCCAGCTCTTCGCCACGCCCTTCTACGAGGCGCAGCTGGATGACGGGGATCTGCTTGCCGAACTGGCGCACAGCGTCCGCATGCTGGCGCAGGATGATGGCGCCGGGCGGCGCTGGTGCCGGGCCAATGGCTACCGGGGCTATACAAGCTATGCCTCCCTCGATGATCTGCCGGCCCGCGATCCGGCCTTTTCCGCCCTTGTGCGGAGGCTGCGGCCGCATCTTCTCGCCTTCGCGGCTGGCGCCCACATGGATCTTGGCGGCCGTGCGCCGAAGATCGACAGCTTGTGGGTCAATCTGCTGAAGCCCGGCGGCGGGCACAGCGGCCACATCCACCCGCACAGCATCATTTCCGGCACGCTTTATGTGGAGGTGCCGGACGGGGCAGGCGCCCTGAAGCTCGAGGATCCGCGGTTGCCGATGATGATGGCGGCCCCCACCCGCACGCCTGACGCGCCCGAGGCGGCCCGGCCCTTCGTCTATGCCCGCCCGGCGCCCGGCACGCTGTTCCTGTGGGAAAGCTGGCTGCGGCACGAGGTGATGCCATCGTCCGCCCGCGCCGACAGGATCAGCATCAGCTTCAACGCGCGCTAGGGCCGGAATCGCGGCCGGGTTGCTGGCCGGAATCGTGGGCAGGGAGAAGGAGCCATGTGCACCAACTACCGGCTGGATGGCAGCCTCGCCGACATTGCTGCCACCTTCGGCGCAAAAGCGGAGGAAGGCTTGCAACCGACGGCCAGCGCCTTTCCCGACAGTGTCGCGCCTGTCGTTCGGATATCCGGCAGCGGGCGCACCCTCTGCCCGGCGCGCTGGGGCGTGCCGCCGCCGGCGGCGGGGAAACGGCCGGTGGTCAATATCCGTAACCTGGATAGCCCCTTCTGGCGCGCCGCACTGGCAAAGCCCGGGCTTCGCTGCCTTGTGCCGGCAACGGCCTTTGCCGAATGGACAGACCAGCCCGACCCCGCAACGGGCCGCAAGGTGAGGCACTGGTTCGGCAGGGCCGATGGCGCGCCCTTCGCCTTTGCGGGGCTGCTGCGGCCCGTGCCCGGCGAGGATCTGCCGCGTTTCGCCTTCCTGACCTGCGCGCCGGACCGGCTGGTCGCCCCCGTCCATGCCAGGGCGATGCCGGTCGTGCTGTCGGCCGCCGATCATGCGCCATGGCTGGAAGGCGCCCCCGCGCACGCCTTCCAGCACCCCCCGGCCGAGGGCTTCCTTTCGCATCTTGGCTGACCCTGACGTTCTGGCCTGCCGCTTCCTCCAAACTTGCGGAGCAGAACTCCGCATGACAGAGTATCCGCAAGGCGAACACGCCATCGGGAGGTTGGGAATGGAAGAACTGGACGTCCTCATCGTGGGGGCGGGGCTTTCGGGCATCGGCGCCGCATGGCACCTGCAGGATAAATGCCCCGGCAAGCGCTACGCCATCCTCGAAGCGCGCGAGGCGATCGGCGGCACCTGGGATCTGTTCCGCTATCCCGGAATCCGGTCCGACAGCGACATGTTCACCCTGGGCTATAATTTCCGCCCATGGACGGAACAGAAGGCGATTGCCGACGGGCCCAACATCCTGCGCTATGTGCGTGACACCGCGCGCGAAGGCGGGATCGAGCAGCACATCCGCTTTCGCCACAAGGTGGTGGATGCCAGCTTCGACAGCACCACCGCCCGCTGGACCGTGACGGCCGATACACCCGATGGCGCGCGCCGCTTTTCCGCCCGGATGCTGCTGATGGCGGCCGGCTATTACAGCTATGACAATCCGCACAACCCGCATCTGGATGGCGAGGAGCGGTTCGCCGGGCGCATCTTCCACGCCCAGCACTGGCCGCAGGATCTCGATTATCGCGGCAAGCGCGTGGTCGTGATCGGCTCGGGGGCGACGGCCGTTACCATCGTGCCCAACATCGCCCGCGAGGCGGCCCATGTCACCATGCTGCAGCGCTCGCCCACATGGATGGTGTCACGGCCGGCCGAAGACAGGCTCGCCAATGCGCTGCGGCGGATCCTGCCGCCGATGATGGCCTACAATCTCATCCGTTTCCGCAACGTCGTGATGCAGAATCTGGTGTTCAAGCGGGCGCGGACGCGGCCTGAGACAGTGAATGCCCGGCTGACGAAGATGCTTTTGAAGGAACTGCCGGAAGAGACGGTGAAGGCGCATTTCCAGCCCCGCTACAATGTCTGGGAGCAGCGCCTCTGCCTCGTGCCCGACAGCGATTTCTTCGATGCCCTGAAGGCCGGGCGGGCTTCTGTCGTGACCGACCATGTCGGCCATCTGGACGAAGCCGGGATCGTGCTGAAATCCGGCGAGCGGCTGGATGCCGACATCATCGTCAAGGCCACGGGCCTCAGGATGCAGATGCTGGGTGGCGCCGGCATTTCCGTCGATGGCGTGAAGGTTGAACCCAATGAACGCTATGTCTATCGCGGCATGATGCTGGAGGGGGTGCCGAACCTCCTGTACGTCTTTGGCTATTTCAATGCTTCCTGGACCCTGCGGGCCGATCTGACCTGCGAATATGCCTGCCGCCTGCTGAAGGAGATGGACAGCCGCGATACCCCCGTGGCCGTGCCGGTGCGCACGGTGGCCGTGGAGGACGAACCGCTGCTCCTGACCTCGGGCTATGTGCAGCGGGCGAAGGATGTGCTGCCGCGACAGTCCTCGACGGACCCCTGGCGCGATACACAGGATTATCTGCGTGACAGGAAGAGCATCCGCCACGCTCCGCTCGACGATGGCGTGCTGCAGTTCCGCAAGCCGGGGCCCGTCACGGCGACTGTTCCGCCCGCTGCCCCGGTAAAAGCGCTGCCGCTGGCCGAAGCCGCCGAATAGCGGTTTTGCCGGCATCGCCCGGCGGCAGGGCAGGGGCATGCGCCCCGCCCTGTTGCTCAGGCGGCCGCTGCTACCCGGCCCATGCCGGTTTCCGGCTGGCTGGCGGGCGCGGGCGACATCAGTGGTGGCGCGGCATCGCGGTAGAGGCTGAACAGCCGCTCGAAATGCTGGGACGGTGTCGAGATGTGGGTGTGACGCGCACCCATGGCCGCCACCCGCAGCGCATCGGAATCCCGGTTCAGCAGGCGGTGGATGGCATCGCGCGCGGCCGCCGGATTGCCCGGTTCGTATAGCTCGGACCAGGCCGGTTCCGCAGCATCGGTGCAGCCACCTTCAGAGGGCAGGATGAGCGGAATGCCCGATGCCAGTCCCTCGGATGCGACGAGGCCGAATGTTTCGGCCCTGCTGCCGTGGATCATCGCGTCAGAGGAGGCGAGGATGCGGGCGAGTTGCTCGCGGTCGCCGATATGGCCAAGCAGCCGGATGTTCCCGGCGGCCTCGGCGGCGCGGGTCACGCGCTCGTTGGCGAAGCCGTTGCCGATCTGGATCATGGCGACATTCTGGTCGCGCACGGCGCCCACGGCCTCGAACACGACTGGCCACTGCTTTTCATGATGGTGGCGGCCCACGCCCACCAGCAGGGTGGCCGATGGCGGCAGGCCGAAATCAGCCAGCATCTGCCGGCGCAGCGCATTGTCGCGCCGCCGTGGGTGGAAAAGATCCGTGTCGACGCCCAGCGGCACCAGTTCGGACGCGATGCCGCCATGGCGCTGGATTCGCTGGCCGAACCAGCGGGAGCCGACGATCACGCTGTCATAGGCCCGGGCGGTGCGGGCGAGATAGCGCCAGTACCAGAAGGCGGCCTTGTCCACCGTGTCCGCCTTCATGATGCTCTGGGTCCAGACCTGGAGGTGGGCGGCCACCGGATCGGCGTGCATGAAAAGCGCCCTGTGCGCACGGCGGGCGGAATGGCCCTTCCAGTTGGCCACGATCCATGCCCCGCGGAAGGGGGAGGATGCCTCCACCACGTCGGGTTTCAGCTCATCGAGCAGGCGGTGGACGGGCGCCGCGTTCCAGAAGATGTGGTAGCGCGTATCCACGGGGATCGCCGGCGCCTTCACATAGATGACCTGTCCGCCGTCGCGGCTTTCCACCCGGTCTTCAGGGCCGGGGGCAATCACGCTGACCTTCACGCCATTCTGGTGTGCGAAGGCGAGCTTGGCATCGATATAGGTCTTCACGCCGCCGCCAAGCGGTGCGTAAAATTCGGCGACATCGACGATATGCATGTGAAGCCTGCCCCCTAGTCCCGGTTGTTGCTGTCCAGCCTGTCCTTCGGGATCGGCCGGAAGGCGAGCCCGCGCAGGTAGTTGAGCGTCACCGAATCCTTGCTGACGCCATGCCCGTAGGTGACGGCCACATCCTCCACCTTGGGCTTCGAAAGCCCGACGCGGGGGTTGCGGGTGAAGGTTGCGCCATCGCGGCGCCAGTTGAATTTCCGCACGCCCGATGGCGAGTGAAAGGCGCCCAGCGCATAGGTGCCCGGCCCCGGCAGCGGCACGCAGACCTGGGCGGGCCCGCTTTGCGGCACCGGTACGGTCACGCGATGATAGGCCTTGCCCTCGGCTACCAGTTCATGATGGTTGCGCAGGAAGTCGGCCTCGGTCCCGGGCCAGAGTTCGACGCGCAGTGTCCCTTCGCGGTTCCTGAAACCATCGACGGTCAGCAGAACGGCATCCTTTGCCGAACCGGCGCTGCAGGCAGCGGCATCCGGGCCAAGCGCACCGGCATGGGCGGCGGCGCCCAGCAGCGGCAGCAGCATCAGGGTGAGAGCGGATTTCTTAAGCATCAGGCACTCCTTGCGGCCGGTTCGCCGCCCAGCCCGGCACGGGCAACGGTGGCGCCCCGGCTTTCGATGATTGAAGCCCCCAGATAGGAAAGCACATGGCCGCTCATGTGCAGGGCGCCTGCCGCCGCCATCAGGGCCGCGACTTCGGGCGCGGCAGCGCCAGTCAGGCTGACGCCGATGGCAGCGAACAGGAGCTCCTTGTTCGGCAGGAAGGGCAGGCGTGTGACGACCATCCTGA
The DNA here is from genome assembly GCF_052616365.1 of Sandaracinobacteroides sp. A072. NCBI lineage: Bacteria > Pseudomonadati > Pseudomonadota > Alphaproteobacteria > Sphingomonadales > Sphingosinicellaceae > Sandaracinobacteroides > Sandaracinobacteroides sp. A072. Next base: position 759,091 of record NZ_JBQXGU010000001.1, read on the forward strand.
GAGCCCCCAGCACGATCCACGTGCCGACCGCCACTTCGGGCAGCGCCACGATCCAGGCCAGCAGCAGCAGGGCCGAGCCGATCAGCAACCGGGCACTGTGCAGCAGGAAGAGAATGCTGTTCTCGCGCCGGGACAGGCTCATGACCTTGCGGCTGAACAGCAATATGCCGAGGCTGACCGAAATGACGAAGGCAAAGCCCAGCCCCACCGAGCGCATGGCGTTGCCGGTGAAGGCCTGTTCCACCGCCGGGCCGCCGCCCATGCCGAGCGCGAGCGCCAGCATCAAGAGCGTCGCCGCATTGCCGGCAAGGGCCGAGGTGATCGCCACATCCTTCACGGCCGCGAGCGGGGGCGGCTGCAGCTTGTGCCCACCCAGCGTGTTGCGGGCCCACATGAAGAGATAGGCATCGCCGGAATAGCCGAACACGGCCTCGTTGAGCACCCGCTTCTTGGAAAATATGGCGAGCGCGCGCGGCATCAGCGGCCACCAGCGACGGAAGATGATGAACTCGGTCACCGGGGTCGCCATGTAGGACATGCCGACCAGCAGGTAGAAAAGGGGATTGGCCGGCAGCACGTCGAGCACTTCGCGCCAGCCGATCCCGGCGACGGCATGCCCGAGATAGGCGAGGATGGCCGCCGACAGGCCAAGCGACAGCAGCCGCCGTGCCGCAGGCGGCAGCTTCACCGCCGCCGCAAGCCGGTCCCGCCGTGCCTTCAGGCCATCATGTGGAGAGTCGTTGCGCATCCTGCCCCATGAGCTAGGGGGCGATTGCGACCGGAAAGGGGCAGCAACGCGCCCGAAACACGCCATGAACATGAAGCCTGGCTTAAGACGGGCGCAAGACAGGCGGAATCCGGGCCTACCAGGCGATGGTTTCGCCATCCCAGGCGCGGAAGCCGCCACTGTCCGCCGGCGTCAGCCCCTCCATCACCTGCCAGAGCCGGGCGGCGCTGTCCCCGGCCGTCATCAGCTGGCCCGGTCGCAGATTGCGCTGGAAGGGGCCGGACAGGCCCGTGTCCACCGTGCCGGGGTGAAGGGCGATGGTGATGGCTTCGGGGTTCTTGCGCCGCAGTTCGATGGCCGCCGTTCGCACCAGCTGATTGGCCGCCGCCTTCGACATGCGATAGCTGTACCAGCCGCCCAGCCTGTTGTCGGCGATGGAGCCGACGCGGGCCGTGAGGACCGCGAAGACGGATGGCGCATCCCGGCGCAGACGCGGGAGGAAATGCTTTGCGGCCAGCGCCGGGAGCACGCTGTTCACCCGGAAATTCTCCAGCATCCAGGCGGGATCGATCTGCCGCCAGTCCCGCTCCGGCCCGGACTGGCCGTGATGCAGCAGGCCGCTCGCCACGATGACATGGGAAAGCCCGTCTCCGGCGGCGTCGGCTGCGCGGGCGAAGCGCGCCTCGTCCTCCATGTCCTTCACGTCGGTATCCGGGCGCGAGAGGCGGATAACCTCCGCCCCGAGCGCCTCGGCATGGTCTGCCAGCGCGCGACCGATGCCGCCGCCAGCGCCCAGCACCACGATCCTGTCTTTTGCGTTCATGGCCGGGAGGTGGCAACCCGCCGTGCGCGGCGCAAGGCTCCGTTTCCCGTGCGTGGCAATGCGCCACGCGTGCGACGCGTGCACCTCATGCGCATCACAAGCAGCGGATACGATAAAAGGCGCGGCAGGGGGCCTGCCGCGCCTTTTTCATTTCGTCCGGTTCCGAAGCCCGGTTTCGAAAGCCCTGCTCAGAGCGGGATGTTGTCGTGCTTCTTCCAGGGGTTTTCGAGTGTCTTGGTGCGCAGCTTGCGCAGGCCAAGGGCGATCCGCCTGCGAGTCGCGTGCGGCATGATCACCTCGTCGATGAAGCCCATGCTGGCCGCCACGAACGGGTTGGCGAAGCGGGCTTCATATTCCTTCGTGCGCTCGGCGATCTTCTCGGCGTCGCCGATGTCCTTGCGGAAGATGATCTCCACCGCGCCCTTGGCGCCCATCACCGCGATTTCGGCGGTTGGCCAGGCATAGTTGAGGTCGCCGCGCAGATGCTTGGAGCTCATCACGTCATAGGCGCCGCCATAGGCCTTGCGGGTGATCACGGTGATCTTCGGCACGGTTGCCTCGGCATAGGCGAAGAGCAGCTTGGCGCCATGCTTGATGATGCCATTATGTTCCTGCGCCACGCCCGGAAGGAAGCCGGGCACGTCGACGAACGTGACGATCGGAATCGAGAAGGCATCGCAGAAGCGGACGAAGCGCCCGGCCTTCTTGGAAGAGTTGATGTCGAGCACGCCGGCCAGAACCATCGGCTGGTTGGCGACGATGCCCACCGTATGCCCCTCGATGCGCGCGAAGCCGATGATGATGTTGGCGGCATGGGTCGGCTGCAGCTCGAAGAATTCGCCGTCGTCGGCGACCTTCGCGATCAGCTCCTTCATGTCATAGGGCTTGGTGGCCGATGCCGGCACGAGCGTGTCGAGCGAAGGGATCTCGCGGTCGAACGGGTCGGTCGATTCGCGGTGCGGCGCGCCCGTGCGGTTGTTGAGGGGCAGATAGTCGAAGAAGTCCCGCGCGCGGAGCAGGGCGTCGACATCGTCTTCCATGGCGAGGTCCGAGACGCCCGACTTGGTGGAGTGGGTGATGGCGCCGCCCAGCTCTTCCTGTGTGACGACTTCGTTCGTCACCGTCTTCACGACGTCGGGCCCGGTCACGAACATGTAGGAGCTGTCCTTCACCATGAAGATGAAGTCCGTCATGGCCGGGGAATAGACCGCGCCACCGGCGCAGGGCCCCATGATGAGCGAAAGCTGCGGGACGACGCCCGAGGCCAGAACGTTGCGCTGGAACACCTCGGCATAGCCCGCGAGGCTGGCCACGCCTTCCTGGATGCGGGCGCCGCCAGAATCGTTGAGGCCGATGACCGGCGCCCCGACCTTCATGGCCATGTCCATGATCTTGCAGATCTTCTGGGCGTGGCGCTCGGAAAGCGAGCCGCCGAAGACGGTGAAGTCCTGGCTGAACACGAAGACCAGTCGGCCGTTGATGGTGCCGGAGCCGGTGACGACGCCGTCGCCGGCGATCTTCTGGGATTCCATGCCGAAGTCTGTGCAGTTGTGCTCGACATACATGTCGAGTTCCTCGAACGAGCCTTCGTCGAGCAGGATGTCAAGACGCTCGCGCGCCGTCAGCCTTCCCTTTGCGTGCTGGGCCGCGATCCGGGCTTCGCCGCCGCCGAGGCGTGCCTGCGCACGCCGCCGTTCAAGCTCTTCAAGCACTTTCAGCATTCACCGATCCCCTCAATGGCCGTCTGGCCGAAGCATGATGACAAGGGCCGCAAGACCCCTCGCGCCAAGGCGACTAGCCCGTCGCTGCCATCCTGTCACGCCCCTGTCATCCGCAAGAATGATGGGGTCCGGCCCTGAAACCTGCCTTGCGCCTGCATCAGCGCGTCTTCAGTCCATTCTCAGCGCAGACAGAAAGCCGAGCGCTGCATCGAAGTTTCGCCGCCGGTCGTCACGGCCGCGGCCCGCCTCGGCATCCTCGCCCCATTGCTCGGCCTGCCACAGTTCGTCGAGCAGGGCCGCAGCCCAGGCCCGGTCCGGGTCGATTGCGTCCTCGGCCAGTGCCAGCGGCAGGATGGCCGAACCGGTCAGGGTGGTGAGCGGTGACAGCGCGGCCAGTTCGAAGGCGCTGCGCCCGGCATAGGCCTTGCCGATGCGGTCGAGCGTTTCGGCCGGCTGGGGCACATGCATGATCCCCGCCGTCACGGCGAAGCGCAGGTCGAACCGGCGCGCGGCCCAGTCCAGCAGCGGGTCCCAGCTGGCGGCCTGCCGGTCCACCAGCAGCACAGGGCTTTCGGCGCGATAACAGAGCATGTCGCTTTCGGCATAGCGCGCCAGGCCGGCGGCGAAAGCGGCGGTGTCGGGGGTGATGATGTCGATCGCGGCATTGGCAAGGCCTGTCAGCGGCACGGCTGCCGGCGTCACCGCTTTCTCCACGGCCTGCCATTCACCGGCCACGGCTTCGGCAAGGGCTTGCGTGGGCAGCGTCAGCAGCTGGCGCCCCGGGGTTCGAATGGGCCTGCCATCGAGGGAGACGGTGAAGCCTTCCCCGCCTGCCTGTGCCCGGGCCTCTTTCCAGAAGCGTTTCATTGCCGCCACCTCACTGCCGCCATTTCACTGCCGCCATTTTCGTGCCAGCGCGCGCGGCCCCAGCAGCAGCAGCGCAGCACCTGCCGCCATCAGCGCCAGGCCGGCCACCGCCCACACACCCTTGCCGCCCGCCGTGCCTGCCAGCCCCAGGCCGCCGACAACAATAAGAAAGCCGAGGAGCCGCAAGCCCGTCAGCGCCCAGAGCCGGGCTTCCGCCGGGTCGCGCTCAGCCATCCAGCAGCGCCTTCAGGTGCGCGGCATCGCGCGCCACGCCGGCGGCGCCTGCCCCGTGCAGTTCCTCCGCCTCGTGATAGCCCCAGTCGACCCCGATCGCGCGCACGTCGGCCGCGACGCCCATGCCGATATCGAACACCGTGTCGCCGATGATGGCGGCGCGTTCGGCTTCGACACCGGATTCGGCAAGCGCCGCCAGAAGCATCGAGGGATGCGGTTTCGAGGGATGGCGGTCCGCCGTCTGCAGGCTGACGAAGCGGTCGAAGATGCCGTGATGCTCAAGGCACAGCCGCAGGCCGCGATCGCTTTTCCCGGTGGCCACGGCCAGCATCCAGCCCTCTGCCTCAAGCTCGAGAAGCAAATCCCTGACGCCGGGGAACATCGGTTCCGGATCGAGCCGGCGGTTGGCGCGCAGCCGCTGGAAGGCGAGCTTGTAATCCTCGGCCAGGCGGGCGTGGAGCTCGGCGTCGGCCTCGGGCAGAAGCGCCTGCATCGCTTCCACCAGGCTCAGGCCGACGATTCGCCTCACGGCATGCGGGTCGGGATCCGGCAGGGCAAAGCGGCTGAAGCTGTCGTGCATGGCGCGCAGGATGTTCGCCTGGCTGTCCACCAGCGTGCCGTCACAATCGAAGACCGCAAGCTTCACTTGCTGCGGCTCCTCCGTTCGCCGCGGCGGTTGCCGCTCGTGGCGGAGGATGTGCGCCGCTTTTTGGGCGGCGGGCCGGCCGGGGCCACAGGTTCCGGCAGGTCGGCATCGGCGGGGGAAAAGCCCAGTGTCGCCAGCGTGTCCGCCATGTGCTGCGGCAGGTCCGCCGTCACGTCCAGCTTGCCGCCATCGGGCAGGGCGATCACCAGCCTGCGGGCATGCAGGTGGAGCTTTCTGGAAATGCCGCCTGTAAGGAAAGCCTCGGCGCCGCCATATTTGCCATCGCCCACGATCGGCGTGCCGGTGGCGGCCGCATGCACGCGCAGCTGGTGGGTGCGCCCCGTGAGCGGCTGCATTTCCACGAAGGCGGCGCGGTCGCCGGCCCGGTCGATCACGCGGAAGCGCGATTTCGCCACCTGCCCGGCGGTTTCATCCACATGCATCTTTTCCCCGCCGGTGCCGGGCTGCTTGGCAAGCGGAAGGTCGATCAGCGCATCGTCCAGCCGGGGGCAGCCGGCGGTGACGGCCCAGTAGATCTTGCGCGTGTCGCGCGTGGCGAAGCATTTGCCGAAAAAGGCCGCCGCCCGCGCCGTGCGCGCCAGCAGCAGAACACCGGATGTGTCCTTGTCCAGCCGGTGCACCAGCTTCGGCCGCGCTTCGGCTTCATATTGCAGCGCATCCAGCAGGCCATCGACATGGGCTGTCGTGCCGGTTCCGCCCTGCGTGGCAAGGCCGGGCGGCTTGTTGATGACGATCGCGTGCCGCGACTTGTGGATGACGAGGCTCTGCGCGAAATCGATTTCATCGGCCGACAGCGGCCGGCGCTCGCGCTGGGGCTTCGCCGCCATGAGGGCCGCCGGTTCCACTGGGGGCACGCGCAGGGTCTGCCCTTCGGCCAGCCGGTCCCCCGGCCCGACGCGGGCGCCATCCAGCCGGAGCTGCCCGGTGCGGGCCCAGCGGCTCACCTGGTTGAAGCTCACGTCGGGCTGGTGGCGCTTGAACCAGCGGTCCACCCTTATGCCGTCGTCTTCGGCGTCTATGCGATATTCACGGCTCACCAGATGCCCCTTGCAAGCCACAGCCCGGCCCCGAGGGCGAGGGTGGCGCATGCCACGGATAGGGCCGCATAGAGTGCGGCCAGAGAAAATGCGCCTCTTTGCAGCATCATCACCAGTTCCAGAGAGAAGGTGGAAAAGGTGGTGAAGCCGCCGAGAATCCCCACGCCCAGGAACAGCCTGAGGCTTTCCTGTGCTCCCCCGGCCCTCTGGGCAAGCCAGCCTGCCAGCAGGCCCATCAGCAGCCCGCCCGCGAGGTTCGCGGCGAATGTCGCCATGGGAAAGGGCCGGGTGGCAAGGCCGAGGGCCGCCACGAGCTGGCCAACGCCCAGGCGCGCCATGGCCCCGAAGGCCCCGCCAATGCCGACGAGAAGATATGCGTTCACGGCTGGCCCATAGCCTGCCCGTCAGCCAATGCCAAACGTCCAGCCTTCCGTGCTGGCGACAAGCGGGGAAAGACCCGGCGGCGACCACCAGCGCGGGTCGGGCGCCATGGCCCGCAAGGCGGCCGCCGCCACCACGGCATCCGTTCCATGATCGTCTGGAAGCCGCTCTTCCGGCCAGGGCGGGCTGCCGAAGGCCAGGAGGGCGGCGTCGAGCCCCGCGCGATCCCGGATCTTGAGGCCCCGGCCGCCGGCATGGCGCAGCATGGCGCGGGTATAGATTTCCACCACCATGCGCTCGGCCGGCGGATCGAAGGGCCAGATTGCGTAATCGCCGCGCAGGCGGTGCAGCAGCCGCATGCCAGAAAGGCTCGCCTTGGCTACCTGCGCCGCGCCGACACAGTCGAACAGGGTAGAGGCCTTGCCGCCCCCGGCGGCGTTGAACGCCTCCTCGCAGGCGCGGAAATGGAGGAAATCCCGTTTCGGCCCGTCCGACGCGCCCAGCCAGAAATGCGGGCGCGCCACGCCTTGCGTGAAACTTGCGGCCCCCAGATCCTCGTCCGGGCATTGCGCATCGAGAAAGGCCCAGAAGCCCGGCCCATGTGTCGCGGTTTCCATGCCAGGCAGATAAGCGCCGCGCTTCACGAAGGGCGGCGCGAAGGAAAAGTCGAAGCCGACCATGAGGGGCCCGCCAATGCCGGCCAGCAGGGCGGGCATTGCGGCGCGCGCCCAGCCGCGCGGATCGGGCGGTGGCAGCAGGCGGGGCGCGCCGCCGGCGGCTTCGGCCATGGCCACGGCGATGCCCGGGTGGCGGCAACCGCGCGCGCCCGACCAGTCGATGGCGACATAAGTGGCGAAGGCAGGAACCTTTTGCCGCAAGCGCTGTTTTCCCCCCGCATTCCAAGGCGGTGCCTCTGCCTCCCCCGTCGGAGGCGCTGCCAGCGGAACAGAGGGCGGGCGGCCCGGCATGCTATTCACAGGCATGCACCCAGGCACATTCCGGGCCGCCCGCCTTCATTCCCTCTCATGCCGTCTATCTCCGGCGCTCGGCGCGCAGACGCTCCCACTCGGCCAGGCGCTCGGCGATCGCGCGCTCGCGCCCGCGGCCCGTCGGTTCGTAGAATCGCCGGCGGCCCATGGCTTCGGGCCAGTAATCCTGGCCTGAAAAACCATCGGGGGCGTCATGGTCATAGGCATAGCCCTTGCCATGCCCCAGGTCCTTCATCAGCCGCGTGGGCGCGTTCACGATATGCCTGGGCGGCGGCAGCGAGCCGCTTTCGCGCGCCGCCTTCATCGCCCGCTTCGCCGCCACATAGGCCGCATTCGATTTCGGGGCCGTGGCAAGATAGAGACAGGCTTCGACGATCGCCAGTTCGCCTTCCGGGCTGCCGAGGAAATCATAGGCGTCCTTTGCAGCCAGCGTGATGGTCAGCGCCTGCGGATCGGCCAGCCCGATGTCCTCGCTGGCGAAGCGCACCATCCTCCGCAACAGATAAAGCGGCTCCTCGCCAGCGACCAGCATCCGTGTGAGCCAGTAGAGGGCAGCATCAGGATCGGAGCCGCGCAATGATTTGTGCAGCGCCGAGATGAGGTCGTAATGACCGTCCCGGTCCTTGTCATAGACGGGAACGCGCCGCTGCAGGACGGCCGCCATGGCGGCACGATCCATGCATTCCGGCCGATCACTGGCCTGGGGCAGGGCGAACAGGGTTTCGGCCTGCCCCAGCAGGTAGCGGCCATCGCCATCGGCGCCGGCCAGCAGGGCTGCACGGGCATCCGGGTCCAGCGGCAGCGGCCTGCCTTCGGCCGCCTCGGCGCGGGCCAGCAGCGCATCGAGGGCGGTTTCGTCCAGCCGGTTCAGCACCAGCACCTGCGCGCGGCTGAGGATGGCGGCATTCAGCTCGAAGCTCGGGTTTTCCGTCGTCGCGCCGACCAGCGTTATGGTTCCATCCTCCATGGGGGCGAGGAAGGCGTCCTGCTGGCTGCGGTTGAAGCGGTGGATCTCGTCCACGAACAGCAGCGTGCGCTCCCGTGCGGCGCGCGCGGCGGCGAAGATCTGCTTCAGATCGGCCGTCGAGGTCATCACCGCCGAGACACCGACGAACCGATAGCCCGCGGCTTCGGCCAGCAGGCGGGCGATGGTTGTCTTGCCGGTGCCGGGCGGGCCCCAGAAGATCAGGCTGGGAAGCCGGCCAGACGCCAGCATGCGCCGAAGGGCGCCATCCGGCCCCATCAGCTGCGGCTGGCCAACCACTTCGTCGAGGCTGGCGGGGCGCAGGCGTTCGGCCAGCGGTGCGCGCGCCCGTTCGGGCGGGGCTTCGGTCTCGGCGAAAAGGTCAGCCATTATCCTCCGGCGCGCTGGCCTTCAGCGCCAGTGCATGCACGCGCTCTTCAAGAAGGTCTGCGAGCGCGCGGTTCACGGCGCGCTGCCGCATGACCCGGTTCATCCCGCGGAAGACCTCGCTCACGATTTCCACGGAAAAATGGCTTTCGCCGCGCGGGTCGTGGCCGGAATGGCCGCGATGCTTTTCGCTGTCGTCGTTGACCACCAGCTTCAGCGGGTGGAAATTCTCGCGAAGTCGCAATTCGATCTCGTCTTTCACCACGCCCATGCCCAGCTCCCGTCCTGCCGCTCCAATTCCGGCGAACCCGCATTATATGGGGCACTCCTGCGGGCATGTAACCCCGCGCGGATCATCCGGCCAACCACCATCATCAATCACCATCAGAGGGAAAGGACAGGCATGAAGGCAAGAGGCGGCGCGTTTCCGGGCGGGCACAGCTGCGCGCATCCCGGTTGCGACCAGCCCGGCGATTATCGCGCGCCCCTGCACAAGCCGGGCAGTGCCTATGCCGATCCGTCCGGACCGCCCCGGTGGCAATATTTCTGCCTCGAGCATGTGCGCGCGTTCAACAGCCGCTGGAACTATTTCGAGGGCATGGACGAGGACAGCATCTGGCAGGCGCAGACCCCTTATCCCAACTGGGACAGGGAAACCCGCGCCTTTGCCCACAACGCCTTCGGCCGCGATGGCGCGGGGCCGGACAGGGTGGTCGATGCGCTGGGCGTTCTGCGCTGGCGCGCCGGAATGGCTGGCGGGCCGCCCGCCAGCCGCCTCAGCCGCGCCGACCGGCAGGCCCTGTCCAGGCTGGGGCTGCCCGAAACCGCGACCATGGCCGAGGTGAAGGCGAAGTTCCGCCAGCTGGCCCGCCGCTACCACCCCGATGCCAACATGGGAAGCCGGGAGCATGAGGCGCGCTTTCACGCGCTGACGGAAGCGCACGCCCATCTGACGGCCAGCGAAACCTTCGCCCGCAACGGCTGAGCATCGGGAGCCGGGCCTGGCCGGCGCGCCTCAGCGCCAGCGAAGGTGCGAGCGGTCGAGCTGGTCCGGTCTTGTCACGCCCATCAGCTTCATGTCGCGCTCGATCTCGTCACGCAGGCGGGAAAGGATGCGGTGCACCCCTGCTTCGCCGGCTGCCGCCAGTGCATAGAGATAAAGCCGGCCACCCGAACAGGCCGTCGCGCCGGCCGCAAGGGCCTTCAGCACATGGGTGCCACGCCTGACGCCGCCGTCGCAGATCACCTCGATCCGGTCGCCGACTGCATCCACGATTTCCGTCAGCTGGTCGAAGGGCGCGCGGCTGCCATCGAGCTGGCGACCACCATGGTTCGAGACCATGATGGCGCTTGCCCCGATGTCGATCGCCCGCCGGGCGTCGTCGACGCTCATCACACCCTTCAGGCAGAAGGGCCGGTCCCCCCAGGCGGCGCGGATTGCCTCGGCGCGCTTCCAGTCGAGCGACTGGTCGAGCATCTTCGTGAAATAGTCCCCCACGCTCATCGCCACGCGCGAGCCTTCGGCCAGATGGCCGGCGAGGTTGGGAAGCGAGAAGGATTCCCGGAAGAGATAGTTGAGGGTCCATCCGGGATGGGCGGCATAGCTCAGCGCATTCCTGGGCGTGACCTTCGGCGGCGAGGTGAAGCCGGTTCTGAGGCAGCGCTCCCGGTTGCCGCCGACGATGGTATCGACCGTCAGCGTCAGGGCATCGAAACCGGAATCACGGGCGCGGCTGATAAGCTCCCGGTTCAGCCCCTCGTCCTTGTGGACATAAAGCTGGAACATTTTCGGCGCCGTGACCGTTGCCCCGATTTCCTCGAGGCTGACGGTGGCGAGGCTGGAAATGCCGAACCAAGTGTTGAAGGCCGAGGCGGCGCGACCGACGGCACGCTCGCCTTCCCAGTGGAACAGGCGTTGAAGCGCCGTGGGCGACAGGAAAAGCGGCATCGACACCCGCTTGCCCATGATGGTGGTGGACATGTCGACATCCGCCACGCCCGCCAGCACATTCGGCACGAGGTCGCAGCTGTCAAAAGCTGTGCTGTTTCGCCCCTTTGTGATCTCGTCGTCGGCGGCGCCGTCGATATAGTGGAACACGGGGTAGGGCAGCCGCTTGCGGGCGAGCGCCCGGAAGTCCGACACATTATGGCAATCGGAAAGTTGCATGGCGCATCTGTTGCGCGGCGGCGCCGGGCTTGCAAGCCCGCAGCCTGTTCAGGCCGGTGTTCGTGATGCGCAAAAAAACTGCCGGGCCCCTTTCGAGGCCCGGCAGCTCATGTCCGGTAATCCGAACCCCCGGGGTGTCAGGCGCTGACGACCGACATGCGGCGACGGCGGGCAACGAAGCCGACCATGCCGAAACCGGCGATCAGGAGCGCCCAGGTCTGGGGCTCGGGAACGGCGCCGGCGAAGGTGCCGGTGCCAGCCGCCATCCAGTTGCCGCCGACGTCGGTGTAGTTCTCGACGCCGGAGAAGCTGAGGGCGAAGTTGTTCACGACGAGGTCGGCAACCGCCAGAACGTCGGACGAGTAGCAGAGCGAGCTGCCGCACAGGCCCGAGACGACGAGGCTCGCCGACTGGTTCTGCGGATCCTTGCTGACGTTGAGCACGCCGCTGGTGAAGTTCACCGTCAGTACGTTGATGGCGCCATCGGTGAAGTTGAGAACGCCGCTCCAGCCGGTCTGTTCGAACTGCGGGCCGGTGTCGATGACCTGGCCGGACGAGGACGCGTTCAGCGTGAGATCGGCCGAATAGATACCGAGCGGACCAAAATCGAGGACGGCGAAGACGGTCGGCAATTCGGCGTTCAGCGTTGCGCCACCGTCGCCACCGACGTGGTTGAACGGATGAAGCTCGCCACCGGGAGCCTGGAAGAATTGCGCGAAGGTGATGGTCGTCATCGCGCTCGCGGGGGCGGCCATCAGGCCGGCGGACAGGACGGCGGCTGCGGCCGCCAGTTTCAGGGTACGGATCATATAAACCTCCACAAGCAACTCAGGCGTTGCGTGAGAAGCTCATGCAAATCCCATGCCAAATCGACATGTTCCTGAATATCAATGACTTGCGATTTCACTCATCATCGCACCTGTAAAGATTCCCGACACGTGGACGCGCGGGGCCGGCAAGTTAACCATCGCCGGCGCGATCATGGCGAAGGCCAGCAATGACTGTTCCTGATGGCCGGACCCTCCCGCAAGGATGAGGCCCTCTGCGTTGCTTTGGCACTTGCGATACCGGCGTGCATGGCGCTAGCGATGCTGGCATGACTTCTCTCAACCTGTCCGCCGATACCGATCGCCACCCGCCCATGAAGATGACCGAGCCCGACCTGATGGTCGACGCCCGCGAGATCTTCGGCGTCGACGTCGACATGAAGGTTCCCGCCTTCTCCGAGGCGGACGAGCGCGTGCCCGACCTAGATCCGAACTACATGTTCGATCCGGACACCACGCTCGCGATCCTTGCAGGCTTCGCCTATAACCGCCGCGTGATGGTGCAGGGCTATCACGGCACGGGAAAATCCACCCACATCGAGCAGGTGGCCGCACGCCTCAACTGGCCGTGCATCCGCATCAACCTCGACAGCCACATCAGCCGCATCGACCTCATCGGCAAGGACGCCATCGTCCTGCGCGACGGCAAGCAGGTAACGGAATTCCGCGAAGGCATCCTGCCCTGGGCGCTGCAGACTCCAACCGCCCTGGTGTTCGACGAATATGACGCCGGCCGGCCGGACGTGATGTTCGTCATCCAGCGCGTGCTGGAAGTGGAGGGCAAGCTGACCCTCCTCGACCAGAACCGCGTCATCCGCCCGAACAAATATTTCCGGCTGTTCGCCACGGCCAACACGGTCGGCCTCGGGGATACCTCCGGCCTCTATCACGGCACCCAGCAGATCAACCAGGGCCAGATGGACCGCTGGAACATCGTGGTCACGCTGAACTATCTGCCGGCCGAAACGGAAACGGGGATCATCCTGAAGAAATCCCCGGCCTTCCAGACCGAGCAGGGCCAGAAGATCATCGCCAACATGGTGAAGGTGGCCGACATGACCCGCCAGGGCTTCATTGCCGGCGACATCTCCACTGTCATGTCGCCGCGCACGGTCCTTACATGGGCGCAGAACGCCGACATCTTCAAGAATGTCGGCTTCGCCTTCCGGGTCAGCTTCTTGAACCGCTGCGACGAGGCCGAGCGTGGCATCGTCGCCGAATATTACCAGCGCGTCTTCGGCGAGGAACTGCCCGAAAGCGTCGTCTCCCGCGCCCGCAAATAGGGCCGCAGCTTAGCCGCGCGGCGCAGGTGCGCCCGCGGCGGGTTTCAGGTCCAGCGTCCAGCGTGCCGGCCCGGGCAGGAAGGGCGTTGCGCGGCCTTCGACCCATTCCGCGTGGCCAGCCAGATAATAGGGCGCGCGCGGGTTGGATGCCTGGCCCCCGGGCATGTGGAACAGCCCTTCGGCTTCCCGCCCGGGCGATACGGCGAAGCGCTCGGACGCACCGAAGCCAGGCGCCTGCGCGCGCACCGTCGTCCGGTCTCCAGGCACTTCCCGTTCCTTCGGGTTTACCAGCCAGCCGAGCGGCCTGATCGCCCTTGCCAGCGGGTGGGAAACGCCCGCCACCGCCACATCGCCCCAGCGATAGCGTGCGGGGTCGCCGCCAGCCTCGCGCGCGATGTCTTCGGCAACCTTCAGCAGCGCCTTTTCGATATAGTCATCCCAGCCGGCATGTCCGGGCGGGATCAGGGCGGCCGGGCGTTCCGTCAGCAGGCGGCGCGCCGGGCCTTCCGCCTGGGACGGAGCCCATGTCTTCCGGCCCGTACCTTCGGGCGGCAGGCCGAGCCATGCCTCGTAAAGCCCTTCCACCAGTGTCTGCCGGAAATGCTGCACCATCCTGTATCCGGTGGAATCCGGGCGGGCATGTTCGCCCCAGGCCGCGACAGGGGCGAGCATCGCCGAAAGGCGTGAATCTGCCGGACGCTTGCGAAGCTCGGCCAGCATAAGCTGCTGCCAGAACATGTTGCGGGTGGATTTGTCGTCCAGCTGGATGACGAGGAAATCGGCCGGGCCGAAACGGTCCCGGGCCATCAGCAGGTCCCGGATGCGGCCGGCGCGGGCGCCGCTGTCATAGCCGCCATCGCCAAGCCTTTCGAAGGCCTCGCCCCCCATCACGCGGCTGTTCGCGGTCCAGATGCGGTGGCCGGGAGGGTTGATGACGGCAGGCGTTTCGGCCGGCGTCAGCAGGCCATCCCAGCCCTTCGAGCCGTCAGCGAAGCTCACCGCCTGCTGCCCGTCGAATCCATAGCGCTTCGGCACCTGGCCGATGATGGTCCAGCCGATGTTGCCGAGGGCGTCGCCGACGGTGAAGTTCTGCTGCGGAATGGCCGATGTCTGCGCGATGGCAATGGCTTCGGCAACGCTGCGCGCCCGTTCCAGCGCCAGCGCCCTGCCGAGGCGCACGGCATCGGGCTGGTGCGCCGTCCAGCGCATGGCGATGCTGCGGCCAAATGCATCCTCGGCAACGATCGGGCCCCAGATCGTTTCCCGCACCGTCAGGATCTCGCAGGCATCCCGGATGCACAGGCGCTCGTCCAGGCTTTCGATGCGGGCGGTGCCGCCAGGCACGCGGTAGAGGCCGGCGGTCTTGTCGACCCATTCGATCACCACGGCGTCCGACGTGTCGATATAGCTGTTGGTATAGCCCCAGGCGATGTGGCCGTTTGATCCGGTGACGATGAAGGGCGTGCCCGGCAGGGTGACGCCGCTGGCATCCATGAAGGCATCATCACCGGCGCGGCTGCCCACGATCAGTCGGGCGCGGAACCAGATGGACGGCACGTCGAGGCCGAGGTGCATGTCATTGGCGACAAGGGCCGCGCCGCTTGCCGTGAGTGCGCCGCCGACGGCCCAGTTGTTGGAGCCGACGGCCTCGGGAAGCCGCACATCGAGCGGCGTAGCGGTGGCAGGCGGCATTTCCATCGGCATCACGGCCGCCGGAAGCGGCGGCGGGCTGAGCCGGCTGCCGTCAATGGGGGCGTCCAGCCCGGTGGTCACGGGGTAGAGGAAGGCCGCCATGCCATCCCCAAGCGCCTTTGCCGCGCGGGCGCGATCCAGTTCGCGTTGCGGCGTTGCCGGTTGCAGATTCAGATACATGGCAAAGACTGCGAGGATGCTGTCTTCGGCTGTCCACGCTTCGGGCCGGGCGCGGAGGAGGAGATATTCATAGGGCAGGGCACCAAGCGCCGCGCGGCCCTGGTTCACGCCCGCCACATAGCTGTCGAGCAGTGCCCGGTCCTCTGCCGGCATGGCCGCCACCATGGCGCGCGCCCTTGCACGGAAGCGGTGCAGCCGCACGCGCCGGTCGATATCGGCGGTCGTATCGCCCATCAGCTCCGAAAGTTCGCCGGCGGCCAGCCGTCGCAGCGTGTCCATCTGGAACAGCCGTTCCTGCCCGTGCACAAAGCCGAGCGCCCGCGCGGCATCGGCGCGGTTCCGCGCCTCTATGGTGACGACACCATTGGAATCGCGGGATATTCTGGCAGGGGCCGAAAGCCCGGCCATGCCCAGTTCGCCTTCCAGCAGGGGCAGGCTGCGGCCCAGGTGCCACCATGCGGCAAGGGCTGCCAGCACCAGCAGCAGCACAAGAAGAAGGGCGAGTCGCAGGACTGGCCTCGCGGTCCTTGCTGCGACGCCGGGGCGTTTGTCACCCATGGTCATGCTTGTCTTTCCGGCGGGCATCCGGCTCCCCCCCCTTGCTGGTGCGGCCTTTCGTCTCCCGTTTCCGTGCTAGCGGCTTTGCGGCCTGTGGCGAATGGGCTACGGCACCTCATAAAATTGAGGGGCATTGAACAAGAGTGTTGGCCTGAGCTGTTAACGAACATAAAAAATGCAAAAAACAAAGACATTGCAGAACAGAATGAACAATCTGCAGGAAGGGTTCGCATGACCATCAACATCTGCACGCTGCTGACGGGTTCCGTTCTCGCCATCTCGGTTGCCGCCACGGCAGGCAACAGCCCGGCCCATGCCGCACAGGATGCGCCCGCCGCGATCACGAAGCCGGCGCCAGCTTCCTCCGACGAGTCGCGCTGACGAGTCTCGCTGAGCGTCCCGATACCTGTGCCGGGGCGCTGATGGCCCCGGCTTGCCCGGTGGCGGAGCGCCGCGTTCTGCGGGGGCGTCTTTCCCGCCTGTGCTTCACGCCATTCGCCCGACGCGGGGAAGCGTCAAAAATGCTTGGTGCAAGCATGGGCTTCCCTGCGCTAAGGCTTGGCCATGTCTGAACCCAATCCGATCGAGGATTTCCGCCAGGCTCTGGCAGCCAGCATGCGCGCGCTCGGCCGCCGGCCCGAGTTCGAACTGGCCTACACGGCCGACAAACCCAGTTGCCATGGCGACCAGGCGCGCGTGCCCCAGCCCAGCCGCGCCCTGACGGCCGAGCAGGCCGCCGAGGCCCGTGGCTGGGCCGACAGCTTCGCCCTTCGCCGCCGCCTGCACGACCCTGCCGCCCATGCGTCGGTCGCCGTCGGCCCGGGCCTTGCACGCGAAATGCTGAACGCCGCCGAACAGGCGCGGATCGAGGCGGTTGGCGGCCGTGATATGGCCGGTGTCGCCATCAACCTTGGCCGCATGCTCGAGATGCGCATGCGCACGGACCCGATCGCCCGCGCCCGCACGCCCGAGGAAGTGCCGATGGCAACTGCTGTCGGCCTGCTGGTGCGCGAGCGGCTGACGGGCGAGTCGCCGCCGTCTTCGGCAAAGGCCGGCGTGGACATGGTGCGCGAGCAGATCGAGGAGGTGGCCGGCCCCCATCTCGATGCGCTTGCCGGCGCATCCGACGACCAGCAGGCCTTTGCCGACGCCTTCGTCCGCGTGCTTCATGACCTCGGCCTTGCCGACAACCCCGACAATCCCGCCGAGGAAGAGCAGGAACCCGAGGGCGAGGAGGGCGAAGAGGAGCAGAAGGGCGACAGCCAAAGCAGCGACGACAGCGACGCATCCAGCGCCACGGATTCCTCCGAGACCCGGACGGAGGAGCAGGAAGGAAGCGAATCCGACAGCGAGACACGCGAAGTCGAGACGGAGTCCGAAATGGAATCCGACGACGGGCTGGGGGACGAGGGCGACGAGGGCATGATGCCCTGGCGGCCCAATCTGCCGGAATCGAAGCTGCCGCAGGATTTCGCCTACAAGGCCTGGACGACCGAGTTCGACGAGGTGATCACGGCGGAGGAACTCTGCGACGCCGAGGAACTGACACGGTTGCGTGGCTATCTCGACCAGCAGCTCGTCAGCCTGCAGGGGGCTGTCACCAAGCTGGCCAACCGGTTGCAGCGCCGCCTGATGGCGCAGCAGAGCCGAAGCTGGGACTTCGATCTGGAGGAGGGCCTGCTCGATACCGCACGCCTCACGCGTGTTGTCATCAGCCCCGAACATGCGCTCAGCTACAAGTTCGAACGCGACACCGAGTTCCGCGACACAGTCGTGACGCTTCTGATCGACAACAGCGGCTCGATGCGCGGCCGGCCCATTTCGATCGCCGCCATTTCGGCTGACATTCTCGCCCGCACGCTGGAACGCTGCGCCGTGAAGACGGAGATTCTGGGCTTCACCACCCGTGCCTGGAAGGGCGGCCAGTCACGGGAAAAATGGCTGGCGAATGGCAGGCCGGCAAAGCCCGGTCGCCTGAACGACCTGCGGCACATCATCTACAAGCAGGCCGATGCCCCGTGGCGGCGCGCCCGGCGCAACCTTGGCCTGATGATGCGCGAAGGGCTGCTGAAGGAAAACATAGACGGCGAAGCGCTGCTCTGGGCACATAACCGCCTGCTGGCCCGACCGGAGGACCGGCGCATCCTGATGGTGATTTCGGATGGCGCTCCCGTCGACGACAGCACGCTCTCGGTCAACAGCGGCAATTATCTCGAACGCCATCTGCGCCAGGTGATCGATGGCATCGAAACGAAAAGCCCGGTCGAGCTGATCGCCATAGGCATCGGCCATGACGTGACCCGCTATTACCGGCGCGCCGTCACCATCATGGATGCCGAGCAGCTTGGCGGCGCTATCGTCGACCAGCTTGCCCAGTTGTTCGACGAGGAAAAAGGCAAGCGCCGCCGCTAGGCCATCGGCGGCAACAGAAGCCCTGCCCGGTATCCCGGCAACCTTACGCTGTGGCCGGGGTGTCGAATCCCCCCCGCCGGCATTGTCGCCGGGAGTGTCGTCAGCATTGTCGCCAGTATTTACGGCGTACATGGCTGGTCATGTCGGTGGAGCTTACAAAGGCAGTTTCTCACACCTGCCCTTTCCATTCCATTGCAGCGACTTATGCCTGTGCTTGAATTGGCATGTTTGATGCATGGCAATTGCCGTGCGGCTCAGCCCGGGCCACACCCTGAGTGATGGAAAGGGTGACAGAATGAAAACGCATCTTCTGCTTGCAGCCGCTGCCCTTGCTGCTGCCACAGCCGCAGTTCCAGCACATGCGCTCATCAATGCGCCGGTGCCGGAGGACAATTACATCAGCTTCGGCGGGCTTGACTGGGCCTGGGCCGCGCCTTGCGCCGCCTATGGCGATTCCTGTGGTGTCGTGGACATGACCTACCAGTCCACTCAGGGCTGGCGCTTCCCGACCTATGACGAGTTCCTCGCGCGTCCGACAGTGTTCGACTTCGGAACCGCCGACAGCTTCAAATGCGCGTCGGCCTGGTTCAGTACGGTTCACAGCCACTGCGACTATGGAGATCCGGACTATCCGAACAGCCCGGTCGTTGGCGTTCAGCCATCGGGATATCTGTTCGATTATGGGTATGGCATCACGTCCAACGGATCCGACCCGCTTGCCGAAACCTGGGTTGTGCGTGGGCAGGCCACACCCGGCATTCCTGAGCCAGCGACCTGGGCCATGATGATTGCAGGTTTCGGAATGGTGGGGGCCGGCTTGCGCCGTCGCCGGCACGCCATCGCCTGATTCATTCCCGAAATGCTGTCATGAAGAACTGAACGAGGCCTGCTTCCATAGGGAAGCAGGCCTCCCTGTTCGCTCAGCCTGCGGCCTCCACCAGGTCGAGGATGGCGTCACCGAAGCGCTCGATCTTCACGGCGCCGATCCCGGGCACGTCGCGCAGGGCGGCCCTGTCTGCCGGGCGGCGGGCGGCGATGGCGCGCAGGGTTGCATCGTTCAGCACCACGAAGGCCGGCACATCCTCCTGGTCGGCCAGTTTCCGGCGCCAGCCGCGCAGCGCCTCGAACAGCGCCTTGTCCTCAGGCGGCAGGCTTTCGGTGGTCTCGGCGGTGGCGGCGCGGCGGCGGCGCTCGGGTGCCCAGTCGGCCGCGCGCACATGCACCGGTTCCTCGCCGCGCAGGATCGGCCGCGCTTCCGCCGTCAGCCGCAGGCCGCCATGGCCCAGGTCGCGCGCCAGCGCCCCATGGGCTTCCAGCAGCCTGCCCAGCTTCATCCACTGGCTGTCCGCAAGGCCCGTGCCGATGCCGAAGACACCCAACCTGTCATGGCCTAATTGCCCGATGCGGTCATCCGGCACGCCGCGCAGCACTTTCGCCACATACTGCAGGCCGAACATCTGGCCGGTGCGATAGACAGCCGACAGCAGCTTGCGCGCCTCTTCCGTCACGTCGAGCGTTGCCGGCGGTTCGAGGCAGTTGTCGCAATTGCCGCAGGGCTTCGGGTCTCCTTCCCCGAAATGGCTGAGCAGCGGCACGCGGCGGCATCCGAGCGTTTCCGCCCAGGCGGCCATCTTTGCCAGCTGCCGCAGCTCATGCGCCTTGCGCGTCTCGTCGGCTTCGCCCTCGTTGATCCGCTGGCGGGCGAGCGTCACATCCTGCGGGCCCCAGAAGAGACGGGCTTCGGCGGGCTGGCCGTCACGCCCGGCGCGGCCGGTTTCCTGATAATAGGCCTCGATCGATTTCGGCAGGCCGAGGTGGGCGACAAAACGGATGTCGGGCTTGTCGATCCCCATGCCGAAGGCGACCGTCGCGCACATCACGGCATGTTCGGCGCGCTGGAAGCGCTTCTGGTTTTCGGCCCGCGTCTCGCCCGGAAGCCCGGCATGATAGACAAGCGCAGGGCAGCCGGCGGCTTCGAGATGAGCAGCCATGCGCTCGGTTTCGGCGCGGGTCTGGCAATAGACGATGCCGGCAACGGGCCCCTGCGCCTTGACGAAGGCCGTCACCTGCTCGGCCGGGCGACGCTTGCCTTCCGCGCCATAGCGGATGTTGGGCCGGTCGAAGCCGGCGACCTTCAGCCTTTCGGGCGAAATGCCGAGCTGGTCGCAGATGTCGGCCCGGGTCATGGCGTCGGCTGTCGCTGTCAGCGCCATACGCGGCACGCCGGGCAGCAGGTCGGCCAGATCCTTCAGGCGGCGGTAATCGGGGCGGAAATCATGGCCCCACTGGCTGACGCAATGCGCCTCGTCGATCGCGACGATGCTGACGGGCGCCTGCCGCACCAGTGCGCGAAAGACCTCCATCGCCGCCCGCTCGGGCGCGACATAAAGAAGGTCGAGCTCGCCGGCACGAAAGGCGCGGACGGTTTCCGTGCTGTCTCCGGACTGGCTGTTCAGCGCTGCCGCGCGCACCCCGGCAAGCGAAAGGGCGCGCACCTGATCCGCCATCAGGGCGATGAGCGGCGACACGACAATGCCGCAACCGGGGCGGCAGATGGCCGGGATCTGGTAGCAGAGCGACTTGCCGGCCCCTGTCGGCATCACCAGCGCGACGTCACGGCCCGCCATCACGTCGGCGATCACCTCTGCCTGCGGGCCGCGGAACCCCTCGAAGCCGAACAGAGAACGCAATGCTTCGAGGGGGTCGCGAATCATGCCGCCCTTATAGAAGGAGGTCGGCGGCGAGAAAGGCAAAGAAGAAGCCGATCACCCAGATGGCGGCCGAAAGCCCCATCGTCACGGCTGAAAGCGCCCGAAGCCGCTGGCAGGCGGCCGCCCTGGCAGGGTCTGCCGGGCAGGGAAGCCTTGCCGCACGCCGCTGCACCAGGAAGGCGCCCAGAAGCAGAAGGCCTGATCCGGTGAAGAGCCAGACCTTGTGGCGGCTCAGCTCCACCAGCCAGGGCGCGGCCGAGACCAGCCCGGCCAGCACTGCGCCGAGGCCCAGCGTGACGAGAAGGGCGGGCAGAGCGCAGCACAGCAGCGTGGACAGGCTGGCGAACAGGCTGAGGGTCGGCGCCAGCGTGTCGCGCGGGGAGAAGCCGCCTGTCATGGCCGCTTCGCCCGCTCGATGGCGGTGACTGTGTAGCCGCTGTCGGTGATGAGCTTCGTCAGCGTCCCGTCATCGAGGGCGGCGCCTTCCTTCAGGGACAGATGCACTTCCCCCTTGTCGAGATCGACATGGACGCCGGCCACATCGGCACGCTTCTTCATCATTGCCTCCACGGAGCGTGCGCAGAAATCGCACACCAGCCCGCTCACCTTCACGGTGACCATCTGCGCGGCCGGTGCCGAAAGGGCTGGTGCGGCGATGGCGAGGGCGGGGGCGATCAACAGGGCGATCACAAGCTTTTTCATCGGAAATCCTTTCAGAAACGAAACACGCTGTTGAGGATGAGGCCGCCACGGTCGGTGACGCCTGCCTCGACGAGAAGCGTGCGGTAGAAGATGCGGGCAACAGCGGCTGGCTGGATTTCATCATGCCCGGAGGACTGGCGGCGGACCTGCGCGAAGAGCCACAGGTGCATGTCGCCATAATCGCCTTCGTAGGGGGCGAAGCCCAGCCGGGCCATCTGCATGTCTGAGGTGCTGATGCCTTCGGCATGGATGATACGGGCCATGCCCATCACCATCAGGCGCCGGTTTTCCCAGTCGGCCTGGGCTTCCAGGAAACCTGCCGGCCGCAGGGCGCCGCCGTCTTTCCAGGCCCCGCCAGCCAGACCGGCAATGTAGATGTTGGCCTGCGCTGCCGGCATGTTCCAGCGCCGGGCAAGCCAGGTTGCCTGAGCGCCGGCCAGTGTCCAGCCTTCCTCGCGCATGCGCAGCAGGCGGCCGCCGAGCGAATAATGGCGTGTCGGGGATATGTGCAGCAGGGCGGATGCCATCATCGGGTCCAGTTCCTGCATCAGGGTCATGCCGCCCGGGTAGGAGACGGGGCGTGCCCCGGCGCCTGCCCACGGGAGCAGCAAGGCGGCCATCGCCGCCAGCATGATCTTCATGGTAAATTATCCTCTGGTCCAACCGGAACCTGCCCGCATCGATGCGGGCGGCGGTCAGGCCTCGGGTCTCGGGGGGCGCTCAGGCCCTTCGGGGGCAGCCAGCGGCATGCCGGAAGACGCCATCCGGGCATGGGGCATGAGGATGGCGGTAAATTGCTCTTCGGCCGTCATGGGCGGAATGGCGGCGACAGGGGCGCAAAGGCCGCTGCATCCATCCGGGCAGCAGCCCTGGCGGCTGTCGCCATCTGCGGTATCCGTGGCGGCGGCCTCTGCCGCGTGGCAGGCCGCGTGGTCCATGCCTGCCTGTGCCGTGGCGGTCCCGGCCTGCGACATGGGTGTGACCATGGGCGAGATCATGGGCGTGGCATGGGCGTGAACACCGCCCAGAAGGAGGGCAAAAAGCGCCAGAAACGCCAGCATGCCGCGCGCGATCATACGGGCAAAATAACCGCTGTCGCGCGGTCGCGCAAACCCCCGCCTGACGCTAGAAGGGAAGCATGAGCAAGATTCCCCCTGTCGTGATGGTGGATCGCGGCGATGGCGTGCGCCTTGCCGCGCGTCATCAGCCCGGCGATGGCCCGACCATCCTGTTCCTGCCCGGCTACATGTCCGACATGAGCGGAACGAAGGCCGAGGCGCTGCTGGGCTGGGCGGCACGCACCGGCCGCGCCTGCCTGCTGCTGGATTATTCCGGCTGCGGCCAGTCCGGCGGGGATTTCTACAAGGGCAGCATCCGCCGCTGGGCTGCCGATGCGAAGGCCGTGGCCGATGCGCTGGCGCCCGGCCCGCTGCTTCCCGTTGGCTCGTCGATGGGCGGCTGGGTCATGTTGCATCTGGCCCTTGCCGAGCCGTCGCGCATCCGGGCGCTGGTGGGCATTGCCGCCGCGCCCGATTTCACCCGCTGGGGGCTGGAGCGCACGGCCGAGGATGTCGAGCGCCTGGCCCACCAGGGTTTCATCGAGCGGCCCAGCGCCTATGCCGACAGCCCCTATCGCTACAGCCGCGCGCTGCTGGAAGATGCCGAGGGTGCGCTTCTTCTCGATGGCGCGATCGGCCTGGATTGCCCCGTGCGCCTGCTGCACGGAGAAGACGACGCCGACGTGCCATGGGAGGTTTCGCGCAGCCTGATGGCCCGGCTTCGATCAGCCGATGTTCAGCTCACCCTTGTAAAGGGTGGCGATCACCGCCTTTCGGCTCCGTCCGATCTGGCGCTATTGTTCCGCACGCTTGAAAGCCTGCTGCCATGATGCTTCGTCTTGCCATTCCCGTGCTTGCACTCATTCTGGCGGCGCCTGCCCTTGCCGGGCAGACCGGCCCGCTCGATCCAGCCCTCGATCGCAAGCGCTATGATGGCTGCGTGCGCGCGATCGAGGCCGATGCCGCTAAAGCCGAGCAGTTCGCACGGGAATGGCAGGGCCTTGGCGGCGGGCTGCCGGCGCGTCACTGTCAGGCGCTGGCCCAGCTGCACCAGCAGCGCTACGCCGAGGCTGCCGCAACGCTGGTGAAGGCCGCGCAGGCCGCCGAGGCGCAAAAGGCCCCACAGGCCGCCGACTTCTGGGGGCAGGCCGGAAACGCCGCCTTCCTTGCCGGTGACGGCGAAGCCGCCATCCGCCATTTCTCCACCGCAATCGTGAGCGCAGGCGAATTCGCACCGATGCGTTCGGCCGCCCTGTATGTCGATCGCGCGCGTGCCCATGCCGATGCCGGTGATCTGGCAAAGGCGCGCACCGATCTCGATCGTGCGCTTTCCCTGAATGACGAAGACCCGCTTGCCTGGATGCTTTCGGCAGCCCTTGCCCGTCGCGAAGGCGACATGGGCCGCGCCAGCCGCGAGATCAGCCGCGCATCGACCCTTGCCCCCACAGATCCCGACATCATGTTCGAGCAGGGCAATATCGCCATGGCGAATGGTGACCCGGAAACGGCGCGCAAGGTCTGGGCGATGGTGGTGAAGGCCGCACCCGGCAGCGTGGCCGCCAGCATGGCGGAAAAGGCCCTCGCCGCCGACTGATCCGGCCTTTGCCGGAAGGGCGGCTCAGCTTTTCAGGAAGGCGCCGGCATCAGGAAAACGCCGGCATCAGGAAAACGTCGGCGATGCTTTTCGGCACCCGTGCCGGGCGTTCGAGTTCCTGATCCATCAGCACCCATGTGGTGCGGGCGTTCACCCGTGTCCTGCCATCCGGCCCGATCATGCGCGTGCAGCGGTCGAAGCGGGCGCCGCGCGGGTTTTCGCCCCATGTATCGGCCACCAGCACCTCAGCCGGAAGGCAGGGCTTCAGATAGTCGATCTCGTGGCGGGAGACGACCCAGAAGAAGCGTGCCTGATCTTCGGGCGTGGCGGCTGCAGCCCAGTGGCGGGTCGCCACCTCCTGCAGCCAGCGCACGATGACGGCGTTGTTCACATGGCCGAGCTCGTCAATGTCCGCCGCTTCCGGCGTGATCGCCAGCCGGAAGGGCAGGTCCGTCATTGCTTCGCCTGCCCGTCATAGGCGGCGAGCAGGAAGGCATATTCCTCCGCCACTTCGCGCAGGGATTCGAACCGGCCGGACTTGCCGCCATGGCCCGCGCCCATGTTCATCTTCAGCAGCAGCAGATTGTCGTCGGTCTTGGTGGCGCGCAGGCGGGCAACCCATTTCGCCGGCTCCCAATAGGTGACGCGCGGGTCGTTCAGCCCGGCCGTCACCAGCATGGCGGGATAATCCTGCGCCTTCACCTGATCATAGGGGCTGAGCGCCGCGAGCCGCCTGAAGGCCTCCGCATCGGTGCGCGGGTCGCCCCATTCCGGCCATTCGCCGGGCGTGAGCGGCAGGCTTTCATCGAGCATGGTGTTCACGATGTCCACGAAGGGCACATGGGCGACGATGGCGCGCCACAGCGCCGGTTCCTGCGTGGCCACCACGCCCATCAGCCAGCCGCCGGCCGAGCCGCCGCTCGCCGAGGTGAAGCCGGGCCTGCCGAAGCCCTGCGAGTGCAGGAACTTCGTGACATCGATGAAATCGTTGAAGCTGTTGGCGCGCTTGTCCAGCTTGCCGTCCAGATACCATTGATAGCCCATGTCGTCGCCGCCGCGGATATGGGCGATGGCGAAGGCGAAGCCGCGATCCAGCAGGCTGAGCCGCGATGCCGAGAAGCCCGGCGGCACTGCATAGCCATAGGCGCCATAGCCATAGACATGGAGCGGGCGGGAACCATCCTTCGGATAGCCCTTGCGGTAGACAACCGAGACCGGCACCAGCGTTCCGTCGCGCGCCGGGGCCATCAGCCGTTCCGTCGCATAGCGGGAAGGGTCATAGCCCGAGGGGATTTCCTGCACCTTGCGGGTGACAAGCCGGTCTTCGGCCACGACATAGTCATGAACCGTCGCCGGCGTGACCATCGAGGCATAGGAAAGCCTGAGCGCCGGCGCGTCGGGCTCGGCATTGGTGCCGAGCGAGGCTGTGTAGCTTGCCTCGGGAAAGCGGATGCGCCGCTCCTTGCCGTCGGGGAAGATCAGCCGGATCTGATCGAGGCCGTCCAGCCGTTCCTCGATGGCCAGATAGCTGGAAAACGCCGTGGCTCCCGTAAGATACACACGGTCCGAGCCGGGGATCAGCGTTGTCCAGCGGCCGGGATCGGCAAGCGGGGCGGTCGCCAGCCGGAAGTTCACATGCTCGTCGTTTGCCAGCACGAACAGCGTGTCGCCGCGCGCATCCACCGAATAGCGCACATCCTTCTGTCGCGGTTTCACCAGCCGCAGGGGCGCTGCCGGACTGGCGGCGTCAAGCAGGCGGATTTCCGTCGTGGTTGCCATGGAGGCGGTGACGAGGATCTGGCTGCGATCCTGCGTTTTCGAGACGGATACCCAATAGCCCGCTTCCTTCTCGTCGTGGAGGAGTCGGTCTTCCTTCTCTCCGAGGCGGTGCAGCCAGGCCCTGGTGGGCCGCCACTCGGCCGATGCCTGCGCCCAGGCAAGGCCCTTCGAATCCGCCGTCCAGGCGATCTGGCCAATGGATTCGGTGGTGACCGTCTCGATGTCCTCCCCTGTGGCGAGGTCACGGATGACGATGGTGAACCGCTCGGCGCCCGAAGTGTCGGTCGAATAGGCGAGCAGCCTGCCATCCGGGGAAACGGCAAAGGCACCGAGGCGGAAATAGTCCTTGCCTTCGGCCAGCGCGGGCTCCGACAGGATCAGCCTGGCCTCGCCCCCGTTTTCGCCTTCACCCTGGCCGGTGCGCGGCTTCCTGTACCAGTTGCGATACTGGCCGCCGGTTTCGAAGGCCCACCAGTAGAGAAAATCGCCATCGGGGTAGGGAACGCTTGAATCATCCTCCTTCACCCGGCCCTTCAGCTCTTCGAAGATCGCCTCCACCATTGTCGAATGCGGTTTCATCCGCTCTTCGAAATAGGCGTTTTCGGCGTTCAGATGGGCAAGGATCTCCTTGTCCTCGACCTTCGGATAGCCCCTGTCGCGCAGCCAGGCATAGGGATCGGCAAGGGTCATGCCGTGGCGCTCGACCACATCGGTGCCGACACGGGCGACAGGAGGGATCATGGAAGCCTTTCCGGAAGCTGCAAGGGCATGGGACGCCGGGATGAGGGGGAGGGCGGAGGCAAGGCCTGCCGCGACAAAGGTTCTGCGGTCCATGGGCAATCACTACGCCCGGTGGAGCATCATCCGCAACAGGCTCAGCGCCGGACCAGCACGAGGGCGATGGCGACCAGGGCCGCGCCCAGCATCTCCAGCGGGCCGAGCCGCTCGTTGAAGACGATCCAGCCGGCAGCGGCCGACACCAGCGGCTGCACCAGCAGCCCAAGCCCGACGATGAAGGCCGGAAGCCGGCCGCTGGCGAAGACCATCAGCCCCTGGCCGACGAGCTGGCTGGAGAGCGCAAGGCCGATGACGGGCCGCCAGTCCCGCGGAAAGAAGGGGGCTGGCTCGATGAGGGCTGCCGGCAGCAGCAGCAGTGCGCTCGACAAGGTGGACATGGCAAGCACGGTGAGCGTTGAAAAGCGCCCCCGGAGCCGCATGACCGCCATCAGGTACCCGGTGTAGAAGGCTGCGGCGAGAAGGCTGAGAAGGTCGCCGGCCAGGTTCTGGGGGCTGACGCTGGCCGAGGTTCCGAACAGCAGAAGCGCCCCTGCCGCCGCCAGCGCCAGTGCCGCCAGTCGCGCGCCGCCGGGCCGTTCATGCCCGGACAGGATCGCCCAGCCCGCCAGCATGAAGGCCGTGGTGTTGGCAAAGAGCGTCGCATTGGCGCTGGTGGTGCGCATGATTCCGGAATGCCATGCCGTGAGATCGGCTGCAAAGAAGGCGCCCGCGATGAAGGCGAGGCCAAGCGGCAGCTGGCCGGCGCGCAAGGGGGCGGATTCCCGCCGGTTGAGGATGACGGCGGCAAGCACGAGGACCGGGGCCGCAAGCGCCATGCGCCAGAAGGCCGAGGCCACCGGCCCGCTGTCTGACAGGCGGACCAGCATCGGCCCGAAGGCCAGCAGGGCCGAGCCGAGCACAAGGGCGGCAAGTGCACCCGCCTGTGGCGCAGCACTTGCCGCGGGCGGTGTCGTCTCGGGGGCGGGCGTTGCCATGGGGCGCCGCTAGACCTTCATCGGGGTGTTGGGAAGCCCCCGCCGAAGCGCCGGCGGGGGCATGCCCCAAGGTTCCGGGACGGGTCTTTAAGTCAGGCCCTGCTGGCAAGATCCGAGACGAAGGCCCTCAGATCCGTCAGAAGCAGCTCGGGCTCTTCCATGCCGGCGAAATGCCCGCCGCGCGGCATGTCGGTCCAGTGGGTGACATTATAGCCCCTCTCCACCATCGAGCGCGGCGGGAAGGCCAGAAGATCGTGCGGGAAAGCCGCAACGCCCGTAGGCACCTCGATCCGCCGGCCTTCCGGGATGCTGAAGCCACCCTCGAGGAACATGCCGCGATAAAGCCAGGTCGCGGTCAGGAAGCTCCGCGTCGTCAGGTAGATCATGATCGTGTCGAGCAGCTGGTCGAGGCTGTAGGGTGGCGCGTCCTTCGATGCCGTGAGATCGGACCAGCCATGATATTTCTCGGCCAGCCAGGCAGCGACGCCCATGGGTGAATCCATCATGGCATAGCCCAGCGACTGCGGCTTCGTTCCCTGCAGCTGCAGATAGGCCGTTTCGGTATCGCGGATGGCCATGGCCCATTCCAGCCACCGCATTTCCTCCGGCGTTTCAGGGGCCATGTTCGCCGAGCGCAGGCCATAGCCATTCAGGTGGATCGCCTCCACGCCCTTGCTATCCAGCCCGAGCCAGCCGCCGATCACGCTGCCCCAGTCCCCGCCCTGATAGATGAACCGGTCGTAGCCAAGGCCACGCATCAGCCGGTCGTAAAGGCCGGCGACGGCGCGCGGCCCGATGGGCGCCTTCGGGCTGTCGGACCAGGCATAGCCCGGTATCGACGGCGCGACGACATGGAAGGCAGGCGCCGCCGGGTCTTCCGGCTCGGCCAGCCGGTCGATGATCGTCTCGAATTCGAGCACCGAACCCGGCCAGCCATGGGCAATGAGCAGCGGCCTTGCATCCGCGCGGCTGGATGGGCGGTGGATGGCGTGGAGGCGGAGCCCTGGCTCCACTTCGGCCCGCACATGCGGGAATCGGTTGAGCCGGGCCACCGTCCCCTCCCAGTCATGGGCGCTCAGCCAGTGGGCGCGCAGGCGCTCCATGAAGGCGCGGTTGACTCCATGCTCCCAGCCATGGCCCTCCGGCTCCCGGAAGAAGCGGAATTCCTCGACCCGGCGGCGAACCCAAAGGACCTCTTCCGGCTCGACCGGAACCGTGAACGGCTCGACCTTCATGCGGCTGCCTTGCCGGCCTTGCGGCTCGCCTTGAGGGCGGCCGCCGTCTTTTCGGCGATCATGATGGTGGGCGCATTGGTGTTGCCCGAAACAAGGAAAGGCATGATCGAGGCATCGACAACCATCAGCCCCTCCACGCCGTTCACGTTCAGCGCGATGTCGGTGACGGCTTCGGCATCCGGCCCCATCCGGCAGGTGCCGACGGGGTGATAGATGGTTTCGGCCCAGTCCTTCAGCCGTGCGAGGACGGCATCGCCTTCCACGCCATCGCCCGGCCAGGCTTCGCCGGCATTATAGCTGGAAAGCGCCGACTGGCGGCCGATCCGGCGGGCGATTTCCACGCCCTTCAAGAGAACGTCGGCATCCTCGGGCGCGGACAGGTAATTGGGGTCGATCACCGGATGGGCCGAGGGGTCGGGTGATTTCAGGCGGATCTCGCCCCGGCTTTCGGGGCGCACCTGGCACACATGCACCTGATAGCCATGTTCGGTCTGCAGCCCGCCCATCCCATGGGCATTGCCCTTCACCGGCATGAAGTGCATCTGGATGTCGGGCGCGGCAAGCCCCTCGCGGGTGGAGACGAAGGCGCCGGCTGCAGTCGGCATGTAGCTGGCGTTGCCCTGCTTGCGGAAGATCCAGTTGAGCGCCGCCCCGACCTTCACCAGGGGGCTGCTGTTGCCATTGAGCGTGATCGGCGCCGAGGCCTTCCACTGCACGATGACATCGAGGTGATCCTGCAGATTCTGCCCGACGTCGCGCCGGTCGGCCACCACGTCGATCCCCATGTCCTTCAGGTGGGCGGCGGGACCGATACCGGACAGCATCAGAAGCTGTGGCGAGTTGATCGCCCCGCCGGACAGGATGATGGTGCGGCCGCGCACCTCCTGCCCGCGGGAATAGCGAACGCCCACGGCGCGACGCCCTTCGAAGAGGACGCGTTCGGCAAGGGCGCCCGTGATGATCTTCAGATTTGGCCGCCGCCGCACTTCCGGCGTGAGGTAGGCGCGCGCGGCCGACCAGCGCTGGCCATCATGGATGGTGCTGTCATAGCTGCCCGCACCCTCGAACTGTGCGCCGTTGAAATCATCGGTGCGCGGATAGCCGGCTTCGACCGAGGCATCGATGAAGGCGTTGTTCAGCACATGCGGCAGCATGCGGCGCGTGGTCTTCAGCGGGCCGCCGGCGCCATGGAAGTCATTGGCGCCGCGATCGCTGTCTTCGCAATGGCGGAACCACGGCAGCACGTCGGCCCAGCCCCAGCCGGTGCAGCCGATCTGCGCCCAGCGGTCATAGTCGGAAGAATGGCCGCGGATATAGACCATGCCGTTGATCGAGGAGGAGCCGCCCAGCGCCTTGCCGCGCGGCCAGTAGAGGCTGCGCCCGTTCAGATGCTTCTGCGGCTCGGTGAAATAGCCCCAGTTCACCGGGCTGTTCTTTTCCGGCGGCAGGATCTGGGCGATGCCCGCCGGCATGTTGATCATCATGCTGCTGTCGTTGCCGCCGGCTTCCAGCAGCGCCACGCGCGTTGCCGGGTCTTCGGAAAGCCTGCCTGCCAGCGCGCAGCCCGCGGAACCCGCGCCCACGATCACGAAATCGAAAATGTCACTCACCCGTTTCTCTCCCGGGCCTGGAATGGCCTGTTTGGGTTGATGCTAGAACAGTCATCCCTTTCGTTCCAGCCTGTGCAAAGCGCCGTATTTTCACATGACTTGCGGGCATGGCCGGGGCTAGGAAGGCGGCATGAAGAGGCTTGCCCCCTTTCTCGCCCTGCTGCTGCTGTCCGGATGCTCGGTCGGCGCCATCCACCACAAGCGCACCGCCGCGCCCGAACCGCCGGATCTTCCCGCCGTCTTCGACTGCCTGCGCGAAAACAGGCTGGCGCTGGTGTCAGCCCATCGTGGCCAGCCCCACCCCGAAGCGGCCGAGAACGCGCTTTCGAGCTTTGCCGAGACCCTTGGCGAAGGCCCGATCCTGATCGAGATGGACATCGGCCGCACGGCAGATGGCGCGCTGGTGCTGCTACACGACGACCGGCTGGAGCGGACGACGACCGGCAAGGGGCAGCTGTCGGCGATAGATTATCGCCAGTTGCGCTGGCTGCATCTCGAAACCCCTGCGGGCGAGCGGCTGGATGAGCGCGTGCCGAGCCTGGACGAAGCCCTGACCTGGGCGAAGCGCAACGGCGCCATCCTTCAGCTTGACCTGAAGCGCGGCGTGCCGCAGGCGGAGGTTCTGGCTGCCGTCCGCCGCGCGCGGATGGAGCGGCAGGTGATCCTGATCACCTACACGCCGGCCGCCGCGCGCGCCGCGCTTGCCGCCGATCCCGACATCATGGTTTCGGCCAGCGCCAGCGATGCACGCGGCTGGCAGGCGGTGCTGGCGCTCGCCGGGCCGCGCCTCGTCGCCTTCACCGGCACGGCGGAGCCGTCCGATGCGCTTCTCGCGAGCCTTGCCGCCCGTGGCATCGAGGCCGTGACGGGAACGCTTGGCCGCGCCGGCGCCCGTCTCGATGATCGCTACATGGCCGATGGCGACGGGCGCGAATATGCCGGTCTCGCCGCGCGCGGGGTCAGCCTGATTGCAAGCGACCGCCCGGTCGACGCCTTGGAGGCGCTGCGCGATGCCCGCCGGGACGGCCGCATGTGCCTGGAAGGAAAGAAATGATGAAGGCGATCCGTATAGAGACCCCCGGCGGGCCAGAGGCCATGCGCCTTGTGGCCGTGGCGGTGGGCGAGCCCGGCCCCGGCGAGGCGCGCGTGCGCCACAGCGTGATCGGCGTGAACTTCATCGACACCTATCACCGCAGCGGCCTCTACCCGATGACCATGCCCGGCGGCATCGGTGTCGAGGCGGCTGGCGTTGTCGAAGCCGTGGGGCCTGATGTTGCCCATGTTCAGGCCGGCGACCGCATCACCTATTTCACCGCCCGGCCTGGCGCCTATGCCACCCATCGCATCGTCCCGGCGCGCCAGCTGGTGAAGCTTCCCGATACAGTTGCGGACGAAACGGCTGCCGCCGTCTGGATGAAGGCCTGCACGGTGGAGGCGGTTGTCGAGCGCTGCGCGCGCGTGAAGGCTGGCGATACGATCCTGGTGCAGGCTGCGGCCGGTGGGGTCGGCGTGCTTTTGTGCCAGTGGCTGAAGGCCGTGGGCGCAACAGTAATCGCGACCGTGGGCGCGCCGGAAAAAGCCGATGTCGCCCGAGCCGCCGGGGCGGACCATGTGCTTTCCTATGACGAGGTGCCGGGACGTGTGCGTGAGCTGACCGGCGGAAAGGGTGTGGCGGCCGCGCTCGATGGCGTCGGCCAGGCGACCTTCGATGCCTCGCTCGCGGCCCTGGCGCGGCGCGGCATGATGGTGAGCTTCGGCAACGCCTCGGGCCCTGTCGGGCAGATCGATTTCATGGCGCTGGCGCGTGGCGGCTCTTTGTTTGCCACGCGGCCCGGTGTGTTCGATTACTACGCCAGCCGGGAAGACATGGCGCAGGGCAGTGCGCGCGTGCTCGAAATGCTTTCGGCTGGCGTGCTGAAGCCCCATGTCGGCCAGCGCTTCGCCCTGGAAGAGGCTGTCGAGGCGCATCGCGCGCTGGAAGCGCGCGCGACTGTCGGCTCGACGTTGCTGCTGCCCTGAACGGGCACGACTGAAAAAGCCGGCCCGAAGGTGCGGGCGGCGGATCAGCCGCCCAGCATCGGCCCGACGACCGGCGCCACCTCTCGCCCGCCCGATATGATCATGTCGATGGCGACATAGAGGATGAGCAGCAGGCCGATCCATCCGATCCAGGAATAGCGCTCGATCAGCCGGGCGATATAATTGGCTGCAACGCCCATCAGCGCCACCGAGAAGACAAGGCCGAAGACCATGATCTCGGTATGGTCCTGCGATGCCCCGGCCACCGCCAGGACATTGTCGAGGCTCATCGACAGGTCGGCGATGGCGACGGCCCAGGCCGCCGCCCAGAAGGATTTCACCCGCGGCGGCGCATCGGGAATTTCGGTTCCGTCCTCCAGCACCAGATGCTTTTCGGGCCGCAGTTCGCGATACATCTTCCAGCAGACCCAGAGCAGCAGCAAGCCGCCTGCCAGCCTGACGCCGACGACGGCCAGCAACTGGACGACGATGAGGGCGAAGGCGATGCGCATGACAAGCGCCGCAACCATGCCCAGCACGATGACCTTGCGCCGGTCAGCCGGGGGAAGCCCGGCCGCCAGCGCGCCGATGATGATGGCATTGTCCGCCGCCAGCACCAGGTCGATCATGATGACCGTGCCGAGCGCCTGCAGCGCGCCTGCTTCGGTCAGAAAGCTCAGGTCCATGGTGCTATCTTATCCTTGCGGCATGTCGGAAAGAGGGCGGGTCATGCGCGCGCCTTTGCCGGAATGGCCATGGGAACGACGAGAAGGTCCGCCGGCGGATCGTCCACCAGATTGGCAGCCACGCTGCCCAGAAGCAGCCGCGCGATGCCGGAGCGGCCATGCGTGCCGATGACGGCGAGAGGTGCGCCGGTTTTCTTCAGCAGGGCGCGCAGCGCATCCGTCGGCTTTCCTTCGTGGAGGTGGCTGCGGATGAATTCGACAGGAATGCCGGCAGCAACGGCGCGCTTTTCCAGCCATTGCATTTCCTCGGCCAGATATTCGTCGAACTCCAGCCGTTCGGCATAGGCATAGTCTTCGGCGTAGGCTGCATCGGTCAGCCAGGACTTGAAGGGCACTTCATAGGCATGGACAAGGTGCAGCACCGCCTGCGGGGCAAAGCGGCGCGCGGCGCGCAGGGCGGTCTTTGAAAACACCGAAAGGTCGATACCCACGACGGCTGCGGGATAAGCGCCATTCACCGGCTCTTTCGCAAGCAGCAGCGGCCGGCCGAGCTCCGCAAGCATGGCGCCAGCCAGCGTGTGCGAGAAAGCGCCCGGGCGGCGCCTGTCGGGGTGATGCTCTCCCATGACGATGAGATCCGCGTCGAATTGGCGGGCCTGGATTGCCGTTTCGCGCCGCACGGAACCGGCCACCACTTCGATGGAAGCCTCAATGCCCGACCATGCGCTGGCGCGCTCCGCTTCGGCCCTCAGGTGACGCTGTGCTTCCCCGATGGCCTGTTCGCGCAGGGCGGGTGGCCCGTCCTCGTCCACCACATGGAGGATGCGCAGGGCCGCGTCCGAATCCGCGGCCAGCTGAAAGGCGCGCTCGACGGCCCGGCTCGATCCGGCGGACAGGTTGCTGGTGACGAGAATGTGCATGGCGCTCTCCGTTTCCTGCGATGCCCTCTGCCAGCATCGGGCGGGATTGCCCAGAGTCTTGGCGAAGACATCTGCCTTCGCAAGCGGCGCGCCGAGGGAGAAAACGGGAAGGACAGGCAGGGCAGGCCGATATGGTGCGGACGGCGGGGCTTGAACCCGCACTCCCCGTGGGGAAGCGGATTTTAAGTCCGCTGCGTCTGCCAGTTTCGCCACGTCCGCATCATGTGCCCGGCTGCGATTTCCCTAGGCGGCAAGGCTGAACCGCGCAAGGTGAGGGGGCCTGATCAGCCGGCGTTGTCGCCCATGGAAAGGGGCTGCGCCATCGAGGCTGGCGATCGGATCAGTCAGAACGCCATGCAATCCATATGCCCTCACGGCCATGCGGAGAGAGTGAAGGCCGGAGGAGGGCTTTCGCCCTCAGTCCATGTTGAGCCGCTCGCGCAGTTCCTTGCCTGGCTTGAAGTGGGGAACGCGCTTGGCTTCCACCTCGACCGCTTCGCCGGTGCGGGGGTTGCGCCCCGTTCGCGCCGCGCGGCTGCGGGTGGAAAAGGCGCCGAAGCCGCGAAGCTCCACGCGGCCGCCTTCCGCCAGGCGTTCCGTGATGGAATCGAGAATGGTGGCAACGACACGCTCGGCATCCCGCAGCCCGAGGTGCGGGTTGGCGTCGGCAATCTTCTGAACCAGTTCTGATCGGATCATGGCAAGTCCCCTGAATTGCATATGGCCATGCGATGCTCTTGCGGTCAAGGCCTTCTGCGCCAAGGAAAAAGGGGCGGCACATGAAGTGCCGCCCCCTTTGCTGTTCACGGGCCAGGCTGTCTGCCCGGCCGGCGCGGATAGCGTCAGTCGCTGTCCTTGGCCTTGTTGAGGGCCGCGCCGAGGATGTCGCCAAGCGACGCACCCGAGTCGGACGAACCATATTGGGCCACTTGCTGCTTTTCCTCGGCAATCTGCATCGCCTTGATCGACAGCATGGGCTTCTTGCCACGCTCGAAGCCGATGACCATGGCATCGACCTTCTGGCCGACCTGGAAACGCTCCGGGCGCTGCTCGTCACGGTCACGCGAGAGATCCGAACGCTTGATGAAGGCGGTCGGGCCGTCTTCGCCAACCTGCACCTCGATGCCGCCTTCGCGGACTTCGCGGACGATGCAGGTCAGGATTTCGTTCTTCTTCATGTCGAAGCCGCCGGACGAAACCGTGGCGCCCGCGCCTTCGCCGGAAACCTGCTTGATGCCGAGCGAGATGCGTTCGCGCTCGATGTCGACTTCAAGCACCTGGGCCTTCACGACTTCACCCTTGTGGTGAAGCGCAAGTGCGGCTTCACCCGAGACGCCCCAGGCGATGTCGGACATGTGGACCATGCCGTCCACGTCGCCCGGCAGGCCGATGAAGAGGCCGAATTCGGTCGAGTTCTTCACTTCGCCCTCGACGATCGAGCCGACGGGGTGCTGTTCGGCGAAGACTTCCCACGGGTTGCGCTGGGCCTGCTTCAGGCCAAGGCTGATGCGGCGCTTCTCGGAATCCACCTCGAGGACGATGACATCGACCTCCTGGCTGGTGGACACGATCTTGCCGGGGTGGACGTTCTTCTTCACCCAGCTCATTTCGGAAACGTGGACGAGGCCTTCGATGCCCGGTTCAAGCTCGATGAAGGCGCCATATTCGGTGATGTTGGTGACGCGGCCCTTGAGCTTGGCGCCAACCGGATATTTGGCTTCGGCGCCTTCCCACGGATCGCTTTCCAGCTGCTTCATGCCCAGCGAGATGCGTTGCGTATCCCGGTTGATGCGGATGATCTGGACGCGGACGGTGTCGCCGATGTTGATGATTTCGTTCGGGTGGCCGACGCGCTTGTAGCTCATGTCGGTCACGTGGAGGAGGCCGTCGATGCCGCCGAGGTCGACGAAGGCGCCATAGTCGGTGATGTTCTTCACCACGCCTTCGATGATCTGGCCTTCCGCCAGCGACTGGATGAGGCCGCTGCGCGCTTCGGCGCGGGTTTCCTCGAGGATGGAGCGGCGCGAGACCACGATGTTACCGCGCTTGCGGTCCATCTTCAGCAGCTGGAACGGCTGCGCAATGCCCATCAGCGGGGTGACGTCGCGCACGGGGCGGATATCGACCTGGCTGCCCGGAAGGAAGGCGACGGCGCCGCCGAGATCGACGGTGAAGCCACCCTTCACGCGGCCGAAGATGGTGCCATCGACACGCTCGCCGGCGTTGAACTGCTCTTCGAGCTTGTCCCAGGCGGCTTCGCGGCGGGCGCGGTCCCGGCTGAGCATGGCTTCGCCATGGGCGTTCTCGACCCGGTCGACATAGACATCGACTTCATCGCCGACAGACACTTGCGGGGACTGGCCCGGCGGGGTGAATTCGCGAATCGAAACACGGCCTTCGGACTTCAGGCCCACGTCGATCACCACCAGATCATTCTCGATGGCGGTGACCCGCCCCTTCACCACCCGGCCTTCAAAGCTCTGGTTTTCACCGAGCGACTTGTCGAGAAGGGCGGCGAAATCGTCGCGGGTGGGCATTGCAGTCGAAGCCATGTAGATCCTATCGTCAATGTGCAGGCCAGCCGGTTGTATCCGGCGGTCTTGCGAAGTTGTCGGGCAGAAACCCGGAAAGCGGTTCAGGCCATTTCCGGAAGCATCATTGCCCCGAAGGCCTGAAAAGCCGAATGGGGCGCGCGGCAGCCAATGGCTGCGGGCACCCGCACGGATCAGGGTTTCCGGTCCAGCCGCGCCGAGACAAGCTCGATCGCACGCCGAACGGCTGCGGCTATATCCAAATCGCTCGTATCTAGCAAGTCGGCGTCGTCCGCCTGCCGGAGCGGGGCATCGGCGCGGCCAGTGTCGCGGGCGTCCCTTGCGATGATGTCGGCCAGCACGCGATCCTCTGTCACGTCCCGGCCGGCGGCTACCAGTTCGAGAAATCGCCGGCGGGCGCGGATCTCGGGCCTTGCCGTCACGAACAGTTTGGCGCCAGCCTGCGGCGCGATCACGGTGCCGATGTCCCGCCCGTCGAGCACGGCGCCACCGGGCTGGCCGGCAAAGCCCTGCTGGAAGGCGAGAAGCGCATGGCGCACCTGCGGGTGGGCCGAAACGCGCGAGGCGGCCTCGCCGGTGCCGGCCGCGCGAAGCTCCGGGTCTTCGAGCAGGGAAAGATCGAGCGCGGCGGCCGCATCGCCCAGCCGCGCGCCATCCTCGAGCGGGATGTCGGAGCGAAGCGCCGACAGGGCGACGACACGATAGAGTGCGCCCGTGTCGAGATGGGGAACACCGAAATGCCGGCCGAGGGCGCGGGCGATCGTGCCCTTGCCCGAGGCCGCCGGGCCATCGACTGCAATCAGCGGCACCGGATCAGCCCAGCAGCGTCTCGATTTCTGCGGCGAGGTCTTCGGGCTTGGTCGTCGGGGCGAAGCGCTGCACCTTCGATCCTTCGCGGTTCACGAGGAACTTGGTGAAGTTCCACTTCACCGAGGTGGAGCCGAGGACGCCCGGGGCCGCCTTGCGCAGTTCCCGGTAGAGGGGGTGGGCGTCATCCCCGTTCACGTCCACCTTGGCGAACATCGGGAAGCTGACAGGATAGGTGAGCGAGCAGAACTGCGCGATCTCCGCCTCGTCGCCCGGTTCCTGGTTGCCGAACTGGTTGCAGGGAAAGCCCAGTATCTCGAAGCCACGGTCCTTGTAGCGCTGATAGAGCGCTTCGAGGCCGGAATACTGGGGCGTGAAGCCGCATTTCGAAGCGACGTTGACGATCAGCAGCACCTTGCCGCGATAGTCGCCAAGGGTCACTTCGCGGCCGTCGAGCGTGCGGGCATTCTGCTGGAAGATGTCGCTCATGGGTCTGTCTCCGCCTGTTGCCGGATTGTCATGAAGGCTGGGCGTGTAAAAGAAAAGGCCCGGTGCGGCTGCACCGGGCCCATGCTTTTCAGAGGGGGCCGCCCCTATTCCCGCTGGCCGAGGAAATTCAGCAGGAAGGTGAAGAGGTTGATGAAGTCGAGGTAGAGGGTCAGGGCGCCCATGATCGCCGCCTTGCCGGCCATGTCGGTGCCGGCGACATAATCATAGGTTTCCTTGATCTTCTGCGTGTCGTGGGCGGTAAGGCCCGCGAAGATGAGCACCCCGAGGATCGAGATGGCCAGGGCAAGCGCGCTCGACTGGAAGAAGATGTTGAGCAGCATCGCCACCAGGATCCCGACGAGGCCCATCACGAGGAAGGTGCCGAGGCGGGAGAGATCGCGCTTTGTGGTGTAGCCATAGAGGCTGAGACCGGCGAAGGCGGCTGCCGTGGCAAAGAAGGTGAAGGCGATGGACGGCCCCGTATAGCGCAGGAAGATGCTGGACATGGACAGGCCCATCAGCACGGCGAAGGCCCAGAAAAGGCCCTGCATGCCGCCTTCCGACATGCGCTGGAAGCGGAAGCCGAGCACGAACACGAAGCCCAGGGGCGCCAGCATCACGATCCAGCCGAGGATGTTCGGCGACAGTGCGCCGGTTGCCGGATTGCTGTTGTAGAAGAGCTGGTAAAGCCCCGTGTAGAAGGTGCCGAGCGCCACCATGCCGGTCAGCATGACAGCCGACATCATGTAATTGTAGACTGAAAGCATGTGCGCCCTGAGGCCGGCATCATATTCAGCCGCAGTGGTTCCGGCATACCCGTTGCCGGGGATGCCCCGGCCGAACCTTGGATCGACCTTGTTGGACATTGCAGATCTCCATCCCGCCGGGCCATTCCGGCTTTGAGGTTTCATATTGTCTGCATCATGGCCCAGTTCAAGATTTTCAGCCATGAATTTTTGCGCTTGAGAAACCTCGTGCAACAGATTGTCACTGCTGTCACCTGCTACTGTTCCCGCAGGGCCGGCGCCACCTTCGCGCCAAGAGTGCGCCAGGCGCCGATCAGCCCGAGCACGAGGGTGAGCGCTGCGCCGGCCAGAACGGTTGCCAGCGCCACGGCCCAGTCCGGCTGCCAGGTGAAATCGAACAGCAGCGTCACGATCGTCCAGGCGGCAGCCCCGCCAAGCGCCAGCGCCATGAGCGCCACCAATAGCCCGAGGCCGGCATATTCCATCGCCGCGGAAAGCATCAGCTGCCGTCTTGTGGCGCCCAGCGTCTTCAGGATCACATTGTCCCGCGTGCGGGCGCGGGCCTGCGCCGCCAGTGCGCCGACGAGTACGGCGATGCCCGCCAGAATGGCGACACTGGCCGCGGCCCGCACGGCGGTCCCCATCTGCTGCACGAGCTTACCCACTTCGCCCAGCACATCCTTGACCCGCACGACCGAGGCCGTCGGGAAGGCGCGGCTGATGGCGCCGACGAACCCTGACTCGGCCGTTTCCGGCGGCGATACCGTGGCCATCCATGTGTAGGGCGCAGGCGCAAGGCTGGCCGGATCGAAGACGAGGACGAAGTTGAAGCCGAGCGAATCCCAGTCGATCTCGCGAAGGGAGGCGATGGTGGCGGTGATGTCCACGCCGAGCACGGAAACGGCGATGCTGTCGCCGACCTTCAGCCCCAGCAGCCCTGCCTGTTCCGCATCCATCGAGACGAGGGGCGGGCCGGCATAATCCTCGGGCCACCATTCGCCTGCCACCAGCCGGTTTCCGGCAGGCAGGGTTTCAGCGAAGGTGATGCCCCGGTCGCCGCGCAGCACATAGCTGCCTTCGGGAACGGAGGTGATTTCGGATGCCGGCACGCCGTTCACGTTTGTCACCGGGCCGCGCAGGCTTGGCACCATGCTGGTTTCGGTTCCGGGCGGAAGGCTGGCGAGGAAAGCGTCCCGGTCTTCCTTGGGCAGGTCGAGCACGAGGAAGGCGGGCGCCTTGTCGGGCACGGTGCGCCGCAGTTCGCCATTGAAGCTGGTTTCGATGAAGGCAAGCGTCGCGAAGAGCGAAAGGCCGAGGCCGAGCGCCACCACAAGCTGCCGCGTGAGCGCGCCCGGACGGTGCAGGTTGGCGAGGGCCAGGCGGCGCAATGCGTTGCGCGGGCGGGGTGCCCGCGCGGCCGCAAGGCGGACAAGGCTGCCCAGTGCGAACAGCAGCAGGAAGACAAGCGCCGCGCCACCCAGGAAGCCAAGCGCAAAGCGTGTCTCGCGCGCCTGCCAGACCGCCAGCCCGGCCACCAGCAGGCCGAGCGCGATGGCGATCAGCAGCGCCCGCGCCGAGGGCCATTGCCAGCTTTCGGCGCTGCCGCGAAAGATGCGCTGGGCCGGCATGGCGCCGGCGCGGGCCAGCGGCGGAACGGCGAAGGCCATGGCCACCAGCAGCCCGAAGGCCATGGCCCCCAGAAGCGGCGCCGGGTGGATGCCAAGCGCTGGCGGCACGGGAATGAGATCGCCGGCGATGCGCACGACGATGGCGGGAACCAGCGCCCCGAGGGCTGCCCCGGCAAGGGCAGCCAGAATGGAAACCGCACCAATGAGAAGGAGATAGGCGCGCGTGACCAGCCCCGAGGACGCGCCCAGCACCTTCAGTGTCGCGATGCTGTTCGACTTGCGGTCGAGAAAGCTTTGCACGCCATTGCCCACTCCGACGCCCGCGACAGCAAGGGCCGTGAGGCTGACAAGGGTCAGGAATTGCGCCAGCCGCTCGACGAAGCGGCGAACGCCGGGCGCGCCGTCGCGGTGGTCGGCAAGCCGCCAGCCGGCGTCGGGAAACTGCGCCTCGAGGCTTTGCCGCGCCAGCGCCGGGTCCGCGCCTTCGGGCATGCGCACCCGCAGATGATGGCGATAGAGGCTGCCGGGCTGGACAAGCGCCGTATCGGCAAGCCTGTCCATCGCGATCAGCACCGATGGCCCGAGGGTGAAGCCCTCGCCGGCGCGGTCCGGCTCGACCGCGAGAATGCCGGCAACGGGGAATTCAGCCATGCCAAGGGCGATCCGGTCTCCGGGCTTCAGGCCCAGCTGGTCCGCCAGCGGTGCTGCCACCAGCGCGCCCCGCGCCAGGGCCGCCTGCACGGCGGCATTGCCGCCATCTTCGGCAACGGCGGCATTGCCGCCATCTTCGGCAACGGCGGCATTGCCGCCATCGCCAGCAAGGACAGCCGTGCCATAGAGTGGCCACGCGCCATCCACGGCCTTCATTTCGGCCAGAAGCTCCCGGCCGCGGGCCTCCCCGCTTTCGCCGCGCACCATGGCGCGCATGCGCACGCTGTCCGACGTGTCCCCAAGGGCTTCCAGCGCCTGTCGTTCGGCCTCTGTGGGGAAGCGCTGGGTCAGCCGGGCCTCGACATCGCCGCCCAGAACCACCTGGCCTTCGGCTGCCAGCCCCTTTTCGATGGCGCTGGCAAGCGAGCCGACGCCGGCAAGCGCCAGAACGCCCAGAAGCAGGCAGGCGAACAGCAGTTTCAGCGCCCCGACGCCGCCGCGCGCCTCGCGCAGGGCCAGCCGCGCGGCCAGCCCCCAGCCGGGCGCCGTCACGCCAGGGCCCCGGCGTGGGCTTCGCCAGTGGCGCTGTGCCCCGGCCTGCCATTGTGCGTGTCGGACTGGATCCGTCCGTCCCGCATGCGGATGACGCGCGAGCAGCGGGCGGCAAGATCCTGATCGTGGGTGATGAGGATGAGGGTCGCGCCGGTTTCGTCGAGGCGGCGGAAGAGAAGGTCGATGATGGCGGCACCCGTCGTGGCGTCGAGGTTGCCGGTCGGCTCGTCGGCGAACAGCAGGGCAGGGCGGACGACAAGGGCGCGGGCAAGGGCCACGCGCTGCTGTTCGCCACCCGAAAGCTGGGTTGGGTAATGGCCAAGCCGGGCGCCCAGACCCACCGACTCCAGTTCGGCGCGGGCCTGCGCAAAGGCATCGGAATGGCCGGCAAGCTCCAGCGGCACGGCCACATTTTCAAGTGCGGTCATGGTCGGGATCAGGTGGAAGGCCTGGAGCACGATGCCGATGCGACCGCGCCGCGCTTCGGCGAGCCCGTCCTCGGACAGGCCGGTGATGTCCTGCCCGGCGACACGGATGCTTCCGCCCGTGGCGCTGTCGAGGCCGGAAAGGACCGCCATCAGCGACGACTTGCCGCTGCCCGAAGGCCCGAGGATCGCCAGCCGTTCGCCCGGGCCAACCCTGAGGTCGATGCCCCTCAGTATCTCCACCCTGGCATCACCGCGCCCAAGCGAAAGGGTTACATTGCGGGCATCGATCACCATATCGGCGCTTCTGTCAGACGGCATGGAGACTCCCTTGAACGCGCGAAGCCGACCATATGGCCTGCTTTTCCGGCTTTTCCACCTCTTCCTCGTCGTGCCGCTTCTGCTTGCCGCACCGGCGCATGCGAAAACGGCCGAAACGAAGGAGAGGCTGATCCTCGCCTTCGGGGACAGCCTGACCGCCGGCTATCAGCTGAAACCGGGCGAAAGCTTCCCGGCCCAGCTCGAGGCGGCGCTCAGGAAGGATGGCCGCGCCGTGCGGGTGCGCAACGCCGGCGTTTCCGGTGACACCACGACACAGGGCAAGGCGCGGCTGCCCTGGCTTCTGAACAGCATGAAGGAAAAGCCCGATCTCGCCATTGTGGCGCTGGGCGCCAACGACATGCTGCGCGGCCAGCCAGTGGCGACGGCCCGCGCCAACCTCGATTCCATGCTCGCCGAATTCGGCAGGCGCGGCATTCCCGTGATCCTGGCGGGCATGTATGCCTCCCCCAATATGGGGCCTGATTATGGCAGGGAATTCAATGCCATGTATCCCGCACTGGCGAAAAAGCACGGGGCGGCCCTTTACCCCTTCTTCTTGGCTGGCGTCGCGGCGCAGCCCGGGCTTCTGCTGGCCGACGGCATGCACCCCAACCGGCAGGGGGTCGGCGTGATGGTGGCGAACATGCTGCCCACCGTGCGCCGCGCGCTGGACAGGCGGGCGACATCCGGCGCGCACCGCGCGCCGGACAGGCAGGCGACGGCCCGCCGGTGAGCCATCACCGCCTGTTCGTGGCGTTGCGGCCGCCGCCCGAAGTGCGGGCGGCGCTTCTGGGGCTGATGGGCGGCATCGAGGGCGCCCGCTGGCAGAATGACAACCAGCTCCACATCACGCTCGCCTTTCTGGGAGAGCTTGACCGCCACGGCGCGGAAGCCGCCGCCGAGGCGCTGGAGACGGTCGTGTCCCCGCCGCTTGATCTGCGGCTTGGCGAATTCGGCACCTTCGAAGGCGGGCGGCCGGGCCACACAGCCATATTGTGGGCAGGGGTGGAACCGGCGCGGCCGCTGTCGGCGCTGGCGGCCGGCATAAGGCAGGCCTGCCGCCGCGCCGGGCTTGATGTCGAGGGCCGTCGTTTCGTGCCGCACATCACGCTGGCCCGCTTCGGGGCTGCTGGCGCGCCGCGCATGGCGCTTGCCCCTTTCCTGTCCCATGCCGTGTTGCCCCGGCTCGGCTGGGAAGCGCGGGATGTTCATCTGGTCGAAAGCCGCATGGGCCGTGGCGGCTCGCATTATGCGCCGGTCGCCAGCTGGCCGCTCACAGGAAGCTCTGCGGATCCACATCGATCGTGATCCTGACCGAAGACGGGATCGCCACGGCATCGAGCCACTGGCGCACATAGGCCTGCAGCCGGGCGGTTCGCGTGGCATGGACCAGCAGCCGCTGCCGATGCCGCCCGCGCAGCATGGCGATCGGCGCCGGCGCCGGCCCCCATATCTCGAT
Organism: Sandaracinobacteroides sp. A072; assembly: GCF_052616365.1. Classification (NCBI taxonomy): domain Bacteria; kingdom Pseudomonadati; phylum Pseudomonadota; class Alphaproteobacteria; order Sphingomonadales; family Sphingosinicellaceae; genus Sandaracinobacteroides; species Sandaracinobacteroides sp. A072. Next base: position 802,723 of record NZ_JBQXGU010000001.1, read on the forward strand.
ACCGCTGGCTTCGGGCGCCGCCATCGCCAGCCGCTTCGCCGCATCGGCCGCCGCCGCCGCATCGGTCGATGACAGGATGATGGCGGCGAGCCTGCCGAAGGGTGGCATGCCGGCCGCCTGCCGCATCTCCCGTTCGGCGGCGTGAAAGCCCTCCGCATCCCCCTTCGCCAGCGCCTGCATCACCCGCGCGCCCGGCTGGTGGGTCTGCAACCAGACTTCCCCCGGTCTGGCGCCGCGCCCGGCACGCCCGGCCACCTGCCGGATCTGCTGGAAGCAGCGTTCGGCCGCGCGCGGGTCACCGCCTTCCAGCCCCAGATCGGCATCGATGACGCCCACGAGGGTCAGGTTGGGGAAATCATGCCCCTTGGCCAGCATCTGGGTGCCGATCAGCATGTCCACCCTGCCTTCGGCCACGGCGGTGACAAGTTCGGCCATGTCCGCCTGGGTGCGGATCGTGTCCGACGTGGCAACGATGATCTTTGCCTCCGGCCAGGTGGCCGCCGCTTCCTCGGCCACCCGCTCCACCCCCGGCCCGCAGGGGGCGAGGCTGTCCTCCGCGCCGCAGGCGGGGCAGGCTTTGGGTATGGGCACTGTGTGGCCGCAATGATGGCACATCAGCCGCTGCGCCAGCCGGTGTTCCACCAGCCATGCCGTGCAATTGGGGCACTGAATCCGCTCGCCGCAGGCCCGGCACAGGGTGAGCGGCGCATAGCCCCGGCGGTTGAGGAACAGCAGCACCTGCTCCTTGGCGGCTAGCCGCTTGGTGATCGCATCGGCCAGCGGCGGGGCGATCCAGCGCCCGCGTGGCGGCGGCGTGCGCCTCAGGTCGATCAGGTGGATCACCGGCATCAGCGCCCCGCCATGCCGGTCCGGCAGGCTGAGCAGCCGGTAGGTGCCCCTGGCCACCTGTTCCAGTGTCTCCAGCGCCGGGGTCGCGGTGGCGAGAACGACCGGGATTTCCTCGAACCGGCCGCGCATCACAGCCACGTCGCGCCCGTGATAGGGCACGCTTTCCTCCTGCTTGAAGGCGGCGTCATGCGCTTCATCCACCACGATCACGCCAAGGTCGGCAATCGGCAGGAAAAGGGCCGAGCGCGCGCCCACCACCACATGGGCCGTGCTGCGGACAATGGCATCGAAGGCCTGCCGCCGCTGTGCCGGTGTCAGGCCCGAGTGCCAGACGACGGGGGGAAAGCCGAAGCGCCGCTCGAACCGGGCAAGCCAGGCCTGTGTCAGCCCGATTTCCGGCAGCAGCACCAGCGCCTGCCTGCCGGCCCCCAGGGCTTCGGCGACTGCTTCGAGATAGACCTCGGTCTTGCCGGCCCCCGTCACGCCATCGAGCAGGAAGGGCTGGAAGCGCCTGTCCCGCACGGCTTCGCGCAGGGCATCGGCAGCGGTCTGCTGCCCCGGGTTCAGGCTCGGGCCGGGGGGCAGGGCGGGGGGGGCGGGCCGCCCTGCATCGGCTTGCTGGTCGACGGACGGGTCCGCCGGCAGCAGCACGCCCGCCTTCACCAGCGGGCGCAGCCTTTCCACCCGCACATCGGCCGCCGCCGCCCAGATGGACAATGGCGCCGGGCCAAGGCTCCGCAGGCTGTCCAGCCGTTCGAGGAGCGCGCGGCGGCCCGGATGCTTCACATCATCGGGAAGGGCGCCAAGCGCATAGCGGGCAGCGCCCCTGGGCGTCGGCAGGAAGGCCGCCTGTGGCAGCGCCATGCGCAGAACGGCGGCGGGCGGGGCGAGATAATAATCCGCCACCCAGCCGATCAGCTTCCTGAGGGCAGGGGGTAGCGGCGGCTGGTCCAGCGGCTGGGCTTCGCGCAGCCGGGCCGTTTCGATCGGGGCCGATTCGAACACGCCTTCGTCCCACAGCACGCCGGGCACCCGGCGCGGACCGAGGGGCGCCGACACCACGGCGCCGGGCGGCGTGCCGTCGGGCAGCCGGTAGTCCAGCGGCTTCAGGCCGTGCTGCAACAGAAGGACGGTGCCACGCATTGACAGCGGACTAGCCTTTGGGGACAGGAGCCTCAACCACCCCAGCCGGAGCAACCCCCATGAAATTCTTCGTCGACACCGCCGACGTCGCCGACATTGCCGAACTGGCCGCGACCGGTCTGCTCGATGGCGTCACCACCAACCCCAGCCTCATCCACAAGTCGGGCCGCCCGTTCCTCGCGGTGGTGAAGGAAATCTGCGGCATCGTCGATGGCCCCGTTTCGGCCGAAGTCGTTGCGACCGACTATGAGAACATGCTGCGCGAGGCTGACATCGTCCGCAAGCTGGCCGACAATGTCTGCGTGAAGCTGCCGCTGACGATGGATGGGCTGAAGGCCTGCCGCAAGCTGACCTCCGAGGGCACGATGGTGAATGTCACCCTCTGCTTCTCGGCGACGCAGGCGCTGCTTGCCGCCAAGGCAGGCGCCACCTTCATTTCGCCCTTCGTCGGCCGCCACGACGATGTCGGGTTCAACGGCATGGACCTCATCGAGGACATCCGCCTGATCTACGACAATTATGATTTCACCACCGAAATCCTCGTCGCCTCCGTCCGGCACCCTGTGCATGTGCTGGAAGCCGCGAAGATCGGCGCTGATGTGATGACCGCGCCGCCCGCCGTCATGCGCGCGCTGGCGAAGCACCCGCTGACCGATCGCGGGCTCGAACAGTTTCTGGCTGACTGGGCCAAGACCGGCGAGACCATCGGCTGACCGCCATGGACGCGGCGGCGCTGGCAACCGGCTGGCTCGATACGCTGGCTCACCAGCGCCGCCTTTCCGCGCATACCCTGAAGGCCTATGGCGCCAGCCTCTGGCGCTTTCTGGACTTTCTGGCCCACACCCATGGCCGCCCGGCCGATCTCGACCTGCTGTCGGGCCTTGTGGCAGCCGACATCCGCGCCTTTCTGTCGGCCCGCCGCGCCGAAGGGCTGACCAATGCATCGGCGGCGCGCGAGCTTTCGGCCCTGCGCGGCTTTTCCACATGGCTGCGCGAGCGGCACGGCAGGCCGCTGGGCGGGCTGGAGCAGGTGGCGATGCCGCGCGTGCGCAAGGGCGTGCCCCGCCCGCTGGCGCCTGCCGATGCCAGGGCGCTTGCCGACACCAGCGGCGAATTTCACGATGAGCCGTGGCTGCAGGCGCGGGACACGGCCGCGCTGTTGCTGCTCTATGGCGCCGGCCTCCGGATCGGGGAGGCGCTGGGGCTGACAGGGGCGGTTCTGCCACTTGGCGAAACGCTTGCCATCACCGGCAAGGGGCGCAAGCAGCGCACCATCGTGCTTCTGCCCGTCGTGCGCGAGGCGATTGCGCTCTACGTGAAGCTGTGCCCCTGGACGATCACGGCCGAGACGCCGCTGTTCCGGGGCGCGAAGGGCGGGCCGCTCAAGGATGGCGTGCTGCGCGTGACGCTTCGGAAGGCGCGTGCCGCGCTCGGCCTGCCCGACAGCGCCACCCCCCATGCCCTGCGCCACAGCTTCGCCAGCCACCTGCTGGCGCGCGGGGCCGATCTGCGCACCATTCAGGAACTTCTGGGCCACGCCAGCCTGTCGAGCACGCAGATCTACACCTCGGTCGATACCGCGCGCCTGCTCGACATCTATTCCAGCACGCATCCGCGCGGCTGAGCCAGCCGCCAGCCCGAAGGCCGGCAGCCCTTGGCCCAGCTTGCCGGGTCGGATGTCCCCGGCAGGATTTTCAGGCCGGTTCAGCCTGCCTTGCCGCAATCCGCGCCGCCCAGATCTCCGGCCCTGTCCTGTGGACGCTGGTGCCTTCGGAATCGACGGCGACCGTCACCGGCATGTCGCGCACGTCGAACTCGTAAATGGCCTCCATGCCGAGATCCTCGAAGGCCAGAACCTTCGCTGCCTTGATGGCGCGCGCGACGAGATAGGCGGCGCCGCCCACCGCCATCAGATAGGCGGATTTCGCCTCGCGGATCGCCTCGATCGCCACCGGCCCGCGTTCGGCCTTGCCGACCATGGCGAGAAGGCCCTGATCGAGCATCATCTTCGTGAACTTGTCCATGCGGGTCGCGGTCGTCGGGCCGGCGGGGCCGACGACTTCGTCGCGCACGGGGTCCACCGGGCCGACATAATAGATCACCCGGCCGCGGAAGCTGATGGGCAGTTCCTCGCCGCGGGCCAGCATGTCCTGGATGCGCTTGTGCGCGGCATCGCGACCGGTCAGCATCTTTCCGTTCAGCAGCAGCCGGTCGCCCGGCTTCCAGCTTGCCACCTGTTCGGGGGTCAGGGTGTCGAGATCGACGCGGATGGCTTCCTGGCTCGGCTTCCAGTCCACCTTCGGCCAGCGCGAAAGGTCGGGCTGGGGCAGGTAGGCAGGGCCGGAACCATCGAGATGGACATGGGCATGGCGGGTGGCCGCGCAGTTGGGGATCATGGCGACAGGCTTCGATGCCGCATGGGTCGGGCAGTCAAGGATCTTCACGTCGAGAATGGTGGACAGCCCGCCCAGCCCCTGTGCGCCGATTCCCAGCGCATTGACGGCATCGAAGATCTCGATGCGCAGTTCCTCGATCCGGGTCTTCGGGCCGCGGGCCTTCAGCTCGGCCATGTCGATCGGGCCCATCAGCGATTCCTTGGCCATCACCATGGCCTTTTCGGCGGTGCCGCCGATACCGATGCCCAGCATGCCGGGCGGGCACCAGCCGGCGCCCATCAGCGGCACGGTCTTCACCACCCAGTCGGTGATCGAGTCCGACGGGTTCAGCATGACGAACTTCGACTTGTTCTCGGAACCGCCGCCCTTGGCCGCCAGCGCGATTTCCAGATGGTCGCCCGGCACCATCTCGACGTGGACGACAGCCGGTGTGTTGTCGCGCGTGTTGACGCGGGAAAAGGCCGGGTCCGCCACGATCGAGGCGCGCAGCTTGTTGTCGGGGTGGCCATAGGCGCGGCGCACGCCTTCGTCGATCATCTGCTGGAGGGTCATCCTGCCGTCCCAGCTGACCCCCATGCCCACCTTCACGAAGGCAGCGACGATTCCGGTATCCTGGCAGATGGGGCGGTGGCCTTCGGCGCACATGCGGCTGTTGGTGAGGATCTGGGCAATGGCGTCCTTCGCCGCCGGGCTTTCCTCAAGCTCGTAGGCGCGGCCCAGCGCCTCGATATAGTCGAGCGGGTGATAATAGCTGATGTGCTGCAGCGCATCCGCCACCGATTCGATCACATCCTCGCTGCGCATCAGGCCCATGGTTCGTCATACTCCCGTAATCTGCCCGTGTTTCAGGCAACCCGTGTTTCAGCGGTGCCCCTAGCAGCCGCGCGGGGGCAGGGTGAAGCCCTGCAATCCATGCTGCATTGCATGCGGCATTCCATGCCGCGGCAATCCCCGCATCTGTCCACAGGCAGGGCCGCCATATTCACCTCCGAACGCAAATTTGATCTTGCCCTTCCTGCCCAAAATGGCACTATCCCTCGTGGTGGTGCGGCGAACGCACCCCTAGATATCGTGTCTGTAACCTTTACATGCCAGAACGGCCCAAGGGCTTCGGCCAGGGCCCGGAAGGCCGGGCACAAGATATCGATTGTTGCGTGAAAGGGGCTGTGCCGGAGTCGGCGCCTGCCTCGCAGGGACAGAAGAAAACGAGGGGTCATGATGGATTTCGAGCGCAGTCAGATGACAGGGGATGATAGCGGCGTGTCCGGCGGCGCCCCGGCAAGCCATGCCATCTATCAGCCGCGCTTCCCGGTGAAGACCGACCCGTCGCGCGACAGCCTGCTCACCGAGTTCGGCAGGGAAACGCTGAAGGACCGCTATCTGCTGCCCGGTGAAACCAGCCAGGATCTCTTCGCCCGCGTTGCGGCCGCCTATGCCGACGACGAAGGCCACGCCCAGCGGCTCTATGACTATATCTCGAACCTCTGGTTCATGCCGGCCACGCCGGTTCTGTCCAATGGCGGAACTGGCCGGGGCCTGCCCATCAGCTGCTATCTGAACAGCGTGTCCGACAGCCTCGAGGGTATCGTCGCCACCTGGAACGAGAATGTCTGGCTTGCAGCGCGCGGTGGCGGCATCGGCACCTACTGGGGCCGGGTCCGCGGCATCGGCGAGCCTGTCGGCCTCAACGGCAAGACAAGCGGCATCATCCCCTTCGTGCGGGTGATGGATTCGCTGACTCTGGCGATCTCGCAAGGGTCGCTCAGGCGCGGTTCGGCCGCCGTCTATCTCGACATTTCCCACCCCGAGATCGAGGAATTCCTCGAAATCCGCAAACCCTCGGGCGATTTCAACCGCAAGGCGCTGAACCTGCACCATGGCGTGCTTGTCACCAATGCCTTCATGGAAGCCGTGCGTGCCGGCAGCAGCTTCGATCTCGTTTCCCCCAAGACCGGGGAAAAGCGCGGCGAAGTGGATGCGCGCGCGCTCTTCCAGAAGCTGGTCGAGACCCGGCTGGCGACCGGCGAGCCCTATATCATCTTCGCCGACCATGTGAACGACCACATGCCCCGCCACCAGAAGGAGCTGGGGCTGAAGGTTTCCACGTCCAACCTGTGTTCCGAAATCACCCTGCCCACCGGGGTCGACCATCTCGGCAACGACCGCACTGCCGTCTGCTGCCTGTCCAGCCTCAACTTCGAGACATGGGACCAGTGGAACAGCGATCCACGCTTCATCGAGGACGTGATGCGCTTCCTCGACAATGTGCTGACCGATTATATCGAGCGCGCCCCGCCCGAAATGGCGCGCGCCAGATATTCGGCTGGCCGCGAGCGCTCGGTCGGTCTTGGCGTGATGGGCCTGCACAGCTTCTATCAGGCGCGGGGCCTGCCCTTCGAAAGCGCCATGGCCAAAAGCTGGAACCTGCGCATGTTCCGCCACATCCGCCAGAAGGTGGACGAGGCTTCCATGCTGCTGGCGGCCGAGCGCGGGCCGTGCCCGGATGCCGCCGATCGCGGCGTGATGGAGCGGTTCAGCTGCAAGATGGCGATCGCGCCGACGGCGTCCATCTCGATCATCTGCGGCGGCACCTCGGCCTGCATCGAGCCGATCCCGGCCAACATCTACACCCACAAGACCCTGTCGGGCAGCTTCGTGGTGAAGAACCCCTATCTCGAAAAGCTGCTGATCGGGAAAGCCAAGAATTCGGATGCCGTCTGGAATTCCATTCTCGAGCATGGCGGGTCGGTGCTGCATCTCGACTTCCTGACCCAGGAAGAGAAGGACTGCTTCAAGACCGCCTTCGAGATCGACCAGCGCTGGCTTCTGGAACTGGCGGGTGACCGCACCCCCTATATCGATCAGGCCCAGTCGCTGAACCTGTTCATCCCGGCCGATGTGGAAAAATGGGATCTGCTCATGCTCCACTTCCGCGCCTGGGAACTGGGCATCAAGTCGCTCTATTACCTGCGCTCCAAGTCCATCCAGCGTGCCGGTTTCGCCGGTGCTGTCGACAGCGACAACACGCCGGACCTGAAGCAGATCCAGGTGGAGATGCGGGATTATGACGAATGTCTGGCATGCCAGTGAGCGAGGGCGGTCGCCCGCGTGACGCCGACGCAGCCGAGGCGCAGGGCGCGCAACTTGCCCTCGTGGCCTGCGGCGGCGTGAATCCGGCCGGGGTGGCGCTTCCCTCCGAAGCGCCGGTTCCCCCGCGCCGCAGGCACCACGTGCTTTCGTCCGCGACACTGTTGCGTCTTGCCCGCATGCGGCGCTTCAGGCGAGCAAAGGGACATCACGCCCCTTCACGCAGGCGGCTTTCCGTTCTACATACGTTCCGTTGAATTCGAAGGAATCGCCATGTCTCTTCTCGAAGCAAGCCGGGTCTACAAGCCCTTCGAATACCCCTGGGCCTATGAGTTCTGGAAGCGCCAGCAGCAGATCCACTGGATGCCCGAGGAAGTGCCGCTGGGCGAGGATTGCCGCGACTGGGCGCAGAAACTCGCCGAGCATGAGCGCAACCTGCTGACGCAGATCTTCCGCTTCTTCACCCAGGCCGATGTCGAGGTGCAGGATTGCTACCACGACAAATATGGCCGCGTGTTCAAGCCCACCGAAATCAAGATGATGCTGACGGCGTTCAGCAACATGGAAACGGTCCATATCGCGGCCTATTCCCACCTGCTCGACACCATCGGCATGCCGGAATCGGAATATAGCGCCTTCCTCAACTACAAGGAAATGCGCGACAAGCATGATTATCTGTCCACCTTCGGCGTGGACACGGATGCCGACATCGCCCGCACGCTCGCCATGTTCGGCGGTTTCACCGAGGGGCTGCAGCTCTTCGCCAGCTTTGCGATGCTGATGAACTTCCCGCGCTTCAACAAGATGAAGGGCATGGGGCAGATCGTGAGCTGGTCGGTGCGCGATGAATCCCTGCATTGCGAGGGCATCGTCAAGCTCTTCCATGCCTTCTGCGCCGAGCGCCAGTGCCTGACCAAGGCCGTGAAGGACGATATCGCCGACATGTGCCAGAAGACGGTGCGGCTGGAAGATGCCTTCATCGACCTTGCCTTCGAAATGGGCCCAGTGCCCGGCATGCATGCGAAGGAAATCAAGAAATACATTCGCTTCATCGCCGACTGGCGCCTGAAGCAGCTGGGCATGCAGCCCATCTACCTGATCGAGGAGCATCCGCTGCCCTGGCTTCAGCCGCTGCTGAACGGGGTGGAGCACGCCAACTTCTTCGAAACCCGCGCCACCGAATATTCCAAGGCCGCGACCAAGGGCAACTGGAACGAGGTGTGGGACGCTTTCGACCTGCGCATGTCTGCCCGGGCGACGCCTCCGGCCAATGACGGCGTGGCCGAGGCCGACCTGCTGGGAAGCGTGGGCGCGGCCGAATAGGCCTGCCTTCCGGCACATTTCGCCTGTCATGGGCAGAAGGCCGCATCTGCACGGCCCCGGTTCCGGCCGGGGCCGTTTTCTTTCTGGCTGCCTTCATCCTTGCCAGACGGGCAGGTCAGTCTGCGCCGAAGTTCCGGATGAGGGCGGCGCCTGCAAGCCCGCGGCCAGGTTCACCACGCAGCTGCCAGCCGGATGCGTCCGTGCCGAGCGCCGCAAGCAGCACCATCTGGCGCGACAGACCGGCGAGCCATTCACGCAGCATCTTCGCCCAGTTCTGCACCATCGTCAGCAGGTTGCCGGCCGTGTCCGCCGTACCGCGCAGTTCCGCCACCACGGCATAGCGCGCCAGCTGGTCGAACAGCGAGTCGAGCAGGGCCACCCTCGAGACGAGCGTGAGTGCCTGTTTCGAAAATGCCCCGGCTGCCTGATTGCCATCGCCAAGCTGCCCGATCCCGGCCCGTATGACATCCCTGACACGGCGGATGCGGTCCAGAAGGCCGTCGGTTTCATCACGCAGGCCGAACTGGCGTGAAAGGCCCTGGAAGCTTTCGATCTCGCCCGCGAGGGCGCTGTCCATCACCTTTGAGAAAGCTTCGAAATCCGCTGTCAGCGCCGCGATCTCGTCCGTTCTGCTGGTCGTGTCTGTCATGGGGGAACGCCTCCTGCCGCTCCCCTTAGCTGCACTTGTCAGTGTAGCCCAGCCGGTCCCGCGCGCTGGGCGGGGGAAGCGCCTGCTCCAGAATCAGCTGATAGCCTTCCCAGGGCTGGGCCGCGCCACGCGCCGGCGCATACCAGAGAAAGCTTGTCCGCTTGCCGGGCGTATCGAGCCGGTACCAGCGCGGCACGGCCTGTGACGGCCGGATGGGGCAGCGCACGAGCGTGGCGCGGATGCCGGCTGCGGCGAGGCCCTCGATCAGCGCGGCTTCGCCCAGCGGGCGGCCCTCATTCTTGAGATAGTGGGTCATCACCATGGTGCGTGCGCCGGCCGCCATCAGCTTGACCGGCCCGCCATCCCCCTGCATCACCCCGTTTCGACGGAAATAATGATTTCCGGGCAAGGGCTTGTCGAGACTTTCCGGCGGAAGGGCGGCCCAGGTCACGCGTGGTGCGCGCTCGATGTCACGCCAGTTCTGGAAGCTGTTTGCCGGCAGCGTGGAGGGTGGCGTGAGGGCATGGATCAATTGCCCGAAGCCTGCGGCTGGCGTGGCCGCCAGAACAGCCCTGCCAGATGCAGTCTGTGCGGCGGAAGGCGCCGCGCTTGCAGGAGAAAGCCCCGTCATGGCCGTGCCGCAGCGCCGGAAAGTGCCGGCCCTGGCCACGGCCGCAAGCGGGGCCGGGATGCCACCGGCTACGTCGTCGAGCCGTTCGACAAGAAGATGGCCCGGCTTTTCCGCGTGGTTGAAGGTCATCAGCACTGGCGTGCCGACATCGCCCCAGCGGTCCCGGCCCATCTTCACCAGAACCCAGTTCTGGATGCCATCATAGCTGGCGCCACCGATGTAGGTGAGCGAGACCTGCACCGGCAGTGGCCCGGCCTTTCCAGCCGGCGTCTCGGCATGCACGCCGCTGCGATCGACCCGCACCTGCGGCTGGCGGCTGCAATCGCCGCCCGGTGCATAGCTGCCATGTATGTCCTTCAGATCTGCAATGGCTACAGCGCCGGCAGCCTGCGCCATCGCCAGCGCCACCGGCAGGATAATGGCGAATTTGGTCATGATTGCCCCCTCGATGCCATGTGGGCACAAAGTGGCATATCGCCTGCCGGCAGGCCAGTGGGGGTATCCGCTGGTCAGCTTGCAGGACCGGGCTTTGCGCTGTTGCCTCAGTAAACGCTGCGGCTCAGGCGGCGCGCGCCATGTCCAGTTCGCTCGGCAGGATGCGGAGGACGAGGAGGCCATCGCTGTCCAGCGAATAATAGATGACATGGTTGCGGAAGGGCTGGGCCCGCACGCCTTCCTCGATCTGGCTCTGGATCTGGCCGCCGGTGGGGAAGTGCAGAAGGTGCATGAAGGCGGCCTTGAAGCCATCCCGGTTGGAGATGGCGACTTCCATGCCCAGAAAGCCGAAGGTGCGGAAGGCGCTCTCGAATATGCGGGCGAGATCCTCTTCCGCCATCCGCGTGAGGCGAACGCCGCTCATGCCTTCCTCCTGCCACTGGCGGCCGGTTTTTCAGCGGCTTTGGCTGCGGCGCCCGCTTCGTCGGCAGGCATGTTGTGCCCGGCAAAGCCCGGACCCGACGGCATGGCAACGACATCCTCGAAGATGGTGTCGACGTCCTTCTCGCTCACACCGCTGGCGCGCCCTGCGGCCACGGCCGCCCGAAGCTGATCGATCAGTTTCATCGGTCCATGCCCCTGCGAATCATCAAGGGGACTTTCGGAGGGGTTTTCGGACGTTGTGCCCGGATGTCTGTTCTGGCGTTCATGCCTGCCCCCCTTGCGACCACTGCGATCCATGCCCTTCGCCCCCTGCCCCGGGGTGCGACGATTCCCGCTATCCGGCGGCCAGGGCACGCAGAAAGCGTCTATCGCCCGGCAAGTTGCTGAACGATCATTGATGCCCGTTTGCGTGGACCCCCGTTTGCGTGGACCCCGGTGCGAATACCCGATGGCACATGCCGGCAAAATGCTGATGGCACTTTGCCAGACATATGTTCACTACAACGGATTAAGACGGATTTCCAATGCATTAATGGTTAACAGCCGGCAGTATTCCCGGCTTGCCAAGGGCGGGGCGCGGGGGCAGTTTCAGGCCATGCGCAGTCTGTTTCTTGCCGCCGCCCTACTGGCTCTTCTGTCACCTGCCAGGGCAACGCCATCAGCCGTTACGGCGCCTGCCGCTGCGCCCGATCTTCCGCCCGATCTTCCGCCCGATCTTCCGCTCGAGCGCCTGTTCGCCAATCCGCCGCTCATCGGCACGCCGCCGCGTGCGCTGCACATGGCGCCCGATGGCCGGCACATCGCCTTCCTGCGCCCCCGCGCCGATGACCAGCTTCGCTTCGACCTGTGGGTGCAGGATGTCATGACAGGCGCCGAACGCATGGCGGTGGACAGCCTTGCCCTTTCATCCGGCATGGCCAGCCTGTCGGAAGCGGAGCTGATGCGCCGGGAGCGCGCGCGTCTTTCTTCCAGCAGGGGCATTGTCGAATATCAATGGTCGCCCGATGGCGGCGCGCTTCTCGTTCCCCTCGATGGCGATATCTGGCTCGCGCCGCTCGATTCCGCGCCGCGCCGGCTGACCCGGACTCCCGAAAGCGAAATCGACGCCCGGCTTTCGCCCGGCGGCAGCCGGGTGAGCTTCGTGCGGGGCAGCAACCTGTGGGCCATAGATCTTTCCACCGGCGCCGAAACCGCCATCACCACTGGCGGGGGCGGGCCGGTCAGCCATGGCATGGCCGAGTTCGTGGCGCAGGAGGAAATGGGCAGGACGACCGGCCAGTGGTGGGCGCCCGATGACCGCCGCATCGCCGTGGCGCGGGTGGATGAGAGCGCGGTGAAGATCGCCGTGCGCGCAGCCATCGGCGCCGACAGCACGCGCGTGACCGAGCAGCGCTACCCCTTTGCCGGAACGCCCAATGCCCTGGTCGAGCTGTGGGTCCATGATCTTTCGGGTGGCGATCCCGTCAGGGTGGATCTGGGGCCGGATGCCGACATCTATCTCGCGCGCGTCAACTGGCTGAACGCGGGCCAGCTGCTTGTCCAGCGCCAGAGTCGGGACCAGACCCGGCTCGACCTGTTGCTTGTCGATGCCGGTACGGGGGCTTCGCGCGTCATCCTTACGGAAAGCTGGCCAAGCTGGGTGAACCTCCATGACAGCCTGAAGGTGCTGGAAGACGGCCGGCGCTTCCTGTGGGCTTCGGAGCGGTCTGGTCACCGGCACCTCTATCTGTTCGATGGCGACCGTTTGCGCCAGCTCACGCGCGGCAACTGGTCCGTCGATGAACTGCTTGCGGTCGACGAGGCGCGCGGGCGCATTCTGTTCACCGGCTTCCGGGAAAGCCCCACCGAAAAGGCCCTCTATCAGGCCCCGTTGAAGGGCGGGCCTGTGCAGCGCCTGTCAGCGGATGGCGCCTGGGCCGAAGCCGTCGCCGATACGGGGGGGCGCCATGTCCTCCTGACCGTCTCGACCCCCGCATCCCCGCCAGCCATCACCCTGGCCGCCGTCACCCCGGGCGGTCTTGCCCCCATCAGGCCGGTTTCGGCGGGCGCGGCGGCCTATGATGTCTTTCTGCCCCGGCATGTCACGCCGCACTATGGCACGCTGAAGGCGGCCGATGGCCGGACGGACCTGCACTATGCGCTGATGCTGCCGCCCGGTGTGCCGGAAGGCGCGCGGGTTCCGGTTTTCTTCGAAGTCTATGCCGGGCCGACCACCCAGCGGGTGCGCAAGGCCTTCGGCTCCCTCATCCACCAGTATCTTCTGCGGCAGGGCTGGGCGGTCTTCATGGTGGACAACCGCGGCACGCCCAATCGTGGCCGCGCTTTTGCCGACCCGATCCACCTGCGGGTGGGCGTGACCGAAGTGGAGGATCAGATGGCGGCGCTGGCCTGGCTGAAGGCCCGGCCCTTCGTCGATCCCGGGCGCATCGCCGTCTATGGCTGGTCCTATGGCGGCTACATGGCCCTGCGCCTGATGACGGAGCACCCGGAGGCCTTTGCAGCCGGTGTGTCTGGCGCCCCGGTGACCGACTGGACCCTCTATGACACACATTACACCGAGCGCTACCTGGGCAACCCGGCGAAGGATCGCGGCCCCTATGACCGCTCGGACGTGACGCTGCGGGCGGACCGTCTTGCGCGGCCGCTGCTCCTCATTCACGGGCTTGCCGATGACAATGTCGTCTTCGATCACAGCGCGCGGATGATGGCGGCGCTGCAAAGGGCCGGCCGGCCGTTCGAGACGATGCTCTACCCCGGCCAGACCCACCGCATCGCCGAGCCGGGCCTGCAACTGCACATGTGGCGCACCATTCTCGATTTCCTCGACCGGCATGTCCGCAAGCCGGATCCGGCAGCGGAAGACGGCGTCAGTACATCGCGTTGATGGCAAGACAGGTCGCAAGGCCGACGATGAGGTTCATGGGCACGCCGACTTTCAGGAAATCGCTGAAGCGGTAATCGGCGGCGGCATAGACGATGGTGTTCGTCTGGTAGCCGATGGGCGTGGCGAAGCTGGCCGAGGCTCCGAACATCACGGCGACAAGAAGAGCGCGCGGATCGACCCCGAGCTGGGCCGCAAGCCCGATGACAAGCGGCGGCAAGAGCACGGCGACGGCATTGTTGGTCACCAGCTCCGTCAGGACAGAGCTGAGAAGATAGACGCCGAGAATGAGGGCAAGCGGCGGCACGTCCTGCAGGAAGGGCAGGGTTGCCGAGACGATGAGATCGACGGAACCGGCCGCTGACAGCCCCGTTCCGATGGCCAGCATGGCGAAGATGAGGATGAGCACATTGCCATCCAGCGAGCCCCAGGCTTCCTCCGGCGCGAGGCAGCGGGTGGCGAGCACGATGGCGACGGCGATGATGGCCGCCGTCGTGATGTCCGTGATGCCGAAGCTGGCGAGCAGGATGGCGCCGGCAAAGGCGGCGAGCGCAATCGGGGCCTTGTCGCGGCGGAAGGGCGTGACGCCGGACGCCGACAGGCCGAGCAGGTTCGGGTTGGAGCGCAGGTCGTTCTGGGCTTCCGGCCCGGCGAGAAGGAGCAGCTTGTCGCCTGCGCGCATGCGGACGGAGCCGAGGCTGGGACCGGGCTCGTTCCTGTCCCGGGCGACGCCCAGCAGCCGCACATTGAGCCGGTTGAGGAAATTGATCTCGGCGAGGGGGCGGCCGATGCGCGGATGGGTCTGCGCGATCGTCACCTCGAGAAGATTCTTGTCCGCCTCTCCCTCCTCGATGAGCGCCGCACCCGCATCGCCGACGCCCTTGAGGCCAACGGCGCTGCCCCGTCCCTTCAGCAGGCTCGCCAGTTCCTGCGCGGTGGAGCGGATGATGAGGCGGTCGCCCGCTTCCAGCAGTTCCTTGGCGAGGTCACCGCGCAGGATGCGGCCCCTGCGGTTGATGCCCACCAGCTTCATGCCCGATCGCTTGAGCGCTGCAATGCCGCCGGCTTCCCGCCCGGCCCATTCCGAGTCTTCGGGCAGGCCGAGTTCCGAGAGGAACATATGCTCCTCGTCCAGCAGCCTGAGCTGCGGCCTGTCGGGCAGCAGCCAGCGGCCGAGGATGCCGAGTGCCACGACACCCGTCACCAGTGCGACAAGGCCCACGCCGGTGATTTCGAAGATGCCGAATGGCGCAAGGCCCTTTTCCTGCGCCACGCCATCGACCAGCAGGTTGGTAGACGTGCCGATGAGCGTGAGCGTGCCTCCCAGGATCGCGAAATAGGAAAGCGGGATCAGCAGCCGGGTGACCGATATGTCGAGCGCACCCGCCAGTTTCCGCAGCACCGGCACCATCAGGATGACGATGGGCGTATTGTTGAGGAAGGCGCTTGAAAGCGCCGTCCCGCCATAGACTTCGGCGAGCGCCATGCGCGGCTTCCGGCGCGCGACCAGCAGGAGGCGTGTCGCCACGGCCTCGACCGCGCCGGTGCGCACCAGCGCCGCCGAGAGGATGAACATGGCGGCAATGGTGATCGGGGCGGGGTTGGAAAAGGCGCCAAGGGTCGTCGAAAGGTCAAGGAATCCAAGCAGGTTGAAGAGCGCGACGGCGGCCACGGCAACAACGGATGGCGGCAGGCGCTCGCTTGCGAAGGCGATGAGCAGCAGAAGCATCATGACCAGCCCGGCAACATCGGCATGGGCAGCCAGAAACGACACCCATCCTTCGGCAAAGGCGGTAAAGCCGGCCGTCATGCGCTGGCCTTCAGCGCCTCGGCCAGCCGCGCTTCCTGCTCGTTCGAGAGGGATGTTTCGAGAATGCGGGGTTTCCAGTCGCTTATGGCTTCGAAGAGCTTGTCATAGGTGGCTTCGCGAACCAGCACGAACAGGGCGGAGCTTTCCCTGGGGATCGTCGCGGAAAGCTGCCGGACGAAATCGTCCCTGACGCCATAATCCATCAGCGAGCCGGAAAGCGCGCCGGCCCCGGCCCCGGCGCCCGCCCCGACCGCCATGCCCGCCAGCGGGTTCATGAACAGCAGTCCGACAAGAAAGCCCCAGAGCGCGCCGGAAAGCCCGCCCGAGGCGGCGCCCATGCGGGTCAGGTTGACGGCCTGCTTGATGTGGACCTGCCCGTCTGCGTCACGCTCGACGACGACCGCATCCTCCAGGTCGACGAGGTGCCGCGCCTTCAGGGCGCGCACCCTGTTCAGCACTTCGTCGGCGGCTGCCATGCCGTCAAAGCCCAGCACAAGAAGTTGGCTCATCGGTCTGCCCCCTGAAACGCCTTGCGGTATTCAGCACCGTCAATGCCCCGTATGCCGGGCAAGGAAAAGGGGCCGCGCGCACCTTCTTGCGCACGGCCCCTTCCGAATGTGCGGGAGATCAGCTGAAACGGGTGGCGACGACCTGTTCGGCCTGCTTCATGATGTTCTTCACCAGAACGTCGCAGGTCGGGATGTCGTGGATCAGGGCCTGGCTCTGGCCGCTGGTCCAGATGCCGCCGTCGGTATCGCCGTCGCGCAGCACATTTTCGCGGCCGCGCTGGCCGGCCATCAGTTCCTTCACGTCCTCGAAGGTCTTGGTCGGGTCGCGCTGGATCTCGGCCACCTTCTCGGAAATGGCATTGCGGGCGACTCGCGCCGTGTTGCGCAGGGTGCGGCCCACCAGAACGGTGTCGAGTTCATTGTTCTCGACGATCTTCTGCTTCACGTTCGGGTGGATGTTTGCTTCCACGGTGGCGCAGAAGCGCGTGCCCATGTTGACGCCGTCGGCGCCCAGCGCCAGCGCCGCCACGAGGCTGCGGCCATCGGCCATGCCGCCCGAGGCGATGATCGGAACGTCAGGCAGGGCATCGACGGTGGCGGGCAGCAGCACGATGAGGCCCACGTCATCCTCGCCCGGGTGGCCGGCGCATTCGAAGCCATCGATCGAAATGACGTCCACGCCCTTCTTCACCGCCGAGACGGCATGGCGGACTGAGGTGCACTTGTGGATCACCTTGACGCCATTTTCCTTGAAGCGGGGCAGGTGGTCGGTCGGCGCGCGGCCGGCGGTTTCCACGATCTTCACGCCCGAGGCGATGATCGCTTCCCGGTAATCGTCATAGGGAATGGGGTTGATCGAGGGCAGCAGCGTCAGGTTCACGCCAAAGGGCTTGTCCGTCAGCGCCTTGGTCTTTTCGATCTCGGCCAGCAGAGCCTCGCCGCTGGGGAACATGTGGGCGGTGATAAAGCCCAGAGCACCGGCGTTGGCGACGGCGGCGACCAGCTCACCATAGCCGACACCGGTCATGCCGCCCATGCAGATGGGCGTCTCGATGTTGAACATTTCCGTAAGGCGCGTCTTGAACATGGCGGCTTCCTACCCTTCCATCTGGCAGCGGCCCGGGGCCGCTGCGGTTTGCCGTTCGCCCGCTTCCGGGGCTTGTGCCTGTTCTGGCCTCTTTCACTGCCGGCTACACACTCTCATTATTGGGCGATCATTCCCCCGGGCGAAGCAATGAAGGAGAGCTTTCACAGATGGCGCGGGTCCTGATAGCCGGCGCAACCGGCCTTGTTGGCAGCCATGCACTGGCGCTGGCGCTGGCCGATTCGCGTGTCTCGGGCGTGGTGGCGCCCACGCGCCGGCCGCTGCCGCCGCACCCGAAACTGCTGAACCCCGTTACCGATTTCATGCCCTTTCCCGCCGAATCCGGATGGCTGGCGGTCGACGGGGTCGCCTGCGCGCTGGGCACCACGGCAAAGCGGGCCGGAAGCGCCGAGGCCTTCCGCGCAGTGGATCTCGACCTTCCCCTCGCCATCGCCAGGGCCGCGCGGGACAGGGGCGCGCGCAGCTTCGCGCTCGTATCCTCCACGGGTGCGAACCCGCGCTCCCGCTTTCTCTATCCGCGCACCAAGGGGGAACTGGAAGAGGCGCTCAGAGCGCCTGGCTATCCCTCGCTCACAATTCTCAGGCCGGGCCTGCTTGGCGGCGCGCGGGCGGAATTCCGCCCAGCCGAACGGGCAGCGGCGGTGATTCTCGGCCTTCTTGGCCCGGCCCTGCCACGCTCCTTGAGGATCAGCCCTGCCGAAAAAGTGGCGGCCCGGCTTCTGGATGCAGCGGTCACGGCCGCGCCCGGCGTTCATGTGGTGGAAGCGGGCGCTTTCGCCTGAGGGGGCGCTTCCAGCATCGCCGCCATCACGGCTGCGGCATCGGCGAGCGTATTGTCGGACTGCCACATGGGGTGCGGGCGCGAACGGTCCGCAAGCTCGCTTTCGCGTGCCGCGAGGATGGCGCCGAGCGTTGCGCCCATGAACACGAATCGCTGGTTCTGGATGGCCGCGGGCATGTCAGGCATCAGCCGGCGCAGATGCATCAGGCATCGCTGGTAGCCCGAGTTCCAGCGCCCGCCCAATGCTTCCATGAACATCCCCCGGTGCGACATGCCGAGCAGGACGACGAAGCGGTTGAAGCTTTCCGTGCCCGGCTCCATGTCCGGGTCGATCGAGGTGCGGATGAGGCAGTCCGCCACGTCGATCACCCTGTGCGGGCCGCCTTCGGCTTCCAGCCGGTCGAGCCATGCGTTGCGCCGTTCGTCGATCGCGCGGGCGCCATCCACCACCAGTTCGCGGATCAGCGCTTCCTTTGATCCGAAATGATAGCCGACGGCGGCATGGTTCTTCTGCCCGGCGGCTTCGGCGATCTGCCGGACCGTCACGCCATCAACGCCACGCTCGGCGAACAGCCCGAGGGCGACGGCCTTGAGATGCGCTGCGGCGTCGCCGCGCGTGCGCTGGTGTTCGGCTGCCATGCTCGCACTTTTAGGTTTTGACAGGCGTTTCAGTCAAATGCATTATCCAACCGGATAAGAGAGAGGGAGGTGGCATGAACAAGGATGCCGCGCCTGCGGGCGTCGATCTCGGCGCGCTCGCGGCATGGATGGATGGACGCGGCCTCGGGGAGGGGCCGATCGGGGCGGCCGAACTGCTGGCAGGCGGAACCCAGAACATCCTGCTGCGCTTCGAGCGCGCGGGGCGCCGCTATGTGCTGCGCCGCCCGCCGCTGCACCTGCGCGCCAATTCCAACGAGACGATGCGTCGGGAAGCGCGGGTGCTGGCGGCGCTGGCCGGCACGGCCGTGCCGCATCCGGCGCTGATCGCTGCCTGCCCGGAAGAGGATGTGCTGGGCGCTGCCTTCTACCTGATGGAGCCTGTCGAGGGCTTCAACGCGACGACAGGCCTGCCGCCGCTTCATGCCGGCTCCGCCGTCATCCGCCACCGCATGGGGCTGTCGATGGTGGAGGGGATCGCCGCGCTCGGCGCGCTGGACTATCGCGCGGCCGGGCTCGAAGGCTTCGGCAAGCCCGACAACTATCTCGAGCGGCAGGTGGCGCGCTGGAAGGCCCAGCTCGACAGCTATGCCGAGTTTCCCGGCTGGACCGGGCCGGGCGAGATTCCGGGGGTGGACAAGGTTGCGCGCTGGCTGGACGCCAACCGCCCGGCCGATTTCCGCGCCGGCATCATCCATGGCGATTATCACCTCGCCAATGTGATGTTCCGGCACGACAGCGGCGACCTTGCTGCCATCGTGGACTGGGAGCTTTCCACCATCGGCGACCCGCTGCTCGATCTCGGCTGGCTGCTCGCCACCTGGCCCGAAGGCGACGCGCCGGCCGATGCCGACGTGGCGGTGAAGCCCTGGGAAGGCTTTCCCACTGCCGCCGAACTCGTCGGCCACTATGGCACGCTGAGCGACCGCGACCTTTCCCACATCGATTGGTACGCGGTGCTGGCCTGCTACAAGCTGGGCATCATCCTCGAAGGAACGCACGCCCGTGCCTGTGCCGGCAAGGCGCCGCGCGCCACGGGCGATCTTCTGCACGCAAAGACAATCGGCCTGTTCGAACGGGCGCTTCGCCGCATCGGCTGAGGAGGGAGACAGGAATGCAAGACGATACGGATTTCACCGGCCGCAAGGTGCTGGTGGTGGGCGGCTCCAGCGGCATCGGCAACGGCATCGCCCATGGCTTCCGCGCGCGCGGCGCCACGGTGCATGTCTGGGGCACGCGCGCCAGCGCCGCCGACTATGACCCCGCCGATGGCTCGGACCTTTCCGGCCTTGGCTACACCTGTGTCGATGTCGGCGACCCGGATGCCATCGAGGCGGCGCCCATGCCCTTCGACCAGCTGGACGTGCTGGTCCTGTGCCAGGGCACGGTCGTCTACCGGCGCGGCGAGTTCGAGCGCCCCGGCTGGGACAGGGTGATGTCGGTCAACCTCGACAGCCTGATGCACTGCGGCCGCAAGTTCCACGGCCAGCTTGCCGCCTCGAAAGGCTCGATCATCATCGTCAGCTCGATTTCAGGGCTGAAGGCCAATGTCGGCAACCCCGCCTATGCGGCCTCCAAGGCCGGCGCGATCAGCCTGACGAAGACCCTGGGCCAGGCCTGGGCGCGCGACGGCATCCGGGTGAACGGCCTGGCGCCCGGCCTTGTCGATACCAAGCTCACCAAGGTGACGACGGAAAACCCGAAACGCCGCGAAGGCGCGCTGGCGACGATTCCGCAGGCGCGGATGGGAACTCCGGCGGACATGGCCGGCGCCGCCATCTTCCTGGCCTCGCCGCTTGCCGCCTACGTCACCGGCCACACGCTCGTCGTGGATGGCGGTCTCTCGCTCTAAGCTCCCGGAAGGATCCATCATGCAATTTGAACACAGCGACAAGGTAAAGGGGCTGATCGCCCGGCTCGAAGCCTTCATGGACGAGCATGTCTACCCGAACGAGCAGGCCTATCTTGACTGGGTGCACGACCCGGCCAACCTGTGGAAGGAATGGCCCGGCATGGAGGCGTTGAAGGACAAGGCGCGCGCCGAAGGCCTGTGGAACCTGTTCCTGCCGCATGAATATGGCGAATTCAGCCCTGGGCTCACCAACCTCGAATATGCCCCGCTTGCCGAGATCATGGGCCGCGCGCCCTTTTCCTCGCAGGTCTTCAACTGCTCCGCGCCCGACACCGGCAACATGGAAGTGCTGGCGAAGTTCGGCTCGCCCGCGCAACAGGAACGCTGGCTGAAGCCCCTGCTGAACGGCGAGATCCGCTCCGCCTATGTGATGACGGAGCCGCAGGTCGCGTCCTCGGATGCCACCAACCTCGAGCTTTCGATCCTGCCGGACGGCGACGATTATGTGATCAACGGCCGCAAATGGTGGATTTCCGGCCCGATGCACCCGCGCTGCGACCTCTACATCGTCATGGGCAAGACGCTGTTCGACAACCCGCGCCATTCCCAGCATTCGCAGATCATCGTCCCGCGCGACACGCCGGGCATCACCATGGTGCGCAACCTCACGGTCTTCGGATCGATGAATTCGCCGGGCGGTGAGTGCGAACTGCGGTTCGACAATGTGCGCGTGCCGAAGGAAAACCTGATCCTCGGCGAAGGCCGCGGCTTCGAGATCGCGCAGGGCCGGCTCGGGCCGGGCCGTATCCATCACTGCATGCGCTCCATCGGGCAGGCGCAGCGCTCGCTGGAAATCATGGCGCGCCGCGCCGACAGCCGCGTCGCCTTCGGCAAGCGGCTGGCTGACCAGTCCTCCATCCGCCAGGACATCGCGCGCAGCTTCTGCGAGATCGAGATGGCGCGCCTGCTGACCCTGAAGGCCGCCGACCAGATGGACCGCCATGGCAACAAGGTGGCCAAGGACCTGATCGCCGCCATCAAGGTGATTGCGCCGCAGATGGCCCAGACGATCGCCGACCGCGCCATCCAGGTGCATGGCGGCATGGGCGTGAGCGACGATACGCCCATCGCCTATTTCTTCACCCTGAACCGCTATCTGCGGATCGCCGACGGCCCGGACGAAGTCCATATGTCGCAGCTCGGCAAGATGAAGATTGCCGAATATGTGGCGATGAACGCCCGCTAGGGGAGGAAGAGCCATGGGCTGGATCAGCAGCGGCGGTCGCCGCCACGCGCCGGAAGCCTTTGCGGAGCGGGCTGCCCGCGCCGCAACGGTCCTCGAGGGGTTCGGGCTGGGGAAGGGCGACGGCGTCGCCCTCTACCTCAGGAACGAACCGGCCTTCTTCGAGGCGAGCTTCGGGGCCGGAATGCTCGGCGTCTATCCGGTGCCGGTGAACTGGCACTATACCGCCGACGAAGCCGGCTATCTGCTGCGCGACAGCGGCGTGAAGCTGCTGCTGATCCATGCCGATCTTCTTGACCCCATCCGGGATGCGATCCCCGAGGGGTTGCCCGTCGTCGTGGTGGAAACCCCGCCCGAGGTGCGCGCGGCCTATGGTCTCGGTGATGTGCTGCACCCGCCTGGTCTGCCGCTGTGGAGCGCGCTGCTCGATGCGGCCGCCCCGCTTGCGCGGGAGCCGGAGCAGCCGCCCAGCACTATCATCTATACATCGGGCACCACCGGGCGGCCCAAGGGCGTGAAGCGGCCGACCTTCACGCCGGAACAGGCCGAGGCGACGACGGCGATGCTCGCCTGGACCTATGGCTATACCGATCATGTGGCCGGCCTGCGCGACCCGGCGGAGATCGTGACGGCGGTGATCGGCCCGCTCTATCATGCGGCCCCCAACGCCCATTCGCATTTCTCGATCCGGCTGGGCGCCAATGTGCTGATCGAGCCGCGCTTCGATGCCGAACGGCTGCTGCAGCTGGTCGAGGCGGAGAAGATTACCCACCTCAACATGGTGCCCATCATGTTCAACCGGCTGCTGCGCCTGCCGGATGCCGTGAAGCGCCGTTACGACCTCTCTTCGCTGGAATATGTGACGCATGCGGCCGCGCCATGCCCGCCGCCGGTGAAGCGGGCGATGATCGAATGGTGGGGGCCGGTCATCAACGAATATTACGGCTCCACCGAGATGGGCAATGTCACCAACATCACGGCGCAGGAGTGGCTCGCCCATCCGGGATCGGTCGGCCGGGTGATGCCCGGCATCGACCTCAGGGTGGTCGACGAGGAAGGTCGCGACGTGCCGCCCGGCACCGTGGGCGACGTGATTGCCCGCGCCCGCGGCGCGTCGGATTTCACCTATCAGAACGCCCCGGAAAAGCGCACCGCCATGGAGCGTGAGGGCCTGCTGGCGCCGGGCGACATGGGCTATTTCGACGCCGACGGTTTTCTCTACCTCTGCGACCGTCGCAACGACATGATCATTTCGGGCGGGGCCAACATCTATCCGGCCGAGATCGAGGCGGAACTGCACAAGCTGCCCGGTGTCGCCGACTGCGCCGTGTTCGGTATTCCGGACGAGGAATTCGGTGAAAGCATCATGGCCGTCGTGCAGCCGATGCCGGGCGTGACGCTGGAAGCCGATGCGCTGAAGGCGGAGCTTCGCCGCACGCTGGCGGGCTACAAGGTGCCGCGCCGGATCGATTTCGCCGACAGCCTGCCGCGTGAGGATTCGGGCAAGATCTTCAAGCGCAAGCTGCGCGCACCCTTCTGGGAAGGCCGGGAGAAACGCATATGACCGAAACCATCCTCGACCCCGATCTGCCGATCATCGACCCGCACCATCATCTGTGGGATCTGCGGCCCATGCTGGCGCATCTGCCGCCGCCGGCCCATCCCTTCCAGCAGATCCTGCCGCAATCGCCGCGTTATCTGCTGGATGAGATTCTGGCCGACACGGGAAGCGGCCACAATGTGGTGGGGACCGTGTTCGTCCAGTGCCATGCCTTCTACCGCGCCCATGGCCCTGACGCCATGAAGCCCGTTGGCGAAACGGAATTCGTGGCGGGTGTCGCGGCCATGGCGGAAAGCGGCATCTATGGCCCCATGCGGGCCTGCGCCGGGATCGTCGGCCATGCCGATCTCATGCTCGGAGACGGGGTTGCTGCCGTGCTCGATGCCCATGTCGAAGCGGCTGGCGGGCGCTTTCGCGGCATCCGCCACATGATGGCCCATGATGCCGACCCGGATGTGCTCGGCCCAATGGCCGGAACGCCCGCCGGCCTTGCCGCGCACCCGGCCGTGCGTCAGGCGCTCGGCCATTTCGCGGCGCGCAGGCTGACGCTCGACCTCTGGGTGCTGGGGCCGCAGCTGGGCGAGCTTCTCGACCTTGCCCGCGCCTTTCCGGACGTGCCGATGGTGATCGACCATGTCGGAACGCCGCTTGGCATCGGCCGCCATGCCGGGAAGCGCGATGAAGGCTTCGCGGACTGGGCCGCAAGCATGCGCGCGCTGGCGGGCTGCCCCAATCTGTTCGTGAAGCTGGGCGGGCTTGCCATGCCCTTTCCGGGCTTTGCCGGGCTCGGCCCGGATGCCCGGCCGGGTTCCGCAGTTCTGGCAGACCTCTGGAAGCCCTGGATCGAAACCTGCATCGAGGCGTTCGGCCCGGACCGGGCGATGTTCGAAAGCAATTTCCCGGTGGACCGCTGGGGCGCGGATTATCCCGTGCTGTGGAATGCCTTCAAGCGGATCACGGCGGGGGCGTCAGCTTCGGAAAAGGCCGATCTCTTCGCGGGCACGGCGGCCCGTTTCTACCGGCTGGACGGCATGATGGAGAAGGCTGCATGAAGGCGCTTCGCTATTTCGGCGCGCGGGACATCCGCTTCGACAGCATGGCGGATCCCGAACTTCTCTCCGACCGGGATGCCATCGTGCAGATGGAAGCCTGCTCCATCTGCGGCAGCGACCTGCACATCTATCATGGCCATGGCTTTTCCGAGGATGTCGGCTTCTGCGTTGGCCATGAGGCCGTGGGCGAGGTGGTGGAGGTCGGGCGCGCTGTTACCCGGCTGAAGCCCGGCGACAAGGTGATGATGCCCGCCGCCGTCGGCTGCGGGGCCTGCCGGCCGTGCCTTTCCGGCAATGTCAGTGCCTGCGAGACGAATTCGGGAGCCTGCTACGGCCTTTCCGCGCGGCTTCAGGGCGTGCAGTCCGAGGCCTTTCGCGTGCCGGCGGCCGATAGCAACGCGGTGCGCATCCCCGAGGGCATCACGCGGGATCAGGCGCTGATGATGACCGATGCGCTGGCCACCGCATGGTTCGGCGCGCGCAACGCCGACATCCGGCCGGGAAGCAGCGTCGCCGTGATCGGGCTTGGCCCCATCGGCCTGATGGCGGTGGACAGTGCCTTCGTCATGGGCGCGCATGTGGTCTATGCGATCGACCCGGTGGCCGAACGCCGGGCGCTGGCCGCCGAATCCGGCGCCATCGCCCTCCATCCCGATGCGGCGCTGGAGACAATCCGTGAGCAGACAGGCGGCCGCAAGCTCGACTGCGTGGTCGAGGCCGTGGGCCATGAAGCGACCGTCGATCTGGCGCTCAGGCTTGTCACGCGGCGGGGCACCGTGTCGGTGATCGGGGTGCAGCAGGCGCGGCGCTATGCCTTCCCGCTGGAGCGGGCCTTCGCGGCCGGGCTCACCTTCCGCATCGGCACCTGCTCGGTGCCCGAGGAGTGGCCGGCGCTGACTCCGCTGGTGCAGTCGGGCCGGCTGAAGCCGGAGCGCTACATCAGCCATCACATGCCGCTGTCCGAAGGCGCGGAAGCCTATGCCATGTTCGACAGCCGGACGGAGGGCGCGCTGAAGATGGTGCTGACGCCCTGACCCTAACGCCCTGACCTGACGCCCTGACCCTGATGCCTATTCGGCTGCCGTGGACAGGCCGAGCTCCGGGATGCCGATGGTCCGCCGGCCGGCGTAATCGGTGCGGGCGACGATGATGCCCAGCTTTTCCATATGGTCGATCAGGCGGCGGATGCGGCCCGGAGAGGCAGTGCCATAAGCGCGGGCCAGGCTTTCATCATCGGGGCAGGGCGCGCCATCCATGGCCGCGCGCGCGATCAGCAGGAAGGGCGCGAGCATTCCTTCCGGCACACGGGCCGCTACCGCAAGCAGCGCCTCCCAGCGTGGTTCGGCCGGATCGAGGATTCCGCCCTGTGCCAGCGTGTGGCGGGTGCGGAACGCGGCGAGATCGAGCGGGGCGCGGAGCAGCCTGCGCATGCGGCAGCGCACCGAAAAATCCTGGTAGAGCTGGGCCGTCGTGCGGAAGGCGCAATCCGGGTCGGCCAGCATGTCCTCGAGGACGGAGCGGACAATCTCTTCGGTTTCCGCAGCGTCTGGCCGCGCCGGGGCGGCCGTGTCGAACAATGTGGTCGGCGCCGTCGCCTCGGGTTCAGGCTGGGCCGAAAGCGATGGGCCGGGCATGGCCAGCCGCTGCAGCAGTTCGTCGGCCGTTTCCGCCTGCGCCGGTGGCGTGTGGGCCATCATCAACCTCGGTTCTTCCGCTGCCTGTTCCAGCTCGGCGAAAAGCATGGTGCGCACAGCCTCGGGCGCGGCTTCGGGGATTGGCAGCAGATTGTGCGTGCCCGAACGCACGCCGGTCCGCACCGGGCCGATCCGTACGCGCACCGGCCGGCGCGCGATGGCAGGGCCGAGGCCAATGAAGCTGCCGCGCTCGAGGTCGCGGATCTGTTCGGCCTGCCGCCGCTCCATGCCCAGAAGGTCGGCGGCGCGGGCCATGTCGATATCGAGGAAGGTTCGGCCCATCAGGAAATTGCTGGCCTCGGCCGCGACATTCTTGGCCAGCTTCGCCAGCCGCTGCGTCGCGATCACCCCGGCAAGGCCGCGCTTGCGCCCGCGGCACATCAGGTTTGTCATCGCCGACAGGCTGATGCGGCGTGCGGCGTCCGTCACGTCGCCCGAGGCCGAGGGGGCGAACATCTGCGCTTCGTCCACCACCACGAGGGCCGGGTACCAGTGATCGCGCGGGGCATCGAACAGGGCGTTCAGAAGCGTGGCCGCGCAGGTCATCTGCGCATCCACTTCCAGCGATTCGAGGTTGAGGACGACCGATGCGCGATGTTCGCGCACGCGCGCACCCATCAGCGCGATCTCGCGCTCGTTCAGGGCGCCGCCGTCGATCACCACATGGCCGAAGGCATCGGCCAGCGTCACGAAATCGCCTTCGGGGTCGATAACCACCTGCTGCACCATGCGCGCGCTTTCCTCCAGCAGGCGGCGCAGCAGATGCGACTTTCCCGAACCCGAATTGCCCTGCACCAGCAGGCGGGTTGCGAGCAGTTCCTCGATGTCGATGACCACGGGCTTGCCCGCTGCATCGGTTCCGATGTCGATTTCGGCCGTCACCCGCCTGCCTGTGGCCGCTGGGCCATGATTCTGCAACCGATGCAGGGGTAGACGAAAGCCGAACCGCCCTTCAGCCCGGCCAATCGAGCAGGCGCTGCATCAGCCAGGCTGCCGCCGGGCCGGGCGGCGTATCGGTCCGGTGGATCAGGGACAGGCCGTGCGTGGCTTCGGGCTGGTCGGGCATGGCAAGGCGCACCAGCCGGCCGGCTGCGATATCCGCTTCCACCATGTGGGTCGGCATGTTGCCCCAGCCGATCCCCTCCTTCAGCAGGGCATGCTTTGCCCCCAGGTCGGCCACGCGCCATGTGTGCGGGCTGAGCACGGCGAAATCCTGCCCGCGCGTCAGGTCCGACCGGTCTGAAAGCACCAGCTGCACATGATCGCGCCCCATGCCGGGGGCAGGCGGCCCCTGCGCCAGCGGGTGGCCCGGCGCCGCCACCGGGATCAGCGGCACCGTGTAGAGCGCCACCGAATCCAGCCCCGGAAGGCGCGCGGCGAAGCTGCCAGCCACCCCGATGACGGCCCGCCGCGTCAGCACGAGATCGGCCACGGCGCCCAGCGCTTCGACATGCAGGCTAAGAGCCACTGTTGGAAACGCCTGTGAAAAGGCGCGCAGCACGCCTGCCAGCCGTGCGGTGGGCAGGAACACATCGACGGCAAGGCCCACTTCCGCCTCGATGCCCTGCTGCAGGCCGGCCACCCGGGCGCGCAGCCTGTCCATGCCGAAGCCGATGGCGCGGGCTTCGGCCAGAACCGCGCGCCCGGCCGTTGTCAGCTGCGGCCGGCGACGGCCCTGTCGGTTGAACAGCATGACCCCAAGCTGCGCCTCCAGATTCGCGATGCCGTAGCTGATCACCGAAGTGGCCCGGTTCAGCCGGCGCCCGGCGGCGGCGAAGCTGCCCGTATCCGCCACGGCCTCGAAGATGCGCAGCTGGTCGAAGGTGGGAACGCCGGTGCCTGACATTACAACTCCTTCGAACAGATTGAACGATATTATGCAGGTTTTTGCAAAAGACAGGCGCGTCTACAAGAGTGGCATGACGCAACAGATTTGCAACATCAGGACGCAGGAGCTGGACAGATGATCGAAATCCGCCCCTTCGCAAGCCTGGGCGCCGCCGATCACGGCTGGCTCGATGCGCGGCATCATTTCAGCTTCGCCGGCTATCATGACCCCGCCCGCATGGGCTGGGGCGCGCTCAGGGTCTGGAACGATGACCGCATCGCGCCGAAAAGCGGGTTTCCGCCGCACCCGCACCGCGACATGGAAATCATCACCTATGTCCGCACCGGCGCCATCACCCATCAGGACAGCCTCGGCAACCGCGGGCGGACCGAGGCCGGCGACGTGCAGGTGATGTCCGCCGGAACGGGTATCGTGCACGCGGAATATAATCTGGAGGCGGAGGAGACGACACTCTTCCAGATCTGGATCCTGCCGCGCCGGCAGGGGGAAGCCCCGTCCTGGGGAACGCAACCCTTCCCGAAGGGCGCGCGCGCCGGCCGGTTCGTGGCGCTGGCATCCGGCCTGCCGGGCGATGAGGACGCCTTGCCGATCCGCGCCGATGCCCGCGTGCTCGCGGCAAGCCTTGGCGCAGGGCAGGGCGACAGCCTTGGCCTTGCGCCGGGGGAGCGTGCCTATCTCGTGCCCGCAACAGGCCGGCTCATGGTCAATGGCGTGACCGTCGAGGCCCGCGATGGCGTCGCCATCAGGGATGAAGCAGCCATTGACGTGATCGCCATCGAAGACAGCGAAGTCGTGATCGTGATCACGGCCGGATGAACCAAACACATATCGGAAAAGGAAAACAGATGACGAAGATTCTCATTCTCTACCATTCGACCTACGGCCATATCGAGACGATGGCGAAGGCCGTTGCCGAAGGCGCGCGTGAAACCGGCGCGACGGTCGATATCCGGCGCGTGCCGGAAACCGTGCCGGAAGAGATTGCGCGCAACAGCGGCTACAAGCTCGATCAGGAAGCGCCGGTTGCCACGATCGCCGAACTCGAGGCCTATGACGCCATCGTGGTGGGCTGCGGCACCCGTTTCGGGCGCATTTCCTCGCAGATGGCGGCTTTCCTCGATCAGGCCGGCGGCCTGTGGGCGCGCGGCGCGCTCAACGGCAAGGTGGGCGCTGCCTTCACCTCCACGGCCACCCAGCATGGCGGGCAGGAAACCACGCTGTTCTCGATCCTGACGAATCTGCTGCACTTCGGGATGACGATTGTCGGCCTTGATTATGGCTATGCGCCGCAGATGGCGAACGACAGTGTCGAGGGTGGCGCGCCCTATGGCGCCACGACGATCGCCGGCGGAGACGGCAAGCGCATGCCCAGCCAGATCGAACTGGATGGCGCCCGCTACCTTGGACGCCGCGTGGCGAACACGGCCGCGAAACTGTTCGGCTGAAGCCTGCCTGTCCAGTGTTGTCCGGTCAGCCCTGACCGAAGTTCGGCCGCCTGCCATTTTCGGCCAGCCTGCGGCTGAAGGCGCGAAACAGGGCGTCGAGGTCGTCGACATCGATGTCGACGACCTCGTCCCATTCGGCGAGCAGCGCTTCGAGCTCCGCGCGCTCATAATGGACCACCGCATCGGCGGGCAGGGGTGGCAGCGGTTCGGCCCGGTGGGGCCAGGCATGGCCGGTCAGGCTGTTGTAGGCCCAGGCCGCAGCAGCAAGGGCAAGCATGTTCAGCACCACAGCTGCCAGATGCGCATAGCCCCAGGCCTCGGGACCGGCGGCGCCCAGTGCGCAGAGCAGCGCGCAGGCCCCGCCCGGCGGGTGCAGGGACCGGGTCAGCGACATCAGCATGATGGCAAGGCCGACGGCAATGCCGGCCGCCAGCAGGGGATGCCCCGTCAGCTGGCCGATGCCGATGCCGATCAGCCCGGACAGGACTGTACCGCCCACCAGCGGCCATGGCTGTGCAAGCGGGCTTGCCGGAACGGAAAAGACAAGGACGGCCGATGCCCCCAGTGGGGCCACGAGCCATGGCAGGCCCGGCGCGACATCGCCCAGGGCGATCAGCGTGATGGCGCCGGCGCCCAGGGTTGCAAAGGCGGCGCCCAGTGCGCCGCGCATCCAGCCAAGCTTGCCCAGAGCCTTCTGGGGTTCAAGCATAGCGGCTCTGGTAACCAGGTCTTTCAGCACGGGTGATGCGAGCTTTCCGATGGAGAGTGGAAAAGCCGGCAGGAGGGCCGGCACGCCCCTTCCCTGCAGCAGGGAAGGGGGCGCGTCGAACAAGAAGATCTTTTCCGGACCCTGGTGCCCCGGTTTTCCGGCGGTCAGGCGGCCAGAAGCTCGTCTGCCGGTCCGAAGAACTCATAGTGGATGCGCGATGCCGGCACGCCGGCAAGCGACAGGGCCGAAACAGCCGCCCGCAGGAAGGGGCGCGGACCGCAGATGTAATAATCCGCTCTGGCGACCGGCGTGTTCGAAAGCAGCCACGCATCGGTGATGATGCCTGCATGGTCATAATCCACGCCGGGCTGTTCGCCGGGAAGCGGCGTCTGGTGGAAATCGACGCAGCTGAAGCCGGGGTTGGCCGCCGCGATCCCGCGCACATGGTCGCGCATGGCATGGGTGTCGCGGTTGTGGGTGCCGTGGATATAGTGCACCGGCACATCCAGCCCGCGCGCCGCCATGTCTTCCAGCATCGCGACCATGGGCGTCAGGCCGACACCGCCGGACAGCAGGACGACGGGGTTTTCGGGGTGCTGCGGAAGGAAGAATTCGCCGGCCGGTGCTGCTACCTTCAGGATCGTGCCGGGCTGAGCGCTGTCGTGCAGCCAGCCGGATGCCAGCCCCTGCGGCTCGCGTTTCACGGATATGCGATAGCCCTTGCCATCGGCTGCGCCCGAAATCGAATAGTTGCGCTTCACGGGCGCATGGCCGGGGATATCGAACCAGAAGGTCAGATACTGGCCGGGCTTGTGGCGCATGACCGGGCCGCCATCGGCCGGGCGAAGCAGAAAGGATGTGATCACGCTGCTTTCGCGGATCTTCTCCGCGACATGGAAGTCCCTCCAGCCGTTCCAGCCGCCTTCGCTGTCCTTCTGTGCCTCGTAGATGCGATTCTCGCGGGCGATCAGGATGTTGGCGAGAAACCAGTAGGCCTCGCCCCAGGCAGTCAGGATTTCGGGGGTCGCGGCCTCGCCCAATATGGCCTCGATGGCGCCGAGCAGGGCCTCGCCCACATGCGGGTAATGGTCCGGCAGGATCTGCAGGCCGGCATGCTTCTGGGCGATGCGCTCGACGGCCGGGGCCAGGGCGGACAGATTGTCGATGTTGCTGGCGTAGGCCAGGATCGCGCCCGTCAGCGCCTTGGGCTGGGATCCGGAATCCCCGTGGTGGGACTGGTTGAAGAGATCGCGGATCTCATGGTTCCGGAACATGCGGTCATACATTTCCCGCACGATGTCGAGGCCATGGGCCTCCAGCGCCGGCACAGTGGCCTTCACGAGTGCGATCGTCCGTTCGTCGAGGGTCTTCGACATGCCTGGTCTCCAGTCTGAAAGATGAGGGCAGTAGGTGTCAGTTCATATGCATCCCGCCGCGCGGAACGGCGGAGGGCAGGCGGAAATACATGGCCAGTTGCAGGCTCCCGGCGATCCGCCTGGCCTTGTCCTGAAGGGCGCGGGCCGCCGCGGGCTCCATCAGTTCGTCTGTCACCTGCCGCCACAGGGCGAGCCAGCGGTCGAACATGTCAGGCGTGATGGCATGCCGGTGCTTCATGTGCGCGGGCACCGGCTGGCCCTTGTAGCGGCCGGAGGTGAGCATGACGGAAGACCAGAAGGCCTTCAGCTTGGCGAGATGCGCTGGCCAGTCATCGATGGCGCCATTGAAGACGGGGCCGAGCACATCATCGGCGCGAACGCGTGCGTAAAAGGCGTCCACAAGCTGGTTCAGCCCCGGTTCCGAGAGGTGCAGGGTGTTCATCGCATCTCCAAACATGCGTCTCATATGCATCTATAGGGCCATGCCTATGCCGGCGGGCAAAAACATGCAAATGGAAATCATCTTTTCAGGAGAACCGCGTATGCGCCTGACCCGCTACACCGATTATGCCATGCGCGTGCTTCTTTATCTGGGTGCGCGGGATGGCGCGCTCAGCTCGATCCAGGACATGGCCCTTGCCTACGGGATCTCCCGGAATCACCTCATGAAGGTGGTGAGCGACCTTGCGCGCGCAGGTTATGTCGATGCCGTGCGCGGCAGGGCGGGCGGCATCCGGCTCGCGCGGCCGGTCGGCGAGATCAACATCGGGGCCGTGGTGCGCCACACCGAGGCGGATTTCGACCTTGTCGGCTGCGGTGCATGCCTGATCGCGCCCGCCTGCGGTCTCAGCTGTGTGCTGAAGGAGGCGGTGGACCAGTTTCTGGCCGTTCTCGACACGTATAGCCTCGCGGATGTGCTCGCCCGGAAGCCGGATTTCACGCGCCTTCTGCATCCCGCCAGCTGATCTTCATCGCCATGCCGGCCATGCGCGGCTCCCGCTGGTGTTCGCGGGCATGGCCGGACTGTGCCGGGGCCTTCAGGCGATGCCGCCGACGAAGCCGCTGGCGTCACCGGTGCGGAGCAGGGCGAGGCGCATCGGGCCATTGCAGCCGCGTTGCCGGCAGCGGGCGCGGGCCTCGACCTGGTCGAGGTAGAGCATGGCGCCGCCGCGGCGTGCGAGGATGGCTTCGGCCGGCAGGCTGCGCACCGCGCCGCACAGCCGGCAGGTCAGTTCCAGTCGCATGTCGGCATCGAGATCCGATGCCCTGAGGTCGGTCTTCCAGTTCATCACCAGAAATCTTCGGCGGAAGGAATGCGGGTGAAGGCGATCTTGCCGCCGACATTGCCGCCCTTTGGTGGTTGCCACGGCCCGATGCTGACCACCGTGGACGAAAAGCGGCTGTTGAGCGCATCCATGGAGGCGCCAATGCGTTCCCAGCGTTGCCGTTCGGCATCATCGTCGATGATCCAGTCAAGCTGCCGCGCGCTGGCAGCAGACAGGTGGAAAAGGGTGACGCCCACCCGCATCACCCGCAGCGAGCCGGGCCGCTCGGCGCGCAGTCGATGCCACAGCCGCGACAGGCCCTGCAGCAGCGCGGCATCGTCATGCACGGTCGGCAGGCGCTGTTCGCCGCTCCAGCCGCTGTCGAAGGACCGGACCCACAGCCACAGGCCCGAGCAGGCATAGCCGGCCCGGCGCATCCGCCGCGCGGCCTTGGTGAGCAGCAGCCGCGAGATCAGCTCGGCATCGGCAAGGCGGCGCTGGTCGGGCGGCAGCACGCGGGCATGGCCGAACATGCCGCGCCCGCTGGCGGGCGCCGTGATGCTGTAGCCATGGAGCGCATACCACAGCCGTTCCCCGGTCACGTTCCGCCACAGGGCGCGCATCTGCTTGGGCTGGGTTTCGTAAAGCTGCCGCGTGCTGTGGATTCCGGCCAGCGCAAGGCGCGCCGCCATGCGCCTTCCGACGCCGGGAATATCCTCCAGCGGGATGGCGAACAGCGGCCCGGGCATGGTCCCGGGGTGCCAGATGGTGAGCCCGTCGGGCTTGTTCACCTTGCAGGCGATCTTGGCGAGATGGCGGTTGGCGGCAAAGCCTATGGAGCAGGTGATGAAGGGGCCGACGTTGCGGGCGATGGCGGCCTTGATCGCAACCGAGACGCCCTCCGGGTCGGCCCGCTGCGCCTCGTCGAGCCGGCAGGAGAGTTCGTCGATCGATTTCACTGCATCGACAGGAACGACGCTTTCGATTTCGGCGACCAGCGCATTGTGGGCGCGGCGGTACATGGCCGGCTGCTGCGGCACGAGCAGGAGATCCGGGCAGATGCGCCGCGCTTCGGCCACGTCCATGATGCTCTTCACGCCCGCGGCCTTGGCTTCGCGCGAGGCGGCGATGATGCATGTCTTGCCGCCTTCATAGGGCACCACGCCGACAGGCCGCCCCCGGAGTCGCGGGTCGAGCTGCTGCTCGACGGAGGCGAAGAAGCCGTCGAAGTCGAGATAGAGATGTTCGATGCTGTCGGGTTTGTGCATGGCCGATCGAATCGCTGGAACGAAATAAGAACATAAAGCGAACGAATGCGCCCACCAATCCGCTGGTTCACTCAGGCCGGGGCAAGGGTGACAGGCGCTGGCATGGAGCAGCGCATCCAGGGGCATCGCGGGTGCCGCATGCTATTCTGTTCCGGAACCGGGGATGAGAGGCTATCGACAACGGGGAGGGGAGGGCACGCCGATGTCGACATGCATGGAAGATGCGCGCCGGAGTCTCCCGGACCTTGGGCCTGACGCCTATGCGGTATGGCGCGCGTCGGACGTTGGCAGAATAACGGAAGACCTCGAACGCCGGCTGATCCTCGAACTGGCGGGTGACGTTCGCGGCAGGCATGTTCTTGACGTGGGCTGCGGGGATGGCGAACTGGCGGTAGAATTCGCCAGGCGCGGGGCCGTGGTGACAGCCATGGACTCTTCCGAAGCAATGATCGGGGCAGCCAGGGCGCGGGCGCTGCGGGAAGGCGTGGATGTCGATTTCCGGGTCGGGCTAGCGCAGGATCTTCCCTGCGGGCGCGATCGGTTCGATCTTGTCACGGCAGTCACGATCCTGTGCTTCGTCGAGCATCCGTCCCCGGTTTTCCGCGAGGTTGCGCGTGTCCTGCGGCCAGGCGGACGCCTCGTGATCGGCGAACTCGGCAAATGGAGCCTCTGGGCCGCCCGGCGCCGTGTTCGCGCATGGCTGGGCTCACGGCTCTGGCAACAGGCCTATTTCCGCACGCCGGGCGAATTGCGCCGCTATGCCGGAGAGGCCGGTTTGCAGGTCACCGTGATCCGCGGGGCCATATTCTACCCGCGGATCAGCCTGGCCGCGCGGCTGTCGAAACGCTTCGACCTTGCCCTCGGCCGTCACACGACAGTGGGTGCAGCCTTTCTCGCGCTTGCCGCCAGCAAGCCGGGCTGACGGCGCGGTCTTCCCGTGACCGTCAGTCCACGGGCTGGCGTTCCTCCACCGTTACCCCGTCACGGATGTGATAGAGGCGCCTGAAGGTGGGGATGATCTTCTCATCGTGCGTGACGACGATGATCGCCGTGTCGAACTGCCGCGCCATGTCATTCAGCAGCGCCACGACGGCCAGCGCCCGCTCGCCGTCCAGCGGGGCGGTGGGTTCGTCGGCGAGGATCACTGGCGGCCGGTTCACGAGGGCGCGGGCAATGGCCACGCGCTGCTGTTCGCCGCCGGAAAGCTGCGATGGCATGGCCGCGGCCCGGTGGCCGACATCCAGCGCATCCAGCAGGGCACGGGCTTCCTTGCGCGACTCGGCGTTCGACTTGCCAGCCAGCATCGGCAGCAGCGCGACATTGTCCGTCACGTCGAGGAAGGGGATGAGGTAGGGCGCCTGGAAGATGAAGCCGATCCGGTCGCGGCGCAGCGCGCGCAGGTCATCGACCTTCCAGCCATCGTCGAAGATCACGTCGGTGCCGATGGTCATCCGCCCCGATGTCGGCGCGATGACGGCGCCGAGACATTTGAGCAGGGTGGACTTGCCGGATCCCGATGGCCCGATCAGGCCGACAACCTCGCCGGCCGCCACCTCCATCTCCACCCCGCGCAAGGCATGCACGGCGGTGTCGCCGCTGCCATAGGTCTTGACCAGCCGTTCGATGCAGATGCCGTCAGCCACCGATCGCCTCCGCCGGATCGATCTTGAGGGCGGCCTGGATGGCAAACAGGCTGGCAAGGGCGCATATCAGCATGACGGCGACAAAGCCGAGGATCGAATCCGCCGGCAGCAGCAGCACATATTTTGGGAAGAAGGGCGCCCATAGCGTGGCGGCGATCTTGCCCACCATGAATCCGATCAGCCCCAGCCCCAGCGCCTCCTGCATGATCATGCCGGCAATGGTGCGGTTGCGGGTGCCGATCAGCTTGAGCACGGCGATCTCGCGGATCTTGCCGATGGTCATGGAGTAGATGATGAAGGCGACGATGGCGGCGCTGACGACCGCCAGGATGACAAGGAACATGCCGATCTGGCGCGCCGAATTGGCGATCATCTTGTCGATCAGGATGGTTTCCATCTGCGCCCGGGTATAGACGGTCAGCCGCTGCCAGCGGCGGATGGCGGCGGCCACATCCTCGGCATCGGCGCCGGGCTTCACGGTGACCAGCACGGCGTTGACATTGCCGCCTGCCTCCTGCGCAGCCGCGACGGCCGTGGCCACGGCGGGATTGCCGGGCGGGTTCAGGACCGGGCTGGCGGCCGTGCGCGCTCGCTGGCGCATGATGGCGTCGCTGTCCTTCTCGAACTGGGCATCCTGCGCATCCTTGAGCGACAGGAACAGCATCGGATCGCCGCCGGATGAAACCATGCGGCTCGTAAGGCCGACAATGTGATAGAGGTTGCGCCGCACCCGCACCTGATCGCCAATGGCGAAGCCGGTCTTCACATCGGCCATGGCTTCATAATGACTCTGCACTATGCGGCGTCCGGCCAAGAGGTGCGGCGGCTGGCCCGGTTCGCCCGGTTCGGCCACCTCGACCCCCACCACCATGACCCGCACATCCTTGTCTGCGTGCGCGATCTGCATGGTGAGATAGGTGATGCCTGCGGCACGGTCGACACCGGCCATTGCCCGGATCGGCCGCTCCATGTCTTCCGGAAGGCTGGATGGCTCGGCATAGGGGCCGAGCGTGTCCTTCTGGACGACCCAGAGATCCGCCCCGCTGTTGTCCAGCATGGCCTGGGCATCATCGACCATGCCGCGATAGACACCCGCCATCGACAGGGTGACGCCAATCAGCAGGCCCAGCCCGACACCCGTGGCAACGAACTTCCCCCAGCCGTGCAGGATATCGCGACCGGCAAGGCTGATCACGGCAGGCGTTCCACGATGTTGATCCGGCTGCGGCTGGAAACCGGCCTGGCGCTGTGCAGGATGATGCGATCGCCTTCGGCAAGGCCCGACAGAATCTGCACCCAGCCATCCCGGTCTTCCACGCCCAGCGTCACCGGCGCGAATTCCGGGTCTCCGTCCCGGATCGCCCAGACGCCGATCTCGCCATCAACCCGGAGGATGGCTGCATTGGGTATGGCCGGTTGCGGCTGGCGTGGCGGCAGGCTGACCGTCACTTCCGCAAGTTCGCCAACCGGCACCGCGCCAACCACTTCGTCAAACCCGATCTTGGCCAGGATTTCCTCTGTCTGGGCATCTGCCAGCGGTTCAACCCGCGTCACCTTGCCGGTCAGCGGTGCATCGGCGCGGGATCGCAGGATGATCCTGGCCGGCAATCCGGCCGCAAGGCCGCCGGCGCGGGTCTGGTCGAAACGGGCCGCAATCCACAATTCCGCCGGATCGACGATATCGATTACCGCCTGCCCCGCCACCACCGTGGTGCCCGGCTCGGCCAGCCGGCGCACGACAAGGCCGGCAACCGGCGCGACCAGTCGCAGATTGGCCTTCTGTTCCTCGAGGGCCATGCGTTCGGAGCCGGTTCTGTCGCGTTCATTGCCGGCAGCGCGGCGGCTGGCTTCTGCTGCCGCCAGCGCGGCTTCCGCTGCGGCCAGCGCCTGGCGTTTCTGGTCGACGGCAGCGCGTGTCATCCAGCCTTCGGCGAACAGCTGCTCGCTGCGCCGGGCGTCGTCGCGCGCGAATGCCAATCGGGCACGGGCATCGGCTATCTGGGCGACCGCCGCCTGTTCCAGCGCGCCGGCACGCTCGGTGGAATCGACGGCCGCTTTTATGCGCGCGTCGAGATCAACAGGATCGATACTGGCCAGATGCTGCCCGGCCGCCACCCTGTCGCCAACATCGACCAGAACGCCGGTAACCCGACCCGGCGCGGTCGGGCCTACCCGGTGGGTATAGCGCGCCTCCACCGTGCCGATGCCGAACAGCGCCGGCCGGACCGCGCGATTCACCACTTCCGTTGTGGTGACGTCCACAGCCGCCAGCGGACCGGATCGCAGCGCCACCCATGCGAACAGCAGCACAAGCGGTAGCAGCACCGCCAGCAGCATCAGGACACGTCGGCTCAGTGCAGGCATGGTCATGAGCCACTCCCCAGGCTTGTGCGAAACTGGGCATACAGGCGCCGCGCCATGGCGGCGGCCGCCGAAAAATCATCCATCGCCAGTGACTGCATCACCAGGCCCTGCACCATGGCAAGAAAAAGCATCGTTGCCGCCTCTGTGTCGGCCTGTGCGGCAATGGTCCCGGCACGACGGGCTGCCTCCAGTTCCCAGGCGACACGCTGGCGATAATCCTGCATCAGCGATCGCACGATCGCCTTTGTGGGCGTGTCGCCGGCCCGCTGCAGCTCACCGAACAGGATGCGCGGAACCCCGGGCTGCCCGACCACGAAGGCGATGTGCGCTTCCATCATGGCTGCCAGCCGGTCGAGTGGCAGAGTGGCGGCAATGGCATCAAAGCGCGCCTCCAGTTCGGTTCTGGTCCACTCCAGCACCGCCATCCACATGGCCTGCTTGTCGGGAAAATGCCGGAACAGCGCCCCCTGGGACACACCCATGGCCGCCGCGATCTGGCTGGTCGTCATCGTTGCCGGATCCTGGCTTCCCGCCATCTTCACGACAGTGGAGATGGTCTCGGCCCTGCGGAGGCTGGCTGGGAGATAGGGGCGGTTCATGGATTTTTCTTAACCCAAAAAAAGCATGCAGTCGCTTTCTTTTTCGGGCTGATTCCTGTCGGGAACGCCTCATTATCCCGATCACATGCATGGCAACCGCCATGCCGGTCCGCCATGCCGGTCAGGTCAGATGATAATAGTCTGCGGCGTCTGCTGTCTCTTTCCGCAAGCTGTCACGGATTTCTGCCAGCAATGCGGCTTCGGCACTGGCCTCGGGCGGTAATGTGGCCGCGATCTGGTCGATTGCCGTGTCGATGAGGCCGGTAAAGCATCGGACCGGGACTTTCAGCGTATCCCCATGGTGAGGAACGGTGGAAAACAGGACGATGGCGACTTCGGCTGGATTCTCGATCCATGACATGATGCAGTAAAGGACGGACTCGATCATTTCGCCTTCCAGCTTCTGGCGATTGTTCAGCCCATGCTCCTCGAACAAGGCCAGAGCTTCGGGGAAACGCCTGTAATAATGCTGCATCACCGGTTCGCGCAGATCGCCCAGCCGATCGGCCGCGCGCGTCAGTATGCTGTCCAGGATGGCTGTCCTTTCTGCCTTCACGCGTTCTTTTTCCGTCATGGCTTCGGTGTTCGGCAGCATTCGGCGCTCCACTTTTCGCCCGCTGCGGCCCATCGTCCATGGCGCGCAGACGGTATCTGGCTGTGCGCGCAGACTACACATTGCGCCGGCGAAACCATCTGCGAAATGACAAGTCCGCATTTGACCATCATCAATCCGGCCGGTGGGCAAAGGGCTCATGAAGCAGAAATGCGACGCATTTCCTGCCTGCTTCCCGCCATCCTGATGGCCTTGCCGACAGCAGCCCATGCCGATGGCGGTTTCGATCCCTATGCCGATCTCCGCTGGCGGCTCGAGCTTGTGGACCAGGGCGGGCTAGCGCGGGAAGCGACGGCCTCGACATTGCGGGTCCGTGCCGGTCTGAGGGCCGGGCCATGGAACGGCGTGACCGCGCAGGTTGAAGGCGAGGCAATCGCGCGCGTCGGTCCCGAGGATTACAATGACACGGTGAACGGCCTCACCCGGTTTCCCGTTGTCGCGGACCCTGCCGACCATCTCCTGAACCAGGCGATCCTGGGCTGGAGCGACAAGTCCGTCGGCTCGGTCTCTGTCGGCAGGCAGGCCGTGAATTACGATAATCAGCGCTGGGTCGGCTCGGTCGGCTGGCGCCAGAATGACCAGACGCTCGACATCGTGCGGGCCGACGTGACGGCGCTGAAGGGCGTGACACTGGGCTATGGCCATGCCTGGCGGGTAAACCGCGTGTTCGGGCTGCGCTCTGCGCAGGGAAGCTGGCGGAACAGCGACATCCACCTGCTGCGCGCCAGCGCCGAGGTGAAACCGCTCGGAACCGTGCTGGCCTATGCCTGGCTGCTCGACATTCCCGACAGCCCGTCATCCTCGTCCGGCACCTTCGGGGCACGGCTGGCAGGGCGGCAGCCGCTCGGAGATGTGGCACTTCTCTATACCGCCGAATTTGCCCGGCAGAGCGAGCGCGGCGACAATCCCGGCGATTTCGCGCTCAGCTATCTGTTGCTGGAGCCGGGTGTCAGCGCCGGGCCGGTCACGGCAAGGATCGGCTATGAGCGGCTGGAGGGCAATGGCGCAACCGCGCTGCAGACACCGCTCGCCACGCTCCACGCCTTCAATGGCTGGGCCGACAAGTTCCTCATGACGCCGCCGGACGGCCTGCGCGACCTCTATCTGGACGTGGCCGTGACCCCCAGGGCCAAAGGCGTTCCTAAGGGCCTGTCCCTGCGTGCGGTTCTTCATGATTTCCGCAGCACGAACGGTGACCGGCCCTATGGCCGTGAACTGGATGTGCAACTGGGCCTGCCCGTCTGGCGGCAGGTTTCAGTGCTTGCCAAGGCGGCTATTTACGAGGCGCGCGGTTTCGCAACCGACACGACGAAGCTCTGGCTTCAGGCAGAGGCCAGGTTCTGATGAAGCCGGCCAGCGGCAGCCGGGATGCGGGCGAAAAGCGCCGGGCTTATGCGGGGCCTGCGCTCTTCAGCTTCGGCTTCCGTCCATTCTTTCTCTTTGCCACCCTGTTCGCAGGCCTGGCGGTTCCGGTCTGGCTTGCGGCCTTCGCGCATGGCTATGCTGTCGGGGCTGGCGGTGATGCCCTTGGCTGGCACGCGCACGAGATGATCTTCGGCTATACCGGGGCCGTTGTCGCCGGCTTCCTCCTGACCGCCATTCCGAACTGGACCGGGCGCGCCCCGGTTATGGGCGTGCCGCTTGCGCTGCTCTTCGGCCTGTGGCTGGCTGGCCGCATCGGCATGGCGCTTCCCGATGCGGGTCCTTTCGGCAGGGTCATCGAAAGCCTGTTTCTGCTGGCGCTTGCCAGTGCTGTCTGGCGTGAGATCCTGTCCGGGCGGAACTGGCGCAACCTGCCGGTCGCCGGCCTGCTGACTGCCTTCACGCTTGCCAATATCCTCTGGCATCTGGAAGAATCCGGCGCGCAACTGGAAGGCCTCGGTCAACGGCTGGCGCTGGCATCCCTCGCCCTGCTGATGGCGCTGATCGGAGGGCGCGTGATCCCCTCCTTCACGACCAACTGGATGAAGAAGGCGCAGATTGCGCCCCTGCCACAGCCCTTCAACCGGTTCGACAAGGCAGTGCTGGCACTCACCATGGCGGGCCTGGCCGGCTGGCTGGTCTTTCCTGCCTCGGTCATCACAGGCTGGCTTCTGAGCCTTGCCGGCGTTGCCCATGTGGCGCGCCTGCTGCGCTGGCGCGGCTGGCTGACCGGCGCAGAGCCGCTCGTCACCATTCTCCACATTTCCTATCTGTGGCTGGCAGTTGCCTTTCTGTTGCTGGGGGTCATGACCCTCGCGCCCGGCCTGTTCGAGGGCACGAGCGCGCTTCATGCCCTTACAGCGGGCGCCATCGGGCAGCTCACCCTGGCCGTCATGACCCGCGCCACCCGGGGCCACAGCGGCCGCGCGCTGGAGGCGGACGCAGTGACCGTCGGCATCTATGCCTGCATTTTCACGGGCGCCCTGCTGCGCCTGCTGCTGCCATTCACGCCCCTGTCCTATTCTCTGGGGGCATCGGTTGCGGGCGTCTTCTGGTCGGCGGGCATGCTGCTGTTTGCCATTGCCTATGGCCCCATGCTGGCGAAAAAGCGCCCGGCGGCGGTAGCGCCGCGCAGCTAGGCCAGCTGGCCGATCATCCTGACAGGTTGCCCCGCACGCCGCGCCGCCATGGAGCGGGAGAGGCGCTGCTGATCCGCCGCAGTCAGGCGCAATTGCGCGATCGGCATGACCACGGCATTTTCAAGCGCAATGTGGCGCCGTTTGTGGGCAGCAAAACACCTTATCATCCTGACCAGCGCCGGCTGGGTTGCGAAGCCGCCGCCACCTGAAGCGTCCAGCCGGGCTTCCAGCTCCAGGGCCATGGCCCGGTCGGCATCATGGTCGGCGCTCAGGATGCCGATCACGCGCCCGATATCGTCTTCGGGCGCGGCCCGCTGGCAGAGAATGGGAAACAGACCCTCTTCCTCGTCACGGTGGTGAAGCGGCATGCCGGTCTTCAGGAAGTTTGCCAGCCACTGCAAGAGATCCGGCGGCACAGCCTGCATGACAGTCACCTCTTCGAGGGCGCGGCATTGGTGGCGAAAGTGCAAATGCTCGGCCAGCAGGAAGGCCAGCGGCCTTGCAAGCAAACCGGCCGGGACTGCCCGCACAGCATGCGCTGGCGACAGTTCCGGCGGGCTGTTCATCCTGCCTGTTCTTGCGCGAGGGACCAATCGAGCATCACATGCAGGGCGGCAAGACCGGGGCTGTCGCCATCGCGCACCGCCGATACCAGTCGAACCCAGTCCTCATGCCCGGCCGAATGCGCAAAGGCGCCAACGGCCGCCCTGATATGCCCGATATGCGTTTCACCGGGGCCCAGGGCGGCGCCGAGCCGCGCATGAAGCGGCGGATCGTTCCGCATCAGCCAGTCCGCAAACGCGCCGGACTGGCTGCGCGCCGAGGTCAGTATCTCGCCCAGCGTGGGTGCGGCTTCCGTCGTCGTGCTCATCCCGCCGCCTCCAGCGTCAGGCCCTCGATCAGCGCCTTGCGGCCAAGCCCGGCAACATAGCGGGTGGCAGCCGTGGTCCAGGCGCGCGCGCGCAGCCTGTCACGGATGCGGTCGTGCATGACCTCGAAGGGGATGAGGCGTGCGGGCACCTTGCGGTCGAGCCGCACCACATGTGCGCCGAAACGGCTGCGCACCGGCACGTCCGCGATCTGCCCGCTTTCCAGACTGGCGAGCGCGACTTCCACTTCTTCTGCAAGATCACCCGGCCTAAGCTGCCCCAGCGATCCTCCCGCCGCCCCGCTGGGACATGCGGATTCCGTTCTGGCGAGTGCGCGAAACCGGTCTTCACGCCCGTCGATGCGGGCAATGGCCGCGGCGGCCCGGGCATCGGCCGAGGGCAGGTCCGGTGCATCCTCGAACAGGATGTGGCTCGCCTCCAACAGGGCAGGGGCCGTGAACGCCAGCGAATTGGTTCGCCAGTAGCGCAGGCATGCTTCCTCGTCCGGCTCCTCGGGCGTGAGTTCGAGTTCGAACAACTGCCGGATCAGCGCTTCTTCGCCTGTCTCACGGCGGCCGAACTCGTCCGTTTCGGGCGCGGGCTCCAGCCCCAGCTCTTCCGCCCTTTTGAGGAGCAGATGCCGGATCACGAGCGCACGTGCGGCCGTTGCCCTGGCGGCGGCAGGGTTTTCGGCCGGATGGTTCTGGGCTTCGGCCGCGATCGCCTCTTCCGGAATTTCCACACCGTCGACGAACACCGGCGGGGCCGATGCCCCGCGTATGGCTGCCGGGCGCGGGCCGGAGCCACAGCCGCCGCAGCCGCCCGCGTCGGCGATGGTGCCGCTTCCTGCAAGCCCGCTCACCGGAACTGCTCCGAGGGGATGCTCGTCGGGATTTCGGACGGTGGAGTCATGTCGGGCCGTGCCGTGCGCACCACCTGCCAGCCTTTCCGGTTCAGATACCAGATCGGTGCGGACAGCATGTGCACAAGGCGGGTGAAGGGGAACAGCAGGAAGATTGTCATGCCCAGCAACAGATGCACCTGATAGGGCCAGTCCAGCCCCTTCACATAGTGTGCGACGCCCGGCTGGAAGGTCAGAATCCCCTGCGCCCAGGACGACAGCCTCAGCATCACGCTGGCATCCGCATGTGAAAGCGAGAATGGAACCGTCACCAGCCCCAGAACCAGCTGTACGAACAGGATAACGAGAATGGCGTTGTCACTGAAGGTGGAAGTCCGGCGGATGCGTGGATCCAGAAAGCGGCGATGCATGAGAATGACAAGCCCGACCAGGCAGACCACGCCCGCGATCGAGCCCGCGACGATGGCAAGCAACTGCTTGGCCTCGGCCGTGATCACATGGCTGTAGATGGAATGCGGGGTGAGCAGGCCCACCGTATGGCCGAGAAGAAGGAACAGGATTCCCAGGTGGAACAGGTTTGATCCCCACATCAGCTGTTTTCGCCGCAGCAACTGCGAGGAGCCGGTGCGCCAGCTATATTGTTCACGGTCGAACCGCACGATCGAGCCGATGATGAACACGGAAAGCGCGATGTAGGGAAAAGCCCCGAACATCAGCTGGTTCATCCAGAAGTCCAGCGTGATGGGCTCGAGCGCGGGATGCGCGACATTGTCCGACATGGGTCAGGCTCCCTTGGTGACGGTATCGGCCGTCATGGTGTCGACATTCATGCTGTCGATGATGGCGGCTGCGCGGGGGCAGCCATCGGTGGAGCCGGGGGTCGTAGGCCCGAAGGCCACGGCTTCCTCGGCCCAGATACGGTCCAGTTCCTCCAGATCGTCCGGGTCGTCCTCCGGCTGGGCCAGCAGCGACTGCAGCGCGGCCGGATCCGTCCTGGCGGCGAGATGGGCGAGCGCCAGCATCGGCCACTGATAGGGTGTTTGGCGCTTCTTCAGCCGCTCCGCCAGCGCGGCGACCACATGGCTGGCTTCGCTCAGCAGCGCCCGTGCCTCGTCCACCGGCAGCCCCGACAGGAATTCCAGGAACAGCGGCAGATAATCCGGAAGTTCGCGGGCATCGAGCATGTAGCCATGGGATTCATAAAGGCCGAGCAGCTCCACCATTGCCTGCCCCCGGTCCCGGCTTTCGCCGTGCACATGCTCGAACAGGTTGAGCGAAAGGGACCGCGACCGGTCGAACA
Source organism: Sandaracinobacteroides sp. A072 (assembly GCF_052616365.1). NCBI lineage: Bacteria > Pseudomonadati > Pseudomonadota > Alphaproteobacteria > Sphingomonadales > Sphingosinicellaceae > Sandaracinobacteroides > Sandaracinobacteroides sp. A072. The sequence goes on from NZ_JBQXGU010000001.1 coordinate 847,548, forward strand.
GCTGATGATAGCGGCCCTCCAGATCGAACCGGTCTTCGGTCGCCAGTTCGTCAGCCAGAAGCCGAAGCTGGCTGACGAGCTGCGCGGGCAGCAACCTTTCCGCGGCAATGGCTTCGACTGCGGCCTGCGCCACGTCGATCACATCGGCGGACGGATAGCTGAGCAGCATGCCCAGCGCCTTGAAGGTGCGTGCCATGTCTCAGTTCTCCTGCGGCATCATCGGCTTCGGCGAGCGGCGCTTCACCTGTCCGAACAGTCCCACTTCCGAGAGTCCGCCTGAAGCCTGGTTGCCGAAGCTGAAGCCGGTCGTGCCGCGCAGATGATAAGCGTCGGTCGCCTTTTCGCGGTGAACTGTCGGGATCACGAAACGGTCCTCGTAGTTCGCGATCGCCATGACATGATACATGTCCTCGATGGCAGCCGGCGTCAGGCCGACCCGGGCGGCGATGCCTTCGTCGATCACGCCCTCGATCGTCTTGGCGCGCATGTAGCTGCGCATCGCGAGCATGCGCTCCAGGGCGGATACGACCGGGGCCTCTTCGCCTGCCGTCAGGAGATTGGCGAGATACCTGACCGGGATCCTCAGGCTTTTCACATCGGGCATTCCACGGTCATCGGCGATGGCGCCCTTGGCTGCAGCCGACTGGATCGGCGACAGCGGCGGTATGTACCAGACCATTGGCAAGGTGCGATATTCCGGGTGCAGCGGGAAGGCGACGCGCCAGTCGATCGCCATCTTGTAGACAGGGCTCTTGCGGGCGGCGTCCAGCCATGGTTCCGCAATGCCATCCGCCCGCGCCTGGGCGATCACCTTCGGGTCATTGGGGTCGAGGAAGATGCTGAGCTGGCGTTCGTAAAGCTCGTCTTCAGGGCCAGATGCCGCCCATTCGATGCGGTCGGCATCATAGAGAACGACACTCAGATAGCGGATGCGGCCGACGCAGGTTTCCGAGCAGACGGTCGGCTGGCCTTCCTCGATCCGTGGATAGCAGAAGATGCATTTCTCGGATTTGCCCGAAGACCAGTTGTAATAGATCTTCTTGTAGGGGCAGGCCGAAACGCACATGCGCCAGCCGCGGCACTTTTCCTGGTCGATGAGGACGATGCCGTCCTCCTCGCGCTTGTAGATGGCGCTTGACGGGCAGGCGGCGACGCAGGTGGGGTTGAGGCAATGCTCGCACAGCCTCGGCAGATACATCATGAAGCTGTTTTCGAACTGGCCGTAGATTTCCTTCTGCACGCCCTCGAAGTTCACATCCTTCGAACGCCGGGAGAATTCGCCCCCGAGGATCTCTTCCCAGTTCGGGCCCCACTCGATCTTCTCCATCCGCTCTCCGGTGATCGCGGAACGCGGGCGGGCGGTTGGGAAGGCCTGCAGTTCGGGCGCTGTCTGCAGATGGGCGTAATCGAAGTCGAACGGTTCATAATAATCGTCGATTTCCGGAAGATCCGGATTGGCGAATATCTTGGCAAGGATTCTCCATTTGCCGCCAAGCTTCGGTTCGATCCTGCCATTGGATTTCCTGACCCATCCGCCGTTCCACTTCTTCTGATTTTCCCACTCCTTGGGGTAGCCAATGCCGGGCTTTGTCTCGACATTGTTGAACCAGGCGTATTCGACACCTTCACGATTGGTCCACACATTCTTGCACGTCACCGAACAGGTATGACATCCGATGCATTTGTCCAGGTTCAGGACCATTCCAATCTGCGCGCGGATTTTCATTTCGTGAACTCCAGTGCGGGGACCGCGGGGTTTTCCAGCCAGTCGACCTTGTTCATCTTGCGGATGACAACGAATTCGTCGCGGTTTGCGCCAACGGTGCCATAGTAATTGAAGCCATATGAAAGCTGGGCATAACCGCCGATCATGTGGGTTGGCTTCAGCACCGTGCGCGTGACGCTGTTGTGGATGCCGCCACGCTGGCCGGTCATTTCGGAACCCGGCACGTTCACCGTCTTTTCCTGGGCATGATACATGAATGTCGTACCCTCGCGGATCCGCTGGGACACGACCGCCCTGGCCGTCAGCGCGCCGTTCGAATTGAAGACCTCCACCCAGTCATTGTCCTCGATGCCGACCTTCTTCGCGTCGGTTTCCGATATCCAGATCACCGGGCCGCCCCGGTTCAGGGTCAGCATCAGCAGATTGTCGGTATAGGTGGAGTGAATGCCCCATTTCTGGTGCGGTGTGATGAAGTTGAGGGCAATCTCGGCGTTGCCGTTGCCGTGCTTGTCCTGCAGCGGCTCTGTCGTCTTCATGTCGACAGGCGAGCGGTAGACGCAGAAGCCTTCGCCGAACGCCCGCATCCAGGGATGGTCCTGGTAGAGTTGCTGCCGGCCCGAAAGGGTGCGCCAGGGGATCAGCTCATGCACGTTGGTGTAGCCGGCGTTGTAGCAGACATGCTCGCTTTCCAGGCCGGACCAGATCGGAGAGGAGATGATCTTGCGCGGCTGGGCGACAATGTCGCGGAAGCGGATCTTCTCCTCCTCCTTGGGCAGTGCAAGGTGAGTGTGGTCGATCCCGGTCTGCTTCGAAAGCGAAGCCCAGGCCTTCACCGCCACTTCGCCATTGGTCTCGGGCGCCAGCATCATCACCGCCTCGCAGGCGTCGATGTCGGTCACGATACGCGGCAGGCCCTTGGCCGGGCCATCGGTGACGACCCCGTTCAGCTTGCCCAGCAGCCCCACCTCATGCTCGGTGTTCCAGGCCATGCCCTTGCCGCCATTGCCGATGCTGGTCATCAGCGGCCCGAGCGAGATGAAGCGTTCGTAGAGCGCCGGATAATCCCGCTCCACGACCGAGATGGCGGGCGCCGTCTTGCCCGGGATGAGGTCGCATTCGCCTTTCCACCAGTCCCGGATTTCGCCGCCCTGCGCCATTTCCGCGGGGCTGTCGTGCTGGATGGGGGTCAGCACCAGATCCTTCTCGACACCCAGCACTTCCGGGGCCACGCTGGAAAATGTCTTGGCGATGCCCTTGAAGATCTCCCAGTCCGAGCGGCATTCCCACGCCGGATCCACCGCGCTTGTCAGCGGGTGGATGAAGGGGTGCATGTCGGACGTGTTGAGGTCGTTCTTCTCGTACCATGTGGCCGTGGGCAGAACGATGTCGGAATAGACCGCCGTCGTCGACATGCGGAAGTCGATTGTGACGAGAAGGTCGAGCTTTCCTTCAGGCGCCTCGTCATGCCAGCGCACGTCGACAGGCTTGCGGCGGCCTGTGTGGCCCAGGTCCTTGCCGAGAACGCCGTTCGCCGTGCCCAGCAGATGCTTCAGGAAATATTCGTGCCCCTTGCCCGAGGAGCCCAGAAGGTTGGAGCGCCAGACGAACATGTTGCGCGGCCAGTTTTCCGGTGCGTCAGGGTCCATGCAGCTCATTTCCAGCCGCTTTGCCGCCATTTCCTGCACTGCATAATCCTTCGGATCCATGCCGGCTGTCTCGGCCGCCTTGCAGATCTCGAGCGGGTTGGTCTTCAGCGCCGGCGCGCTCGGCAGCCAGCCCATGCGCTCGGCCTTGGCGTTCAGGTCGAGGAAGGTCTGTTCCCAGCCGGCCTTTGGCTCGGTCGGGGAGAGGATTTCGGAAACATCCAGCGTTTCATAGCGCCACTGGTCCGAATGGGCATAGAAGTAGCTGGTGGAATTCTGCTGACGCGGCGGGCGCGCCCAGTCCAGCGCGAAGGCGAGCGGCGCCCAGCCGGTCTGCGGACGCAGCTTTTCCTGGCCCACATAGTGCGACCAGCCACCGCCCGACTGGCCGACGCAGCCGCACATCACCAGCATGTTGATGGCGCTGCGGTAGTTCATGTCCATGTGGTACCAGTGGTTCATCGCCGCCCCGATGATGATCATCGACTTGCCGCTGGTCTTCTCGGCATTGGTGGCAAAACCGCGGGCAGTGGCGATGATCTGGTCCCTGGGAACGCTGGTGATGGCCTCGGCCCAGGCGGGCGAATAGGGCGCCGGGTCATCGAAGTTAGCCGGCAGATGGTCGCCGCCAAGACCCTGGTCGACACCATAGTTCGCCATGAACAGGTCATAGACGGAAGCGACCAGCGCCTCGCCGTCCTTCAGGGCCAGCCGCTTTGCCGGGATGCGGCGCATCAGCCTGTCCGGGTGGCTGGTGGAGGCGAAGCCGTTGGCGGCGCTGTTGCCGAAATAGGGGAAATCGACCTCGGCGACTTCGTCATGCACGCCCATCAGGCCAAGGCGGAGCTTCAGTTCGTCCCCGTTGGCGTTCTTCTCCGCGAGGTTCCATTTCGCCTGCTCGCCCCAGCGGAAGCCGATCGAGCCCAGCGGCACGACGGGCTTGCCCGTCGCCTCGTCGATGCCCACCGTCTTCCAGTCGGGATTGTTGCTTTCCCCGAGGCCGTCGGCAAAGTCGGACGCCCGCAGCAGGCGCTCCGGAATCAGCCGGCCATCGCTTTCCACCAGCCGCACCAGCAGCGGCATGTCGGTGTACTGGCGGCAGTAATCGCGGAAATAGGGCACCTGCCGGTCGCGATGATATTCGCTCAGGATGACATGACCCATGGCGAGGCCCAGCGCGGCGTCGGTGCCCTGCTTCACCGAAATCCACAGGTCTGCAAACTTGGACGCTTCCGAATAATCCGGGCTGATGACGACCGCCTTGGTGCCCTTGTAGCGGACCTCGGTGAAGAAGTGCGCATCCGGCGTGCGGGTTTGCGGCACGTTCGAGCCCCAGACGATGATGAATCCCGAATTGTACCAGTCGGCGCTTTCGGGAACGTCCGTCTGTTCGCCCCAGGTTTGCGGCGAGGCTGGCGGAAGGTCGCAATACCAGTCGTAGAAAGAGCCGGTGACCCCGCCGAGAAGCTGCAGGTAACGCGCGCCGGCAGCATAGGAAATCATCGACATCGCCGGGATGGGCGAGAAGCCGAACACCCGGTCGGGCCCCCATTTCTTCACCGTATGGGCGTTGGCGGCCGCGATGATCTCGTTTGCTTCTTCCCAGCCGACCCGCACGAAGCCCCCACCGCCCCGGCGCCTGGTCCAGGAGACGCGCTTGCTGTCATCGCTGACGATCGACTGCCAGGCCGCAACCGGCGCCATGGTGGCGCGCGCCTCGCGCCAGAGCTTCAGGAGCCGCGCGCGGATCAGCGGATATTTCACCCGGTTCGCTGAATAGAGATACCAGCTGTAGGACGCGCCGCGCGAACAGCCGCGCGGTTCATGGTTGGGCAGGTCCGGCCGTGTGCGGGGATAGTCCGTCTGCTGGGTTTCCCAGGTAACGATCCCGCCCTTCACGTAAATCTTCCATGAGCAGGAGCCGGTGCAGTTCACACCATGGGTGGAGCGCACGACCTTGTCGTGCTGCCACCGGTGCCGATAGGCATCCTCCCACTTGCGGTCGTAATTGTTCATCTGCCCGTGCCCGTCGGAAAAGGGCTCGGACTTCCGGCGGAAGAAGGTGAGGCGGTCGAGGACGTGGCTCATGGAATTGGGCCCTTATTCTGCCGGTTGCAGGCGAAGCCCGCGTTCGGTCGCGTGGAGAAGGCCACCGGGCCGCGCATAGACGAACCAGGTGATGAGAAGGCAGGACATGTAGAAGGCGAGGAAGCCCCAAAGCGCGCCATTGGCGCCGCCGCTCATGTCGATCGACAAGCCGAAGCTCTTGGGGATGAAGAAGGCGCCATAGGCGGCGATCGCAGACGTGAAGCCGGTGATGGCTGCGCTTTCCTTTTCAGCCTGCCGGCGCTGGTCTTCGGCGGACAGGCCCGGCTCCAGGCGGGCGATTTCCGAGCGCATGATCGCCGGGATCATCTGGAAGGTGGAAGCATTGCCGACCCCGGTCGCGAAAAACAGCAGCAGGAACAGCGCGAAGAAGGCGCCGAAGGCCCATGGCTGGTCTGGCTGTCCCAGCACCCAGATGAGGCCCGCCGTTCCGGCCATCATTGCCAGGAAGACCAGGATGGTGACGCGCGCGCCGCCAAACCGGTCGGCAATTCCACCCGTGAACGAGCGGGAGAGGGCGCCGACAAGGGGGCCGAGGAAGGCGATCTTCAGTGCGTTCACGTCGGGGAACAGCAGCTTCGTCAGCAGCGGGAAGGCGGCCGAGAAGCCGATGAACGAGCCGAAGGTGCCTGTGTAGAGCCAGCACATGATCCAGTTGTGCCTGCGTGTGAAGATGATCGACTGGTCGGCGAAGCTTGCCTTGGCGGACGAGAGGTCGTTCATGCCGAACCAGCAGGCAAAGGCCGAGGCGATGATGAAAGGCACCCAGATAAAGCCTGCGTTCTGCAGGTAGATGCTGGATTCAGCCCCGTTTTCGACAATCGTCTGCGCACCGCCGCCCAGCACGCCGAACACGCCTGCCGTGATGACGACGGGCACCAGGAACTGCATCGCCGAAACGCCCAGATTGCCCAGCCCGGCGTTGAGGGCGAGCGCATTGCCCTTTTCGGACTTGGGATAGAAAAATCCGATATTCGACATGGATGAGGCGAAGTTGCCGCCACCGAAGCCGCACAGCAGCGCCAGAAGCAGCATGATGCCGTAGGGCGTATCCGGGTTGCGAACGGCAAGGCCGATGCCGACTGCCGGGATCAGCAGCGACCAGGTGGTGAGGGTTGACCACAGCCGCCCACCGAAGACCGGCACCATGAAGCTGTAGAAGATGCGCAGCGTCGCCCCGGAAAGGCCCGGCAGCGCCGCCAGCCAGAAGAGCTGGTCGGTGGTGTAGCGGAAGCCGACAAGCGGCAGCTTGGCAACGACGATGGACCACACCATCCAGACCGCGAAGCTGAGGAACAGGGCCGGAATGGAAATCCACAGGTTGCGGCGGGCGATCGCGCGGCCGCTCGTTTCCCAGAAGACCGGGTCTTCGGGGCGCCAGTCGGTGATCACATGGCCCTTGAGGGCCCCCTCCTCGCGCACGCCATGGATCGGGCGCATTTCGGGAAGTTCCGGCAGCTTCTGCAGCATTTCGCCGGCCTGCTCGCGCTCCATCTGGCGGATGGCAGTGTGCATCCAGATGAGTGCCCCCGCCGATATCAGGAACAGGAGCATGAAGCAGCTCTGCCAGATTCCGGTCAGGTCGTTCAGCGCGCCGAACGCGATCGGCAGGATGAAGCCGCCCAATCCGCCCATCATGCCCACCATGCCGCCTACCGAGCCGACATTGCCGGGATAGTAGATGGGGATGTGCTTGTAGACCGCCGCCTTGCCCAGGCTCATGAAGAAGCCGAGCACGAAGATCAGGACGATGAAGGCAAATGGCCCCGTCGCAAGCCGGAAGCTGATCGGGCCGTCAATCCCGTCGACGACATAGGATGTCGGCGGATAGGACAGCAGGAATGTCGCCACCACCGAGACAAGGAAGGTCCAGTACATCACGGTGCGTGCGCCAACCCTGTCTGACAGGTGGCCGCCATATATGCGAAAGAGGGAAGCCGGCACCGAATAGGCCGCGGCAATCAGGCCGGCTGTTTTGATGTCGAAGCCATAGACGCCGATCAGATAGCGCGGAAGCCAGAGCGACAGGCCGACAAATGCGCCGAAGACAAAGAAATAATAGAGCGAAAAACGCCAGACCTGCACGTTCCTGAGGGGCGCGAACTGTTCGGCAAAGCTTCTCGGTTTCGCCCCGAGGGCGCGGCGTTCGGCAAGGTCCGGCTCGTCCTTCGTGGTAATGAAGAACAGGATCGCCATGACCACAAGGGCGGCAGCCCAGATTCTTGCAACGCCTTCCCAGCCCATGGCCAGCATGACGACCGGCGCCAGGAACTTGGTGATGGCTGCCCCTACATTGCCTGCGCCGAAGATGCCGAGCGCGGTGCCCTGCCTGCCGGCCGGATAGAATTTGGAGACATAGGTCACGCCGACGGCGAAGGCGCCACCGGCAATGCCCACGCCCAGCGCCGCAAGCAGGAACTGCGGATAGGTTGTCGCATAGGTCATCAGGTAGGTCGCCATGGCGGCAGCCAGCATCACGATGACCTGCATGCGGCGGCCGCCCAGCTGGTCGGTCCACACGCCCAGCACCAGCCTGATGAGCGATCCGGTGAGGATGGGGGTTGCAATCAGCAGGCCGAACTGGGTTTCGTTCAGCCCGAGGTCTTTCTGGATCTGGATTCCCAGGATCGAGAAGATCGTCCAGGCCGCAAAGCAGACCGTGAAGGCCGCAGTGGACATTCCGAGTGCGACGGTCGCGCCAGCCCCGGGAAGTTCATGATGCCCGGCTGATGCAGCTGAATCTGTCTGGCTGGCCATATTCACCCCAAGGAAACCGTGCCGCACCCGTTTCACCACGGCACTGGCACGAGGTTAGTGGTGGCGCCCCCGGCACGCTTGATCCTCGTCAAGTGGCAGGCCAGTGCGGCGCACAAACAAGGCGGGGGCGAAGGTGCGTCAAGGCCTGTGTCGACAATAGTCGCCTCCATGCTTGACGATCATCAAGGGAAAGGCGATTCAGAGCATGGGTCAGGAAAGTGAGACAAGCGCATGCGCCCAGGCGATTCGGAGCGGGTACGATCTCTTCCCCTGTTCGCAAGCCTTGATGAGCGCAGCTATGCCGCCATCACCGGACCGGCGTTCCTGCAGCGCTTTCCTGCCAACACCCAGCTCCTCCTCGAAGGCGACCCGGTCGACTTCCTGTACGTGCTGATCGACGGACAGGTCGAACTGTCGGGCACATGGAATGACAAGGATACGGTCCTCACGATCCTGCGCCCGGTCTCGACCTTCATTCTCGCCGCCGTCGTCCTCGATGCCGTCGCCCTCATGGGCGCGCGCGTGCTGGACCGGTCCAACATATTGATGATCCCGGGCGAGGCCATCCGGGCGCGCATGGCAGAGGATGCAGCCTTTGCCGTTGCTGTCTCGAAGGAACTGTCCGGCTGCTACCGCGGCCTTGTGCGCACCATCAAGAACCAGAAGCTCAGAAGTGGCGTGGAGCGGCTGGCAAATTACCTGCTGCAACTGCATGCGCGCGCTGGCGGCGCGGATCTGTTTTCCCTGCCGCATGAAAAGCGCATCCTCGCCTCCTTGCTGGGCATGGCGCCCGAAAACCTCTCGCGCGCTTTCCAGGCTCTGAAACCCTATGGTGTCGAGGTAAATGGCTCGGACGTCCATCTGCGCCTCGTCGCCGACCTCCGGCGGCTTGCCAAGCCCGACCCGCTGATCGAAAAGCCGTTTGACAACAGCCACGAAGCCCGGGCGGAATATCAGGCGGAAATGTCGGCGGCCTGGCGTTCGGCCTGAAGACTGCTGCGGCCAGAGCCTGGCGCTTACGCTCCGGTCACGTCCTCGATCCACGACAGCGCCCGCATTGCCGCTGAAAATCCCAGCGTCGGCACTGCCAGCAGGGCGACCTGCTCCAGTGCCTTCGGGTCAAGGCCCTCGGCCAGCCCGCGGCGCGCATGGGAATGGACGGCGCCTTCCGATCCGGCCGCAGCTGCCAGCGCCAGCTTCACCAGCCGCTGGGTCGCCGCATCCAGCGGGCCGGCGGCGGCACAGGCTTCGCCAAGGGATTCATAGGCTTCCCAAATTGCGGGATGATCCCGCACGAGCTTGCCGGCGCGGGCTGGCAGGCCGTGTGCGGCCTCGGGCTTGTCGGTCATGGATAAATCTCCTGTTGGATGGCCCGTGGTCCGGCCGGATGGACAGGGCCGCCCCGTTGCGCGTCTGGGTGGAAAAAGCGGGCTGAATCGCGGAATGCGGCCAGTCCAACCTCTTGCGCCAGTTCGCCGGCAAAGGCCCGAAAGGCCATGATGTTGCGCCAGGGCACGGCAAGCACGACAGGAATGCCCAGCGCGACGGCCGCGACGATCAGATCCCGCCCGCCGCCGCCATCGGCTTCCACCTTGCCGAAGCGGTTGAGGATCAGCAGATCGGCGCCCGGCAGGGCCTGTTCCGCAAGCCCGATGGCGTCCAGCAGCAGGCCATGATCCAGCCGGCATCCTCGCGCGCCGGGGCCGCGATCCTGCGAGACGATCATGCGCTGGCCGCCCGGCAGCACGTGCAATTCCATGTCGCAGCCCCTGCGTCCGTCCGGGCCGGGCGCATGCTGGACCATGCCAGCAAGGCGAACCCCGCCAGCAGCCAGCCGCCCGGCCAGCGCGCACAGCAGAGGGTCAACCTCTTCGCCGGCGCCATAGACGATCGCAGTGATCGGCGGCTGTGTGCTGGTGGCATCCATGGTCATGCAGAACCTCGCTTCGCCCTGTCAGGCTATAGCGGTGAAGCCGTGCGAGGATTGATGATCATCAAGGCCGGGCTTGCAGACGCTCCGGCGCAGTCGCCACGCCTGCACGGTTGCGCCCCTTGGACGCGATGACCGGGGCGCATGCTGCGGCACGCTAGCAATCGGGAACCCCTGTGGGGGGGAATTTCATTTTCTTTCGGGGATGTCTGGTGCGGTCGAGAAGACTCGAACTTCCACGGCCTTTCGGCCACAGCGACCTCAACGCTGCGCGTCTACCAGTTCCGCCACGACCGCACGCCGATGCCTGATGAGGGGCCTTCTGCCTTGCGGCGCGGGCATCCCCACCAACTGGTGAGCGCGCGCCCTAGCAGCCCCTGCGCGGCTGTTCAAGCCACCTTTCGCAAGATTATGCTTCCAGCCGAATATCCTGCCCCGAAAGAGCAGATCAGGCCGGTGTCGCCCGCAGCCATGTCGTCGCTGTGCAGGTGGAAGGCGATGATCGAGCCGGCCGAGGATGTGTTGGCATAGGTGTCGAGCACGGTGGGGCTTTGATCGGCCGCCGGCGCGTGGCCCAGCACCTTTTCCCCGATCAGGCGGTTCATGTTGGCATTGGCCTGGTGCAGCCACAGCCGCCTGAGGCCCGATGCGGCGATGCCGAGATCGGCGATGTGGCTGGTGATGAGGTCGGCCACCATCGGCACCACTTCCTTGAAGACCTTGCGGCCTTCCTGCCGGAACAGCTTGTCGGGCTTGCCGATTCCCTCGGGCGCGGCGCGGTTCAGGAAGCCGAAATTGTTGCGGATATTGTTGGAGAACATTGTCTTCAGGCGGGTGCCGAGAATCGCCCAGTGCGGTGAAGGGGCGATATCGGCCGATTCGACGAGAATCGCCGTCGCCACGTCGCCGAAGATGAAATGGCTGTCCCTGTCGCGCCAGTTGAGATGGCCGGAACAGATTTCCGGGTTCACCACCAGAACGGAGCGGGCATGCCCGGCGCGGATGAAATCGGCCGCCGTCTGGATGCCGAAGGTTGCCGAGGAGCAGGCGACATTCATGTCGAAGGCAAAGCCCTCGATGCCGAGCGCTGCCTGGATCTCGATCGCGATGGCGGGGTAGGCGCGCTGCAGGTTGGAGCAGGCGCACAGCACGGCATCGACATCGGCTGCATCGCGCTCGGCGCGCGCCAGCGCATCGCGAGCGGCGGCCACACCCATTTCGGCAAGCACGGACAGCTCTGTATCGGGCCGTTCGGGAATGCGCGGGGCCATGATGGCGGGGTCGAGGATGGCGGCCTTCGACATGACATGGCGTGCCTTGATGCCGCTCGCTTTTTCGATGAACTCGACGGAAGAGGGGGTGAGGGCGGTGATTTCGCCGGCCGCGATGGCGGCAGCATTGTCGCTGTTGTGCTGCGCCACCCAGCAGTTGAAGCTTTCGACCAGTTCCTGGTTGCTGATGCTTTCGGCCGGCGTGAAAAGGCCGGTTGCGGAAATGACGGGATCGGCCAAGCTGGACTCCGCTTCAGGATTCGCCGGCCGGCCGTTCAAACGGCGACGGGCGCTGCGACATGAGGATGGGGATCATAGCCCGTGATCGACACATCCTCCAGCCGGTAGGAGAAGATGTCCGCTGCGGGGCGGAGATCGAGGCGGGGCAATGGCCGGGGCGCCCTTTCGAGCAGCGTTTCCACCAGATGGGCGTGGTTCAGATAGAGGTGCACATCCGCCCCCATCCAGACCAGTTCGCCAGCCTCGAGGCCGCATTGCTGCGCCAGCATGCGCTGGAGGAGGGCGGCCTCGAAGATGTTGAAGGGAAAGCCCAGCCCGAGGTCGCAGCTGCGCTGGTAGAGGATGGACGACAGGCGGCCACCGCCGTCCGCGCCCGGCTCCACGAAATACTGGTAGGTCATGTGGCAGGGCGGCAGCGCCATTTCGGCCAGTTCGGCGACATTCCAGCCGGTGAAGATGTGCCGCCGACTGGCCGGGTTTGTCTTCAGCCCCTCCACCAGGGCCCGGATCTGGTCATGCTCTCGCCCGTCCGGCCCCTGCCAGCGGCGCCACTGCTTGCCATAGACCGGGCCGAGATCGCCCCAGCGCGCGGCGAATGCCGGGTCGCCCAGGATCCGGGCCTCGAAGGCGTCGCGGTCGATCGCCTCGCCGGTTTCGCGGCGGTAGCGGTCGAGCGGCCAGTCGGTCCAGATGTGCACGCCCTGTTCCACCAGCGGGCGGATGCTGGTTTCGCCATTCAGGAACCAGATCAGCTCCTTGACGGCAGATTTCCAGAACACCCGCTTGGTCGTCATCAGGGGGACGGTGCCATCCGACAGGTCGAAGCGGAGCATGGCGCCGAACAGGGCGCGGGTGCCGACCCCGGTGCGGTCCACGCGCTCATGGCCCTGTTCCCATACCCGCCGGATGAGATCGAGGACGGCGGTTTCCGGATGGATGGGGGCGGGCATCCTGTCTGGCTAGCCGATCAGCGGCCCGGCCCGCAAGCGACAGTGATCCATGCCACGCCATGCCCCGGTCCGCACTATCCCTGATCGGGGATAGTGCCGAATGCCGCCGCCTCCGCCACCAAGGCTCCACGAGACAGGAAGCGCGGACAGGAAGCGTGAGGGGCAGCCAATGGACAGGCTGCCACGAACCGGGACGCGCGGACAGGTCGCACAAGGCTGACAGGGCACACAAGGCTGACAGGGCGCGCAAGCGCGGTTGGCGCACAAGGCCTGCAAGGGAGCGCGGACATGATCCGACTGGTGGACAATAATAACAGGTACAGGAGCGCCGAGGCGCTGACCGCAATGCACATGGATCGCAAGCGCGTGTTCGTGGACGGCCTCAAGTGGAACATTCCCGTCGTGGATGGCCGCTACGAGATCGACGAGTTCGACAATGAGCATGCCGTCTATCTGATCGCCACCCGCCCCGGCACCAATGAGCATCTCGGCTCTGTCAGGCTGCTGCCCACCACCCGCAAGCATCTGCTGGGCGATATCTTCCCCATGCTGGTCGAGGGCGAGATTCCCCGTGGCCCCGACGTGTTCGAGATCACCCGGCTGTGCACCTCGCCGCATCTGGCCGATGCCGAAACCCACCGGGCGGTGCGGCAGCAGCTGGCCATGGCGGTGATCGAATATGCCCTCACCACGGGCATCACCCGCTACACCATGATGACGCACATGGCCTTCCTGTCGCCGTTGCTGGCGCTGGGCTGGGATTGCGAGCCGCTCGGCCTGCCGCAGGATATCGGCGGCCAGATGCTTGGCGCGCTCCAGGTCAATGTCCATCCTTCCACGCTGCAGCTGTTCCGCAGCCAGTTCGAAATCAGCGGGCCTGTGCTCAGGCTCGATCTCGCGGAATAGGATGGCGGTGGTTTCCGGCGGCGATTTCCGACCCTGCGCCGCCTGAAGCCTTCCTCCATCCTCGGGTGCTCCGGCACCGGCAACAGGCAAGGTTCCACGGCCCTCCCCGTGGTTCCCGGGCCGCCGGGCCGGAGCATCCACCCTTGCCGGTGGCAAGCTCACCCTACCGCGCCCCCCGTCGGCGCTTTTTCGCTGACAGGGATATGGGGTGCAACACCTGCCCGATACCGCCCTCATTCTTGCCGGCCTGTTCGTGCTTGCCCGCGAACTGATGTGGCTGGCCGCCGTCTCCATCCTGCTGTCCGGCATCGACGATCTGGCGGTCGATTGTGTCTGGATACTGCGCGTCCTGCCGAAGCGGCGGGCAGTGCTGCCCCCGCCGCCCGCAACGCCGGGCCGCTTTGCCATACTGGTGCCCGCCTGGGACGAAAGCGCGGTGATCGGGGCGATGCTCAGGCGCCTTCTCGGCACGCTCGATCATCCGGATTATCATGTGTTCGTCGGTGCTTATCCGAATGATCCGGCAACGATCGCGACCGTGCGGGGAGTGGATGATCCGCGTGTCACCCTCATCATCACCGACCGGCCCGGCCCCACGACCAAGGCGGATTGCCTCAACCAGCTGTGGCGCGCCGCCATGGTGGCCGAAGCGCGGGCGGGCCGGCCCTGGAAGGCGATCGTGCTTCATGATGCCGAGGATGTGCTCCACCCCATGAGCCTGTCCGTCCATGATCGCCACATTCCGGCGCTGGCCATGGTGCAACTGCCCGTGCTGCCACTGCCGGACCGTCAGTCGCGCTGGGTGTCGGGCCATTATCTCGACGAGTTCGCCGAAACGCACCAGCGCGACATGATGGTGCGCGCCACCCTCGATGCGCCCGTGCCGTCGGCGGGCGTCGGCACCGCCATTGCGCGCGATGCCCTGCTGGCGCTGGCCGGGCCGGGACGCGCGCCCTTCGATGAAACCTGCCTGACCGAGGATTACGAGATCGGCCATCGGCTGCATGCCCTGGGGCATCGCGGGCGCATGGTGCGCCACAGGATCGATGGCGAACTGGTGGCGACGCGCGAATATTTCCCGGCCTCGCTGGAGGCGGCCATTCGCCAGAAATCGCGCTGGCTGTTCGGAATCGCACTCGCCGGCACGGACCGTCTGGGCTGGGCAGGCCCGCTTTCCACGCGCTGGATGCTGCTCAGGGATCGCAAGGGGCTGGTGACTTCGGCCATCAGCATGCTGGCCTATCTGGCCGCCTGCCTCGCCCTCGTCTGGGCGCTTCTCCGTCACTTCGGGCCACCCGGGCTGCCGCCGCTGCTGGGGCAGGATGATATGCTGCTGAAACAGATTCTGCTGCTGAACGCGCTGATCCTCGGCTGGCGGCTCCTCACGCGCGGGCTTCTCACCTTGCATGAGCATGGGCTGGCGGAGGGGCTACGCGCCATTCCCCGCGCCGTTTTCGCCAATGCGATCAACTTCCTCGCCAGCCTGCGGGCGATGCGCCGCTACTATGGCGCCCTTGGCGCAACGGATGCGCCCGCCTGGGACAAGACCATGCACCGCTTCCCGGCCGATGAGAGGGAGCCGGCCCGTGGCTGAAGGCGCGGGAACCCCGGTCCGCCATGGCCATGCCCTCCGGTTGCACCAGGTGCTGATCGTGCTGGCCGCCGGCTGGCTTGTGGGCCGCATGCCGCAGCTGTTGACCGAAATGCAGGCGCAGGCAGCCCGCCTGCGGGCGGAGATGACGGTCGAATCCCTCGCACAGCCGCAGCCCGCTGCCGCCTTGCCGGCCGATGCCGACAGCCTGGTTTCTGCGCAGGAGCGCGAGGCCATGCTTGTCGCCAACGTGGCGGCGCAGGTAGCGGCCGATGTCGCAACCCGTGTGGCGGATGAAACGGTGGCGCGGCTGCTGGCAGCGGGCTGGGGCCCGCGTGGGGTAGCGCTGCCGCCCGTCGTTCACCTGCAGCAGCAACCGGTGCCGGACGTGGAGTCAGGCAGTCCCGGCAGGTCGTCGCTCGCCGGCTGGACGCTCGAACCAGTCGCGCCCGCACCACATGCGCCAGTTGCGCGCGAAACGACGGTTTCCGACATCACGCCGGGCAGGGAAGAAGGGCAGGCCGCTGCCCATGCCAAGGCCCACCGGGCGGCGGACGATGCCTATACCGCCTTGCGGGCTGGGAACCGCCGGGCGGCGGTGCAGGGTCTGCGGCGGGCGCTCGCCATGGCGCCCGATGCCCCGCAGGCAGGGGCATGGGCCGCTGACCTCGGGCAGCTGAACCGCCGCTGGAGCGTCAGCGCCTATACGCTGGCGCGTGACGGTGCATCGGGCGATTCGCTTGCGGCGTCGCCAGTGCTGGGCGGCGGCCAGAGCGGCGCCACCATCAGCTATGCCCTTGATCCGCTGGCGCGGCGGCCGCTTTCGGCCATCGCCCGGATCACGGCGGCGTCAACCCCGGCGGGCACGCTGGATCGCGAAACCGCCGAGGCCGCCCTCGGGCTGCGCTGGAAACCGTTGCCGGGCACGCCGCTTGCCATCGATGTCGAGCGGCGCATCGCCCTTGGCATCATGGCCCGCAACGACTGGGCCTTGCGGTTGAGCGGCGGCGGCCAGCACCGGGGGCGTCTTGGCGGGATGCCGCTGCACTATGAGGGTTATGCCGAAGCCGGGCTTGTCGGGTTTCGCGCCAGCCCGGATCTGTACGCCGGCGGGCAGGCAAGGGCGGCGACCCCGCTTGCCAGCCTTGGCAGGGTCAGCTTCGATGCCGGCCTCGGCGGATGGGCGGCGATGCAGCGCGATCTGGGGGTTGCGGCATCGAGGGTCGACATCGGGCCATCGACGGGCATCGCCATCGCCCCCTGGCCCTTCCATGCCCGCATCGATTACCGCCTGCGCGCGGCAGGCAATGCAATGCCCGGTTCCGGTCCTGTCGTGACGGTGGCGGGAAGCTTCTAGCGCCCCTGTTCCTCGACCGTTCCGGCTGTTCCCTGATTGTCATTGGCGATACGCCGCCGTTCGGAAAGCTGCGCCAGCACTTCGCGGGTGAACAGTTCGGCCATCAGCTGGTTCAGGATGCCGATACCGCGCTCGGCCATGTCGACCGCTTCCAGTTCGCCCACGTTGGGCGCGACACGGGCGAGGAAGTCCCGCACTTCGGATTCGGCGAGGCTGCGCATGATCTCCGCCAGCCGGCCAAAGCCTGCGCCGGCATAGCCGCGTTCGCGCGTGAAGCCGATGCGCGAGGCTTCGACGAGCAACCGCAGGATGCGTGCGTCGCGCGGGGAAAGCCGCCCGTCCGGCCCCACGTTCACGACCCCGGCCGCGATCGTATCGGCAAGATGGTCAGGGTCGCCGCCGAGGGACTGGACAAAGCCGACGGCATCCACCGGCTCTTCCTCGGCATCCAGCCGGGCGCGCAGCAGATGGTCGATCTCGGGCATCATCTGCTGTTCGAGCCAGTCCGGCTGGTCACCCTCGAACAGGGCGCGGATGACGGAAAGCGGCAGGAAGCGCTCATCCTTCAGCCGGCGGATGGCGAACAGCCGCGACAGATGCTCCTCGGTGTAGGTGGCACTGTTGCGGTGGGTGCGCTCCGGCTCGGGCAACAGCCCTTCGCGGATGTAGAAGCGGATCGTCTCCCGCGAGATGCCGGAGGCCTTTTCAAGATCGCGCATGCGCATCGGGGGGCCTTATCAGCCCCCGGCCGCCGCTGTCACCCCCGCAGAATCCGGCTGGTTTGTGTCTGGCCGGGCCGCATCCGGCATGCCCGACCACAGGATCACGTTCAGGATCGTGACGGCTGCGGCCCCGATCATCAGAAGCGCGCGCTTGCGATCCCTAGCCCACAGCTTCGCCCCGCCCAGCAGAAGGACAATGGCCGCCAGCATCGCAAGCCCGTAAGCCCAGCTCAACATGATCAGGCACCTTTCATGGCGGTTGTGGCGGGCGCCGGTTCCAGCCCGGCAAGCGTCTGTGCGACGGCCCGCTTCCAGGCCGCGCGCCGTTCGCCTCTTAGCGCATCTTCCTGCTGCGGGGTGAAGCGGCGGTCGGCATGGACCATCGCGTCCCCGGCTTCCGCAAGGCTGGAAAAGAGCCCGGCGCCCGTGCCCGCGAGCATGGCGGCCCCCAGCGCTGTCGTCTCGATGCTGCGCGGGCGCTCCACTACCAGGCCCGTCGCGTCGGCGATGTCCTGGCACAGCCAGTCGTTCGCCACCATGCCGCCATCCACCTTCAGGCTGGTGGGGCTGACCCCGTCGGCGCGGAAGGCGTCGATGAGATCGGCGGTCTGCTGGCCCATGGCTTCCAGCGTCGCGCGCACGATGTGGGCGCGTGTCGTGCCGCCTGTCAGTCCGGTGAGAAGCCCGCGCGCCAGCGGCTGCCAGTGCGGCGCGCCAAGGCCGGCGAAGGCGGGCACGAAGATGACGCCGCCGCTGTCGGGCACGGAACGGGCCATCGCCTCGGATTCGGCCGGCGCGTCGATGATGCCCAGCCCGTCGCGCAGCCATTTGATGGCATCGCCGCCCACGAAGATGGAGCCTTCCAGCGCATAGGCCAGCGGGTCCGAGCCGAGATAGGTCGCGAGCAGGCGGTTCCGGCTTTTCGGTGGTTCAGCGCCGGCATGGGCAAGCAGGAAGATGCCGGTGCCATAGGTGCATTTGGCAAGGCCGGGTTCGCGGCAGGCCTGGCCGATGGCGGCCGCCTGCTGGTCGCCCGCCATGCCGGTAATGGGAATGGCCCGGCCGAACATCCGGGTTTCGGCCAGCGGCCCGCATGTCGGCACGATGTCGGGCAGGGCGTTTTTCGGCACGCCGAACAGCGCCAGCATGTCATCCGACCAGCGGGCGGTGCCCAGGTCCATCAGCAGGGTGCGGGCGGCGTTGCTGGCGTCCGTTGCGTGGGTGCGGCCTTCGGTCAGCTTCCACAGCAGCCAGGAATCGATGGTGCCGACGGCAAGGTCGCCTGTTTCGGCGGCGGCCGCGACATCGGGCCAGGTGTCGAGCGCCCAGCGGATCTTGCTGGCCGAGAAATAGGGGTCGAGCAGAAGCCCGGTGATGGCCTGCACCGTGGCTTCCTTGCCGTCTGTCCGCAGTCTGGCGCAGGCCTCGGCGGTGCGGCGGTCCTGCCAGACGATGGCGGGCGCCAGCGGTTCGCCACGCCGGCGGGACCAGAAGACGATCGTCTCGCGCTGGTTGGTGAGGCCGATGGCGGCGACACGCGCACCTGCGCGGCCCATCACATCCTCGATGGCCCGGCGGGTGAGGGCCCAGATTTCGGCCGCGTCATGCTCCACCCAGCCCGGCCGGGGGAAATGCTGGCTGATGGCATGCTGCGCCACATCCACCGGCTTTCCGGTGAGGTCGAAGGCAAGCGCCCGGGTGGAGGTGGTCCCGGAATCGATGGCGAGCAGCAGCGGATCCATGGCCGCCATTGCTGGCCGCTTGCGCGGGCGGGCGCAAGGCCGCAGTGTCCGCAAGGGAGAAGAGGGAGAAAGACATGCGCTTCAGCAACAGGACGGTTCTGGTCACGGGGGCTGCATCGGGAATCGGCCGGGCAGCCGCCCTGCGATTCGCGCGCGAGGGTGCGTTCGTCTTCTGCCTCGACCAGGCCGATGCGGTTGCCGGAACGGCGGATGCCATCAACGCCGATGGCGGGTGCGCACAGGCCCTACAGGGCGATGCCGCCGACGAGGCCTTCATCGCGTCCGCCGTCGATCGCGCGGTTGCCGCCCGTGGGCGGCTGGATGCGATTTTCGCCAATGCCGGGATTTCCGGCGGCATGACCCTTCTGGCCGACCTTCAGGTCGCCGAATGGGAACGCGTGCTGCACGTCAACCTTGTCGGTGTTTTCCTGGCCATCCGCGAAGGTGCGCGGGTGATGGTGCCGCAGGGCGGCGGCTCGATCGTGTGCACGGCCAGTGTCGCTGGCCTGCGGTCGGGCGCGGGGGGCATTCCCTATTCGGCGTCGAAGGCCGGGGTCATCAACCTTGTGCAGACCAGCGCGAACCAGCTTGGCGGAACCAATGTGCGCGTGAACTGCATCTGCCCGGGCCTTACGGAAACGGGGATGACAGCGCCGGTCTTCGAACAGGCCCGCGCCCGCGGCAGCGAGCACAAGCTGGGCCAACTGAACCCGCTGCGCCGCTACGCACGGCCCGAAGAGGCCGCGAACGTCGCCCTGTTCCTCGCGTCGGACGATGCGAGCTATGTGAACGGGCAGGCCATCGCCGTCGATGGCGGCCTGTCGTCCAGCCACCCGACCGTGCCCGGTCGCTTCGTCTAGCAGCCTCCGCGTCTCCCACCGGGGCGCATCGGGGAACGCCGGGGCTTGCGCCAATCCGCCGCACATCCTAGCAGGCCCCCCATCGGAGCAGGTGCCCGGGTGGTGAGCCAGGGTGAAAAGGGAAGCCGGTGCGGCGGGTAACCGCCCAGTCCGGCGCTGTCCCCGCAACTGTAACCGGGTAGGCGTGCGAGCCATATGCCACTGCCGTGAAAGCGGCGGGAAGGTGTTCGCAACAGCCGATGACCCGGAAGCCAGGAGACCTGCCTGCCCCGGTCGTCCAGTCACGCCGGCGGGGACTCCGACGCGACCGAGGCAGGTGCATCCGGCTGCATGGCGCGGCCGGGCGCGGCTTTCTCGCATGGGCGACGCTTGTGTCGAACCCAATGCGAAGAAAGGCTCTGCCTGTGCGCCTCTTGTTGTCCTCAATCTGTCTTTTTGCCTTCGTCTCGTCCGATTCCGCCGTCGCGGGCGAACTCCTTGGCTCCGACATTCTCGTGTCCGCCCGCATGCCTATGTCCGTCGACGAGGCGGGCGTTTCCGTCACCGTGATCGACAGGGCCGAGATCGAGCGGTTGCAGGCGCCACTGCTGCTGGATGTGCTGCGCCTGCAACCCGGACTCAGCCTTTCCCGCAATGGCGGGGCAGGGGGGTTCACCGCTGTCCGCCTTCGCGGCGCCGAGGGCGAGCACACGACGCTGGTGATCGATGGCGTGAAGGTCGCCGACCCGGCCAGCCCCGGCGGCGGTGTCGATTTCGGGACCCTTGCCTCGGCTGGCATTGGCCGCGTGGAAATCCTGCGCGGGCCGCAGTCCCTTGCCTGGGGAAGCCAGGCCATCGGGGGCGTGATTGCCGTCGAGACGCTGGCGCCCGATACCGGGGGGATGCTGTCCGGCCGGGTGGAGGGCGGTTCGCACGGGCACTGGGCGGCCGATGCCACGGGCGGAATCGCCCTCGGGCCGGTTGCGCTGCGGCTGGGCGGCAACTGGCAGCGCAGCGACGGCATATCGAGCTTCGCCGAAGCGCGCGGTGGTGCAGAACGGGACGATTTCGAAAGCCATGGCGTCCACGCCCGCGCCGATGTCTCGCTCGGTGGCGGCTTCACGGCCGATCTGAGGGGGCGGCTGCAATCCTCGGAATTCGAGATGGATGGCTTCCCGCCGCCCCTCTACGCCTTCGCCGATACCGATGACCGCAGCCGCGTGCGCGATGTCTCGGGCGCTGCCGGCCTGCGCTATGCCGGGGGCGGCGTGACGGCGCGGCTCGGCTGGCAGATTTCCGACACCTTCCGGCGCAACTTCATGCCCGGGGCTGAACCCTTCACCAGCTTCCGTTCGGAAGGCCGGTTCGAGCGGGTGGACGCGCAGGCAAGCTGGGTGCTGTCCGATCTTCTGTCGATTTCGGGCGGTCTGGAGCGTGAGGTTTCCCGCCTCGAAACGGCCTCGCCTTCGGCATGGGATCCGGAGCCGGCGCCGTTCCGCGCCCGCGCCACCCTCGATGGCGGCTTCGTTCAGGCCATCGTGCGGCCTGTCGAGGCGGTGACGCTGTCCGGTGGGGTTCGCCATGACGAGCATGACCGCTTTGGCGGCGCCACGAGCCTTGGCGCCAGCGGCAGCGCCCGCATTCCCGGCACGCCCCTTCGGCTGAAGGCCAGCTATGGCGAAGCCTTCAAGGCGCCGACGCTGTTCCAGCTCTTTTCCGATTATGGCAATGCCGCGCTGCGGCCCGAGCGCGCGATCGGCTGGGATGCGGGCATCGCGCTGGAAAGCGAAGGCTTCACCGCCTCCGCCACCTGGTTCGAGCGTCGCACCCGCAATCTGATCGATTATGTATCCTGCTTCGGCCTGGTGTCGCCCATCTGCGAAGGTCGTCCGTTTGGCACCTATGACAATGTGCTGCGCGCCAAAGCGCGCGGGCTGGAACTGGTGGCCGAAGCGCGCCCGGTGGAAGGCCTCGATGTCTCGGCCCAGTACAGCTGGACGGATTCGCGCAACCGCACCGCCGGCAGCCCCAATGAAGGCCGCAGGCTCGCGCGGCGGCCGGCGCACAGCCTGTCCGCCACGCTCGATTATGCCTTTCGGGGTTTCAGCATCGGCACCTCGGTGCAGCTGGTTTCGGGCAGTTTCGACGATGCCGCCAGCAGCCGGCCCATTGCGGGTCATGTGCTGGCCGACATCCGCGCCGCCGCCCCGCTTGCCGAGGGCATCGAACTGTTCGGCCGGGTGACCAACCTGTTCGACGAACGATACGAGACGACAAGCTTCTACGGCCAGCCCGGCCGCGAGGCGGCCGTCGGTGTCCGTGCGCATTTCTAGCCTTCTGCTGGCGCTTGCGCTGCTGGCTGCGCCGCTTTCGGCGCGGCCAGCGCGCATTGTCTCGATGAACCCCTGCACCGACGCCATCCTGGCCGAGGTGGCGGACAGGGGGCAGATTGCCGCCATCAGCCACTGGTCCCACGATCCGGAGGCGACCTCCATGCCGCTGGCGCAGGCTGAGGCCATCCCTGCCCATGGCGGCACGGCCGAAGAGGTGATCGCGCTGAAGCCCGACCTCGTCATCCTGTCCCCGCACACGCCGCTGGCAACGCGCACGGCGCTGGAGCGGCTGGGTGTACCCATGCTGGCGATCGGCGTTCCGGCCGACGCCGGGCAATCGCTGGCGCAGGTGCGCGCCATCGCCACCGCCGCGGGCCATGCCGGGCGGGGGCAGGCGCTCGCGGGACGGATTGGGCAGGCGCTGGCCGAGGCGCGTCGGCCCGGCCCGCCAAGGCCGGCCCTGATGCGCATGGGGTCCGGCCTCGTCCCCGGCCCCGGCACGCTGGCCGAGGCGCTGATGGCGAACAGCGGCCTTCGTAGCCTTGCCGCAAGCCATGGGCTTGCCATGTGGGACATCCTCCCCCTCGAACCGCTCGCTGCCAAACCACCGCCGCTTCTGCTGACGGACCGGCCCGACGCTTTGCATCCCGTGCTGCGGCGCCTGCCCATCCGTGTGGCCGAATTCCCGCGTCACCTGCTGAACTGCGGCGGCCCCACCATGATCGCCGCCGCCCGGCGGCTGGCCGCCATCAGGGACAGCCAGCCATGAAGCGCGGCAGCTTTCTCGCCATCCTGTTGCTCGTCACGCTTCTCGCCTTCGGGGCGAGCCTTGTAGCCGGAAAGGTCTGGATCAGCCCCTTCGGCCTTGTTTCCGGCACGCCCGAGGCGCTCATCATGGCCGAGCTTCGCCTGCCGCGTGCGCTTCTCGGGTTGGGAATCGGGGCTATGCTGGGGGCTTCGGGGGCGGTGCTCCAGGGCTATCTCAGGAACCCGCTTGCGGATCCCGGCCTGCTCGGCATTTCCGCCAGCGCGGCGCTCGGCGCGGTGCTTGCCATCTTCCTGGGGCTGGCCGCCTCGCCCTTCATCGTCTCGGCCTTCGGCATGGCGGGGGCTCTTGGCGCGATGCTGCTGCTGGCGCTCATGGCGGGCCGCTCGGCCAGCGCCATAAGCTTCATTCTGGCAGGCGTCGTCCTGTCGAGCCTTGCCGGTGCGCTGACGGCGCTGCTCATCAACCTTGCGCCCACCCCCTTTGCCCTTGGCGAGATCGTCACCTGGCTGATGGGAGCGCTGACGGACCGCAGCCTTGCCGATGCGCTTCGGGTGCTGCCCTTCGTGGGCATCGGGCTGCTGCTTCTGGCGCCCACGGGCCGGGCGCTTGATGCGCTGGCGCTGGGGGAGGCGGCGGCGCGGTCGCTTGGTGTCGATCCGTGGCGCACCCGGCTGCTGGTGATTGCGGGCACCGGCCTCGGCGTCGGGGCTGGCGTTGCCGTCACCGGGGTCGTCGGCTTCGTCGGCCTCATCGTGCCGCACATCCTGCGCCCCTTTGTGGGGGAGCGTCCGTCCGACCTGATTTTCCCGTCCGCGCTGGGCGGGGCAGCGCTTCTGCTGCTGGCCGATGCGGCTGTCAGGCTTGCGCCCGGCCCGGTGGAACTGAAGCTGGGCATCGCCATGTCGCTGATCGGCGCGCCCTTTTTCCTGTTCCTGCTGTGGCGCCACCGGGAGAGCCTGCCGTGAGGCCCCACATGAGTCCCGATCTGAGCCTCGACCTGCATGACCTGTCCGTGGCGCGCGGCGGGCGGACGATCCTGTCGGGCCTCACCGCCAGTATCCGGCCAGGGGAAGTGTGCGTGCTGCTCGGCCCGAACGGCGCCGGCAAGTCGAGCCTGATCGAAGTCATGGCAGGGCTGAGGCAGCCGTCCGCCGGAGCGGTGCTGCTGGATGGCAGGCCGCTTTCTGACATGCCCGCGCGCGAACGGGCGCGGCGCATCGGCTATCTGCCCCAGGGCGGCGAAGTGCACTGGAACCTGAGGGTGCGCGATCTCGTGGCGCTTGGGCGTGCCCCGCACCTGGGGCCGTTCGCCCGGCTTTCGGTGAGCGACCATGCCGCCATCGAACAGGCGCTGGAACAGGCGGACGCGGCGGCTCTGGCCGATCGCCTCGTGCTCGGCCTATCCGGCGGGGAGCGGGCGCGCGTGCTGCTGGCCCGGCTACTGGCCGGAGAGCCGCAACTGATTCTTGCGGACGAACCGCTCGCCAACCTCGATCCGCGCCACCAATTGCAATCGCTGGCGCTGTTCCGGGCCGCGGCCGATGCCGGGGCGGCTGTCGTGCTGGTGGTGCATGATCTTTCAGCCGCCGCGCGCGCGGCCGACAGGCTGATGCTGCTGGCCGGGGGCAGGCTTCTGGGTGAAGGCCCGCCGCGCGACGTGCTGACACCCGGCCTCATCCGCGAAGCCTATGGGATCGACGCGGTCATCCGCGACGACCCCGAGACCGGGCTGCTGGTGCTGCCAGTTCGCTGAGGGGAGGGGCTGCCGCTCTCTGGCGGTTCAGTCCCAGCGGGCTTCGGGGGGCAGGCTCATCAATATGGCGTCGATGTTTCCGCCCGTCTTCAGGCCGAAGGTGGTGCCCCGGTCATAGACAAGGTTGAATTCGGCATAGAGGCCGCGATAGCGCAGCAGGGCGAGGCGGTCTTCCTCGGTCCAGGGCAGGCCCATGCGGCGGCGCACGATGGCCGGGAAGGTCGTCAGGAAGGTTTCGCCGACATCGCGGGTGAAGTCGAAGTTGCGGTCGAAATCGCCCTCCTTCTCGACGTTCAGCCAGTCATAGAAGATGCCGCCGACACCGCGCATGCGCTTCCTGTGCGGCACGTAGAAATATTCGTCGCACCAGGCCGAGAATTTCGGCCAGTGTGCCGGGTCGTGACGGTCACAGGCCTGCTCGAAGGCCTGTTTGAAGAAGGCGGTGTCCTCCTCGTGCGGGAGGGCAGGGTTGAGATCGGCCCCGCCGCCGAACCAGCGCTTCGACGTGACGAGGAAGCGTGTGTTCATGTGAACGGCCGGCACATGCGGGTTGGCCATATGGGCGACAAGGCTGATTCCCGTCGCGAAGAATCGGGGATCCTGATCGGCGCCGGGGATGGACTTCGCGAACTCCGGGTTGAACTGGCCATGGACAGTCGAGATATTCACGCCGACCTTCTCGAAGACCCGCCCCTTCATCACGCCCATGGTGCCGCCGCCGCCGGGTGCGCCGCTGTGATCGGTCCGCTCCCAGGGGGTATAGACGAAGCGGCCGGGTGCAGCCGGGGCATTGGTCAGCGCCGGAAGGCTTTCGCCTTCATCCTCCAGCGTTTCGAATTCGGCGGTGATGCGGTCGCGAAGCGAGCGGAACCAGGCTTCGGCGGCGAGCTGTTGCTGATCAAACTGGGTCATGCGCGCCTGAGTGCCACCGGAAGGGCGGGGCGGCAACGGCTGCCAGCGGAGAATTTTCGAAGCGGCCGCTTTGTGCGCTTGACAGCCCGGCGGCCGGCCAATAGATGGGCGCTCCACACAACGCGGGTGTAGCTCAGTCGGTTAGAGTGCCGGCCTGTCACGCCGGAGGTCGCGGGTTCGAGCCCCGTCACTCGCGCCATTTCCCCCGGGATAACAGTTGTTTCAAAACACTGATATCCCGGGGAAAATAAACCCCACAGACAATCTGATTCCTGTCGCTGCCCCTCAATCCGGCGGCGCGTCCTCGCTCGCGACGGTCAGGACCGTCTTGCCGAGCCCCTTGCCCGACAGGGCGAATTCCAGCGCGGCGGCAAAATCCTCGAAGGCGAAGCATCGGCCGACAGGCGGGTCGAGCCGACCATCCGCGACCCAGCCCAGAAGCTCATCCAGCTGCCCGGCGGCGCGCCTGCCTTCGAACAGCAGGAATTGCCGCACATCGACACCCAGCAGGCCCGCGCCCTTCATCAGGGTGAGATTGGCCGGCAGGGCGGGGATTGGCCCGCCCACGAAGCCGACGACCAGATGCCGCCCGCCCCATGCCAGCGAGCGGAAGGCGGGCTGGAAAAGCGGCCCGCATACGGGATCGAAGATGACATCGGGGCCACGGCCGCCGCTGGCCGCCTTCAGCCTGTCCCGCCAGCCTTCTTCCTGCGTGTCGATGACGGCGTCCGCGCCATGGGCAAGGCAATGCGCCCGCTTCTCCTCGCTCGATGCCGCAGCGATCACGCGCGCGCCCAATATTCTGCCGACCTGCACGGCCGCCATGCCGACACCGCCCGCCGCGCCAAGCACCAGAAGATGTTCGCCTGGCTGCAGCCTGGCCCTGTCGCGAAGGCCGTGCAGCGCGGTCAGGTGGTTGATGCGGAAGCCTGCGGCTTGCGCGAGGCTCATTGCGTCGGGCACGGGGGTGGCCATGGCGGCTGGCGCGATGGCAAAATCGGCAAAGCCGCCGCGCACGGTCGCCATCACGCGCTGCCCGGGGGTCAGCCCCTTCACGCCGGCGCCCACGGCCTCGATCCAGCCGCCAGCTTCCTGGCCGGGCACATGGGGAAGCGGCGGCTTCACCTGATAGCGTCCAAGCGAGACCAGCGCATCGACATAGCCGACACCGCAGGCAGAGACGCGCACCAGCACCTCGCCGTCCGCCGGCGCGGGCATTCCGGCTTCCTTGAGCTGATAATCCGCGATGCTGTCGAGCGATTGGGCTTCAACGATCCTCATGGCGTCTCCTCGGGGTCTGGCCGCTGGCCTGAGCGGGGTGATGCGCCGTCGGGGCGTTGCGGGTCAATCGCGGGCGTTGTCGTCGCCTTGGGCGCGCAGCCTGTCCCACATGATGGTTTCATGCGCGATGGAGGCTTCGACCAGCTGTTCCCACAGCTGGCCGACCAGTGCCGGGTCGAGGCCCAGGGCCTCGGCCTCGCGCTGCGCATTGGCGATCACCTGCGCCTTGCGCGGCTCGTCCCGCACCATGTTGCGGCCGGGCTTGATGCGGGCGGCCGCATCCATGAAGCGCATGCGCTCGGCCAGAAGCGTGACAAGGGCGCGGTCGATCGAATCGACCCCGGCGCGCACCTCGGCCATCGTCTCGCAGGCTTCGGGCGGGATGCGGCTCATGGGCGCCACTTTCCTGTTTCGATCCAGACGAGAAGGGGCTTCACCGGAAACACCCAGGCGATGCCCAGCACCAGCCATATGGGCAGCTGGATCAGCGGATGAAGGGTCGCCACCGGCTCGAACAGCCAGACGACGAAAATGGCATAGGCGAATATGCCGGCAAGGAGGGCGAGAATGCCCAGCGGCCGGCGAAGGCTTGGTGTCATCCCGTGCGTCTAGCCGCAGCGCCGGCGTGGTGGAAGTCCGAAGGTGTCGCAATGGCGTCGAGCGGCTGGTCCCATGGTTCGGCTTCGATTGCCGGCACGATCTGCACGTCCCAGGCGAGGCCGATTGCGAGCAGCGGGCCGGAAGACCTGAGGCTGGCGAGGGTGCGGTCATAGTGGCCGCCGCCCTGGCCAAGCCTGTGGCCGCGGCGGTCGGCTTCCAGAAGCGGCACCAGCACCACGTCCGGCCGCGCTGCGGGCCTGTCCTCTGGCGGCTGGAATATGCCCCGGAAGCCGGGCACGAGATCTTCCGGCCCGGCGAGATGATAGTCCAGCGGCTGTGGGCCGGTGACACGGGGAAAGGCGAGCAGCCAGCCGAGCGCCCGGGCGGCCCGTTCCACGGCTGCCGGCGCGATTTCCGAGCCGGCCGGGGCATAGCTTCCGAGGATCCCGGGCGACCCTAGGTGCGGCACCACCCTTTCGGCCAGGGCCTGCTCGAGCGCGGCACGGGCCGGGGCCGACAGGGCGGCGGTGAAGGCGGCCCGGATTTCGCGGGCGTGGGCGCGCTGTTCCTTGCGTGCGGCGATGCGCGTGCCGGTTGTCGTCATCTGGCGCCTGTCTCCCCCCAGTATTCCAGCACATATGTTCCAGCACCTGTGCAAGACACTGTCCGCATTCCGGCGCGGTGGGCAAGCCCCATCATGCACGCACCAGCGGCGCTGGCGCGATTTCGAGGCCGCGCCTGCCGCGGCAGGCTGTCAAGGAAAAGGGGGGGCGGGAAGGGTGGCGGGCCCGCATCGACCGTTTGCCTGAAAATCCTCTGACGCCAGAACGTCAGGTGGGAGCCATGTGATCAGGACCGGAATCCCGGCAGGGACAGCCCCCTTGGATGTGTTTATCGCCTCAGGGATGTTCGTTGCGCGCATCGGGCAGAACCCGCCACGACTGGATTTAGGCGGCGTCGGCCGCTTTCTCAAGCCTGTCTGCAAGAAGTTCCGCGCGCCGGGCCAGCGTTTCGAGAGCGGCGGCGTCCGTATATGGCCCCCTGCTGCCCGAAGGGCCGTCGCGATCGCGGTCGATCAGCTCACCGCTGACGAGCAGCGCGGCCATCAGCAGCAGCCGGGCCTCGGCCACGGTTCCGAGATTCTCGACCAGGGCCGTCATGCGCGCATCGAGCAGGCCCGCTGCCGCGCGCAGCTCGTCTTCCTCGCCATCGCGGCAGGCCAGGCGATAGGATCTGCCGCCTATGCTGAGGGCGACTTCAGCCATTGCTCCGCCGCCGTTCCACCTCGATGAGGCGGTCGAGCTCGGACACGGTTTCCCGGGTCGCCGTGCGCAGGGCACGGTGGCGTCGGTCAAGCCTGTCGGCCGCGGTTTCCGCACGCCGCAAAGCGGCATCGATCCGCGCAAGGATATCAGTCATCGCGCTCATCCCAAGGTGTCGGAATACGGATGATACGGAATCGCCTTTCCCGTCAAGAGGTGGTCTTTCAATATCTTGCCACGGAAAGGTAAGAAATTGTCTACACTTTGCAAGGACGCGCCATGTGGCCTTGCCGAAGCCGCGCGACGTTGATTTATGTCAGTTGCTTTGCAAGGGAGGCGCCACGCCATGTCTGGCAGCAGACTCGGCGTGTCGCGAATCGGGCCTGAACGGGCCACACGACCTTCATTGAACATCCGAGGACAGGGCGCCCCAAATGGCATCGTACAGGCTGGCAGACGACGAAGCGCGCAGGATGGCGAATGCGATTCGCGCACTCGCCATGGATGCGGTGGAAGCCGCCAACAGCGGCCACCCGGGAATGCCCATGGGCATGGCCGATGTGGCGACCATGCTGTGGGGTGAATTCCTGAAGTTCGACCCGAAGGCCCCCCGCTGGGCGGATCGCGACCGTTTCGTGCTTTCGGCGGGCCATGGCTCGATGCTGATCTATGCGCTGCTGCACCTCAGCGGCTTCGAACAGCCGACGATGGATGACATCCGGCGCTTCCGCCAGCTTGGCAGCCCCTGCGCCGGCCACCCGGAACAGCATGAACTGCCCGGTGTCGAAACAACGACCGGCCCGTTGGGGCAGGGCCTTGCAACGGCTGTCGGCATGGCGATTGCCGAACGCCACCTGAAGGCGGAATTCGGCGCCGACATCGTCGACCACCGGACCTGGGTGATCGCCGGCGACGGCTGCCTGATGGAAGGCATCAGCCACGAGGCGATCGGCATCGCCGGCCATCTGAAGCTTGGTGGCCTCAACATTCTCTGGGACGACAACGGCATTTCCATCGATGGCCCGATTGCCATGGCTTCGAGCGAGGATGTGCCCGCCCGCTTCCGGGCTGCCGGCTGGCATGTCGTTTCCTGCGACGGGCACGACCCGGCCTCGATCCGTGCGGCGCTTTCTGAAGCACAGGCCAGCGACCTGCCGAGCCTGGTGCAGTGCCGCACTGTCATCGGTTTTGGCGCGCCCACCAAGGCCGGCTCCGAAAAGACGCATGGCTCGCCACTGGGGGCGAGCGAGATCGCCGGCGCGCGCGAGAAGCTTGGCTGGAAGGCCGCGCCTTTCGAAATTCCCGCCGATGTCGCAGCATCCTGGGCGCGTGCCGGCGCCCGTGGCGCCGAGGCGCGCAAGGCGTGGGAAGCCCGCCTTGCAGCGCATCCGGCCCGCGCCGAGTTCGAGCGCCGCAAGGCCGGCAAGCTGCCCGAAGGCTTCTCCCTCGCCGCGTTCAAGGCGAAACTGCTGGCCGACGCCAAGCCGGTTGCAAGCCGCAAGGCGTCCGAGATGGCGCTCGACGTCATCAATGCCCAAGTGCCCGAGACCATCGGCGGTTCGGCCGACCTCACCGGCTCCAACAACACCCGCTCTTCCGGCCAGGCCGTGCTCGATGCCGCCAACCCGGGCGGGCGCTACATCCATTACGGCATCCGCGAATTCGGCATGGCGGCGGCCATGAACGGGCTGGCGCTGCATGGCGGCGTCATTCCCTATGGCGGCACCTTCCTTGTCTTTGCCGATTATTGCCGTGGCGCGATCCGCCTGTCGGCGCTTCAGGGCCAGCGCGTCATCTATGTGCTGACCCACGACAGCATCGGCCTTGGCGAGGATGGCCCGACGCACCAGCCGATCGAGCATCTGGCTTCCCTCAGGGCGATGCCCAACATTGCCGTCTACCGGCCTGCCGACGCCATCGAGACGGCCGAATGCTGGGAACTGGCGCTCGCCGATGCGCACCGGCCTTCGGTGCTGGCGCTGAGCCGGCAGAATCTGGCGCTACTGCGCACCGAAGCCGATGTGAATCTTTCGGCCGGTGGCGCCTATCGCCTGCGCGCCGCCAGCGGGGAGCGCCGGGCCATATTGGTGGCGACCGGTTCCGAAGTCGGTCTGGCGATCGATGCCGCAAAGCGTCTGGAAGCGCAGGGCATCGGCGCCGATGTCGTCTCCATGCCTTCGTGGGAGCGGTTCCTGGAGCAGCCGGCCGAAGCGCGCGCGGCCCTTCTTCCCGATGACGTGCTCAAGGTTTCCGTGGAAGCCGGCGCGACCTTCGGCTGGGAACGGATCGTGGGCCGCGACGGCCTGATGTTCGGGATCGACAGCTTCGGCGCATCCGCGCCGGCGGCCGATCTCTACCGCCATTTCGGCCTGACGGCCGAGGCAATCGCCGACGGGGTGGCGCGCCGCCTCGCCTCGGCCTGACGCCGGGTTTCAACACAGCTAAAGCATAGCGGATCGAGCAAGGAGCAGGATGATGAAGGTTGCGATCAACGGGTTCGGGCGCATTGGCCGCCTTGTTCTGCGGGCCATTCTGGAGCAGGGCCGTTCCGACATCGAGGTGGTCACGATCAACGACCTCGCCGATGCGAAGTCCAACGCCATGCTGTTCAAGCGCGACAGCGTGCATGGCCGCTATCCCGGCACCGTCGAGGCCGATGGCAATGACCTGGTGATCGACGGCAAGCGCATCCGCGTCACCGCCGAGCGCGACCCCTCGAAGCTGCCGCACAAGGAACTGGGCGTCGACATCGCGCTCGAGTGCACCGGCTTCTTCACCGATGCCGACAAGGCGGGCGCGCACCTCGAGGCGGGCGCCAGGCGGGTGCTGATCTCGGCGCCGGGCAAGGGTGTCGATCTTACCGTCGTCTATGGCGTCAACCACGACAAGCTGACGGGCGATCACCGCATCGTCTCCAACGCCAGTTGCACCACCAACTGCCTCGCTCCGGTCGCCAAGGTGATGAACGACCTCGTCGGCATCGAGCGCGGCCTGATGACGACCATCCACGCCTACACCAACGACCAGAAGATCCTCGACCAGATCCACTCCGACATGCGCCGCGCGCGCGCTGCCGGCGTGTCGATGATCCCGACAACCACGGGCGCTGCCCGCGCCGTCGGCGAAGTGCTGCCGGAACTGAAGGGCAAGCTCGACGGCTCGGCCGTCCGCGTGCCGACCCCGAACGTCAGCCTTGTCGACCTCACCTTCGTGCCCGGCCGCGACACCACGAAGGAAGAAGTGAATGCGGCGCTGAAGGCCGCGTCCGAAGGCGCCCTGAAGGGCATCCTCGACTATTCGGACGAGCCGCTGGTCTCCATCGACCTCAACCATGTCCCGGCTTCCTCCACGGTGGACAGCCTGGAAACGGCCGTGATCGAGGGCAAACTCGTCCGCGTTGTCTCCTGGTACGACAATGAGTGGGGCTTCTCGAACCGCATGGCGGACACTGCGGTGGCGATGGGCCGCTTCCTCTGATGTTCCGCTCGCTCGACGACATGCCGGGGGATCTGGCGGGCCAGCGCGTGCTGGTCCGCTGCGATCTCAACGTGCCGATGCAGGGGGGCGCCGTTTCCGACGCGACCCGTCTTGCCGCAGCCGTGCCGACTCTTGCCGAACTGGCCGACAGGGGGGCGAAGGTGCTTGTCCTGTCGCACTTCGGGCGGCCGAAGGGCGAGGTGCGTGAAGACATGTCGCTGGGCATGGTGGTGCCGGCGCTGGCCGACGTGCTCGGCCGCAGCGTCGGCTTCCTTGCCGATTGCCAGGGCGCCGACATGGCGGACGAAACCCGCAAGCTCGCCGATGGCAGCATCACGGTCCTCGAGAACACCCGTTTCCACAAGGGCGAGGAAAAGAACGACCCCGGCCTTGTCGCCGCCATGGCGCTTCTGGGCGATTTCTTCGTCAGCGACGCCTTCTCGGCGGCGCATCGCGCCCACGCCTCGACCGAGGGCCTGGCCCATGTGCTTCCGGCCTTTGCCGGCCGGGCGATGGAAGCCGAGCTGAAGGCGCTGGAAGCAGCGCTCGGCCAGCCCAGACGCCCGGTAGCGGCCGTTGTCGGCGGCGCCAAGGTCTCGACCAAGCTCGACGTTCTGACGAACCTTGTCGGCAAGGTGAATCATCTGATCATCGGCGGCGGCATGGCCAACACCTTCCTCGCCGCCAAGGGCATCGCGGTTGGCAAGAGCCTGTGCGAGCACGACCTCGCCGATACCGCGCGCGACATTCTCGCCCGCGCCGAAGCGGCTGGCTGCACCGTGCACCTGCCGTGGGACGTGGTGGTGGCGCACGAATTCAAGGCCCATGCCGACAACCGCATCGTGAACGTGCACCATGTCGAGGCGGAGGAAATGATCCTCGACCTCGGGCCGCACGCTGTCGAGGCGCTCGGCGATGCGCTGAAGACCTGCGCGACGCTGATCTGGAACGGGCCGCTGGGCGCCTTCGAACTGGAGCCCTTCGATACAGCAACCGTGGCGCTGGCCCGGACCGCTGCTGCGCTTACGCAGGAAGGCGCACTTGTTTCGGTCGCCGGCGGCGGCGACACGGTCGCGGCGCTCAATCACGCTGGCGTCGCCGACAGCTTCACCTTCGTGTCGACAGCTGGCGGCGCGTTTCTGGAATGGATGGAAGGCAAGGCGCTTCCCGGCGTGGAAGCCCTGAAATCAGGAGATCACGCATGAAGATGACCAAGACTGTCCGCAAGATTCTGGCCAATTACGAGAGCGACAACCCCGGCACCAAGGCCAATATCGCCCGCATGCTGATGGCGGGCCGCCTCGGCGGCACGGGCAAGATGGTGATCCTGCCCGTCGACCAGGGCTTTGAACATGGACCGGCGCGCAGCTTCGCGCCCAATCCGGCCGGCTATGACCCCCATTATCATTTTCAGCTGGCGATCGATGCCGGCCTCAACGCCTTTGCGGCTCCGCTCGGCATGCTGGAAGCCGGCGCCGACACTTTCGCCGGCCAGATCCCGACGATCCTGAAGGCCAACAGCTCCAACAGCTGGGCCGACGCCAAGGACCAGGCCGTGACCGCTTCGGTCGATGATGCGCTGCGCCTCGGCTGCTCGGCCATCGGCTTCACCATCTATCCGGGTTCCGAATATTTCTTCGAACTGCTCGAGGAAATCCGCGAACTGTCGGCCGAAGCCAAGTCCGTCGGCATCGCCACCGTCATCTGGTCCTATCCGCGCGGCGGCGCGCTTTCCAAGGAAGGGGAGCTGGCGCTCGATGTCGGGGCCTATGCGGCGCATATGGCGGCGCTTGCCGGCGCCCACATCATCAAGGTGAAGCTGCCGTCCGACCATATCGAGCAGAAGGATGCGAAAAAGGCCTATGAGGGCGGCGACTGGTCGACCCAGGCCAAGCGTGTCGCCCATGTGGTGCAGAGCTGCTTCAACGGTCGCCGTCTCGTCGTCTTCTCGGGCGGCGCGACCAAGGGCGCCGACGCTGTCTACGAGGATGCCCGCGCCATCCGTGACGGCGGCGGCAATGGCTCGATCATCGGCCGCAACAGCTTCCAGCGCCCGCGCGAGGAAGCGCTGGCGCTGCTCGACCGCATCGTCCGCATCTATCTTAACAAGGAATGAGCGGGACCACCGACAGTCTCGACGGGTTCGGCAGGGAGGCGCGTCCTCCCTGCCAGCTCTACCTGATTTCGCCGCCGGCGCCCGATATCGAGGCGCATGCGGCAGCCCTTGACGCTGCGCTCAAGGCGGGCGGCGCGTCCGGAGGCGGCCCGGTTGCGGCCTATCAGCTGCGGCTGAAGGGCGTGCCGGATGACGCCATCCTTTCGGCGGCGGCCCGGCTGATGCCCATCTGCGCCGCTCATGATGTCGCCTTCATCCTGAACGACCGCGCCGATCTCGCAAAGGCATGTGGCGCCGATGGCGTCCATCTCGGCCAGTCGGATGGCAGCGTCGAATCGGCGCGTCGCCTTCTCGGCCATGACGCCCAGATCGGCGTGACCTGCCACGACAGCCGGCACCTCGCCATGGAGGCAGGGGAGGCCGGGGCCAATTATGTCGCCTTCGGGGCCTTTTATCCCACCGGCACCAAGACGGTCGCGCATCATGCCAGCCCCGACATTCTCGCCTGGTGGACCGGGATCAGCCCCATCCCGTGCGTGGCGATCGGCGGGATCACCGCCGACAATTGCCGCCCGCTCGTCGAGGCAGGGGCGGATTTCCTCGCGGTGTCTGCCGGCGTCTGGAATGCGGAGGATCCCGCAGAGGCCATCTTGGCATTCGCCCGTGCGATGCGCTAAGGCGCGCCACGCTCTTTCAAGCCCACAGGTGAATCCATGAAGATCAGCGGCGTCGACATCCGTCCCGGCAACATCATCGAGTATGAGGGCGGCATCTGGCGCGCCGTCAAGACCCAGCACACCCAGCCGGGCAAGGGCGGGGCCTATATGCAGGTCGAGATGAAGAACCTCATCGACGGCCGCAAGACCAACGTTCGTTTCCGCTCGGCGGAAACAGTGGAACGGGTCCGTCTCGATACCAAGGATTTCCAGTATCTTTATGCCGAGGACGACAATCTCGTCTTCATGGACAAGGATACCTACGATCAGGTGACCCTGCCGCGCGATCTTCTCGGCGATGCAGCGGCCTTCCTCTCGGATGGCATGGACGTCACCATGGAACTCTACGAGGAGCGGCCGCTCAGCGTGCAGCTGCCCGATCAGGTCGAATGCACCATCGTCGAGGCCGACGCCGTGGTGAAGGGGCAGACGGCTTCGTCCAGCTACAAGCCCGCGATCCTTGACAATGGCGTCCGCATCATGGTGCCGCCGCATATTGGAAGCGGCACGCGCATCATCGTCGACGTTTACGAACAGGCCTACGTCCGCCGGGCCGACTGAGGCCCGACTTCAGGAGTGGCCCACGTCCGCCGCGCCGAAGAAGGCATGGCGGCGCAAGGGAGAACAGCGTGTCGCAATCCGCCATCATCACCGTCATGGAGCGGGCCTGCCGCAAGGCGGCGCCGCGCCTGCGCCGCGACTTCGGCGAGGTCAGCCAGCTTCAGGTGTCCCGCAAGGGGCCGGCGGATTTCGTCTCGCAGGCCGACAGGGCAGCCGAGAACACCCTTGTCGAGGAACTGCAGAAGGCGAGGCCTGGCTGGGGCTTCCTGCTGGAAGAGGGCGGAGAGATTCCAGGCGAGGAAGCGGATTCGCCGCGCTTCATCATCGACCCGCTGGATGGCACCAGCAATTTCCTGCACGGCATTCCCCATTTCGCCATATCGATCGCCGTCGAGCATCTGGGCGTGGTGGTGGCCGGCATGATCTACCAGCCGCTGACGGACGAGAGTTTCTGGGCCGAGCGCGGGCGTGGCGCCTGGCTTCACAACGCAAGGCTCAGGGTTTCGGGGCGGCGCGATCTCGATCAGGCGCTGCTTGCCACCGGCATTCCCTATATGGGCCATGGGAAGCAGGCCGAGTTCGAGTCGATCCTCCACAATGTCATGCCCGAAGTCGCCGGCATCCGCCGCTTCGGTGCCGCGAGCCTCGATCTCGCCTGGGTCGCGGCCGGGCGTTTCGATGGCTTCTGGGAACAGGGGCTGAGCCACTGGGACGTGGCGGCCGGCATGCTTCTGGTGAAGGAGGCCGGCGGCTTCGTGACCGACTTCCGCGGCAGCGAACAGATGGTGGAGCGCCGCGAGGTGATCGCCGCCAATGACCAGATCCATTCGAGGCTGCACAGGCTGGTTGCCGGAGCGCTGCGCTAGCAGACCCCGGTTTTCCGCTCGGCGGCATGGTCATTGCGGCCATTCTGATGCTTGCCGGGCCGCGCCAGCTTCCCTAGAGGAACCGCCATGCCAGAGCTTGCCGACATCGGACGGGAGTATCTCCCGA
Source organism: Sandaracinobacteroides sp. A072 (assembly GCF_052616365.1). Classification (NCBI taxonomy): domain Bacteria; kingdom Pseudomonadati; phylum Pseudomonadota; class Alphaproteobacteria; order Sphingomonadales; family Sphingosinicellaceae; genus Sandaracinobacteroides; species Sandaracinobacteroides sp. A072. The sequence continues at coordinate 884,101 of NZ_JBQXGU010000001.1, forward strand.
TTCTTCTCTTCTTCGGCGTCGCGATCCTGTTCGCGCTCGCCTTCGTGGCCCTGCCGATCCTCGTCTCGAACGTGGTCGGCACGAACAAGCCCTACAGCGGCAAGCTGTCGGAATATGAAAGCGGCTTCCCCGCCTTCTCGTCCGCGCGCGGCCAGTTCGACGTGCGCTTCTATCTTGTGTCTATCCTGTTCATCATCTTCGACCTCGAGGTTGCCTTCCTCTTTCCCTGGGCTGTCAGCCTGAAGGAAATGGGGCCGGATCTCGTTTTCGCCTGGGGCTCCATGATGCTTTTCCTCGGCGTTCTCACGGTCGGCTTCATCTATGAATGGAAGAAGGGAGCTCTGGACTGGGAATGATGGGCAACGCTCTCGCCTCCGGCGCCCCCGGCGCCCTGAACACAGCCGGCGCCCCCGGCGCCAGCAAGGCATCGGGCGGCCTCGTGCGGCCCGATGGCACCCCGCTTTCCGCCGGTGACCAGTTTTTTGCCGATGTCGGCAAGGAGCTGGACAACAAGGGCTTCCTTGTCACCAGCCTCGAGGATCTGACGCACTGGGCGCGCACCGGCTCGCTCTGGTGGATGACCTTCGGCCTTGCCTGCTGCGCCGTCGAGATGATGCACGCCTCCATGCCGGATTACGACATGGAGCGCTTCGGCGCTGCGCCGCGCGCTTCGCCACGCCAGTCCGACGTGATGATCGTGGCCGGCACGCTGTGCAACAAGATGGCCCCTGCGCTCCGCCGCGTCTATGATCAGATGCCCGAGCCGCGCTACGTCATCTCGATGGGAAGCTGCGCCAATGGCGGCGGCTATTATCATTACAGCTACTCGGTCGTGCGCGGCTGTGACCGGATCGTTCCGGTCGACATCTATGTGCCCGGCTGCCCGCCGAGCGCCGAGGCGCTGCTCTATGGCATCATGGCGCTGCAGCGGAAGATCCGCCGCGCCGGCACGTTCGAGCGCTAGGAGCCCAAGCGATGAGCCATGTTCCCGCCGTTGCCGGAAACGAGGGTGTCGCCGAGCGCGCGCTTTCCATCCTGAGCGAGCATGTGATCGACGCCGCCGAGGCTGTCGGCGAGCTGACGCTTCTGGTGCGCCGCGAATCCATCGCGCTGGTCCTGCGCACGCTTCGCGACACGCCCGATCTTGCCTATGAGCAGCTGCTCGACATCTGCGGCGCCGACTATCCCGATCGGGCCGAGCGGTTCGAGGTGAACTATCACCTGCTTTCGATGAAGCATAACCGCCGCATCCGGGTGAAGGTGACGACGGACGAAGTCGAGGCCGTGCCCTCCGTGACGGCGCTTTTCCCCTGCGCCGGCTGGTTCGAGCGCGAGACCTGGGACTGCTACGGCATCTTCTTCGAGAACAATCCGGACCTCCGCCGCATCCTCACCGACTATGGCTTCGAAGGGCATCCCTTCCGCAAGGACTTCCCGCTGACCGGCCATGTCGAGCTGCGCTACTCCGAGGAGCATGGGCGCGTGATCTACGAGCCGGTGCGGCTGAAGCAGGACTTCCGCAACTTCGACTTCCTGTCTCCCTGGGAAGGGAACTGGAAGCTGCCCGGCGATGAAAAGGCCGAAGGACAGGAGGGCGGACAATGACCCACGCGCCCGAGACCGTGACACTGGAAGGCCAGGTGATCGACCCGACACTGGTCACGCCTGACACGAAGATCCAGAACTACATGATCAACTTCGGGCCGCAGCACCCGGCGGCCCATGGCGTGCTTCGCCTGGTGCTGGAGCTTGACGGCGAAGTCATCGAGCGCTGCGACCCGCACATCGGCCTGCTGCACCGCGGCACCGAAAAGCTGTGCGAATACAAGACCTACCTTCAGGCGCTGCCCTATATGGACCGCCTGGACTATTGTTCGCCCATGTCGATGGAGCACAGCTATGTGCTTGCCATCGAGAAGCTGATGGGCGTCGAGGTTCCGATCCGCGCGCAGGTGATCCGCGTGCTGTGGGCGGAACTGATGCGCATATCGAACCACATCCTGAACGCGGGCAGCCATGCCATGGACGTGGGCGCGCTGACGCCCATCATCTGGCTCTTCGCCGAGCGGGAAAAGATCTACCGCTTCTCGGAGCGAGTCTCCGGTGCGCGCATGCATGCGGCCTATTTCCGCCCCGGCGGCGTCCACCAGGACATGCCCGAGGGCCTGGCCGAGGACATCCGCGCGTTCATCGCCCATTTCCCGACGGTGCTGGACGAGGTGACCACCCTCGTCATCAACAACCGCATCTTCAAGCAGCGCAATGTCGACATCGGCGTCATCTCCGCCAAGGACGCCATTGCCTGGGGCTTCACCGGCCCGTGCCTCCGCGCGTCCGGCATCCCCTGGGATCTGCGCAAGTCCCAGCCCTATGAAATCTATGCCGACCTCGATTTCGAGGTTCCGGTGGGCAACAATGGCGACTGCTACGACCGCTTCATGGTGCGCGTGGAAGAAATGCGCCAGTCGCTCCGCATCATCGAGCAGTGCCTCAACAGGCTCGAGCATCTGAAGGGCGCGCCGATCGCGACGCTCGACCGCAAGGTGGCGCCGCCGAAGCGGGGCGAGATGAAGCGTTCGATGGAAGCGCTCATCCATCACTTCAAGCTCTATACCGAGGGCTTCAAGGTGCCGCCGGGCGAAGTCTATGTGGCGACAGAAAGCCCCAAGGGCGAATTCGGCATCTATCTCGTCTCGGACGGGACGAACAAACCCTATCGCTGCCACATCCGCGCGACGGGGATGAGCCATTTGCAGGCGATGGACTTCCTTCTGAAGGGGCACATGCTGGCCGACGCGCCGGCCGTGCTTGGAAGCCTCGACATCGTGTTCGGCGAGGTTGACCGGTGAGCGACTACAGCGATTTCCAGTGGACGGCAGAAAACGCCACCAGGGCCGAGGAGATCATCGGCCGTTATCCCAAGGGGCGCGAGGCATCGGCCATCATGCCGCTGCTTTGGCTGGCGCAATATCAGATGCGCGAGCAGACGGGCGTTGCCTGGCTGCCGCTGCCGGTGATCGAATATGTGGCGGCGCAGATCGGCATGCCGAAGATCCGCGCGCTCGAGGTCGCCACCTTCTACACCATGTACAATCTGCAGCCGGTCGGCCGTTTCCACGTTCAGGTGTGCGGCACCACCCCCTGCATGCTGCGCGGCTCCGACGACGTGATGCGCGCCTGCCATGACAAGGGGCTGAAGAAGGGCGCGATCACCAACGGCGGCCTTTTCACCCTGACCGAGGTGGAATGCATGGGCACCTGCGCCAACGCCCCCATGGTTCAGATCAACGACGACAATTTCGAGGACCTGACCTACGAGAGCATGTCGGCCATCCTCGATGACCTGATTGCCGGCCGCGCGCCGAAGCCCGGCAGCCAGACCGGCCGGCAGGCGAGCTGCCCGGAAGGCGGGCCGACGACGCTGAAGGACATGGCCCATGCTGGCTGACAAGGACCGTATCTTCACCAACCTCTACGGCTTCCAGCCGTGGGGCATCGAGCATGCGATGAAGCGCGGTGACTGGGCCGACACGAAATCGCTGATGGCGATCGGCCAGGACGCGATCATCCAGACGGTGAAGGATTCCGGGCTGCGCGGTCGCGGCGGCGCCGGCTTCTCCACCGGCATGAAGTGGAGCTTCATGCCCAAGGAATCGAAGGATGGCCGGCCGTCCTTCCTCGTCATCAACGCCGATGAATCCGAGCCCGGCTCCTGCAAGGATCGCGAGATCATCCGCCACGATCCGCACAAGCTGGTCGAGGGGGCGCTGATCGCCGGCTTCGCCATGCGGGCGCGGGCAGCCTATATCTACATTCGCGGCGAATATATCCGCGAAGCCGAGGTGCTGTTCGCAGCGGTCGAGGAAGCCTATGCGAAGGGCTTCCTGGGCAAGAATGCCTGCGGCTCGGGCTATGACTTCGACGTCTTTGTCCACCGTGGCGCCGGGGCCTACATCTGCGGCGAGGAAACCGCGATGATCGAAAGCCTCGAGGGCAAGAAGGGCCAGCCGCGCCTGAAGCCGCCGTTCCCGGCCGGCGTCGGCCTCTATGGCTGCCCGACCACGGTCAACAATGTCGAATCGATCGCCGTCGTTCCCACCATCCTGCGTCGCGGCGCCGACTGGTTCGCCAGCTTCGGCCGGCCCAACAATGCCGGCACCAAGCTGTTCCAGATTTCCGGCCATGTGAACCGCCCGTGCGTGGTGGAAGAGGCGATGAGCGTGCCCTTCCGCGAACTGATCGAGACGCATTGCGGCGGCATTCGCGGCGGCTGGGACAATCTGCTTGCCGTCATTCCGGGCGGATCGTCGGTGCCGCTGGTGCCCGCGCACCAGATCATGGACGCGCCGATGGATTTCGACGGCCTGCGCGACCTGAAGTCGGGCCTCGGCACGGCGGCGGTGATCGTGATGGACAAATCCACCGACATCATCCGCGCGATTGCCCGCATCAGCTATTTCTACAAGCATGAAAGCTGCGGCCAGTGCACGCCGTGCCGCGAAGGCACCGGCTGGATGTGGCGGGTGATGGAACGGCTCGCGACCGGCGATGCCGAACCCCATGAAATCGACACGCTGCTCGATGTGACGACACAGGTGGAAGGCCATACCATCTGCGCCCTCGGCGACGCGGCCGCCTGGCCGATCCAGGGCCTGATCCGCCATTTCCGCCCCGAAATCGAAGCACGCATCGCCAGTAGGCGCGGGTTCGCACAGGTGCCCGGCCTGCCGCAGGCGGCGGAGTAAGCCATGCCCAAGTTGACCGTAGACGGGATCGAAGTGGAGGTGCCGGCAGGCGCCACCGTGATGCAGGCCTGCGAACTGGCCGGCAAGGAGATACCGCGCTTCTGCTACCATGAGCGCCTGTCGATTGCCGGCAATTGCCGCATGTGCCTTGTCGAGGTGTCGCCCGGCCCGCCCAAGCCGCAGGCAAGCTGCGCATTGCCCGCCGCCGAAGGCCAGGTGATCACCACCGAAAGCGACAAGGTGCGCAAGGCCCGCGAGGGGGTGATGGAGTTCCTGCTCATCAACCACCCGCTGGATTGCCCCATCTGCGACCAGGGCGGCGAATGCGACCTGCAGGACCAGGCCATGGCCTATGGCAAGGGTTTCAGCCGCTTTGACGAGAACAAGCGCGCCGTCACCGAAAAGCACATGGGCCCGCTCATCAAGACGGTGATGACGCGCTGCATACACTGCACCCGCTGCGTTCGCTTTTCCGAGGAAGTGGCGGGCGTCGAGGAAATCGGCGCGCTCTACCGCGGCGAGAACATGCAGATCACCTCCTATCTGGAAAAGGCGGTCAGCTCCGAACTTTCGGGCAATGTGATCGACCTCTGCCCGGTCGGCGCGCTCACTTCCAAGCCCACGGCCTTCCAGGCCCGCCCCTGGGAACTGAAGCGCACCGACGGCATCGACGTGATGGACGCGGTCGGTTCCAACATCGTGATCGGCAGCCGGTCCGGCGCTGTCGTGCGCGTCACGCCGCGCCTTGACGACGATGTGAACGAGGAATGGATTTCGGATACCGCCCGCTTCTCGGCCGATGGCCTGAAGGAGCGCCGGCTCGACCGGCCATGGGTGCGCGTGAACGGCAAGCTGCAGCCCGCCAGCTGGGCACAGGCCTTCGCCGCCGTTGCAAAGGCGCTCGAGGGCAAGCCCGGCGAACAGGTCGCCGCGATCGCCGGCGATCTCTGCGCGGTAGAGGATCTGGTGGCTGCAAAGGATCTGCTGACTGGCCTCGCCTCGAAGCGGCTGGAATGCCGCACCGACGGCGCAGCCTATGAAGGCCCTGCCGCCCACTGGCGCTTCAACACCGGCATTGCAGCCCTCGAGACGGCGGACGTGGTGCTGATCGTCGGGGCCGACCCGCGTGTGGATGCGCCGCTGGTCAACAGCCGCATCCGCAAGGCGGTGCGCCGGGGCGGCGCCGTCGTCTTCCGAATCGGCGAAGGCCTCGATCCGAGCTACCCCGTCACCAATCTCGGCGACGACATGGGCATTCTTGCCAACCTGCCCGGCGCCGCACTCGAAAGGCTGACGGCCGCCCAGCGCCCGGCCCTCATCCTCGGCAGCCGCAACGCCACGCCCGCCGTGCTCGCTGCGGCCCATGCACTTGCGCCGCATCTCGTCAAGGATGGCTGGAACGGCTTCAACATCCTGCACACGGCTGCCTCGCGCTTTGGCGCGATGATGACCGGCTGGGCAGGGGAGGGGCTGGACGCCATGGTGGCCAGCCCGCCATCCGTGCTGTTCCTTCTGGGTGTGGACGAGATCGAGCTTGCGCCGTTCGCCGCGGCCGTGAAGATCTATGTCGGTTCCCACGGGGATGCCGGCGCCGCCACCGCAGACATCATCCTTCCGGCAGCTGCATGGGCCGAAAAGCCCGGCACCTATGTCAACATGGAAGGCCGGGTGCAGCGATCGCTGCGCGCCACCTTCCCGCCGGGCGACGCGCGCGAGGACTGGACGATCTTCCGCGCCCTGTCCGATGTGCTGGGCATCCGCCTCGGCTATGACAATGCCGACCAGCTGCGCGCCCGGATCGCCGCCGAATGGCCCGAACTGGGCCAGGAGGGCATGGTTTCGGCAAGCTGGCAGCCGGCGCAGCTTTCCGCCAGCACGCCATCCGGCCCCGCGAAGCGCCCGGTGCGCGATTTCTATTCCACCAACCCGATCCTGCGCGCCAGCCCGACCATGCGGGCCTGTGTCGCCGAGATACTCGAAGGCCGCGCGCCGGCCGCACTGGAGGCCGCGGAATGATCGTCGAATGGTTCCAGGGCTTTCTGGGTGAGATTGGCGGCTATGTCGTGGCCCATCTCGCGCTGATCCTGCTGATTGCGCTGCCTGTCATGCTCGCCATGGCGCTGTCCACCTGGGTGGACCGCAAGGTCTGGGCGATGATGCAGATGCGCCGCGGCCCGAACGTCGTCGGCCCCATCGGCATCCTCCAGCCCTTCGCGGATGGCCTCAAGCTGTTCCTGAAGGAAACGATCGTTCCTTCGGGCGCGAACAAGGGTGTCTTCTTCATCGCGCCCATCATCAGCTTCGTGCTGGCGCTGGTCGCCTGGGCTGTCATTCCCTTCGATGCCGGCTGGGTGCTCTCCGACATCAATGTCGGCGTGCTCTTCCTCTTCGCCATCTCGTCGATGGGCGTCTATGGCATCATCATGTCGGGCTGGGCCTCCAACTCGAAATACCCCTTCCTCGGCGGCCTACGCTCGGCGGCGCAGATGGTGTCCTACGAAGTCTCCCTCGGCTTCGTTCTCGTCACGGTCGTGCTCTATGCCTCCAGCTTCAACCTCTCCGACATCGTCGAAAGCCAGCGCGGCAACATCCTGGGTTTCCTGAACGGCAACATCTTCAACCCGTTGCTGTTTCCCATGGGAATCGTCTTCCTGATCTCGGCGCTGGCCGAAACCAACCGCCCGCCCTTCGATCTTCCGGAAGCGGAAGCGGAACTGGTTGCCGGCTATCAGGTGGAATATTCGTCCATGACCTTCGCCCTGTTCTTCCTGGGCGAATATATGAACATCCTGCTGATGTGCACGCTGACGTCCATCCTGTTCCTCGGCGGCTATCTGCCGCCTGTCGACTGGGCGCCGCTCTATCATGTGCCGGGCCTTGTCTGGCTGTTCCTGAAGATCGTCTTCATGTTCTTCGTCTTTGCCTGGGTGAAGGCGACGGTGCCGAGGTACCGCTATGACCAGCTGATGCGGCTGGGCTGGAAGGTGTTCCTGCCATTGTCGCTGTTCTGGGTCGTTCTCGTCTCGGGCTGGCTGGTCTTCACCGGCCATTTCTCCGGAGGTGCCGCATGAGCCTTTTCCAGGCTGCAAAGTCGCTCCTGCTTCTGGAAATGATCCAGGGCCACTGGCTGACGCTGAAATATGCGTTCCGCCCCAAGAGCACGGTGAACTACCCCTATGAAAAGGGGGCGATCTCGCCGCGATTCCGCGGGGAGCATGCGCTGCGTCGCTACCCCAATGGCGAGGAGCGCTGCATCGCGTGCAAGCTGTGCGAGGCCGTGTGCCCGGCGCAGGCCATCACCATCGAAGCGGAGCCGCGCGCCGATGGCAGCCGCCGGACGACGCGCTACGACATCGACATGACGAAGTGCATCTACTGCGGCCTCTGCCAGGAAGCCTGCCCGGTGGATGCCATCGTCGAGGGGCCGAACTTCGAGTTTGCAACCGAGACGCGGGAGGAACTGCTCTATGACAAGCAGAAGCTTCTCGCGAACGGGGAGCGCTGGGAGCGTGCCATCGCCGCAAACCTTGCCGCAGACGCGCCCTACCGCTAACGGCATCGCAATCATCATGTGTCATCTGATCGGGGGCCGCGCACAGCCGTGATCCAGGCCATAATCTTCTATATCTTTGCTGCCGTGGTGGTTGCCTCGGCGCTGATGGTGATCCTTGCGCGAAACCCGGTGCACTCGGTGCTCTGGCTGATTCTCGCTTTCTTCAACGCCGCCGGCCTGTTCCTCGTGATCGGGGCCGAATTCCTCGCGATGATCCTGGTGATCGTCTATGTCGGCGCGGTCGCGGTCCTGTTCCTGTTCGTGGTCATGATGCTCGACATCGACTTCACCTCGCTCAGGGCCGGCTTTGCGCGATACCTGCCGTTCGGGCTCATTCTCGGTCTGGTCCTGGCGGTCGAACTGATTATGGTGGGCGGCGCCTGGGCTTTCGGGGATCTCGCGGTCGCGGCGCGCGCCGCGCCGGCGCCCGGCCCGGAACTGACCAACACCCAGGCCATCGGCACCATTCTCTACACGGATTATGTCTTCATCTTCCAGATGGCCGGCATGATCCTGCTGACTGCGATGGTGGGCGCCATCGTCCTCACGCTGCGCCAGCGGCCGGGTGTGAAGCGCCAGTCGATCGCGCGGCAGAATGCGCGCACGCCTGAAAACGCGGTCACCATCACCCGGCCGGCCGTGGGCGCCGGCGTGGATACCGACGGGGGTGTTAAGTGATGATCGGCATCGGCCACTATCTCGCCGTGGGCGCGATCCTGTTCACGCTGGGCGTCCTGGGTATCTTCATCAACCGCAAGAACATCATCGTCATCCTGATGTCGATCGAGCTGATCCTCTTGTCGGTGAATATCAATCTAGTCGCCTTCTCGGTCTTCCTCGGCGACATGGTGGGCCAGATCTTCGCCATGTTCGTCCTGACCGTGGCGGCTGGCGAGGCCGCGATCGGCCTTGCCATCCTCGTCATCTACTTCCGGAACCGCGGGACCATCGCTGTCGATGATGTCCGCCAGATGCGGGGCTGACATGATCCAGGCGATAGTCTTTCTTCCCCTGATTGCATTCCTGATTGCCGGAATCGGCAACCGGGCCATCGGCGCCACGGCGGCGAAATCGGTCACCACCGGTGCGCTGTTCGTATCTGCCGCCCTCAGCTGGGTCACCTTCCTCGGCCTGATCGGCGGCGCGCCGGCACAGGATGTCGTCGTTGCCGAATGGTTCGCAAGTGGCGACCTTGCAGTGAACTGGACCCTGAAGGTCGATATCCTGACAGGCGTGATGCTGGTCGTGATCACTTCTGTGTCGGCACTCGTTCACCTCTACAGCTGGGGCTATATGGCCGAAGATCCGGACCAGCCCCGTTTCTTCGCCTATCTGTCGCTCTTCACCTTCGCCATGCTGATGCTGGTCACGGCGGACAATCTCGTCCAGATGTTCTTCGGCTGGGAAGGCGTCGGCTTGGCGAGCTACCTGCTCATCGGCTTCTGGTACAAGAAGCCCTCGGCATGGTCCGCAGCCATCAAGGCCTTCGTGGTGAACCGTGTGGGTGATTTCGGCTTCATGCTCGGCCTGTTCGCGCTCATCATGCTGTTCGGCACGGTCGATATCGATACCATCCTCGGCAATGTCGACGGGATGAAGGGCGCCACCTTCCAGTTCCTCGGCATGGAAGTGGATGCTGTCACGACCATCGCACTCCTTCTTTTCGTCGGCGCGATGGGCAAGTCGGCGCAGGTGCCGCTGCACACCTGGCTGCCCGATGCCATGGAAGGCCCGACTCCGGTTTCGGCGCTCATCCACGCCGCCACCATGGTGACGGCCGGCGTCTTCCTTGTGTGTCGCATGTCGCCGCTGTTCGAGGCTTCCGTCACGGCATCGACCGTCGTCACCTATGTAGGCGCGCTGACGGCGATCTTCGCCGCAACGGTTGCCACCACCCAACATGACATCAAGCGCGTGATCGCCTACTCCACCTGCTCGCAGCTGGGCTTCATGTTCTTCGCGGCGGGCGTGGGCGCCTATGGCGCGGCGATGTTCCACCTCTTCACCCATGCCTTCTTCAAGGCGCTGCTCTTCCTCGGCGCCGGTTCCGTCATCCATGCCATGCACCATGAGCAGGACATGCGCTTCTATGGTGGCCTGCGGAAGGCGATACCGCTCACCTTCTGGGCGATGATGATCGGCACGGTCGCGATCACCGGGCTCAACTATACCTCCGGCTATTTCTCCAAGGATGCGATCATGTTCGCCGCCTGGGAGCGGGGCACCGAGCCGGCGAGGGTTGCCTTCTGGGCGGGCCTGTTCGCGGCGACGCTGACCAGTTTCTACAGCTGGCGCCTGATCTTCAAGACCTTCTTCGGCACGCCGCGCTGGGCCGGGTCGGAGCATGTGCAGCACGCTGTTCATGACGATCACGCCCATGACGGCACCGCACATGCCGATCACTCCCATCATGGCGATCAGGCGGACGGCACGGCCGGCTATCATCCGCACGAAAGCCCGCTGGTCATGCTGGTCCCGCTCATCGTGCTGAGCGCCGGCGCGCTGTTCGCCGGTGCGGCCTTCAACGGGCTGTTCGTCGGTGGCGATACCGCTTTCTGGTCCGGCACGCTCGTGCATGATGGCGCCTTCTATGATGCGCTGCATCATGTGCCCGGCCTGGTGCACTGGGCGCCGTTCATCGTCATGGCGATCGGCTTCCTGATCGCGCTGCGCCAATATGTGCTGAAGCCGGGCGCATCCGAAGGCTTCAAGGCGCAGTTCCATCTGCTGCACCGCTTCCTGTCGCGGAAATGGTATTTCGATGAACTCTACAACGCCATTTTCGTGAAGCCTGCCCTGTGGCTCGGCCGCTTCTTCTGGAAGCGGGGCGATCAGGGCACGATCGACCGTTTCGGGCCTGATGGTCTTGCGGCGGCCGTGCTCGCCGGCACTGCCGTCTCCCGCAGGTTCCAGAGCGGACTCGTCTATTCCTATGCGCTGGTGATGCTCGTCGGTGTCGCCGCCTTTGCAACCTGGTTCATGGTGCGCTGATGCTTTCGGCAATGATCCTCCTGCCGCTGGCGCTTGCGCTGGTCGTGCTTTTCCTGCCTGGCGATGAAGGCCAGCGTGCGCGGCTTGCGCGGTCCATCGGCCTCGGCACGACTGTCGTGCTGTTCGGTCTCGGCCTGTGGCTGTGGAGCGGCTTCGACACCGCGACGGCTGCCTTCCAGTATGTAGAGCGGGCCGAGATCTTCGGCGGGCGGTTCGCCTGGCATCTCGGGATCGACGGCATCAGCCTCGTCCTGATCCTTCTCTCCGTCTTCCTGATGCCGCTGTGCATCCTGGCCGGATGGGACAGCGTGAAGACCCGCGTGCCGGAATATATTGCCGCATTCCTGGTGATGGAAGCGCTGATGGTCGGCGTCTTCGCCTCGCTTGACCTGTTCCTCTTCTACATCTTCTTCGAAGCTGGCCTCATCCCGATGTATCTCATCATCGGCATCTGGGGCGGCAAGCGGCGCATCTATGCCAGCTACAAATTCTTCCTCTATACGCTGCTTGGCTCCGTGCTGATGCTGCTGGCCATGCTGTGGATGGCGGCCGAGGCCGGCACCACCGACATTCCGGCGCTCATGGCGCATGATTTCCCGGTCGGTGCGCAGACGTGGCTGTGGCTCGCCTTCTTCGCAAGCTTTGCGGTGAAGATGCCGATGTGGCCGGTGCACACCTGGCTGCCGGATGCCCACGTCGAGGCGCCGACTGCCGGCTCGATGATCCTGGCTGGCGTGCTCCTGAAGATGGGTGGCTATGGTTTCATCCGCTTTTCCATGCCGATGTTCCCGGAAGCTTCGGTGCAACTGATGTGGCTCGTCTTCGGCCTGTCGATGGTGGCGCTGGTCTATACCTCACTCGTCGCCCTCATCCAGGCGGACATGAAGAAGCTCATCGCCTATTCTTCCGTCGCGCACATGGCATTCGTGACGGGCGGGCTCTTCGCTTTCAACCAGCAGGGCATCGAGGGCGCGATGGTGGTGATGCTGTCCCACGGTGTCGTCTCGGCTGCGCTCTTCTTCTGTGTCGGCGTCATCTATGATCGCCTGCACACGCGCGAGATCGACCGTTACGGCGGCGTGACGACCAACATGCCGCGCTATGCAGTCTTCTTCCTGCTGTTCACCATGGCCTCGGTCGCGCTTCCCGGCACTTCGGGTTTCGTTGGTGAATTCCTCGTGCTCGCCGGCATCTTCAAGGCGCACACCTGGGTTGTCTTCGTGATGACCACGGGGATCATCCTGGGCGCAGGCTACATGCTCTGGCTATATGCCCGGGTGATGTTCGGCGCCCAGAAGAACGCCGATGCGGCCGCCATGCCCGACATCACGCCGCGTGAATGGGCCATCATGCTGCCACTGGCTGCCGTTGTGCTGTGGATGGGCGTCTATCCGAAGCCTTTCCTTGCCCCCCTCGGCGCCCCTGTCGAGAGCCTGATCGCCCGGCTCGAGCGGGCAGGGCCGCCGCAGACCCCGTTCAGCCTACCTGCCATGGCCAGCGCGTCCGTATCGGCGACGCCTGAAGCCAGCCCAGTAACCAGCCCAGTAACCAGCCTTTCCGGAGACCGCGCGTGACGCTGATGCAATCGCTTGCCATCGGAGCCCCCGAAGTGGTGCTGGCAGCAGGCGCCATGGTGCTTCTGCTTCTGGGCGTCTTTCGCGGCGATGGGGCGCTGGGTGGCCTGTCGTGGGGCGCTGTCATTCTGTTCGGCCTTGCTGCCCTCAACATTGTCGATGACAGTCCCGTGCGCGCGCTTGCCTGGAATGACCTCTATGTCGCCGATGGCCTGTCCGCCTTCCTGAAGATCCTGATTCTGGCAGGGGCCGCTGCCTCCGTGCTGCTGGCGCCTGCGCATCTCGCGCGCTCGGGCGCGGCCAGGTTCGAATATCCGGTGCTGATCGTGCTCAGCGTGCTTGGCATGTTCGTGATGGTTTCGGCGAACAACCTCCTTACCCTTTATGTCGGCCTCGAACTCATGAGCCTGGCGGCCTATGTGCTTGCAGCCTTCCACCGCGACGAGGAGCGTTCGGCCGAAGCCGGCCTCAAATATTTCGTCCTCGGCTCGCTGAGCTCCGGCCTTCTGCTCTACGGCATCTCGCTTGTTTACGGCTTTGTCGGATCGACCGATTTCGCTGCCATCGCCGCCGGCCTTGCTGCCGGGGAAGAGCGGAACATGGGTGCGCTTTTCGGGCTGGTCTTCGTGCTGGCCGGCCTTGCCTTCAAGGTTTCCGCCGTGCCGTTCCACATGTGGACGCCCGATGTCTATGAAGGTGCGCCGACCCCCGTGGCGGCCTTCTTCGCAACGGCGCCGAAGGTCGCCGCCATGGGCCTTCTGCTGCGGGTGGCGCTCGACGCCTTCTCGGGCATGGTGGCTGACTGGCGGCAGATCATCATCTTCATGAGCCTCGCCTCCATGCTGGTCGGCGCAGTCGGCGCGATCGGGCAGGGCAACATCAAGCGCCTGCTTGCCTATTCCTCCATAAACAACATCGGCTTCATGCTGATCGGGCTTGCAGCGGCAACAGCCGCCGGCGCATCCGCTGTCCTGCTCTATCTGGCCATCTACATGGTGATGACGCTGGGCGCCTTCCTTTGCGTGCTCGCCCTTTCCGATTCCGAAGGCCGGCCGGTTGAAACGCTTTCCGATCTCGGCGGGCTGGTGCGCAGCCGGCCCTGGCTCGCGACCGCTCTTGCCATTTTCATGCTGTCGCTCGCCGGCCTTCCGCCGCTCTTCGGCTTCATGGCGAAACTGGCCGTCTTCGAGGCGGCTGTTGCAGCCAATCTCTGGCTTCTGGCGGTGCTTGGCGTGCTGTCCAGCGTGATTGCGGCCTATTATTACCTGCGCGTCGTCAAGATCCTGTTCTTCGATCCGCCGGCAGATGTGGTTGTCGTGGATGGCGCGGGGCAGGGGGCGGCTGTCGTCAACAATGGCATGCTGGCGGCTGCTGCGCTTTTCTGCTCGCCGCTCGGCTATCTCCTTCTCGGCCCACTTGGCGAGGCGACGCGGCGGGCTGCCGCAAGCTTGTTCTAGGGCCTTGTCACGCGAAAACGCGCCGCCGGTTCTCGAACTCGACGAGGTCGGCTCCACCAACGACTGGGTGCGTTCCCATGCCGCCGATCTTGTCGATGGCCAGTGGGTGACGGCCCGGCGGCAGACAGCGGGCCGAGGCCGGATGGGCAGGGCCTGGCAGATGCCGGAAGGCAATCTCGCGGCCACCTGCCTGATCCGCCCTTTGGCCGGTGAAGAACGGGTCGCCGAACTGGCTTTTGTCGCCGCGCTCGCGCTTCATGACATGGTATCGCGCCATGTGAGTGCTGACAGGCTGCAGCTCAAATGGCCGAACGACCTGCTTCTGGATGGCGCGAAGCTATCGGGCATCCTGCTGGAACGCGAAGCGGGGATATTGCTTCTGGGTGTGGGCGTGAATCTGGCCGCTGCGCCTTCGCTTCCAGACAGGGCCACGGCCTGCCTTGCCGATGCGGGTGTCGAACTGGCGGCCAGCGTTGCGGCAAGGGAGCTGGCAGACGCCTTTGCCGCGCGGCGTGCGGCCTGGCGTCTTGGCGGTTTCGCCCCCATCCGCGCGGACTGGCTTGCCAGAGCGCATCCACCCGGTACGCCGCTCTGGGTCGGGAATGGCGCGCAGGCCATTCAGGGCCGTTTTCGCGATGTCGCGGAGGATGGCGCGCTGCTGCTCGAAGCGGAGGGGGGCTTCGTTCACAGGATTCATGCCGGGGATGTGTGGCTGAGCCAGCCGCCCGCCGGCCAGGAAGGAGCGACCGGCTGATGCTTCTTGCCATTGATGTGGGCAATACGAACATTGTTTTCGCCATCGTGGATGGTGACGAGATCCGTTTCCGCTGGCGCATCGCCACCGATGCCAAGCGCACGGCCGATGAATATGCCGTGTGGCTGCACCAGCTGATGCAGATGGAAGGGGTGGAACGCGACGCAATCGACCAGGTGGTGATCGCCAGCGTCGTGCCGCAGACCCTGTTCAACCTGCGCGGTCTGGCGCGGAAATATGTCGGACTCGACCCGATGATCGTCGGCGCTCCGGGAATCGATTACGGCATGGCCGTGAACCTGCCCAACCCCGGGGAAGTCGGCGCCGACCGCATCGTGAATGCCGTTGCCGCCCATTCCATATGGCTGGGCGCCCTCATCATCATCGATTTCGGAACCGCGACCACGTTCGATGTCGTGTCATGCGACGGCGCCTATGAGGGCGGCGTGATTGCGCCGGGCATCAACCTGTCGATGGATGCCCTCTATCGCGCCGCCGCACGCTTGCCGCGTATCGCTGTCGAGCCGCCCGCTGAAGGGCTGGGCGTGATCGGCAAGGGAACAGTCCACGCCATGCAGTCCGGCGTGTTCTGGGGCTATGTGGGCTTGATCGAAGGGCTGGTTCATCGGATGAAGGATGAAATAACCGGCCCCACCACTGTAATCGCCACGGGGGGACTGGCGGCGTTGTTCAGCCGCCATACCGATGCAATCGATCATGTGGATCCGGATCTGATGATCAAGGGGCTGATGCGTATCCATGCCCTGAACATGAAAAGGCTTTGATAATTGACGCCAGGTGACGAACTGATCTTCCTGCCGCTGGGCGGCTCCGGCGAGATCGGAATGAACGTGAATCTTTATGGGTGCCGCGGCAAGTGGATCATGTGCGATCTGGGCATGACCTTTGCAGACCCATCCCTGCCGGGCATCGAACTGGTCCTTCCCGATCTCCAGTTCATCGAGGACAGGCGCGAGGATCTGCTGGGCATCCTGCTGACCCATGGCCATGAGGACCATATCGGGGCCATTCCCTATCTCGCCATGGATCTGGGGGTGCCACTTTACGCAACGCCCTTCACGGCGGGCCTCATCCGCCGCAAGCTGGAAGACGAGGGCATCGCCGGGAAGGTGAAGCTGAATGTCGTGCCCATGGGTGGCGAGGTCGTGCTTGGCGATTTCCGCGCCCGCTGGGTGGCGCTCGCCCACTCCATCCCCGAGGGCAATGCCCTCGTGATCGATACGCCGCACGGCCGCCTGTTCCATACCGGCGACTGGAAGCTCGACGATCGCCCGCTGCTGGGGGATCCGGCCAGTGCTGCGGAACTGACGGCGATCGGGGACAATGACGGTCATGGAACACTTGCCCTGATCGGGGATTCAACCAATGTCTTCAACGCCTTGCCTTCAGGCTCGGAAAGCCAGGTCTTCGACGGGCTGATGCAGCTGGTGAAGGCGCGCAAGCGCGGGCGCGTGCTGGTCACGACCTTCGCGTCCAACGCGGCGCGCCTTCATACGCTGGGCGAAGTCGCCAAGGCCACGGGACGGCGGCTCGTGGTGGCCGGGCGCTCGCTCGACCGCATCATCGCGGTTGCCAGGGCTAATGGCTATCTGCGGGACTTCCCGGACACGATGAGCCTGGAGCAGGCAGCCAATGCGCGGCCGGAATCGCTTCTGATCGTGGTGACCGGCACGCAGGGCGAGCCGCAGGCGGCGCTGGCCCGCATCGCGGATGGCGTCCACCCGCATGTGAAGCTGCAACGTGGCGACCTCGTCATCTATTCCTCAAAGCAGATCCCGGGCAACGAGATGGCGATCGGCCGGGTGCAGAATGCCCTGGCGGCCGCTGGCGTCGAGATCGTTGGCGACAGGCAGGCGCATGTCCATGTGTCTGGCCACCCCGGCAAGCCGGAGCTGGAGGCGATGTATCGCTGGATCCGCCCGCGCATCAGCGTTCCCGTCCATGGGGAGCGCCGGCACATGGAAGAGCATGCCCGCCTTGCCCGCGAGTGGGGTGTGCCCGAGGCCATCGTGCCCGTGAACGGCAGCGTCATCCGCCTTGCGCCTGGAAAGCCGCAGGTGCTTGGCCATGTGCCGGCCGGGCGGCTTGTGCTCGATGGAGACGTGATACTGCCAGCCGACGGGCCGACGCTTCGCGCCCGGCGCAAGATGGGTTATTCCGGCCTCATGGTCGTCACTCTTGTCTTCGATGGGCGCGGGCGCATTGCCGCCCCGCCGCGCGTGCTTGCCAGCGGCATTCCGGTGGAAGAGGATGAGGAAGCCTTCCTCGCCGAAGCGTCGGATGCCGCCGCCAAGGCCTTTGCCAAATATGGCCTCGCCGACAGGCGGCGCCTCGAGGACGAGGTGAAGGTTTCCGTTCGGCGCGTAGCCCGGCAGTGGACAGGCAAGAAACCGCCGACCGAAGTGCAGCTCATCACCATGGAGGGCAGGGCGTGAGCTGGATCTCCATGCTCGCCATCTACTTCCTGTTCTGGGTCTTCACCCTGTTCCTCGTGCTGCCCTATGGCGTGCGCACCACCTCCGAGCTGGGCGAGGAGGAAGTCCCGGGGCAGGCGCAGAGCGCGCCGCACGCGCTGTCCATGCCAAGGAAGCTGTTGTGGACGACGCTGGTATCGGCCCTGTTCTTCGGTCTTTTCATGCTGAACTGGGAGATGGGGTGGGTGACCCGGGCGGATCTCGAAAGGATCCTGCCCGGTGTCGACATGTCCGCCATCGAACCGCCTGCCGTGGAACCCCGGACAGCGTTCCGGCAATAGGGCTCAGCCCGCCAGAACCTCGCTGAGGGCTGCTGCAAGACGGCCCTGCTGGCTGTCCTGAAGGGCAGCGGCGAGCGCCGGTGCCGGGTCTTCGAACCGGCGGACGAGAGCATCGAAGCTGGCACTGTAGTCACGGGCTGCGCGGGCGAAATCACCATCGCTTGCCACCAGCGCCCGCAATTCTCTTGCCTCGTTTCGGGCCAGAAGGCTCAGGGCCTTCTTGTTGAAGAAGCTGCGCTCGCCCTTGCGCCAGCGCACCCAGTCCTGATCGTCCATCGGCTTGTCGAGCGCGGTGGCGATCGAGACCGAGGCCTGCGCCAGCCTGTCTGTCAGCAGGGTGGCCGCTGCGAGCAGCTCTTCCTGCCGCGCCGCCTCCAGGCTGCTCAGCCGTTCCTGGCCGCGCTGCTCCACCTGCTTCAGGGCGTTGGCGAGTGTCGCCATGCTGCCGGCGGTTCGCTCGGCTGCGGCCGAGGCGGCCGCTTCGGCTTCGCGCGCCTTCAGGGCGATGGGTTCGGCAAAGCTCCGGCGCATCGCTTCGTCCGCCGCCTTTTCAAGGCTTTCGCGGGCTTCGGCCAGAACGCCGTCAAGCATCTCGCGCATGGTGCCCGTTGCCTGGCTCGCCACTTCCCGCACGCGGCCCATGGCATCGACAAGCCGGGTTGCGGCGGCAAGCGAGGTGTCCCGCGTCTGTTCTTCCACTTCGCCGATCAGCTGGCGGGCCTGTTCGAGTTCCACCACGAGCGCCTGGCCCGCGGCCTCAATTGCGGCGCGCTGGGCGGCATAGCCGGCGCTGGCGGCTTCCAGCGCCGCCTGACTGCTGGAAATCGGCTCGGCAAGGGAGGCGGCTTTCGCATGCGCGTCATCGATGGCGGCACACAGGGCGCGCAGGTCACCGGAAAGGGTTTCCGCAGCCTTGCCAGCCTCCACAGTGCGGGCCGGGAGCGTTTCTCCGAGCACGTCGACCGTCTGCATCGTCGTTTCGCGCAGCCGGTTGACCGACGTGTCGAGGTCCTGCGTTGCGGTCTGGGTCTGCTTCAGGGGCTGGGTGAGGGCTGCCAGTTCGCCGCTCACTTCCTGCACACGCGCCGAAAGCCGGTCGAGGGTGCCGCGCGCAGTCTCGCTGCTGTGCTGCAGGCGCGCATCCAGCAACTGGAAGGCGCGTTCGCCGGTCGTCGCCAGCGTATCGGTGGTCGCGGCATGGGCGTTGAGCCGGGCCTCGATCGCATCTGCCTGTTCGACGAGCGCCGCGAGCCTGCGGACCAGTTCCGCAGTCGAGCTGTTGGCGAGTGCTTCCAGCCGGGCATAGCCCTCGTTCAGTTGGGCGGCCATGCTTTCACCCTGACGGTGCAGCATGTCGCGCTTGGCTGTCAGCGTGTTCTCGAGATAGTCGTAGAGGGTGTCGGCTTCGGCGCGGATGGCGCGCATGCCGGCTTCGCTCTGGGTCCGGCCGGCAAGCGCGCGCGCCTCCAGCGTTTCCAGCGCCTGCGAAAGGCTGTTAGCGGCGTTCGATCCTTCAATTGTCAGCGCCTCGAGCCGGGCGGACAGGGTGGCGGCAGCCGTTTCGGCTTCATCCGCCCGCGCCTTGGTTTCGCTGCCGGCCTTTTCCATTGCGCTGCGCAGCGTTTCGGCGCTGCGGGCGGCCTCTGGCAACACGGTTTCGAGTGCGCGGGTGGCCTCGGTTGCGGCATTGGTGGCTTCGGTGATCTGGCGCACCACGCCTTCGGCGCTGCGCGAATGGCGCTCAAGCGTGGCGGCGGCCTCGGTCAGGCCCTGAAGTTCGCCGGCGAGAGCCGTGCGCAGCGAATCGATGCGGGTGACGATACCTGTCAGCTGCGCCTCGGATTCCTCCACCGGGTCGGAAGCGCGCAGGACCGGCAGGGATTCGCGGTTGCCCAGGGCCGAGGCGAGCGCGAACAGTGCTGCCACCGGGGCCAGCAGCAGCCCGAGGGTCTGAAGGGCAACGAACAGGGATTCCGGGCGGACGCCTTCCGAGCGCATGGCCCAGGCAGCAAGCCCCAGCCATATGATCGACAGGAAGCTCACCACCAGGAAGGACGGACGTATGGACGTGACTTCGCGCATGGCCTCCTCGACTTTCCCGACCTCTGGCCGCGCGGGGCCGGTCGTTAACGTCTTTCCGCCTGCCTGAGTGCGCGTGCGCCGGCAAGGGCCAGAAGGCTAAGACACACTATTTCCCAAATCCAGTAAGCCACGGGATAGCCAAGCATCGCTGCCACCCAGATGGCGAGCGTGCGGCCATTGGCGCTGATCAGCGCCATGCGCCGCAACGTGCGCGCGGCCTGCGGTTGCCAGCCGGCGAGCATGGCTGCCCGCTCTTCCTCTGTCGCTGTGGCGAGCGCCCGGTCGAACGGGCGCGTGCGGTTGGCGAGAAGGGCTTCGAGGCGGTTGTAGAGCTTTTCAGGCCCGCCGCCTGCTGTCGTGCGGGCCTCGGCGTGGAAGATGCCCCTGATGCGGCGGATGTAGGTGGCGCGCTCACCCTCGTAGAACTGGGATTGAAGGGCGTGGGCGACCCCGGCCACGACCGCCAGCGCGAAAGCCGCCCAGGGTTGGGGCTGGCTGAAGGCGAGGGCGCAATAGACGGAAACGAAACAGGCGTAATCGGCGATTCCGTCGAGAAAGCGGCCAAAGGGGCTGGTCTTGCCGGTGGCGCGGGCGAGCTTGCCATCCAGCCCGTCGAGGATGTGCCAGCCGATCATCAGCAGGAAACCGAGCGTGGCGAAGCGCGGATCCTCCCACCGGGTATAGGCAAGTCCGGCCAGCAGGCCGAGGAGAAGTCCTGCGACCGAGACGGTGTTGGGGTGAAGGCCCAGGCGGATGGCGGGCGGAAGGAGCGCCGCGGCTGCCGGATGAACGAAATGGCGATTCGAAAGCGGCTCGATCTCGACGGGGCGGGCACTATCCATGGCAGACCGCCACCCTGCTTTGACTTGTGCGGGCTGGCAAGCCCCTTCAGCCAAGGCTAAGACCCTGCACATGAAACTGATCGCGCTGCTTGCGGCTGGCGAAAGCGAACCGGGGCAGCTGTCCCCGGGGCTTGGAATCGTCGGCGGAATCACCCTGCTGGAACGCCAGGTGCGGATGGCGCTGAAGGCGGGCGTGGATGCCGTGGCGCTGGTGGCGCCGGCCCTGCCGGCCGATCTGGCCGCGCGCCTTGCCGCAGAGCCGCGATGCTGGCGCCTGCACGATGCCGGCGAACTGGCCGCACGCCTTGCCGCGGACGCGGCGGCGGGGGAAGAAAGCGCCATCCTGCTTTTTGCGCCGGGCCTTCTGATCGACGCGCGCCTTGTCGAGGCCATGGTGGATGCGCCCCCGGATGCGCCTACCCATGCGCCCCTGCTGCTCGCCTTTGCCGGTCAGCCGCCGGCCGGGGCGGAGCGGCTGGACAGCCAGCGCCACTGGGCCGGGCTGGCGCGGATGCCGGCCGCCCTCGTGTGTGAGACCGCCCGGACACTGGGGGACTGGGAACTGACCGGAACGCTCGTGCGCGCGGCGTTCGAGGGCGGGGCGGGGCATTTCGATGTCGAATCCCTGTCCACCTACGCACCCGCCCGCCGCCGGGATGCGCCGATGGTCTGGGCCGTTCCCGAGGACGATGAAGCCCGCAGGGCCGCGACCGACATGCTGATCGACGCGGCCCAGAAAGGCTGCCTCGACTGGCCGGCGCGCTTCCTGCATCCGCCGGCAGAAAACCTGCTGGTGCGCCTGCTTCTGACCACGCCTGTCACGCCGAACATGGTCACGATTCTCACGGCTATCCTGGGCATTGCTGCGATGCTGCTGTTCGCGACCGGCCAGCTCTGGTGGGGCCTGGCGCTGGCGATCGTCGTCGGCCCGCTCGATGGCGTGGACGGCAAGCTGGCGCGCGCGCGGCACGAATTCTCCCGCTGGGGCGATCTCGAGCATGTGCTCGACAAGATCATCGAATATGGCTGGTTTCTGGCGCTCGGCTACTGGTTCTCGATCAGCCAGGGCATCTCCGCCTGGCTCGTGGTGGCCGGAATCATCGTCTTCGCGCTCACCGAGGCCGCGTCGGGTGAATTCTTCCGCCGCTTCACCGGCCGCCAGCTGGATGACTGGGGCGCCTTCGAGCGCCGGTTCCGCCTGATCGGGGGGCGCCGCAACACCTTCTTCTGGACACTCATCCCCTTCGGCCTTGCGGGCCAGTGGTGGCCCGGAATGCTGTGGCTGCTTTTCTATGCCTTCATCACCTTCGCCGTCTCGCACTGGCGCCTTCTGAAGGCCATTGCCGGCTACGGACGCGATGCCAGCCCCATCATTCGCGGCAATCTCGAGCGCAGCGCTTATGATTTCTTGCCCAGTCGCGGCGGCAACGCTAGGTGACGGCTTTGTTTCAGACTCATGACGGTCGGTAACGATCCGGACCATCTCCAGCGGAAGGCATTCCCCGTAAAATGGAACCCATAAACGTCGCGATTGTCGGCATCGGGAACTGTGCAAGCTCCCTCGTTCAAGGTGTCGCGCATTATTCCAGGCCCGAGGCTGGCGAGCCCATCGGAATCAGCCACATGGACATCGGGGGCTGGACGCCGGGCGACCTGCGCTTCGTGGCGGCTTTCGACATTGATCGCCGCAAGGTCGGCCGCGATATCGCCGAGGCCATCTTCGAGGCGCCCAACTGCACTGCAATCTTCTGCCGAAATGTGCCGCAGACGGGCGTGAAGGTGCGCATGGGCCGCGTGAACGACGGGGTTTCCCCGCACATGCTGGACGCGCCCGAATCCCGCAGCTTCCGCATCGCCGACGCGCCCGAGCCGACGCTCGACGAAGTGGTCGAGGAACTCCGCCGCAGCGGCGCCCATGTGCTGATGAACTATCTGCCCGTCGGCAGCCAGAAGGCGACCGAATTCTACGCCGAGGCGGCGCTGAAGGCCGGGGTTGCCTTCGTGAACAACATTCCCGTGTTCATTGCCAGCAACCCGGACTGGGCAAGGCGCTTCGAGGAAGCCGGCGTGCCGCTTCTGGGCGATGACATCAAGGCGCAGGTCGGCGCCACCATCGTGCACCGCACCCTGACAGACCTGTTCGCCCGCCGCGGCGTGAAGCTGGAGCGGACTTACCAGCTCAACACCGGCGGCAACACCGACTTCCTGAACATGAAGGCGCAGGAGCGGCTGGAATCGAAGAAGATCTCCAAGACCGAGGCGGTGCAGTCCGTTGCGGCCGAGCGTCTGGACGACGAGAACATCCATGTCGGCCCGTCGGATTATGTCGCCTGGCAGAATGACAACAAGGTCTGCTTCCTGCGCATGGAAGGCCTGCTTTTCGGCGGCGTGCCGATGAACCTCGAGCTGCGGCTCTCGGTCGAGGACAGCCCGAACAGCGCAGGCGTCGCCATCGACATGGTGCGGTGCGCGGCGCTGGCCCTGAAGCGCGGGCAGGGCGGGGTGATCCATCCGCCCTCGACCTCCTTCTGCAAGCACCCGCCGCGTCAGCTGCCGGATTCACAGGCCCATGACGAACTGGATGCCTTCATCCGGGGCGACATTCAGGGCGCCGCCGCGGCCTGATCGCGGCTGCCCGTTCGTCATGGCCATGAAACATCCGGCGCGCAGACTGATTCCATGCAGGCTGAAACCATGACGGGCGGAAAACCCAATGCCATCATCCTGGCGGCGGGCGCGGGCTCGCGGCTGCTTGCCGCCGCCCCGGTCAAACCGCTGGCCGAAGTGCGTGGGCGCGCGCTCATCCTGCACGCGCTCGACGTGCTGGCGGCCAACGGTGTCGAATCGGCAACGCTGGTGCTGGGCAATTCCGCCGATGCGATCGCGGAAGTGGCCCGCAGCGGGCCACTTCCTGTCCGCTTTGCGCTGAATCCGGAATGGGCGGAAACACCCAATGGCGTGTCGCTGCTGGCGGCAGCCGGGGACGTGCGGCCCGGAACCCTGCTGATGATGGCGGACCATCTGCTTGCCCCCTCGCTTGTGGCGCGCGTGATGGCGGCAGAGCCTGCGCCGCTTGCCCTCGGGGTCGATCGCCGGCTCGGCCACCCCTGGATCGACGAGGCGGATGTCACCCGCGTGCGCACGCGGGACGGGCGGATCGAGGCGATCGGCAAGTCCCTCAAGGTCTATGACTGCCTCGATACCGGCCTGTTCCGGATCGGGCCGGAACTGGTTTCGGCGCTTTCCAGCCTGGCTTCGCCCAGCCTGTCGCAGGGGGTGGCGGCGCTGGCACGCGCCGGGCAGGCCCATGCCGTGGACATCGGGGATGCCCCGTGGCTGGATGTGGATGACCCCCGTGCGCTGGCGCTTGCCAACGCCAGCTGGGTGCAGGCGTGAAGGTCGCGCTCGCTGCCGCCTTTGCGGTTTCGGCGCTTTTGGCAGCGCCCGTGCAGGCGGCCCCCTGGGCCGCCGCAGGGGATGCACGGCTTCGCACCGATGTGGAATTGCTGCGCGCCCATGGCTTCATCCTCGGGCCGGTCAATGCCTGGCCGCTGCCCTGGGCGCAGATTGACCGCGGCCTCGCGCGCGCCGAGGCGGCCGGGCCGCAGCCGCCCCATATTGCAGCCGCGATCCGCCGTGTCGCGGCGCTGTCGGCGCATCATTCCGGCCGTTCGACCTATATGGCGCGACTGTCTGCCACCAGTGACGCAACGCTCGTGCGCGGCTTCGAACGCGTCGCCCGCAACCAGGGCGAGGCAAGCGTTTCCGCCGCGCATGATCTTGGCGCGCTTTTCATCAGCTGGGGCGCAACCTGGCAGAGCGACGGCACGACGCGCCAGCGCGCCACGCGCGACGGCAATGGCGTTTCGCCCGATCCCAGCCATGCTGCGCTGAAGCTCGGCAACTGGGCGCTTTATGGCGGCTGGGTCGAGACCTACTGGGGCCCCGGCCATGACGGGTCGATGATCTTTTCCACCAGCGCCCGGCCGTTTCCGAAGGTCGGCTTCCGCAGGCTCGAACCCTTCACCATCGATGCACCCGTGCTGCGCTGGCTCGGCCCTGTGAGCTTCGACGCCTTCGTCGGCATGGCCGACGAGAAGCGCGAATTCGACAACCCGGCCATCATCGGCATGCGCTTCGCCTTCCAGCCCACCCCATGGTTCGAGATCGGGCTGAACCGCGGCCTGATGCTGTGCGGCCGCAACCGCCCGTGCGATGTGAAGACCATCGGCCGCGCCCTCGTGGGCGTGGGGGATGCCGACAACACCGGAACCGCGGACGAGCCGGGCAACCAGCTTGCCGGCTTCGACATGAGCTACCGCCGGCCGATCGGCACGAGCGGCCATGTGCTGGAACTGACGTTCGACACCACGGCCGAGGATGCGGACAATATCCTGATCGAACAGTTCGCCCGCCAGATCGGCGTGTCGGTCACCGGCCCCGTCGGTGAGGATGGCGCGCTCATCGATGCCGGCGTCGAATATGTGGACAGCCAGGCCGCCAAGTTCCTCGGGCGGCTGATGGGCGGCGATACATGGCCCGGCTCCACCTACAACAATTTCCTCTACACCGATGGCTGGACCTATGGCGGGCGGCCCATCGGCCATTCGCTCGATGGCGATGCCCGCGCCATCACGCTCCACGCCGCGCTGACCGATACGCGCAACCGCCGCTGGCATCTCGCGGCGCGCCACATCGACCTGAACATCAACGGTGACCAGCGCTTCCGCATCTCGAAATCGCGCGAGCGCATCGGCCATTTCGAAGCGGGCGTGAACTGGCCGAGCCGCCATGGCGACATCCGCCTCGAAGCGCGGCTGCAGCATAACGCCCCCGACACGCTGGATCGCGACCCGACATGGGTGCAGGGCGAGATCGGCTGGGTCACGCGCTTCTGAGATCCTCGCCGCCAACTGCCTTCCCGATTGCGCGGCAGGCGGCGGGCGTCTATGGCCGGCGCATGGGCGATGTTTCCCTTTCGTTCGCGGGCTGCGATTTTCTGCCCCTGCCGTGCGGGGCGCTTTTCTGGCCTGGCCAGCAGATGCTGATCCTGGCTGACCTGCATCTTGAAAAGGGCAGCTACTTCGCCGGGCATGGCTGGCTTCTCCCCCCGCATGACAGCCTCGATACGCTGCAACGCCTGGAACGGGCCGTGCGGGAAACCGGGGCACGGCGCATCGCCGCCCTGGGGGACAGTTTCCACGATAATGACGGGCCGTCGCGGCTTCTGCCTGAAGCCCGCATGGCGCTTGCGGCGCTTATGGGCAGTGTCGAGTGGCACTGGATCACCGGCAACCATGATGGCGAAAGCGCGGGCACGCTTGGTGGCTTCGTCCATGCTGAACTGGTCATCGACGGCATTGCGCTGCGCCACGAGGCTTGCCCCGGCATTCCGGGGCCGGAAATCAGCGGCCATTTCCACCCCAAGGTGACGATTTCCCTGCGCACGGGCGGCCGGGTGACGCGCCGGTGCATCGCCATGGCCGGCCAGCGGCTGGTGCTTCCGGCCTATGGCGCCTATGCCGGCGACCTCGACATCGGCGACCCGGCATTCGTGCGCGCACTGGGCGGGCGCCCCCGGGGGGTGGTTGCCCTGTCGGGCGGCTTGTTGAAGGTGGATGCCAGCGGGCGGCCCGGCCCGGCGGGCAGATCCGGAGGAAAGGAGTTGGCGGCATGAGCTGGTTTCCCAAACCCGAGGCGCGCATCTTTTGCGCCGCGGTGAACTATGCGGCGCATCTCGAGGAAATGGGCCGGGGCGAAACCAATGCACATCCCATGCTCTTCATGCGCACGCCGCGCTCGCTGGTTTCCGCCGGGCAGGGCATCGTGAAGCCCGCCAACTCGGACAGCCTCGATTATGAGGGGGAACTGGCCGTGGTGATCGGCAAGCCCGGCCGGCACATTCCCCGCGAGCAGGCGCTGGCCCATATCGAGGGATGGACACCGTTTCTCGACGGGTCCGTCCGGGACTGGCAACGCCACACTGCCCAGTTCACGGCGGGCAAGAATTTCGATCGCTCGGGTGCCATCGGCCCTGAACTGACTCCGGCAGCTGCCTTCGGCGACTATCGCAGCCATGAACTGACCACGCGCGTGAATGGCGCGGTTGTGCAGCACACGCCGATTTCGCTGATGCTCTTCGATGTGGAGACTTTGATCAGCTACATATCGGGCTTCACCGAACTGCAGCCGGGTGACATCATCGCCACCGGAACCTGCGCGGGCGTGGGGGAAAAGCGCAAGCCGCCACTCTATCTGTTCCCCGGCGACATTGTCGAGGTGGACGTTTCGGGGCTGCCGCTGCTGCGTTGCCCTGTGGTTGCCGAGGACTGAGCCGGCATGATCCGATTCACCCTGGATTCATCCGCCGCTGTCAGGTTTCGCGCCATGATCAGGCGCAGTTTCACCGTCCCTGTGGCGGCAATTATTTCGGTGGCAATCCTTCCGGCCGCGGCTCTGGCGCAGGTGGCATCGCCACCGGAACCGGTGTTGCCGGCGGACCCGACCCCGCCCGTGCAGCAGGCCCCTGCCGCCGCGCAGGCGCCAGCACCGGCGGGCGCGGCGGCAACAGCGGCGGAATCCGGGGCCGGGGCTGCCGCAGACTCGACATCCACCACCTACGAGATGGGCGAGATCATTGCCGCTGCCGATGGCGCGTTTGGAGAGGCGTCCGAAAGCGTCGCCATGCTCGTCGAGCGGGTGTTCGCCGACCTCGGCAAGCCCAACGCCTATATCGTCGGCCGCGAAGGCTCCGGCGCGCTGGTCATCGGCCTGCGCTATGGGCGCGGAAAGCTTTTTCACAAGGTCGAGGGCGAACGCGTCGTCCACTGGACCGGGCCTTCCATCGGGCCGGACGTGGGCGGCGATGCCTCGCGCGCGTTCGCGCTGGTCTATAATCTCAACGACACCGAGGATCTTTTCCGCCGCTTTCCGGCCGTCGAGGGCAAGGCCTATCTGATCGGTGGCGTGTCGGCCAATTATCACCGCCGCGACGGGGTCACGATCGTGCCCATCAGGCTGGGCGCCGGCTGGCGGCTGGGGGCCAATGTCGGCTACCTGAAATACAGCAAGGAAGGTCGGATCATCCCCTTCTGAGGAGCAGCCGGCTTCGGCACGCCGACTTTGGGCCGGGGATGGCTTGAACGACGGCACCAGCCACCCTAAAGCCGCCGGGAGCCGATGAAAGCCCCAGCCCATCTTTTCCGGACCATGTCCGCCCTTGCCCTGGCTGTCGCCGGCGCGTCACCGGCTGTCTCGCAGGTGGCGGAACCCGGCCCGCCTTCGGCAGCCGCGGCAGAGCCTCAACCCATGGTGGAGTTCGAGGCCGACACGCTGAGCTATGACGAGAACAGCGAAGTGATCACGGCGGCGGGCAATGTGCTTGTCTACCGGAACGGCCAGAGGCTGACGGCCGATACCGTCGTCTATGACCGCCGCACCGGCTCGGTGGAGGCCAGCGGCAATGTGCTGGTCGATGATGGCAGCGGCACGAAGGCCGTCGCCGACAGGTTCAGCCTGACCGAGAGCCTGAAGGATGGTGCGGTCAGCAACATCCTCCTGATCCTGTCCGATGGCAGCCGTCTCGCGGCGACCGGCGGCGTTCGCGAAGACGGGCGCTCGACACTCGACAAGGCGGTCTATTCACCCTGCGCGGTCGTGAATGAGAAAGGCTGCCCGATCGATCCGGTCTGGTCGCTGAAGGCGGTGAAGGTCGTTCATGACCCGGTGCGTGGCCGTGTGTTCTACACGGGCGCCCGGCTGGAGATGTTCGGCGTGCCCATCGTGGCCCTGCCGCGCTTTTCCCACCCCGACAGCTTTGAGCGCAGCCAGTCGGGCCTCCTGTCGCCGGATGTCCGCTATTCGCGCGAACTGGGGGGCGAGATTGCCATCCCCTATCTGTGGGCAATCGCGCCAGACAAGGATCTGACGCTTACCGGCCACGTCTATACCGATGTCGCGCCGGTGCTCGGCGTGACCTATCGCCAGCTTCTGGCGGGCGGGCCGATCCAGATCGGCGGGCGCATCACCTATGCCAAGGGCCAGGAACTGGACGAAGGCAGCGGCCAGATCGTCGAGACGCCGGCCCGGGTCCGCGGCTATTTCGACGCCCGCGGGCAGGTGGAGCATGGCAATGGATGGCGCTCCACCTTTTCATCGCGCCTGACGAACGACGACAATTTCCTTGGTCGTTACCAGATCAGCCTGGATACGCGCCTGCGCTCCACCTACGCCCTCGAACGGTTTGAAAAGGGGCGCTATTTTTCCGTGACCGGCTGGGCGTTCCAGGACCTGCGGACAGGAGTCGAGGATGGCAGGACGCCCATGGCGCTGCCGCTGATCGACTTCCGCTGGCGCCTTCCGGACCAGGTGGCCGGCGGGCAGGTCATGCTGCAGGCCAACAGCCTCGGCCTTTACCGGCGCGACGGGCAGTCGATGGCGCGGGCGCTCGCTTCGGCCCAGTGGGATCGCAGCCTGCTCACCACGCTCGGCCAGCGCATCACCTTCACCGGCCTCGTGCGCGGCGACATCTATTCGATGTCTGACACGGCGCTCGCCGATGATCCGCTCTATGCCGGCCGCGATGGCTGGAAGACGCGTCTCGTGCCGCTCGCTGCTGTCGACATGGAATGGCCCTTTGCCGGACCGTTCCTTGGCGGCTCGCAGGTGATTTCGCCACGTGTCCAGCTGGTTGCATCCACCGCCACGGCCAATGAGGGAATCGCCAACGAGGATTCACGTGCGATCGACCTCGAGGAATCGAACCTTTTCTCGCTCAACCGCTTTCCCGGCTATGACCGCTGGGAAGGCGGGGCACGCATCACCTATGGTCTCGACTGGCGCTGGACGAAGCCCGGCATCGCGCTGAACGCCCAGATGGGCCAGAGCTACAGGCTCGACGACCAGACAGACATCTTTCCGGACGGCACCGGCCTTTCGGACCGGCTCTCGGATTTCGTCGGCCGGCTGTCCGTCCGCTTCGGCGACATGGTGGAAGTCACCCAGCGCCTCAGGCTGGACAAGGACAATCTCGCCATCCGCCGCAACGAGACCGACATCGCCGTCGGATCGCGGCGCACCTTCGTCTCGCTCGGCTACCTGAAGTTCAACCGCAACATCAACCTCGAGGATCTGACCGATCATGAGGAAGTGCGTGCCGGCGCGCGGATCGCATTCGGCCGCTACTGGGCGCTTTTCGGCTCGGCTGTCGTCGACCTCACCTCACGCGCGGAAGATCCGCTGACAGCCAATGATGGCTGGCAGCCCATCCGCCACCGGCTGGGCGTCAGCTATACGGACGAATGTTTCGACATCGGCCTGACCTGGAAGCGCAACTATGTCGATAATCCCAATGCGCGGATCGGGGACACCTTCCTGTTCACGCTTGCCCTGCGCAATCTTGGCTAGGCCCTGTTTCCGGGCGCTGTAAGCAGGGGTTAAGCGTCCATCCGGCAAAGGCGGGTTTCTGCTGGCCGAGGGTGCTGGCGCTTGGCTTCGCCCTCGTCTATGCGGGCGGCAAGGAAGGACAGTTTTGACCGCATGAAGAAGTTCGAACGGACGCTGCCGGCCCTGGCCATGATCGGGCTGGCGCTTGCCTCTGCCCCGGCTCCGGCCGTGGCCCAGCAGATGGGCGCGCTGCAGATGCAGCGTCAGGCAGGCGGGCTTGACCTGCCCGAAGTCACGGTGCTCGGTACGGTGGACCCCAATGTCCGCAAGGCAACCGCGATCGTGAACGGGGACATCATAACCGATACCGATGTCGATCACCGTCTTTCGCTGGTCGTGATCGCCAATGGCGGCCGTGTTCCCCCGGAAGAGATGGACATGCTGCGGCTGCAGGTTCTGCGCAACCTGATCGACGAGATGCTCCAGATCCAGGCCGCGCGTGAAAACGAAGTGACGATTCCGGAAGCCGAGATCGAGCAGGCCTTCGCCCGCGTCGCCCAGAATTTCCAGCAGTCGCCCGAGCAGTTCGCGCAGTTTCTGGCGAACGGCGGTTCCTCGCCTGCCACCATCAAGCAGCAGATCCGGGGCGAACTGGCCTGGACCAGGCTGCTGCGCCGCCGGGTCGAGCCTTTCATCAATGTCGGCGACGATGAGGTGCAGTCGATCATCCGCAAGCTCGAGGAAAGCAAGGGCCAGGAAGAGTATCGCGTCGGCGAGATCTTCCTTTCGGCCCCGCCCGAGTTGCAGGCGCAGGCGCTGTCGGATGCGGCGCGGATCGTCGAGCAGGTGCGCGCGGGCGCCAGCTTCGTCGCCTATGCCCGCCAGTTTTCCGAGGCGTCGACGGCTGCTGTCGGCGGGGATCTGGGCTGGGTTCGCGCCGGCCAGCTTTCCGCCGCCCTTCAGCCCATCGTCACGTCGCTGCCGCGCGGCGCCGTCTCGGACCCGGTCGCCGTTCCGGGCGGTGTCGCCATCATCGCCCTGATCGACAAGCGGCAGGTGCTTGCGGCGGACCCGTCCAACGCCATTCTGAGCCTCAAGCAGCTGACCATTCCGCTCAAGGCCGGAATCAGCGAGGCGGAGGCGCGCAGGCTTGCCGCCGGCATCCAGGAGCGCACGCGCAACATGGGTGGCTGCGGCCGGGCCGACGAAGTCGCGCGCGAGATCGGGGCCGAAGTGGTGAACAACGACCAGCTGCGGCTTGGCGATCTGCCCGGACCGCTGCAGCAGATCCTCGGCAACATGCAGGTCGGCATGGCGACGCCGCCCTTCGGCTCCCCGCAGGATGGCCTGCGCGTGCTGGTGCTTTGTGGTCGCGATGATCCCTCGGCCAGTGCGGGCCTGCCCAGCTTCGACCAGGTGTACAGTCAGCTGAACGACCAGCGTGTGAACAGCGCCGCACGGCGCTATCTGCGCGATCTCAGACGGGATGCGGTGATTGACTACCGCTGACACCACCGACTTTTCCGTAACGTCCTGGGAGCGGCACGCCATCATGCCGCTTGCCGTATCGCTCGGCGACCCGGCGGGCATCGGGCCTGAGGTGATCGCCAAGGCCTGGGCCATCCGGGAAGCGCATAGGCTGCCGCCCTTTTTCGCCATCGGGGACCGCCGCAGCATCGAGGCTGTCTGGAATGGGCCGATCGCCCAGATCGGCCATCCCGGCGATGCCGTCAGCGTCTTTCCGGAAGCCCTGCCGCTTCTGCAGGTGGATGATCCGGGCGAGATCGTGCCCGGCCAGCCCAATCTGGCGGGCGCGCGCTGTGCCCTCGATTCCGTGGAAATGGCTGTCGGGCTGGCACGGTCCGGTGCGGCTGCCGCGCTGGTCACGGGGCCGGTTGCCAAGGCGCAGCTCTATGCCATCGGTTTCCGCCATCCCGGCCAGACGGAATTCGTCGCTGAGCGTTGCGGGGTGGCTGCCGAAAATGTCGCCATGATGATGGTCGGTCCCGACCTCAGGACGGTGCCTGTCACCATTCACCGGCCGCTCGCGCGCGTGCCGGAATCCCTGACGACGGAGCTGATCCTTTCGCGCGCGCGCGTCGTGGCGCGCGGCCTTGTGCGGGATTTCGGGATCGCGCGGCCGCGCCTCGCCGTCGCCGGGCTGAACCCCCATGCGGGGGAGGGTGGCGCCATGGGCCATGAGGAACTGGACATCATCCAGCCCGCGATCGACCGCCTCCGCGAGGAGGGGCTGGACGTCAGCGGCCCATTGCCGGCCGACACCATGTTCCATCCGGCTGCCCGCGCCACCTATGACGCGGCAATCTGCATGTATCATGACCAGGCGCTCATCCCGCTGAAAACCCTGTATTTCGATCTTGGCGTGAACATGACCCTGGGCCTTCCGCTCATCCGCACTTCGCCGGATCACGGGACGGCCTTCGGCATCGCCGGGCGGGGGGAAGCCAATCCGCGCGCCATGATCGCCGCCATCGCCCTTGCCGGCCAGTGCGCGAAGACACGGGCGCAGAGCCAGGCCCAGGCAGCTTGATCGGATCGCCTGAGGAGGATGTGGCGAAGGCGCTTGCCGCCCTTCCGCCGCTGAGGGACGAGATTGCGGCCGAGGGCTTGCGCGCCGACAAGGCGCTGGGCCAGAATTTCCTCCTCGATCTCAACCTGCTGGCGCGGATTGTCCGCTCCATTCCGCTGGCGCCGGGCGACAGGGTTTATGAAGTGGGGCCGGGGCCGGGCGGCCTGACGCGCGCGCTTCTGATGGCAGGGGCCGAGGTGATCGCTGTCGAGCGTGATGCCCGTGCGTTGCCAATCCTCCAGCGCCTTTCGGCTGCCAGTGGCGGGCGGCTGAAGATCGTGCATGGCGATGCGCTCGAAGTCGACCCCGAGGCGCTGGCGGGGGAGGGCGCGCATATCGCGGCGAACCTGCCCTACA
Organism: Sandaracinobacteroides sp. A072; assembly: GCF_052616365.1. Classification (NCBI taxonomy): domain Bacteria; kingdom Pseudomonadati; phylum Pseudomonadota; class Alphaproteobacteria; order Sphingomonadales; family Sphingosinicellaceae; genus Sandaracinobacteroides; species Sandaracinobacteroides sp. A072. The sequence goes on from NZ_JBQXGU010000001.1 coordinate 917,206, forward strand.
ATATCGGCACCCTTCTCCTGACCGGCTGGCTCACCCAGGCGCGCTGGCTGCCCTGGTGGCGCTCGGCAACCCTGATGTTCCAGAAGGAAGTCGCCGAACGCATCGCCGCCCCCCCCGGCAGTTCAGCCTATGGCCGGCTGTCGGTGCTGGCCCAGTGGCGCTGCGACGTGCGGATCGAGATGCTGCTTCCCGCCCGCGCCTTCACCCCGCCGCCCAAGGTGGATTCGGCAGTGGTCAGGCTGGTGCCACGCCAGCCGGACATCCCTGTGCCCGTGAAGCTGCTTGAAAAGGTGACGGCGGCGGCTTTCGGTCAGCGGCGCAAGATGCTGCGGCAGTCGCTCAAGGGCCTGCCGGACGCGCTTCAGGCGCTGGAACGGCTCGGCATCGACCCGACCCGCCGCGCCGAGACGCTCACCGTCAGGGATTTTGCTTCTGTCGCACAGGTGCTGGCCGAAGACCCCGCATATAGTTGAGCTCGATCGACATCGGCATCAGGCCGTCGAGAGGCACTTCGACCTTCTGGATGTCGGGCTTGGAAAGACCAAGTCGCGGGTTGCGGGAAAAGCCGACTCCATCCTTGAATGGACCGAACCGGCCGTTGGCGTCCCGGTCGTGCAGGGCGACGACGATATGCTGTCCGGCCTCCGGCACGGGTGCGCATACCGTCATGTCGCCCTTCGGCGTGAGCGGCGTGTCCAGCCGCTGGACATAGCGCCCGGACGCAAGAAACTCTTCCTCGTTGGCGCGATAGATGGCGATGCGCAATTGCCCGACCCTGTCCTTGAAGCCATGGACACGAACGAGGACGGCGGGCGATTCCGCATTGGACGAGCAGGCTTCGGGAACACCGAAAACGGCTGTCGACATCAGGGCGAGAGCTGCAATCATGCAACATATCTAGGAACGACCGGGCCCTTCGTCGAGCCTTTGGTCTGTTTTGCTACCCGGGCGCTTGGCCTTTTGCCGGTCTGCCTGCTAAGGCGCAGGCACCATGGCAGTGCTGACAGCGGTGGACCGCTATCTCTTCAAGCTGATCATCGTGCCCCTCGTGGGCACGCTTGTGATCGCGGCCATGCTGCTTCTCCTCGAGAAAATGCTGAACCTCTTCGATTTCGTGGTGAACGAAGGCGGGCCGGTGTCGGTTGTCTGGCGGATGCTCGGCAACCTGATTCCGGAATATCTTTCACTCGGCATTCCCATCGGCGTGACACTTGGAATCCTGCTCGGCTTCAGGCGCCTTGCGCTTTCCTCCGAGCTCGATGCCCTCAATTCCGTGGGCGTCAGCTATGGCCGGATGCTGAAGGTGCCCTACATGCTCGCGACATTGTTCGCCCTCATCAATTTCGGCATCGTCGGCTATCTTCAGCCCTATTCGCGCTACGCCTATGAGGGGCTGCGCTTCGAACTGCGCTCGGGCGCCCTTGGCGCCAGCATCAAGGTTGGCGAATTCGCCCGCATCGGCGAACGCACCACGCTCAGGGTGGAAGAAAGCTTCGACGAGGGCCGCGACCTGCGCGGCGTGTTCGTCCGCGCCGGTTCGGAAGACGGGCGCTCGCTTGCCGTATCGGCCGCTCGCGGCCAGTTCCTGATGACGGATGACCCCGACATCATCATCCTGCGGCTGGAAAATGGCACGCTGGTCCATGATCCGCCGGGCGAGGGCGTGCCCCGTGTCCTCAGCTTTGCCCTGCACGACTTGCCCGTGAACCTGCCGGCCATCGAGAGCTTCCGCGCCCGTGGTGGCGCAAACCTCGAGCGCACCCTGCCCGAGCTGTGGCAGCTGATGCGTGACGAGACCGCCATGGCCGACGAGCGGACCCAGGCCAGCGCCACCTTCCACCGCCGAACGGTGCAATGGGTTGCCATGTTCGTCCTGCCGCTTCTGGCGATCGCGCTGGCAGTTCCGCCCAAGCGCAGCAGTTCGGCGCTTGGCGTGTTCCTTTCGATCGTGATCCTCGTGACCTACCACAAGGTCTCGGAATATGGGGAACGCATGGGCGCGATCGGCCGGGTCGATCCGCTGCTGGCGCAGTGGGTTCCCTTCGCGCTGTTCGCCGCGCTCTGCTACTGGTTCTATCATGTTCTCGCCCACCAGCCGGGCGGCCAGCCCATCGGCGGGCTGGAACGCCTGTTCGCCAGGATCACCAAGCTCTTCAGCCGCCTGAAGAAGCCCGCGCAGAAGATCGGCCTTGTGCCGGAGACCCTGCTCGGCGAAGTGCCGGACGGTGCGGCTGAGGGTGCCGCGGGGGCGCGGGTGAACTGATGCTGTCCCGCCTGTTTCCCGCCCCGACACTCGCGCGATACACCGCGCGCATGTTCATCACGCGCACCTTCGCCTTTCTGGCCGGGCTGGCGCTCATCCTGATGACGCTCGACCTGCTGGGCGAATCCGGCCGTATCCTTGCCGTTCCCGGCAATGGCGAGGCGGAGCTGTGGAAATATGTTTCCATCCGCATGCCGCAGATCATCGCGCTGTTCCTGCCTTTCTCCGTCCTGCTGGCAACCTTGCTCACCTTCATGACGCTGAACCAGAACAGCGAGATCACCATTTTCAAGGCGGCCGGCATCAGCGCGCACCAGATCCTGGCGCCCCTGGTTCTGGCCGGGCTGGTGATCGCGGCGCTCAACTTCATCTTCAACGAACGCGTGCTGGTGCGCGCGAACTTCGAATATGATCGGTGGAAGGCCGCCGAATATCACCCGGTTCCGCCCGAGGAACCGACCGGCCGCGAAGTGTGGGTGCGCGCCGGAAGCGACCTCTGGCATGTCGCCAGGGTCGAGGGGGCGGGGGCGGACACACGCCTTCATGATGTCAGCCTCTACATCCGGTCGGATGAGCGACTGGTCGCGATCGTGCGGGCGGATGAAGCCCGTCCGGCGGCGGGCGGCTGGCTGCTTGTCAATGCATCCCGCTTCGATGTGGCAACCGGCAAGCGCACCGCCAGCAGCCGGATCGCGCTGCCAACAGGGGCGCAGCCACAGCAGTTCACGACACGCAGCGTCAATGCCGATCATCTGCCCTTCTGGCAGCTTTGGCCCGCCATCCGTGACCTGAAGGCCGCAGGGAAGCCCACGGACCAGCTCGTCGCCAAGCTGAACCACAAGATATCCGGCCCCCTGTCGGCGGCCCTGATGCCCTTGCTCGGCTCCGTCGCGGCTTTCGGCCTGGCGCGGTCGGGCAAGCTGTTCGTTCGCGCCGTCATCGGGCTGGCGCTTGGCTTCGCCTTTTTCGTGGTCGACAATTTCGCCATGGCGATGGCCGATTTCGGAACCTATCCGCCATGGGCCGCCGCCTGGGCGCCGTTCCTGCTTTTCTTCCTGGTGGGGGAAAGCGTGCTCGTGCGAACCGAGGAATAGCGGCCAAAGCGCGCAGGGCCGCTTGCCCCTCTTATGGCTGCGCGAATTGCACCCTAAAATCGCCGCAATGCCCCATCACATGGGCGTGATGCATTGTCGGAGTAGACAGCCTTGATCGTGGAACATGCAAAGCGGCCCGGAATCTGGAGCCGGGCCCATTTTCTGGACCGGATGACCTTGCGGGAACTCGTGGTCGCCTATTTTCAATATTATGCGATTCAGGCCTATCTCATCCTGGCCGTGATTTCCGTGGGCGTGGCCATCTGGAACCCGCCCAGCCTTCTCGCCGGAGTTGGGGCCGCGGTCTTTGCCGTGATCGCCTATCCGCTGATCTGGTATTTGCTGCACCGCTATGTGCTGCACAGCCAGTGGATGTACAAATCCCCGCTGACAGCGCGGACCTGGAAGCGCATCCATTACGATCATCACCAGGATCCGAACCACCTCGAGGTGCTGTTCGGCGCGCTTTACACGACGCTGCCCACCATCGCCATCGCAACGATCCCGGTGGGCTGGATGATCGGCGGCGTGGGCGGGGCTGCCGTTGCGTTTGCGGCAGGCCTTCTGACCACTTGTTTCTATGAATTCGCCCACTGCATCCAGCATCTCAGTTACAAGCCGAAGAACCCCCTGCTCGTGGAAATGAAGCGCCGCCACATGGCGCACCATTTCCATGACGAAACCGGCAACTTCGGCATCACCAGCTTCTGGCCGGACCGCATTTTCGGAACTCTTTACGAGCGCGAGCAGCGGCCGGCGAAATCGCCCACCGTGTTCAACCTTGGCTACACTGACGATGTCGCCCGCTCCTATCCGTGGGTGTCCCGCCTTTCGGGCGGTGTCGCCAAGGGCCATCCGCGCAAGCGTGCCGCCAACCAGAATGATAGTGACCCGAACGCCGACGCGGCCTGAAGCCGGCAACGGCAAGCCGGCCCACCATTGGCAGCCGGGTTGTACCGGCCTTGACATCCGGCGCGCAGCCGCCGGATAGCGGGCCGGTGTTGAACGGACATCCAGGGGAAGTGCATTGAAGGGCGTGGACATCAGGCCTGTCGCCACGGCTGCCGACAGGCGCGCCTTTGTCGATCTTCCCTGGTGGATCTATGCCGATGATCCGGCCTGGGTTCCGCCGCTGAAGGGTGACATCCACGCGCTCATCGGCGGCCCCAAAAGCAATCCCTGGTTCCTTCATGGGCGGGCCGCCTTTTTCCTCGCCCGGCGCAATGGCGAAGTGGTCGGCCGCATTTCCGCTCAGGTCTGCGATCTTGTGCAGGAGCGCACCCCAGGCCTTGGCCAATGGGGCCTTTTCGAAACCATCGACGATGCCGAAGTGGCTGCCGAACTCATCCGGACCGCCGAGGACTGGCTGCGCGCGCAGGGCATGAAACGCGCGCAAGGCCCTGTCAGCATCTCCATCTGGGACGAGCCGGGGCTTCTCGTTACCGGCTTTGAAGAGCCGCCCGTGGTGATGATGGGCCATCACCGGGCGTGGTACGAACGCCATGTGCTTGCCGCCGGCTATGCCGGGGTGAAGGATCTTCACGCCTGGGACCTGCCCATCGAGCAGCCGTTTCCGGAGCTTGTGAACCGCATCGTTGCCGCGGGAGAGCGCAACAAGCGCATCCGCATCCGCGAGGTCGAGCTGAAGCGCTTCGACGAGGAAGCGAAGCTCATTCTCGACATATTGAACGAAGCCTGGTCGGACAACTGGGGTTTCGTGCCGCTTACCGATGCCGAAATCGCCCATGTCGGCAAGAAGCTGAAGCCCATCGTCTTTCCGCATCTCATCCGGGTGGCGGAATATGATGGCGAGCCGGTCGCCTTCATGATGACCGTGCCCGACATCAACCAGCTGATACGGGATCTTGACGGCAGGCTCTTTCCCTTCGGCTGGGCGAAACTGCTGTGGCGCCTGCGCAACCCGCAGGTGGACTGGATGCGCGTGCCGCTGATGGGTGTTCGCAAGTCGCTTCAGGGCAGTCGCACCGCCTCGCTGCTTGCCTTCATGATGATCGAGTATATCCGCCGTGACGCGGTTGCGAAGAACGGCTCGCGCTTCGGTGAAATCGGCTGGATTCTCGATGACAATGGCCCGATGATCTCGATTGCCGAGGCCATCAACGCGAAGATCCGCAAGACCTACCGCATCTACGAGCGCGATCTCTAGGGTCTATTCCGCTCAGCCCCGCTACTGCCGGAGAGATTCACCCGGCCAGGTCAACCCAGACCGGGACATGGTCGCTGGCGCGTTCGCCGGCCCGGACATCGCGGTCGATTCCGGCATCCAGCATGCGGTCCGCCGCAGCGGGGGACAGCAGCAGGTGGTCGATCCTGAGGCCCCAGTTCTTCGCCCAAGCCCCGGCCTGATAGTCCCAGTAGGTATAGACTTCGGCGTGCGGATGCCGGGCCCGGATCGCATCTGTCCAGCCGCTGGCGACAAGTGCGCGGAAGCGGGCGCGGGATTCCGGCCGGCAGAGCGCATCCTCGGCCATCATGTCGGGTCGTGCGACATCGTGGTCCGTGGGGCAGACATTCCAGTCGCCTGCCAGCACGATAGGCCGCTCCGAAGCCAGAAGCGCGGCGGCACGGGCTGCCAGCCGGTCCATCCAGTCCAGCTTGTAGTCGAACTTGGGGCCGGGCACCGGGTTGCCATTGGGAAGATAGAGGCCGCAGATATGGATGCCGCCGACTTCGGCCTCGATCCAGCGTGACTGTTCGTCCCCGTCATTGCCGGCCAGAGTCCGCCCTACCTCTTCGGCGGGTTCCCGCGAGAGGATGGCGACGCCGTTGAAGCCCTTCTGCCCATGGACAAGGGCGTGATAACCGGCATCTTCGATGGCGTCGAAGGGGAAACGGGCGGTTTCCGTCTTGATTTCCTGCAAACAGACGACATCCGGCTTGGCTTCCGCCAGCCAGTCGAGCAGGCGGGGCAGGCGGGCGCCAATGCCGTTCACGTTGAAGCTGGCGATCCTCACACGGAAAAGGAGGTGCCGCAGCCGCAGCTGGAAGCGGCATTGGGGTTGCGGACCTGGAAGGCGGCCCCGCCCAGATTCTCGACATAATCGACGACCGACCCGGCAACCAGCGGCAGGCTGATGCTGTCCACCAGCAACCCGACGCCATCTGTCACGATTTCCGTGTCATCCTCGGCCGGGGCATCGGCCAGCTCGAATTTATACTGGAAGCCCGCGCAGCCGCCACCATCCACGGAAAGACGCAGGCGCGGATCCTGACGGCCCTGCCGGGCTGCTATCGCGGCAACGCGTGCAGCTGCCGCAGGAGTGAGAGCGATATCGGCCATGGACACTATCTAGGCTCGCCGCGGCCTGCTCGCAACCACGGACACCGTTCCGGCCAACAGGAATCCCCGCTTTGGCCCGCAGTCATGGCGCGGCCCGGAATCCCGGGCGGCGCGACGTTTCAGCGCGGTCCGGCCGTTTCGGTCTGGAAGGCGAGGAGGTAGGTCGACGCTTCGACGAAGGGGCGCGGGTTCACCGGCTGGCCGTCGATGCGGATCTCATAGTGGAGGTGCGTGCCGGTCGAGCGCCCGGTCGAGCCCATTCCGCCAATCTTCTGGCCCATGTCCACACGGTCCCCGGCGGAAACCTTGACGCTGGAAAGATGGGCGTAGCGGGTGGTGATTCCGCGGCCATGGTCGATATCGACGGCCAGTCCATAGGCACCGAAACGGCCGGCGCGCACAACGCGGCCGGAAGCCGCGGCATAAATCGGTTCGCCATGGGCGCCGGCGAGATCGAGCCCGGCATGGCGGGCGCCCTTGCCGTGGAAGGGGTCATAGCGGAAGCCGAAGCCCGAGGTGAGCGTGTAGCTCTTGGCCGGTATATAGGCAGGCAGCGAGGCCATGGCTTCCTCGAGCTGTTCCACGCGCTGCCAGTTCATGAAGAGTTCGGCGAAGCGCGGGTCGGCGCCGGCTGCATCCTCGGTTGCGGGAACGAACGGACCACCGAGGCCGGTATGCATGAACTTGCCGGAAGACTGGGCAACGAAGCGGCCCGGATTGAGGCCGAGGCGGCCGATGAGTGCTTCGGCATCGCGGAGGCGGGTTTCGGCGGTTGCCGAAGCGCGGTCCACCAGCGCGAGCTGCTTCTGCTCGAGCGCGGCGAACGGTGCGAGAACGCCCGAAGCGGCCGCCGCTTCGGCGGAAATGCGGCGGGTGGTGCGGGGCAGAAGGTCTGCGAGGTCGGCGCCACGGGCCTTGCCGGTCAGCAGGGCATCGAGGAACTGCTGGCGGGCTTCGATACGCTGGGCGGTGGTGGCGACGCTGCCCTTGAGGGCGACGGTGTCGGCCTTCAGGGCCTGCATCTGGGCTGCCATGCGCGCCAGTTCAGCTTCTGCCTGCTGGTCTGCGGCCTTGTCCGTGGTCATTGCGCCGACGGTGCTTACCGTGAGCCAGCCGGCGATCATGGCAGTGGTTGCGAGTCCCATGAGCTGTTCGCGCGTCCCGATGCTGATGGAGCGTTTTCCGCTGTCGGTCTCGATGTGGATCCGCCGATCGGGAAGCAGGGCGGATACAGCGACGGACACTCGCGCGGCCGCACGTTTCACCTTTTCCTGCATTCGTCTTTTCGACCCCTTGGCAGCGGATCCGGCACAAGGCCGGACAGCACACTCACTTGGTTTTCGTTCAACTCGTCCCGCTGCCTGAAACGGGCCGGAACCCATGACCGCGCAACGGTGATTTACGGTTTAGAAGGGGAATCGGGGAATCCAAGGCCGACATACCAGTCCATCGTCAGACCGGCCTGTCGCCGCGCTGAATCGTTGAATGGCGGCTTAACAGCTCCGCGAAAGTGCAAACCCACGAGGCGGCGGAAGGTTCCCATGGGTTCTGCAAATGATTCGCCGCACAGGTAGCGGAACCACCGATTGCCCGCTTCCACATGGGTGATTTCGTCGGCGAGGATGCGCCTGAGCACGGCGGCTGCTTCCCGGTCCTCCTGCGCCTCGAACCGCGCGATCATCGGCGGGGTCACATCGAGCCCGCGCGCTTCCAGCACCTGCGGCACGATGGCGAGCCGGGACAGAAGGTCGCCTGCCGTTGCCTGAGCGGCTTCCCACAGGCCGTCATGGGCCGGCAGGTCGCCATAGGCGCCCCCCATGCCGGCCAGCAGGCCCGACAGCATCGAGAAGTGGATCGCCTCCTCGTCGGCGATGCGGAGCCAGTCATCGGTAAAGGCAGGCGGCATGTCCGGCCCCCAGCGGCCGGCCATGTCGGTGGCGAGATCGATGGCGTTGAGCTCGATGTGGGCAAGGGCGTGCAGCAGGGCGAAGCGCGCGCGGGGCGAACCGGCGCGACCACGCTTGGGCATGGCATTGGGTGGCAGCAGCCGGGGATTTTCCGGGCGGGCCGGGCGATCTGGCATGGCCGGTCCTTCGGCCGAAAGCGCCAGTTCGCCCGCCTGCCATCGCCGCCTGAGATCCCGGGCGGCCAGCGCCTTTCCGGCGGCGTCAGCCGTAAGCAGGACGGTGACGGCCGCTGTGCGCAGGCTGTCCACCATCAGCGGCGCCTCAGCCCCGGGCCGCCTTCAGGGCCTTCAGCACGGCATCGGCATGGCCAGGCACCTTCACCTTGCGCCACAGCGCTACAATCCTGCCGCCCGGCCCGATCAGGAAGGTGGAGCGGTCGATGCCCATGTACTTGCGCCCGTACATGCTTTTTTCGACCCAGGCGCCATAGGCCTCGACCGTCCCGCCTTCCGGGTCGGAGCCGAGGCGGATGCCGAGATCATGCTTGGCGGCGAATTTCGCATGGCTCGCTACCGAATCCTTCGAAACGCCCAGGATCGTCGCATCGAGGGCGGCGAAATCGCCGGCGGCGCCGGTGAACTGGATGGCTTCCCTGGTGCAGCCCGAGGTGTCATCCTTGGGATAGAAATAGAGCAGCAGCCATTTTCCGGCGAAGTCACCGAGGCTGACGGGGCCGTCCGGCGTATCGAGGGTGAAATCCGGTGCGGGGCTTCCGACTTCGAGGCTCATCGGTTTTTCTCCTGCGGGGAAGGGCTGAAGGTTTCGGACCAGCAGCGGGTGACGATACCGCGCGCTTGTGCAAGATCTGCCTTGAGGGCGGCAAGGCCCGATTTGCCGCATGCGCGTGCCAGAAGCGCGCCGGCAGCTGCATCCGGCGCGGCGCTGGCGTCATGCGGCTGAACCAGCCGCAGCATCACCAGCAGGTCCATCATCAGGCGCGCCGGCTCGACGAGTTCGGGCGCCAGCTGGGCGGCGGCATCCGCCAGCCTTGGCGGCACCGGATGGCCCGAAACAAGCGCGCGGGCCTGGATGATGAACTCGATGTCGACAAGGCCGCCCTTCATCAGCTTCACATCGAAGGGGCCGGCCTGTGGCTTGTGCTTCGCGATGTGGCGGCGCATTTCCACCGCTTCCTGCCACACCGCCTGGCTGTCGCGCGGGGCTGAGACGATGCTGTCGATGACAGCCTGGGCCGCTGCGGCATCCTCGGGCGCACAGGCAATGGGGCGTGCCCGCGTCAGGGCCATCGTCTCCCATATGCCGGCTTCCTCGCGCTGATAGCGTTCGAAGCTGTCGAGACTGACTGCAAGCAGGCCGTCATTGCCTGATGGGCGCAGGCGGGTGTCCACCTCGTAGAGCGGGCCGGCGGCCGTGGGCACGGTGAGGGCGGCTATGAGGCGCGGCCCCAGCCGGTTGAACCAGGCGCTGGCCGTCAGCGGCGGATCGCCCGTGGACATGGCCTCGTAGCTGCCGGTGAACAGCAGCACGATGTCGAGGTCGGACTGGGTCGTGAGCTGGCCGCCACCGAAGCGGCCAAGCGCCAGCGGTACGAGGCGGCCACCCGGAACCGTGCCATGTCTGACGGCAAAGTCCCGCGTGACGGCATCGGCCAGAAGGCCTACGGCCGCTTCCGCCATCAGGGACAGTTCGTGCGAGGCGCGGGCGGGCGCGATGGTGCCATCGAGCAGCATGACCCCCAACAGGAAGCGGCGCTCGGCAGTCCATTCGCGCACCCGGTCGAGCAGGGCTTCGCCTTCCAGCCCGCGCGTCACCTGTGCGAGCTCGAGGCTGGCGGCTGCGATGTCGGGCAGGGGCGAGGCCGGCTCCAGCAGGATGTCGATGAGGCTGGGGCGCCGGGCGAGGGCGTCGGCAAGGAGCGGCGTGGTGGTGAGCAGCCGCCCGACGACTTCGGCCAGCTTCGGGTGGGCGGCCAGCAGGCGCCAGAACTGCACGCCCGAGGGCAGGGCGGTGATGAGCTGATCGAGCCGGATCAGCGCTTCCCGCCCGGTGCGGCCACTGCCAATCTGCTGCACGAGGCCGGGGATCACCTGTTCGAAGGCCTGCATCGCCTCGGGCGCGCGCAACGAGCGCATCCGCCCTGAACGCCAGCCCTCGATCAGCGTGGCAAGCAGCTTCGGATCCTTGATCTTCGCCTTTGCGGCCCAGCGTCCGGCCCCTTCCGGATCCATCGGGATTCGCTCGCCGCGCTTGTCTTCGCCGGTTTCCAGCAGCTGGTCATAGAGTTTCGCCACCGCCTTCAGGCGCGGCGCGAGATCGGCCTCCAGCGCCTTCCAGCTGGCAGCGCCGCACAGGCCCGCCAGCTGCGTCCGCCCGGCGGCCAGCTTCGGCACGGCATGGGTCTGCTGGTCGTCCATCATCTGGATGCGGTGTTCCAGCGTGCGATAATGGCGATAGGCATCGGCCAGCATCCTGGCATCCTCGCCCCGGATGCGTCCTGCCTGCGCCAGCGCATCCAGTGCATCGAGGGTGGCGCCCGGGCGCAGGGTCCGGTCGCGGCCGCCGAAGATCATCTGATGCACCTGGGCGTAGAACTCGACTTCGCGGATGCCGCCGCGGCCGCGCTTCAGGTCGAAGCCTGGCCCCAGCTTCTGCCCCTCCGCGAAATGGTCGCGGATCTGGTGGCTCACCTCCCGGATTTCGGCGAGGGCCGAATAGTCGAGGCTTCGCCGCCAGATGAAGGGCTCGACTTCGGCCAGGAAATCGCAGCCCATGGCCGTGTCGCCGGCTGCCGCGCGGGCGCGGATGAAGGCCGAGCGTTCCCAGGCCAGCGCCTGCGACTGATAATAGTTGAGCGCGGCGCCCAGCGGCAGGGAGGAGGGCGTGCTGTCCGGGTCCGGGCGCAGGCGCAGGTCCACGCGCAGGGCGTAGCCATCGCCCGTTCGCTCGGCGAGGAGCGCCGAGATGCGCCGCACGAGCCGGACGGCCGCTTCCGTCGGGTCTTCGTGCGGGCGGCGCGGCAGGCGTTCCGGGTCGTGGATGAAGATGAGATCGATGTCGGAGGAATAGTTGAGTTCGCCGCTGCCCATCTTGCCCAGCGCCAGCGCCGCCAGCCCGTCCGGCTCCGCTTCGCGTTCGGCAAAGGCCTGGCGGATGGCGAAATCCAGCGCCCGGTCGGCGAAATCGGTCAGCGCGCCCGTCACCTTTTCCAGCGGCCATGCCCCCGACAGATCGGCGAGCGCCACCGTGAGCGCGACGCCGCCGCGGGCTTCGCGCACGCTCCGGGCCGCATGCTCCTGGTCGAGCCGGGCGATGGAATGGGCAACGGCGGCGTCGAAACCGTCGGCCGCCATCATCTCCACCAGCTCCGGTTCGCGCCGGATCAGCCCGCGCAGGAAGGGCGCATGGGCATTGGCCCGCGCGATGGCGTCATCGAGGGCGGCGCGTGCCTCCGCGGCGCTCATGCCGGCATGTCCACGGGCCAGTTGTCGATCAGCCGCGTGGTGCCGAGCCTTGCCGCCACGAAGAGGCGGGCGTGGCGCTCCACCCGGTCGAGCGGCTTCAGGCTGCGCTCGTCGGCGAGTGTAAGATAATCGAGCCTGAAGCCGGCCGACTGCAGCGAGGCGCGGGCCGTCGCCAGCGTTTCCGCGACTCGCGCGCCATCCCTGAGGGCGATGGCGGCGGCGCGCAGGGTGCGGGGCAGGGCGGCGGCAATCGTCCGCTCGCCGGTGTTGAGATAGGCGTTGCGCGACGACATGGCGAGGCCATCCGGTTCGCGCAGGGTGGGCGCGCCGACGATCTCGACGGGAATGTCGAGGTCGGTGACCATGCGGCGGATGATGGCAAGCTGCTGCCAGTCCTTCTCGCCGAAGACGGCGACATCGGGAAAGGCCATCAGCAGCAGCTTGGAGACGACGGTGGCAACGCCATCGAAATGGCCGGGCCGGGCCGCGCCTTCCAGCGGTTCGTCGAGGCCGGTGACCGACACTTTCGTCGAAAAGCCGGGGGGATAGACGACCTCGACCGGCGGCGCGAAAAGCAGGCTGCACCCGGCGGCGCGAAGCATCGCGGCATCGGCCATTTCGCGCCGGGGGTAGCGGTCCAGATCCTCGCCGGCGCCGAACTGGGCGGGGTTGACGAAGATGGAGGCGATCACGCGGTGCGCCTTGCGGCGGGCCATCGCCACCAGCGACATGTGGCCCGGGTGCAGCGCCCCCATGGTGGGAACCAGCGCCACACGTTCGCCATTGCCGCGCCAGGCCCTGATGCGGGCCCTCAGCGCCGTCACGTCCCTCACCGTTTCCATCACGACCCTCCGTTCGATTGACGAAAGCACCCTTCTGTCGCCAAGGTGCGCCCGCCGGCACTGGGCCGGCCTTCGCAAGAGGCAGGGTAAGATGTCAACGCAAGCGGGGGCGCGGGGGCCCCACGTGATCGTATTGGGCAACGAAAAGGGCGGGTCCGGCAAGTCGACGACAGCCGTGCACATAGCCCTTGCGCTGGCAAGCGTGGGCCTGCGCGTCGCCGTGGCGGACTGCGACTGGCGCCAGCGCACCACGGCGCGCTACCTCGAAAACCGCGCCCAATGGGCTCAGCGCAAGAAACTCGACCTGATCGTCCCGCCGGTGACGGTGATCGAGGACGGCCAGGATGCGGCGCTTGCCGAATTCCTGAAGACGGATGCCGATGTGCTGGTGATCGACACGCCGGGACGCGATTCCGACATTGGCCGCGCGGCGATCGCCCGGGCCGATACGCTGATCACGCCGATCAACGACAGCTTCATCGATTTCGACCTGCTGGGCCAGGTCGATCCCGAAAAATACAATGTCACCAAGCCCAGCTTCTATGCCGAGCTGGTCTGGAAGGCGCGGCAGACGCGCGCCCGCAGCGATGGCGGCACGGTTGACTGGGTGGTGCTCAGGAACCGCCTTTCGACGCTGGAGGCCCGCAACCGCAAGCGCGTTGGCACGGCGCTGGAGGAACTTTCGCGGCGAATCGGCTTCCGCGTGGTGCCGGGCCTGTCCGAGCGGGTGATCTACCGCGAACTGTTCCCGCGCGGCCTTACCCTTCTCGATATCGCGCATCTGAAGGATGCCTCCGTCAGCCATGTGGCGGCCCGGGCGGAGCTTCGTGAACTGATCGGTGCGCTGCAGCTTCCCCTTGCCGACAGGGTGCCCGGCCAGAAGGCCGCCTGATGGGGCTGCTGGCGCTTGCCGCCCTTGGCCTGTTCGGCTGGCTCTGGTTCACGGGGCGGCTGGGGCCTGATGCCGGGCGCAAGATCGCGCTGGTGGCGGGCGCCGGGCTTGCTGCATGGCTGGTGGCGCGCGGCCAGCATCTGACCGGGCTTGCAGTTGCCGCCGCCACGGCCGGCCTTGCCCTTGCCGGCCAGTTGCGGCGGCGGGTTTCCGCCATCCCGCTCGACGAGCTGGAAGCCCGGCAGATCCTCGGTGTCGGTCTCAATGCCGGGGAAGACGAGATCATTGCCGCCCACCGCCGACGGATTGCCGAAGTCCATCCCGACCGGGGCGGTGACCCGGACATTGCCCGTCGCGTGAATGCGGCGCGTGACCTTTTGTTGCAAATTCACCGCCGCCGACCCGGTTGACGCGGGCAGGCAAGGCTACCTAACGCTTCGCTTGCTGCACATCTTGTGACGCAAACCCGCGAAAGGACCTTCATGCAGAGCCATGCGTTCCACCCGACCTCGCTGCGCGAATACGACATTCGCGGAATCATCGGCGAAACGCTGGGCGAGGCGGATGCCGAAGCCATCGGGCGCGGTTTCGGAACCGTGGTGCGCCGTGGTGGCGGAAAGCTGGTGTGCGTGGGCTATGACGGCCGCCACAGCTCCCCACGGCTGGAGCAGGCGCTGGTCGACGGGCTGGTGGCTGCCGGCTGCGACGTGCTGCGCGTGGGGCTCGGCCCGACGGGGATGCTCTATTACTCCGTATCGGAGCTGGAAGCCGATGGCGGCGTGATGATCACGGGAAGCCATAACCCGCCCAACTACAATGGCTTCAAGATGATGCTGAAGGATCGCCCCTTCTATGGCGCCGACATCCGGGCGCTGGGAGAAGCCGCCATCAACGGGGACTGGGTGCATGGCGAGGGCAGCGCCCGCAAGGCTGACATACTGGACCGCTATGTTGATCGCCTGCTGCGCGATTTCAGCGGCCCGGCCCTTCGCATCGGCTGGGATGCAGGCAATGGCGCAACCGGCGAGGCGCTCGAAAAGCTGCTGAAGCGGCTTCCGGGCGAACATCATGCCCTGTTCACGAAGATCGACGGCAATTTTCCGAACCACCACCCCGACCCGACGGTTGAGGATAATCTCGAGGATCTGCGCCAGCTCGTTGCCGAACAGAAGCTCGATTTCGGCATTGCCTTCGATGGCGACGGCGATCGCATCGGCGCGATCGACGGGGAAGGGCGAATCATCTGGGGGGACCAGCTGCTCGCGATCCTGTCGGAGGCGCTGCTGAAGGAGCTTCCTGGCTCCACCATCATCGCCGATGTGAAGGCCAGTCAGGCCCTTTACGACCGCATCGCCGAACTGGGCGGAAAGCCGCTGATGTGGAAGACGGGCCATTCCCTCATCAAGGCGAAGATGAAGGAGACGGGCGCGCCACTCGCCGGGGAAATGAGCGGGCACATCTTCTTCAAGCACCGCTGGTATGGTTTTGACGATGCGCTGCATGCAGCCATCCGCCTGATCGAGGCCGTGGGCGTGCTGGGCCAATCGCTGACGGCTCTGAAAAGCGCCATGCCCGCTGTCATCAACACGCCGGAGCTTCGATTCCCCTGCTCGGAAGAGCGGAAGTTCGAAGTGGTGCGTGAAGTGCAGGCACGGCTGAAGGCCGAGGGCGCGAATGTCAACGACACGGATGGCGCGCGCGTGAACACGCCCGATGGCTGGTGGCTGCTGCGTGCCTCGAACACGCAGGACGTGCTGGTGGCGCGGGCGGAAGCAAAGGACGATGCCGCGCTTGCCCGGCTGGTGGCCGCCATCGACGCCCAGCTGAAGCTTTCCGGCGTGGAGCGGGTTGCCGTCTCGCACTGAGGCTGACGCGCCCGGGCCTTGCCCATCACGCCGCCGGCATGGCCAATGCTGCGGTGCACAAGAATCCGGTTGCCTCTGCGGCCTTTCCTTGCTATTGTGCAACGCAGCATAGCAATGGAGTGCGGCGAATGTCGCAGGAAAATCCCCCCAAGGCGCCGTCTGCGCGACGCAACGGGACAAGCGGGAACGCTGGCCGCAAGGCCGGACGGACACGCCCCGTAAAGGCGGCATCGGCGGCATCGGCTGCACCGGACGGGGATGCGGCACCGCTGCCCGTCACGAAGGAGATGGCGATGAGCGGCAGCAAAGGCAGCGAACAGGGCGGCGCGGCTGAAACCGTTGCGGGTGAGACCCCGGCAGCCGCCATCTTTTCCGGGATTGAGAAAACGGCCGAGGAGGCTGTGGACGCCGTGAATAAAGCAGCTGCCGAGGCAGTTGCCGAGGTTGGGGCGGGCTTCGGCCAGATGAACGACAGGATGAGCGAGCTGATGGAGAAGAACATGAAAACGATGAGCGAGATGAGCGATTTCGCCAAGGGCAATGTCGAGGCGATGATCGAATCCGCCAAGGCGGCCGGCGTCGCCGCCGAGACCCTTGCCGGCCACTTCGCGGAAACGTCGAAGAAGCATGTCGAGGATGCGCAGGCTGCCTTCAAGGCGGTTACCGGCGCCAAGACTTCCCAGGAATTCTTCCAGGCGCAGAATGACTATGCCAGGTCGCAGTTCGAGAAGGCTGTCGCCAACTGGTCGCAGCTGTCCGAGACCTGGCTGAAGGTTGCCGGTGACGTGGTGCAGCCGATTTCGAACCGCATGGCGCTCGCCGCCGACCAGGTGAAGAAGTCGATGGCGCACTGATCGTCAGCGATCGGTCTCCGGCTTCCGGCTGCGGCCGGTAATGCTCAGGGGGCGGTGGAGCTTTGCTCTGCCGCCCCTTGCTTTTGTGCAGCCAGCAGGAATTCCACATTGCCTTCCGGCCCGGTGATGGGGGAAGGCGTGATGCCCAGCACCCGCCACCCCCGACCCGTGACCCAAGCCGCTGCCTCTTCGCACACGCGCGTATGGACGGCAGGGTCTCTTACCACGCCGCCTTTTCCCACTTCCTGACGGCCGGCTTCGAACTGGGGCTTCACCAGCACGACCAGATGCGCGCCCGGTTTCGCAAAGCCGAGCGCTGCTTCCAGCACCTTCGCCAGCGATATGAAGCTTGCGTCGCAGACGATGATGTCCACCGCTTCGGGGATGTGGGCCGATGTGAGGGCGCGGGCGTTCGTCTGTTCAAGCACCACCACGCGCGGATCCTGCCGCAGCTTCCAGGCCAGCTGGTTGGTGCCCACATCGACGGCGTGGACACGCAAAGCGCCATTGGCGAGCAGAACATCGGTGAAGCCACCGGTCGAGGAGCCGATGTCCAGCGCCACCGCGCCGGTCACATCGAGGCCGAAATGCTCAAGACCGTGGGCCAGTTTCAGCCCCCCGCGCGAGACCCAGGGATGATCCCGCCCGCGCACTTCGATCGGGGCATCGGGCGCCAGCATTTCGCCGGCCTTGGCGAGCTTGCGCTCGCCCGCATAGACCAGCCCTGCCATGATGAGGGCCTGCGCACGCGAGCGACTTTCAGCCAGCCCGCGTTCCACCAGCATCTGGTCTGCCCGCTGCCTGGCCATCAGCCCCGGCTCCGGATCTTTGCCGCTGCCCCTTGAGCGAGGTTCCAGGCCGTCACGTCAGGCCCGCGCGCCCTCGTTCACGGCGAGGCTGTTATGCCTCAGGGCTGACAGCACGGTCTTCACGATGCCTGCCGCGTCAAGCCCGGCTTCGGCATATTGTTTCTCGGGCTTTTCATGCTCCTGGAAGATGTCGGGCAGGCGCAGCGTGCGGATCCTGAGGCCCGTATCCATAAGCCCTTCATCGGACGCCATGGTGAGGACATGGGCGCCAAAGCCGCCGATCGCGCCTTCCTCGATGGTCAGCACGACGTCATGGGTGGCGCACATGCGGCGGATCAGGGCTTCGTCGAGAGGCTTGGCGAAGCGCATGTCGGCAACGCTGGTCGAAAGGCCGCGCGCGTCCAGTTCGTCTGCCGCCTTGTTCGCTTCGGCAAGGCGGGTGCCGAGCGACAGGATCGCCACCTTCTTGCCTTCGCGCACCACCCGGCCCTTGCCGATTTCCAGCTGCTGCGGGGCTGCCGGCAGCGGCACGCCGACGCCTTCGCCACGCGGGTAACGCACGGCGATGGGCCCGCTGTCATGCAGGGCGCAGGTGTGCACCATGTGGACAAGCTCGGCTTCGTCGGCGGCGGCCATCACGACCATGTTGGGAAGCGTGGCGAGATAGGTGATGTCGAAGCTGCCGGCATGGGTGCTTCCATCCGCCCCGACGAGGCCGGCGCGGTCGATGGCGAAGCGCACGGGCAGGTTCTGGATACAGACATCATGCACCACCTGGTCATAGGCGCGCTGAAGGAATGTGGAATAGATGGCGGCGAACGGGCGATAGCCCTGTGCCGCCATGCCGGCCGCGAAGGTCACTGCATGCTGTTCGGCTATGCCGACATCGAAGCTGCGGTCGGGGAAGGCCTTGGCAAAACGGTCGATGCCGGTGCCGGACGGCATGGCGGCGGTGATGGCCACGACTTTGTCGTCGCGCACGGCTTCCGCGATGAGAGCATCGGCGAAGACATTGGTGTAGCTCGGCGGGCCGCCGGGGGCGGGCTTGTGCTGCTTGCCCGTCACCACGTCGAACTTCACGACGCCATGATATTTGTCCGCCGCTGCCTCGGCCGGGGCATAGCCCTTGCCCTTTTTCGTGACCACATGAATGAGGCACGGCCCTTCGGCCGCATCGCGCACATTCTCCAGGATGGGCACCAGGATATCGAGGTCATGCCCGTCGATCGGGCCGACATAATAGAAACCCAGTTCCTCGAAGAGGGTGCCGCCGGTGCCCAGCGTGCGGAAGAATTCATCGGCGCGCTTGGCAGGCCCCTGCAGCGGGCGTGGCAGGGCACGCCTTGCCACCTGGCGGACGGCATCGCGGATGCCGAGGAAGGTGTTGGAGGAATAGGCCCGGGCCAGATAGGCGCTGAGCGCGCCGACAGGCGGGGCGATCGACATGTCATTGTCGTTCAGCACCACGACGAGCCGGTTTCCGGCCTCGTGCGCGTTGTTCATCGCTTCATAGGCCATGCCGGCCGACATCGCGCCGTCGCCAATCACGGCGATCGCCTTGCCGGGCGCGCCCGACAGCTTGTTGGCGATGGCGAAGCCGAGGCCAGCGGAGATGGAGGTGGAGCTGTGCGCTGCGCCGAAGGGATCATAGTCGCTTTCCGAACGCTTGGTGAAGCCGGAAAGCCCGCCACCCTGGCGGAGCGTGCGGATACGGTCGCGGCGGCCGGTCAGGATCTTGTGCGGATAGGCCTGATGCCCGACATCCCAGATCAGCTTGTCGTCCGGCGTGTTGAACACATAGTGGAGCGCGACGGTCAGTTCGACGACACCCAGCCCGGCCCCCAAGTGGCCGCCGGTGACGCTGACGGCATCGATCATCTCGGCGCGCAGCTCGTCGGCAAGCTGGCGCAATTCACCCGGCTTCAGACGGCGCAGGTCCGGTGGAAGGATCACCTTGTCGAGCAGCGGGGTCTCGGGCCGGCGATAGGGCGCGGGGCTCGCGCCGGATTGCGGATCAGTCATCCGGGTAAACTAGCGTGAAGCGCGCGGCCCGGAAAGCCGTTTCCGCGTTTCGATGTTGCGGCCGAATGCCCCTGCGTCGAAACCGGCCGGGCGGGGCCTCAGCCGGCGGCGTCGCAGGCGGTGCAGCGGCCCAGCATTTCGAGCACCGGGCGGCCAGGGCTGAAGCCCGTGGCGGCGGCGCGCTGGCGCATCATTTCGGCGAGGCGGTCATCATCGATATGGTCGATGCGGCCGCACCCTTCGCACACGAGGAAGATGCAGTCATGCGCGCAGGACGGGTGGACGTTCACCACATAGGCGTTGCGGCTTTCCACGCGCTTGGCGAGATTGTGGGCAACGAAGAGGTCCAGAATGCGATAGACGCTGTTGGCGGCCACCCGCCGGCCCGACATGGCCGAGACGCGCTCGGCGACATCATAGGCGGATACCGGCCTGCCATCCTGCGCCAGTGCCTCGAACACGCGGGCGCGCAATTCGGTCCATTGCACGCCCTGACCGACAAGGACGGCCTCAGCCGCAGTGCGCAGGTCGGCGCTGCCGGGCTTCATGTGAAGATCTGCGTGCGGGGCGGAAGCCATGGTCATGCCATATGTCTTCAGCGTTTATCCTGGCTCGTGGCCGGGCGGGCTTCAGGGCGGATTTCAGCGCGCACTTCAGGGCGCTTATCCTGGGCAAGGGCGGCCTGTTCGCTGGCTGCTTCCTTGCGCGCAACCTGGCCTGCCAGCCTGTCCGCCTGGGGGCAGGGGGCGGCGCACAGCTTGCGGATCCGCTCCAGATTTGCATTCGCCCGCGCGGTGGCGCCGCGTTCCAGAAGGGCGACGCCCTGCAGTTCCAGCGCCTGAAGGTCGTTTGGCTCGATTTCCAGCGCCTCGCGATAGAAACGGACGGCCGTGCCTGAAAGGCCCTGCGCATGCGCTGCCTGTCCAAGCCCGATGAAGGCCTGGCGGTTGCGCGGATCGACGGCAAGCGCGGCTTCGAAACTGTCGACAGCGGCCTGGTGGGCGCCATTGGCGAGGTGCATCTGCCCCTGCTGCAGCAATGCCACCGAACGCGGCGCAAGCTGGCTGTCGGGAAGGCCGCGTGCAGGGGCAGCGGCGATCCTGTCCACCCGCGATGGTGCTGCATCGGCCGCCACGGGAAGCGCCATCATCGCGCCCATGAAAAGCGCGGTGGCCAGCCGTGATGCGCGGGTCAAGCCCATTTCAGTCCCTCTCCCTTTCGATCCGGGCAAGGTCCAGAACCCCTTGCCCGTCAACAGACCTAGCAACTTCCTGTCAGGCGCGCGACGAAAAAGCCGTCGCAGCCATCGGTGGCCGGAGACAGCGCCATGCTGTCGGCAATGGTCAGCCCCAGCCGCCCGGCTGCTGCCGCAGCCTGCGCCGGGCCTTCGCTTTCCAGCACCGAGCATACGGCATAGACCAGCCGGCCGCCCGGTTTCAGCAACCCTGCCGCAACATCGATGAGCCGCGCCTGAACCGCGAGCAGCGCATCGAGCCGCTGTGGCGTCAGGCGCCAGCGCAGTTCCGGGTTGCGGCGCCAGGTGCCTGTTCCCGAACAGGGGGCATCGACCAGCACGAGATCGGCCAGGCCGGCGACATCGGCGAATGCCCCACTTTCATGGCCGGGATTGAGCAGCCGGGCTTCGACCAGCCCGGACGCGCCCGCGCGGGAAAGCCTGGGCGCCATGCCCGAAAGCCGCGCCCTGTCCGTGTCGCTGGCGATCAGGCGGCCCTGGCCTTCCATGTCGGCTGCAAGCGCAAGTGTCTTGCCGCCGGCGCCCGCGCACAGGTCGACCACCGTTTCGCCGGGCCGTGCGCCGGCGATGGCGGCGCAATGCTGGCTGGCTGCATCCTGCACCTCGATCATCCCGGAAAGGTAAAGCGGGTGCTTGTCGAGCGGCTGTGGCGGGTCGAGCCTGAGGCCCCATGGAAGACCCGCTATCGGCTGCGCGCCTAGCTGTGCGGCGATGTCGGACGGGCAGGCGCTGCGCAACCGGTTGACCCTGAGATCGAGCGGCGCGCGGGCGGCAAGGGCACGCGCCTCGACCTCCATCGCGGTGCCGAAGCGGGCGCGGAAGGCCGGCTCCAGCCAGCCCGGAACGAGGGATGCGGCGGCGCGTGGCTCGTCAGCCTGTGCCGGTTCGGGCGCGTGCGGGCTGCCATCGAAGAGGGAAAGGAGATCGGGCCTTTCTTCGGCGAGGCCAAGCATGGCGGCCCGCCCCGAAAGCGGCCGTTCGGCCGAACGGCGGATGGCGGCGAAGACTAGGTCGCGGATCGCGGCGCGATCCTTCGAGCCGGCATAGCGGCGGCTGGCGAAATAGCGCTGGATGATCGTGTCGGCGGCGGCGCCGCCAGTGGCGGCGGCATCGATCACGAGGTCGAGGATTTCGATGGCAGCCTGCAGGCGGGGGGATGGACGCATCGACCTGACATAGCGGCTGGCCCCCGGAACGCAACGCCAGCCCGCCGCCATGAACTGGATGCGGGCCGGGGTGCGCCGGACTTGCGCCTTTATCGCGCCGGACGGAGGCGGGGCCTCAGCTCGTCGGGTAGTTGGGCGCCTCGCGCGTGATGCTCACATCATGGACATGGCTTTCGCGCAGGCCCGCATTGGTGATCTGGATGAACTGTGCGCGGCGGCGCAGGTCTTCCAGCGTGGCGGAGCCGGTGTAGCCCATTGCCGCCTTCAGGCCGCCGACCAGCTGGTGCAGCAAGTCCCGCGCGGGGCCCTTGTAGGGCACCTGGCCCTCGATCCCCTCGGGAACCAGCTTCAGCTGGTCCTTGATGTCCTGCTGGAAATAGCGGTCGGCCGAGCCGCGCGCCATGGCGCCCACCGAGCCCATGCCGCGATAGCTCTTGTAGGCGCGGCCCTGGTAGAGGAAGGTTTCGCCCGGCGCTTCCTCGGTGCCGGCAAGGAGCGAGCCGATCATCACGGCCGATGCGCCGGCCGCCATCGCCTTGGCGATATCGCCCGAAGTGCGCAGGCCGCCATCGGCGATCACCGGAATGCCGTGGCGCTGCGCTTCCTCGACCGTGTCCATGATCGCCGTCAGCTGCGGCACGCCGACACCGGCGACAACGCGCGTGGTGCAGATGCTGCCCGGCCCGATGCCGACCTTCACGGCATCGGCGCCCGCATCGATGAGGGCGCGTGCGGCTTCGGCTGTGGCGACATTGCCGGCGACGATCCGGGCATTGCCCGAACGCGCCTTCAGGCGGCTCACGGCCTCGGATACCTGGCGGCTGTGGCCATGGGCGGTATCGACGACGATCAGGTCGCATTCGGCGTCGATCAGGGCGCAGCTGCGCTCGAAGCCTGCCTCGCCGACGGTGGTGGCGGCAGCCACGCGCAGGCGGCCGGCCGGATCCTTGGTGGCGTTCGGGTAGGTGACGGCCTTTTCGATATCCTTGACTGTGATCAGACCGACGCAGCGGCCTTCGTCATCCACCACCAGCAGCTTTTCGATCCGGCGCTGGTGCAGCAGGCGGCGCGCTTCCTCCTGTGTCACCCCGGCCCGTACAGTGGCGAGATTGTCGCGGGTCATCAGTTCGGAAACGGGCTGGTTCATGTTTTCGGCGAAGCGCACGTCGCGGTTGGTGATGATGCCGATCAGCCGGCCCGGCCCCCCCGCTGGCGTTTCCGCGACCACGGGGATGCCCGAAATCCGGTGTGTCGCCATCAGTTCCAGCGCCTGGCCCAGCGTCTGGTCGGCTGTCATGGTGATGGGGTTCACCACCATGCCCGATTCGAACCGCTTCACCTGGCGGACGGCTTCGACCTGTTCGGCGATGGTGAGGTTGCGGTGCAGAACCCCGATCCCGCCGGCCTGCGCCATCACGATCGCCATCTGTGCTTCCGTCACCGTATCCATGGCGGAGGACAGGACGGGAATGGCGAGACGGATGTCCTTCGTGATCATGGTGGACGTATCCGCCTGCGACGGCAGGACGGTTGATTCCGCCGGCACCAGGAGAACGTCGTCGAAGGTGAGTCCAAGTCTGATCGCCATTGGCACTGTCCGTTGATCCTGTCTGTTGGCGGTGGTTTCGTTTGCGCCCCGCAGCGGGGGGATTCGGGCTAGGCCCATATAGGAGAAGGGCCGGAACCCCAAGGTCCGGCCCTTCATTTCCTTGTGGTCCGCTCTCAGGACTGGCTGGCGAGCCAGATCTGATAATAGCGGGCGAGCTGGTCGCGCGGGGCGCCGCTGACGGCCTTCAGCGCCGCTTCCGCGCCAGCCTTGTCGCCAGCCTTGGCCAGCGCATGGCCGAGTCGCGTGTTGGCGGCTGCAACGTCCACGCTGCCCTTCTGGATGGCCAGCCGGTACATGTCGGCGGCCTTCGCATAATCCCCATAGCCGAGGAAGGCGTCGCCGGTGGCATAGGCCAGGCGGCCGTTCTTGCTGGTTGCAGCTTCCTTCGCAAGGCCGGCGAGCGAAGCCTTGTCGGCCGCGATCTTCGGGTTCACCTGGGCGAGAAGATCCCGGACGACCGGCTTGGCGGCCTGAAGCGCGCCCTTGGCGATGCCTTCGTCGAGCACAGCCTTGGCTTCGCCCGGAAGGCCCCGGATGGTGGCGGTGTCGGCATATTCGACGAAATCCCGCTCGCCGGCCAGCGCGCCGTTCAGGCGCATCAGGCGCATCACGTCGAGGTTGGTCTGGTCGTCGATCTTGGTGCTGTCACGGTAGATCAGAAGCACGTCGCGCCAGTTGGTCGGGTTCGGGTGCGCCTTCAGCAGGGCCTCGCCGGTGGCGATGGTTTCGGCGCCGAGCTTGCCATCATAGGCGATGGCGAGCGCGCGGCGGTACCATTGCTCGTCGGCCTTGGCACCATTGGTTTCCGACGCCGCGATTGCCTTGTTGATCTTCTCGATCGCCATCTTCGGCTGGTTCTGGCGGCGATAAAGCTCCGCCACTTCGACCATCAGCTGACTGTCGTTCGGGGTGAGGGCGAGAAGCCGCTCGAACTGCGCCAGGGCGGCCGGCGTGTCGTTGCGCTGCAGCGCCATGGCGCCGAGATTGCGGATGAACTTCGGGCGCTCCTCGGCCGGAAGCCGCTCGGACGCCAGCGCGCCTTCGAGCGCCTTCTCGAGCAGCGCATTGTCCTTGAGGTTGATGGCCGAATTCAGCGTCAGCATGTTGATCATGTATGCGTCGTCGGCATTCTTGTTGGGCAGGGCGTCGGCCTGCTGCAGCAGCGCGACCGCGCCGGCATGGTCATTGCCCTGCTGCGCCTTCTGCGCCTGCGCCAGAAGCGATTGCACCGGCTTCGTGAACTTGAAACTCGGCGCCTTGCTGCCTTTTTGCGCCAGGGCCGCTTCCGGCGCGCCGACCATCAGAAGGGCCGCAAGCATTGCGGCGGAAGCACGCCCGATGAACTTATTCATGCCTGTTCTCTCCTCTCGACCCGTAGCGAGGCACGGATGCGTTGAACGGTCGTTCCATACGCCATGCCCGGTTTCGGAATGCTGAACGCGCTCCTCGCACCCGCCGCGCGCCATCGTCAAGCCGCTGGCAGGCGGTTCGGCGCTCGGGAAGGGCGGCGGGGCGATGATGCCCCGCCGTCATCACCCAATCATGAAAGATCAGGCCAGGTCGTAGAGTTCCTTGAAGCCCGACGGCGCGTGCGGCCCCATCATCATCTGCTCGAGCACGCCACGCCCCTTTTCGATGCTGCCATCGGGCAGCCGCAGTTCGGCGGCGCACAGGCCCTGGATGTGCACGTTGGAAAAGGCGCCGATGTCCGCCGCACGGCAGTCGAAACGCTCCGTCTGCACATCGAGATCGCCGCGCCATGCGCCGTGGCCATATTGCGGGTGCGTGTAGCCGATTCCGTGCATCTGGAAATTCTGGTCGATGGACAGATGCACCTCGAGCGGGCCGCCGGGCGCATCGGCGGCCAGAACGGCGGAGGTGGCGCGCCGGCCACCGGGCTGGAGATCCAGCTTGAAGCGCGGGTTTGCCAGCTTGGTTTCCGCCCCCGAGGCGAGGTCCACGAGCACCGCGGACCGGTTCCAGGGCACGCCCTCGGCATCGTCGTTGGTGTGGAAATAGAGCGCATGGCGTTCGAAGTTGAGCGGCGCCCAGAGCCAGAAGAACTGGGGATCCCGCACCGGCACCGGCGGTTGCGGATCGGCGGCCCCGATCTGGCGCACGCCCCAGCTGCGGTCACGGGTGCCGCGCCAGCCGGAGCAGTCACGGCGCACGCCATCCACCGTGACATGGCCGCTGATGGCGACATTCTGGGTCATCCTGGTCACGTCCATCAGGGTGCGGGGGCCATGCCGCCAGATGAAGCGCGGTTCCTCGATCGGGTGATGGCGGCCTTCGAAGAGCAGGTCGGCCGAAAGCCCGTCCGTCTCGGCGAGGCGCACGCGCACCCGCTTCAGCGGCTCGACGATCTCCACCGAAAGCGGCCCGACCTGGGTGTCCATGCGCTCCATCCCGAGCAGGCGGGACACGAACACCGAACGCTGCACGCCATTCTCGAGCCAGCAGAAGGCCCCGTCCATCACGTTGAGGTGCGGATAGACGCCGAGGGCGCCGCCCATGAAGCGCGTGCCGTCAGGGCTTTGCGCGTTGAAGAAATAGCGATCGTAGAAGTTCCGGTCGGTTCCGGCATAGGCGATCGGCTCGGATGTCTGGTGAATCGGATAATCGTCGGCCTTGGTCAGCATGTCCCTCGGGCTCCTGAATGTTTCTCCCGCCCTTATGCTGCGGCCCGCCGCCGCATCCTGTAACCTCTCGATTCTGGTCGATTCTGGCGTGCCGGGATTTTCCCGCGACCGGCAGAGACTTTTCCTGCGGGCTGGCAGAGCCGGCGCATCGCCGCTATGGCCTCGGCCCATGACGTCAGAACCATCCAGTCCCCCGCGCCGGAACAGCTCCGGCGGGGAAGCCCGCCAGCGGCGCTCGGCCGCGCGGCTGGCCGCTGTGCAGGCGCTTTACCAGCAATCCGTGTCCGGCACCCATATTGCGAAACTCCTTGCCGAGTTTCACAGCCACCGGCTGGGCGCCGTGACCGATGCCGAGGAAGGCGGCGACCGCCTCGCCGAAGCCGACCGGCCCTTTTTCGATGACATCGTGTCCGGATCGCTGGCGCGGGTCGACGAGCTCGATTCGCTCATAACGAGCTTTCTCGGCAAGGGTTGGACACTGTCCCGGCTGGACCGGCTGATGCACCAGATCCTGCGCTGCGGCGCCTATGAGATGGTCGCCCGGCCGGATGTGCCGCGCGCGGCCATCGTCTCGGAATATGTGGATGTGGCCCAGGCCTTCTATCCGCGCGCCGAAACCGGCTTCGTCAACGCCCTGCTTGACAGGCTTGGCCGCAGCGTGCGCGAAGAGCCGGAGCAGGCGGGCTGAGGCCAGGAAAGCCGGAAGGGAGGCCAGGGCTGGACATCGAGACCGCGCTTCTGGAGGAACTGCGCCGGATTGCGCCGCACCCGGCCGCGCGCGGGCTGATGGACGATGCCGCCGTTCTAGACTGGCCATTGGGCGACCAGCTCGTCGCCACGCACGACATGCTGGCCGAGGGCGTGCACTTCACGCCCGATTGCCCGCCGGCCGATGTCGGCTGGAAGCTGGTTGCCGTGAACCTTTCAGACCTTGCCGCCATGGGCGCCCGCCCGCGCGGCGTGCTGATGGGGGCGGGCCTCGGAAGCCGGCAGGGCCTGGACTGGGCGCAAGCGCTTCTGCGCGGCATGGACGAGGCGCTTCGTGCCCATGCGACTCCGCTTCTGGGCGGTGATACGATCCGCACCGGCGATGGTGCCGTCCTCGGGCTGACGGCGCTTGGCTCGGTGCCGGCCGGGGCTGCCCTTTCGCGCGGCGGCGCAAGGGCGGGCGATGATCTCTGGGTTTCCGGCACCATTGGCGATGCCGGCCTCGGGCTTGAAGTGGCGCTTGGCAGGCGCCCGGCTGGCAATGGCGGCGCGGCGCTGCTGCGCCGCTACCGCCGGCCGGTGCCGCGGCTGGCGCTGGGGCTGGCGCTCAGGGGCGTGGCGTCGGCAGCCATGGATGTATCGGACGGGCTGCTGATCGATTGCGCCCGCCTGGCAGCGGCTTCCGGCCTTGGCGCCTTCCTCGACAGCGCCGCCATCCCGCTGAGCGATCCGGCGCGGGCGAGCGGCGTTGCCGTGGCAGCACTGGCTGCCATGGGCGATGATTATGAGCTGCTGTTCGCCGCGCCCCCGGCCGCGCGCGGGGCTGTGGCCGAAGCTGCCGCCAGCGCGCGTGTTGCCGTTTCCCGCATCGGCCAGCTTGCGCCCGGATCGGGCCTTCTGCTCGATGGGGCGGAACCTTCGGCCATGGGCTATCGCCACAGCTGACCACAACGGCTGATCGCCGCACCTGACCGCTGGCCGGCAACCGTTCGCCGCGGCTTGCGCACCCCCTGTCACTTTGCCAAGCTCTGCCCATGGCGCAGGCCCGGGAGGGGCCGGACGCCATGTCAACAAGGCACGACCCGGTTCGTGCCGGAACGATAAAGGGGTGAGGGACCAATGGATCATGTCCTGGTTGCCATAGGCTGCGGCATAGCCGCAGTGCTCTATGGCCTTTTCGCCACGCGTTCGGTGCTGGCGGCACCGGCAGGCAATGCCCGCATGCAGGAAATCGCCGCCGCCATCCAGGAAGGCGCGGGCGCCTATCTCAGGAAACAATATGGCGCCATCGCTATCGTCGGCGTCATTGCGCTGGTGGCGGTCTATGTGTTTTTCGGCATTTATCCGGCAATCGGCTTCGCCATCGGCGCCATTCTTTCGGGCGCCACCGGCTTCATCGGCATGAACATCTCGGTGCGCGCGAACGTCCGCACGGCCGAGGCGGCGCGCCACGGATTGCAGGCCGGCCTGACGCTCGCCTTCCGCGCCGGGGCCATCACCGGCCTTCTCGTGGCCGGCCTCGCGCTTCTGGCCATCACGGTCTATTTCCGCGTGCTGACCGGCCAGCTCGGCCTTGCCTTCGATGACCGTGTGGTGATCGACAGCCTTGTCAGCCTGGCGCTTGGTGCGTCGCTCATTTCCATCTTCGCGCGGCTTGGCGGCGGCATCTTCACCAAGGCGGCCGATGTCGGCGCCGACCTTGTCGGCAAGGTCGAGGCCGGCATCCCCGAGGATGACCCCCGCAACCCCGCCGTGATCGCCGACAATGTGGGCGACAATGTCGGCGACTGCGCCGGCATGGCCGCCGACCTGTTCGAGACCTATGTCGTGACTGTCGGCGCAACGATGGTGCTGACTGCACTGCTTATCGGCGGGCCGAACCTCGAGGCGCTCATGACCCTTCCGCTGCTGGCGGGCGGGGTCTGCATCCTCACCTCGATCCTCGGAACCTTCTTCGTGAAGCTCGGCACGTCGAAGAACATCATGGGCGCCCTCTACAAGGGCTTCATCGTGTCGGCCGTGGCATCGGTGCCGGCGCTCTTCCTCGCAACCATGCTCGTCTTTCCCGACATGGGCGTGGTGCTCGGCGGGCAGGCGGCCGACGGCTCGGGCGGCTTCACCGCCATGGACCTCTTCTGGTCGATGATGGTTGGTCTTGTCGTCACCGGCCTGATGGTCTGGATCACGGAATATTATACCGGCACGGCCTACCGGCCGGTGCGCTCCATCGCCCGTGCGTCCGAGACGGGGCATGGCACCAACATCATCCAGGGCCTTGCCATCAGCCTTGAGGCGACAGCGCTGCCCACGCTCGTGATCTGCGTGGGCATGATAGTCGCCTACCAGTTCGCGGGTGTCATCGGGATCGGCTTTGCCGCCACCGCGATGCTGGCGCTGGCGGGCATGGTCGTGGCGCTCGATGCCTATGGGCCTGTCACCGACAATGCCGGCGGCATTGCCGAAATGGCCGGCCTCGAGGGCGAGGTGCGGGAGCGCACCGATGCGCTCGATGCGGTGGGCAATACGACGAAGGCGGTGACCAAGGGCTATGCCATCGGCTCGGCCGGTCTGGGCGCTCTTGTGCTGTTCAACGCCTATACGGCTGATCTCTCGAAGTATTTCGAGAATCTCGTCGTCGATTTCTCGCTGTCCAACCCCTATGTCATCGTCGGCCTGCTGCTGGGCGCGCTGTTGCCTTATCTGTTCGGTGCCATGGGCATGACGGCGGTGGGCCGCGCGGCGGGTGCCGTGGTCGAGGAAGTGCGCACCCAGTTCCGCAACAACCCGGGCATCATGGAGGGAACCTCCAAGCCCGATTATGCGCGGACTGTCGGCCTCGTCACGCAGGCCGCCATCCGGGAAATGGTGGTGCCTTCGCTGCTGCCCGTGCTGGCGCCCATTGTGGTCTATTTCGTGATCACGGCGGTTGCCGGCCAGGCCAATGGCTTTGCAGCCTTGGGCGCCCTGCTGCTGGGGGTGATCGTTTCGGGCATCTTCGTCGCCATCTCGATGACATCGGGTGGCGGCGCCTGGGACAATGCCAAGAAATACATCGAGGACGGCCACCATGGCGGCAAGGGATCGGAAGCGCATAAGGCAGCCGTGACCGGCGACACCGTGGGGGATCCCTACAAGGATACGGCAGGCCCTGCCGTGAACCCGATGATCAAGATCACCAACATCGTGGCGCTGCTGCTTCTGGCTGCACTCGCCGCGCATTGATCCGGCGGGCCTGCACAGCAGGCCCCGCCACATGAAACCACATGGAAAAGGGCCTGCCGGGATATGCCGGCAGGCCCTTTTTCCTGTTCCTGTAACGTGTATCCCGGCCTTGCCTTACTGCGGGCCGCCGCCAGGCGCCGCGCCGACTGTGCCGATGTTCCCGAACAGATCCTCGAGGAAGGTCGCCTCGCGGCCGGCGGTCGGCGTCTTGTCGGAATGGGGAGAAAGGGCGACCACCTGCTCCATGCCGCGCTTTTCAACGGCGGTCACGGTGCCGTCAGGCCCGAAGCGCACGATCAGCACGCTCTGGTCCCTGGCGACCGGCCGCGCGAAGGCAAGCTGGCGGGTGTTGCGGGAAATATAATACCAGACATCATTGTCCCACTGGGACGTTGCCGTCGGCCGGCCGAGCGACCGTTCGACCGACTGCCTGTTGTCGATCCCCGGCTGGACCGATGCGACCAGTTCCTGATCCGCCACATAACCCTGGTTGTTCATGATGCGCGTGCAGGCCGAAGTGCCCGCCAGCGCGCCCAGAAGCAGGACGGGCAGGAGCAGCTTGCGGGACGGAAGGCGGATAGGGGCGGTCATTAACTCTCCATCATCAGGCGGCCCTTCATGAAGCAGGGCGCGGCTGAACGCACGCTTGCGGGGCGGGCGCATGGCCGCCATATGCGCTTCTTGATGTAGCAGCGCAAGCAAGCTGCCGGCACTTCGTCGCAGCCCTACGCGCCCGGATGATCGCGGATTCCGACCATGTCCTTCCTGTCCAGATTGCTGAAACCCGCCCCGCCACCGCTTTCGGCCCTTTGGGGCTGGATCACGCGCACCGCCCGCGACACCGGCTGGTATCTCGACCATGGCGTCGCCGACACGGTGGATGGCCGCTTCGACATGGTCGCGCTGGTCACTGCGCTGGTGCTGCTTCGGCTGGAATCGGAAGGGCTGGTGGGCGAAACGGCGATCCTGACGGAACGCTTCGTCGAGGACATGGATGGCTCGCTGCGGGACATCGGCATCGGCGACATGGTGATCGGCAAGCACATGGGCCGGGTGATCGGTGCGATGGGCGGCAGGCTGGGCGCCTATCGCGCGGCATTGGCGCAAGGCGCGCCCGAGGGGGCGCTGGCCGATGCGCTGGCGCGCAATGTCTATCGCGCTGCCCCGCCCGAGGGGGCGCCCGATGGGCTTGCCGCTTCTGTGCGCCGCCTGAAGGCGGCCCTTGACGCCGTGCCTGCGGGCGATCTGCTCGCGGGGCGCCTGTCCGCAGGATATGCCCGATGAGCAGAAACCCGGAATTCAGCGTCCGCATGACCCTCGACCGGCTGCCCGGCCAGCCGAAGGAACAGGCCCTTGTCGCCGGCCCGGAAGCGCGCGCCGCGCTTGCCGAACGCTTCGGCCTCATCGCCATCGACCGGCTCGAAGCGACGCTTGCCGTCAGCCGCCATGGGCGCGGTGCGCGCGTTTCGGGCCGGCTCGTGGCCGATGTGGTGCAGCGTTGCGTGGTTTCGTCAGAGCCTGTGCCGGCCCATGTCGAGGAAGCGCTGGACCTGCGCTTCGAGCCAGAGGCCGAGATCGACCCCGGAACGGAGCTGGAACTGGAAGAGGATGCGCTTGACATCCTGCCGGTGGAGAATGGCGGCATCGATCTTGGCGAGGCGGTCGCCCAGTCGCTGGCCCTTGTGCTCGATCCCTATCCGCGCGCCAGCGACGAAGTGCTGGCGCGGGTGCGTGCCCACCTGACGACGGAGGAGGAAGCCGCTGCGGCCGAAGAGGCCGAGAAGGCGCGCAACAACCCCTTCTCCAGGCTCCGGACTCAATGAGAGAAGGGCAGGGACCGGGCCAGCCCATTCCGGTTTCCACCACCATCTTCGAGCATATGTCCGCCCTTGCGGCACGGGCGGGCGCCATCAACCTCGGGCAGGGCTTTCCCGATTCCGCCGGGCTGGATTCCGTGCGGCAGGCCGCCGCCCGCGCGATTGTCGACGGGCCGCACCATTATCCGCGCATGCGTGGAACCGATGCGCTGCGGTCGGCACTGTCGGGCTTCTATGCCGATACACAGGGCCTGACATTCGACCCGGCCAGCGAGATCGTCGTGACCAGTGGCGCGACGGAGGCGCTGGCCTCGGCCATTCTCGCCCTGCTGGCGCCGGGTGACCATGCCGTGCTCATCGAGCCGGCCTACGATGCCTATGCCCCGCTGGTGCGTCGGGCCGGCGCCGGCCTTTCCTTCGTTCGGCTGGCGCCGCCGGACTGGCGGCTGGAACGCGCCGCGCTGGAAGCGGCCATCACACCTTCGACGAAACTGCTGATCGTGAACGACCCGGCAAACCCGACGGGCCGCACCCTCGATGCCGATGAGCGCGCCATCATCCGGGATGTGGCGCTGGCGCATGGCCTCGTCATCCTGGCTGACGAGGTGTGGGAGGAGGTGCGACCGCCGGGAAGCGCCCATGTCTCGCTCGCCGCCGACACGGCGCTTGCCGGGCGCGTGGTCAAGATCGGGTCGGCCGGCAAGATCTTCCAGCTGACGGGCTGGAAGGTCGGCTGGGCGCTTGCCCCGCAGCCGCTGGCCGCCCGCATCGCGGCAACCCACCAGTTCCTGACCTTCACGACCGCTCCCGCCCTGCAGCAGGCCGTGGCCGAGGGGCTGTCGGCGGAGCGGGCCTGGCTGGAGCGGATGCGCCACGACATCGCCGCAGGCCGTGCCTTTCTGTCGGACGGGCTGGCACGCGCGGGCTATCATCTGCTCCCGTCGGGCGCGACCTGGTTTCTCTGCGTCGATCTCGCGGCATCGGGCATCCGGCTCGACGACCGGGCGTTCTGCGAGCGGATCATTGAAAGCCATGGCGTCGCTGCCATACCGGTTTCCGCCTTCTTCGAGGGCGCGGATGCCCCGGCGGGCGTCGTGCGTTTCTGCCACGCGAAATCCCGCGAGACGCTGGATGCGGCTGTCAGCCGCCTTGCCGAGGCCCGCCGGGCGCTCGCCTGAGACCGGAGCGGCGCCTCAGAAGTCGGAGCAGATTCCGTTCACTTCCCAGTCGCCGTAGCGGGTCGGTTCCGGGCCGGCGCGGCCGCCGACTTCGCCGGCCGTCGCCCCGGCGCTGGTATCATCCTCTTCGCGGCTGTCCTGTTCCCGGCCCTCCGGGGCCGGCCGGGTGGATTCATCCTGCGCGGGGCTTTCACCCTCATGCTTTTGGCGGGTCTCTTTTCCTTGCATGGGCCTGTCACTAGCATGCCACGCGGGAGAGTGTGAACAACAAGGATAAGGGGTGAGACAATGCGTGATCTGAAGGGCAAGGTAATTGCCGTGACCGGTGCCGGAAGCGGCATCGGCCGCGCCCTGGCGCTGGGCCTCGCACGGCGCGGCGCAACCGTCGCCATGACGGACAGGGATGCGGCAGGGCTGGCCGAAACCGGGCGAATGCTTGGTAACTACCCGCACAGCCAGCATGTTCTCGACGTGACCGACCATGATGCGCTGAAGGCATGGGTCGACGGTGCGGCGGAAGAGTTCGGCACGCTGGACGGCATCATCAACAATGCCGGCCTGTCCGTCATCGCGCCGTTCGCGGACACCCCGCGCGAGGATTTCGCCCGCGTCATGGCGGTCAATTTCGATGCCGTGGCCGAAGGCTGCCGGCTCGCCATCCCCCACCTGCGCAAGCATGGCAGTGGCTGGATCGTGAACATCTCGTCCGTCTTCGGCATGATGGGCTATCCCAGCCAGAGCGCCTACAACGCATCGAAATATGCAGTGCGCGGCCTGTCTGAAGCGCTGCACATCGAAATGGGCCAGACTGATCCGGGCATCTGCGTGATTCGTGTCCACCCTGGCGGCATCAAGACCAATGTCGCCCGAAACTCGAAGCTGATCGCACATTTCCCCGGCTCCGATCCATCGGCCGACCATGCCGCCGAGTTCGAGAAGAATGCGCGCACCACACCCGAGGATGCCGCCGAAACGATCATTCGCGGCATGGAAAGGGCGCAGCACCGTGTGCTGATCGGCCCGGATGCGCGCTTCATCGACTGGATGGTACGGCTTTTCCCCGTCACCTACATGAAGCGGATCGGCACCTTTCTGGGGGGTGGCTCGAAATAGCCTGCGCCGGGCGTTGAATTTCCCGAGGGTTCCGCCATCTAGACCAGCATGAACCGCATTCGCACCTTCATGCTGATGGCGGCCATGGTCGCCCTGTTCATGGGCCTCGGCTTCATGCTGGGCGGCCGTGGCGGCATGGCTGTGGCGCTCGCCATCGCGCTCGCCATGAACTTCTTCGCCTACTGGAACTCGGACAAGCTGGTGCTGCGCATGCACCGGGCCGAGGAAGTGGGGCCCGACCATAGCCTGTGGCGGATCGTGGCCCCGCTGGCCGAGCGCGCGCAGCTGCCGATGCCGCGCGTCTATATCGTGGACCAGCCGCAGCCCAATGCCTTCGCCACCGGCCGCAACCCGGAGAATGCCGCAGTCGCTGCAACGACAGGGCTGCTCCGCATGCTGGACAGGGACGAGGTGGCGGCCGTGATGGCGCATGAACTGGCCCATGTGAAGAATCGCGACACGCTGGTGATGACGGTGACGGCAACCCTTGCCGGCGCCATTTCGATGCTCGGCAATTTCGCCTTCTTCCTTGGCGGGAACCGCCAGAACAATTCGAATGCCCTCATTGCCCTTGTGGCGATGATCGTCGCACCGGTCGCTGCGGCGCTGGTGCAGATGGCGATCAGCCGGACCCGGGAATATGGCGCGGATGCCATGGGGGCCGAGATCAGTGGACAGCCCCTGAAGCTCGCCTCGGCGCTGGCGAAGCTCCAGGGGGCAGCGCAGCGCATCCCCAACCCGGTTGCCCAGGCCAATCCAGCGGCGGCTTCCCTCTACATCATGGGGCAGGGCGCAGGCGGCGTTCGCGACAGCTTGTTCAGCACGCACCCGGCAGCCGAAAACCGGATCGCGGCGCTTGAAATGCTGGCCGATACCCCGCTGGCTCCGCGCGGTGGGGGTAGTGTTTCCGCGCGGCCTGATGCAGGCTACCCGGCCCGCCGGCCAAGCGCGCTGGGGCTTCCCCGCAAGCCGGACAAGCGCAATCCCTGGGGCTGAGCGGCCCCCCGCCCGTGTGCGGCGGGAAGGTGGCGTGCCGGGCCTGCCCGCGCGCCAGGCAGCCGTGCGCCTTCTGCACGGGGTCACGGTGCTGGGCCGGGCGCTCGACCCGATGCTCGATGCCGCGCTGAAGGGGCTTGAGCCGAGCGACAGGGCGCTGGCGCGTGCGCTCGTCGGCGGGGTGTTGCGGCATATGCCGGGCCTTGATTCGCTGATCGATTCCGCCTGCAGGCGGCCGCTCCCGCCCGACGCGCGCGCCCGGCTGGCTCTGCGCGTGGCGCTTGCCGGCAGGCTGCTTCTCGATACGCCGCCCCATGCGGCCATCGCCACGACCCTGCCGCTGCTGGAAGGCGGGCCGCGCCGGCTTGCCCATGGCGTGCTGTCCACCCTGTTCCGGGAACAGGCGACCCTGCCCGAACCCGCGCTGCCCGATCCTTGGGGCGAGCGCTGGGCGAAAGCCTGGGGGCCTGATGAAGCGCTTGCTGGGGCACGCCGGCTGGCCACCATTCCGCCGACCGACCTGTGCCTCGCGGATACGTCTGCCACCGATGACTGGTGCGCCCGGCTGGGCGGGGTTTCGCTGATGCCCGGCCATGTCCGGCTCGAGGGTTCACATTCTGTCGAAGCGCTGGAGGGCTTTCAGGAAGGCGCCTGGTGGGTGCAGGACATTGCCGCCAGCCTGCCCGCGCGCCTGATGGGGGATGTGCGGGGCCTGCGCGTGCTTGACCTGTGCGCGGCGCCGGGCGGCAAGACCATGCAGCTGGCTGCTGCCGGTGCCGATGTGACGGCCGTGGACATCAGCGCCTCGCGGCTGAAGCGGCTGAGGTCCAATCTGGAGCGGACCGGGCTATCCGCGCATGTGGTGGAAGCGGATGCGAGGACATGGGCGCCCGATGCGCCATTCGATGCCATATTGCTCGATGCCCCCTGCTCGGCGACAGGAACCTTTGGCCGGCATCCTGATCTCCTGTATCTCAAGGGCCGTTTTGATCTCGGCCCGCTTCTGGCGCTGCAGGCGGATCTGCGGGCGCGCGCTGCCGGCTGGCTGAAGCCGGGTGGCAGGCTCGTCTATGCCGTCTGCTCGCTGGAACCGGAGGAGGGTGAGGCGCATGCGCCGCCGCCCGCTCTGACCCCCGACCCGGTGCAGGCGGGCGAATTGCCTGACGGCCTTGTCCCCACCAGGGAAGGTGCCGTCCGCACCCTGCCTTCGCTTTGGGGGGAAGCGGGCGGTGCGGACGGCTTCTTCATCGCCCGTTACCGGGCGACTGGCTGACTTGCCCGGGGGAGGAGCGCGGGCAATCAGGATCGGGCAGCGAGGTTCAGCGGCAGCGGGCGTTGCCGCGGTCGATTTCGCGGCCGATGATGGCGCCAAGCGTACCACCGATCACACTGCCGAGGCGCTTGTCACCCTGCTGGGCAAGCACATTGCCGAGCGTTCCGCCTGCCAGTGCGCCCACGATCACGCCCGTCGTGCCATCGGAGCGGCGGCAATAGACGTGGCCTCTGTCACCCCAGTAATAGTTGCTGTTCACATTCCGGGGGTAGGCGTTGCCGTAATAGACCGGCTGGCCCACGCCATAGCCGTTGTTCCAGCGGCTGTTGTTCGTATAGGGCACCGAGGATGCAGGCCCGCGCCAGTTGCTGTTGCGGCTCTGATAGCGATAGCGTTCCCGTTCACGCTTCTTGTCGGCGCGCACGCCATCGCGATAGCCACGCTGATAGGCCCTTGCATTGTCGCGGCGATCGTCGCGCCATTCGCGCCTGTCGCCCCGGTCGTTGCGGTCACCGGCAAGGGCCGGTGTCGCGAGGGTCAAGGTAGCCAGCCCGGCAGTGATTGCGATCAGTCCTGTCTTCATGGTTCCGGTCCTTCCCGATTGGTTCGCACATCATGCGATGATTCGGCTGACAGGTTTCTGAAGTGCGCGTTCATCTGCCTGTCATTCAACGGCGGAAGAGACCGGCCGGGCGCGACAGCTGCGGGCCGCGATGCTAGGGGTGCATCATGCTTGGATCAGGCCATAGGCTGAAAGGCCATTTGCTGAAGGGCTTGGGAATGGCCGCCGGCCTTGCGGTCGCCTTTGCCCTCTTTGCTGGCACGGGAAACAAGGGCGGGCCTGAACCCGGGGTCGAATCGCTTGCCCTTCTTGCCGAGCCGGTTCCCCTCGACCGGCGCGATCCCCGCGCAGACAGGGTCGGGCGGCTCAGATATCTGGGCGGTCTGGAGCTGCGCGCGGCCGAGCCGCGTTTCGGTGGCATTTCGGCGATGCTGTGGGAGCCGGCGTGCGGCAGGCTGCTGGCGATCAGCGATGCCGGCGCCTGGTTCATCCTGGAGCCACGCGAGGCGGGCGAGCGGCTGACAGGCATTTCGTCTGCCTTCGTTGCCGATGTGCGCGGCCCCGGCGGGCAGATGCCGGTTTCAAAGCGGACCGCGGATTCGGAAAGCCTTGCCCGTGACCGGGAAGGCGGCATCTGGGTCTTTTACGAGCAGGATCATCGCGGCGAGCGCTTCGAGGGCATCAGCGCCTGCCAGCCCGAGACGCTGTCGCAGGCGCCGCACCGCCGCTGGCTGGTTCCCGACAGCCACGCCTGGCCGGCCAATGGCGGGATCGAAGCGGCAGCCGCCGGCGCAAATGGCCTGCTGCTGTTGACGGAGCGCGTGCCGGGCGCGCTGGGCGGCAGGGCAGGGCTTGCCGGGCAACCGGGGGAGCCGATGCAGCCCTTTTCCTACCGCCCGCCCAAGGCGCATCAGCCGACAGCGATGGACCCGCTCGACCCCGGCGGAGAGGATGGACGCATGCTGGTGCTGCACCGCCGTTTTTCGCCGATGGCAGGTGTTTCGGCCAGCCTTGCGCTTGCCCGAATTGACGGCAGCGGCGCAGCCGTGGACCATGAGGAAGTGGCGCGCCTTTCGACACCCATGACGGTGGACAATATGGAGGCTGTCGCCGTGCGTGCGGAAGGCGCGCGCCGCTTCGTCTATCTGGCCTCCGACAATAATTTCAGCCCGCTGCAGCGCACGCTGCTGATGAAGTTCGAGCTGTTGCCGCCGGAATGAAGCCTGCCCAAAGGCATGGCGGGATGCAGGCAGGCGGGTGGCAGACATGCGGGTTGCAGACATGGCAAAACGCCCCGCAAGCGGGGCGTTGAAGCCGGGCCGGTCAGGCCGGGGCTGTGCCCGGCCGGAGCCGGGCGCCGCGGGATCAGGCGGTGGCTTCGGAAGCCTTCTTCGCCACTTCGCGCTTCAGGCGACGGGCGCGGAGGCTGAGGCTCTCGTCGCGAGTCTTGAGCAGCCAGTTGTCCAGACCACCGACATGCTCGACCGAGCGCAGGCCGTGGGTCGAGACGCGCAGGCGAACCGAGCGGCCGAGCGCTTCCGACATCAGCGTCACATTCTGCAGGTTGGGCAGGAAGGTGCGCTTGGTCTTGTTGTTGGCATGGCTGACATTGTGGCCGATCTGCCGACCCTTGCCCGTGATTTCGCAAACGCGCGACATGTGACGTTCCTCGAGTTTGAAGCGATGCGGCTGCCTGCCGGCAAACCGGAAAATGAGCGCGGGCCATAGCCTTGGGGCGCTCCTCAGTCAAGCATGGACAGGGGCTTTCCCTGCCTGCCTGTCCCGCAGGCTTCCGCAGACGGTGTTCCGGGGCCCCGCACTGTCCGGCCCGGTTATCGGAGTTCTGCGTGTGTCTGTGCTGGACCGGCGGCAGAAGCCATGCCAATAAGGCCAGGTGCCAATATATGCCATACATTGCATCGACAAGCCGCTGCAGCAGGAATTGCGCGCCGCCACGCGGCCGGACCATCTCGCCTATCTGGAATCGGCGATCAGCCAGATTCTGGTGGCCGGGCCGCTTCTCGATGACGAGGGCGCGCCGATCGGCTCGATGATCCTGATGGAATTCCCCGACAGGCGCTCGGCCGTCGATTTTGCTGCCAATGATCCCTATTCGCGCGCCGGCCTGTTCGCCAGCGTCGCGGTCACGGTCTGGCGGCAGGTTCTTCCCCGGCCGGACTGACGGACCGCCAGCCCTGGCGGGCGGGCCCATCGGCAGCCTGGCTTGCGCCGGGCTCCCGATGGCGTCTCCGGTTGAAACGCGGGCCTAGTCCAGCGCCGAATAGATGATGGTGCGCAGTTGCCGCCGGACAGGCCAGGTGGAGGAAGGCAGCAGCTGGGTGAGGAACAGCACTGTCAGATCTTCGGCAGGATCCACCCAGAAGAAGGTGGAGGCGGCGCCGCCCCAGAAATAATCACCGTTGCTTCCGGCGATCATGGCCTTGTGAAAAGCCGTGGTCATGGCGAAGCCGAGGCCGAATCCGATTCCTTCATAGGCGGCTTCCGAGAAGGCCGAGCGTGAGGCCTGCGGCAGGTCCGCGCCGCCGGGCAGGTGGTTGGCCGTCATCAGCTCCAGTGTCTTGCGGCCGATGAGGCGCGGCTTTCCGGAGCGCAGGGCCTCGGCGAAGCGCAGATAATCGGCCGCAGTCGAGACGAGGCCGCCGCCGCCCGAGATGAAGCTCGGCGGCTTCAGGAAGCCGGAGCCTGAGGCTTCGTCCTGCACGTCCATGCCGCCGCCGCGCGCGGGTTGGTAGCAGGTGGTGAAACGGTGCCCCTCTCCATCGCGAACGTGAAAGCCGGTATCGACCATGCCGCAGGGGCGGAAGATGCGCTCGGCCAGGAAATCCTCCAGCGGCATGCCGGAGATCACCTGCACCAGCCAGCCGACGACATCGGTGGCGACGGAATAGTTCCACGCCGCACCCGGGGAAAATTCCAGCGGCAGGGTCGAGAGCAGGTCGATCATGCGCTCGAGCGTCATGTCGCCTTTCTCGATCTCGCCGATGCCAAGGCGGCGGTAGGCGGCATCGATATTGGTGTTCAGCTGGAAGCCGTAGGTAAGGCCCGCCGTGTGGCGCAGAAGGTCGATCACCAGCATCGGGCGGTCAGGCGCGGTCGTCATCCAGCCGGTCTTGATCGTGCCCGACTGATAGACCCTGAGATTTTTCCAGGAAGGGATGTAGCGGTGAACCGGGTCATCCAGCTGCACGAGGCCATCTTCCACCAGCATCATCAACGCCACCGACACGATCGGCTTGGTCATGGAATAGATGCGGAAGATGCTGTCTTCGGCGATGGGCCGCCCGCTGGCGATATCGGCATGGCCCTGGACCGAGCTGTGCACCTCTTCGCCACGGTGCAGCACCTTCACCAGCGCGCAGGGCAGGCGATTCGTGTCGAGATAGGCCTCCTTCAGGAAGCTGTCGATCCTGGCGAGGCGGTCGCGATTGAGCGGCATCGTGTCTGAAAACTCCCCTTTGCATCCCCGGTCGGAAATGGCTAGCAGCCAAGCACAGGACTGGAAAGCTGCGGAAACCTCCGGTGAGGGCAGGTTTATCCGGGAAGGGCGGCTAGCTCAGCGGTAGAGCATCTCGTTTACACCGAGAGGGTCGGGGGTTCGAAACCCTCGCCGCCCACCAGCCTCCTCAAGCCGGCCTTCACGGTGTTGTTGCAGTGCAACACTCCGCTGCAATCGGCGGCTGCGGGCCAAGCTTCATCCGCATGCCTCCTCTTCGTAACAAAATTGTCGTATTTGGCCAGCATTAGCCGCTGCATGCTCATGCAGCATCCATGCTCGATGCCATGAGTGTTACGAACTTTTTTGCATTTCCAGCAGGATGGTGATGATGATCAGATTGTATTCCGGGTCGGCGCTGGGTGCGCTTGCCCTCTCGATGGCCTTTGGCGGAAGCGCAAACGCCCAGTCCACCGGCACGATGGACTTCGATTCCACCATCATCGTCACCGGCTCCCGCACCAGCGAAGGCATGGCCGGGGTCGTCCTGCCCGACACCACCAAGGCAAAGGCAGCGCTCGATGCCGAGATGATCCAGCGGCAGCGTGCTGGCGCCACCATCCTCGACACCATCAACCTGCTTCCGGGCGTGAGCTTCCAGAACAACGACGGCTATGGCTCGGCCGGCGGCACGCTCAGCATCCGGGGCTTCTCCGCAGATCGTATCTCCCTGACGTTCGACGGCATTCCGCTGAACGACACCGGCAACTACGCGATCTATTCCAACCAGCAGCTCGATCCCGAACTGATCGAACAGGTCAATGTCAACCTCGGTTCAACCGATGTCGACAGCCCGACGGCCGCCGCATCCGGCAGCACCGTGAACTACCGCACGCGCAACCCGCGCGAGGATCTGGGTGTCCAGGCGTCGCTTTCGGTCGGGGAATATGGCTATTGGCGCGTCTTCGGCGTGATTGACACGGGCGTCATCACGTCGTTTGGCACCCGTGCCTATGTCTCGGCTGCGCGCACCAAGAACGAAGTGCCGTTCAACAACATCGGCATGATCGACAAGCAGCAGTACAACGCCAAGATCTATCAGCCCATCGGTGACAATGGCGACTTCGTTGCGATCTCGGGCCATTACAACCAGAACCGCAACAATTTCTTCGGCTCGGTTGCCCTGCGCAAGGATCGCGACGTGCCCAGCGGGTTCCCGGAAACCCGTGATGATCGCTTCTATTATGTCGCGGCATGCTCCACTGAAGTTCCCGCGACGCCGGGCGTAGCCGATGCCGCCAACAGCTGCGGTTCGACGTTCGACGAGCGCATGAACCCTTCGAACACCGGGAATGTGCGGATCAACTCGCGTTTCACCCTGGCCGATGGCCTGGTGCTGACCGTTGATCCCAGCTTCCAGTATGTGAAGGCCAATGGCGGCGGCACGGCTGTCGGTCGCGAAGGCCTGCGCGATGTGGCGCCGGGCGCTGCCATTCTCGAGCTTCCGGGTTATCTGGGCGGCTCGCCCTATTTCGGCCGCGACCTCAACGGCGATGGCGATCTCCTCGACACCGTGCGCGTACTGGCACCCAGCCAGACCCAGACCCGCCGCTATGGCGTCATTGCCTCGCTGCGTTACGAATTCAACGACCAGCATGCCCTGCGGGCGTCCTACAGCTGGGATTATGGCCGCCACCGCCAGACCGGCCAGGTTGGATTCCTGAACAACGATGGATCGGCTGTCGATCCGTTCCCCGTGAACGATCCGCTTGCGGATGTGACCGGCACTGTCCTGCAGAAGCGGGACCGGCTCTCGAAGGCCATTCTCAATCAGGTGTCCGGCGAATATCGCGGCAAGTTCTTCGATGATGCGGTGACCTTCACGGCTGGCCTGCGTGCGCCCTTCTTCAGGCGCAACCTCAACAACTACTGCTTCACCACTTCGGTCACCGGCTTCGTTGACTGCTTCGGCGACAACCCCGCCGCCAATGACGCCTATGCGGCAGCCAACCCGGCCGTGCAGGGACCGCAGCAGCGCGTCTACAATTATGATAAGCTGCTCCCGAACCTTGGCTTCACGGTGCGCGCAACCGACAATGTCACGGTTTTCGCCAATTATTCCAAGGGCCTCCAGGTTCCGGGAACGGATGCGCTCTACAATGCCTTCTTCTTCTCGCGCGATCAGGAAGAAGCGAAGCCGGACCCGGAAACGACCAACAACTTCGACCTTGGCCTGCGCTATTCCAGCAGCCAGTTCCAGGCACAGGTCTCCGGCTGGTTCACGCGCTATCAGGATCGCCTGGCCTCGGCCTATGACCCCGAACTGGATCGCAGCATCTACCGGAACCTCGGTGAAGTCGACAAATATGGTATCGACGGAAGCATCACCTACAGCCCGATCCGCGAGCTGGTCTTCTATGTCTTTGGTTCCTATCTGAAGTCGGAGATCAAGGAAGATGTTCAGCTTGGGCCGAACAGCTTCGCCCCGACAAAGGGCAAGCGGGAGTCGGGTGCGCCGGAATATACTTTCGGCGGCCGGGTGCAGGGTGAAATCGGCCCGGCGACCCTCGGCGTGCAGGCGAAGCGCACTGGCAAGCGCTGGATCAACGACCAGAATCTGCCGCTTGCCGTGTGGGGCTCGGCAACGGTTCCGGCCTATACGCTCGTGGACCTCGACGCCCGCATTTCGCTCGATGACGTGACCTTCCTGCGGAACAGCTACTTCCAGCTGAACATCACCAATGTGTTCGATAAGCTCTATGTCGGCGGCTTCGGCGGCAATCTGAGCGAAACCGCAGTGCCGTTCGTGCAGATCGGTGCGCCCCGTACCATCAGCGCTACCGTGGTCGTCGGCTTCTGATGATCGCTTCCGTCCCTTGCGCCGATGCAAGGGGTGGCTGAATGAAGACCCCGGCCGGGCTAGTCCAGGCCGGGGTTTTCCATCCGCGGCTGATGCCGCATTTCGTTGCACTCCGGCCTTGCTTGCGCTAGCCGCAGCCTGGCTTTGCCCCCGTGGCGGAATTGGTAGACGCGTGCGACTCAAAATCGCGTGCCGCAAGGCTTGCCGGTTCGAGTCCGGCCGGGGGTACCATGTGCATCATCGAGTATGCACATGAGAGTTATTCGCAAAAACTGCTGGATCAGCTTCCTGCCTTCGTGGCATCCCTTGCTTGCGGAAAGGAAAGCCAGCCATGCGACAGATCGCCAAGACAGGAACCTACTGGGTCACGCACATCATCGTCGCGGTCACGCTCGCCTGGGCGCTGACGGGCAATCTGGCGGCCGCCATGGCGATCGGCCTGCTTGAGCCGACCGTGCAGGCCGTCGTCTTCTATTTTCATGAAAGGCTGTGGGAGCGTCGCCGCGATACCGTCGGCGATGCTGGCGCGCTCCCGGCCTGAGCATCGGCTCGCGTCTGAGAATCAGCCCGAAGCTGCGTCCGTCACGATCAGCGGGGTGCCTTCCAGCGTGCGCTGGACAGGGCATTTCGCTGCCACCTCGACAAGCTTGCGGCGCTGTTCGTCCGTCAGCTCCGGGCCGGTGATGCGGATGGTCTTGGTGAAGACATCCTGACGCGGGCTTGATGCGCCTTCGCCGCCCTTGCGGTGCGTCATGGTCACCTCGACATGGTCCAGCGGCCATTTCTGCTGGATGGCATACCAGCGCACGGTCATGGCCGTGCATTCGCCCAGCGCTGCCGTGAGAAGGTCATAAGGCGCCGGCCCGGTGTTGCCGCCGCCAAAGTCCAGGGGCTCGTCGCCAACCAGGTCGAAGCCCGAAACGCTGATGGCGACAGCATAGGGTGACAGGCCCGTCT
Organism: Sandaracinobacteroides sp. A072; assembly: GCF_052616365.1. NCBI lineage: Bacteria > Pseudomonadati > Pseudomonadota > Alphaproteobacteria > Sphingomonadales > Sphingosinicellaceae > Sandaracinobacteroides > Sandaracinobacteroides sp. A072. Next base: position 961,349 of record NZ_JBQXGU010000001.1, read on the forward strand.
CGCGGATTTCGGCGGTCGTGAGGTCTTTTGCCATGGTCAGCCTTTCCCTTTCCGGCTCAGATAGCCCTTCATTTCGGCGCGCAGGGGGCGCGCCAGCAAATAGATGGCAAGCACATTGGGTATTGCCATCAGGAAGAAGACGGAATCGATGAAATCCACGATCCGCCCCATGTCGATGATGGCGCCAAGGGGCAGCAGGAAGCAGAAACCGATTTTCCACACCAGTTCCTGAACCCGGCCGTGGCCGAAGATGAACTGGAAGCCTTCCGCCCCATAGAAGCCGTTGGCGACGACCGTGGAATAGGCGAACAGGAAAACGGCGATGGCAAGCACCACCGGAAACCAGGGCGCGACGGCTGCAAAGGCTGCGGATGTGATGGCGATGCCCTCAAGCCCGCCATTGGTGGCCGGATCCCATGTGCCGGCGACAACGAGTGTCACCCCCGTCAGGGTGCAGACGATGACGGTATCGATGAAGGGTTCGAGCAGCGCCACAAGCCCTTCGGAGGCCGGCTCGCGGGTGCGGGCCTGCGCATGGGCGATGACGGCGGTGCCGACACCGGCTTCCGATGAATAGACCGCGCGGCGCATGCCGGCGACGAAGCTGCCAAGAATGCCGCCAAAGGCGCTTTCCATGTTGAAGGCTTCCGTCACGATCAGCATGACCGCGCCCGGAATGGCCCCGGCGTTCGTCCCGAGGATCACGAGGCAGCCGCTGATGTAGATGAAGGCCATGGCCGGGACGAGAATGGACGTCGCCCGTGCGATCCAGCGGATGGAGCCAAGAAGGATCAGCGCCACGGCCAGTCCGAAGAGGATGCCATAGACGAGCGGGTTCTCGAGGCCGATGACGGATGCGACCTGCGCGTGGCTCTGGTTCACCTGGAAAAGCGCCAGCGAGCCGCCAAGCAGGAAGATGGCATAGAAAAGCCCGAGGAAGCGGCCAAGCCGGGGGAAACCGGCTTGCGCCAGGCCCTTGCTGAGCGTGAGGAACGGGCCGCCGCGCACCCGGCCATCGGGCAGCACCTCGCGGTACATCAGGCCCAATGTCACTTCGGACGCCTTGAGGGACATGGCGAAGATGCCGATCACCAGCATCCAGAAGATGGCGCCCGGCCCGCCCATCGACAGCGCGACCGCCACGCCCGCGATGTTGCCAAGCCCGACTGTTCCGGAAAGCGCCGTGGCCAAAGCCGCGAACTGGCTGACCTGTCCGGGCGCCGAAGGGTCATGGTAGCGCCCGCGCACGACATTCCATGCCTCGCGGAAACCCCGGAACTGCGGAAACCCGAGCCAGACGGTGGTGAAGACCATGGCAAGGGCCAGCCACAGCACGATGAGCTGCACCTCGACCCCGCCAACGGGTACGGACATGAAGACGAAGGCGGAAAGTGCGTCTATGCCGCGATCGAGGATGGTCATGCCTGTTCCGACCGGGCTGTCAGCCGCCGTGGATGGCGATTTCGAGGCGTCGGTCGGGGCATCTGTCGGGGCAAGGGCGTCTCCGTCTGGGTTGGCGATGCTGCTCCTTAACAGCTAGCCTTGGCGCCCGGGCCTGTCCATGCAGCAACGCGCTTTCCGGTGGATCATTGCCGCACCCGCCGCCAGCCCTCTTGCTGGCCATGCCGGGCATCGCCATCTCCGGCCCATGGTGGCTGACGCAAGGGACTGGCTGCGCATCGAGCGCGAAGGGCTGTATCTGCCGACTGCCGATGCCTGGATCGATCCGGCGCGACCTGTGGCGCGCGCCATCATCACCCATGCCCACAGCGATCATGCGCGCGGCGGCCATGGAGAGGTGCTGGCCACGGCGCCGACGCTCGACATCATGGAAACCCGCATCGGCCCGCAGCCGGGCGGCAGCGCGCTGGCCTATGGCCAGACGGTCGATCTGGGCGGCGTCCGCATCAGCCTGCATCCGGCCGGCCATGTCCTTGGCTCGGCACAGGTGCGGCTGGAGCGGGACGGCACAGTCGTCGTGGTTTCGGGGGACTACAAGCGCCGCCCCGACCCGACCTGCGCGCCTTTCGAGCCGCTTGCCTGTGACATATTCGTGACCGAGGCGACCTTTGCCTTGCCGGTGTTCCGCCATCCCCCGGCGGAAACAGAGATTGCCCGCGCGCTCGACCGGCTGGCGGCAAGCCCCGGGCGCTGCCTGTTGCTGGGGGCCTATGCGCTGGGCAAGGCGCAGCGGATCCTGGCCCTCATTCGCGCGGCGGGTCATCACCGGCCCGTCTATCTTCACGGGGCGATGGTGAAGATGATGGCGCTTTACCAGCGCCACGGGGTCGACCTCGGCGATATCCGCCCGGCAGCCGGCGTGCCTGCCGAAGAACTGGCGGGCCATATCCTCATCGCGCCGCCATCGGCGCTGGCCGATCGCTGGTCACGCCGACTGCCGGACCCGATCACCGCCATGGCTTCGGGCTGGATGCGGGTCCGGGCGCGGGCGCGGCAGCGCGGGGTGGAGCTGCCGCTCGTGATTTCCGACCATGCCGACTGGGACGAACTGACCATGACGCTCGCCGAGCTTCGCCCCGGCGAAGTCTGGGTGACGCATGGGCGCGACGATGCGCTGGTCCATTGGTGCGGGCTGAACGGGATCAGCGCGCGGGCGCTGCATCTTGTCGGCCGCGAGGACGAGGCCGAATGAGGGCGTCGGGCTGATGCGGGCCTTTGCCGACCTGCTCGAAGGGCTTGCCTTTGCGCCGGGCCGCAATGCGCGGCTCGACCTGATCGGGCGCTGGCTGCGCGACATGCCCGACCCGGATCGCGGCTGGGGGCTTGCAGCGCTTGCGGGCGAACTCGACCTGCCGGCGGTGAAGCCCGCCCTCATCCGCGGTCTGATCGAGGAACGGGTGGATCCGCTGCTGTTTCGCCTGTCGCATGATTATGTCGGGGATCTTGCCGAAACGGTCGCCCTGCTGTGGCCGGGGCAGGGCGCGGATGGCGCCGTGGCCCAGCTTTCTTTGGGGCAGGTGGTGGAAGCGCTTTCATCACCCGGTCGCGCGGATGCGCCCGCGCGGCTTTCAGCCCTTCTCGATCGGCTGGACGAGCGCGGCCGCCATGCGCTGCTGAAGCTTGCCACCGGCAATCTGCGCGTGGGGGCCGGCGCGCGGCTGGCGCGGATGGCTTTTGCCCGTGCCTTCGACGTTCCCGAAAGCGACGTCGAGGAACTGTGGCACGGCGTTGAGCCGCCCTATGGCCCGCTGTTCCACTGGGCAACGGGGGCGGGGCCACGCCCTGACGCGGGCGCGCAGCCGCTTTTCCGGCCCTTCATGCTGGCGCATCCGCTCGAAGCGCCCGAGATGCTCGACCTGGCCGAATACAGCGCCGAGTGGAAGTGGGATGGCATCCGCGCCATGGCCGTGCGCGCCGGCGGTCAGGCGCGGCTCTACTCGCGTGACGGGAACGAGATTTCGGCTGCCTTCCCCGAAATATCGGCGGCCCAGTCGGTCGATGCCGTGCTTGATGGCGAGCTTCTCGTGCGCGCCGGAGACGGCGTGGCCAGTTTCAATGCCCTGCAAAAGCGGCTGGGGCGCAAGCGTGTGCCGGGTGCGATGCTGCGCGACTCTCCCGTCTTCATGCGCTGCTATGACCTTCTGTTCGATGGGCGCGAGGATCTGCGCGATCGCCCGCTCGACGAGCGGCGGGCACGGCTGGAGGCTCTTGTCGGCCAGCTTGACCCGCAGCGTTTCGACATGTCCCCGGCCCTGGAAGCGGGCAGCTTCGCTGCGCTTTCGGCGCTGCGCGATTCCCCGCCCGACCCGTTGATCGAAGGCCTGATGCTGAAGCGCCGCGATGCCCCCTATGTCTCAGGGCGGCGCGCTGGCCTGTGGTACAAGTGGAAGCGCGATGCGCTCAGGGCGGATTGCGTGCTGATGTATGCGCGGCGCGGCCATGGCCGCCGTTCCAGCTTCTTTTCCGATTTCACCTTCGGCGCCTGGAGCGACGGGCAGCTGCTTCCTGTCGGCAAGGCCTATTTCGGCTTTACCGACGAGGAACTGAAGTGGCTCGACCGCTGGGTGCGTACGCACATGGTCGCGCGGCATGGCCCGGTTGCCGAAGTCGAGAAATCGCTGGTGCTGGAAGTCGCCTTCGATTCCATCGGGCCGAGCGCGCGCCACAAGTCAGGCCTTGCCATGCGCTTTCCCCGCATCAGCCGCATCCGCACCGAAAAGCCCGCCGGGGAAGCGGACAGCGTGGCGGCGCTGGCGGCCATGGCCCGCTGAAGGCCTGGAGGGCCGCCCAGAGAAATTGACGGCCTGAGGGCCGTCCTGGCCAACATGGTTCACCTTCCTTCACAATTACGGCAGGCCTTTCATCTTCTCGCAAGACCACAAGCTGCCTAAGGAATTCACCGGGGCGGAGGAGAATGATTTTTTGCGCGTCTTTCTGGCTCTGTTCCTGACCGTCCTTCTGGCCCTGCCGGCTGCGGCCAGGAATGGCCAGGATGCGGCATCGCAATGGGCTGTCGCGGAAACGGCGAGCTTCCGCGTCTATGGCCGGGGCGATACGGGGCGTGTTTCCGAGCATGCGGTCCTGCTCGAGGAATTTCGCGGGCTTTTCACCGATGGCAGCGGCAAATCCGTCCGTGCGCCCCGGCTTGACCTTTTTCTGGTGCCGGACATGGAAAAGGCAACGCCCTGGCAGGCGCTGCCACATGGTGTCGCCGGGATGTACCGGGCGGACAGCGGCCGCATGTCCGTCATCGCACTCGATCATGCCGGCGCGGGCGCACCGGATACTGCCGGGGTGCGCCGTATCCTGCTGCATGAAGTCGCCCACCATGTGATGTTTTCGGCGGGCGCCGGCGACCTGCCGCCTTGGTATCTGGAAGGCTATGCGGAATATGTCGCCACCGCCGGCTTCACTGCCCGGCAGGTGGTGCTTGGCGCGCCGGTGAAGGCGCATGCGGTCTGGCTTTCAAGGCGCGACTGGATGCCGCTCGAAAAGCTGCTGGCATGGGAATCGTCCGGCAAGAGCGGCGCGGATACGGCAGCCTTTTACGCCCAGAGCTGGCTGATGGTGCATCATCTCATGCACAGCCCCGCCATGCGACCGAAGCTGCACAGCTATCTGGAAGCCGTGCGCGCCGGCGAGGACAGGGTGGAGGCTTTCCGCCGGCATGTCGCGAAGGACTTCGCAGCCTTCAACCGCGCCCTGAAGCACCACGCCCGCCATGGTCTTGAAAGCGGGCGGCGCACGATGCCGCGCGCCGAACCCCCGCCTGTCGTGAGCGTGCGGTTGCTGGGCCCGGCCGCCGAAGATCTGCTGATGCAAATGGTAGCACTGGAGCATGGCGTGGATCCGCGCTGGCGGACCGGCGTGATTGACGAGATCCGCCGCCTTGCATCCCGCCATCCGGATGATCCGCTGGCGCGCCGCACGCTTGCGCTGGCCGAGTTGCAGCATGGAAGCACGGATGCGGCTGCCGCCTCGCTGGAGGCGCTGTTGCGCGACGCACCGGATGATCCCGACCTTCTTCGCTGGCACGCCCTGTCGCTGAAGCCCTATGCCGCATCCGCCGGGCCGGAAACGGTGGCCAGGGCGCGGCAGTTGCTGGAAGCGTCCGTGCGCGCGGCACCGGATGACTGGCGCAGCCTGCATGCGCTGGCATGGGTGCAGTGGGTCATCTGGAAGCATGAGCAGGATCATGGCGCGCCTCAGGCCGGGCCTGTGCCGCACGAGATGATGATGACCCTGCTGAAGGCCCAGCGCCTTGCCCCCCAGGTAGCGGATATCGCCCTGGAAAGCGCCATGCTTCTGGCCCTTGCGGGCAGGCCGGACAGTGCTGAAAGGCTGCTGGCCCCGCTTGCCGTCACGGCGCACTCCCAGAAGACGTCCCGGCTGGTGTCCGGTCTCATCCGGCAGATCCGCACAGGGGACAAAGCGTGGCTTGCGACCCATGTCGAGGCTGTTCGCAAGAAGCTTGCGCGCGAAGCGGTCGCCCGGCGCCCCGTTGCCGTGGAGCAGATGGCGGCGCCTGCCGCAGACAATCCGCCTCAGCGCGGGGCGCGGTAGCGGATAAGCCCTTCCTGCACCACGGTCGCGACGAGCAGGCCATCCGACTGGCGATAGATCTTGCCGATGTTGAGGCCGCGCCCGCCCGAAGCGACCGGGCTTGTCTGATCATAGAGATGCCATTCCGACGGATCGGGCTGGTGGTGAAACCAGATGCTGTGATCGAGCGACGCCGATTGCAGGGCGGGGTCCGTCCAGGAAACCGCATGAGGCAGGATGCAGGTATCGAGCAGCGTCATGTCGGTCGCGTAGGCGAAAAGCGCCGCGCGCAGCGCCATGCCTTCGGGTGCAGCGCCATCCGCGCGGAACCAGTTGCGTGCGGCCGGCTCCATCTTCTTTGGCTTGAACAGATTCTGGTGCGACACCGCGCGGAATTCGAAGGGCCGCGCGCGCTTCGTCCAGGTGGTGCGCCAGGGTTCAGGGATGCGCTCCCCGATCTTCTCGTTCCATTCCCGCTCGTTCAGCAGGCCTTCGGGGCCGGGCGTCTCGGGCATGCGGTCCTGATGTTCCAGCCCCTGTTCCATCACCTGGAAGCTTGCGGCGAGCGAGAATATGGCCCGGCCATGCTGGATCGCGGTGACACGGCGCGTCGTGAAGCTTCCGCCGTCCCGTTCGCGGTCGACCTTGTAGAGGATCGGGATACGCGGTTCGCCGGGGCGGATGAAATAGCTGTGCAGCGAGTGGATGGGACGGTCGGCCGCAACGGTGCGCTGCGCGGCGGCAAGCGCCTGCGCCACCACCTGGCCGCCATAGACGCGCACCCAGCCTTCGTCCGTGTTGCGGCCGCGGTAGAGATCCACCTCGATTTCCTCGACATCGAGGAGGGTGACGAGGTTCTCGAGATCCTTGGACATCATGCTCATGCCAGCCGGTTACGGCGCACGGGCCGGCCTTGCAACCGGCTTTGCCAGCGCGCACAGGCAAGCCATGTTAGAGCCGTTCCTCGTTTCCACCCTTACGGTCGCCATCGCCGAGATGGGGGACAAGACCCAGCTTCTGGCAATCCTGCTGGCGGCGCGCTTCGGAAAACCGCTTGCCGTGATCGCCGGGATTGCCGCCGCCACCGTGCTCAACCATGCGCTCGCAGCGTCTGCCGGCGTGCTGGTTGCGGGGCTGGTCGATCCTGCGATCCTGCGCTGGCTTCTGGCGGCCGGCTTCTTCGCCACGGCCATCTGGGCGTTCGTGCCCGACAAGGCGGATGAAGGGCCGGTGGGGCAGGGCGCCTGGGGGCCGTTCCTGGCGACCCTTGTGGCCTTCTTCATCGTCGAGATGGGGGACAAGACCCAGATCGCGACCGTGGCGCTTGCCGCCCGCTATGATGCTGTCATCGCCGTGACACTGGGCACCACGATCGGCATGCTGCTGGCCAATGTTCCAGCCGTTGTCTTCGCCCAGAAGCTGCTGCAAATCCTGCCGCTGAAGCTGTTGCGCCTTGCCGCGGCCCTCATCTTCGCCGGGCTGGGTGTCGCGACCCTGATGGCCTGATCCGCCCCGCCTGATTCGGCCGGTTTCCTGCCGCCTCAGTCCCGGAAGGGGTCGCGCACGAGGATGGTGTCGTCGCGCTCGGGGCTGGTTGAGACGAGAGCCACCGGGCAGTCGATCAGCTCCTCGATGCGGCGGATATATTTGATGGCGGCCGCCGGCAGATCGGCCCAGCTGCGCGCGCCCTGCGTGCTGTCCTGCCAGCCTTCGAACCGCTCATAGACCGGTTTCGCGGCTGCCTGCGCGCGGGTGGAAGAGGGCAGGTGGTCGAGCATCTCGCCATCCACTTCATAGCCCGTGCAGACCAGAAGCTCCTCGAAGCCATCGAGCACGTCGAGCTTGGTGAGGGCGATGCCATCGACGCCCGAAAGCGCGATCGACTGGCGCACCAGCGCTGCATCGAACCAGCCGCAGCGGCGCTTGCGCCCCGTGACCGTGCCGAATTCGCGGCCGCGCTGGCCAAGGCGCTCGCCGGTTTCATCCTCGAGTTCTGTCGGGAAGGGGCCGGAGCCGACGCGCGTCGTGTAGGCCTTCACGATGCCCAGCACATAGTTGATGGCGCCCGGCCCCATGCCCGAGCCGGCAGCCGCCTGCCCGGCGACCACATTGGACGAGGTGACGAAGGGGTAGGTGCCGTGATCGACATCCAGAAGGACACCCTGCGCGCCTTCGAAAAGGATGCGCGCGCGTTGCCGGCGCTTGGACGCAAGCGTTTTCCAGACCGGGGCGGCATAGGGCAGGATTTCCGGCGCGATCGCCCGCAGGTCCGCCACCAGGGCGGCGCGGTCGATCGGATCGACGCCGAAGCCGGAACGAAGCGCATTGTGGTGGGCAAGCAGCCTGTCGATCTGCGGGGCAGCCGAATCGAGGTCGGCAAGGTCGCAGACGCGCAGGGCGCGGCGGCCGACCTTGTCTTCATAGGCCGGCCCGATGCCGCGCCGCGTGGTACCGATCTTGCCGGCGCCGCTCGCATCCTCGCGCAGGGCGTCGAGATCGCGGTGGAAGGGCAGGATCAGCGGGCAATTGTCGGCGATCATCAGCTTTTCGGGCGTGATCACGACCCCCTGGCCACGCAGCCGGGCCATTTCATCCTTCAGGGCCCATGGGTCGAGCACGACGCCATTGCCGATGCAGCTGAGCGTGCCGCGCACGATTCCGGATGGCAGCAGAGAAAGCTTGTAGACCTGTTCGCCCACGACAAGCGTGTGACCGGCATTGTGCCCGCCCTGGAAACGCACGACGACATCGGCGCGGGCCGACAGCCAGTCAACGATCTTGCCCTTGCCCTCATCGCCCCATTGGGCGCCGATCACAACAACATTGGCCACGATAGATGCTCCTTGAAGGGGCTTGAAGGGGATTGGGCGGGGTTCAGCCGCGCGCCACAGGCCGGGTACCGTCCCAGATGTGGGAACAGCCATCCGGGCGATCTTGCACAGACAGCGCCGGTACCGTCGCCCAGCCTTCCGCCCTGAGGCGCGCACCGGCATCGGCCGGGGTGCCCATGGGCAGAAAAACGCGCTGCCTGACCGAAGCGCCCAGCCCGGCATCGACAAGCGCATCGACATAGAGCGACACGCCGGCCGCAGGCTCGGTGCCGCCGTCTGGATGGCGGACGAGATAGGTGCCGCCGCGCCCGATCTCGCCGCGCAGCGGTGCATCTTCTGCTTCGCCGAACAGCGAAAATCCGACCCAGCTCTGATATTCGAAGCCGTGCCGTTCCGTCGGGTCGATCGTCACGCGGACAGGCGGAAGCGTTTCCACCAGGTTCGAGAGGCGCTTCGCGAGGTCCGGCGCGAGCGCCGCAAGCTTCGGCAGCGCGTCTTCCGCCGGCCCGGCCGCTTCGAGAAGCGCCCGGTAGGGCATGGCCTCGGGGCTGGAAAGGGCGCCCCAGTCCTTGCCGTCGAGCGCGGCAAGGAGGGCGTCGCTGTCTGCCACGGGCCAGCGCACCGATGCAAGCTGCGCCACCAGTTCCGGGGTGGTCAGGTCGATGGAGATGTTGCGGACGCCGGCTGCCGTCAGCCCCTCGACGGCGGCGCCGATCAGCTCCGCAAGCGCTGCAACGCTGTCATTGCCGATCAGCTCGGCCCCGGCCTGTGTTCGTTCGCGCGCCGGGTCCAGCTGGTCGGAGCGGGCACGCAGCACCGGCCCGGCATAGGCCAGGCGCAGCGGCCGGGGCGCCTGCGAAAGCCGGGTCGCGGCAATGCGGGCGACCTGGCCGGTGATGTCCGGGCGCAGGGCAAGGGCGTCACCTGTCATGGGATCGGGCGAGCGGAAGAGGGCGGCGCCCAGCGGCTTTCCAAGCCAGCGCGCAAGCGACGCCTCATGCTCGGCAAGAGGCGGCGCCACACGTTCATAGCCGTGCGCGGCAAAGGCATCGACGATCGTGCGGGTCAGGATGGAATGGGCTTCGGCTGCCGGGGGCAGCCGATCCCGGAAGCCCACCGGCAGGAGGGCGCCGACGCCGGGCTGGCGCCCGCCTGTCTTCGCCGCGTCGCTCATCCGAACTTCAGCGCCTTCACCGATTTCACGCCCGGAAGCGCGCAAACGGCCTTCAGCAGCGATTCGCCGACTGGCTGATCGACCGAGAGCAGCAGGATCGCTTCCGCACCGGCGTCGCGGCGGCCGAGGTGGAAGGTGCCGATGTTGACACCCGCCTCACCCAGCGTGGTGCCGAGGCGGCCGATGAAGCCCGGCTTGTCCTCGTTCACGATGAAGAGCATGCGCGGCGCGAAATCGGCTTCGACCTTGATGCCGAAGATCTCGATGAGGCGCGGCGTGGCATGGCCGAAGAGGGTGCCGGCCACCGAACGCTCGCCCGAGGCAGTGCGCACGCGAACGCGCAGCAGCGTCTGGTAATCGGTTTCCCGCTCGTGCCGCACTTCGGCCACTTCGATGTTGCGGTCACGCGCCATGCTGGGCGCGTTCACCATGTTCACCGTATCGGAGAAAGTGCGCATCAGGCCGGCGAGCACGGCGCTGGTGATCGGCTTGATGTTGAGGTGGGCGGCAGCGCCTTCCACTTCCACGGTGACGGCGCGCAGTTCCTCGGATTCGAGCTGGCCGATGAGATGGCCCAGATGTTCGGCAAGCGCCATGTAGGGCTTCACCTTCGGCGCATCCTCGGCCGAGAGCGATGGCATGTTGAGCGCGTTGGTGACGCCGCCGGTGAGCAGGAAATCCGACATCTGCTCGGCCACCTGGATCGCGACATTGACCTGCGCTTCCGAAGTGGAGGCGCCAAGGTGGGGCGTGGCGATGAAGTTGGGCGTGCCGAACAGCGGATGTTCGTGGGCGGGCTCTTCCTCGAAGACGTCGAGCGCCGCACCGCCGACATGGCCGCTGTCGAGCGCGGCCTTCAGCGCCTTCTCGTCGATCAGGCCGCCACGGGCGCAGTTGATGATGCGCACGCCCTTCTTGGTCTTGGCGATGTTGTCCGCCGAAAGGATGTTGCGGGTGGAATCGGTCAGAGGCGTGTGCAGGGTGATGAAATCCGCCCGTGCCAGCAGTTCGTCCAGCGTCACCTTTTCGACACCCAGGTCCTGCGCCCGCTCGGGCGTGAGGAAGGGATCGAAGGCAGCGACCTTCATCCGCAGCCCGAGGGCGCGCTCGGCGACGATCGAGCCGATGTTGCCGCAACCGATCAGGCCAAGTGTCTTGGATGTGACCTCGACACCCATGAAGCGGTTCTTTTCCCACTTGCCGGCCTGGGTCGAGACATCGGCCTCGGGGATCTGGCGCGCAAGGGCGAACATCAGGGCGATGGCATGTTCGGCCGTGGTGATGGAGTTGCCGAAGGGCGTGTTCATCACGACCACGCCGCGCGCCGTCGCGGCGGGCACGTCCACATTGTCGACGCCGATTCCGGCGCGGCCGACAACCTTGAGCCGGGTGGCGGCTTCGAGAATCTGCGTCGTCACCTTGGTGGAGGAGCGGATGGCGAGGCCGTCATACTGGCCGATGATGGCGATCAGCTCGTCCTTCGAAAGGCCGGGCTTTTCGTCCACCTCGACACCGCGGGCGCGGAAGATTTCCGCCGCGAGAGGGGACATCTTGTCGGAAATAAGGACTCGCGGAGCCTTGTTCGTCATGGCTTGGGCCTTCTTGTCTGGATCAGGCGGCAGTGGCGGTGGCGTAGGCCCAGTCGAGCCAGGGCGTCAGCGCCTCGATATCGGCGGTGTCGACGGTCGCGCCGCACCAGATGCGCAGCGACGGCGGCGCATCGCGATAGCCGTTGATGTCGAAGGCGACGCCTTCCTTTTCCAGAAGCGATGCCATTGTCTTCGGAAGATCGGCCGGGCCATCGATCCGGATGCAGACCGAGGTGTTGGACCGGGTGGCCGGATCGACCGCGAGGTTCGATGCCCAGGGCGTGCGATCGATCCAGGCGTTGAGCGCAGCCGCATTGGCATCGGCGCGGGCGTGCAGGCCCTTGAGGCCGCCCACCGATTCGGCCCAGCGGAGCGCGTCGAGATAATCCTCGACCGCAAGCATGGAGGGCGTGTTGATCGTTTCGCCCACGAAGATGCCCTCGATCAGCTTTCCGCCCTTGGTCAGGCGGAAGATCTTGGGCAGCGGCCATGCCGGCGTGTGGCTTTCCAGCCGCTCGACCGCGCGCGGGCCGAGGATGAGCATGCCATGTGCACCTTCGCCGCCAAGCACCTTCTGCCAGGAGAAGGTGGTGACATCGAGCTTCTCGAACGGAAGCGGCTGGGCGAAGGCGGCGCTGGTCGCATCGCACAGGGTCAGGCCCTCGCGATTGTCGGAAATCCAGTTGCCGTCGGGAACGCGCACGCCCGAGGTGGTGCCGTTCCAGGTGAACAGCACATCATGCCCGTGATCGACGGCGGAAAGATCGGGCAGCTGACCGTAATCGGCCTTGATGACGGTGGGGTCGAGCTTCAGCTGCTTCGCGGCATCCGTCACCCAGCCTTCGCCGAAGCTTTCCCAGGCAAGGGCCGTGACAGGGCGGGCGCCGAGCATGGTCCACATCGCCATTTCATAGGCGCCGGTGTCGGATGCCGGCACAATGCCGATTCGGTGCGTTTCCGGCACCTGGAGGATGGCGCGGGTGCGGTCGATCGCGTCCTGAAGGCGCACCTTGCCGATCTTCGCCCTGTGGGAGCGGCCGAGGCAATCGATGGGAAGGGCGGCCAGTTCGTAGCCGGGGCGCTTGGCGCAGGGGCCGGACGAGAAATGCGGGCGCGCGGGACGCGCGGTAGGCTTGGCAGTCATATTCTCTCCTCTCAGAGAGCTCGCGCCGCGTTGGGGCGGCGTGGCCCGCGTTCGACATAGAGACGCAGGCCTGCCTGTCAAGCATTCAGCCATGCATGCTTGCAGCCACGCCCCTGCTTCCGGGCCGGTTCCAGGCCATTTTTCCATGCCGCCGGGCGCATTTCAGGGCGCGGATGGTTGGGCTTTTCGCCGGACCCGGCTAGGCGCAGAATTATGAGTGAGAAGAAAATGACAAGGCCCTTCAAGCCTGCCGCGCGCGAGGCGGATTTCGCTGCCCACCCCACACCCACGGCCCAGACCGAGCATCCGGCCTATCGCCTGGCCTTCCAGGATCCGGATTTCCTGCTTCTGGATGCGCTGCGCCCAGTCCGCTTCCAGCTTGAGCTGATGAAGCCGGAACTGCTGCTTGCCGAAGCCGGCATCGCCTCGACCTTCGTCTTTTACGGTTCGGCGCGCATACCCGGCCCGCATGAAATCGAAGCGCTGCAGGCCTCGGCTGACACGCCGCAACGGCGCAAGGTGGTGGAGCGTCTGGCGGCCAAGGCCCGCTATTATGAAGAGGCCCGGAAGCTTGCCCATCTCGCCTCCAGCCGTCCCTGCGCTCCGGGACAGCGCGAACTGGTGGTCTGTTCCGGTGGCGGCCCGTCGATCATGGAGGCAGCCAACAGGGGTGCGCATGAAGCGGGCGCGCCATCGGTCGGGCTGAATGTCGTGCTGCCGCATGAACAGCTGCCCAACGCCTATGTGACGCCGGGCCTGAGCTTCCAGTTCCATTATTTTGCGCTCAGGAAGATGCATTTCCTGATGCGGGCCCAGGCCGTTGCGGTCTTTCCCGGTGGCTTCGGCACCTTTGATGAACTGTTCGAACTGCTTACGCTCGTGCAGACGAAAAAGATGGAGCCGGTTCCGATCCTGTTGTTCGGGCGCGATTTCTGGAACCGGGTCGTCGATTTCGACGCGCTGGCCGAAGAGGGGGTGATTTCCCCGCATGATCTCGATCTCTTCCGTTTCGTGGAAACGGCGGAGGAGGCGTGGGAGATCGTCTGCGGCTGCATTGGCGAAACAGCGGAGCGGGGCTGAGACGAGCGGCTTGGCCCGGGCGAAAGGCCCGATCCGATGCAGCCATGAAAAAGGCCCGTCCGGAATGCCGGACGGGCCTTTTTTCAGTGCGGAGGCTTTTGCCCTACAGGCCCCTTATGGGGCATCGGTTCAGGCGGCGGGTGCCGCCATGTCCGTCGTTTCGGCAGCCGGCTCGCCGTCGGGGGCGACTTCGGCCGGCGTTTCCTCGGCCACCGGCACGGCCGGCATTGGCAGGGGCGCATCGCTCTTGCTGTTGAGATAGGCGATGAGGTCGGCACGATCCTGCGGCTTGCCCATGCCGGCGAAGCTCATCTTGTTGCCCGGGATATATTTGCGCGGGTTGGCGATCCAGGCGGAAAGGCCTTCCCAGTCCCACACCTTGTCGCCGGTGGACTTCATGGCGTCGGAGTAGCCGAAGCCGGCGATGTGGGCGTGCTTGGCGCCGACGATACCGTAAAGATTCGGCCCGATGCCGTTTGCGCCACCCTTGTCGATGGTGTGGCAGGCGGCGCATTTCTTGAACTGGTTTTCGCCCTTGGCGAGATCGGCCGTGGCGAGGAACACGGCGATCGGCTGCTCGGCCGCGCCGGCAGGCCCGGCAGCCCCGCCTTCTTCCTCAACGCCTTCAACGACGTAGGCGCGGGTTTCCGGCGCCGTGGTCGGGAAGAGATAGCCAGTGATGATCGACAGGCCGAGCACGGCAATGGCTGCGGTAAGCACCCAGCCGGCGATCTTGTTCCACTCGTAGCTGTCCACTGGTCCTGGTCTCCGAAACTTTTCCATGGCCGCGCGCCAGAACTGCGCCTGCAGTCCGGGCGTCCGCGCGCCTCATAGAAAGGGCTGAACCGCTTGGCAATGGCCCGCGCGGGGCGTGCGACGAGAGGAACGGCAGGAAGATGCCATCTTCTGGCGCATGTTCAGGGCCGGTTCAGCCCTTCCCGCAGGTGGCCGCCCGGCCGCGCTGGCAGGCGGTGGCGCCTGTCCACGGATTGACGGCCGGGGTCGCGGGGGGCAAGCGCAGCGCCATGCAGAGCTATCCTCCTCTTGCGCAGACGCTCGTTGATTCCCTTCGCGCCGAAGCCCTTGCAGAGCCCGCCCGCGCCATCGCCTTTCAGGGGGCGCCGGGCGCCTATTCGCACCAGGCAGTGCGGGAAACCTTTCCGCAGGGCCTGCCGCTGCCCTGCTACAGCTTCGAGGATGCGCTGGCCGCCGTTTCGGACGGGCAGGCCCATGCTGCCGTGATCCCGGTGGAAAACAGCCTGCATGGCCGTGTTGCCGACGTGCATTTCCTGCTTCCCGAATCAGGGCTTTCCATAACTGGCGAACATTATGTGAAGGTGGAACATTGCCTTCTGGGCGCGCCCGGCGCCCGGCTTTCCGACGTGCGCGAGGCGATGTCCCACCCGCAGGCGCTTGGGCAGTGCCGCAAGCGCCTGAAGGCGCTGGGAATCAAGCCCGTGACCCATGCCGACACGGCCGCCGCCGCCGCCGAGGTGGCCGGCACCGGCGATACTGCTGTCGCTGCTGTTGCCTCGGCGCTTGCCGGAAGCCTTTATGGCTGCGCGCTGCTGATGGAGGGCCTGCAGGATGCCGATCACAACCGCACCCGCTTCCTCATTCTGGAACGAACGCCGCGCGACCCTGCCGAAATCGAGGGGCGTGCAAAGACCAGCCTCTCCTTCGAGGTGAAGAACGTGCCGGCTGCCCTGTTCAAGGCGCTTGGCGGGTTCGCCACCAACGGGGTCAATATCACGCGCCTCGAAAGCCACCTGCGCGGCGGCGCCTTCGTGGCGGCCGAATTCCTCATCGACATCGAGGGCCGACCGACCGATCCTGCCGTCACCAGGGCGCTCGACGAACTTGCCTTCCATTCCAAATGGGTCCGCATCCTGGGATGCTACCCCATGGTGCCGCCCGAACTCGCAACCACCTGAGGGTGCCGGCGCGGGCTTCCCGCTAAAGGCGCGCGTGATGCCGCCGTTTTCCCGGGCGATGTTTCCGGGAGAGGGAAAGCGCCCAGATGCGAGTGCATGAACGCCGGGCCAGACCAATATCGGGCCCGACATCAGGGCCGATATCAGGGCCGATATCGGGTTTGCGCCCATGACGGCGATGTTTCCCCCGCCCCGACCGGTGGTGATGGATGCCGGATGGCGCGACCTGCTCTCCATCGGCGATGCCGACGATCCGTTCCGGCACAAGGTGCGTGGCCAGCAGATGGCCTTTCTCTATCGCTGCCTGCCATTTGCGATCCTCGTCTGCGTCAGCAATGGCGCCGTTGTCCTTGCCTCCATGGCCGACGAGGCTTCGCCGCCGGTGCTGTTCTTCTGGTTCTTCGCGCAGCTGGCGATGATCCTGGCCTGGCTGGTGCGGGCGGTGCGCGAGCATCTTGCCGGCCGCCTGACCGAGCCGACCCCCGGCTTCGTGCGGCGGGCGGCTGCGGAACTGGGTGTCGTGGGCCTCGCCTGGGGACTGTTGTTCGCCGATGTCCTTGGCCGCGTGCCGCCGACGGAATCGATGCTGGTGCTGGCCATGGCGATGACCGCCATGGGGGTTTCGGCCTTCACCACCTCCATCTTTCCGCTGGGCGCCATCCTGCTTGCCGGGCCGATGATGGCCGGCACGGTCTGGGGCCTTGCCGCCAGCGACTGGGCCGGCAACTGGATGGTCCATGTGGTGATGGGAAGTTTTCTCATCGTCACCATCCGCGGCAACATGCTGAGCGCCAGGAGCTTCATGGCGCGCCGGCATGCCAGGGAGCGGCTGACGGAGCAGGAAGAGGTTCTGCGCCTGCTGCTGAACGAGTTCGAGACGAACGGCTCGGAATGGCTGTTCGAGTTCGATTCGGCCGGCCGGCTCAGCATTGCGTCCCCCCGCTTTGCCGAAGCCGTGCGCCAGCCCGTGGAAGCGATCCTCGGCCGCCACTGGACCGATTTCCTGACCGATCTTTCGGCTGCCTCGGAGTTCTTCACCATCGTGCGGCGCGGGCTGCCCTTCCGGGACACTATGCTGCGTGTGGAAGTGGACGGCGAAAGCCGCTGGTGGTCGCTTTCGGGAACGCCCAAACGGGACCGGGACGGGCGGCTGGTAGGCTATCGCGGTGTCGGCTGCGACGTGACGGAGCGCCAGCGTTCGGCCGAACGCATTGCCGAGCTTGCCACCTTCGACACGCTGACAGGGCTGGTGAACAGGCGCATCATCCATCAGGCGCTCGCCGATGGCCTCGTATCGGTGCGGGGCACATGCCTGCTGTTCGTCGACCTGGACAGGTTCAAGGCGGTGAATGACAGCCTTGGCCATGGCGCCGGAGACAAGCTGCTGCACGAAGTCGGCTACCGGCTGCAGGATGTGGTGGCACGGCGCATGGGCGCGGATGCGCTGGTCGGCCGGCTGGGCGGGGACGAGTTCGCGGTTGTCGTCCGAGACAGCGATCTTGCCCGTGCGACGGCACTCGGGGAAGAGATCATCGCCACAGTCTCGCGGCCCTATGTGCTGGGCGGCAAGCAGGCGATCATCGGTGCAAGCATCGGCCTCGCGGTCGGGCCTGCCGATGGCGCCGATGTCGAGGGCCTGATGCGCGCCGCCGATCTTGCGCTTTACGACGTGAAGGCCAAGGGCAGGGGCACGGTGCGCCATTACGACCGCGCCATGCACCGTCGTGCCGAGGCCCGGCGCGCGCTGGAGCTGGATTTGCGCAACGCGCTGGCGGGCGGGCAGATGCGGCTGGCCTTCCAGCCTGTCGTCAATGCGCTCGATGAGCGCATCGTCGGTTTCGAGGCGCTGATGCGCTGGCGTCACCCGCAGCATGGCGAAATCCCGCCGGCGACTTTCATTCCCATTGCTGAAGAGGCCGGGCTGATCGGAGAGCTGGGAAGCTGGGCGCTGGCGGAAGCGTGCCGCATTGCCGCCGGCTGGCCCCGCCACATCAGGCTGGCGGTCAATCTGTCGCCCATCCAGTTCGACGACCCGGCCTTCGCCGACATCGTTTCGCATACCCTTTCCCGCTACAACATCCAGCCCGAACGACTGGAACTGGAGCTGACCGAAAGCCTGTTCCTAGAGGAAAGGCCGCAGACGATCGCTCTGCTGGAACAGCTTGAGTCCATGGGGGTCGGATTCGCGCTGGATGATTTCGGCACCGGCTATTCATCGCTCGGCTATCTGCGGAAGATCCCCTTCCGGCGCATCAAGATCGACCGCAGCTTCGTGCGCGCCAGCACCAGCGGCGGCGGCGAATCCATGGCCATCATAGAGGCGATCGTGGCCCTGGCGGATCGCCTCGGCATGGAAACAACGGCCGAGGGCACCGAGACACGCGCCGAGTTCGAGGCGATGCGGCGGCTCGGCTGCGCGCAGGTGCAGGGCTATTATTTCGGCGCCCCGATGAGCGCGGATGACGCGGAGCGGCTGATTGACCGCACCCGCCCGCTGGTGGAGCTGGCGCCGGCGCTGATGGCCCCTGTTGCGGCCCCTGTCAGTCTTTCCGCGACCAAAGGCTGAGCAGATTGTGCGCGATGGCGAAGGGGGGCGGCGCCTGCCAGTCCCCCTTGCCATCCAGTGCTGCCCTGACCTCATCGCGGCTGACCCAGCGGGCCTCGGCGATTTCACTTTCATCGAGCCTCAGTTCGAAGCCCTGCGCGCTGGCGAACGCGCCCATCATCAGGCTGGCCGGGAAGGGCCATGGCTGGCTCGCGACATAGCGCACATCGCTCACCCGGATTCCGGCTTCCTCGTGCAGTTCCCGGGCCACGGCTTCCTCGAGCGATTCGCCCGGCTCCACGAAGCCGGCCAGCGCGGAAAAGAAGCCGGCAGGGAATTGCGGGCCACGGCCGACGAGGGCCATGCCATCCTTTTCGGCCAGCATGATGACGACGGGATCGACGCGGGGGAAATGTTCGGTGCCGCAGGCCTCGCACTGGCGGCTGTAGCCGGCCTTCTCGATTCGTGTGGGGGCGCCGCAATTGGCGCAGTGGCCATGGCGGCGATGCCAGTCGAGGATGGAGCGGGCCTGGGCGATGATTCCGGCGCGGCCATCGGCAAGGACGGAGCCCGCCATGCGCGCATCGGTGGCGCGGGCGGGCAGGTCGTCGAAGGGCTTGCCATCGACGGCAAAGCGGGGCGCGCCCTCTTCATCGAGACCAAGAAAAATGGTCGTGCCTTCGGGTGAATCGCTGCGGCGCGCCCAGTAGAGATCGGTGCCATCCTCCGTCATCAGCGGCTTCAGATCATCGAGGATCAGGAAGCGCGCGGCAGGGTGCAGCCGGGCAGCCTGAAGGGCCGCCGCATCCCGACGGAGATGATCGGCCCGGTCGAGCGGGTTTCCGGTGAACCCCGGGGTCTGGGCTTTGGTCATGGCATCTCCGGTTTCATCTGCGGTTGAGGGGACTCGAGAACCAGTCGGACGGCGCGTGCATAAAGGGTTGGCAGACCTTCATCCAGAATCCGACTGCGTGGAACCCAGCGCAATTGCTGGCCCGCAAGCTCCGGCAGCCTTTCCGCGACGCTGGTAGTGGCCAGGGTGAGCCGCAGTTCGAAATGGGTGAAGACATGGCGGACGCGCGTATCGAGCCTGTGCCACTGCCCACCGAAGGGCAGGCTGTCGTCTTCCGTTTCTGCCCAGCCGGTGCCGGGAAGCGCCGGCATGCCGCCCAGCAGCCCGCGCGGCGGCCGGCGGACAAGGGCGATGCTGCCGTCATGTTCGATCCACCAGGCCGTGCCCAGCTTCAGCGGACGCGGCTTTTTCGGTGGCTTGACCGGAAAGGCCTCGGGCGTGCCGCAGGCATGGGCGGTGCAGGCTTTCCGCAGGGGGCAGGCGAGGCAGCGAGGCGCGCGGGGCGTGCAGATGCTCGCGCCGAGGTCCATCATCGCCTGCGCGAAGTCGCCCGGCCGTTCAGCAGGCACATGGGCTGAAAGCGCCTCGGCGATGGCGGTCCTGGCGGCGGGCAGGGGGGTGTGAATCGCGAACAGCCGGCTCGCCACCCGCTCGATATTGGCGTCGATGACGGTGGCGGGCTCGCCGAAGGCAATGGCGGCGATGGCCGCGGCCGTATAGGCACCAATCCCCGGCAGGGCGCGAAGAGCCGATTCCGTTTGCGGGAAACCGCCTCGCGCAGCGACGATCCGGGCAGCCGCAAGCAGGTTTCGTGCGCGGGCATAATAGCCAAGGCCTGCCCAGGCGCGCATCACCTCCTCGTCGTCAGCGGCTGCCAGCGCCTCGATGCTGGGCCAGCGGTCAAGGAAGCGCTGGAAATAGGGCGCCGCTGCCGCAACCGTCGTCTGCTGGAGCATGATTTCCGACAGCCAGACATGATAGGGGTCTGGTGGTGCGCTTCCTGGCGGGCTGCGCCATGGCAGCGCCCTTGCCGAATGATCGTACCAGTCGAGCAGCGGGCGAGAAATACTGTCGACGGGCATGGGGTCTCTCTGGCACATCCCCGGCCTATGGCGAAGCCTCCCACATCCAAGGGTCCACCCGGTTCCGGGGCATCGCCAGCCGCTGCTGGCGGCAAGCCTGCTTCGGTCAGGCCGCGTCCGCCCCGGCCCGAAGCCGATGCGCCGCGCCGTGGCGGTGTGCGCGATGTCGGCTCGCTTCTGCCGCAGGTGGGCGGCACGGCCTTTCGCAAGTTCGGTTTCCTGCACAGCGCGCTGCTGGGCCGCTGGAGGGATGTGGTGGGGCCGGTCTATGCCCGCTGGTCGGTTCCCGAATCGCTGCGCATGCCGCGCGGCGAAAAAAGCGGCGGCACGCTCACCATCAGGGTCGAGGGTCCGTTTTCCCTCCAGCTGCAGCAGGTTGCCCCGCAGATCATGGAGCGGGCGAACCGCATCATCGGCCACAATGCCGTGGCGCGCATCAGGCTGGTTCAGGGGGATGTGCCTCGCCCGGCCGTGCGGGAGGCGGCGACGCCTCAAGCCGCGCCCGCCAGTGGCGCCAGCCCTGTTTCCAACCTCGGCGATGTCGGCGATGAAAGGCTGCGCGCCGCACTTGAGGAACTGGCGGCGCAACTGGCGACGAAGCCCGGCCCGTCGCGCATCGGCTGATCCCGGCGCCGGCATGGGGCAGGCATGGGCCGACAGCGCCTGCCACATGAAAGCGCTGGTTGAATCCGCCGTCGTCGCGGCCTATCTCGCGCAGGCACACTATAGCCCGGATTGCGGGCTGGGGAATGAACTGCGTCGGGAAGGGCCAGCATGAGCACGTTCGAAGATCGGGAAAAGGCTTTCGAGGCGCGCTTCGCGCATGATGCCGACAAGGCGTTCCGTGTCACGGCCCGCCGCAACAGGCTTGCCGGGCTCTGGGCCGCCCAGAAGCTGGGCCTGACCGATGTCGAGGCCGAAGCCTATGCGAAATCCGTCATCCAGGCCGATTTCGAGGAAGCCGGCGATGCCGATGTCGTCCGCAAGCTCATCGGAGACCTGCTGATGCGCGGGATCGAGGTGAGCGAGATCGAAATCCGCGAGATGCTGTCGAAGATGACGGATCAGGCGCGGCATCAGATCGAATCCGAAGGCTGACCCGATGCCGATGACGGCAAGCGAAATCGAAACCGCCATCAAGGCCGCGATTCCCGATGCCGAGGTGCGGCTGACCGACCTTGCCGGGGATGACGACCACTGGGCAGCGCATGTGACTTCGGCAAGCTTTCAGGGCCTGTCGCGCGTGAAGCAGCACCAGATCGTCTATGCGGCCCTTGGCGGCCGCATGGGGGGCGTGCTGCACGCCCTGCAACTTACCACGGCAACCCCGCCCGGCGCGTCCGGGCGCTGAAAGGCCGCGCCGCGAGCCGGGCTTCACCACAAAGGATGAATGGCATGGAATCGACAAGGGATCGTATCGGCGGGATCGTGAAGAGCCACGACGTCGTGCTGTTCATGAAGGGCACGCCGCTTTTCCCGCAATGCGGCTTTTCAAGCCGCGCAATCGCCATTCTCGAGCATCTGGACGTGCCTTTCCACAGCGTCGACGTGCTGCAGGATCAGGACATCCGCCAGGGCATCAAGGACTATGCCGACTGGCCCACCATTCCTCAGCTCTATGTGAAGGGGGAGTTCGTGGGCGGTTCGGACATCATGATGGAAATGTTCGAGGCCGGTGAACTGCAGGCGCTGATGGCCGATTCCGGCATCGGTTCGGGCAGCTGATCTTGCGCATTTTTCCGACCGGGCGGCCCTGACTCTTGGACCAGCTCGCATTCGCCCGGATCTGGCAGGAGACCCTTGCCACGGCCCGCCGCCACGCCGAGATACTCGTGCCCGTGGCGGCGGCCTTCATGTTCCTGCCGCAGCTGATCTTTGGCTGGCGACTGGGGGATGCCACACCGGGCGAACTTTTCCGTGGGGATCGCCTTGCCGGCGACTTTCTCGTCTTCCTGCCGGTGCTGCTGGCTTCCTTCCTCGGCCAGCTCACCATCAGCTTTGTCTCTTTCAACGATGGCACGGCGGGCTTCACCCTCGGGCAACTGCTGCGCCGTTCGGCCCTTCTCCTGCTGCCGGCATTCGCCGCGTCTCTGATGCAGGCGATCGCCTTCGGCTTCGGCTTTCTTCTCTTTGTCCTGCCCGGCATCTGGCTGGTTTCGCGGCTGATTCTGGCCATGCCGATACTTGCATCCGTCCAGCCCGATCCGGTGCTTGCCCTGAAGGAAAGCTGGCGCCTGACATCGGGCAATTCCTTGCGCATCCTCGGCATGATGAGCATGCTGGCCCTTGGCTTTCTTCTCATCACCATCGGCATATCGGGCATCGGCGCTGCAATTGGCGTCATCTCAACCATCGCAACCGAGCAGCCGACCGAAGGCTGGGGTGTCGGCCGCTGGATGTTCGAAACCGTGATGGCGGCCGCATCCGCCGTTCTGGGGCTGTTGTGGATCTGCTTCTTCGCGCGGCTGGCCCGCATCCTGTTCGATACGCGAAAGGCCTGAGGCTCGCATGCGCCCGCAAATCGTTCTGGTCGTGGCTGCCGCCGACAATGGCGTGATCGGGCGCGATGGCGCCATGCCCTGGCATCTGCCCGCCGATCTCAGGCGCTTTCGCCGGATGACAGTGGGCAAGCCCGTCATCATGGGCCGCAAGACATTCGATTCCATCGGCAAGCCCCTGCCGGGCCGCCACAATATCGTGCTGACCCGAAGCGGCGACTGGACGGCCGATGGCGTGACCGTTGTCCGGAATCTCGCCGAGGCGATCGCGGCGGCGGGGCTCGACCCACGTGCCCGCGCGCCCGAGATCATGGTGATCGGCGGCGCCGAAATCTACGGCCTCGTGATGCCGGTGGCGACACGCATCGAACTGACTAGAATTCATGTCCGCCCGGAAGGGGATACCGTCTTTCCGGAGCCTGATCCGGCGGCATGGGCTGAGGTTGCGCGCGAGACCCATGCAGCGGAGGGGGGGGTTCCCGCCCATGCCTTCATCACTTTCGTGCGGCGTGATGCCGCCACTGGTCCTGATGGCGCGAAGCCGCTAACGAGCGCGCCATGATACGGATTTCCGGCGATTGCCAGGTGCCCGAGGCACTGAAGGGCGGGGCCGTCGCGCTCGGCAATTTCGATGGTGTTCACTGTGGCCACCAGGCTGTCATCGGGGCTGCCGTGAAGGCGGCGCGCGCGGCCGGACGCCCTGCGCTCGTGGCAACCTTTGATCCCCATCCATCGCGCCACTTCCGGCCCGATACGCCGCCCTTTGCCCTGACGCGGATCGACCAGCGACTGGATCTCTTCGCGGAGCTCGGAGTCGATGCGGCTGTCGTCATTCCCTTCGACGCGGGCTTCGCGAGCCTGAGCGCCGAAGCCTTCGGGCAGGACTGGCTGGCCGGACGCCTTGCCCCCTTCCACGTCGTGACTGGCGAGGATTTCACCTTTGGCAAGGGCCGATCGGGCAACACGGCCAGCCTTGCCGAAATGGGCCGCCGCCTCGGCTTTACCGCCGAGGCGCTGTCGCCTGTCACCGATGTGCCGGGTGCCGGGGCGGTGATTTCATCCACCAGAATCCGTGAGGCGCTCGCCGCCGGGGACATGGCTGAAGCCACCCGTCTTCTCAGCCGCCCATTCACCATCCGCATGCCGGTCATCCATGGCGAGAAAAAGGGCCGGACCATCGGCGTTCCCACGATAAACCAGGAACTTGGGCCCTATATGCGGCCGCGATACGGTGTCTATGCCGTGCGCGTGCAACTTCCCGACGGCAGCCGCCATTCCGGTGTGGCCAGCCTTGGCATCAGGCCGATGTTCGATCCGCCGCGCGAACTGATGGAAACCTGGATCCTCGACTGGTCAGGCGACCTCTACGGACAGGAAGTCGCTGTCGAACTGATCGCCTTTCTGCGGCCCGAACTCTGGTTCGATGGGCTGGAGAGCCTGAAGGTGCAGATCGAGGTGGATGTGGTGATGGCGCGCGAGGCGATCACCCTGAGCCGCACAAGCTGACATCATAAGCCCGGCCATCCCCGGCCTGCCTTCTCACGTTGTCACGCCTTTTCAGGAGGGCGAAGCGGTGGCCCTGGCTTGCCGGAAGCTGCCCGGCGGTTTTCAGGCTGCGACCTTCACCTTGTTTTCATCAAGAATGTCACGTGCATGATCGAGGCACTGGCCGCACTGGGGCGCGCATCCGAGCCTTGCATAGGTTTCGACGGGGCATTCGACCCCTTCGGATGCAATGGCGCGGATTTCCCGGTCAGAGATGCAATTGCAGGAACAGACGATCATGGCAGTGGCTGCCCTTTGAGCCGTTTGCGTGATGTTGAGAATGATATGCAATAGTTTCGGACTCTGCAAGCTGATTCCTGATGTCCCTGGCGTGGTCGGTGTGCCGCCCGGCATGGTCTCCAGAAAAGCGTTGCAGGGCGCGCTTTTATCCTGCTAGCCACCCAGGAAGGTCGGATGCTTGAGGTCGCGTGGGGGCGCGGCCCGTGGGGGAGTTTCCGGCTGTGCCAGCCCGATCGCTGATTCTTGCCGTGTGCGGAACACGGCCCGAAGTCGTGAAGATGGCGCCTGTTGTCGGGCGCCTGCGCGATGCCGGGCAGGATGTGCTGCTGCTCTTCACGGGCCAGCATCCGGATCTTGCACCGCAGATGCTGCGTGAACTCGGCCTGGAGCCGGATATCGAACTGCCCGTGCCGCCAGCGGGGCTTCCGCCGCAACAGATGCTGGCTGCCATCATCAATGCGCTGGCGCCCGTGTTCGCAGCGCATCGCCCGGCGGTCACGCTGGTCCAGGGGGATACGGTTTCAACCCTCGCGGGCGCGCTGGCTGCCGCCTATGCGGGGCTTCCGCTGGCCCATGTCGAAGCCGGGCTGCGCACCGGTGACATGGCGGAGCCGCACCCCGAGGAAATGCACAGGCGGCTGATTGCCCCGCTGGCCAGCCTGCATTTCGCCCCGACGCATCGGGCGGCGGCAGCGCTGATCGGCGAGGGCGTGAACCCCGGCACTGTGCATGTCACGGGGAACAGCGGGATCGACGCTCTTCTGGAGACCAACGCCAGGCTGATTGCGTCGCCAGACCTGTGCGCCGCCCTGGAGGCGCGCTTCCCGGTCCGTCCCGGCCGGCCGATGATCCTGGCCACGGTGCACAGGCGCGAAAATCATGGCGAGCGCCTTGCCGCCATTGCGTCAGGGCTGGCGCACATCGCCGCTTCCGGAGGGGTGGAGATGGTGTTGCCCCTGCACCCCGGCCCGGCGGTGCAAAGGCTCCTGCGCGCCAGCCTCGGGCATCTTGCAGGCGTGCACCTGCTGCCCCCTGTCGATCATGCGACGATGGTCTGGCTGATGCGCCGCAGCCAGCTCCTCATCACCGATTCGGGCGGCCTGCAGGAAGAAGCGCCGGCGCTCGGGCTGAGGACGCTCGTGCTGCGCCAGAGGACGGAGCGGAGCGAAGCCGTGGATGCCGGCGCATCGGAACTGGTGCCAATAGAGCCGGAAGCCATTGCTGCTGCTGCATGGCGGCAGCTTTCACGCCCGAAGCTGGCGCCACGTTTCCCTTTCGGGGACGGTCGCGCGGCCGGGCGGATATGCACCATCCTGCTCGACTTCCTGAGGCGGGGAGACCGGAAGGCTTTCCAGTCGGAGGTGCTGGACATGGCAGGCTGAAGCGGCCCTCAGCCGAGGCGTGCGCCAAGCCCTTCCATCATCGCCGTGAAACCCGGGAAGCTGGTGGCGATGGGGCTGCGGTCGTCCACGGTCACGGGCGCGCGCGCCGCCAGCGACAGGATCGCAAAGCTCATGGCGATGCGATGGTCGAGATGGGCGGCAACAGTCACCCCGCCCGGCACAGGGTCGCCGTCGCTGCCCTCGACGATCAGGCCGTCCGGCAGTTCTTCCACCCGCACGCCGGCGGCACGCAGGCCTTCAGCCATGACCGCGATGCGGTCGCTTTCCTTCACGCGCAGTTCCTCGAGTCCCCGCATCACGGTTCGGCCTTTCGCGAAGGCTGCCGCCACGAACAGGGCAGGATATTCGTCGATCATCGAGGGGGCGACGTCGGGCGGCACTTCAATGCCTTCAAGCGCCGAATGCCGGACCCTGAGATCGGCAACCGGCTCGCCGCCGACGTCCCGCGGGTTCAGCAGGGTGATGTCGGCCCCCATCATGCCCAGCACGCGGATGATGCCATCTCTTGTGGGGTTCACCCCGACACTTTCGATCAGCACTTCGCTGCCCGGCACGATCAGGGCTGCCACGAGGGGGAAGGCGGCCGAGGACGGGTCACCCGGAACCGTGATGGACTGCGGCTTCAGATCAGCCCAGCCACGGATGGAAATGACATTGCCGCCACCCGCCATCGGCTCGACCGAAAGATCGGCGCCATAGCCGCGCAGCATGCGCTCGGAATGGTCGCGCGTGGGCACCGGCTCTTCCACCACCGTTTCCCCGGCGATGTTGAGCCCGGCGAGAAGGATGGCGGATTTCACCTGCGCCGAAGCAACAGGGAGGCGATAGCGGATGGGAAGCGGCTGGGCGGTTCCGCGCAGCATCAGGGGCAGGCGGCCGCCGGGAGAGGCCTGGATATCCGCGCCGATGCGGCTCAGCGGTTCGATGACCCGGCCCATCGGCCTGCGCGAGAGCGATGCATCTCCGGTGAAGGTGGCGGTGAGCGGGTGGCTGGCCAGCAGGCCCATCAGCAGCCGCGTGGAGGTGCCGCTGTTTCCCATCTCGAGAGCGCCTGCCGGTTGCAGCAGGCTGCCGACGCCAACGCCATCGACACGCCAGTGGCCGTCCCCGATGCGAGCGACGGTCGCGCCCATGGCGCGCATGGCCGCAGCGGTTGCCAGCACGTCCTCGCCTTCCAGAAGCCCGCGGATCTCGCTCGTGCCGACCGCCAGCGCCGAAAGCATGATGGCGCGGTGGGATATGGATTTGTCCCCCGGGATGGCGACATGCCCGCCAAGCGGGCCATCCGCGCGAAGGCTGAGCGATGTGGCGGTGGGGTGCGCAGTCTCTCTCATGATGGCGGGGGCTTTGACAGGGGGGCGCGCCTATGGCAAGGCGCGCCCCTTCCGGAGACGTTTCGAAGATGTGCCGGGCCATATTCACGGGCCAGGCACCATCCTCGCCCCCATTGGGAGTTTTCCAAGGTGATCAAGGCCGAATGGGGCACAAAGCGCCAGTGCCCAAAATGCGGAACACGCTTCTATGATCTGACGCAGGATGACCCTGTCACCTGCATCGATTGCGGCAACAGCTGGACTCCGGAGCCGATCCTGAAGTCCAAGCAGACGCTGCCGTTCGACGCCAGCAAGCAGGCAGGCGGCGAGGACAAGAGCGAACCCGCGCTGGAGACCGACGATCTCGACATCGACGCCGACAGCGATGAACCGTCGGATGACAATGACGTCGATATCGGCGGCGACGACGACCTGTCCGAAGTCGTGGTTGAGAGCCGCGAGGAGGATCGCTAAAAAAATCCTGCCCCTGGGCGATTTGGGGCTTGCACCCACATCGCCCATGCGGTAGGCGACCGCTCCCGCCCCCAGGCGGGCCGAAGCGAAAAGGTGAACGGGGCCGTAGCTCAGCTGGGAGAGCGCTACAATGGCATTGTAGAGGTCAGGGGTTCGATCCCCCTCGGCTCCACCACCTTACCAATAGCTGACATCATGAACGCATATGCTGCCAGCAACACAGGTGGCACTTGCTTCGCCTGCCCTCCGGCCATGCCTTTTCTGGGCCAAATCTTCGGTCAGGCCTCCTGGGCCGGGTCTCTTCAGTCAGCTTTCTTCAGACAGATTTCTCAAGGCAGCTCTCTCAAGGCAGGGCGCGCAGCAGGCCAGGTGGCCTTTCCACCCAATTGATCCGGCCGTGGCCATGATCGCCATGGCCTTCCCCATATCGTCAGGCTGGCTTGCCGCTTTTTCCGTCCCCATCCTGCCTGTTGGGAAAGAATGGGAAGGGAGACATGTGCATGCGGTTCAAGGGCAGGGTGGCGATCGTCACGGGCGGGGCTTCGGGAATCGGCGCGGCAACGGCAAGGCGCCTGCATGCGCAAGGGGCCGCTATTCTTGTTGCCGACCTTGCCGAGGAGGCAGGACAGGCGCTCGCCGATGAGCTGGGCGAGGGCAGGGCGCATTTTCAGCGCGTGGATGTGGCCGACTGGGCTTCCGTATCAGCCATGGCGGATGCCGCCGAAGCCCGATTCGGGCATATCGACATATTGGTGAACAGTGCCGGGATCGGCAGTTTCGCCACCACGCCCGACCTTGAGCCTGAGGCCTGGGACCGGGTTCTCGCGGTCGATCTGAAGGGCGTGTTCCTCGGCTGCAAGGCTGTCATTCCGAGGATGCGGGCGCGCGGGTCAGGCGCCATTGTCAATGTCGCCTCCATTTCGGGCATGGCCGGCGATTATGGCTTTGCCGCCTATAATGCCGCCAAGGCCGGCGTCATCAACTACACGCGCGCGGCAGCCATCGATCATGCCCGTGAGGGGATAAGGGTGAACGCTGTAAGCCCGGGCCCGGTGGATACGCCCATCCTTGCCGGGGTGGACGACATGCCGGGCGCGCGCAGCCTCTGGGAGGGGCTGGTGCCCATGGGTCGATTCGCCCGGCCGGAGGAGATTGCCGCCGTGATCGCCTTCCTGGCATCCGATGACGCTGCCTTCGTGAACGGGGCGAACATTCCCGTGGATGGCGGGCTGATGGCTCATAGCGGGCAACCCCACCTGGCGGCCCTGATGGCAGCTGCGGGCTGAAACGAAAAAGGGGGGCTGGAATGCCCCCCTTGACCATGGCGCAAAGGCCTTGGCGTGCGTTTAGTGCGCCAGAAGCAGAGGTATCCGGCTGGCGGACAGCAGGCGGCGGGTCACGCCGCCGAGGAGGAACTCCATCGCCCGGCTGCGGCCATAACCACCCATTGCGACAAGGCCGCTGCCCAGTTCCTGTGCCGTGGCGAGCAGCGTGTCCGAGGTCGATTGCCCGCCGGCCGAGCGCTCGTGCAGTTCTGCCTTCACGCCATGGCGCGACAGATAGGATGCAACGGCAAGCGGCGGGAAATCCCCGACGCCGGGCGGATCGATGGTCACGATGTCGACCCGGCTCGCCTTCTGCAGGAGCGGCATGGCGCGCTTCACGGCGTGGGCGGCCTCGGCCGTCGGCTTCCAGGCGACGAGCACCGGTTTTTCAAGCTCCAGCCTGTGGGCGCCGCCGGGAACCGCCAGCACCGGCGCATCGGCATGGGTGACGACCGCATGCAGGGAATGCAGCAGTTCGCGTTCGCCTTCCGAGGGCAGGGTCATGACGATGACATCGGACAGAAGCGACCGATCCACGAGGGTCTGGCCCGGTTCGCCCATGGCCTCGGTGAAGCTGAAGGGCACCCCTTCCTTGGCGAGCCTTTCGGAAAGGGCCTTGCGCGAATCCTCGGCGAGTTTCGCTTCATCCTCGATGAGTTGCACCACCATCGATGCGCTGCCTGCGAAACCTGCGGCGTCCGCGCCCAGGAAGGCCGGCACGCGCCGGGTCTGCAGAAGTTCGAGATGCCCACCGGTGAAACGCGCCAGATCGAGGGCGCCCTGAAGGCGTGCCTCGAAATGGGCGTCATCGCCGCAATGCAGAAGAATCGATTTCATCGCCCCACTCCCTTGCCTCATCGTAAGGCCGCATAATGCAGATGCCGTAACCACTTGCAAAGAGCAGCCTTGCCCGAAAGCCGCCATGACCTCGATCAAGCCGCGGGAGCAGGGCGATGGATCAGGCTTTTCAGACCTTCGAGACCTTGCCGCTTTCGAGGTCGTAGAAGGTGCCGGCGATCATGATCTTGCCATCGCGCTCCATCCCGCGAAGGACAGGCGAACGGTCACGGATCAGTTCGATCGTCTGCTGCACATGGGTCTTTGCCACGGCATCGACGAAGGCCGCGTTGGCGCTGCTGCGGTCGCCCTCGTAGCGGGTCGCTTCGACGGCGTTGCCGAAGCGGCCCAGAAGCAGCGTCAGATTGCCGAGGCGGACATTGTCGATCGCGCCCTTGATGGCGCCGCACGCCGAATGGCCCATCACCATCACCAGCTTCGCACCGGCGGCAGCAGTCGCGAATTCCATCGAGCCGAGAATGTCGTCATTGACGGCATTGCCGGCGACACGGGCGTTGAAGGCCTCGCCGATCCCGAGGTCGCAGATCACCTCGACAGGCGCCCGGCTGTCGATGCAGCTGAGGAAGACGGCGGCCGGATACTGACCGGCAGCCGTGCTGCGTTGTTCGGCCAGCCAGTCGCGGGTCTTGCGCTCGCCGCGCACGAAGCGGGCATTGCCTGTCATGACCATGTCGAGCACCTGCGCCGGTGTCATCGCATCGCGCTGGGCCTTGGTAAGCCCTGCTGCATGGGCGGGGAAAGCCATGCCGAAACCGCCGGCAAGCGCCGCAGCTCCAAGCGCCGAAAGGCCGAGCATGCGCCGTCTGTCGAGCGCGCAGCAGTCCGTGGCTTCGGCATTGATGGTCATGTCGATCTTCTCCCTCTCATCACAGTTCCTGCTCATCCGGAATGGGTGGGTCAGGCTATGCGGGAGGCATGTAGTAACAAGATTACATGAGCCAAATAAAATGCGCTTATGGAAGCAATTGGCGGAAATGATGTTTCCCTGGCGTCCTTCAGCCCAGGATCTCGCCACTGCAATCCCCGAAACCGATGGGCGCCAGCCCCGGCCGCCGCGCCATTGCGCCGATCCGGACATGGTCGCCCGCTTCCAGGAAGCGCCGGGTTTCACCGCCGGGCAGGGCGATGGGATGTTCACCGCCTGATGTCAGTTCGAGGAAGGAACCCTCGCTGCCGCTTTCCATCCCCGAAATGGTGCCGGTGCCAAAGAGGTCGCCCGGGTTCAGGTTGCAGCCGCCGACCGTGTGGTGGGCGACCATCTGCTGCGCGGTCCAGTAGAGGGCGGTTGCATGGCCGGTCGAGATCCGCTTCTCGGGAATACCGGCTTCGCGCATCTTCGCCGTCTGCAGCCAGATGCCGAGCTCGAGCGCGAGGCCGCCATGGGCCTGGTCCTCCGTATCGAGCAGATAAGGCAGGGGCTGGGGTTCGCCCTCGCCGCGCGGAAAGGCTGGCGCGCGATAGGGGGCGAGCGCCTCCGGCGTCACGATCCAGGGGCTGACGCTGGTGAGGAAATTCTTGGCGAGGAACGGCCCCAGCGGCTGATATTCCCAGGCCTGGATGTCACGCGCCGACCAATCATTGAGAAGGCAGTAGCCCGCCACATGGGCATGAGCTTCATTGATGGGAACGGGGCTGCCCAGCTGATTGCCCGGCCCGATCCAGACGCCAAGCTCAAGCTCGATGTCCAGCCGGGCGGTGGGCGCGAGCCTCGGCCCGTCCGGGCCGGCGAGCTGCCCGGACGGCCGCGCGACCGGCGTGCCCGACAGCACCACCGAGGATGCCCGCCCGTGATAGGCGATGGGTACGTGGCGATAATTGGGCAGCAGCGGATTTTCGGGCCTGAAGATGCTGCCGACCTTGGTGGCATGGTGAATGCCGGCATAGAAATCCGTGTAGTCGCCCACCTGGCAGGGCAGGTAGAGATCAGCCGCCGCCATCGGCACGAGGAAGGGGCGGGCGGCATCTGCATGATCGGCATCGGTGAAAAGCCCGAACAGTGCGCGGCGCAGATCCTGTCGCACCTCGGCCCCGAGCGCCAGAAGCTCGTTCAGCTGTTCATGGGCGACATCGGCCAGGAAATCGAGGCCGGGCAGCAGGCCATTATCCACCGCGCCGGCGAGATCGAAGACGAAGCCGCCAATCGCCACCCCGGCGCGCGGACCGGAATCGCCATCGGAAAACAGCCCCAGCGGCAGGTTCTGCACGGGGAACTCTGCATGCCCGTCAGCGCCTTCCACCCAGCTCCGCGCGCCGGGATCATGGGTTTCATCCAGTTGCCACCAGCTCACAGCGCACCTCTTTCGAATCCGGACCAGACATCGTCATAGCCGCTTTGCAGCAATGGCGTCTCCCTTGCCCAGCGTGTCAGGCGATAGGGGCGCAGGCTTTCGAACATGAAGGCCAGCCCGCCGTCGAAGCGTTCCGGCCCGAGATCCGCCGCGCTGGCGCCTGCCCAGCTTGCGGCATCCGGCCCATGGGCTGCCATGCGGTTGTGGAGCGAACCGCCGCCGGGCACGAAACCGCCGGCCTTTGCATCGTAGCTGCCGTGGATCAGGCCCATATATTCGCTCATCAGGTTGCGGTGGAACCATGGCGGGCGGAAGGTGTCCTCGGCCACCATCCAGCGCGGCGGGAAGATCACGAAATCGCAACTCGCCACGCCCGCTTGCCCGGAGGGGGAGGTGAGGACGGTGAAGATCGACGGGTCGGGATGGTCGTAGCTGATGCTGCCGATGCTGTTGAAGCGCGCCAGATCATAGCGCCAGGGCACCAGATTGCCGTGCCATCCGGCAACATCAAACGGCGTGTGGGGCAGGGCCGTGCGCCACAGGCGGCCGCCAAGCTTGAAAACAAGCTCAGTCGGCGCATCCGCTTCCACTGCGGCATCGGGTGTTTCGAAATCGCGCGCGTTCGCCAGCCCGTTCGAGCCTATCGGACCCAGTTCGGGCAGGCGGAACAGCGCGCCATGGTTTTCAAGGCACCAGCCACGCGCGTCCGCCTCGACATCCACCCGCATCGCCATGCCGCGCGGCACGAGGGCGACATGGCCGGGCGGGACCGTCATCCGGCCAAGCTCGGTGGTGAGATGCAGCGCGCCTTGTTGCGGCACGAAGAGCATCTCGCCATCGGCATTGCGCAGCGCACGGCCCGCCATGGGGCGGTTGCAGGCATAGAGGTGAATGGAAACGCCTGCGCCCTCCTCGGCGGAACCGTTGCAGGCAAGCGTGTGCAGCCCGTCCAGCCAGTCCACCGGGTGGGCAGGCAGGGGCAGCGGATCCCAGCGCAGGCGGTTCGGGTCAAGCAGGCCATCGTCAAGCGGCGGGGCCGCCAGCCCGCCATGGGCCAGCGGCACGAGCGGGCCATGCTGGGCCGAGGGGCGCCGGCGATAGAGCCAGCTGCGCCGGTTTTCATGGCGCGGCGCCGTGAAGGCGGTGCCCGAAAGCTGCTCGGCATAGAGGCCGAAGGCCGGGCGCTGCGGGGAGTTGCGACCGACAGGCAGAACCCCCGGCCTGATTTCGGACTGGAATTCCGACCCGAAGCCGCTTTGCATCAGCTGCGCATCCCCGCCGGGATCACGCCCCGGCGCATCTGGTCAAGCTCCAGACTTTCGAAAAGCGCCTTGAAATTGCCTTCGCCGAAACCGTCATTGCCCTTTCTCTGGATGATCTCGAAGAAGATGGGGCCGACCATGTTTTCGGTGAAGATCTGCAGCAGGAGGCCACCGCCCGTTTCTGGCGCGCCATCGATCAGGATCCGGCGCCGGCGCAATTCTTCCACATCATGCCCATGGCCGGGAAGCCGTGCGTCGATCATGTCGAAATAGGTGTCGGGGCTGTCCTGGAAGCGGATGCCATTGGCTTTCAGCTGGTCCACCGTCTTCAGGATATCGTCAGTCGCCAGCGCGATATGCTGAATTCCCTCGCCATTATAGGCCTTCAGGAATTCCTCGATCTGGCTGTGCTCGTCCTGGCTTTCGTTGAGCGGAATGCGGATCTTGCCATCGGGTGCGGTCATGGCCCTGGAAAAGAGGCCGGTTGCCTGCCCCTGGATATCGAAGTGGCGGATTTCGCGGAAACCGAAGATGCGCTCGTAATAATCGGCCCAGCGCGCCATCTCCCCGCGCCCGACATTGTGGGTGAGATGGTCGAGCGTGTGCAGGCCGGCGCTCCTGTCGGCCCTGGTGGCGCCGGGCACCGGCACGAAATCGACATCATAGATTTCCGCCGCCCCGTAGCGGTCGACGAGATAGAGGTTGGCGCCGCCGATGCCGCGGATCGCCGGGATGTTGAGCTCCATCGGCCCGACCTTGCCGCTGACAGGCTCTGCACCACGCTTCAGCGCTTCCTCGAAGGCGGCGCGCGCGTCCTTCACGCGGAAAGCCATGGCATTGGCGCTCGGCCCGCGTTTCGCGCGAAATTCGGCCACCTGGCCTTCCGGCTCGAAGTTCAGCAGGAAGTTGATGTCGCCCTGCGCATAGCGGCGGACATTCTTCGACCGGTGCGTGGCGACATGGGTGAAGCCCAGCTTCTCGAACAACGCGCCGAGCGCATCGGGATCGGGGCCGGTGAACTCGACGAACTCGAAGCCGTCAAGCCCCATGAAATTGCCCTGGCTCTGGTTGCCGGCGGTCGTCGTTGTTCCGATAGCCGCGGCATCGGCGCGCGCGGCTCCTGCTGTGCTGGGCATTGCTACTGCTCCAGATTGATGTAATGGCCTTTATCGTAACCCCTGTTACGATCTGGCGCAAGCATCCAGACGTTCGAGCAGATCGCCCAGCAGGCGCTTCTCCTCGGGCGTGAAGACCCGGAAAAGCTCCGCTTCCATCTCGATCGCAAGGGGGGCGACCTCTGCATAGAGGAGCGCGCCCTCCTCGCTGAGGGACAGGTCCAGGGTACGGCGGTCGTCGCTTCGGGTCCGCTTCACCAGTCCGCGATCGACAAGCGCTGCCGCCGCGCGCGAGATCGTCATCTTGTCCATGCGGGTTGCGACGGCCAGTTCGGCCTGGGTGGCGTGTTTTCGTTCGGCAATCACGGCCAGAAGCCGCCATTCCGGGATCCTGAGGCCGAAGCGGGCGCGATAGACCCCGGCGATCCGTTCGGAAACGGCATTGGACGCAAGCGAAAGGCGGTAGGGCAGGAATTGCGAGAGCTTCAGCATGAGGCCGGACCCTATCGCCACCGCGCGCGAGGGCAAGAGGGGGGGCAAGGGGTGGCGGCAGGGGGAAGCGACGCCTTTCAGCTTTCGCGTTCGTTTGACGCGCCGGAACGGGGACGGCAGGATTGCCCGGCAGCCCAGCGGGCCCCAGCAGCAACCGGAGCGTTACTTCATGACCGCAGACGTCAGACTTACCCTGAGTGGCCATGTCGCCGAACTGATCTTTTCCAACCCGCCCAGCAATCATGCCACTGTCGGCCTGTTGCGTGACCTTGCCGACAGGCTGGACGTACTTGACCGCGACCCGGACTGCCGCGTCGTCGTCATCGCGTCCGAAGGGAAGGTCTTCTGCGCTGGCGGCGATCTTGTTTCCCCCGGCGGGCTGGGCGGTGCGGGCGATGACCCGGTGCGCGAATTCTATGACCAGGCCGAGCGGCTGTTCGCCTTTGGCAAGCCGATCGTGGCGGCGGTGCAGGGCGCGGCCGTGGGGGCGGGCCTGGGTCTGGCCGTGATGGCGGATTTCCGTGTGGCGGCGCCCGAGGCGCGCTTTGCAGCCAATTTCGTGAAGATGGGTTTTCACCCCGGTTTCGCGCTCAGCTACACGCTGCCCCGCCTGATCGGCCAGCAGCGCGCGGCCGAGATGATGCTGACCGGTAACCGCTACAAGGCCGAGGAGGTGCTGCCCTGGGGGCTGGTGGACCGCATCGCGGCCTTTTCCTTCCTCCGGCAGGGCGCCCGGCTTCTGGCCGAGGAAATCGCGGTGAACGCGCCCCTTGCCCTGGCCGAGACGCGGGCGACCATGCGGGCCGGCATGCAGGAAGACGTGCGCGCGGCGCTGGTGCGCGAACATGCCGCCCAGATGCGGCTGCGCCCGACGGAAGACCATGCCGAGGGCCTGCGCGCCGTGGCCGAGCGCCGGCCCGGGCAGTTCGTGGGGCGCTGAGCCGATGGCGGCGCCCCGTAAGGGGCGCCGTCTTCCGGGGCTGCAGCGTGGCCCGTTTTTCAGTAGATGACGTAGCCGCCGTCGATCACCAGCGAATCCCCGGTGTGGAAACGCGAGGCCTTGCTGGCGAGATAGACGGCGATGCCGGCGAAATCCTCGCCATCGGCCCAGCCGCCCATCGGCACGCGGCTGATCACCTTTTCGTTGAACTTGTCCCAGCCCTGGCTCTTTTCCGTCATGCCTGAGCGGGTCCAGCCCGGAAGTATGCTGTTGACGGTGATGCCCTTCGGCCCAAGCTCGACCGCCATGGCCCGCACCATGGCAACGACAGCCCCCTTGCTGGCGCCATAATGTTCGTTGCGCGCCGCGCCATGGATGGCGGCGGTGGAAGCGACCGCCACGAGCGAGCCGCCCTTGTCGCCTGTATCGGCGCGGGCCACCATGTGCCGCGCGGCTTCGCGCAGGGTGTAGAAAACCCCGTTCACGTTGATGTCCTGCACGCGGCGGAAATCGGCGTCGGAGATGGAGAACATGTCGCGGGCCGGGATGGAGATGCCGGCATTGGCGATTGCCTGGTCCAGACGGCCATAGCGTTCGAGGATCTGTTCGATGCCCGCCTTCACGGCGGCCTCATCCGCAACATCGACACGCGCAGCCATCACCTCTCCACCTTGCGCCTTCAGCCGCTCGACGGCCTTTTCGTTGCGCTCGGCATTGGTGCCCCAGATGACGACGGTGGCGCCATGCATGGCCAGCCCTTCGGCCATGCCAAGGCCGATGCCGTTGTTGCCGCCGGTGACAAGCGCCACCTTGCCGTTGAGATCGAACAGGTTCTTCATGGTGCGCGCCTCCTCCTTGCCTTCAGGCTGTTATCCGCCACGGGTCATTGCCCGCCGGGCCAATGGCCCACTGTGCCCAAGATTAGGGAAAAAGCGATGCCGGGGCGCTTGGCGCTTCTGATAGCAGGACCAGCGCCGGATGCCTGTTCGCAGGCTATGGCTGGCGTGAGGGAAGGGGGAAGAGACCGGATGGTGGGCGCGACAGGGATTGAACCTGTGACCCCTGCCGTGTGAAAGCAGTGCTCTACCGCTGAGCTACGCGCCCATTGCCATCCGGTGGAGTGCGGCGGGTAAGGGAAGCCCCGCCGCCTGTCAACATCTCTTGCACAGCTTCCCGCATGCTTTTTGCAGCCCGGGCCAGCCGTCGCCGCCCGGCCCGGGCATCATCGGGTTCATATCAGTGGGTCGTCAGCGCCTCGGGCGGCGGCGGTGCTGCCTCGGCCGAGGCAGGGGCAACCGCCTGGGCATCGGGTGCGACCAGCGGCAGAGGTGTCAGGGGCCTGGTGAAGGCATGTGCGAGCACCTCGTCCACATGCGTTACGGCTATGATCTCCAGCCCCTCGCGCACATTGGCCGGGATGTCATCCAGATCCTTCACATTGTCCGCCGGTATCAGCACGGTCTTGATGCCGCCGCGATGGGCCGCCAGCAGCTTTTCCTTCAGCCCGCCGATGGGAAGCACGCGCCCGCGCAGCGTGACTTCGCCGGTCATGGCGACGTCGCGGCGAACGGCGATTCCGGTCAGGGTCGAGACGATCGAGGTGACCATCGCGATCCCGGCCGAGGGGCCATCCTTGGGCGTGGCGCCTTCGGGCACATGGACGTGGATATCCTTCTTGGCGAAGGTTGCCGGATCGATGCCATAGGCCTCGGCACGTGCCTTCACGAAGCTGAAGGCCGCCGTGATCGATTCCTTCATCACGTCCCCGAGCTTGCCCGTCGTGCTGATCACGCCCTTGCCGGGCACTGTCACGCTTTCGATGGTCAGGAGGTCGCCGCCGACGGAGGTCCAGGCAAGGCCGGTCACCATGCCGATCTGGTCTTCCGCTTCGCTCATGCCGAAGCGGAATTTCCGGACGCCCGAGAAATCCTTGAGATTGTCGGCCGTGACGGTGACGCTTTCGGCCTTCTTCTCGAGAATCTGCCTGAGCGACTTGCGGGCCAGCTTCGCCAGCTCGCGCTCCAGCGTGCGGACGCCTGCTTCGCGCGTGTAATAGCGGATCAGGTCGCGCATCGCCTCGTCGGTGACGGCGAATTCCTCGGGCTTCAGGCCATGGGCTTCATATTGCTTGGGCAGCAGGTGGCGCTTGGCAATCTCGACCTTTTCATCCTCGGTGTAGCCCGAAAGCTGGATGATCTCCATGCGGTCCAGCAGCGGCTGGGGCATGTTGTAGCTGTTGGCCGTGGTCACGAACATGACGTTCGAAAGGTCGAAATCGACTTCGAGATAATGGTCGTTGAACTTGCTGTTCTGTTCAGGGTCCAGCACTTCGAGCAGGGCCGAAGCCGGGTCGCCACGGAAATCCTGGCCCAGCTTGTCGATTTCGTCCAGCAGGAACAGCGGGTTGTTCGTGCCGGCCTTGCGCAGGTTCTGCACGATCTTGCCCGGCATGGAGCCGATGTAGGTGCGACGGTGGCCGCGGATCTCGGCTTCGTCGCGCACACCGCCCAGCGACTGGCGGATGAACTCCCGCCCCGTCGCCTTGGCGATCGAGCGGCCGAGCGAGGTCTTGCCGACACCCGGAGGCCCGACGAGGCACAGGATCGGCCCCTTCAGCTTGTTGGTTCGGGCCTGGACCGCGAGATACTCGATGATCCGGTCCTTCACCTTTTCCAGGCCATAATGGTCGGCGTCCAGAACCTGCTGCGCCGCCACGATGTCGCGCTTCACCTTCGAGGACTTGCCCCAGGGAAGGCCAAGCAGCACGTCGAGCCAGTTGCGAACGACAGTCGCCTCGGCCGACATCGGCGACATGGACCGCAGCTTCTTCACTTCGGCGAGCGCCTTGTCGCGCGCCTCCCTGGTCAGCCGCGCCTTCTTGATGCGCGCTTCATATTCGGCAGCCTCGTCGGCGCCTTCCTCGCCGTCGCCAAGCTCCCGCTGGATCGCCTTCAGCTGCTCGTTCAGATAGTATTCGCGCTGGGTCTTCTCCATCTGGCGCTTGACCCGGCTCTTGATCTTCTTCTCGACTTGCAGAAGCCCGATTTCGCCTTCCATGAAGCCGAAGATCATTTCCAGACGCTTCGCGACGCTGGTTTCGGCAAGCAGGGCCTGCTTGTCGGCAATTTTCAGGTTCAGGTTTCCGGCAACGGAATCGGCGAAGCGCCCCGGCTCCTCGATCTGGCTGATCTGAAGGGCGACCTCGGGCGAGGTCTTTTTCGCGGCCTTCACATAATGCTCGAACTGCTTCTGCGCCGAACGCAGCAGGGCCTCGCCCTCGGGGCCTTCAAGCTCCTCGTCGGCGATGGCGGCCACTTCGCCGACCAGATGTTCGCCGCTTTCATCGAGGCTCGACAGGCTGGCGCGCTGCTGGCCTTCCACCAGCACCTTCACCGTGCCGTCGGGAAGCTTCAGAAGCTGCAGGACTGTCGCCAGCGTGCCGACATCATAGAGGCCGTCACGCTTCGGGTCCTCGTCAGCCGGGTTTTTCTGGGACAGGAGGAAAATGGTCTTGTCGGTCTGCATGACCGCTTCAAGCGCCTTCACCGACTTGTCACGGCCGACGAAGAGCGGAACGATCATCTGCGGGAACACGACGATGTCGCGCAGGGGCAGAACGGGGCGGGTCATGGTCTCGGGTGCATTCATGATAGGGGCAATATGGGGTGCTGTTCCGGGCCATGCAATCACCGCCGCGGCCGCTAACCCTGATTCCCGCGAAAGGCGCCCGCGAGAAACGGTTTCCGGCCTTCAGGCCGGGGGTGAGAGTTCGGGCGCGGGGCCGGGGCTGTCGCAGGCAGGTGTTGTCGAAAAGCGGATGGGGTGACGGGCGACGCGCACCGGCCCCAGCGCCCCCTGGTCCACTGTCAGGATGCAGCCATTGTGGATGACCTGCGGGTCGTCCAGCACTTCCGCGCGGCTGTTCACGCGGCAGCCCACGGCGCCGGCGGCGGTGAAGCCCTGCATCAGTTCGTCACGGGTCCGTTTTGCCACTTCGCCTGCAATGGCCGCCATCAGGGCGTCGCGTTTTGCGAAGCGGCCGGCCTGGGTCTCGAAATCCGGGTCAGCAAGGCTCTCGGGGTGGCCAAGCGCTTCGCGCATGGCGAGGAATTCGCTGTCCTGCAGGCTGGCGAGGCTGACGCGCCCGTCCTTCGCCTCCCACAGGCGGCCCATGCTGCCATATTCGGGGAAGGGGTCGGCCGGTTCGACGAAGGCATGGTTGTACATCCCCTCGGGGAAGTTGAAGGCGATGGCGGAATCGAGCATCGACACGTCGATCCGCTGCCCCTTGCCGCTGCGTTCGCGCGCAAACAGGGCAGCGGTGATGGCCTGTGCCGCCGTCAGGGCGGTTACCTTGTCGCAGATCAGGGTCTGGACAAGGCCGGGCCTGTCTTCGGCATCGGCCTGGGTGGCGGCAATGCCCGAGGCTGCCTGCGCCACCGGATCATAGGCGCGGATGTTGCTGTAGGGGCCATCAGGGCCGAAGCCGGTGATCGAGCACCAGATGAGGCGTGGGTTCCATTCCGAACAGCGCTCGAAGCCGAGGCCAAGACGCTCCATCGTGCCGGGGCGGAAATTCTCCACCAGCACATCGGCCCAGCGCACAAGATCCTCGAAGCGGCGGTGATGGGCGGGGTTCTTCAGGTCGAGCGTCTCGCCGCGCTTGCCACGGTTCACGCTGATGAAGATGGCGGACATGTTGCCCTTGCGCACGCCGAAGCTGCGCACCGGGTCACCGGCCGGGCTTTCCAGCTTGATGCATTCGGCCCCCTGGTCGACCAGCCATGCGGCCGCCATCGGTCCGGATACGATCTGGCTCATGTCGAGCACGCGGATTCCGGCCATCGGGCCCATGCAGATATCCCTCCCTTGCTGTCCTCAGGTCTTGCCAGCAGAGCGGGCCGGCTGCCACCTGCCCATCCGGGCAGGCGGCCCCGCTGCGCTCAGGCGCTGATGTCGCGGCCGCGCGTCTCGGGCAGGAAGAAGAGGGTGACGACAAAGGCCATGGCCACCACGCCCACCGTGTACCACAGGCCGGCGAAAGGGTCGCCCGTGTTCACCACGATCAGCTGCTGGATGAAGGGCAGGAAGCCGCCGAAATAGCCCGTGCCGATGTGATAGGGCACCGACATGGAGGTGTAGCGGACTCGGGCCGGGAACATTTCCACGAGAATGGCTGCCACCTGCCCGTAGGTCATGGCCGAAAGCGCCACCATTGCGAAGACGGCAAGGATGATCTTCCAGCGCTGTTTTTCAGCCGGGTCGGCCTTTTCCGGATAGCCTGCGGACTTCAGCGCATCGAGATAGGCCTTTTCGTCAAAGCCTTCGATGCGGGCATTGCCCACCACCAGCGCAACTTCGTCCGCCTCGACCTTGGAATAGGCGATACCGCGCTTCGTCAGCAGGCCGAGC
Organism: Sandaracinobacteroides sp. A072; assembly: GCF_052616365.1. Lineage (NCBI taxonomy): Bacteria > Pseudomonadati > Pseudomonadota > Alphaproteobacteria > Sphingomonadales > Sphingosinicellaceae > Sandaracinobacteroides > Sandaracinobacteroides sp. A072. The sequence goes on from NZ_JBQXGU010000001.1 coordinate 1,002,749, forward strand.
GCAAGCGCGCAGGGTTCCGTCTGCTTGCGGGCGAAGACATTGAAATCACAGGCAGGCAGCTCGATCGTGACAGGGTTTTGCGCCGTGGCGCGCCCCAGTGCCGGGTTCGCGCCATCGGCCATCATGTGGAACAGCGGGAAGAGCAGCAGCATCGAAAGCGCATAGCCCGCCAGCAGCAGTTTCTTGCGGCCAATCCTGTCGGACAGCATGCCGAAGCCGACGTAAAGCGGGGCTGCCACCAGCGCGCCGGCGGCCAGGTAGATGAGGGCCTCGCGCTCCCCGACGCCGGCTGTGCCGGTAAGGAAATAGAGGGTGCCGAACTGGCTGGTGTAATAGATGACGGTGAGCCCGGCGGCCACACCGAACAGGGCGACGAGCACGCGGCCGATATTGCCCCGGTCGGAGAAGGCCTCGACGATGGGGTTCTTCGCGGTCGTGCCGGCGGCCTTCATCGCCTGGAAGACGGGACTCTCCGACAATTGCATGCGGATGTAGATGGAGATGGCCAGCATCAGCAGGCTGAGAAGGAAGGGAACGCGCCAGCCCCAGGCTTCGAACGCCTCTTCCGTCATCAGGCCACGTGTGGCCAGCACCACGACAAGGCACAGGAGAAAGCCGCCGACGACCGAGATCTGGATCCAGCTGGTATATTCGCCGCGTCGGTTTTTCGGGGCATGTTCGCCGACATAGATGGCGGCGCCGCCATATTCCCCGCCCAGCGCCAGCCCCTGCAGAAGCCTGAGCAGCACCAGAAGGGCCGGCGCCCAGAGGCCGGCGCTTTCATAGGTTGGCAGCAGGCCGATGGCAGCTGTTGCCCCGCCCATCAGGGTGATGGTGACGAGGAATGTGTATTTGCGGCCGATGCGGTCGCCATAATGGCCGAACAGCATGGCGCCCAGCGGCCGGACACCGAAGCCGGCGCCGAAGGTGGCAAGGCTGGCGAGGGTCGCCGCTGTCGGATTGTCTATGGGGAAAAAGAGCTTGCCGATCAGCGCGGCGAGGATTCCATAGAGGAAGAAATCATACCATTCGAAGACAGTGCCGAGCGATGACGCGGTGATGACGAGCCGGTCCCGCCGGATTTCCAGCGGCTGGTCGGTTTCGGTGCCTGTGGCCATGATCGCTCCCTGAACCCTTTTTTCGCCCTCTAGAAGGCGCGGGAGCAGGGAGCAAGCAGGTCGCTGCCGGCCATTACCGGCCGAGCATCTGCCAGATCGTGGTGCCCAGCGCGCCGAACAGCAGCACGGCCGTGGCGAGGGTGGCGATGACAAAGCCGGTTTCCCGCTTTTCGGCGGCCCGGGCATAGCCCTTCACATAGATCACACGCCCGATCGACCAGACCAGCCCCAGCGCGCCGGCCCACAGGTCGGAGACGATGAGGGCGAACAGCCAAAGCGACGGCAGGAACAGCGGCAGCTGCTCCAGCGTATTCTGGTGGGCGCGCCAGATGCGGTTGAAGGCATCCGGCCCGCTGGTGTCCGGATAATTGACGCCATGGGCCTTGCGCGCCTTGCCGACGACGGCGCCGGTCCAGACATAGACGAACAGGGCAAGGGCGGTCGCCAGGACGGCAAAGGGGTAGGGGAAGGAGTCCATCAGGCAGCTTTCACGGAGGCAAGGCTTTCCCGCGCGGCAATGAAGCGGCGCACGATCTCCTCGACATCGGCCAGCGTATGCGCCGCCGAGAGCGAACAGCGCAGAAGGAAGATGCCGGCCGGCGTGGCGGGCGGACGGCTCATGTTGCAGTAGATGCCATGCTCCAGCAGCTGGTGCCACATGGCGACCGTGCTGACCTGATCGGGCAGAAGCACGGCGATGATGGCGGATTCCGGTGTTCCGGTCGCCATCTGGAAGCCGGCATCCTTCAGCCCGGCATGCAGCCTGCGCGAGACGGCCCAGAGATTGTCGCGCTTTTCGCGTGCCGTCATCAGCTTGCGGATGGAGGCTTCGGCGGTTGCGGCAACGGCTGGCGGCAGCGATGCCGTGAAGCGATAGGGGTTGCACACCAGCCGCAGGATCTCGAACTTGGGATGGTTGGAAACGGCGAAGCCGCCCACCGTGCCCACCGACTTCGAAAAGGTGCCGACGACGAAATCGACGTCATCCTCGAGGCCCAGTTCCTCATAGACGCCTCGGCCATGCTTGCCGAAGAAGCCCATGGCATGGGCTTCGTCCACGAGCGTCATGGCGCCATGCTTCTTCGCGACCGCCACAAGTTCCCGCAGCGGGGCGACATCGCCCAGCATGGAATAGACGCCCTCGAGGATGACCAGCTTGCCGGCCCCTTCCGGCAGGCGGCCCAGCCGCTTGTCGAGATCCTCGACATTGTTGTGGCGGAAGCGCACGACCTCGGCATTGCCCAGCTTGCAGCCATCATAGATGGATGCGTGGCTGTCGGCATCGAGGATGATGTAGTCACCCTTGCCTGCAAGCGTGGAGACCATGCCCAGATTGGCCTGGTAGCCGGTCGAAAAGACAATCGCCGAACGGGTGCCGTAGAAATCCTTCAGCGCCTGTTCCACGGCGATGTGCGGCGCGAAGGTGCCGTTCAGCACCCGGCTGCCGGTGGAGCCTGCCCCGAACTCTTCCAGCGCCTTCTTGCCGGCTGCGATCACGTCCGGGTCGAAGGTCATGCCCATGTAGTTGTAGGTGCCGACGAGGATCGTCTCGCGCCCGTTGATGATGGCGCGCGTGGGGGAAAGCACCTTTTCCATCACCACGCCGAAAGGGTCGTTCACGCCCGTGGCCAGCAGGCCCTGATGCTCGGCGATATAGGCGTCGAACTTGGAGAGAAGATCAGTCATGGCCTCAGCCCTTCAGCTTCACGACGGCGTCGGCAAGCTGGCCGATCCTTTCGAGATCGGGAAGGATGTTGAGCGGCATGTTGATGTCCCACTCGTCCTCAATGTTCGCGACGAGATCCATCACCGTCAGCGAATCCAGTTCCAGATCGTCGGCGAAGCTGGTGTCTTCGGTCAGCGCGATGCCCTTGCGGTTGAAGGGGGCGATCAGGTCCAGCAGGCGGGAAAGGGTTTCGGCACGGTCCATCATGGGCTCCATATGCAAGGTCGGGGCCGCGCTTGTCACGCGAATGTGGCAATATGCAGACGGGTTTGGTTACAGGATCGGCGAGGGCCGGCTCAAACCGGCCAGGATCGGCTAGGGCCGGCCTTCGAGCAGCCCTTTGGCGCGATACCAGCCGGCCGTCAGGGCCATGCCCTCGGCAAGACCGGTCGCAGGGTGCCAGATGTCGAGTGCGCGCAGGGCACTGCTGTCGGCGGTCCAGTCCGGGTGGGCGAAATAGCCGGCGCGGTCGAAGCTCAGCTTCGGCTGCCGGCCCAGCATGCGGCTGACGCCCGTGTCGAGCGCGGCGCCCAGCCGGATGAGGCCGCCCGGAAGTTCCACGGGCCTTGCATTCACGCCCAGCGCCCGCGCCATGGCCCTCGCGATGTCAGGCTGGGCATGGCCGCCGGCGCCATCGTCGATCTCGTAGCTTTGCCCGGCGCTGGAAGCGGTTCCGGCCAGATCCTCGGCAAGCGCCACCAGGGCTTCGGCAAGGTCGGGGCCGAAGATCATGGAAGCACGGGCACGGGCCGGTATCGGCACGAACCCCGTGCGCGCTGCCCGGAAGAGGGCAAGGAATTCCATGTCGCCCGGGCCATAGACGGCTGGCGGCCGGACGATCGCCACAGGCCCGCCGGCGCCGCGCGCCACATGCTCAGACTGCAGCTTCGATGCGCCATAGGCGCTGAGGCGCGGCTCCCGCGCGGAAAGGGACGAGACATGGACGAAAGGGCGATCCCCGCTTGCCGCCCTGAGACTGGCCGTGCCCTGTACATTGCCGGCAAGGAAGCCGGCGCGGTCGGGCGCATTGGTGACGCCGGCGATGTGGATCACCGCATCAGCGCCCCGTGTCAGGCGGTCGAGCGCGTCCTGATCGGCAAGATCGCCCGCCACCCATTCCACGCCATCGCGCGGGGGTTGCGCCCTGCGGGCAAGGGCCTTCACGCGGTGGCCGCGGGCAACGGCCTGTTCCAGTGTGTGGCCGCCGACGAATCCGGTTCCGCCGGTGATTGCAAGGGTAAGCGCCATGGAACCCATGTAAGCGCCATGCTAGCCAGTTTCCATGCGCCAGATTCCCCGCCTTTTCGTCGATCAGCCGCTTGCGCCGGGTGCGTCCCTCACGCTTGAGGGGGGGCAGGCCCATTATCTGGGCACGGTGCTGCGGCTTGGCCCCGGCGCCGAAGTGCGCTTGCTCGATGACGCGACCGGCGAATGGGCGGCGACCATCCTCGATGTGCGCAAGCGCGCTCTGACGCTGACGCTTGCCCGGAATGTCGCGCCGCGCGAAACCCCGCCCGATCTCTGGCTGCTGGCGGCGCCCATCCGGCGGGAACGCTATGAATGGATCGTCGAGAAGGCGACCGAGCTTGGCGTGGCGCGAATCCAGCCGGTGCTGACCGAGCGGACCAACCGCGAGCGCCTCAACCTCGACCGGCTGCGCGCCCATATGGTGGAGGCCGCCGAACAGTGCGAGCGCACGGCGCTTCCCGAGCTTTCTGCCCCCGTTCCGCTCGCCGGGCTTCTCGATGGCTGGCAGCCCGGCCGCCAGCTTCTCTTTGCAGATGAAGATGGCGGGGCGCCCATGGCAAGCCTGTCGCCGCGCCTTCCGGCTGCCCTTCTGATCGGGCCTGAGGGCGGCTTTTCGCCGACCGAGCGCGCCGCGATCCTGCGGGTGGGCGGCGTGGCCAGGCTTTCGCTTGGCCCCCGCATCCTGCGCGCCGATACGGCCGTCGTTGCCGCCATTGCCCAGTTCCAGGCGTTCGCGGGCGCCTGAGCGCTGCTCGAATCCGTCTGGCGCATGCAGCGGCGCGCGGCTAAGGCCGGCCCATGAGCAACAAGAGCGAAACTGCCGGCGACAGCGCGCCGATCAGCGGCATGGACGACATGATCGCCCTGTTCGAGGGCGGCGAGAAGCCGCGCGAAAGCTGGCGGATCGGCACCGAACATGAAAAATTCGTGTTCCGCCTGAAGGATCATCGCGCCCCCTCCTATGAAGAGGCGGGCGGAATCCGCGACCTGCTCATGGCCTTCACGCGCCATGGCTGGGAACCGGTGGAAGAGGGCGGCAAGGTCATTGCCATGAAAGGCCCGGATGGCAGCCTGAGCCTTGAGCCGGCCGGCCAGTTCGAGCTTTCCGGCGCGCCGCTGGAAACGCTGCACCAGACCTGCGAGGAAACCGGCCGCCATCGCCAGCAGTGCCTGGAGATCGGGGCCGAACTCGGCCTCGGTTTCCTCGGGCTCGGCTTTCACCCGACGGCTGCGCGCGCCGATCTGCCCGTCATGCCCAAGGGCCGCTACGCCATCATGCTGCGCCACATGCCGCGCGTTGGCAGCCTTGGCCTTGACATGATGCTGCGCACCTGCACGGTCCAGACCAACCTCGACTATGCCGGCGAAGCGGACATGGTGCGGAAGTTCCGGGTCTCGCTCGCCCTGCAGCCGCTGGCGACAGCGCTGTTCGCCAACTCCCCCTTCACCGAGGGCAGGCCCAATGGCTTCCTGTCCTTCCGCAGCCATATCTGGACGGATACGGACCCGGCGCGCACGGGCATGCTGCCCTTCGTCTTCGACGAGGGCTTCGGCTATGAGCGCTATGCCAACTATGCCCTCGATGTGCCGATGTACTTCGTCTATCGCGACGGCCGCTACATCGATGCAGCGGGCCAGAGCTTCCGCGACTTTCTCGAAGGCCGCCTGCCGGCGCTGCCCGGCGAAAGGCCGACCATCGGTGACTGGAAGGATCATCTTTCCACCGCCTTCCCCGAAGTGCGCATGAAAAGCTATCTCGAGATGCGGGGCGCGGATTCCGGCCCGCAATCCCGGATCTGCGCGCTGCCGGCCCTGTGGGTCGGCCTGCTTTACGACCAGGTTTCCCTGGATGCGGCCTGGGATCTGGTGAAGGGCTGGTCGATCGAGGGCCAGCAGCAGATGCGCGATGAGGTGCCGCGGCTGGCGCTTGGTGCTGCGGCCCCCGATGGCCGGCTGCTGCGCGCCCTTGCGAAAGAGGTGCTTGCGATCGCCGGCGACGGCCTCGACCGCCGTGCCCGGCAGAACGGAATCGGGGACAGCGAATCCGGTTTCCTCAGCCCCCTTCACGAAATCGCGGAAAGCGGCCTGACCCTTGCCGACCGCCACCTCGAAGCCTTCCACGGCCGCTGGGGCGGCAAGATCGACCCGATCTGGGACGAAGCGCTTTTCTGAGGCCCATCAGGGGGCGCCATTTACAGGTGCCCCCTTGCAGATATCTCCTTCAGCGCGCTGCGATGGCGTAAAGCGCGATTGCGGCGGCGTTGGAGACGTTCAGGCTTTCCACCGTTCGGCGGATGGGCAGCCGTGCCACCACGTCGCAATGTTCGCGGGTGTTGTGGCGCATGCCTTCGCCTTCCGCGCCCAGCACGAGGGCGATGGGGGCAGGCGTGAGCGCTTCGGCCAGCGGCAGGTCTGCCTCTCCGGCAAGGCCAACGCGCCAATAGCCCGCTTCGGCGATTTCATCGAGCGCGCGGGCAAGGTTCACCACCCTTATCCAGGGCAGGATTTCGAGCGCGCCGGAAGCCGCCCGCGCCAGCGCACCGGATTCGGGCGGGCTGTGGCGATCCTGGGTGATGATGGCGCGCGCCCCGAAGGCCGCGGCCGAGCGGATGATTGCCCCGACATTGTGCGGGTCTGTCACCTGATCGAGAAGGACGAGGGGGGCCATCGGGTCCGGATCGGAAAGCACCTCGTCGAGCCAGGGGTCTTCGAGCGGCTCGAGTTCGAGCACGAGGCCCTGATGCGGCGCATCGTGCGGCACGAGGCGGGCGAGATCCTGCGCATCCCCATATTGCACCCGCAACCCTTCAGGAATGACGATCTTCGCCAGTTCCTCATGGGTGCCGTAAAGCTTGCGCAGTTTGCGCTCGGGGTTGTCGAGCGCTGCATAGACGGCATGGCGTCCATAGAAACGCGGGCGGTTCGGATCGGGGCGGTTGGCGGTCCCGTGGCGCTTGTTCGGTCGTCGTCCCATGGCCCGCCCTTAGCAGGAAAGCCGGCCTTGGACAGCCGAAAGCAAAGGGGTGGCCGTGCAGCCGCGACAGCCGCGCTTCAGAGCTTCAGGGCTTCAGGGCTTCAGGGCTTCGCCCATCGCCGCAGCAGATTGTGATAGACATGCACAAGCCGGTCGATGTCTCGGTCATCCGGCGCACGCCCCGCCGAAAGCGACTGGATCGACTGGTCGAGATCGAAGAGCAGGGCGCGGGCAGAGGTGTCCGCGACAGCGCTCTGCATCCATGTGATGGCGCAGATGCGCTGGCCGCGCGTTACCGCTGTCACCTGGTGCAGGCTGGAGGATGGGTAGAGCACCATGTCCCCGGCTTCGAGCTTCACTGCCTGTGCGCCGAACTGTTCCTCGATCAGCAGTTCGCCGCCGTCATAGTCTTCCGGGTCGCTCAGGAAGAGGGTGGCGGAAAGATCACTTCGGATGCTGAGGCCGGAGCCGGGCAGCCGCATGAGGGCTGCGTCGCTGTGCGTGCCGTAATGGCCGCCATTCTGATAGAGGTTGAAGACAGGCGGCCAGATCTTTTCGGCAAGCGATGCCGACAGGAAGAGGGCGTTGTGGCCCAGACGGCGCAGGATTTCCGTGCCCAGCCGGCGGCCCAGTTCATCCTGCAGGTCGAGCTGCAGATTCTGCTTCACCGCGACCGAGCGCGTTCCGGCGGTCTGATTGCCGTCGATCCATGCCGCGCCTGCCAGTTCCTTGCGGAACCGCAGAACCTCGTCCCTGTCGAGCAGCTTTTCGATGATGGTGAGCATGTCGCTTGGCTCCTGAATGGGGCTCCTGAATGGGGTGGCGTCGATGTGGCTGGGAGGACGTCGGGGGCAGACCGGGCTGCCCCCGCGCCACAGGATCAGAACCGGCCTGTCAGCGTCAGCATCGCGCGGCGTTCATCCCCCTTGTAAAGAAAATGGCCGCTCTGATAGCCGGCGAGATAATAATCCTCGTTGCTCAGGTTGGTGATGTTCACCCGCGCCGAGATATTTTCGCTGAATTTGTAGGAAGCGAAGGCGTCGAACGTCCAGTAGGAGGGGATGCGGTAGGTATAGACGCCAAGCGCCGTATCATAGCTTGCGGCCGCATCGGGTTGTCCGGCGAACATTGCGCTCTTGTAGGTGGCGCCGCCCCCGAAGGCGAAGGCGTCGCTGAGCTGATAGCGCAGCTGCGCATTCGCCTGTGTGTCGGCGAAGTTGCTGAGCTTGCGGCCGATCGTTGCAGCATTGCCGGATTCGAGGATTTCGGATTCCATCACAGTGATGCCGACCTGACCACTCAGCCGTGCGGTGATGTTGCCGACAAGGCCCAGCTCGATTCCGCGCACACGGTTCTTGCCGGTGTTGAGGCTGCCGCCCGTGCTGTAGCCGTCACCGGCGGATTCGAAGACATCGGACTTGGTGATCTGGAAGGCTGCAGCCGTCAGCAGGAGCTGGTTGTCGAACAGGTCGGCCTTGACCCCAAGTTCAAGGTTTTCCGTGCCCTCGGGGCGGCCATCACCGATGTCGGTTCCCTCCGCCACGCAGATGCCGCCATAGCCGCAGTTGCCGCCAAGGTCGGATTCACCACCGTTGATCGACTTTGCCGTGCCCCAGTTGAAGTAGAGATAGACATTCTCGACCGGCTTCACGCCGATGCCGGCATGGCCGTTCCACAGCGTGTCACTGTAGCGATAGTCGGTCCTGTTTCCACCGCTCAGCACGGCGTTGCTGTAGGTGAAGGCATCCACCCGCACACCGCCGTGAACGGACAGCCAGGGCGTGATGTCCACCGTGTCCATCAGATAGACCGACAGGGTTTCGACATTCCAGTCGCTGTCGATGACACCGAAGCTGATGTCGCGTTGCAGGATATTGTGGATGTCGCCCACACTGACCTGCCGGCTGGCGTCGGTGATGCACCAGCCCGGCTGCAGCCCGCCGCGCCCGGCAACAGTGCAGTTGGAGGGGCCGTTCGTCGTCAGATTGTAGGTGCCATTGGCGACGCGAAGGTCGGAATATTCCGCCCCGGTCACCAGATTGTGCCTTATTCCGCCTGTCCTGAAGTCGGCGATCAGGTTGAGCTGGTTGACGAAATAGTCGACCGACTGGTTGCCCTGGTGGGTGCTGAGCGTCAGCGGCCCGTAGCTGCCTGTCGCCGGATCATAGGCGCCGCCGCGCAGGCCCGTCAGCACATAGCCGTTCGACGTTTCCCCGTAGCGCGTCGCGTTCCGGATGGTGAAGCCCTCGAATGGCGCAAGCGTGATGCTGGCCGTGACGCTGTCCACATCGGATTCGAGAAAATCCTCGGACTGGGCGTAGTTGGGCACATCGTCCCACGGGCGGTAGACTGTCACATTGCCGGGGCCTGTTCCGGTCGGGCGGGGCACATAGCCGCCAAGGTCCGGCAGGTCTTTGGCTGTCAGGTGATAATAATCCAGCACAAGCCTGAAGCTGTCACTGGGCTGGTAGGCTGCCGACAGGGCCGCGCCGATGCGCTCCCGGTCGGAAAAGCCGCGCCCGGGAATGTCCTCATGGCCATAGAGAAGGTTGGCGCGGACGGCGAGGCTCTCCGAAAGGGGAAGGTTGCTGTCGAGCGTGACGCGGTAATAATTGTCGGTGCCTAGGCCGGCGTCGACGCGATGGAAGCCATGGTCCGTGCTCGCCTGCTTTGTGATTGCGTTCACCGCGCCGCCAGTCGCGCCGCGCCCGGCGAAGGACGAACTCGGGCCCTTGGTGATTTCGATCTGGTCGACCACGAAGGTTTCCCGCGTGGTCATGCCCGGGTCGCGAAGCCCGTCTACAAAAACGTCGCTTCGCGCTTCATGGCCGCGGATGATGTAACGGTCCCCGAAGGCATTGCCATTTTCGCCCGTGCCAAGGGTGATGCCCGGCTGGCTGACGAGAACCGCGCGCAGGTCGCTGACACCCTGTTCCTCGATCCGGGCTTCGGTGAGCACGGTGATGGTGGCCGGGGTTTCAGCCAGCGGCTTCACCCGGCGCACGTCGCCGGAAATACGCGCCTTGTAGGGCGCGCCCCTCTGGGCATTGGGGTTGATGTCCGCCGTCGAATCCTCGATCTTCAGCGTGTCCAGTTCCACTTCCTCGGCATTCTGGGCCTGCACCGGGCTTGCAAGCACGGCCGCAGTGACACCAAGGGCACGCAGGCTGACAGGGCGAAGCACCCGGCCTTTCGGGCTGTTCATCAAAAACATTCCTTTCTTCAGTATGTTCGAAGCGAATAGTCTATCGGCAAGGACAGGGTGACGCTGTCCTGCCGCATGGATTTCGGGAAGGGCGGCAAGGGGGAGACCCGGTGCATCAGGTCCAGCGTCGCCAGGTCGAGCCGTTCGTGGCCGCTGCTGCGCTTGATGGACACGGCAGATACATCGCCATTGCGCGCCACCGTGAAGCGGACAGTGACGATGCCCTGTTGCCGCGCCTTCTTCGCTTCCGCCGGATAGGTCTTCCGGCGGTTCAGATGCGCGCTGACCATGGAGAAATAGTCGGCCTGGCGCTGTCTGGCCTTCGGGTCGCTGCCATGGGCTTCGCCGGGTTCGCCTTCGGTTCCCGAAGCGAGCCCTGTGGCCACCGGACCTGTGCCTGGGCCGGGCGGCGTGACGGCCTGAACGCCTGTCGTGGGCTGCGACGCTGTGGTCGGGATCCGGGCAAGGGGTTGCGTGACCGGTTCCGGGGGCGGCGCTGGCTGCGGCTGGGTTACGGCGCCATCGGACAGCGGCGCTTCGGGCTGCCGGGCATCAGCCGGCTGCGGCCTCGGTTCCTGCGGCAGGCCTGGCTTGTCCATGGCGGCCGCTTGCGTGGCGCCTGCCGGTTCTGCCCTGTTCTGCCCGGTATCGCCTGCTGGTGGCAGCGTCACCAGAATAGCGGGCTCCGGATAAGGGGCGGGGCGTTTGTCTGCGCCGGCCGCCACGGCCAGCGCGATGGCGCCGCCATGTGCCACCAGCGCCAGAGCGCCAGCTAAAGCCCACTGCCTGTTCATGGCGATGCCGGATGCCAGAATCATGCCGCCCCGGCCGCTTCTGCTCCCATGAGGCCGATCTGCAGATAGCCGGCAGCGCGCAGGGTGTTCATGGCCGCCATGATGCTGTCGTAGGTGATGCTTTTGTCGGCGCGCAGGAAGATGCGCTGCCCGCGGTCAGCTCCGGTTGCCTGGATGATGGCCGTTCCGAGCGTGCCGGCTGTTACCGGGTCATCGCCGACCAGCATGGTGCCATCCGCCCGGATCGTCAGGAACACGGTCTGCTCCGGCCGCTGGGCCTGAGCGGCATTGGAGGCAGGCAGGTCAACCTTCACGTCAACCGTCGCCAGCGGTGCCGCAACCATGAAGATGATGAGCAGCACCAGCATGACGTCGATGAAGGGCGTGACGTTGATTTCATGTGCGACCGCGAGATCCTCGCTGCCGGAAGACAGGCGCAGCGCCATGGTCAGTCCCCCTCTGCCTGCAGGGTGCCGCGGCTGAGATCGCGGGAGACAAGACGCAGGAGCGTTGCCGAACTGTCGCTGACGATGGCGCGATGGGCGGCGATCTGGCGGGCGAAATGATTGTAGATGACAACGGCCGGAATGGCGGCCACCAGCCCGAGCGCCGTTGCCAGCAGCGCCTCGGCGATGCCGGGCGCGACGACCGACAGGTTCGTTGTCTGTTTCTCGGCAATGCCGATGAAGGCGTTCATGATGCCCCAGACAGTTCCGAACAGCCCAACGAACGGTGCGGTTGCACCAATGGTGGCAAGGATGGTGACCCCTTGCGTCATCCTGCGGCTGACGAGCGCCTCATGACGTTCGAGACGGGAAATGATGCGTTCCTTGAGACCATCGCGGTCATGGAGGGCTTCGGCCGACTGGCTTATTTCCGCCCTTGCATGTGCGACGAGTTCATCAGCAGCAGTCTCTGTCGGCAGAGCGGAAAGCGAGCGTGCCGCATTCAGGCCCGCCAGCAGCCCTTCGGCTTCCTGTCGGGCTCGTCGCAGTTCGATGCTTTTGGCGATGAAGACCGTCCAGGTAATGATCGAGGCAATCACAAGCCCGATCATGACAGTCTTCACCACCCAGTCTGCCTGCGCGAACATGCCGCCAACCGACAGCTGCGTCGGGATTTCCGGGCTTGCCGCCATGGCGGGGCAGGCCATGAAGAGCAGGGCGAGTCCGGATAATTCCGCTGGTCTGGCTGCTGGTCGCAAGGGCAGGCTCCATCATAAAATGCAAATGATTCGCAGAAACAGTCTGCGGCCATTTGCACCATTCCGGCCTTGTTGCAACTGATTTTCAATAAAAAATACAGCTTGCCGCCATGACGTGATTCATCGGGCGCGCGCGCCAGGCCATGCGGCGTTCCATCCATGTCCGGCAGCGCCCGAAATTCATTGGAATGGCCTGGCGGGATTGCGCCTCATGCGCACTGCAGGCGTTTATCGGTTCGGTGATCCGGGCCGTGGCGCAAGGGGGCGCCGGCGGAAACGGGGGCAGGGGGAGCGGGGGGCTGGAGCGGGTAGCGGGAATCGAACCCGCGTATTCAGCTTGGAAGGCTGCTGCACTACCATTGTGCTATACCCGCCCGCCACTGTGACGCCCGTGCGCGTGACACCCGTGCCTGGGCGTGGGGTTGCGCGGGGCCAGACCGGTGGTGGAGGGGGTTGGATTTGAACCAACGTAGGGAAAACCCGGCAGATTTACAGTCTGCTGCCATTGACCGCTCGGCCACCCCTCCGGAACCCCGGTCTGGAGGCGGGGCACATGGCGAATGACGCGGGGCTTGTCAACCACCTGGCGCATGCTTCGGCAGGCTCTTTCCCTGAAACATGTGTTTCGGCCATATGCGACCGGGGCGGCTCCTTCTTTTCCGCAGCGGCATGCCGGGCGCTATGTCGAACTGGCCGTCAGGGAAGGGCGCAACATCCGCTTGCATGGCGGCCGGAGCTTACGTATAGCCGCGCCTCTCGCGCTCTGCAGGAGTGTAGCTCAGTTGGTAGAGCATCGGTCTCCAAAACCGAGGGCCGGGGGTTCGAGTCCCTCCACTCCTGCCAGCGCCTGATCCTGGCCCTTCCGGCCGGATCAGGAACTGGAATGCGGCGGGAACTGTTTTTTGGCGGCCCGGCCGATGCCTGTAAAACGGGGTGTCTGCCGGGCGGAACTGTTGGTGGAAACGATGGCGAAGGTCAGCCCGGGCGAATTCGTCCGTCAAGTCAGGGCAGAAACCGCGAAGGTCACCTGGCCGTCGCGCCGGGAGGTTGTGCAGACGACCATCCTCGTCCTCATCATGACTGCGATTCTCGCGCTGTTCTTCCTCGGCGTGGACCAGGTGCTGGGCCGCGCCATCCGTTTCCTTCTTGGCCTGGGGGCCTGATTCATGGCGCGCTGGTACATCATTCATGCCTATTCCGGCTTCGAGAACAAGGTTCGCGAGCAGATCCTCGCCGATGCCGCGCGCCTCGGTCTGGAGCCGATGGTGGAGGCCGTCGAAGTGCCCACCGAAAAGGTGACGGAAGTGCGTCGCGGCAAGAAGGTGCAGAGCGACCGCAAGTTCTTCCCCGGCTATGTGCTCGCCAAGCTGGAAATGAACGATCAGGTCTATCACCTGGTCAAGAACACCCCGAAGGTGACAGGCTTCCTCGGCGCTTCGGGCAAGCCGCAGCCGATCAGCGAATCCGAAGCGGCCCGCATCCTCAGCACCAAGGCCGAGGCGGAAATCGCCCAGCCCAAGGCCCGCAAGAAGGTTTCCTTCGAGATCGGGGATTCAGTGAAGGTGCTCGACGGGCCCTTCGCCAGCTTCTCCGGCCTTGTCGAGGAAATCGACTATGAAAAGGGCCGCGTGAAGGTTTCCGTTTCGATCTTCGGCCGCGCAACGCCGGTCGAGCTGGATTTCGACCAGGTCGAGAAGGCGAAATAGGTTTCACGCCACCTGCGGGTGGCGGGACATGCCGGTGTACCGCGGTCGGGCGCTGGCAGACATCGTGGGAGGCAGGGCATATGCCCCAGCCGTTCGGACCACACGGCCGCACAGTCGGAGGGAAGGGCGCCCGAGCCCGACCCTGAATGGAGTGAAACGATATGGCAAAGAAGATTACGGGCTATATCAAGCTGCAGGTGCCCGCCGGCAAGGCGACACCCAGCCCGCCCATCGGCCCCGCGCTCGGTCAGCGCGGTGTCAACATCATGGAATTCTGCAAGGCCTTCAACGCGCAGACCGGCGGCATGGAAGCCGGGATGCCGATCCCGACGATCATCACCGTCTATGCCGACCGCAGCTTTTCCTTCGTCACCAAGACGCCCCCGGCCAGCTTCCTTCTGAAGAAGGCCGCCAACCTGAAGTCCGGCAGCCAGACTCCGGGCAAGGGCAAGGCGGTTGCCACCGTGAAGCAGTCCGACATCCGGGCGATCGCGGAAACGAAGATGAAGGATCTGAACGCCAACGATATCGAGATGGCGATGCGGACGATCGAAGGTTCTGCCCGCTCGATGGGCCTCGAAGTGGTGGAGGGCTGATCCCATGGCCAGGCTGACCAAGAAGCAGAAGGCTCTGTCCGCGACTGTCGAGCCGCTGAAGCTCTACCCCGTGGATGAAGCGCTTTCGATGGTGCGGGCGAACGCAACCGCGAAGTTCGACGAAACCATCGAAGTTGCCGTCAACCTCAATGTCGATCCGCGCCACGCTGACCAGATGGTCCGCGGCATGGTGACCCTGCCCAAGGGCACCGGCAAGACCGTGCGCGTGGGCGTCTTCGCCCGCGGCGCCAAGGCTGATGAAGCCAAGGCTGCCGGCGCCGATGTCGTTGGCGCCGAGGATCTGCTGGAAATCGTCCAGGGCGGCACGATCGATTTCGATCGCTGCATCGCCACGCCGGACATGATGGGCCTCGTCGGCCGCCTCGGCAAGGTGCTGGGCCCCAAGGGCCTGATGCCGAACCCGAAGCTCGGCACCGTGACGATGAACGTCGGCGAAGCCGTGAAGGCTGCCAAGGGCGGCCAGATCGAGTTCCGCGTCGAGAAGGCCGGCATCATCCATGCCGGGCTCGGCAAGGCGAGCTTCCCGCAGGAAGACCTGAAGGCCAATCTCGACGCCTTCCTCGATGCGCTTGTGAAGGCCAAGCCGTCGGGCGCCAAGGGCAAATATGTGGAAAAGATCGCGCTTTCGTCCACCCAGGGCAAGGGCGTGAAGGTGGACCCGGCTACGGCGCTCGGCGCCTGAGACGGCCACACAGCCAGACAGGAAAAGGCCGGGGGAAACCCCGGCCTTTTTTTGTTCCATTAATGCAGATCATGAAAATGCCCGGATCATCATATTCTTAAATTCATAGATCCAATTCATTACATGGGCGCTTGATTCATGATCCTGAATACCTTGATTCAAGGTCATTTTCGCGTGTAGGCTGCCATTCAGGAAACTCTGTTGTTTCCTGTTGTTTGTGTATGCGTTCAGGGGGCAGTCATGAAAACAATATCGCAGCGGCTGGAAGAATGCGGCGGCTTCGGGCCGGGCTTTGATTTCATAAGGATCGCGCTGGCCTTCGGGGTCATGGCATGGCATTGTGTCGCCATTGTCGAAGGCAGTACGGCCAGCGCCCGGGACAGTATGGCGTGGCCATTTGCATTCTCGATTCTGCCCATGTTCTTCGCCCTTTCGGGTTTTCTTGTCACTGGCTCGGCCCTTCGCCTGCCATTGCGCGAATATGTCCTGAACCGGACATTCCGGATCGTGCCGGCACTTGCAGTCGATATCGTGTTCTGTGCCTTGTTTCTGGGGCCTCTGATTACCAGCGTTGGTCTGAGCATCTATTTTTCAGACCCGGAATTCTTCAGATATTTTCTGAACATAATCGGTTGGATTCATTATGAATTGCCCGGCGTTTTCGAGAACAACAGCTATCCTTCCGTAGTGAACGGCGCGCTCTGGACAGTTCCTTACGAGATTCTCTGCTATATCATCATGTCGGCGCTGATAGCCCTTGGTCTGGTGCGAAACTGGAAGCTTGTTATCGGGCTTGTGCTGATCATCACGACGACCGCATCGGCGCTTTATCTGGCAGATGTGCAACCGGCCCAACCGCTGGCCGGCAAATTCTTGAACTTCCTGTTCTTCAGCAAGGGCGCCAGTCTGATACCCTGTTTTCTGGCCGGTTCAGCTGTCTATCTCATGCGGGATTTCCTGCCCTTCGATGGCCGGATAGCCGGGGTTGTGGCCATGGGGCTGGTTGCTCTCAGCCTTTTCGCGCCCCCTGCCTGGTTTGATAATCCCATCTTCATTGCAGCATCGGTGCTTCCGTTGACCTATCTTGTTGTCTGGCTGGGCCTTGTCCGTCTTCCGAAGCTGCCGTTGTTTGACCGGGGGGACTATAGCTACGGCGTTTATCTTTATCATTTTCCCATTCTGCAATTGATGCAGATGAAACTGGATTTCCAGTCCTGGCCGGTTCTGCTTGCGGCCGGGCTGGCGCCTGTGACACTCTTTGCCATGTTCAGCTGGCACAGCATCGAAAAGCCCGTGTTGCTGCAACGCAAGCGCTTCTCGCGCGTGGGCGCAAGGATCGCCGCCGCGGAAAGCCGGGCTGCAGAAGGGCGCAAGTCCGTGGCGACTGGCTGAAAGCCCTGCCGTCATGCGCGGCCATGTGGAACCGGCGCCGCCATTGCTGGTGGCGCCGCTCTTGACCCTGGCGCTCCAGCCTGTATAGGCGCGCATTCTGTCTGCAGGCGTCCGCGTCTGCGGCACCGTCCGAGATTGCAGGTGCGGCCATTTTCTGAATGGGCGTTTAAGCCTTCGGGGCCTGCATGAGACGAGGAACGATATTGCCCTCCCATGGCCCAGGCCTTGCGGGGGGATCTGCAGGAAGCGCAGCTTCCCTGCCGGCGATCCTTTTCGGACGGGCCATCGGGGCCCGGATATCCTGGCTCCATGGCTCAACTGGCGCACTCCTTTACCGGGAGGGTGCCGCAGTGAATGGAGTGAGCATGGATCGGAACCAGAAGAAAGAGCTGGTCGCCAATCTCGCGAAGACGCTCGCCGAGACGCAGGTGGTTGTGATTACCCGCAACCATGGCCTCACGGTGGCGCAGGTGACCGACCTGCGCACGCGGATGCGTGGGGCGGGCGCCGAGTTCAAGGTGACGAAGAACCGGCTTGCCCGCATTGCCCTCGAAGGCACGCCCTATCAGGACATCGGCTCCATGCTGGTTGGTCCCGTCGGGCTTGCTACCTCCGTCGACCCGGTCGCAGCTGCGAAGATTGCGGTCGAGTTCGCGAAGACCACCGACAAGTTCGAAATCGTCGGCGGCGCGATGGCGGGGACTGTTCTCGACGTGAACGGAGTGAAGGCGCTGGCCGAACTTCCGTCGCTCGACGAACTGCGGGCAAAGCTGGTTGGCCTGTTGCAGGCACCGGCGACCAAGGTGGCCCAGCTGGCGAATGCGCCGGCGGCCAAGCTTGCGCGTGTTTTCGCGGCCTATGGCGACAGCCAGGCTGCCTGAAGCAATATCCTGACAGATTGGAGTTATCGAAATGGCTGACCTCAACAAGATCGTCGAAGAACTTTCGGCTCTCACCGTCCTCGAAGCCGCTGAACTGGCCAAGCTTCTCGAAGAAAAGTGGGGCGTGTCCGCCGCTGCTGCCGTGGCCGTCGCCGCTGCTCCGGCCGCTGGCGCTGGCGCCGCTGCCGCCGAGGAAAAGACCGAGTTCGACGTGATCCTCACCGGCGACGGTGGCAAGAAGATCAACGTCATCAAGGAAATCCGCGCCATCACCGGCCTCGGCCTGACCGAAGCCAAGGCGCTGGTCGAGTCCGCGCCGAAGGCCGTGAAGGAAGGCGTGAACAAGGAAGAGGCCGAAAAGGTCAAGAAGCAGCTGGAAGAAGCCGGCGCCACTGTCGAGCTGAAGTAAGCCCGACCGTGACCGTGCGCTGGCCAGGCCAGCGCACGCGCTTCACGATTTCGAAGGGGGCGGCGCCATCCGGCGCCGCCCCTTTTTCGTGCCGTCTTGCTGCTGATCCAGAAAGCCGTCTGCAAAATCGGTCGTCGGCAAGGCCTCGACCAGGCCGTCGGTTGCGCGGTGGATCATCCCGAGCGCCCTGTTGGTGAGGGTATGAAAGCGCAGGAAGCTTCTGTCCTCGCCCATGAGCATGGCGTCATGCGGCAGGAGTCCCAGTTTTTTCAGGGCTTCAAGGGCCAGCGTGCCCGCGCTTTCCCCGCCGCTGTCTGCCGGAGCGTGCCCAAGTAGGGCCGGCCTGATCTGTACACACAGCAGGCGCTGATCCGCTGGCAGGGCAGGGGATGCAAAGGCGCTGACATCACGGAGGCGTTTCAGCAGGCGGTCCCCGACAATCTCCGCATAGGAGAATGCCAGCTGCCCGGCCCGATGGACATGGAGGATGAGGGTCAGCGTTTCCCCGGCTTCGGTTTCGAGCGGAAGGGCCTTGCCGCCGACATGAACAGGCGCGAAGGCGCGCGAGGCCATCAGGGCGCGGGACGCCGTGCGGACATGCAGGGCATGTTCGCCGCTTTGCCGTGTCTCTAACCGCACGCGCGCGGCGACCCCGTCGCGCTCGACATGGATCGACAGGACATCTTCCCCGAACGCCACCCTGCCGCCCAGCGCCCCTAACCGGGCGAGCAGCGCGCGGTTGAGCGCGGCAGACCCGCCCACGGGATAGAGAAAGGGTGTGCCAAGGCTTGCTGCGGCCCGCATTGCGCTGGCAGCGAGGCGCCTTGCCTTGTCGCCTTCTCCGGCGGTGAGCGATTTCAGCGCCACCATGGCGTGAAAGGCAATACGGGTGAACCCCATGGAAAGGCGCCGCCCGGCCAGAAACCCGATGCAGGGGTCGGGCGCCAGCGCGATGCCGAGATCGTCGCGGAGGAGGGCATGGAGGGCAGGCCTGTTCTCGATCAGGTGGGCGGCATTCTCGACATTGGCGTGGCCGAACAGCGTTGGCGCCGCCCATGCCCCGCCAGGCAGGGCGGCCCTGTCCAGCAGCAGCACGCGGCGGCCTTCGCCGGCCAGGGCGATGGCGCGCAACAGCATCAGCGGGCTGGTGCCGATGCCGATGAAGTCTGCGTCTGCGGCTGGTGTCTGCATGGCCCATGCGATGGCGCGCCGGCGCGCCGGGGGCAAGCCGGAGATGATGCGCCTTCATGCCATGGGCGCGCTTGCCGGGCCGGGGGAGGCTGCCCTAGAGACGGCAGATCACAAGCGGGGGCAGGGATGGAAGGCAGACGCCGTCGGGCGGTGATCCTAGTCGAGAATCTGCCGGTGCCGCTGGACCGCCATGTCTGGCAGATGGCGCTTGCCCTCCGGGATGCCGGCTGGGCTGTCAGCGTGATCTGCCCTGCCACGGCCGCCCACCCCGAACGGCGCCTGATGCTGGATGGAATCGACATCCGCCGGCACTGGCTGCCTGCCGAGGGCCATGGGTTTTTCGGCCTGCTGGCGGAATATGCAGTCGCCCTGTTCGAGGAGGCGCGGCTTCTTCTTGGCCTCCGCATCGAGGGGCCGGTCGATGTCGTCCATGTCTGCAACCCGCCCGACCTTCTGTTCCTCGTGGCAGCCCCGTTCCGCCTCCTGGGGGCGCGCATCCTCTATGATGTGCATGACCTTGTGCCCGAGTTATTCGAGGCCCGCTTCGGGCAGCGCCGGCTGATCGGCCGCATGGTCCGCGCGGCAGAATGGCTGTCGGCCCGCCTCGCCGACCGCCTGCTCGTTTCCAACGACAGTTTCCGCGACCGCATCCTCGCCCGCTGCCCGGTCGCGCCAGACAGGGTGGATACCTGCTACACCACTCCGAAAACGGCGTTTCTGGGCACGCCGCGTGCGCTCGAAGCGCCGGTCCGGCCTCGCATTCTCGGCTATCTGGGTATCATGGGGGAACAGGATGGCATCGACCATCTGATCGACATGGTGGCGGAACTGAAGGGGCCGTTGGGGCAGGCTCAGGTGAAGGCGCTGCTTGTGGGCGATGGCCCGGCGCTTCCGGCGGCCCGCGCCCGTGCACAGGCGCTGGGCCTCGGCCCGGATGACATCGCGTTCCACGGCTTCCTGACGGGCGAACCCTTGCGCGCCATCCTGCAGCAGTTCGACATCGGGATCATCCCCGACCCGCCCAATGGTTTCAACGACATCATCCCCATGAACAAGGTGTTCGAATATTCCGCGCTCGGCATTCCCAGCGTTTCCTATCCGCTGGCGGAAACATGCCGCCTGCTTGGCGATGCCGGAACCTATGCCGAAGGGCCGACCCCCGCAGACCTTGCCCGCGCCACCCTGCGCCTGCTTGATGACCCGATGTTGCACCTGGAGAAGGCGAGGGCCGCGCTCGCGCTGTCGCGGGCGCGTTTCCGCTGGGAGACGGAAGCCGCCAAGCTCGTTGCGGCCTATGAGGCGATGGTGCCCGCGAGAGGGGCCCCGCAGTAGGGCGGCAGCGGACGCGCCGCGTCGCGCACTGCATCGATGACATGCGCGACCTCCGCATCCCGCAGCATGGCGTGGATGGGCAGTGACAGGGCGGTTCCGGCATGGGCGTCGGCCACGGGAAAGGCCGCCGCCTGCCATTCCTCTGCGAAGACCGGTTCGCGCGGAAGAGGGCGCGGGTAATGAATGGCGGTGGGCACGCCGCGCGCGGCAAGCGCCTCGGCAAGGGCATCGCGTGCCGGGCTGTGCACGACGAACTTGTGCCAGGCATGAACGCCCCCGGATGGTGCGGGGGCGGGGAGGGCAAGGCCGGTATCGCGCAGGCCATCCCGGTAGCGCCCGGCGATCCGATCACGACGGTGTGTCCAGGCTTCATGATGGTCGAGCTTCAGGTCCAGCACTTCGGCCACTATGGAGGACATCTGGCTGTTGCCGCCCGCGCTTAGGCTGATCCCGTCCGCGCGGCCATGGTAGCGAAGGCGCCGCACGGCCTCGGCGAGCATCGGGTCATCGGTCAGCACCGCTCCGCCGCTTCCGGGGGCGCCCAGCACCTTCGTCGGGTCGAAGCTGATGGCGGATGCCGCGCCCGTGCCGCCACAGGCGCGGCCATTGTGGCTGGCGCCGAAGCCCTGTGCGCCATCTTCCACCAGCAGCAGCCCGTGGCGTTCGGCGAAGGCTTCGATTTCGGCCGGGGGGCGCATCGCCCCGAAAAGCTGCACGAAGACCATGGCGCGACAGCGCGGCGAAAGGGCATCGGCAGCCTTGCTGAGATCCATCATGCAATCACCCGGCACAACATCGACAAAGACCGGGCGCGCGCCTGCGCGGCTTATGGCGAGCGCCGTGGCCACGAAGGAGACGGCCGGGCAGAGCACATCGTCCCCCGGTCCGATGCCAAGAGCCTGCAGCGCGAACAGCAGAGCATCCGAGCCGGATCCGACGGCGACTGCGTGGCGCCGGCCACAGTGGCGGGCGATCCGGCTCTCCAGCCGGGAAACGGCAGGCCCCTGCAGAACCTTGCCCGAAAGAAGGACTTGCTCGACCCGGGCCAGAATCGCTTCCTTCAGGGCCTCGGCTTCGCGGGCAGCAGCGAAAAAATCCATCCCGCCCTCAGGCATGGCCGGCAGCCACCGCATGTGTGCCGGACAGGCGTTGCGCCCCCGGCAGCAGACCTGCCAGAAATTCAAGATAGGCCGGCAGGCCGGCTTCGAGCGGACGGGGGGCAGGCAGGCCAAGGATTGCCCGCGCCTTGCCGATATCGAGCGCACCGCGCCTTGGCCGGACTGGATCGGACTTTCGCGATACCCGGACACCCAGGCCGGGATTGAGGCTGGCGAGGATCCGCAGTGCTTCCGACAGGGTTCGCGCCGTTCCCGAAGCGATGTTGAAGACCTGGCTGGCGGCCTCGGGGATGAGGGCGGCACGCGCCAGCCCGTCGGCGAGATCCTCGACCCAGGTGAAATCTATGGCCGTTGCGTCCGGGTTTTCGGCGCGCAGGGGCATGCCGAGAAGTGCTCCCTCGCAGAAGCGCTGCAGAACGCGCCCGTTCACGTCCGTCGGGCCATAGACACCCGAAGGGCGCACGATCACGCATTCGATGGCCGTTCCAGCAAGGCCTTCTTGCACGATTGTCTCGCTTTCCAGCTTGTAGCGGCCATAGAGGCCAAGCGGGCGGGTCGGCGCATCTTCCGGGTTCGGGTCCGAGGCGAAATGCCCATAGACCATCGAGGATGAGACGTGGACAAGCCTGCGGACGGATGAGCCGGGCAGGGCCTTCACCAGGGCGCGTGCCGGCCCGGCGATGCTGGCTTCGGCCTCTTCGGGATGTTCCTCGGCAAGGCCGACGAGGGGCAGGGCGGCAAGATTGACGAGGATCTCCGGCCCGAAGGCATCGAGGGCGCGCGCGATGTCCCCGTCTTGGAGAAGATTGCCGCGCTGGCAGGAAATGCCGCGCAGTAGCACATCTGTTCGGTGATCGATGGAGTACTGGAAGAAGGGGGGCAGGGGAAGCGACCAGAGCAGGGCGAAATTGTCCAGAAGACGGACGTCATGGCCCATGTCCGCCAGCCGGCGGGCAAGATGTGCGCCTATGAAGCCGGCGCCACCGGCCACGAGTATCCTGCGCCTGACAAACTCCATGCCCTGAGGCCCCCTGCTTGCGGGTGGGCCCCTCCGCCGCCCGAAGCGCCGACCTGTTTACAGCCATGCGGAAGCTGCGACAATGGGTGCAGGCTGGGGGTGCAGGCTGGCCGTGCTTGCCGACACCCTGCTGGCTTCACGCCCTTTGACAGCCGGCGGAGCTTCGCCTACAGGGCGGCCTGAAGTCATCCTCCGGGACAGGGGCCGCCGTCGCGCAGTGGCCTTCAGGCATGGGGGGCATGGCTTTTCGGGATGCGACGCCGCTTGCCAGGAAAAGCCTTGGCACTGCGGCTTTTCGTGTCTTTGCAGCGCACCGGATTTTGAACGAAGGACCCGTGCCACATGGCGACCAAGGCCGCTGACCCCGTCCGTTCCACCCCCGCGAATCGCTTCCGCTCCACAAGGCGGATCCGCCGGATCTTCGGCAGCATCGGCGAAGCCGTGCAGATGCCGAACCTCATCGAGGTCCAGCGCGAGAGCTATCACCAGTTTCTCTTTTCGCGCCCGCAGGACGCCTATGTTTCCGGCCTCGAGAAGACGTTGCGCTCCGTCTTCCCCATCCGCGACTTCGCCGGCACGGCCGAGCTCGACTTCGTTTCCTACGAGCTCGAGGATCCGAAATACGACAAGGAAGAATGCCGCCAGCGGGGCATGACCTTTGCCGCGCCCATGCGCGTGACCCTGCGCCTCATCGTGTTCGAGGTGGATCCCGACACCGGCACCCGCTCCGTCATCGATATCAAGGAGCAGGATGTCTACATGGGCGACATGCCGCTCATGACGGAGAACGGCACCTTCCTCGTCAACGGCACCGAGCGGGTCATCGTCTCGCAGATGCACCGGTCGCCGGGCGTCTTCTTCGACCATGACCGTGGCAAGACCCACAGCTCGGGCAAGTATCTCTTTGCCGCGCGCGTCATTCCCTATCGCGGTTCCTGGCTCGATTTCGAATTCGATGCCAAGGACATCGTGAATGTCCGCATTGACCGCAAGCGCAAGCTTCCGGTCACGGCGCTGCTCTACGCCCTCGGGCTGAACAGCGAGGAAGTGCTTCATCATTTCTATGGCCAGGTGCGCTGGGAGCGTGACGCCAGGCTCAATGGCTGGCGCATGCCCTATGTCGCCGAGCAGTGGCGTGGCGTGAAGCCCGGCTATGACGTGCTGAATGCCGAGACGGGCGAGCTTCTCTTCCCGGAAGGGCAGAAGGTCACGCCGCGCACGGCGCGCAAGGCGCAGACGGATGGCGTGCAGACGCTGCTTGTCCCCAATGACGAGATCATCGGCCGCTATTCCGCTCATGACCTCATCAACGAGCAGACGGGCGCCATCTACATCGAGGCTGGCGACGAGATCGCGCAGGAGCATCTCGATGCGCTGGCCGAAGCCGGTTTCGCCCATATCGACGTGCTGGACATCGACAATGTGAATGTCGGTCCCTGGATCCGCAACACCATGAAGGCCGACAAGGCGACGGCTGCGGACAGCACGCGTGACCAGGCGCTTGCCGACATCTACCGGGTGATGCGCCCCGGCGAGCCGCCGACGCGCGAAACGGCCGAAGCGCTTTTCGCCGGACTCTTCTTCGATGCGGAGCGCTATGACCTCTCGGCCGTGGGCCGCGTCAAGATGAACATGCGCCTCGGCCTCGATGCGCCCGACGACCTGACGACGCTGCGCAACGAGGATATCCTCGCCGTCGTGAAGACCCTCGTCGACCTGAAGGACGGCAAGGGCGAGATCGACGACATCGACAATCTCGGCAACCGCCGTGTCCGGTCCGTCGGCGAACTGCTGGAGAACAGCTATCGCGTCGGCCTGCTGCGCATGGAGCGCGCGGTGAAGGAGCGGATGAGCTCGGTCGACATCTCCACCGTGATGCCGAACGACCTCATCAACGCCAAGCCGGCCGTTGCCGCCGTGCGCGAGTTCTTCGGCTCCTCGCAGCTTTCGCAGTTCATGGACCAGACGAACCCGCTGTCCGAAGTGACGCACAAGCGCCGTGTTTCGGCCCTTGGGCCGGGCGGCCTCACGCGGGAGCGTGCGGGCTTCGAGGTGCGCGACGTTCACCCGACCCACTATGGCCGGATCTGCCCGATCGAAACGCCGGAAGGCCCGAACATCGGTCTTATCAACTCGCTGTCCACCTTCAGCCGCGTGAACAAATATGGCTTCATCGAAACGCCATACCGGAAGGTGATCGACTGCAAGGTCACGGACGAAGTCAACTATCTTTCGGCCATGGAAGAAGCGCGCCACACCATCGCCCAGGCGAATGTGGAGCTGGACGCCGAAGGCCGGATCGTCGACGAACTGGTCTCCGCGCGTCAGGCCGGCGAATTCCTGATCGCCCCGCGCGAGCAGATCACGCTGATGGACGTCAGCCCCAAGCAGCTGGTGTCCGTCGCCGCGTCGCTTATCCCCTTCCTCGAAAGCGATGACGCCAACCGCGCGCTCATGGGCTCCAACATGCAGCGCCAGGCGGTGCCGCTTGTGAAGGCCGAGGCGCCGTTTGTCGGCACCGGCATGGAAGAAACGGTGGCGCGCGATTCCGGCGCCGCGATTGCCGCGCGCCGCGCCGGCATCGTCGACCAGGTCGACGCGGGCCGCATCGTCATCCGCGCGACCGAGGATGTCGAGCCGGGCAAGTCCATGGTCGACATCTACACGCTGATGAAGTTCCAGCGGTCGAACCAGGACACCTGCATCAACCAGCGCCCGTTGGTGAAGGTGGGCGACCTTGTCGCCAAGGGCGACATCATCTGCGATGGCCCGTCCACCCAATATGGCGAACTGGCGCTCGGCAGGAACGCGCTCGTCGCCTTCATGCCCTGGAACGGCTACAACTACGAGGATTCCATCCTCATCAACGAGCGCATTGTCCGCGAAGACATCTTCACCTCGATCCACATCGAGGAATTCGAAGTGATGGCGCGTGACACCAAGCTCGGGCCGGAAGACATCACCCGCGACATTCCCAATGTCGGCGAGGAAGCGCTTCGCAATCTCGACGAAGCCGGGATCGTCTATGTCGGCGCCGAAGTGGAGCCGGGTGACATCCTGATCGGCAAGATCACGCCCAAGGGCGAAAGCCCGATGACGCCGGAAGAAAAGCTGCTGCGCGCCATCTTTGGCGAAAAGGCGTCCGATGTACGGGATTCGTCCCTGCGTCTGCCGCCGGGCGTTGCCGGCACCGTCGTCGAGGTGCGTGTGTTCAACCGCCACGGCATCGACAAGGACGAACGCGCCCTCTCGATCGAGCGCGAGGAGATCACCCGCCTCGAGAAGGACGCCGAGGACGAACGCAGCATTCTCGACCGCGCGACCTTTGCCCACCTCAGGGACATGCTTCTCGGCCAGACGGTCGTGGCTGCCCCCAAGGGCGTGAAGAAGGGTGTTCTCATCGACGAGGAACTGCTTTCGTCCGTCGCCCGCCGCGACTGGTGGAAGTTCGGCGTTGCAGACGATCAGGTCCAGGCGAACCTCGAAGCATCGCGCGCGCAGTATGACGCGCAGCTGCAATCGATTGCGGCCCGCCTCGAGGACCGCAAGGACAAGCTGCAGCGTGGTGACGACATGGCGCCGGGCGTGCTGAAGATGGTGAAGGTGTTCGTTGCGGTGAAGCGCAAGCTTCAGCCGGGCGACAAGATGGCCGGCCGCCACGGGAACAAGGGTGTCATCAGCCGCATCCTGCCTTCCGAAGACATGCCCTTCCTCGAAGACGGCACTGCGGTCGATATCGTGCTCAACCCGCTGGGCGTTCCCAGCCGCATGAACGTCGGCCAGATCTTCGAAACCCATCTCGGCTGGGCCGCACGTGGCCTTGGCCGCCAGATCAACGGGCTGCTCGAGGACATCCGCCACAAGAACGAGACGGCCGTTGCCGAGGCGAAGGGCGATCTCGATCTGCTGCGGCAGAAGCTGGGTGCGATCTATGGCACGCAGGTCGATGTCGCCTCCATCTCCGACGAGGAGCTGATGGCCTTTGCCGAAAGCCTGGTGCCTGGGGTTCCCATGGGCACGCCGGTGTTCGATGGCGCAAAGGAAAGCGATGTCAGCAACATGCTCGAACTGGCCGGGCTCGACAGCTCGGGACAGGTGGAGCTGTTTGACGGCCGCACCGGCGAGGCATTCGACCGCAAGGTGACCGTCGGCTACATCTACATGCTGAAGCTGCACCACCTCGTGGACGACAAGATCCACGCCCGCTCGATCGGGCCGTACAGCCTCGTCACCCAGCAGCCGCTGGGCGGCAAGGCGCAGTTCGGTGGCCAGCGCTTCGGGGAAATGGAAGTGTGGGCGCTCCAGGCCTATGGCGCTGCCTATACGCTCCAGGAAATGCTCACGGTGAAGTCGGACGATGTCGTCGGCCGCACCAAGGTCTATGAGGCGATCGTCAAGGGCGACGACACCTTCGAGGCCGGCATCCCCGAGAGCTTCAACGTGCTGGTGAAGGAAATGCGGTCGCTCGGCCTCAACGTCGAGCTGAAGACTTCCGACATCGACGCCGAAGCCTGAGCACAAGATCTTGACCGACCCCGGACGGGGTGAGGAGCTGATATGAACGAACTGGTCCACAACGCATTTTCGCCGGTCGCCAAGCCGGAGACCTTCGACCAGATCCAGATCTCGATCGCATCGCCGGACAGGATCCGCAGCTGGTCATTCGGCGAGATCAAGAAGCCTGAGACGATCAACTACCGGACGTTCAAGCCCGAACGCGACGGCCTGTTCTGCGCCCGCATCTTCGGTCCCATCAAGGACTATGAGTGCCTGTGCGGCAAGTACAAGCGCATGAAGTTCAAGGGCGTCGTTTGCGAGAAGTGCGGCGTCGAGGTGACGGTTTCGAAGGTCCGCCGCGAGCGGATGGGCCATATCGAACTGGCGGCGCCGGTTGCCCACATCTGGTTCCTGAAGAGCCTGCCGAGCCGCATCGGCATGCTGCTCGACATGACCCTGAAGGATCTCGAGCGCGTCCTCTATTTCGAGCACTACATCGTCACCGAGCCGGGCATGACCCCGCTGAAGAAGTTCCAGCTTCTTTCCGAGGATGAGTTTCTCGACGCCCAGGACCAGTATGGCGAGGAAAGCTTCCGCGCCGGCATCGGCGCCGAGGCGATCCGCGAGCTTCTGATGGACCTGGACCTCGCGTCCGAGAAGGAAGCGCTGCTCGAGGAACTGGCCACCACCAAGTCCGAACTGAAGCCGAAGAAGATCATCAAGCGGCTGAAGATCGTCGAGAGCTTCCTGGAATCCGGCAACCGGCCGGAATGGATGATCCTGACGGTCATTCCGGTGATCCCGCCCGAACTGCGCCCGCTGGTGCCGCTCGATGGCGGCCGTTTCGCCACGTCCGACCTGAACGACCTCTACCGCCGGGTCATCAACCGCAACAACCGCCTGAAGCGTCTGATCGAACTGCGCGCGCCCGACATCATCGTGCGCAACGAGAAGCGCATGCTGCAGGAAGCCGTCGATGCCCTGTTCGACAATGGCCGCCGCGGCCGCACCATCACGGGCGCCAACAAGCGCCCGCTGAAGTCCCTCAGCGACATGCTGAAGGGCAAGCAGGGCCGCTTCCGCCAGAACCTGCTGGGCAAGCGCGTCGACTATTCCGGCCGTTCGGTCATCGTGACCGGCCCGGAACTGAAGCTCCACCAGTGCGGCCTGCCCAAGAAGATGGCGCTCGAACTGTTCAAGCCGTTCATCTACGCCCGGCTTGACGCCAAGGGCCTGTCGATGACGCTGAAGCAGGCCAAGAAATATGTGGAAAAGGAGCGCAAGGAGGTCTGGGACATCCTGGACGAGGTGATCCGTGAACACCCCGTTCTGCTGAACCGTGCGCCTACGCTGCACCGCCTCGGCATCCAGGCCTTCGAACCGGTGCTGATCGAGGGCAAGGCCATCCAGCTTCACCCGCTGGTCTGCGCCGCCTTCAACGCCGACTTCGACGGCGACCAGATGGCCGTGCACGTCCCGCTCAGCCTCGAGGCGCAGCTCGAGGCGCGCGTGCTGATGATGTCCACCAACAACATCCTCAGCCCGTCGAACGGCAAGCCGATCATCGTGCCTTCGCAGGATATGGTGCTGGGTCTCTACTACCTCTCGATGGAGCGGCAGGAAAAGCACCCCGAATATATCGAGCTGCCCGACGGCACGCGTCATGAAAAGCTGCCGGTCTTCGCCGACATGGCCGAAGTGCACCATGCGCTGACATCGAAGGCCGTGACGCTGCACACCCGCATCATGGCCCGCGTGCCCCAGACGGACGAGGACGGCGTGACGCGCATGCGGCGCTTCGTGACCACGGCCGGGCGGATGCTTATCGGCGAGTGCCTGCCCAAGAGCCACAAGGTCCCGTTCGAGACCGTCAACCGCCTTCTCACCAAGAAGGAGATCGGCGATGTCATCGACACCGTCTATCGCCACACCGGCCAGAAGGAGACGGTGCTGTTCGCCGACGCCATCATGTCGCTGGGCTTCCGCCACGCCTGTTCGGCCGGCATTTCCTTCGGCAAGGATGACATGATCATTCCGGGCCGCAAGGATGAACTGGTCGAAGAGACACGCTCGCTCGCGAAGGATTTCGAGCAGCAGTATCAGGACGGCCTGATCACCCAGGGCGAGAAATACAACAAGGTCGTCGATGCCTGGTCCCGTTGCGGCGACAAGGTTGCCGACGAGATGATGAAGGAAATCTCCGCCAAGCCTGTCGACCCGGAAACGGGGACCGAGCGGCAGATCAACTCCATCTACATGATGGCCCACTCCGGAGCCCGTGGCTCGCAGGCGCAGATGAAGCAGCTTGCCGGCATGCGCGGCCTGATGGCCAAGCCGTCGGGCGAAATCATCGAGACGCCGATCATCTCGAACTTCAAGGAAGGCCTGACCGTCCTTGAATATTTCAACTCGACGCACGGCGCCCGCAAGGGCCTTGCCGACACCGCGCTGAAGACGGCGAACTCGGGTTACCTGACCCGCCGCCTGGTGGACGTGAGCCAGGATTGCGTGGTGCTGGAAGAGGATTGCGGAACCGACCGCGGCCTGATGATGAAGGCCATCGTCGAAGGCGGCCAGACCATCGTCGCCCTGTCCGAACGGATCCTCGGCCGCACCGTGGGCGAGGACATCCTCGATCCGAAGACGGGCGAACTGCTGTTCGCGCGTGACAGCCTTCTCGACGAACGTGACGTGAAGACCATCGAGGACGCCGGTGTCGCAGAAGTGAAGATCCGCTCCCCGCTGGTCTGCGAAGCCCAGCAGGGCGTGTGCGGCCGCTGCTATGGCCGGGATCTGGCCCGCGGGACTCCGGTGAACATCGGCGAGGCCGTCGGCGTGATCGCGGCCCAGTCGATCGGCGAGCCGGGCACCCAGCTCACCATGCGGACCTTCCACATCGGCGGCGCTGCCCAGGTGTCGGAACAGTCCACCCATGACAGCCCGATCGACGGCAAGGTCAGCTACCGCAACCTGCCGGTCATCAGGGACAGCCGTGGCCGCAACATCGGCATGGCGCCGACCGGCGGCGAGATTGCAATCCTCGACGCCGAGGGTCGCGAGCGTTCGGTGCACAAGATTCCGTTCGGCGCACTGCTCTCGGTTGCCGATGGCGTCGATGTGACCAAGGGCCAGCGGCTTGCCGAGTGGGATCCCTACACACGCCCGATCATCACCGACAAATCGGGCGTGGTTAAGTATCAGGATCTCGTCGAGAACCAGACGCTGCGCGAGGAAGTGGACGAAGCGACGGGCATCACCAACAAGGTGGTGTCGGAATACAAGGCCGGCCGCACCAAGGACGACCTCCGCCCGCGCATCACCCTTCTTGACGAGGAATCGGGCGAAAGCGGCCGCTTCCTGCTTCCGGTGGGCGCCGTCATCTCGGTGTCCGACGGCCAGCGGGTGGAAGCCGGCGACGTGCTGGCCCGCATGCCGCGCGAAGCCGCCAAGACGCGCGACATCACCGGTGGTCTGCCGCGCGTCGCCGAGCTGTTCGAGGCGCGCATCCCGAAGGACAATGGGATCATTGCCAAGGTCGACGGGCGGGTTGTCTTCGGCAAGGACTACAAGGCGAAGCGCCGCGTGGAACTGCACCCCGAGGATGGCTCGGAGCCGATCGTCTACCTGCTGCAGAAGGGCAGGCACATCTCCGTCCAGGAGGGCGATCTCGTCCGCAAGGGGGATTATATCGTCGATGGCCCGGCCAACCCGCACGACATTCTGGACGTGCTTGGCGTGGAAAAGCTGGCCGAATATCTCTGCGCGGAAATCCAGGAAGTCTATCGACTGCAGGGTGTGAAGATCAACGACAAGCATATTGAAGTGATCGTCCGCCAGATGCTGCAGAAGGTGGAAATCACCGACGAGGGCGACAGCACGCTGCTGAAGGGCGAGCAGGTCGACCGCGAGGAAATGGACGAAGTGAATGCGAAGCTGGTGGCCGATGGCAAGCGCCCGGCCGAAGGAAGGCCGGTGCTGCTGGGCATCACCAAGGCCAGCCTCCAGACGCGCAGCTTCATTTCGGCCGCATCCTTCCAGGAAACGACCCGCGTGCTCACGGAAGCGGCCGTGCAGGGCAAGACCGACACGCTGATCGGCCTGAAGGAAAATGTGATCGTCGGCCGCCTGATCCCCGCCGGGACGGGCGCTGCGCATCGCCGCCTGCAGGTTGTGGCCTCCTCGCGGGATGCAGCGCTGCGCGCCCAGCAGAAGGCGCTGGTTTCCGCCAGCCCCGCAGACGAGGGCTGATCGCCCTTCCTGCACTACATCGAAAACTGAATATGGCCGCCCGGATCAGATGGTCCGGGCGGCCTTTTTCATGGGCTGCGAGCACAGGCGGGTCGTCCATTAACCAAGGGGACTGTCGGGAATCCTTACAGTTTGCCTGGTGGTGGTTCGAGATATGTTTGTGGCAAGTTGCTTGCAGGGAATGAAAAAACCCCGAATATCTTATTTGGCATGATTCATGCTGACTGTTCCAATGTCCCCTTCATGGGGCTTGTTTGAACAGGAGGGCATCCATGAAAAAATTTGCACTTGCAGCCGCTGTCGCCACCGCCATTGCGGCGCCAGCATCGGCATCGGTCGTCGTTCTCGATTTCGAGGGTGTCGGTAACTACAACCCGGTCGGCAATTATTATGCACCGGATTACATCTTCTCCGACACCACGTTGGCGCTCGTTGATGCCGATGATGGCGGGGACGGCAACTTCGCCAATGAGCCGAGCTCGAACACCATCATGTTCTTCCTCGATTCGAACGACTCCATCCTCGATGTGACCAATGGTTTCACCACCGGCTTCAGCTTCTTCTATTCCTCGTCCACGGCGGCTTCGGTCACAGTCTATGACGGCGCTGGCGGAACCGGCAATGTCCTGGCCACGCTGCAGCTTGATGCGCAGGGCTTCGACAACTGCTCCGGTGACCCGACCGGTGCTTTCTGCAACTGGACGGCAGTCGGCGTGAACTTCGCGGGCACCGCCTATTCCATCGACTTCGGCGGCACCGCCAACCAGACCGGTTTCGATGATATCACTTTCGGTTCGGCAACGCCGGGCGGTGTTCCCGAGCCGGCTACCTGGGCCATGCTGATCACGGGCTTCGGCCTCGTGGGCTTCGCGGCCCGCCGCCGTCGCGTGTCGCACGTCGCTGCCTGATCGGATTAGCGGTCAAACGGGGGAGGGGCCTGGCGGCACACGCCGCCGGGCCCTTTCCTGTTGCGCATGATTGCCAGGATAGTCTTGTATCGTGAAAAGCGCAGCGGGTGCCCAATGGGTGCCACACTCCCGCGCTAGCGCCCCCATCATGACCAGCAAGCCTTGCCCCGCGCCGCTTCGCGTCGCCGTCTTTTCGGGCAATTACAATTATGTGAAGGATGGCGCCAACCAGGCGCTCAACCGCCTCGTGGGGCGCATGCTGGCGCGCGGGATCGAGCCGCGTGTCTATTCGGCAGTCGTCAGCAAGCCTGCCTTCCCGCCAACGGGCACGCTTGTGGGGGTGCCTTCCATCCCGATACCGGGGCGGGGTGAATACCGGCTCGCCCTTGGGCTGCCGCCGGCCCAGCGCCGCGATCTGGAGGCCTTCCAGCCGGATATCGTGCATCTTTCAGCGCCCGACTGGCTTGGACATGCCGCCAAGCGCTGGGCGCAGGCCAGCCGCGTGCCGGTCGTCGCTTCTGTCCACACGCGGTTCGAGACCTATTTCGATTATTATGGAATCGGTTTCATCAGGCGGGGCGTCGAAAGGCTGCTCAAGCGCTTCTATGCGGATCTCGCCGAAATCTATGCGCCATCCGAAAGCATGGCCGCCGTGCTGCGCGACGAAGGGTATTCCGAACGGATCCATATCTGGAGCCGTGGCGTCGATCGCCACATCTTCCGGCCGGAAGCCCGCGACATGGCCTGGCGCGACAGCCTCGGCATCGCCCTCGGGACGCCGGTCATTGTCTTTGTCGGCAGGCTGGTGCTGGAAAAGGGGCTCGATATCGTATCCGCCGTCGGTGAAGAGCTCAGGCGGCGCGGGGTGCCGCACCACATGCTGGTCGTTGGCGACGGGCCGGCGCGCCAGTGGTTCGAGGAGCGTATGCCCGGCGCCAGTTTCATCGGCTTCCAGACCGGCGCGGCGCTGGGGCGGGCCTATGCCTCGTCGGACATGTTCCTGAACCCTTCCATCACCGAGACATTCGGCAATGTGACGCTGGAGGCCATGGCATCTGCTGTGCCGCCCGTGGCGGCGCGGGCAACCGGCAGCAGTTCGCTCGTGGCCGATGGCATTTCCGGCAGGCTTGTGCCGCCGGCCGATATCGGCGCCTTTGCCGATGCCCTCGAGGCCTATGCCCGCGACCCGGCGCTGAGGGCAGCCCATGGCGCCGAAAGCCTGGCGCGCGCCGGCGCCTATGACTGGGACGCCATCAACGACAGCGTGCTTGACCGCTATTTCGAAATTCTCGGGCACGGCGCACGCTAGGGACTTCAAAAGCGGCACGGCCGCCCCTATGTTGCTTTTGCCGCCTTCGGGCGGAGATGGCGATGAACGATGCCGTGGAATAGGTACAGCGGACCCGGGGGCAGTACCCGGCGGCTCCACCAGATCTTGCGTACGCGCAGGGCCTGACGGGGCCGAACCAGGATAGACGTGTGCTCAAAGACGGTATTTTTGCCCGGCCTGAATGCGCCGTAAAACCGTTCAAAACCGATAAATGCCAACGACAACGAGGCATTTGCGATCGCTGCGTAACGAGAAGCCCAACGGCTGAACGTTACAACGCCTGAGCAGGGTTCGGGCCGAACCCGGTAACAGAATCGGATTCCAGCGGTTCGGGGGGCGCCGGGCAACAGAAGCCCCCCACTAGCCCGGCTGCCCGGTTTCGCTCCTGCGGGCTGGTGCGGGCCTGGCACCAAAGGGAAGGGCGGGCCACGACGGCTTGCCCGAGGGAAGGGCACTGAAAGCGACCGCATGACCGAGCCGCCAGAAAACCAGGAACCGCCTGACAGCCTCATTCCCTATGACGAGATCGTCCAGGACAGTCTGCGTGCTGTTGTCCGGCGCGTGCTGACCGATGTGGCGGCATCCGGTGGCCTGCCCGGAAACCATCATTTCTTCATCGCCTTCCGCACCCGTTATCCGGGCGTGGACCTGCCGAAGCATCTGCTGGAGCGTTACCCCGAGGAAATGACCGTGGTGCTGCAGCACCGCTACTGGGATCTGCTCGTTGCAGAAGACCATTTCGAGGTCGGCCTCACCTTCAACCAGGTGCCGGCAAAGCTGTCGATTCCCTACAAGGCCATCACCGGCTTCGTGGACCCGGCCGTGAATTTCGCGCTCCAGTTTGTGGTGCCCGTGGAAGAAACGGTCGAGGAAGAGCCGCCGGAACCGGAAACGGATGTGGAACCGGGCTCGAACGTCGTCAGCTTCGATTTCAAGCGCAAGAAATAGGTGCGCATCGAGAAGGACAGTCTGGGCACCATCGAAGTGCCCGATGATGCCTTCTGGGGCGCACAGACACAGCGTTCGATCGCCAATTTCCCCATCGGCAACGAACGGATGCCGATTGCTGTCATCCATGCGCTTGCGCTGGTGAAACAGGCCGCCGCCATCATCCACAAGCGCTCGGGCGCCCTGCCGGCTGTCAGGGCGGATGCCATCATCGCGGCAGCGGCCGAAGTCGCCGCCGGCCGGCATGACACGCATTTTCCCCTTGTCGTCTGGCAGACGGGCTCCGGCACGCAGAGCAACATGAACGTGAACGAAGTGATTGCCGGAATCGCCAATGAAAGGCTTGCCGGCACCCGTGGCGGCAAGGCCCCCGTTCACCCCAATGATGATGTAAACCGCGCCCAGAGCAGCAACGACAGCTTTCCGACAGCCATGCACATAGCCGCAACGCTGATGGTGAAAAGGCGTCTGCTGCCGGCCCTGTCGGCGCTGGCGGCGGCCTTTGAGGCCAGGGCGCTTGAATGGGCCGGGCTGGTGAAGATCGGCCGCACTCATCTGCAGGATGCGACGCCTGTTACACTGGGGCAGGAAATGTCCGCCTATGCCCGCCAGCTTCGCGACGGAATCGCACGGGTGCAAGGCGTGCTGCCGCGGCTTCACAGGCTGGCGCAGGGGGGCACGGCGGTCGGAACCGGCCTGAACGCGCCCGCAAATTTCGCTGCCGACATGGCAGCGGAACTCTCCGAGCTGACTGGCGAGCCCTTCGAGCCGGCGCCCAATCTTTTCGAAGCGCTGCAATCCAACGACACCATGGTCGAGCTTGCCGGCGTGCTTGCAACCGTGGCAGCGTCTTTCAACAAGATCGCCAATGACATCAGGCTGATGGCATCAGGCCCGCGGTCTGGCCTGGGGGAAATCAACCTGCCCGAGAATGAGCCGGGCAGTTCGATCATGCCGGGCAAGGTGAACCCGACGCAGTGCGAGATGATGACTATGGTGGCCGCACGGGTGATGGGCAACCAGGTGACCGTCGCCTTCGCCGGCGCACAGGGCCAGCTTGAGCTCAATGTGATGAAGCCAGTGATCGCTGATGCCGTGCTCCAGTCGCTGCAGTTGCTTGCCGATGCGGCTGACAGCTTCCGTCTGCGCTGCGTGGACGGCATGACTGCCAATCCGGCCCGCCTGGCCGAACTGCTCGAACGATCCCTGATGCTGGTGACGGCGCTTGTTCCGGAAATCGGCTATGACAAGGCAGCCGAAATGGCACGCAAGGCTCATGCGGATGGCACGACGCTTCTTGAAGCGGGGCTTGCTCTCGGCCATGTGACCGAGGCGCAGTTCCGCCGCCTCGTGAAACCGGAGACCATGGTTTGACCGCACCGTCCCAGGGCCGTCGTGGCCTGATGCTTGTCCTGTCTTCGCCCTCGGGCGCGGGCAAGACTACAATGTCGAAACGCCTTCTTGCGGGTGACCCGCAGATTTCCATGTCGGTTTCCGTCACCACGCGGCCGCCCCGGCCGGGCGAGATCAACGGGCAGGATTATCATTTCGTCACCAACGACCAGTTCGATGCAATGGTTTCCATGGGCCAGTTGCTCGAATGGGCGCATGTGTTCGGCAACCGCTATGGAACACCGCGCGGGCCGGTCGAACAGGCGCTGACCGAAGGCAATGACATCCTGTTCGACATCGACTGGCAGGGCACCCAGCAACTGCGCCAGTCGCAGTCGGGCGGGGATCTTGTTTCCGTCTTCCTGCTGCCGCCCAGCATCGAAGAGCTGGAGAAGCGCCTGAAAAGCCGCAACAGCGATTCCGCTGAAGTCATCTCCGGCCGCATGAGCCGCGCCGCAGACGAGATCAGCCACTGGGCGGAATATGACTACATCCTTGTGAATGATGACCCGGGCCAGTGCCTGCACGAGATCCGCTCCATCCTGACGGCCGAACGGCTGCGCCGCGAGCGTCAGCGTGGCCTGGCATCCTATGTGCGGGACCTTCTGACCGGGGAGTGACAGGCCGCCCGTGGCCGGATGGCCTGTGTGTGTCGCACAGAAAAAGGGCCCGTGGCGATTGCCACGGGCCCCTTTTCGTTTCTGCCGGAAAGGGGAGGGCAGAGCCCTCCCCGATGCGGATCAGATCGAGCGGCCGATCAGTTCGCGCATGATCTCGGACGTGCCGCCGAAGATGCGGGTCACGCGGGCGTCGCGCCACAGGCGGGCAATCATATATTCATTCATGTAGCCTGCGCCGCCATGCAGCTGAAGGGCGGCATCGCACACTTCCCACTGCAGTTCGGTGTGGAACAGCTTGGCGGCTGCGCCTTCAAAGGCGTCGAGTTCGCCTGCCATATGCTTCTTGAGGCAGACGTCGAGGTGCGCCCAGCCCACCTGCAGCTTCGCCTTCAGGTCGGCGAGAACGAAGCGTGTGTTCTGGAAATCGAACACGGTCTTGCCGAAGGCCTTGCGCTCCTTCACGAAGTTCACGGCTTCGTCGAAGGCGCGCTGGGCGCCGCCCATGGCCGAGATGGCGATGCCGAGGCGCTCCTGCGGCAGCTGGCTCATCAGGTAGATGAAGCCCTGATTCTCTTCGCCGAGGCAGTTGGTGATGGGAACGCGCACGTCCTCGAAGAAGAGCTCGGACGTGTCGGCCGAATGCTGGCCGATCTTGTCGAGGTTGCGGCCCTTCTTGAAGCCGGGGGTGCCGGCATCGACGAGGATGAGGCTCATGCCCTTGGCGCCCTTGTCCGGCTCTGTCTTGGCGACGACGATCACCAGGTCGGCGTTCTGGCCATTGGTGATATAGGTCTTGGAGCCGTTGAGCACATAATGATTGCCGTCGCGCTTGGCGGTGGTGCGGATGCCCTGCAGGTCGGAGCCGGTGCCCGGCTCGGTCATGGCGATGGCGGTGATGCATTCGCCCGAGATCATCTTGGGCAGATACTTCGCCTTCTGCTCGTTCGAGCCATAGTTGACGATATAGTCGGCCACGATGTCGGACTGGAGCGTGATGCCGGCCGACGAACCGGCATAGGCCAGTTCCTCGTCGATGACGGCGTTGTAGCCGAAGTCGAGGCCAAGGCCGCCATATTCGGCCGGCACGGTGGGGCAGAGCAGGCCGGCGTCGCCGCAGGCGCGCCAGAAGTTCCGGTCAACCACGCCTTCCTCTTCCCAGCGGTCGAGGTTGGGGACGAGTTCCTTGGCGAAGAATTTGCGGACCTGGTCGCGGAAGGCGTTGTGGTCTTCGTTGAAGGCGGTGCGGCGGCTGATGTCGAGCATGTCTGTCTCCTTTGCCTGGAGCGATTGCCACAGCGGGCGGCGTGGTCAACCTGTTCGGGTTGGCAGCCTGCGCACCATGCGGCCATGCGCCGCGCGGCGGACCCCTCGCGGGGCTGCAGGCATGTTCGAACACCAGGGGGCGAAAACAGAAGGGGCGAACCGGGAATGACCGGTCCGCCCCTGATGTCAGGCCTGATGCCGGGCTGGCATCAGTGCGTCGTGATCGGCTCGGCCTTTTCCGCGAGGATGGTGAGCCCCTTTTCATTGACCTCGGCAAAGCCGCCTTCGATGCGGACGCGTTCCGGCGTGGCGCCAGCGGTCGCATAGATGGCGATTTCACCCGGGCGGATGGTGCTCATCATCGGGGCATGACCCGCGAGCACACCGAAATCGCCTTCCGAACCCGGCACGACCACCATGTGGACGCTGCCGGACCGGATGAGCTTTTCCGGGCTCACGAGCTCGAAGTGAAGGTCAGCCATCGGATCAGGCCGCTTCCGCCAGCTTCTGGGCCTTGGCGACGGCTTCCTCGATGGTGCCGACCATGTAGAAGGCGGCTTCCGGCAGGTGGTCGTAGTCGCCGTTCACAATGGCCTTGAAGCCCTTGATGGTGTCTTCGAGCTGGACGAACACGCCGGGCGTGCCGGTGAACACTTCGGCCACATGGAAGGGCTGCGACAGGAAACGCTGGATCTTCCGCGCGCGGGCGACGACCAGCTTGTCCTCTTCGGACAGTTCATCCATCCCGAGGATGGCGATGATGTCCTGGAGCGACTTGTACTTCTGCAGCACCGACTGGACGGCGCGGGCGGTGTCATAATGCTCCTGGCCGACGGTGCGCGGCTCGAGAACGCGGCTGGTCGAATCCAGCGGGTCCACGGCAGGGTAGATGCCGAGCTCGGCGATCTGGCGCGACAGCACGGTGGTGGCATCGAGGTGGGCGAAGGAGGTGGCCGGCGCCGGATCGGTAAGGTCGTCGGCGGGAACGTAGATGGCCTGGACCGAGGTGATGGAGCCCTTGGTCGTGGTGGTGATGCGTTCCTGAAGCGCGCCCATGTCGGTGGCGAGAGTCGGCTGATAGCCCACGGCCGAAGGAATGCGGCCAAGAAGGGCGGACACTTCCGAGCCTGCCTGGGTGAAGCGGAAGATGTTGTCCACGAAGAAGAGCACGTCCTGGCCTTCGACGTCGCGGAAATATTCGGCGATGGTGAGGCCCGAAAGCGCGACGCGGGCACGGGCTCCCGGCGGCTCGTTCATCTGGCCGAAGACGAGGGCAACCTTGGAGCCTTCCGGAATGGCATTGCCATCGGCGTCCTTGGCGATGACGCCTGCGTCGAGGAATTCGTGATAGAGGTCATTGCCTTCACGGGTCCGCTCGCCGACGCCGGCGAACACGGAATAGCCGCCGTGACCCTTGGCGATGTTGTTGATGAGTTCCTGGATGAGCACGGTCTTGCCGACGCCGGCGCCGCCGAACAGGCCGATCTTGCCACCCCGTGCATAGGGGGCGAGCAGGTCGACGACCTTGATGCCCGTGACAAGGATGGAGGATTCGGTCGACTGGTCGACGAATTCCGGGGCAGGGGCGTGGATCGGCGATGTCTGGGCAGCGCCGATGGGGCCGCGTTCGTCGATCGGCTCGCCCACCACGTTCATGATGCGGCCAAGGGTCTTGGGGCCGACCGGAACGCGGATCTGGGAACCGGTGTCGACCACTTCCTGTCCGCGGACGAGACCGTCGGTCGAGTCCATGGCAATGGTGCGGACGGTGTTCTCGCCGAGGTGCTGGGCAACCTCGAGCACGAGGCGGCGGCTCTCGACCTGCGTTTCGAGCGCGGTCAGGATCTCAGGCAGGCTGTCCTCGAAGGCGACGTCGACGACGGCGCCGATCACCTGGGTGATCCGGCCGATGTTGTTGGTGGTGGGTTGCGTGGCCATGGGTCTTCCTGTCGGTTAGAGCGCTTCGGCGCCCGAAATGATTTCGATGAGTTCCTTGGTGATCGCGGCCTGACGGGTGCGGTTGTAGGTCAGGGTCAGGCGGGTGATCATGTCCCCGGCGTTGCGTGTGGCGTTGTCCATCGCGGTCATGCGCGCGCCCTGTTCGGATGCAGCATTCTCGAGAAGCGCCCGGTAGAGCTGGACCGCCACGTTGCGAGGCAGCAGGTCGACAAGGATTGCTTCCTCGTCCGGTTCATATTCCACCACGGCGCCGGCGGTGGTTGCTGCCGGAACTTCGGGAATCTTCACCGGGATGATCTGCTGCGCCGTCGGCTCCTGCACCAGGGCGGAGCGGAACTGCGAATAGAAGAGGGTGGCGATATCGAATTCGCCGGCATCGAACCGGGCGATCAGATCGGCAGCGATGCCTTGCGCAACGTCGAAGCCGACCTGCTTGTGACCGCTCAGGTCGACAGATTCGACGATGGCGGACCGGTGTGTGCGGATAAGGACCGCGCGGCCCTTGCGGCCGATCAGGTAGAGCTTCACCGTCTTGCCCTGGGCGACAAGTTCATCAGCCCGGCGGCGGGCCGCACGCACGATGTTGGTGTTGAAGCCGCCGCAGAGCCCGCGCTCTGCGGTGGCGACAACCAGCATGTGCACCTGATCGCGTCCGGTGCCGGCAAGCAGGGGCGAGGTCTGCGGACCCGGCTTCACCTTGGTCGCGAGGCTGGCGATTACGGCGTCCATGCGCTGGGCATAGGGGCGGCCCTGTTCGGCCCGCTCCTGTGCCCGGCGCAGCTTGGCGGCTGCCACCATCTTCATCGCCTTGGTGATCTTCTGCGTGGATTTCACCGAGTCGATGCGGACCTTCAGATCCTTCAGCGAAGGCATGGTCTAACCCTTATGCGAAGGTCTTGGCGAAGGCGGCGATGGCATCCTTCAGCGCGTCACGAGTCTTGTCGGACAGGTCCTTGGTCTCGCGAATGTCGGTGAGGATTGCAGGGTGATTGGCCTTGATGTCCGCCAGCAGGCCCGCCTCGAAGCGGCCAACGGCCGAAGTCGGGATGGTATCAAGGAAGCCGTTCACGCCGGCGAAGATCGAGATGACCTGTTCCTCGAAAGGCATCGGCTGATACTGCGGCTGCTTCAGCAGTTCCGTCAGGCGCTCGCCGCGCGCCAGCAGCTTCTGCGTCGAAGCGTCGAGGTCAGAGCCGAACTGGGCGAAGGCCGCCATTTCGCGATACTGGGCAAGCTCGAGCTTGATCGAGCCGGCGACCTTCTTCATCGCCTTGGTCTGGGCCGCGGAGCCGACGCGGCTGACCGAAAGACCGACGTTGATGGCCGGACGGATGCCCTGGTAGAACAGCGCGCTTTCCAGGAAGATCTGGCCGTCGGTGATGGAGATGACGTTGGTCGGGATATAGGCCGACACGTCCCCGCCCTGCGTTTCGATGACGGGAAGGGCGGTCAGCGAGCCGGCGCCATTGTCGTCGTTCATCTTCGCGGCGCGCTCGAGCAGGCGGCTGTGCAGGTAGAAGACGTCGCCCGGATAGGCTTCGCGGCCCGGCGGACGGCGCAGCAGCAGCGACATCTGGCGATAGGCCACGGCCTGCTTCGACAGATCGTCATAGACGATGACGGCATGCATGCCGTTGTCACGGAAGAATTCGCCCATGGTGCAGCCCGTGTAGGGCGCAAGGAACTGCAGCGGCGCCGGCTCGGAAGCGGTTGCGGCGACCACGATCGAATATTCCATGGCGCCGTTTTCTTCGAGCGCACGGACGATCTGGGCGACGGTCGAGCGCTTCTGGCCCACGGCGACATAGATGCAGTAGAGCTTCCTGGATTCATCGCCCGAGGCGTTGACGGCCTTCTGGTTGATGAAGGTGTCGAGCGCGACGGCGGTCTTGCCGGTCTGGCGGTCGCCGATGATGAGCTCACGCTGGCCACGGCCGACGGGGACGAGGGCGTCGAGCGCCTTCAGGCCGGTCTGCATCGGCTCGTGCACTGACTTGCGCGGGATGATGCCGGGCGCCTTCACTTCGACGCGGCGACGCTCGGCGGCTTCGATCGGGCCCTTGCCGTCGATCGGGTTGCCGAGCGCATCGACCACGCGGCCCAGCAGGCCGCGGCCGACGGGAACGTCGACGATGGTTCCCGTACGCTTGACCGTGTCGCCTTCCTTGATGGTGGTGTCGGAGCCAAAGATCACGATCCCGACGTTGTCGGCCTCGAGGTTGAGGGCCATCCCCTTGATGCCGCCGGGAAATTCGACCATTTCACCAGCCTGCACCTTGTCCAGGCCATGGACGCGGGCGATACCGTCACCGACCGAAAGGACCTGACCGACTTCCGAAACTTCCGCCTCGGTGCCGAAGCTGGCGATCTGGTCGCGGATAACGCGGGAGATTTCCGCGGCGCGGATGTCCATCTCTTATTGGCCTTTCATTTGCTGACCCAGCCGCTCGAGGCGGGTCTTGACGCTGCTGTCGATCTGTTCGGAACCGATGCGGACGATGAGCCCGCCCAGAATGGAAGGGTCGACCGTGAGGTCGACCGACATGGCGCTGCCAGTGCGCGCCTTCAGTTTCGCCTCAAGCTCGGCCGTCTGGGCGGCCGTTAGCGGATGGGCGCTGATGACCTCTGCCGTGGCGCTGCCGCGATGGGCGTTCAGCATGGATTCGAACTGGCGGATGATGGCGGGAAGGGCCGACAGGCGGCCATTGCCGGCGAGCACGCCGAGGAAATTGCGGCCAAGATCGCCAAGGCCAAGAAGCCCGGCAACAGCAGTGACCGCCTTGCGGGCTGTATCACGTCCAAGCTGCGGCGCACCGACCAGCGCACGGAAATCAGCTGATTCGGCAAGGGCTGCCTTCAGGGTCGCCATGTCAGATGCAGTCGCATCGAGCGCATTCGCCGATTGCGCCAGATCGAACAGGGCGGCCGCATAGCGACCGGGCAGGCCAGCCGCAGCAACCGAAACGCGCATGTTCGTCAAATCCACCAGCAGCCTCATCTTCTGCCCGCCTGACACCATATTACCGGCAGGCGGATGGTCCGAGCCCATGTGAGCACCAGCGGAAAACGGGCGCCCAGGCATGAAACAGGTAGCCGGCCGGGACCAAAGGGTTGGCCCCCGCCGCTTGGGCGTGCGCCCTAGCATGGCCCCCATGGTGGTGCAAGCGGGCTGGTCCTCGCGCCTGGCACATGGCTTTCATGCAGTTCCTGCTGCGCTGAAATTGCCGGATCAGGGCCTTGTTGCTGACTGCCCGTGCATCAGGCGCGCCTGCGCTTCAGGATCAGATAGGCAGCGCCCGCGCCGCCATGGCGGGGATGGGCGCGGCGGATGGCGGCGATGCGCGTCGAAAGCCCTTCCTCG
Source organism: Sandaracinobacteroides sp. A072 (assembly GCF_052616365.1). Taxonomy (NCBI): domain Bacteria; kingdom Pseudomonadati; phylum Pseudomonadota; class Alphaproteobacteria; order Sphingomonadales; family Sphingosinicellaceae; genus Sandaracinobacteroides; species Sandaracinobacteroides sp. A072. The sequence goes on from NZ_JBQXGU010000001.1 coordinate 1,045,890, forward strand.
CCTATCCAGCGTGGCAGGTCGGCCCGTATCGCGCCGCGCATTGCCCCCTGGCCGCCAAGGCCCGGCATGAGATCGGCGGCGGCGGGGCCGGGTTGGTGACCCTTGCCGGTGATCACGAGGATGACCCTGAGGCCACGCATCTCGGCATCATGCACCCGCCTGTAGAGAAGATGCCGCGCTGCCTCGCGGTTCATGCCGTGCAGATCGATGACCATTTCGGGGTGGACACGGCCGCTGGAAAGCCGCCTGTCCCACGCGCCGTCGAGGTTTTCGCCCTGAAGCTCTTCCCTTGCGGGAAGCGATCCGGTCCGTGGCCTTGTGGCAGGCTGTGCCGGCGGCAGGGCGCTGCCTTTTCCATGACCCATAAGGGTCGGGCCGGCGCTGCGGCGTGGCGCAAGGGGAGGGGCCGGTTCCGCGCCGGCCGGCCTTTCCGGCGCCGGGCGCGCCGGGTGAAGCGGGCGAACCGTGGCCGTCACGCGGGCCCAGAGGGCTTCCTCCTCGGCCCCGAGGCGCCTGATCATGGTTCTGGTCTTGGCTCTGGCGGCGAAGCCAGCCGGGCGGCGGCGGCCATGGGCAGCATCAGCGTTGCCTGCAGGGGGGCGGCGAGTGCGCCGGCCTTGCGCCCGGCTGCTTCGCCCGGGCCGAAGAAGATGTCGAAGCGATTGGGCCCCTTTATGGCGCCGCCCGTGTCGGCAACCACGAGCAGGCGGCGGAAGGGCTGCCCCTCGACCATCGTTTCAAGCCAGACCGGTGTGCCAAGCGGCAGGGTGGCGGGATCGGCGGCGGCATTGGCTTCGGCCAGTAGCGGCACGCCAAGCGCACCGATCGGGCCATCCAGCGTGTCCGGCAGGCGGCGGAAGAAGATGTAGCTGGGATTTTCCCGCATCAGCGCCGCGCCACCCTCGGGGTTGGCGGCGATCCAGGCGCGGATTTCGGCCATGCCGGCTTTTTCGAGCTGGCCTCTTTCCCGCAGCAGTCGTCCGATCGGCACATAGGCATGGCCGTTTTGGCCATCATAGCCGATTCGCATGACCGAGCCGTCAGCCATGCGCAGCCGGCCCGATCCCTGTATCTGCAGGAAGAAGAGGTCCACGGGGCTGGCGGCCCAAGCCAGTTCCAGCCCGCGCCCGGCAAGGGCGCCCCGCTCGATGGCGGCCCTGTCTGGCGCGCGGAGGATCCGGTTCCTCTTTACCACGCCGCGCAGCGTTCCGCCCTCGATCCCCCAATCCGCCAGCCTGATGTCCACCAGTTCCGGCGGCCGGGCAAGAATGGGGGCCGCGCCTTCGACGGCGCGGTCATGGGCGGGGATTTCCGGCTCGAAATAGCCGGTCGCGAGGCCCCGGCCATCATTGAGGCGAACAGCGCGGAAATGCCGTGCGAAAAAGGCCGCTGGGTTGCTTTCCCCGTCGGCGCAGGCGGCGGCCCAGTCTTCCGGCCGGGTCAGGCCGGAGGCATCCACACGCCTCGAAAGGCGCGGGCAGGCCCGGCGGAATGCTTCGAGTGCCCTGGCATCGGCCAGGATCGCGGGCGCTTCATCCGGGGGCAGCAACCGCGCGACAGGCTTCGGCGGCGCTTCGGGCACCAGGCGCGCGGCTTCGGGGGCAGGGCGCTCGGGCGCGGCGCAGGAGGCAAGGGCAAGCGCCGCCAGAAGCGGAAGATGCCAGCGCCGATGCGGCAGGTGGCGCCGCCTGTCGGGTTTCACGCTTCTTCGTCGGTCGCCACGAGAATCCACGCCGGATCCGGCGAGGCGGTGTGGCGGCTGAAGGTCCAGAGGTCGTGGGTCTGCACGGTGCTGGCCGGGTCGCCCGCGATCACGCGGCCTTCGGCATCGCGGGTGACGCTCACGATCTCGGCATCGAACAATACGGTGATTTCGGCCATGGTGCCGTTCATCGCGGCGCTGACGATGCGGCTGTTGTCGACCTGGAGCAGGCGGTTGTCGAGCGTTTCGCCAGATTCGCGGCGCATCTCGATGGCGGCGCGGAAATTGGCGAGCATTTCATCGGAAACAAGCTCGCGCAGGCTGTCGGCTTCGCCCTTCCAGAAGGATTCGAGCACCATGGCATAGGCGCCCTGCGCCCCGGCCAGGAAGCGTTCGGGCGAAAAACCGCCATCGGCGCGGGCGATGGCTTCGAGCCCGGGGCGCACTTCGGGCGCGATGTCGGCCGGAAGGTCGATCACGATGGGGGCTTCGGGCTCGCGCTGGGGGCGGCCCGCTGCCGGGGCGACATCGGTGCCAACGGGGCGCAGGCGATCACTGACCGGCTTGTCCGGACCGGTGCGCCGCCCGAGGACATGATAGAGGCGCAGGCCGATGAACCCGGCAAGCATCGCCAGAAAGAAGATTTCGACCCAACCGCTCTGCATGATCCGCTGCCTCATTTCCGCTGGCACCCCCTGTGCCGGCCTTCATGCCCCATGGGCCGTGAAGGCCCTGTTGCCGGTTTACGGGTGCCGGGGTGACATATGCAACCGTGCTGTTCCAGATAGGCGTTGCGGGCCGGGGCGCAAGGCCGTGCTTGCGGCTGCTGGCCGCGCCTGCTAGCCGCTTCAGCCGATCATGTGGGGCATGAAGGCCGCCCGCGCGGGCGGCGCTTCCCGAGCAGACGAGAGAGATTATGAACGAGATTTCCCAGGAAGCAGCCGAAGCGCTTGCCAATGGCGCCGATCTTGCGCCCCAGGCCGGCATTCTCGCCCAATATGTGAAGGATCTTTCCTTCGAGAACCCGAATGCGCCGGCTTCGCTGCAGATGCAGGGGCAGCCGAAGATCGAGGTGAACGTCAATGTCAACGCGCGCTCCGGCGGGCAGGACATGTACGAAGTCGAACTCAAGATCGACGCCACCGCCCGTGGCCAGGATGATCGCATCGCCTTCCAGGTGGAGCTGCTGTACGCTGGCCTGTTCCGTCTCGCCGGCGCGCCGCAGGAAGCGATCGAGCCGTTCCTCATCGTGGAAGCGCCGCGCATCCTCTTCCCCTTCGCCCGCAGGGTGATCGCCGACGCCGTGCGCGATGGGGGCTTCCCGCCGCTGATGCTGGAGCCGATCGACTTCGGCGGCCTCTATCTGCAGCAGCTCGATGCGCGCCAGGGCGAGGGCGAGCAGCCCATGGGCAACGCCTGAACCAGCGTCTGAATTAACGCCCGATCCAGCTGCTGGCGGCTGATCCTTATCCATGTCGCTGATTCGCGCCGCCACCACTGTCGGGGGCTTCACCCTTCTGTCGCGGTTCGCGGGTTTCACCCGCGACCTGCTGATGGCGCGCTATCTGGGCGCGGGGTTCGCATCCGACGCCTTTCTGGTTGCCTTCCGGTTGCCCAATCTCTTTCGCTCCCTCTTTGCCGAGGGGGCGTTTGCGGCCGCGTTCGTGCCGATGGTCTCTTCCCGGTTGGGGAAAGACGGGAGGGGCGGCGAGAAAGCGACGGCCATGGATTTCGCCGAACAGGCGCTGGCCTTCCTCGTTCCCGTGCTCATCCTCTTTTCAGCGCTTTTCATGCTGGCCGCCGGACCGATCGTGATGGTGATGACCGGTGGGTTCGAGGATCGCGACCCGGCCAAGCTTGCGCTGACGACCGAACTGACGCGGCTTACCTTTCCCTATCTCACGCTCATTTCGCTCGTTGCCCTGCTGGGCGGGCTGCTGAATGCGGTGGGCCGTTTCTGGGTGAATGCGGCGGCGCCCATCCTGCTCAATATCGCGCTGATTGCCGCACTTCTGTTCTTCAGCGGCGACACTGCGCTGGAAACGGCGCGGGCGCTGGCGATTGCCGTTTCGATTGCCGGCGTGCTCCAGCTTCTGTGGCTGGCGCGGGGGTGCCACAAGGCCGGAATGCTGCCACGCCTGCGCTGGCCGCGCATGACCCCTGAAGTCCGCACGCTGCTCGGGCGGATCGGGCCGGGCGCGCTTGGGGCCGGGGCGACACAGGTGAACCTGCTGGTGTCCACGATGATTGCGGCACGGCTGCTGCCGCAGGGTTCGGTCTCGTTCATCTACTATGCCGACCGGCTGAACCAGTTGCCGCTGGGGATGATCGGGGTCGGCATGGGCGTGGCGCTCCTGCCCACCATGTCCCGGCTTCTGGGGGCCGGGAACGCGGGGGCCGCCATCCACCAGCAGAACCGCGCCATCGAATTCGTGCTGCTGCTGTCGCTGCCGGCGGCCTTCGCGCTGGTGGCCGCCGCAGAGCCGATCATCACGGCGCTTCTCCAGCATGGGGAATTCGGCCGGGATGACAGCATCGGCACCTATACTGCGCTGCAGGCCTTTGCGCTGGGGCTGCCCGCCTATGTTCTCATCAAGGTGCTGACACCGGGCTTCCATGCGCGCGGCGATACCCGCACGCCGATGCGCATCGCGCTTGTCGCCATAGCCGCCAACCTGGTCGGCAACCTCACCCTCATCTGGTGGTTCCAGCATGTGGGCATCGCGCTGGCAACGGCGCTTTCGGCATGGCTCAACGTCGGCCTCCTGTGGCTTTTCCTTCGCCGCCGGGGCGATTACAGCGCCGATGCCGCCCTCAGGCGCGCGGTGCCGCGCATGGCAGCCGCCGGCGCCCTGATGGCGGCAGCACTCGCCCTTGCGTCGGGCCATGTGATGGGTTGGGCGGCCGGCAGCAGCCTTGAAAGGGCAGCCACGCTTGCCGGGCTGATCGGCGGGGGCATCATCGTCTATTTCGGCGCCGGCTTCCTTCTGGGGGCCTATAATCCGCGCCAGCTTATCAATGCAGTTCGCAGAGGCAAATGACATGCGCATCGTATCCGGAATCCAGCCGACGGGCAGCCTGCACCTGGGCAATTACCTGGGGGCCATCCGCAACTGGGTGCTGATGCAGGATGCGCTGAACGCGGGCGATCAGGCCTGGTTCTTCATCGCCGACCTTCATGCCATCACGCTCCGGCAGGAACCGGCTGAACTGCGGCAGAACACCCGCGAGATCGCGGCCGCCCTCATGGCTGCCGGAATCGATCCGGCGCGCTCCATCCTCTTCAACCAGGCCCGCGTGCCGGAGCATGCCGAGCTTGCCTGGGTGCTGGGCTGCACGGCGCGGATCGGCTGGCTGAACCGGATGACGCAGTTCAAGGAAAAATCCGGCAAGGACCGGGAGGGCGCCTCGGTCGGCCTTTATACCTATCCTGTCCTGCAGGCAGCCGATGTGCTGCTCTACAGGGCAAGCCATGTGCCCGTGGGCGACGACCAGAAGCAGCATCTGGAACTGGCCCGCGACATCGCCACCAAGTTCAACACGGATTATGGCGTCGAGCTGTTCCCGCTGCCCGAACCGACGATCCCGCCATCCAGCCCGCGCGTGCGCAGCCTGCGCGACGGCGGCGCCAAGATGTCGAAATCGGACCCGTCGGACCAGAGCCGCATCAACCTGACCGACAGCGAGGACGAGATCCGCAACAAGCTGAAGCGGGCGAAGACCGACCCGGAGCCGCTGCCCGAAACGGCTGCCGGGCTGGAAGGCAGGCCTGAGGCGCGCAACCTCGTCGAGATCTACGCGACGCTTTCGGGCGAAAGCGTGGACGCGGTTCTCGGCCGCTTCGGCGGGCACGGCTTCGGCCAGTTCAAGCCGGCGCTGGCCGATGTGGTGGTGGCGCATCTCGCACCGATGAATCAGCGTTTCCGCGATCTGCTGGCCAGCCCCGAACTGATCGACCGCGCGCTGGCCGAAGGCGCCGAGCGGGCGCGCGAAACGGCCCGCGAAACCATGCGCGACGTGCGCAAAGCCGTCGGCTTCTTCGCCTGATGATTGCGGGCCTTTCGGTCGGGCACGCCCATTGCCCCGAATCAAGGACGGGCGTGACCGTGCTGGTGCCCGAAAGGCCCGTCATCATGGCGGCGGATGTGCGCGGCGGCGGCCCCGGGACGCGGGAAACGGATGCGCTCGACCCGTCCAATCTGGTCGAGCGCGTGCATGGCCTTGTGCTTGCCGGCGGCAGCGTCTTCGGCCTCGCCGCCGCCGATGAACTGGCGCTGCTGCTGGCGCGCGCGGGGCATGGGCTTCCCATGGGCGAGGGAGCGAGTGCGCTGAGCGTGCCCGTGGTGCCCGCCGCCATCCTCTTCGATCTCGTCAATGGCGGAGACAAGGGCTGGGCGCGCGCCGGCGGCGGCGAGCCGCCCTATCGGGCGCTGGCGCGCGCCGCCTATGCCGCACTGGGGCCGGAGGTCGCGGAAGGGCCTGTCGGTGCCGGCCATGGCGCGCGCGCGGGAAGCAGGGCAGGTGGGGTCGGTTTCGCCACGGCCAGGCTCGATGATGGCGGCACGGTCGCGGCGCTCGTCGCGGTCAACAGTTTCGGCGAAGTCGTGCCCGGCGGTCCGCCGCTTTCGGGGCCGGTGCCCATGCCCAAGCGCGACACCGGCCGCAAGCTTGCGGGCGCCAGCACCTGCATTGGCGCGATCGCGACGGATGTGGCCATCAACCGCGTGGCGGCCAGGCGCATCGCGATGATGGCGCATGATGGTCTGGCGCGCACCATCCGCCCCATCCACACGCCCTTCGATGGTGACAGCCTGTTCGTGATGGGCCTGCACGAAGACACACCCGCCATGGTCGACCCTCTGCTGCTGGCCGAACTCGGCACCCGGGCAGCCGATTGCGTGGCACAGGCCGTTCTGCGCGCCGTCTCCGGCGGCTGAGGCCAGCCCGCCAGCATCCTTGCAATCCGGCGCTGAATGATCCGGCTATCGCGCCGTTATCTGACGGGGGCGCTACCTTGCGCCCCGGGGAGAAGACGCCATGGGTGCAAGGACTGTCCTGCCAATCCTGAAGCGGCTAGGCCGGGACTGCAGCGGCGCCACAGCCACCGAATATGGCCTGCTCGCGGCCTTTGTCGCCGTGTCTGTCGCGGGCATGGCGCCCTATGTGTACGACATGCTGGCAATGGTTTTCGCGATCATCGCCAGCCGCTGAGCGCGGCGGCTGCCTGATCGCCCGCGCATGACCCTGCCAGAGCGCCGGGGCGTGCCGCTCACCTTTTCGAATTCGACCGCCCCGCTTGGCCGCCCTCCAGCTTGACCAGGGGCCAATAGCTGGTCCAGTTTCCTCTCCGGCCTCATTCCGGGAGCAGGCGATACCATGGCCCACACCCAGATATCCGCTGATCCGCTGACCCGGATGCGCACCTTTCACCGCGCACCGGAACCGGATGTGCTTGCCCCGCTGCTGGAAGAGGCCCGCGTGCCGGATGATGCCCGCGCAGCGGCCGTGGCCCGCGCGTCGGGTCTGCTGGCCGAGATCCGCGCTGCCGACATGGAGGGCTGGGTCAACCGCTTCATGCAGCAATACCGGCTCAATACGGATGAGGGCAAGGCGCTGCTGAGCCTTGCGGAAGCCTTCCTTCGCGTGCCCGACAGCGAGACGGCCGACCTGCTGATCCGGGACAAGCTGGGCGAGACCGACTGGGAACGTTTCGCGGGGCAGTCCGAATCGACGCTGGTCAATTCGGCGACCTGGGGCCTTGTCGTCACGCGGGCGCTGGTAAAGGAAGAGGGCGGGGCGCTGCGGCGGCTGCTTGGCCGGGCCGGCGAGCCCTTCGTTCGCCGTGCGGTGGGGGCCGCCATGCGGCTGATGGCGCAGATCTTCGTGATGGGCCGCACCATCGATGAAGCCCTGAAGCGCGCCGACGACAGGGATTATCGCGATTTTTCGGCAAGCTTCGACATGCTGGGCGAAGCCGCGCGCACAAGGACGGATGCGCGGCGCTATCTGGATGCCTATGCAGCCGCCCTCGAGGCCGTCGGCCGGGGCGGCAACAGGCGCGGGCACAGCATATCGGTTAAGCTGTCCGCCCTGCACCCCCGTTACGAAACGGCCCAGGCCGCCGAGGCCGTGCCCTTTCTGGTGGACTGCCTGCTGCCCATGGCCCGCCGTGCGGCGGAGCTGGGCGTCGGCTTCACCATCGACGCGGAAGAACAGGACCGCCTTCTCATGTCGCTCGACATCATCGCGGCACTGGCCCGGGATGAAGCGACGCGCGGCTGGGACGGGCTTGGCATGGCTGCTCAGGCCTATGGCAAGCGCGCCCGCCCCCTGATCGACTGGGCGCAGGCGCTGGGCGAGGAGAGCGGCCGCCGCCTGCAGGTCAGGCTGGTGAAGGGCGCCTATTGGGATAGCGAGATCAAGCGCGCGCAGGAACAGGGGCTTCAGGGCTATCCGCTCTTCACCCGCAAGGCGGCCACCGATGTCTCCTACCTTGCCTGCGCCCGCGCCATGCTCGATGCGCCCAATATCCGCCCGGCGTTTGCCAGCCACAATGCGCTGACAGTGGCGACCATCGCCGAAATGGCCGGCGGTTCGCGCGATTTCGAATTCCAGCGCCTGCACGGCATGGGCGCCGGCCTTTACGAGCGAATGGTGCGCGAGGAGGGCTACAGCTGCCGCCTCTATGCGCCCGTCGGCGGCCACCGCGACCTCTTGGCCTATCTTGTCCGCCGCCTGCTGGAGAATGGCGCCAACAGCAGCTTCGTGCACCAGCTGGCGGACAGCAGCATCGGCGAGGAGGAACTGCTCGCCGATCCGGTCGAGAAGGTTGCGGTCACCGCCTGCGCGCCGCATCCCTCCATTCCGCTGCCGGTCCATATCTTTCCCGGTCGCCGCAACTCTTCCGGTCTTGATCTTGCTGACCCGGAGCAACTGGACAGGCTGGAAGCGGATGTTCACGCGAGCCTCACGGAACGCCATGCGGCAGCGCCCCTAATCGGGGGCAGGCTGGTCGAAGGCGTGGCGCGCCCGCTGTTCATGCCGGCCCACCCCACACGCGAAATCGGGCATGTGGTGGAAGCCGGCCCCGCCGATGTGGAGCGCGCCCTTGCGATCGCGGTGGAAGCCGCCCCGGGCTGGGCCGCGACCCCCGTCGCCGACAGGGCAGCTGCCCTCGAACGGCTCGCCGACAGGCTGGAGGCCGACCAGACGCCCTTCCTCGCCCTGTTGCAGGCAGAGGCCGGCAAGACACTGGCCGATGCCGTCGCCGACCTGCGCGAGGCCGTGGATTTCTGCCGCTATTATGCCGTCGAGGCGCGGCGTCTGTTCGCCCCAATGGCCTTGCCGGGGCCGACCGGTGAGGCAAACAGCCTCGAACTTGCCGGCCGTGGCGTCTTCGTGACCATCGCCCCCTGGAACTTTCCGCTGGCGATCTTCCTAGGCCAGTCGGTGGCCGCCCTTGTTGCTGGCAATGCCGTCATCGCCAAGCCGGCGCCGCAGACCCCGCTGATTGCCATGCGCGCGATCCGCCATGCCCATGCGGCCGGGATCCCGGCGGATGTGCTGCAGTATCTTCCCGGGGGTGGCGAAGTGGGCGCAGCGCTCACCGCCGACAGGCGGACGGCGGGCGTCGCCTTCACTGGCTCGACCCGCACGGCGCGACGGATCGCCCGCAGCCTGCTGGCGGATGAAACGCGCCCCCTCGTGCCGCTGATCGCCGAGACCGGCGGCGTGAACGCCATGATCGTCGACACCACGGCCCTGCCCGAGCAGGTGGTGGCCGATGTCATCACTTCGGCTTTCCGTTCCGCCGGTCAGCGCTGCTCGGCGCTGCGGTTGCTGATGCTGCAGGAGGAGGTCGCGCCCGCCATCCTCGACATGCTGAAGGGCGCGATGGACTGCCTCGTGATCGGTGATCCCCTCGACCGCAGAACGGACATCGGCCCGGTGATCGACCGGGAGGCGCGTGACAGGCTGATGGGCTATGCGGGCAGCCAGGCCGCGCGCATCATCCACCAGCTGGATGTGCCGGAAGACGGCTGGTTCGTGCCGCCAACCCTGATAAGGCTGGATGCGCCGGAGGAACTGGGCGAGGAGTGGTTTGGCCCGATCCTTCATGTCGCGACCTGGAAAAGCGGGGAGCTGGAGACGCTGGTGCGGCGCATCAATGCAAATGGTTATGGCCTGACCATGGGCCTGCACAGCCGGATCGCGGGCGCCGCGGAGATTGTCAGGCGCACGGCGCGGGTGGGCAACCTTTATGTGAACCGCGCCATGATCGGCGCGGTCGTCGGCGCCCAGCCCTTCGGCGGCGAAGGCCTTTCCGGCACCGGCCCCAAGGCCGGCGGCCCCCATTATCTGCCCCGTTTCGCCACCGAACGCGCTGTCAGCATTGACACGACATCGAGCGGCGGCAATGCGAGCCTTCTGTCGCTGGATGGTTAATTCCGTTCGCTAGAACGTTAGTTAGGGGGCTTGCCAGTCCTTTCTGGCGGCGTCATGTGACCTGCCGGAATCTGGTATGGAGAAGTCCGTGATACGTTCCGGGGGTCGACTGCCGTTTATCAGGAGCAATGTTTCAAGATGATTGGATTTGCCCTTCTGGGATGTGGGCGGATTGCGAGCCGCCATGCCGATGTCCTGTCCAGCGGGCAGATCCCCGGTGCGCGGCTTGTGGCGGTCTGCGATGTGAAGCCTGAACGGGCAGCCGCCTTCGGTGAAAAATATGGCGTTCCCCACTTCCTCGACATGAACGACATGTTTGCCCATTCCGATGTCGATGCGGTTTCTGTCCTCACGCCCAGCGGCATGCATGCCGAGCATGCGATCGCCGCCGCAGGCGCCGGGAAGCATGTCGTGGTGGAAAAGCCCATGGCGCTCAGGCTCGAGGATGCCGACGCCATGATCGAGGCCTGCGACCGGGCCAAGGTCAAGCTTTTCGTAGTGAAGCAGAACCGCTTCAACGTGCCGGTGCTGAAGGCGCGCGAGGCACTGGATGCCGGGCGTTTCGGCAAGCTGGTGATGGGCACCGTGCGCGTGCGCTGGTGCCGGCCGCAATCCTATTACGATCAGGACAGCTGGCGCGGAACCTGGGCACAGGATGGCGGCGTTCTGTCCAATCAGGCCAGCCATCACATCGATCTTCTGGAATGGTTCATGGGGCCGGTCGAAAGCGTGCATGCACGCGGCATCACGGCCCTTGTCGATATCGAGGCGGAAGACACGGCGGTTGCGACGCTCAGGTTCCGTAATGGCGCGCTGGGCATAATCGAGGCAACGAACGCCGCGCGCCCCAAGGATCTCGAGGGCTCGCTGTCCGTTCTTGGAAGCGACGGCGCCGTCGTGATCGGTGGCTTTGCCGTCAACCGGATGCAGACTTGGCAGTTCGCTTCCGAAGAGCCGGGGGATTCGGAAGTGATGGAGCGTTTTTCCACCAATCCGCCAAACGTCTATGGCTTTGGGCATCAGGCCTATTACGAGCATGTGCTCGATTGCCTCAGGAATGACAGGGCCGCCCTCGTTGACGGGCTGGAGGGCCGCAAGAGCCTGGAACTGATATCGGCGATCTATGAATCGATCGAGACAGGCCGGGATGTCGACCTGAGGTTCCAGCCCAAGCTTTGCCGGCTGGGGGAGCGCCCGGCGTGACCAACGCGCCCGAGTTGCGGGTGGCAGGCATCCGCGATGTCCATTTCGGTTCGGGTGTCGTGATCGTGGAGCCAGCCAATGTCTATGGCTGCAAACTCGGCGACAATTGCTTCGTCGGCCCCTTCACGGAAATCCAGCGCGGCGTTGTCGTTGGTGCCCGCACCCGCATCCAGTCCCACAGCTTCATCTGCGAGCTCGTGGCCATCGGCGAGGATTGCATGATCGCCCATGGCGTGATGTTCGTGAACGACCGTTTCGCAACAGGCGGGCCGGCCCGCGGCCGCAAGGAACTGTGGGAGGAAACCCGGATCGGGAACCGTGTTTCCATCGGCAGCAATGCCACCATCCTGCCTGTCAGCATTTGTGACGATGTCGTGATCGGGGCCGGTGCCGTGGTCACGCGTTCGATTGACAAGCCCGGCATCTATGCCGGCAATCCCGCCAGGCTGATCCGCTCTCTCGAGCCGGCTGCCGGCTGACCGCATTCAGGGGATGACCGTGACTGTTCCTTTCGCAGATCTTCACGCACAATATCTTTCGATCAAGGGCGATATCGACGCTGCCATCGCCGATGTCATTGCCAGTTCCGCCTACATCCGCGGCCCGCATGTCGAGCGCTTCGAGGAAGAGTTTGCCGCTGCCGTCGATCGCCCGCACTGCGTTTCCTGCGGGAACGGCACTGACGCGCTTTACATCGCCATGCATGCGCTTGGCGTGAAGCCGGGCGACGAAGTCATCACGACTGCGCACAGCTGGATTTCCACATCGGAAACCATCAGCCAGGCAGGCGCCGTCCCCGTTTTCGTCGATACGCTGCCGGACAGCTTCACCATCGACCCTGACCAGATCGCCGCCAAAATCACGCCGCGCACGGTCGGGATCATTCCGGTCCATCTCTATGGCCAGCCAGCCGATATGGACCCGATCATGGAGATCGCCAGCCGGCATAATCTGTGGGTCATCGAGGATTGCGCGCAGGCGCACCTTGCACGCTACAAGGGCCGGCAGGTCGGCACATTCGGGGCTGCGGCCACCTTTTCCTTCTATCCGGGCAAGAATCTCGGGGCGATGGGCGATGCCGGCGCGATTGTCACGGCCGATACGGCGCTTGCAGAACGCATGGCGATGTTCGCCCGGCATGGCGGCCTTCGCAAGGGCGATCACCGGATCGAGGGCATCAACAGCAGGCTCGACGGGCTGCAGGCGGCGATCCTGTCCGTCAAGCTTCGCCACTTGCCAGATTGGACCCGCGCCCGTCAGCGGCTGGCCGCTACTTATCTTGAGAAGCTGGCGCACCTTTCAGGGCTGCGCCTGCCACAGGTAATGCCCGACCGGGAGCATGTGTGGCACCTGTTCGTAGTGCGCAGCGAGCAGCGCGATGCTTTGAAGGCGCATCTGGAAGCCAAAGGCGTGCAGACCGTGATCAACTATCCGGTAGCCCTGCCTTTCCTGCCGGCCTATGCGCGCTTTGCGCACAAGCCCGAGGATTTTCCGGTGGCGCATGCGAACCAGTCCCGGATCCTGTCACTTCCGATCTTCGCGGAAATGACCGACAGCCAGATGGACCGGGTTGTGGCTGCAATAGCCTCTCATGGCTGACATGCCTTGCCGCCCGGCACTGCGTGGGGCGGGGCAGGGCAGGCAAGCCGGCACCAACAAAGGACAGCCATGTCCCTGATGGAGAAGCTTCTCGGCGGAAGCGCGCGTTTCCGCCGCAATGTCTTCGGTGCGTCTGCCGCGAATCTTGCCGCGCAGTTCATCGGGCTGGCATCCTTGCCGCTGCTGTCCCGCCTGTATGCGCCCGAACAGTTCGCCATTCTGGCGGCCTTCACGCTCGTCCATGGACTGGGGCTGGCCCTGGTGACCTTCCGGGTGGAATGGCTCGTGCCCAACAGCCGTTCCGACGGGGCAGCCGACAGGCTGGTTGCTGCCGGAATGCTGCTGCTTTTCGGCAATATCCTCATCCTTTTTCTGGCGGGCCTTGCGCTTGAGGATGTGGCCGCCCCGCGGGTCGGTCTGCCGGCAGGGCAGGGAATGGTTCCGCTTCTCGCGGCGGGGCTGCTGGCTGGCGGGCTTCATCTGCTGCTGCAGGCCCGCAATGTCCGGCGCGGAAGGCTGGCGCCCGTGAATCTGGCGCGCCTTGGGCAGGCTGTCACCACGCTTGCGGTGAGCGTCGCGCTCGGGTTCATGCTGCCGTCGGGCAATGGCCTCGTGCTTGGCTATGTCTGCGGGCTTCTCATGCTTGTGCTGATGCTCCGCAAGGATCTGCTTGCGGGGCTTGATGCCCTGTTTCGCCATGGTTTCGCCGGGGTGTCGCGTGCGCTGGCCGGAAAGCGGCGTCTGATGTCGGCATCGACCGGCCTTGCGCTTGCTAATACAGCCTTCCTCTCAGCGCCGACACTTCTGCTCATACTTTTCTATGACGATGTCATCGTCGGCTGGTACGGGCTTGTCTTCAGGGTAGCGACAGCACCCATCGGGATAGTCACCACTGCGGTTTCCATGAGCTTCTGGGCGGATGCCGCCGATCTCGCCCGCCGTGATCCGGAGAAGCTCTGGCGTTTCTATCTTGGCTCGGTGAAACGGCTTTCGGTGCTGGCGGCACTTGCCATTCCCGTATTTATCGCGGCTCCTCTATACATTCCTGCCCTGTTCGGGCGGGAGGAATGGAGCGGTGCCGGGCACCTGCTGGCCGCCATCACGCCCTTTCTTGTCGGCATGATCGTTTTCAGCCCTACCACGCACCTGATGGTCTATGGAAAGCAGCATTGGCAGCTCTGGGCCGATCTTATGGCCCTGGCGGCATCGGCGCTTGTCTTTGCAGTTCTGGCGCGCGCCGGGCAGCCTGCCTGGATGGCGCTTCTGGGGGCAGCGCTCGTGATGCTGGCGGGCTATGGGGTGCGCTTTGGCCTGCACAGGGCTGCCAACCTTGCCCTTGTGGCTGAAAGCGGAAAAGGAAGGGCATGAGTTCGGAGATGGACAGGGGGGGCGGCATGGCGGGGCGGCTGCGCTATGGCATCGGCCGGCTGGCGAAGAAGCTGCGCCCAAGCGCGCTGCTGCGCACGAGGCTGGCGCACGGCGCCATGCATCAGTCGGGTTGCCAGCTTGTCGATGTGGATATGGGTCGTCATTCCTATTGTGCCTATGACTGCACGATCATTGACTGCGAGATTGGCGCCTATTGTTCGATCGCCAATGGCGTGACCATAGGCGGGGCTTCACATCCGCTTGATTTTCAGCGTGGCGGAACATTTCCGCCTCATCGCCCTAGTGAATGTGGGAATTTTGCATGAAAATAGTGCATGCGTGCTTGTCTAATTTTTATATTGATGATCTTGCATATCAGGAAAATCAACTTGTTGATCAACATGTAAGGGATGGTCACAATGTCCTTGTTGTTGCTTCTACAGAAATATACGATGAAAACGGAAAAATAAGTTATACAGATACTGGTGATTATATAGGTTCTGATGGTGCTCGTGTAATAAGGCTTCCGTACAGAAAAATTGCACCTTTTTGGATAAGGTCAAAAATCAGATCGTATCCCGGTGTTCGGAAGATACTTGATGACTTCAAGCCGGATGCCATCCTGTTTCACGGAACTGCCGGGTGGGAGCTTCGCACAGTGGCAGCCTATGTACGCGACAATCCCGGCACCATCTTCTACATCGATAGCCACGGCGATCCCTCGAACACCGCCAGGGGCTTCGTTTCCCGCGAAATTCTCCATAAGATCTATTATCGTTCCTGCCTTCAGAAGGCCCTGCCGCAGGCCCGCAAGGTGCTTTGCGTATCGACCGAGATCATGGATTATGTGCAGGAACTTTATGCCGTGCCTGCCGACATGGTCGAATTCTATCCGCTTGGCGGACACCCGCTGCCGGACGAAGCCTATGAAGAGCGCAGGCGCCTGACGCGCGAGAAGATGGGCCTGGCGCCAGACGCCATACTGGTTGTCCAGTCCGGCAAGCAGACACGGCGGAAGAAACTGCTGGAAAGCCTGAAGGCCTTTTCAGCCGTGCCCGACAGCCGCCTGCGTTTCGTGGTGGCCGGCGTTATCCAGGAGGATATACGTGTGGAGGCTGAACGGCTGATGGCTTCGGACCCGCGCACACATTTTGCCGGCTGGCAAAGCCCGGAGCAGCTGACGGATCTTTTGTGCGCTGCCGACATCTATCTCCAGCCAGGCACGCAATCGGCCACGATGCAGCATGCGCTGTGCTGCCGCTGTGCCGTCATCTTGCAGGACTGGCGATCACACACGCCTTATGTCAAGGGCAATGGCTGGCTGATCGAGGATCGAGAGCATGCGATTGAAAATGCATTGCGATCATCTTGCCTGGATGACAAAATAAAATTAATGAAGAATATTTCTTACAAAATTGCATTAGAAATTCTTGATTATAAGAAAATATCTAAAAGAATTCTCATTTAATTGTGTAAATATATATATTTTTTTGTTTTGAAATGGCTTTTTATATGTCCAATCAGCTAAACAAAGATAAAAACCATGATGATTTTGTCAATATTTTTGACGCATTTAGGCATGGAAAAAAGTATATTATATATGGCTTAATTTTATCAATAGTTGCATCTATAATATATAGTTTAAATTCAACACCTAAATATCAAGTTGAAATGTATTTAATACCTGCCCCAGTAAATAATTCATCAGACTTTTCAGGTATTGGAGCCATTGGTGGTTTGGCATCTATTGCTGGGATAGATATTAATAGCAGTGGCCCTCTTTCACCATTTGACTTGTTTCGTTCAATTATGTCTGGAGGTGATGTGGCCAAGGCAATCTCCGACGAAAAAATACTATCTGAGGCATTTCCTGAAAAATGGGATTCTGAAAAAAATAAGTGGAAGGGTGGGCATGATGTAACATATAAAATTAAGTACCATTTAAGTAAAATTGGACTTGTTACATTAGACGATGGCAATCCGGATTGGAGGCATCTTAGGGATTACTTAAAAGATAATATTAAGACAAAAAAAGGCGTCGATAATCCTGTTTTTACAGTATCTTTGAGGCATGAGAATCCAGTTTTTGCATCTGCCTTGCTCAAAAAAATGCTGGTGTCTGCAAACGATCAGGTAAGAAAAAGAGACCAAAATAGATCATTAATCAATATTAAATATTTGTCTCAGCGGTTGGCAACGGAGACAAGGTTTGAGCACAGGCAGGCTTTGGCGGCTGCCATATCTGCACAAGAGAGAACTTTGATGTTTACTGAATCAGGAAATCCCTATGCAGCAGAAATGATTGATAATATTTATGTTTCAGGTAAGCCTGTAAGTCCAAATTTTCTGTTAAACTTAACTGTATTTCTTATTGTTGGAACTTCATTATCGATCGCTTTGTGCTTTTCATCATATTACAGGGCCAAGGTAAAAGATAATGATAATTAATAAGTCTTCTATTTCTCAAATAGAGATGAGATCTATTTTTGATAGATTTAAAATTTATGTATATGCATTAATTACATCATTAGTGATAATGCATGTGTATTATCATTTTATATCAAGTCAATTTCAATACATAGGATTTACGATAAGGGATGTTTCCTTATCTGAGGTCTACGTTCACGCATTTCTTGCTTCAACTTCGTCTATTTTTTTAAATACGAAAGCAAATAATTCTTCTAAATTTATACTAACAGTATTGTATTTCTTTTACATATTGCCATGTATGCTGATAGCGCCAATCCATGGATACATAGATTCACATGTTGGGTATGTGGTATTTATTTTATTGTATTTTAGTTTTATTGTTTTAAATTTTTCCACAAGTATCAAATTTGGCGTTAAAATTCGAGAGTTCGTAAACGATAGATATTTTTGGTTAATATTTTTTTTATTTTGGATATTGTTTAATTTAATTGTCCTTAGTGCATTCTCTGGAAATCTTAGGTTTTCGGGATTTGATGAAATTTATGAACAAAGAGAATTTGCTAAAACATCTGTAACTTCAACTTATGTTTGGTATTCTTCTGGGTTTTTAGCAAACTGTTTTAATCCATTTCTTATAAGTTATGGACTTTCATATAACAAGAAGGTGTCTTTTATTATTGGATCTGCGGGGCAAATATTTCTTTTTGCTACAGCTGCTCAGAAGATTGTTATTGCTACTATACCGCTTATAATTATATTCTACATATTCGTTATTAATAAAAAGGGAATTAAATTATACAATATTGGATTTATAACTGCTGCTGCCTGCCTTTCTTTTCTTCCTGTTTATTATATTTTGAACCCAGATAGCCAAATGGGTAATATCATACAGAACTTGACTTCTCTTGTTTATCTAAGAACTTTTTGCGTTCCAGGTGCTATGCTTTCAATATACGTTGATTATTTTTCAAATAGCGATCTGACATATTACAGTCACTCAATGGCTGGCGCTTTATTTTCGAAGTATCCCTATGATGCCCCTGTCGGAGAGGTGATAGGTGGTTATGTTCTCAATGGACTAAGATATGTAAATTACAATGCTGGTTTTTTTGCAACTGATGGTGTTGCCTCTTTGGGTATATTTGGAATTGTTGCAGCGAGTATTTTAGTTTCCTATTTTTTAATTTTTATTTTAATAATTTTTGGAAAAAAAGAAATGAATGTTGTATGCGGATCATTCATTCCATTTACTGCTGCGCTGTCTAATTCTTCTATATTTACATCTCTTCTTACAGGCGGTGGAATTGTTCTGATTATTATTTTATTTTTTTGGATATCTGTAAAAAAGGGGGAATGAATCGCTTTCAATCATTCCATCCACACCCGCCGCTTCACATAATCCGTGTAGCTGAGGATGATGCGGGCCACCTTTTCCGACACGTTCGGCATGGAATAGTCCGCCACCGGGCGCAGGGTCCGTTCCGGGCCGCGTTTCTGCTGGTCGAGGATGGACAGGCCCTGCATCACGCGGTCGAGCGACAGGCCCGTCATCATCACGCTTGCTTCCTCCATCGCCTCGGGGCGCTCATGCGCCTCGCGGATGTTCAGGGCAGGGAAGTTCAGGATGGAGCTTTCCTCGCTGATCGTGCCGGAATCCGACAGCGTTGCCTTCGCCTCCGTCTGGAGCCGCACATAATCGGTAAAGCCAAGCGGCTTCAGGGCCTGAACACGAGGATCGAGCGTGGCGCCGGCGCGCTCCATCCTGGCGCGGGTACGCGGGTGGGTGGACAGGATCACCGGCAGGTCGAACCGCTCGGCGATGCCGTTCAATATGCCCACGAGGTTGGCGAAGTTCCGGTCGCTTTCGATATTCTCCTCGCGGTGGGCGCTCACCACGAAGAATTGCCCGGGCCTGAGGTCGAGGCGCTTGAGCACGTCCGACGCGGCGATTGCATCCGCCTGGAAGGGCTGCGCTGTCTAATTCTTCTATATTTACATCTCTTCTTACAGGCGGTGGAATTGTTCTGATTATTATTTTATTTTTTTGGATATCTGTAAAAAAGGGGGAATGAATCGCTTTCAATCATTCCATCCACACCCGCCGCTTCACATAATCCGTGTAGCTGAGGATGATGCGGGCCACCTTTTCCGACACGTTCGGCATGGAATAGTCCGCCACCGGGCGCAGGGTCCGTTCCGGGCCGCGTTTCTGCTGGTCGAGGATGGACAGGCCCTGCATCACGCGGTCGAGCGACAGGCCCGTCATCATCACGCTTGCTTCCTCCATCGCCTCGGGGCGCTCATGCGCCTCGCGGATGTTCAGGGCAGGGAAGTTCAGGATGGAGCTTTCCTCGCTGATCGTGCCGGAATCCGACAGCGTTGCCTTCGCCTCCGTCTGGAGCCGCACATAATCGGTAAAGCCAAGCGGCTTCAGGGCCTGAACACGAGGATCGAGCGTGGCGCCGGCGCGCTCCATCCTGGCGCGGGTACGCGGGTGGGTGGACAGGATCACCGGCAGGTCGAACCGCTCGGCGATGCCGTTCAATATGCCCACGAGGTTGGCGAAGTTCCGGTCGCTTTCGATATTCTCCTCGCGGTGGGCGCTCACCACGAAGAATTGCCCGGGCCTGAGGTCGAGGCGCTTGAGCACGTCCGACGCGGCGATTGCATCCGCCTGGAAGGCCAGTACCTCGGCCATGGGACTGCCTGTCTTGATCACGCGGTCGGGCAGCAGGCCCTCGCGCAGCAGATATTCGCGCGCGATGTCGGAATAGGTCAGGTTGATGTCGGCGATGTGATCGACGATGCGGCGGTTGGTTTCTTCCGGCACCCGTTCGTCGAAGCAGCGGTTCCCGGCTTCCATGTGGAAGATCGGAACATGCCGCCGCTTGGCCGGGATGGCCGCGAGGCAGCTGTTCGTATCCCCCAATACCAGCAGCGCATCCGGCTTCACCTCGGCCAGCACCTTGTCGGTTGCCATGATGACCTGGCCGATGGTTTCAGCGGCGGTCTTGCCAGCTGCATTCAGGAAATGATCCGGCCGGCGGATCTTCAGGTCCTCGAAGAAGATCTCATTCAGTTCATAATCATAGTTCTGGCCTGTGTGGACGATCACCTGCTCGGTGTAGCGATCGAGCGCTGCCATCACGCGCGACAGGCGGATGATCTCGGGCCGCGTGCCCACCACCGTCATGACCCTGAGCGTCTTCATTGTTCGACTTTCGACTGGATGGTGTCAGGGCGTTCGCGGTCGAACACCTCATTGGCCCAGACGAGGACGACAAGCTCCTCGTCGCCCAGATTCTGCACATCGTGCGTCCAGCCGGGAATGGTGTCCACGATGCGGGGTTCGTCCGCGCTGGCGTCCACGTCCACGCGCTCGTCCGTCAGCAGGTGGCGGAAGCGGAAGCGCGCCTTGCCCTTCACCACGAGGAACTTCTCGGACTTGCTGTGGTGGTAATGGCTGCCACGGATCAGGCCCGGAACTTGTGTGAAGAAGCTCACCTGCCCGGAATCGGGCGTCTTCACGGCCTCCACGAACCGCCCGCGCGCATCGCCATGAACGGGCACCGCATAGGAAAAGGCATCCGCCGGCAGATGGGACAGAAGCGTCGCATAAAGGGCACGCGACAGCCCCGAGCCGGTGCGGCCGACGCCCATCGCCGTGCGCCGGCGCGCCATGTCCTCGATCAGGCCAGCCACCTCGCCGACACTGCTGTGATAGACCGGTGCCACCTCCGGCCGGGCAAGGCCGCTGGCGGGGGCATCGATGGCCGCCAGAAACGCTTCGACCACGTCATCGACATAGACGAGGCTGAGGGGGGCTGCCGGGTCGTTGATGCTGAGCGGCTCGCCACGGGCGGCCTGATGACAGAAGGTGGCGACGGCAGAGTTGTAATAGGGGCGGCTCCATTTGCCGAAGACATTGGGAAGCCGGAAGATCGCGACATCCGCCACATCGGCGACAGCTGCCAGTGCATCCTCGGCCGCACGCTTGCTGGCGCCATAGGGGTTGTCGAGCGCCGCCTGCGTGGAGGAGGCGAAGACCAGCGGGATGCGCCTGCCGGAAGCACGGACGGCATCGGCCAGCGTCTGTGCAAGGCCGGCATTGTCTGCCGCGAAGCCTTCGGGCGTGGGCGGGCGGTTGGCGCCTGCCAGATGCACCAGGGCATCAGCTTCGGCCAGCATGGCGGCAAGATCGGCGGGCTTGCTGGTGCGGGTGTAGGGCAGGGCGCGGTCGCCACGCTCGGCCAGATGCACGATCAGGTTGCGGCCGATGAAGCCATCCGCCCCTGTCACGAGAATAGTGCGGCTCATGCCTCGGGCTCCACAGGCCGGCCTTCGATGATGGCGCGGATGAAGGGCAGTTTCAGCAGCAGTTGCTTCGTGCCCTCCACATCTAGCCGGGTGGTGTTGTGGCTGTGGTAGTCATGCGCCTCGGAAATGATGCTTTCGCCCTCGGCAAAATATTTGCCGTAGTTGAGGTCGCGGTTGTCCGGCGGGATTCGGTAATAATCGCCCATGTCCACGGCACCGGCCTTCTCCTCGCGGGTGAGAAGGGTTTCATAGAGTTTTTCGCCATGGCGGGTGCCGATGATGCGGATGGGGTGATCCGGTTTTCCCAGAAGCTGGCGCAGCGCCTCGGCAAGGTCGCCGACAGTCGATGCCGGGGCCTTCTGGACGAAGATGTCGCCATTGTGGCCATGGGCGAAGGCGAAGAGCACCAGTTCCACGGCATCGTCGAGCGTCATCATGAAACGGGTCATGGCCGGGTCGGTGATGGTGATCGGCTCATCGGCCAGGATCTGCTTCACGAACAGCGGGATGACCGACCCGCGCGAGGCCATCACATTGCCATAGCGCGTGCCGCACATGGTGGTGCGGCCATCAACCGCCAGCCGCGAGGTGGCGACCATCACCTTTTCCATCAGCGCCTTCGACATGCCCATGGCGTTGATCGGATAGACGGCCTTGTCGGTCGACAGGCAGATGACCCGCCCGACACCATTGGCGATTGCCGCCTCCAGCAGGTTCGAGGTGCCGAGCACATTGGTGCGCACGGCTTCCAGCGGATAGAATTCGCAGCTGGGCACCTGCTTCAGGGCGGCGGCGTGGAAGATGTAATCGACGCCGACGGTGGCGTTGGTGATCGACTGGCGGTCCCGCACGTCGCCGATCACGAAGCGGATCTTGTCGGAGCGGTATTTGGCCCGCATGTCGTCCTGCTTCTTCTCATCGCGGGAGAAGATGCGGATTTCCCGAATGTCGGTTTCGAGAAAGCGGCGCAGCACCGCATTGCCGAACGATCCGGTTCCCCCCGAGATCAGAAGAGTCTTGCCGTCGAACATCCAGTCATCCTTCCAGGCGCCGGGCGGGGCCGGCTGGCCCCGGCTATGGCGCGGGCATGATGCCCGCGCCATGCCCCATCAGCGGGCAGCCAGACAAGCCCCGCCCGGCACGGTAAGGGCGCCTGTCAGTCCGCCATGAAGCGGCGATAGGCCGGGGTGGTCAGGAAGTCCGGCAGATCGCGGGCCATGACGAGATCCGAGAGGATGGTCGCGGCCTCGCGATATTTGCCCGTCTCGAAGAAATTGTCGCCGACATTTTCCTTCCAGATGGCAAGCTGGGCCTTGATCTCGTCGTTGATGCGGGCGCCCGTCACCTTGGTCCCGTCTTCCAGCGCGACGCCATGGTGGCGCCACTGCCAGAGCTGGGCGCGGCTGATCTCGGCGGTGGCGGCATCCTCCATCATGTTGTGCAGCGGCACCGCCCCCTGGCCGCGCAGCCAGGCCGCGATATAGCCGATGGCGACATTCACGTTCATCGCCATGCCGGCGGCCGTCCGCGTTCCTTCGCTGGGGGTCGTCAGATCATCGGCGGTCGCGATTCCCTCGGGCATCTTGCCCAGCTGGTTCGGCCCCGGCATCAGCCGGTTGAACACCTCCAGGGCCACGGGCACGAGGCCGGGGTGGGCGACCCAGGTGCCGTCATGGCCGAGGGTTGCCTCGCGCTCCTTGTCGGCGCGGACGGCGGCGAAGGCGGCCTGGTTCTTTTCCTCGTCATCCTTCACCGGAATGAAGGCGGACATGCCGCCCATGGCATGGGCGCCGCGCCGGTGGCAGGTGCGCACCACATGGGCCGCATATTTCGCCATGAAGGGAACGGCCATCGTCACCTGCGCGCGATCGGGCAGCACCTTCGACGAATCATGGGCGAGGCTCTTGATGTAGCTGAAGATATAGTCCCAGCGGCCGCAGTTGAGCGCGACGATATGGTCGCGCAGTTCATAGAGGATCTCGTCCGCCATGAAGGCGCCGGGAAGCGTCTCGATCAATACGGTGGACTTGATGCTGCCCAGCGGCAGGCCGAGGATGGATTGCGCCGTGACGAAGATGTTGTTCCACAGCCGCGCTTCCAGATAATGTTCCATCTTGGGAAGATAGAAATAGGGGCCGCTGCCCTTCTCGATCAGCTTGCGCGCATTGTGGAAGAAATAGAGCGCGAAATCGAAGATCGCGCCCGACACTTCCTCGCCATCGACATGCAGATGCGCTTCCGGCAGGTGCCAGCCGCGCGGGCGGCAGATGAGAACGGCCGTTTCGGCGTTCAGGCGATAGGACTTGCCCTTGTCCTCCAGCGAAATGGTGCCGGCCACGGCGTCGCGCAGGTTGATCTGGCCCTCGACGATATTGGCCCAGGTGGGGGATGTGGCGTCCTCGAGGCAGGCCATGAAGCATTTCGCGCCGGAATTGAGGGCGTTGATCACCATCTTGCGGTCGCACGGGCCGGTGATTTCCACCCGGCGGTCGAGAAGATCTGCGGGCGTGCCGGAAATCTTCCAGTCGCCATCGCGGACTGCCGATGTTTCAGGCGCGAAATCGAGCGCGTTGCCGGCTGCCCACCAGCGCCTGCGGTCCGACCGCGCCCGCAGGAGCGACTGGCGTGTCGGCTCGTACATGCGGTGCAGGTGCGCGATGAAGGCAAGCGCCGCGTCCGACAGGATTTCCTCGTATCCCGGCTTCATCGCGCCGCGAATGTCCACTCCGCTGATGCTCATTACGTCTGGTCTCCTGTTGGGCGCCCGGTGCTTCCGGGGGCCGTGAATCCGTAAGGGTGCAACCCCCGCGACGCCTGGTCCAGGCGCAGTTCGGCCCCCGCTGGCGGGGCCGAGCGCTGCCTGCAGTCAGCGCGGAAGCAGCTGGCGCAGCCGGGGCCGATGGGGGCGGCCGGCGCCATGTTGAGATCGATGCCGCCAGCGTAGACCAGCGCGCGGGCATGATCGAGCGAGCAGCTGAGTGCGATGGCGAATCGCGGCCTTTCGGCGCCCCAGGGCGTGATCTGCGGCCTGACGGTGCGGGCGATGGTGAAGATGCGCTCGCCTTCCTCGACTTCGGCCACCTGCGTCAGGATCCGGCCCGGCTGCTCGAAGGCGGCATAAAGCACCCAGAGCGGGCACTGGCCACCTTCGCTGGCGAAGGGCAGGCGGCCGGCGGAAAAGCGCTTCGATACCTGACCGGCGCGGTCGGTGCGCAACAGAAGGAAGGGAATCCCGCGTGCGCCCGGCCGCTGGAGCGTGGTGAGCCGGTGGGCCACCTGCTCGAACCCGGCGGAAAAGCGCGCCTGCAGCAGTTCGAGATCATAGCCGAGCTGCTCGGCTGCAGCATGGAACCGGCCATAGGGCATCATCAGGGCAGCCGCCCAGTAGCTGGCGAGATTCATGGCGAGGAGGGTGCTGGCAAAAGGCCCGCCCGCTGCCAGCCGTGGCGCGGCAGCTTCCACCTCGCGCTCGATTTCGGCGCGGGCTTCCAGCTGCGCCAGCTGGAAGCAGAGCTGGAAGGCGCGGGAGGCACCATCCAGCAGTTCCGAAAGCAGGACCTGGCGGTTGTGGAAATCGAATCGGCGCAGGCGATCCGGCATCACGTCCCACGGCAGGACACGCACGTTGAGGCCATGCCTTGCGCGCAGCCTGTCCCTGACGGCGGCATCGAGCGACTGGCCGGTCAGGCGCAGTTCGTCCGCCAGCGATTCGGCGTGTGCGTCGAGTTCGGTGAAATGGTTCGCCCGTTCGAGCAGATGGGCGCGCACGAGCTGGAGCGGGGAGGGCGGGAGGACGGCCGCCGCGCCCTCGTCGGCGCCCGGCCTTTCCGCCAGCCGCAGAAGGGCTTTCGCGACATCGGGATGCTGGTCGACGAAATCGCGCAGCTGCGCCTTGCCGATGGCAAGCCCGGCGCGGGCGACCGCCGCCGAGACATCATCGACCTGCTGGTCCGAATCCGCACCGGTGAACTGGCGGATATCGACATCATAGACATCGGCCAGTTTCAGCAGCACGGCGGCCGTCAGCGGCCGCTGGTTGCGTTCCAGCAGGTTGAGATAGGAAACGGAAAGCCCGAGATCGGACGCCATGCGGCTCTGGGTGAGACCAAGGCCCTTGCGCAGCCGCTTGACGCGCGGACCGGCGAAAAGCTTCCGGTCCCCCATATCCAGTTTTGTAAAATTATTCACAATTTCACAACTTTTTCCGTCAAATCTCGACCCTTTGACACGATTTATCGGCCTCTGGCATGTGAATTTCTTGACCGATGTGTGTGTCGCAGTCAAGTAAATGGCATCAGCCAGTAAAAATTTGGGCCTGAAAAGTCCGGCCTGTGAAAATCAGGTCAATCGAGAAGGAATGCGACACATGACCAGCCAGCTCCGCTTCGAGGATCTCGTTCCTGCGCCCGCCGGCCGTTTCGACGGCATCGAGCGTCCCTACAGCCCGGCCGATGTCGAGCGGCTGCGCGGCTCTGTTCATATCGAGCACACGCTGGCCCGGCGTGGCGCGGAAAAGCTGTGGGAGCTTCTGAAGTCCGAGCCCTACATCAATTCCCTTGGGGCCCTCTCGGGCAACCAGGCGATGCAGATGGTGCGTGCCGGCCTGAAGGCGATCTATCTTTCCGGCTGGCAGGTGGCGGCCGACGCCAACACCGCTGGCCAGATGTATCCCGACCAGTCGCTCTATCCGGCCAACGCCGGCCCGGAACTGGCGCGCCGCATCAACCGCACCCTGCAGCGCGCCGACCAGATCGAGCACAGCGAAGGCGGTGTGAAGCGTGACTGGTTCGCCCCCATCGTCGCCGACGCCGAGGCTGGTTTCGGCGGGCCTCTCAACTGCTTCGAGATCATGAAGGCCTATATCGAGGCGGGCGCCGCCGGCGTGCACTATGAAGACCAGCTGGCTTCCGAGAAGAAGTGCGGCCACCTCGGCGGCAAGGTGCTGATCCCGACCCAGGCCCATATCCGCAACCTCGACGCCGCCCGCCTGGCCGCCGACGTGATGGGCGTGCCGACCGTGATCTGCGCCCGCACCGACGCCGAATCCGCCATGCTGATGACCAGCGACATCGACGAGCGCGACCATGAGTTCATGACTGGCGAGCGCACGCCCGAGGGCTTCTTCCGCCTGAAGCCGGGCACCGGTGTCGATCATTGCATCAAGCGCGGCCTTGCCTTTGCGCCGCATGCCGACCTGCTGTGGTGGGAAACCAGCCACCCCAATCTCGATGATGCGCGCCGCTTCGCCGAGGCGATCAAGAAGCAGTATCCGGACAAGATGCTGGCCTACAACTGTTCGCCCAGCTTCAACTGGGAGAAGAACCTGGACAAGGATACGATCGCGAAGTTCCAGCGCGAAATCGGCGCCATGGGCTACAAGTTCCAGTTCGTCACGCTTGCCGGCTTCCACAGCCTGAACCACGGCATGTACGAACTGGCCCTTGGCTATCGCGATCGCGGGATGGCGGCCTATTCCGAGCTGCAGCAGGCGGAATTCGCCAGCGAGGCGCGCGGCTACACTGCCACCCGCCACCAGCGCGAAGTGGGCACGGGCTATTTCGATGCGGTGGCCGAGGCCATCTCGGGCGGCCAGTCCTCGACCACGGCGCTGAAGGAATCGACCGAAGCGGCCCAGTTCAAGGGCTGATCAGGGGCTGAACACGGCCTGACCGGTTCGACAGTCTCCGGGGAGGAGGGAGCAGCCCGTGCCGCAAGGCGCGGGCTGCGACCTGTTGGAACTGGTTGGCGTCAGGCCCATCTCCTCTCTTGCTGCCACCGGCGGGCAGGCGTTAGGGAAGCGCCATGAGCAGCATGCCCCTTTCCGCCGACGCCAGTATCTTCGAGGCAAGTCTCTTCGATCGTGTCTGGCTGGTCGGCTGTGGCGCGATGGCCGGCGCACTTCTGGAGCGCTGGCTCATATCCGGGCTCGATGCGGCGCGGGTCACCATCATTGACCCCGAGCCGGCCGGCCTGCCGCAGGGCTTTACCGGCCCTGTTGTTCCGGAACCACCGGAAGGCGTAGCGCCAACGCTTCTCATCCTCGGCATCAAGCCGCAGATCCTGCCCCAGCTTGCGCCCATATTGTCGCAGCGGCTGGCCGGGCAGGGCGTGCTGCTCTCGATGCTGGCCGGGGTGCGCACGGCGACGCTTTCGGCGCTTTTCCCCGGCGCGCCGGTGATGCGGATCATGCCCAATCTTTCGGCACGGATCGGGCGTGGCACCACGGCCATGTTCGCAAGCGGCCTTGCCCCGGCTGACGCCGACGCCATCGATGGCCTGCTGCGCTCGGCCGGCTCCACCCTCTGGCTCGAAGACGAAGGCCGCTTCGATGCCGTCACCGCCGTATCGGGATCCGGTCCGGCCTTCCTGTTCCGTTTCATCGAAGCGCTGGCGGGCGCTGGCGAAGCTGCCGGCCTCGATCCTGAAACGGCCGCGCGGCTTGCGCTCGAAACCGTGGCCGGGGCCGCCGAAATGGCGGCCCTTTCGGGGCTTTCCCCGGCGGCTCTCCGCCAGCAGGTCACCAGCCCGAACGGCACCACGCAGGCCGGGCTCGATGTGCTGGATGGCGATGGTTCGCTTTCCAGCCTCATGCGCGCCACCGTGCGCGCCGCGACCGAACGGTCGCGCGCCCTTGCATCGGCCGCCGATGCCGCCATCGAAGCCGCCGCAGGGCGCGAAACCATGCGGGCGGCCTGAAGCCAGTGGGTGCCGTGGAACATACGCCGGCTGCCGCCCGCAACGCATGGCTCGGCGCTATTGCGCTGCAGGGCTGGCGTGCCGCCACCATCGACGATGCCGCCGATTATTCGGGCTTCCAGCCGGCCGACATCCTGCGCCTCGTCGGGGATCAGGTCGATGCCACAGCCGCTTTTCTCGACCATGTGGCGGCCGAGGCGGTCGCCGGCGCAGCCGGGCCGGGCACTGTGCGTGACCGGCTCTTCGATGGAATCATGCGCGGCTTCGATGCGCTTCAGGCGCAGCGCGAGGCGGCCATCGCCCTCTGGCTGGCGCGTGATCCGGGGCTTGGCCTTCTGCTGGCGGCGCGGGCCGGCCCTTCGATCAGGCGTCTGGCGTCTGCCGCCGGCGCGGGTGTCACGGGGTTGCGCGGGCAGCTGCGCCTGGCGGCACTGGCCGCGATTTCGCTGCGTGCCTTCGATACATGGCGCAAGGATGAAAGCCCGGACATGACCGCCACCATGGCCGAGCTCGACCGGCTGCTCGACAAGGCCGAGCGTGCCGAGAGGGAAGGCCCGGGCTTCGATCTGCTGGGCCTGCCGGGTCTGGCATCGCTCACCGCGCGGCTGCCATTTGCGCGTGCCGGCGGAAAGCAGCCGGAGCCGGTCAGTTCTGATCCGGCCGGCCAGACGGGCGATTGAGTTTTTCGAGCATTGCCAGATCTCCCGGCGCCACCAGCGCCGAAAGAATCGCCATGAAGCCGGCCTCGTCGTCCTTGCCCGCTGCCCGATAGGCATCGGCCATGCGCTGGAAGAGGGCGTCGAACAGCTCCGCCTCCAGCCGCGCGCCGGCTTCCGTCAGTCGCAGCAGCCTTTGCCTCCTGTCGGTCGCGCCAACCTTCTGTTCCACCAGTTCCAGCCGGATGAGATCGGCCAGAACGCGCGACAAAGACTGTTTGGTGATGGCCAGCAGTTTCAGCAGGTCTGAGACGGCAAGGCCGGGCTTGCGCGCGATGAAATAGAGCGCCCGATGGTGGGCGCGACCGAGCCTGCGACGCGCGAGAATCGCATCCGGCCCGCGGATCATGTTGGCATAGCCGAAATAGATCAGCTCGATCCCGCGGCGCACATCCTCCGGATCGACCATGCGCGCATTGCGGGATATGGCCTCCATGCCGGCCGGATCGGTGCGATCTTCGGAATGCCGGACGGGCGCGGAAAGAGATGCGTCAACCATGTTGACCGATTTTGCATCAACATGCTAGCCGCTGCAAGCATCATAAGAAGAGGCGAACATGGCGGAGCAGACCTTCGACGACCGGGACGGGTTCATCTGGCTGGACGGGAAACTGGTCCCGTGGCGGGAAGCCAATGTCCATATTCTCACGCATGCCATGCATTATGCCGGCGCCGTCTTCGAAGGGCAGCGCGCCTATAATGGCGAAATCTACGCCCTGTCCGAACACAGCGCCCGGCTTGTCCGCTCAGCCGAGCTTCTGGGCTACCGCATTCCCTTCAGCGTTGCGGAAATCGACCAGGCCTGCCGTGACACCCTTGCCGCCAACGGCCTGAAGGACGCCTACATGCGCCCTGTCGCGTGGCGCGGAAGCGAGCAGATGGGTGTCGCCGCGCAGAAGGCGAAGGTTCACCTGGCCATCGCCTGCTGGGAATGGGGCGCCTATTTCGGCGAGGAAGCGCTGGCCAAGGGCCTCAGGCTCGAGATTGCGCCCTGGCGCCGCCCGGCCCCCTATACCGCACCGACCGCGTCCAAGGCCTCGGGGCTCTACATGATCTGCACCCTGTCCAAGCATCACGCGACGGACAATGGCTATGACGACGCCCTGATGTTCGACTGGCGCGGCCAGGTTGCCGAGGCGACCGGCGCCAATGTCTTTTTCGTGAAGGATGGCGTGCTCCACACGCCGACGCCCGACTGCTTCCTTGATGGCATCACCCGCCAGTCCGTGATCCGCCTGGCGAAGCGCCGGGGTATCGAGGTGATCGAGCGGACCATCTGGCCGGAAGAGCTTGAAAGCTTCCAGCAATGCTTCCTGACCGGCAGCGCCGCCGAGGTCACGCCGGTGGGCAGCATCGGCCCCTGGACCTTCGAGGTCGGCGATCTGACCCGGCAGATGATGACCGATTATGCGGCCCTCGTCCGGGGCAATCTTCCCAACGCCTGAAGGCCGGGCCTGGCATGATGGAGAAGGGCGGTGCGGCATGCCGCCTCTTCCCCGCCGTGAAAGCTGCAAGGCAGCAATTGACCAGCCCTGCCCGGATTCCTAACGGAAGGGCTGAGGCAGGGCCTGACATGGGCCGGGGTGCAGAATGGAGAACAGCTTTGCGAGGATTCGGGCCAGTGGCTGCGATGGGGCGACCGGGTAAATCATCGGGCAGGCCCATGCGTGCAGCAACACTCTCCTTGATCCTTGCGGGGTCCGCGCTCGGGGCGTTGCCTGCTGCCGTTTCGGCGCAGGTCATCGACCCGAAGATCCTCCAGTCCCTGCAGGGGCAGTTGGGAAGCGGACAAAGGCAGGCGTCGCCGCAGCCATCCGAATCGAGTGCGCAACCGTCAGGCGAGATGATGTCGCCCACCGGCAAGATCGACACGACGGAGGAGCAGGAAGTCCGCCGTGCCCAGGCGCGGCGCCAGCTCCAGCGTCTCTATGATCCCTCCACCATCGAAGAGGATTACAGGGCGCGTCTTGGCGACCGCTCCTTGCGCCAGTTCGGCTATGATGTCTTCCAGTCCGGCTCTGCACCCACGGGCGTGCGGGCCGGCGCCATCGGCGATGATTATGTGCTGGGCATCGGCGATGAGATCGAAGTCAGCTTCCGCGGGGCGACCAACGCCAGCGAAACCGCAAGGGTTGATCGCGACGGGCGGATTGTCGTCGGTGCGCTCAGGCCCGTGCAGGCGGCCGGGCGCTCGCTCGGCAGTGTCCGCGCCGAGCTTGCCTCGCTCACACGCAGCACGCTTCTGGCAACCGATGTCTATGTCTCGGTCGGCGAAGTGCGCGCGATCAGCGTGTTTGTCGGTGGCGAGGTGGAACGCCCCGGCCAGGTCAGCCTGACATCGCTATCCGATATCGCCAGCGCCATAGCGCGGGCCGGTGGAGTCCGTCGCTCGGGGTCGCTCAGGCAAGTGCGGATCGTGCGGGCCGGCGGCGGCAGCATCAGCGTCGATCTCTACGGGCTTCTGGGCATCGGCGCGCCATCCAATGTCCGCCTGCGCGACGGGGACAGGATCATCGTGCCCGTTATCGGGCCGACCGTCGCAGTCGCCGGGGCCGTTGCGCGGCCGGGCATCTACGAACTGCGCGGCACCGCTTCGGTTGCCGAGGTGGTCGCCTTTGCCGGCGGCGCGGTGCGCCAGCGCGGCGCGCAGATCGTCATCAGCCGAATCGCGGCCGATGGAACCGAAACCTTCGTGCGCGCACCGTCCGCCGGCAGCAGCGTGCTCGGCGGGGATGCGATCCAGCTTGTCGGCGGTTCGCCGGGCGGCACGGTTGGCCGGGTGCAGCTTTCGGGCAATGTCTCGAACCCCGGCCCGCGCCCGCTGATGAGCGCGGAGACCATAGCCGATCTCGTCGGCCGGCCCGAGGATCTGCGCGCCGACACCTATCAGCTGGTGGCCGGGCTGGTGCGCCGCGATGCCGGAACGGGCGCACGGGTGATCGAGCTTGTGAATCTCGCCCGCGAACTGCGCGAGCGGCCGTCCACCCGGCTTCAGGGGGATGACCGGCTCTACATCCTTTCCCGCCGGGACATCGAGTTCCTGAACGGCGTGGCCGTGCGCAGCATCGTGCTTGGCCAGCCCAACCCGCTGCCCCAGTGCCGTTCGCTCGACAATCTGGAAGCGCTTGTGCGCGATACCCAGGCCACGCGTTTTCATCCCGTCACGCGGGGTGGTTTCGTCGTCGGCGGCCCGTCCAACCTGCGGGCCGGCTCTGTCGCCGGAACGCTTGCGGCGGGCGGATCTTCGGAAGAAGCCGGCGGCGCCGATGTGGCAAGGCTGGCGGACGAGGACATCTGCTCCCCGACTTTCGAGCAGGAACCCGACCTGCTGCCCATCCTCATCGAGAACAGCATCAGCGTTGGCGGCAGCATCCGTCGCCCGGGCGCCTATCCGGTGGCGGGTCCGGTCAGCGCGCGGGATCTTTCGATCCTTGCCGATGGCGTTCTTACGGGCGCCTCGAACATGGAGCTGGACATCACACGCGCTTCATCCGGCCTCGCCGAACGGACGCAGCTTGATCCAGCCGGAAACCTGCTGCGCACCACCCTCGTCGGGCCTGGCGATGATCTTCGTTTCAATGCCGAGATGCCGCGTTACGAAAGCTCGGGTGTGCTGCTCTCAGGCGAAGTGAACCGGCCCGGCCTTTATACCGTGCGCAAGGGTGAGCGCCTTTCGGAACTCATCGCGCGTGCTGGTGGCCTCAGCGAACAGGCCTATGCCTATGGCGCGGTGTTCACCCGGCGCAGCGTGAAGCAGGCGCAGGAGGAAGGCTTCCGCCGAACCGCGCGCGAACTCAACAACAGCCTGATCGCGGTTGCCGCGCGGTCCACCGAAAAGAGCAGCGACGGCCTGATCGGCGCCGCCAGCATCATCCAGTCCCTCGCGCAGACGGAAGCGCCGGGCCGCATGGTGGTCGAGGCCGACCCGCGCGTCCTCGAGCGGCGGCCGGATCTGGATACGGTGCTCGAAGCCGGGGATTCCATCTTCATTCCCAAGACGCCGAACTATGTTCTCGTGCTGGGGGATGTGAACAACCCCGGCGCGCACCAGTTCGTGGCGGGCAAGGCGGCGACGAACTATCTCACGGATGCCGGCGGGGCGCTTGCTACGGCAGACCGGAAGCGCGCATTCGTCGTGCTTCCCAACGGCCAGGCCCAGCCCTTGCGCGTGAGTGGCTGGAGCGGCATCGACGGCGCGCCGCCGCCGGGCAGCACCATCATCGTGCCGAAGAACATCGACCCGCTCTACCGGCTTTCGATCTTCCGTGACGTGACAACCATCATCGCCCAGCTGGCGACTTCGGTTGCCACCGTGGCCGTGCTGGCGACGCGGTGACGAGTGACAGGGGCGGCAAAACGCCCCCGCGGCTCATCTTCCTGTCGCAGCTCTTCGACCCCGAGCCCACCTTCAAGGGGCTTGGTTTCGCGCGCGCGCTCGCCGATCGGGGTTTCGACATCGAGGTGGTTACCGGCTTTCCCAATTATCCGGGCGGGAAGGTCTATGATGGCTATCGCATCCGCCCCGTTCTCCGCGAGCGCATGGATGGCGTGGATGTCACCCGGCTTGCCATCTACCCCAGCCATGACAGGCGGGCCCTGCATCGCCTGCTCTGCTACGCGAGCTTCATGCTTTCATCGACGGTCTATCTGCTTTTCGGCGTGCGTCGGGCGGATATCGTCTATGTCTATTATCCGTCGCTGACGGCGGGGCTGGCTGCCATCATCGCCCGGATATTCCGCCGCACGCCGGTCGTGATCGACATCCAGGATATGTGGCCCGATTCCCTCGGCGCGACAGGCATGGTGAAAAGCGGTCTTTTCCTGAAGCTGGTGGAATGGCTGTGCGCGCTCGTCTACCGGGCCGTGGATCACATCGTGGTGCTCTCTCCGGGTTTCCGCGACCTGCTGATCAGCCGCGGTGTGCCGGCGGACCGCATCAGCCTCGTCTATAACTGGGCGGAGGAAACGGAGAGGCCCGAGCCCAAGCCGGGACTTGCCGATGGCAGTTTCAGCGTTTTGTTCGCCGGCAACATGGGGGCCGCACAGGGCCTCGAAACCGTGCTTGAGGCAGCCGCCATACTGTCGGACCGGGATGACATACGGTTCGATTTCCTCGGCTCCGGCCTTGCTGTCGACGATCTGAAGGCCGAAGTCGCGCGGCGCGGCCTGCGCAATGTGCGCTTCATGCCGCGCGTGCCGCTGGCGGAGGTGCAGGAAAAGCTTGCCGAGGCGGATTGCCTGCTTGTCCACCTGAAGCCGGATCCGCTGTTTTCGATCACCATTCCTTCCAAGACCCAGGCCTATCTCTATGCCGGAAAGCCGGTCCTGATGGCCGTGGAAGGGGATGCCGCGCGGCTCGTGGAAGAATCGGGCGCCGGCCTTGCCGTTCAGCCCGGAAATGCCCGTGACCTTGCCGACAATGTGCTGCAACTGCGCGCGATGCAGCCTGAAGATCTGGCTGCCATGGGGCGGCGCGGTCAGGTTTTTTACGAGGAACGGCTTTCCTTCTCCAGAGGCCTGTCGGACTTCGAGACACTCTTCCGGAAACATGCGCGCAAACGCCGCCGTGGTTCCGCCTGAAAAGGAGCAGCATGTGGCAGATACGCCGGTACCATTTTTCCGCCCTTCCATCGGCGAGGCCGAGATCCAGGCTGTCAGCGAATGCCTGCGCTCCGGCTGGCTGACGACAGGGCCGAAATGCCGCGATTTCGAGGCCGCCTTCGCTGCCCATGTCGGGGGTGATGTGACAGCGCTTGCCGTGACCTCAGCGACGGCTGCGCTTCATCTCGGGCTCGAGGCTATGGGTGTCGGCCCCGGCGATGAAGTGATCGTGCCGACCCTGACCTTCACGGCAACGGCTGAAGTCGTGCGCTATCTCGGCGCCGAGCCGGTGTTCGTCGATATCGAGCCGGATACGCTGTGCATCTGCCCCGACGCCGTCGAGGCCGCCATCACGCCGCGCACGAAGGTCATCATGCCGGTGCATTTCGCCGGCCGCATGTGCGACATGACCGCCCTGCGCGCGCTGGCCGACCGCCATGGCCTCAGGATACTCGACGATGCCGCCCATGCGCTTCCCGCCAGCCACCAGGGCATGAGCGTCGGGCGTTGCGGCGCCGACGCGACGGCCTTCAGCTTCTACGCGAACAAGACCATGACCACAGGCGAGGGGGGCATGCTGGTGACGGCTGACCCGGACATCGCCGCACGCGCCCGCATCATGCGTCTGCACGGCATCGACCGCGATGTCTTCAACCGGTTCACGGATACGCGCTCCAGCGCGATCTACGATGTCGTCGCCCCCGGCTACAAATACAACATGACGGACATGGCGGCAGCCCTTGGCACGGTGCAGCTGGGACGGGTGGAGGCCTTTCACGCCGCCCGCATCCGGCTTGTCGAACGCTATGATTCGGCCCTTGCCGGCCTGCCGGTCATTCTGCCGCCCCATGCGGCAAAGGGGGATGTGCACAGCTGGCACCTTTATATCCTGCAGCTGAAGGATGAAGCGCCGATGGACCGGGACGGCTTCATACAAGGCCTGAAGGACGCCGGAATCGGCAGTTCGGTGCACTATCGCCCGCTTCACCAGATGAGCTACTGGTCAAGCCGCGCCACCGGGCAGGCCTTTCCCCATGCCGACGCCTATTTCAACCGATGCGTGACCCTGCCGCTTTTCATGGCGATGACCGATGAAGAGCAGGCGCGCGTGATCGAGACTGTCAGGCGCCTTCTTTCGGCATGAAGCGCCTGTTCGACATCGTAGTGGCTGGCGGGCTGCTGATTCTCGTTCTGCCCGTCCTGCTGGCGGCAGCGATAGGCATTCGCGTCTCGTCTCCCGGGCCGATATTCTACCGTGCCGCCCGGGTGGGGCGGGGCCGGGTACACTTCAGCATGCTCAAGTTTCGCTCCATGCATGTCAGCGATGGCGGGCCGGTCATCACCAGCAAGGGCGATAACCGCATCTTTCCGCTGGGTGTCTGGCTGAGGCGGCTGAAGATCGATGAACTGCCACAGCTCATCAATGTGGTGAAAGGCGACATGTCGCTCGTCGGGCCGAGGCCGGAAGACCCCAAGATCGTTGCCGAATCCTATGCGCCCTGGATGCTGGAGACGCTCGACATACGGCCCGGCATCACCAGCCCCGGCGCGGTTTTCTATTATGCCGTCGGCGAGGCGCTGGTGGATGATGACGACCCGGAAGGCTCCTATGTAGCGCGGCTTCTGCCGCCCAAGCTGGCCGTGGAGCGGGCCTATATGGAGCGCGCCACCATTTTCAGCGACATCCACTGCATGCTGCTGACGGCTGCCGCGATCCTTGGCAATGCCGTTGGTCGCCCCGTGCTGCCTGCCCGGCGTGACCTGCTGGCCGCCCGGCGCTGGGATCCCGGCATCACCATTCCGACTGATCGGCGCGCCTGAAGCGTCTTTCCCGGATTGCCGGCTTCAGCCTGCCGGCAACAGCCGATAGACAGTGAGACGGCGGTTTCCACGGTCTTCCACGCCAATCGCCTGAAAACCATGCTTGCGATAGAAGCGGTGGACGGCCTCGTTATCGGCTTCGTCGGTGGTCAGCAAAATCTGGCTGGCGCCCTGATCGAACATGCCCTTGCAGAAGGCGCGCAGCAGCTTCGCGCCGCTGCCATCGCCTTTTGCGGCAACACCGATGGATGAAAGCTCGGCCGAGCCGGATGGCTTGCGCATGTCGGCAGACGTTTCCACGCGGTTGCGGTTTCCGAGCACATCTCCCAGAAGCCATGGCCGCCGGAGAAGGCCGAGCGCGATCGCGGGAAGCAGCCTGATGCGCCTGGCCCGGAAATGCCGGTAGAAGCCATCCGGGTCCATGAAGCCGACAGCAAAGCCATGGATCTTTCCCTCCCGCTCCAGCACGAGGGCCATGCTGCCGGGATAGTCGAGAACGGCGGCATAATAGGCGCGCAGGAAGGCCGGGCCCATGCGGTCGAGGAAGAAGCCGTGAAAGGCCATGCGGTGAACCTTCACCACCTGCGGCAGGTCTGCCCGTTCCATCGGGCGGATGCCGGCTTGCGCATCATCTTCGTCTCTGCCGGTCTTTTTCGGGGTTTGAGCGGTCGTCATGCTTCCCGATGCGGCAATTCGCATCCCGGTGCCAAGCGCGCAGCGAGAGTATCGGCAGGCTTCGTCGCGATTAACAGCGGCTTCACCGCAACTTGCTGCTTTGAAAGACCAGCTTTGTTCAAATTTTCGACATTTGCGCCTATAGGGCTCATGTTAACCATCTTTTGGGCAGACTCGGCATGCTTCACAAAATGATCGGCACGTTCTTCCGGATGCCGCGCCCGGTGAAGCGTCTGTTGCAGGTGTCTGCGGATATTCTCATCATTGCGATCAGCCTCGTTGGCGCCATGGCGCTGCACGGGGCCCAGCCGGTACTGCCCTTTTCACAGGCATTCTGGGCGACGCTCGCTTTCCTCGTCGCCGTCAGCCTTCCCATGTTCGTCTGGCTCGGCTTCTATCGGGCGATCATCCGCTACATGAGCCTGAAGGCGGCATGGGTCATGCTGCTCGGGGTGGTTTCATCCTCCATCGCGCTTTTCATCATCTCGCGGCTTGTGGGCCTGTCGATCTCCTGGGCCGTTCCCATCATCTACGGCCTGATCTGCGGTTTCCTCGTGGGGGGTATCCGCTTCGCGTTCCGCGCATTGTTCGTGCAGAGCCAGGTGCGGCTGAAATCCCCTGTCATCATCTATGGCGCGGGCGAAGCCGGACGGCAGCTTGCAGCTTCACTGAGGCAGGGGCGGGATCATGTGGCGGCCGCCTTCGTGGACGATGCATCGTCGCTTCAGGGAAGCCTGATCGAGGGCATCATGGTGCATCCGCCGGAAGCACTTGCCTCACTCGTGTCCGGCCTTTCGGCTGAACTGATCCTTCTCGCCATCCCGAGCGCCTCCCGCGCGCAGCGCCAGACCATCCTTGACAGACTCGAGCCGCTGCCGGTGCCGGTCAAGACCATCCCCAGTGTCGGGGATCTGGTTTCCGGCAAGTCGCGTGTCAGCGAAATCCGTCATGTGGCAGTCGAGGATCTTCTGGGCAGGGATCCGATCCCGGCGGATCCGGACCTGATGGATGCCAACATCCGTGGCCGGAACGTGCTGGTGAGCGGGGCTGGCGGGTCCATTGGGCAGGAGCTCTGCCGGCAGATCCTGCATCGCGCGCCGCGCGAACTGATCCTGCTCGAACTGTCGGAATATGCGCTTTACCTGGCCGAACAGGAACTTGGCGCCATGGCGAAAAGCCTTGGCATCCCCTGCCTCATCCGGCCAATCCTCGGTTCGGTCCAGAACCCGCATCGCATCGAATCGATCCTGCGGATCTTCCGTGTGCAGACCGTCTATCATGCGGCCGCCTACAAGCATGTGCCGCTTGTGGAGCAGAATGTGGTCGAGGGCCTGCGGAACAATGTGTTCGGAACGCTGACGATCGCGCGGGCGGCGATCGATGCCGGCGTTGAGGCCTTCATCCTCGTTTCGACCGACAAGGCCGTGCGCCCCACCAACATCATGGGCGCCAGCAAGCGCATGGCCGAACTGGTATGCCAGGCGCTGGCGCGGACCCAGAAGACGACCAGCTTCTCCATGGTGCGCTTCGGCAATGTCCTTGGCTCCAGCGGCTCCGTGATTCCGCTTTTCCGCAGGCAGATAGAGCAGGGCGGCCCGGTTACGGTGACCCACCCGGAAGTCACCCGCTATTTCATGACCATCCCGGAAGCGGCACAACTCGTGATCCAGGCCGGCGCCATGGCCAAGGGCGGCGATGTCTTCGTGCTCGACATGGGGCAACCCGTTCAGATCGTCGATCTCGCCCGCAGGATGATCCGCCTTTCCGGCTTCAGGCCCTTCATCAAGGGCGTGAACAGGGAAGAGGAGGGGGACATGGAAATCATCTTCACCGGCCTTCGCACGGGCGAGAAGCCGTTCGAGGAGCTTCTGATTGGTGATTCCCCGCAGGCAACGCGCCACCCCCGGATCATGACGGCATCCGAAACCTTCATGCCCTGGGAAGAGCTGCAGCCGCTGCTGGACAAGCTGTTCGAAGCATGCCGGCGTTATGATGTGCCGATGATCCGCAATCTACTAGTCAGTGCGCCCACAGGCTACAAGCCTGAACAGGTGATCGTCGACCAGACCTGGGACCCGCAGAATCTTGCACAGACCGACGAAGCCGGAAACCTGATTCCCATCACGCGTGCACGGGCCATCCGCAAGGGCGACACACAGGGGCAGGGGCCACGGGCGGCATCCTGACCTTTGCGAGGGCATTTTTTTCGATCCGCACCAAAGTCATCAATCGGGGCTTGGCAAGCCGGATTGCACAGGCTATCAGCGCGCTCCCGGACAGGAACCAATTTCCTGACGGTTGCCGGCATTGGGGTGTAGCCAAGCGGTAAGGCAGCGGTTTTTGGTACCGCCATTCCCAGGTTCGAATCCTGGCACCCCAGCCACCGCACAATCACTGACTTCACGGGATGGAGTCACGGTGATGGCCGGAATATCTGCTCTTCCTCGACGTCCTTGCACGCTGGCCCGGGCCATATCAGTTGACCGCTTCCCGCCGCCGTTACAGACTTGCCGGCGATGACAAGCGCTCCCGGTTTTTCCGACATCCGCATCGCCCATGCGCGCATTGCGCCGCATATCCACCGCACTCCGGTCCTGACCTCGGCAGCCATTGATTCGGCGGTTGGCGCGACGCTTCTGTTCAAGTGCGAGAATTTGCAGAAAGCCGGCGCCTTCAAGGCGCGCGGGGCCTATAATGCTGTTCTGGCGCTCAGCGATGAAGAGGCGGCGCGCGGGGTCGTGACCCACAGCAGCGGCAACCATGCAGCCGCCCTGGCGCTGGCGGCGCGGACGCGGGGCATCGATGCCCATGTGGTGATGCCGAAGACTGCGCCTGCTGTTAAGAAGGCCGCTGTGCGTCACTATGGCGGCATCATCCACGAATGCGAGCCGACGCTCGCCGCGCGCGAAGCGGCTGCGGCGCAGCTGGTTGACGATACGGGCGCCACTCTCGTGCCACCGTTCGACAGCAGCCATGTCGTGGCGGGGCAGGGCACCTGCGCCGTCGAACTGATCGAGGATGCCGGAACGCATTTCGATGTGATCAGCTGCCCCGTGGGCGGGGGCGGGCTGCTGGCGGGCACGGCGATCGCCACGGCTGCCCTTTCCCCCGGCACGCGGGTGATCGCCGCCGAACCGGCACGTGCGGACGATGCCGCGCGCGGTTTCCGGCTGGGCATCATCCAGCCGCAGGTGCTGCCGGTCTCCACCATTGCCGACGGGCTCACCACGGCCATGTCCGCCATGACCTTCGCTGTCATGCGCGAATTGGTCCATGACGTGGTGACCGTGTCGGACGAGGCGATCATCGAGGCGATGCGGCTCATCTGGTCCCGCATGAAGATCGTGGTGGAGCCCAGTTGCGCCGTTCCGCTGGCCGCCATGCTGGAAGGGGCCTGGGATGCCCGCGGGCAGACGGTCGGGGTCGTGCTGACAGGCGGAAACGTCGATCTGGACCGCCTGCCGTGGACGGGATGAAGGCGGCAGACAGGCCGGCAGGCCGTGGCCTGACACGGGCCGAAGCAGCCTGGACCCTCACGGAGGCCGCCAACGAGCCCTATTTCAACCTTGTCCAGCGCTATGTCTTTGCGCCCTATTTCGCCGGCACCCTTGCCACGAGCCAGGGTGAGGGCGCGAGCC
The DNA here is from genome assembly GCF_052616365.1 of Sandaracinobacteroides sp. A072. NCBI lineage: Bacteria > Pseudomonadati > Pseudomonadota > Alphaproteobacteria > Sphingomonadales > Sphingosinicellaceae > Sandaracinobacteroides > Sandaracinobacteroides sp. A072. The sequence continues at coordinate 1,086,101 of NZ_JBQXGU010000001.1, forward strand.
TCTGGGGCTTTGCCCTTGGCGCCGTGGGCCTCACCATCGCCATATTGGCGCCGACGCTCGGCGCCATTGCGGATTCGGGCGCGCGACTGAAGCCCTGGCTGGCAGCCGCAAGCCTGATGACCGTGCTGGCGGCGTCGAGCCTGTGGTTTGCGGAGCCGGGCGTCACGCTCTGGCCGGTGCTGCTTGCCATCTTCTTCGCCTCGGTCTCGGCGGAGCTGATGAACCAGTTCGCCAATGCTTTCCTGCCCGGCGTTGCCCATCCGCGGCGTCTTGGCCTTCTCTCGGGGCTTGCCTTCGGGATCAGCCAGCTCGTCGGGATCGGTGCGCTGCTGCTCGTCCTTGCGGCAAGCCGTGCGCCGCCAGCCTTTCTGGATGGCGTGCCCAACGCAGTCGACAGGCTGGCTGGCCCCATCGGTGCGGCCGCCGTCATCCTTTTCATTCTGCCCTTTCTGTTTTTCGCCCGCGAAACAGGCGTGGCCCGGCCCGTATCGGTCAGGCTTGGCCTGAGCGACCTGCGCATCACGCTGAAAGAGGCCTGGCGGGAACGGAACATGCGTTTCTTCCTGATCGGCCGGATGATCACCGCCGATGGCCTGTCCATAATCTTCGCCTTCGGCGCGGTGCTGGGCGCCACCAGCTTCGGCTGGAAGGCCGACAGCCTTGCAGTCTTCGGCCTTGTCATCACGCTTTTCGGCGCGGCGGGCGGTTTTCTTGGCGGGTGGCTTGATTCCCGGATCGGCGCGCGCGGGCTCATCCTCTCGGGGATCCTTCTTGTAGCCCTCGGCACGGCGCTTGTCCTGTTCACCGACAGCGACTCGATCTTCGGCATGCCAACTGGCGTGGCGCTGGGGGTGCCGCTGGCAAGCCCGCAGGAACGCGTTTTCCTCTTTTGCGGTGCGCTCATCGCCATGGGGGCGGCCTTCACCATTTCCGGGCAGCGCGCGCTGATGGCCATGCTGGCGCCGCCCGGCAGGGCTGCATCCTATTTTGGCCTGTTTGCCTTTGTCGGCAAGGCGACGGCCTTTGTCGGCCCCTTCATCGTGGGGATCATTGCCGCAGCCACCGGCTCGGTGCGGCCGGGCATTGCCGTGGCGCTTCTGTTCCTGGGCCTCGGCTTTCTGGCGATGTGGGTCGTGCGCTCTCCAAAAGGGCGGCTGGCGTAAGGGCCACGCTTGCGCGATGTCCTTGTCCACAAGGAGGAGTTGCCCATGGATTTCGCGCTGCCCAAGGATCTGCAGGATTATCTGGCCGAACTGGATGCCTTCATCGAGGCCGAGATCAAGCCGCTACAGGCCGCTGATGACAACGAGCGTTTCTTCGACCATCGCCGTGAATGGGCTCGCACCGATTTCGAAAACGGCGGCCTTCCCCGGCATGACTGGGAAGAACTGCTGAAGGAAGCCAAGCGCCGCGCCGACAAGGCAGGCCATTATCGCTATGCCATGCCTGCCGAGTTTGGCGGCAAGAATGGCACCAATCTCGGCATGGCCGTCATCCGCGAGCATCTGGCGGCCAAGGGGCTTGGCCTGCACAATGATCTGCAGAACGAACATTCGATCGTGGGCAACAACCCCTTCGTGCTGATGTTCCGCGATTTCGGCACCGAAGAGCAGCGGAAATATTATATTCCGGCCATGCTCGAGGGGCGGGCAATCATCGCCTTCGGCCTGACCGAGCCGCATCATGGTTCCGACGCCACCCACATGGAAACGCGGGCCGTTCCTGAAACGCGCGATGGCGTGAAGGGCTATCGCATCGATGGCGAGAAGATGTGGACGACCGGCATGCATGTGGCGACGCATTGCGCCACCTTTGCCCGTGTCTCCGGCAAGGACGGCGATGCCGCGGGCATCAGCTGCTTCCTCGTGCCGTCCGACACGCCCGGCGTGAAGGTCGAGGAATATCTCTGGACCTTCAACATGCCGACCGATCACCCGCGTGTCAGCTTCACCGATGTCTGGGTGCCCGAGGATGCGCTGTTCGGCCCGCCGGGCGGTGGCCTCGCCCTTGCCCAGCATTTCGTGCATGAAAACCGCATCCGCCAGGCGGCGTCGTCGCTTGGCGCCGCGACCTTCTGCATCGAGGAAGCGGTGAAATATGCGCGTCAGCGCAAGCCCTTCGGCGAGGCGCTGGCCAAGAACCAGGCCATCCAGTTCCCGCTGGTGGAACTGGCCACCCAATGCGAGATGCTGCGCCTGCTGATCCGCAAGACCGCCTGGGAAATGGACCAGATGTCGAAGCCGGAAGTCGAGAAGCGCATCTCAGACAAGGTGTCGATGTGCAACTACTGGGCGAACCGTCTGGTGTGCGAGGCGGCCGACCGGGCAATGCAGGTTCATGGCGGCATCGGCTATTCGCGCCACAAGCCGTTCGAGCACATCTATCGCCACCACCGCCGCTACCGCATCACCGAAGGCTCGGAAGAGATCCAGATGCGCAAGGTCGGCGCCTATCTCTTCGGCTATCTCGGCCCGAAGCGGGAAAAGTTCCGCGAGCTGGATCAGGCCGGCCGCTAGGGCTCGGGGCTGAACGAAAGGGCAGGGGGTCAGCCGGGCGGCTGGCCCCCTTCGTCTTTCCGGAAGAAGGCGCCGACATCCTTCAGGAACTGCCGGAAGGCGAGGAAAAGCCCGACCGCAGCCAATAGCATCAGCAGCACAATGCCCAGGGCGACAAACGGGTTCGCCACGGCGAGCAGAAGCGCACCCGTGGTCAGCACGTCTTCCGTGCCTGAAACGGCGACATTCGACACCGGCTCGGGGCTCATGTTGACAGCGGTTCGTGCCGATGCCTTCGCCGCCGTGGGCGGCAAGGGCGGAGCCGCCCCCCAGCAGCAGGGTGACAACCTGCCAGAGCGGTTCCGACGGGTCGATGATGGCAAGCGCCAGAAGCGCGCCACCCAGCGGCCGGATGAGGGCGTGCAGACCATCCCAGGCGCTGTCTACCCAGGCGATCTTGTCCGCCAGGAATTCGGCCAGCGCGCCCAGGGCCGCTGCCCCCAGCACCCAGGGATTGCCAAGCAGTTTCAGTTGGTCGAGATGCTCTGGCAGGGGAAGCATGTCGAAGCGCATGGCAAGGCCCGCCACGAGCACGGTGGCATAAAGCCTCCAGCCAGCGAGAAGGCTGAAACTCGCGGCCATGGCGATCAGTTCCGTCGCGCCCATGGCAATGGCTCCTTCCCTGATGCAGCGGCCCGGCCCTGCGGACGCCGTAGCGCCGTCCCCACTGCATGCGTGATAGTGCCTGCCTTGCCACATGCGAGGCAAGCCTGATTGAGTGATGCCGTTGAAGGGCCTATCTGGGCTGCGTGACTGACACCCCATCCAACACGGCATCCCCCGCAACCGGGCAGGATGCCCCCCCTTCGCGCAAGCTTTCCAACCTGGGGCTGCTGTGGGGCTATGCCCGCGCCTATCCAGCCAGGCTTGCAGCCGCCTTTGCGGCCCTCACCACGGCGGCCGGTGCGACACTCGCCATTCCCCAGGGCTTCAAGCTGGTGGTGGACAAGGGGTTCGGAGCAGGGGCGGGCACCGACATCGCGCCCTATTTCTGGGGTCTTCTGGCGATTGTCGCCGTCATGGGCGTTGCCACGGCTGTCCGGTTCTATTTCGTCAGCTGGCTGGGGGAGCGCGTGGTCGCCGATCTGCGGCAAGATGTTCAGGCGCATCTGCTCAGGCTTGATCCGGGCTTCTTCGAACTGAACCGGCCGTCAGAAATTGCATCGCGCCTCACAGCCGATACCGGCGTCATCGAACAGGTTGTCTCCTCCTCGGCCTCCATCGCGCTCAGGAACCTGTTCATGGGCGTGGGCGGCCTTTTCTATCTGTTCAGCCTCTCCCCCAAGCTTACCGGCCTGATGCTGCTGGTCATTCCTGCGGTCGTGGTGCCCATCGTCCTGATGGGGCGGCGGGTGCGGGCGCTCAGCCGTGCAAGCCAGGATCGCATTGCCGATGTCGGGGCGCTGGTGTCCGAGGTTCTGCGCGCCATCCGTGTGGTGCAGGCTTTCGGGGCAGAGGGGCGCGAGACATCGCGTTTCACGGCCGTTGTCGAAAATGCGTTCCAGACCGCCCGCCGGCGCATCCGGGTGCGCGCCGTCATGACCGGCCTTGTCATCATGCTTGCCTTCGGGGCCATTACCCTCGTGCTGTGGGAAGGCGCCCGCGACGTGATCGCGGGCAACATGACAGGCGGCACCATCACCGCCTTCGTTCTGGCGGCGGCCATTGTTGCGGGGGCCTTCGGTGCGCTGACCGAAGTCTATGGGGATTTCATGCGCGCGGCGGGTGCGTCCGCAAGGCTGCGCGATCTGCTTGCCGAAACACCCGGCATTCGTGCCCCTGACAGGCCGCAGGCCCTGCCACGCCCGGCCGAAGGGTGCATCGATTTCGATCATCTCTCCTTCCGCTACCCCGGCCGGCCGGATGTCGCGGCGCTGGATGGCATAGATCTTTCCATTCGTGCCGGAGAACGGGTGGCGCTGGTTGGGCCTTCGGGCGCCGGCAAATCGACCCTCTTCCAGCTGGTCCAGCGCTTCTATGATCCGCAGCAGGGCATGGTCAGGATCGACGGCGTGGATCTGAAGCTGGCCGACCCGGCGGACATACGTGCGCGGATCGCCATCGTGCCGCAGGAAGCGGTCATCTTCATGGGGTCGGCCCGCTCGAACATTGCCTATGGCCGGCCCGATGCGAGCGAGGCCGAAATCTGGGCTGCAGCCGAGGCCGCCAATGCGGCAGACTTCCTGCGCGCCCTGCCCGAAGGGCTGGAAACCGACCTGGGGGAGGGCGGTTCGCGCCTTTCCGGTGGACAGCGCCAGCGGATCGCCATTGCGCGCGCCATTCTGAAGGATGCGCCCATCCTTCTGCTCGACGAGGCGACATCCGCGCTGGATGCCGAAAGCGAACGTCTGGTGCAGGATGCGCTGGAGCGGCTGATGCGCGCCCGCACGAGCCTTGTCATTGCGCACCGCCTTTCCACTGTCCGTGATGCGGACCGCATCATCGTTCTGGATGGCGGGCGCATCGTGGAACAGGGAAGCCATGCTGATCTTGTCGCCCGCGACGGCCTCTATGCCCGCCTTGCGCGGCTCCAGTTCGAGGAAAGCTGAGCGGCCCCGCGGTTTCTGACACGGCCTGTGACTGGTAGAGGGCAGGGCCGTTGACAGGCTGTTGCAGCGGACGGGCATGTGCAGGCACATGCCCCCTTGCGCGATCCACGACACTGGCTGCCGCTCCGGAGCTGTATCATTCCACCCGCATTTGCCTGCGCACATGGGCGGGCGAGCGGCTGGCTTATGCTCACATGATTCAGTGCTTGCGGATGTTGTCAGCCTGGCCTCCCTGTCCTTTCCTTGCCAGCGCGGTTTGCGGGATGGAGCAGTCAGGGTTCCGGCCTCGCTGATATCCGCCTGGGTCGATACCTGCAGCGATTTTGCGTCATGATCCCCAGAGCCAATGTGGCCACGGGTTGATCCGATGCGTACCGGCTCCAACCCGCGGGCCCCCGTGGCGGAAGAGAGCCATCCCGCAGGCCCATTCACCCCTTGCGTCTTGTCTGCGCGATGCTCGCCTTCATCCAGTCATATGAACCTTGGCCGGCGCCGGGGGCATTGTTCCCCCGGGAGGATCGGTTCGGGAGACACGACAGAGAATTCGCTGAATGGAGCAAAAAAGAAGGCGCCGAACCCGGAGGTTCAGCGCCCATTATCCGGCCAGTGAATGGCCATTCGGTAGAAGGTTCAGGCGTAGGCTTCGTTGCCCACAAACCCCATCTTCTGGATACCTGCCTGCTGCGCCAGAGCCATCACCTTTGTGACGATCTCGTAACGCGCCAGTTGGTCAGGCTTCAGCCGCAGCTCGGGCTGGGCTTCTGCCGGCTGGATCCCGCCGACTTGCTTCAGATACCCATCGAGCTGTTCAAGCGACACTTCCTGATCGTTCCAGTAGATGGTGTTCAGGAAGTCGATGTTGATCTGGTTGAAGTCCGGCTTGATGTCGCTCGGCAGGTTCGACGGCGGCGGAAGATCGAGCTTCACGGCGTGCGTCTGGATGGGGATGGTGATGATGAACATGATGAGAAGAACGAGCATGACGTCGATAAGCGGCGTCGTGTTCATTTCCCCCATCGGCTTGTCCTCGCCGCCACCGGCCCCGACTGACATTCCCATGTTTCTTGCTCCTGTGGCTTAGCGACGGACCACCGCGCCGGCGGGCGGCTCGGAGATGAAACCGATCTTCTGGTAGCCGGCCCGCTGCATGGCGAAGATGGCTCCGCCGATGCAACGATACTCGGTGTTCGAGTCACCCCGGATATGAACTTCCGGAAGCTCGATCGGAATTCCGGCAGCCTTCTGCTTCTCGACTTCTGCGAGGAGGTAGCTGGCTCCCTTTTCCCGCAGCTGTTCCGTCGATTCCAGCCTGGAAAGACCCCAGAAGATGTCGCAGTTCGCGTCGACCGAGAGGGGAACATTCTCAGGCTTGGTCGTCGTCGGGATGTTGACCACCTTCGGCAGGTTCACAGGTACCGTCTGGATGACGACCGGAACGGTGATGAGGAAGATGATGAGCAGAACCAGCATCACGTCCACGAGGGGCGTGGTGTTGATTTCCGACATCAACGCGCCTTCTTCCTGTTCGCCGACATTCATTCCCATGGGATATTCCCCTCAATACGCGTCGTCGGACTTACTTGCCGGCCGGCTTTGCGGCGGCAGCCGGAGCAGCCGGAGCAGGGCGGGCAATGCGGGCACCCGAAAGCAGGTAGCCGTGCACGTCAGCCGCGAAGGTGTTCAGCTTTTCCATGATCGTCTTGTTGCGGCCGGCGAGATAGTTGTAGCCGAGCACCGCAGGCACCGCGACGGCAAGACCGATGGCGGTCATGATGAGGGCTTCACCCACCGGGCCGGCGACCTTGTCGATCGAGGCCTGACCGGCGATGCCGATGTTCACGAGCGCGCGGTAGATACCGATGACGGTGCCGAGAAGACCGATGAACGGAGCCGTGGCGCCGACGGAGGCCAGGAAGGACAGGCCCGAGTTCAGCTTGGTGCTGATGAGGCCGGCCGAGCGGTTGAGGCTCATCGTGACCCACTCATGCTGGTCGATCTGGTCGGTCAGCTTGCCTTCATGATGGTCGAAGGCGCGCATGCCGTCGTCGGCGAGTTGGCGGAACGCCGAATTCTTGTCGAGCTTCGAGCTGCCGTCCTTGAGGCTGGTAGCGGTCCAGACCTTCTTTTCGGCATCGACTGCCTCGCTCATCATCTTGCGCTGTTCGAACCACTTGGTGAACATGATGTACCAGGAAACCACCGACATCAGCACCATGACGCCGAAGATGAACTGGGCGACGATGCCGCCCTGCTCGAGTGCGGCTACCAGGCCATAAGGGTTTTCCGTAGTCACGTCTGCCATGTTTAATCCCTCTACCGTGAAATGACTGGAATCTGATTAAGGATGAAAAGTCCGGGCGGCCGGGTCGGGCGCGCTTAGCGCCCGGCCTCAAGCCGCCAGGTGATGTTCTGCGTCCGCGTCGAAGGGACGGGCTGACCGTTCTCGGTGGCCGGGTTGAAGCGCCAGCGCCGCTGGGCGATCTGGCAGGCCCGTTCATCGAGGCGGCTGAAGCCGGTCGACCGGACGACTTCGCAGCTGTCCACGCGGCCATTGGTGCCGATGGTGATGCGGACGGTCATCGTCCCTTCCTCGCCGGCCCGGCGCGAGGCTTCCGGATAGTCGTCGGACGTGATGCCGACCGAGTTGCCGCGCGGGGACGCGGGCTTCACTTCGACCTTGGGTGGAGGCGGCGGTGCCGGCGGCGCCGGCGGCGCCACGCGCGGCGGCTCAGGCGTCGCGATGGTCGTCTGGGTGGTGATGGTGGGGGGCGGCGGTGCCGAGGTTTCGATCACCACGTCCGGCGGCGGAACGTAGGGCGGAATTTCCTCGAGCTTCGGCGGCGGCGGTGGCGCTTCCTCCGGCGGTGGGGCCTGCTCCTCGATGTTCACCGTCTCGAGCGGGCCGGTGATCACCTGGACGGCCTTGATGGCCAGCCCGGAAATCAGCGCATAGCCCATCAGCACATGGAGCACACCGACCGCAATGATCGAGATCCATGTCCGACGGCTCAGCCCTTCCTGCTGAAGATACGACATAGGCTGCTTGCCACTCCCTCACGCTGCGATCGTCTGCGACCGCCTGCTGAATACCCCTGGATCCGGAATTCGCCCCTGGCGAATGTGGACCCTTCGAAATCCCTACCCCTGTCCGGCAAGAGCCTCGACATGTCGTGGCCAGCCGGGCCAGTCATCGAGGCTTCATCCGAATCGGAAGCTGCCCCTTACCGGTTCCCATGACGAGGCCGCAACCGCAATGTTGCCACAATCCGGCCGTTCCCGTTCAAAAAGGTGGCTGGAAGGCTGGCATCATGCCCCTCTGCCGGCCAGGCAGACAGAGAACGGTTCCGATCACGACCCTGACATCGTTTTGATAACCGTGCGGCATTTCCGTCGCAACAGCTTTTCCGGTATTGAGGGAGGCATGACAAGATCCGGCCCCAATCGATCCCGCCGCTTTTTTCCCATTCTGGCCAGTATGTTGCTGTCACTGTTCGCGCCACAATCAGCGCTCCTTGCTACTGAACCAGAGCTTTCATGGACGGACTGGGCTGATCTTGCGCTGGCCAGCCCCGTTGTCCTGGCGGTCGAAATAGGAAAGGTCGACAGGCTGGGGCGGCGCGCTGCCCCGGACGTGCCGCCCGGCGAAGTCCGGGCTCTTGTCGAAGGGAATCTTACTGCCGCGCTCAAGGCCCCGGGACTATTGCCCGCTGCCGCCGCCTGGCTGTGGCAAGGGCCAGCGAACGCGCGCGGCCGCCCGCCCTTTGCGCCCCCGGCCCATGTACTGGTCTTTGCAAGGCCGCTTGCCGGCGGGGCCGATCCCTCCACACAGCCACTGGCGCTTGTCAGCCGCTCTGCGCAGCAGCCCTGGAGCGCGGCAAATGCGGATCTGATCCGCCAGCTGCTCATGGAAGCGCGGGAAACCGGCGGCGACAGGATGGTGACCGGCATCACCGATGCCTTTCATGCCGCTGGCGCGGTGGAAGGCGCATCCGAAAGCCAGTTCTTCCTCTCCACGCGCGCGGGCGGGCCGATGACCCTGATGGTCCGCCGGTCACCGGTTGCGGATCCCGAAATCCTCGTTGCCGACGGCGATCTCGTCGACAGGGCTGTTCCCGTCACGCCGCGCACACTGGCGTGGCGCGCGCTCGCCTGTGGCCTGCCCGAAAGTCTGCCGGAACGCCTTGCAGCCGACAAGGGCCTCGCGGACGACTATGCCCTTGCACGGGCACGCATCGGGGCATGCGGCCGGACGCTTCAGCCCCCGGCCTGATCCGGGCTTTATCCGGCTTCAGTCGCTGGAGAGCAGGACGCCGACGGCGTTTGTGTCGGGATAGACATCGGGCTTGCGCAGGCTGATCCTGAGCGCGGTGACGCCTGGCCGCGAGGCGATCATGTCGAAGATCTCGGCGGCCAGCGTTTCCTGAAGGTTGAAGCGCCTGGCAGCCACCAGGTCGATGATTCCGGTGCGGATGAAATCATAGTTCCACGAGGCTTCGCGCGTGTCCTCCTGCGGCCAGTGCGCCAGATCGAGCGTGACCTCGACACAGGCCAGAATGCGCTGCCGTGTGCCCACTTCGAAATCGTGAAAGCCGATGTCGGCCAAAAGCACGAGATCCTCCAGGAAGACCTTGTGGGTCTTTGGCTGGAGCCGGGGCTGTCGGGCATCGTTCAGGGGATGGACTGTCATGGTTTCACCATATGGGCGACATCGCGCGGGAGCGCCAGAAAACGCTGGCCGGAATCGAGGTTGAGGGTCTGGCCCGTTACTGTGGGCGTGCGCACCAGATAGAGAAGGGCATTGACGAGATGCGCCACTTCCACGCCGCGCTCAAGCGCGTTGAGGCGGTGGGCCTTATCGAAAACGCCGCGGCTTTCCGGGCCCCAGCCCAGGGTGACGGAAGGCGCGATCGTGTTCACCCGGATCCTCGGCGCAAGGGTGCGCGCCGCCATTTCCGTGACAGCATCGAGGCCTGCCTTCGATACCGTATAGCTGAAATAATCCGGGTTGGGCGCCTGCAGCTTTGCATCGCCCATATTGATGACAAGGCCATTCCAGGCTTCGGGCAGGCGCCCGGCAAAGGCCTGGATAAGAAGGGCAGGCGCCCGAAGGTTCACCGCAACATGCTCATCCCAGAGATCAGGTCCGAAGGACGCCAGATCGTCCTCGACGAACTGGGAGGCGTTGTTCACCAGCAGTTGCGGCGGGCGGGGAAGGGCGCCGATGACATCCCGGCCGACCGTCCTGCCGGCAAGATCGGCCGCGACCACGATCGGCGGCGGTGCGCCGGTGGCGGCGATGCGGGCGGCCAGCGCCTCGGCCTCCGCACGGGAGCGGTTGCAGTGGATGGCGAGCTGGAAACCCTCGGCCGCAAGCGCCTCGACGAAGGCCGCGCCGATGCGCCTGGCGCCTCCCGTGACAAGGGCGACAGGTGGCTGGCCATCAGCTGTGTGAAATTCCTGTGGTGCCGGCATGATGGCGCCCGTTAGCCCATCCGGGCAGGGTGCGGCTAGGGGGCCACGTTGCATGAATTGCCCTCCTGCGGCTATGGGTAGCACATGTTTTTCCAGAGAATTGAAGCCGCCGGCGCGGGGGGCACGACCCCGGCCGCCAAAGAAACTTACAAGGCATCCGACATCGGCGAACAGGCCGAGGAACTGAGCCGCGACCTCTTTTCATGGTTCAGGGCCGACAGCCTCGAAATCCTGATCGGCGTTGCCGTCGGCTTAGCCATCTACTCCCTGCTTGTCCTGATCCGCGGCTGGGTGCGAAGCCGCCTGAAGCATCATTCCGCGCCCGGCAGCTGGAGCTGGGTTTTGCTCAAGGTCATTTCCCGCACGCGCAGCTTCTTCCTTGTGATGGTTGCCGTGAAGATGGTGGTCGCAGGCTTTGGCGCGCCGGATGCCTTGGCCAGGCTCGTCACCTTCGTCTTCACCATCACCACTGCGATCCAGGGCGCCTTCTGGGTCAGGGAGCTTCTTCTGTCCCTCGTCGAGCGGCGCGCGAAGGAGCAGGGCGAAAGCGACGCCTCCATCAATTCGGCGATCGGCGTTCTCACCGTCATCATCAACGTCGTTGTCTGGGCGATCACCGGGATCATCCTGCTTGATAATCTTGGCGTCAATGTCACCGGCCTTGTTGCCGGCCTAGGCATCGGCGGCATCGCCATTGGCCTTGCGGCACAGGGGATCTTCTCTGACCTCTTCGCGGCGCTTTCCATCCTGCTCGACAAGCCATTCCAGAAGGGCGAGACAATCCAGGTGGGCGGCCCGCAGGGTGTTGTCGGCACGGTCGAGCATATCGGCCTGAAAACGACACGCCTGCGCGCACTTTCCGGCGAGATTGTCGTGATGGCGAACACCAATCTGCTGAGCCAGCAGATCAACAATTTCGCGGCCTTCAACAGGCGGCGCGTGGTGATGGTGCTTGGCTTCATTTACCAGACCAGCCCGGAGCAGATGGCGGCCATTCCGGATGAGATCCGGAAGATCGTGGAATCCCGGCCGCTTTGCACCTTCGACCGCTGCTATTTCACCGGATTCGGCGCATATTCGCTGGATTATGAGCTGGTCTTCTTCGTCGAGGCGGCAGGCATGGTCGAGATGCTGGAGGAACGGCAGGCCATCAGCTTTGCCATGTTCAGGCGCTTTGCCGAGCTCGGGATCGAGTTTGCCTATCCGACACAGGTGCAGATGCTGGCCGGGCCGGATGGCGAGGTGGTCGATCCTCACAAACCGCTGGCGCCTTCTGCCCTTGGCATGTGCGAGAAGCCGTCCGAAGGCTGATGGCGGGAGGCTGGCGGCCGAATGTCCCCTGCCGGCAACTGTAAGACACAGGTCACGAAAATGGCCCCGGCTGACAGCAGCCGGGGCCATTTCCTGTTCCGGTCCTGAATGCCCTGTCAGCGAGAGGGCATTCAGCGCCGTGCGTCAGCGCCCTCAGGCGGTCGCGATGGTCCGGCGGCGAAGGGCGGCGCCCACCATGCCGAAGCCGGCGATCAGCATCGCCCAGGTGGCAGGCTCCGGAACGGCGGGGCTGCCGCCGTCACGCACCAGAAGCGTTTCGTAATAAAAAGTGCCGGGCTGCTCCGGGTTGTACCAGAGGCCATCAGCGCCATTGCTCCAGTCGCAGTGCGTGTAGTTGATGGAGAAGAAGGCTGCGGCGCAGGCTGCGTCTCCCGGAGGCGTGCCGGCCTGGAAGGTGTTGCCATAGGCATCCGACCCGCCCTGCGGCACGTTAGCGCCGTCGAAGACGAAATCCATCGCCGTGGGGCGGAGCGCGAACTCCGCTGCAGTTGGCAGGCGCCAGCCGAACTGGGACTGGTAGCTGAGGTCGATGTCGCCGCAGCCGCCATAGGCGTCGCACGGGTTGGCCCATGCCCACACAAGGTCATTGTGGGTGATGGTCGCGTTTTCCGGAACCGGCACGTTCACGGCGGCAACCGCCGGGGTGGTTGCGAATGCTGCGGCGGCAAGGGCCGCAAAAGCGAGATATTTCATGATGACGCCCTCGATGAATGTTGGCCAGTCGGGCTGGCGTTTTCCTTCCAAGCAAATATCGTGCCATAAAGTCGTGCATTGAAATCAAAGGGGAAAAAGCGTTTTCCTCTCCGCCAACTGTAAGAAATCCCGACAGGTCAACCATTATCCGTGTACGGTGGCCGGGCTGCCCCACTTCTGATGCGGCGGGCTTGCGCCCTTCTGTGGCGGGGGGCTAGACCTTGGCCTGAATTAGGGGCCTGAATTAGGGGCCTGAATTGGGGAGGTAATTTCAATGACAAGAAGGATGTTGAGTGTCGCCGACTATCTCGGCCTGAAGGGCAAGCCCCTCGGCAAGTCGGAGTGGATCCTTGTCGATCAGGCGCGGATCGACCAGTTCGCCGAAGTGACTGGCGATCATCAGTTCATCCATGTGAATCCAGACTTGGCAAAGGCCACGCCTTTCGGCACCACCATCGCCCATGGCTATCTTACCCTGTCGCTTCTTTCGCGCATGGCTTATGATGTCATGCCGGGCATCGAGGGGACGAAGATGGGGGTGAATTATGGCCTCAACGCCGTCCGCTTTCTTGCACCGGTGAAGAGCGGAAGCCGGGTGCGTGGTGATTTCGTGATGAAGGATGTGGACGAGCGTTCGCCGGGCGTGCTGCGGTCCACTGTCGAAGTCACGGTCGAGATCGAGGGCGAGGCGAAGCCGGCGCTTGCAGCCGAATGGGTGACGCTCGCCTATGTCTGACCGGCAGATGTGACCGGAGGGCCGTGACTGGCGGGCATGGGCCCGCAGCGCGGATGGATTGATGCCGAAGGGAGATCGGGATGCGTGAAGCAGTTATCGTGTCGACGGCGCGGACGCCGATCGGGAAGGCGCATCGCGGCGCTTTCAATGCCACGCCTGCGCCGACGCTGGCGTCGCATGCCCTTAAGGCCGCTGTCGCGCGGGCAGGGCTGGAAGGGCCAGAAATCGACGATGTGGTGATGGGTTGCGTGCTCACCCAGGGCACTGCGGCACCGAATATCGGCCGGCTTGCGCTTCTGCGTGCCGGTCTTCCCGAAAGCGTGCCGGGCCAGACGATCGACCGGCAATGCTCGTCTGGCCTGATGGCGATCGCCATCGCGGCGCGGCAGATCATCGTCGATCATCAGCAGATCGCCATCGGGGCCGGTGTCGATTCCATCTCCACGGTGCAGAACGAGAAGTTCCGCGCCGAAGCGGACATGGAACTGGTGGCGATGCATCCAGACATCTACATGCCCATGATCGACACCGCCGAAGTTGTCGCCCAGCGCTATGGCGTGAGCCGGGACCGGCAGGATGAATATGCGCTGCTTTCGCAGCAGCGCACGGCCGCCGCCCAGGCAGCCGGCCTGTTCGATGATGAAATCATTCCCGTGACCGCCACCATGAAGATGGTGAACAAGGAAACGAAGGAAGTCGTCGAGCGGGTCGTCACCCTCGATAAGGACGAGGGAAACCGCCCGGAGACGACCCTGGAGGGGCTGAAGGGCCTGCAGCCGGTGCGCGGGCCGGGCAAGAACATCACGGCGGGCAATGCCAGCCAGCTTTCCGATGGCGCGTCGGCTGCCGTTCTCATGGAAGCCGGCGAGGCGGCACGGCGCGGGCTGAAGCCGCTTGGCCGCTATGTCGGCATGGCGGTTGCCGGCCTTGCCCCTGACGAAATGGGCATCGGCCCGGTTTTCGCCGTTCCGAAGCTGCTGAAGCAGCATGGGCTTTCGGTGGATGATATCGGGCTGTGGGAACTTAACGAGGCTTTCGCCGTTCAGGTTCTGTATTGTGCAGACAGGCTGGGCATTCCGGTCGATCGGCTGAACGTGAATGGTGGCGCCATTTCCATCGGCCATCCGTTCGGCATGTCGGGTGCGCGCCTTGCCGGCCATGCGCTGATCGAGGGGCGGCGCCGGGGTGTGCGCCATGTTGTCGTCACCATGTGTGTGGGCGGTGGCATGGGGGCGGCCGGTTTGTTCGAAGTGCTCTGAACCGGGCCTTTTCACCGGCCGGGGCAGGCGCAGGGGGTTGGATGCCACAAGGGGCATCCTAAGTTGACAGCTATGGGCAACGGCCCGGCCGGGCCATTGGGAAAGGGACCGACGATGGACGAGAACAGCAGGACCATCACCGACCTTGCGGATGACGTCGCGAAGAATGCAGGCGATGTTGCCGAGGATGTCACGGCAAAGGCGTCCGGACGCGCTGCTCGCGCCAGGGAAAAGGCCGAGGAGGTCATCGTGGAGATGAAGGACGAAGTCTCGGAAATCGCGTCGAAGGCCGGGGAGGGCGCCCGTCATGCGGCATCTTCCGGAAAGGATATGGCGTGCGATGCGCTGGATGGCCTGGCCGAGGCCGCCCGCCAGATTGCTGGCAAGATCGATGAGGGCAAGGGCGGCAACAACGCCATTGCCGCCGACTATGCGCGCAAGGTCGCGCAAGGCGTGGAGCGTTTTTCAAGCCGGATGAAGGCCAAGGATGTGGCCGAAATCGCCGATGATGCGCGCACCGTGGTTCGCGAGAATCCGGCACTTGTCGTCGGTGCGGCAGCGCTCGTCGGCTTTGCGCTCGCGCGGTATCTGAAGGGCGGTTCGGGCAGCGACGAAGCCTGAACCCGATGCTGTCCGACAGCCAGGCCGGTTCGCGGCAAGACATGCCGGATGCGGAAAGGAGCGGGGCTGATGGCCCTGCTTCCCCGCAACCGCTGTTTGCGGCCCTTGGCGATGCGCTTGCCGATGCCCGCGGGCTGATCGAATCGCAGGCGCAGATGGCGCGTGCCGAGGCCGGGCGGAACGCCCGCGTCATCGGTGGCGGGGCAGCCATGGTTGCAATCGGCATTTTGCTGCTTTCGGTTGCGATTGTCTTTCTTGCCGTGGCTGCCGTAGTCGCGCTTGCCGCGCTGATCGGTCTGCTGTGGTCCCTGCTTGCGATCGCTTTTGTGTCTGCCCTTGCGGCTGTGCTGCTGATGGCCCTGGGCAGGAGCAGAATCGCGTCGCAGCCCCTGTTGCCGCAACGCAGCATCGCCCGCATCCGGGGCGACCTGCAGCGACTTGGCGGGCTGCGCGGCAAGTCCGATTCCGAGCCGCGTGGCAAATGACAGGGAGGGTTTGGTGGCATCTGAAAGGCTGCAGGACAGGATCGAGGAACTGGACGCGCAGGCCCAGGCTCGCCGGGCCAGGCTCGAAAGCAATTTGCCGGTTTTGGTTGAGCGGCTGAAGCCGCGGAACCTTTGGAACGAAGGGGTTGATCGCGTGAAGAATGCAGCCTGGAGCGAAGTGGACCGCGTGACGGACGAGGCAATCCGCCTTGTCGAGGACCTGGTTCAGGACAGCATGTCGTGGGCAGGCGCCAACCGGAAATATCTCGGCACCGGCGCTGCCGTTGCCATGGCTGCCGCTGTGGGGATGTGGATGATGACACGCAGGAAGACCGTGCCGCTTTATGCGGCCTATGGCATGGAGGAACCTTGGATGGCCGAGGATGGCGAAAATGGCATGAAGGCCCGGGCTGCGGACGCCTGGGGCAAGGTGAAGGGCGATGCGGGGCATCTGGGCGAGAAGGCTGGCGAAGCCTATGGCCTGGCCCGCGCCCGCGCAGCCGATCTGGCCGAGGATGCGCGCGAGCGCGCCCAGCATGCAGCCGATGTTGCGCGGGAAAAGGCCGCGGAAGCTGCCGCCGCAGCATTCGAGGCTGCGGAAAAGGCACGGGACGCCGCTGGCGATGCCAGCCGCTGGGCAGGGCGGCAGCCCGCTGAACATCCGGCAACCGTCGTCGTTGCGGCGCTTGCCGCCGGTGCACTGATCGGCGCGCTCCTTCCTTCCGGCCGCCGGCGCGGCTGACTTGCACGGCGCGGCGCGGCATGGCCGCGCCGTTCAGCTTCTCGCAAGCGATTCTATGGCAAGTTGTTGCCATGAAATCATTTTGCCCGCGCATTCCGGCCACTGGCCCGAATCATCCCAGCCGGGCCGGAACAGACTGGAGCACCACTTGAAGACGCTAGCCACCGCTATCCTGCTCGGAACCGCCGCCATCGCCATGTCGTCCGTTGCGGGCGTTGCGCCCGCCATGGCCCAGCAGGCGCCGGCAACTGCGGCGCAGCAACAGGCAGCCGGCCAGTTCATCGACCGGCTGGCCGGGCAGGCCTTTGCTGTCCTTGAGGACAAAAGCCTTTCGAAGGATGACGCGCGCGACCGTTTCCGGACCCTGCTTCGGAACAATTTCACCATCGACGAGACAGGCATGCGCCTGATCCGCCGGTATCGCGCGCCAGGAAGCCCCATCAAGCTGACGCCCGCGCAGCTCGAAGCCTATCGCAAGGCCCTGCCGGACTTCCTCGTGAACACCTATTCCGACCGGCTCTATGATTTCGCGACAGCGAAGGTGACGGTTGTCAGGACCGCTCCGCGCGGCAATCGCGGCGATGTCGATGTCTATACGCGGATCACCGATCCGAAGGGCGGCAAGCCCATCGATGCCATCTGGCAGGTGAAATCGGGGCTGAAGCCCCTGGTGGCGAACATCACCGTCAATGGTGTGAATGTCGCGCTGACCCAGGAAGCGGACTTCAATGCCTATATCGAGCGCAATGGTTTCGATGCGCTCGTGGACTTCATGCGCAAGCCGAAATAGGCTCGAGCCATGATGGAATCCGCCCTCGTCGATCTGTCGCGCGCAGCCTTTGTGCATCCTTCCGCCGCCATTTACGGAAAGGTGACGGCGGGCGAAGGCAGTTCCATCTGGTGCAACGTCGTGATTCGCTCGGAAGCGGCGCATGTCGAGGTCGGCGCCTATACGAACATCCAGGATTTCGTGATGATCCACACGGATCCCGGCCAGCCGGTGGTGATCGGCTCGCATTGTTCGATCACCCACCATGCCACCATTCACGGCAGCACCATCGGCAACAATGTGCTGATCGGCATCAATGCCACCGTCTATGGCGGTTCCGTCATCGGTGACAATTCAATCGTTGGCCAGCATGCCTATGTGAAGGATGGCACCATCGTGCCGCCCAATTCCATCGTTGTCGGCTCGCCTGCCAGGGTGATCCGCATGCACAACAGCTGGATCGCCAACCGCATGAATGCGCTGGTCTATCATCGCAATGCCCTTGCCTATGCGCGTGGGGACCATCGCGCCTGGGAAGGGCCGGATTTCGAAGCCTGGGCGAAGGAGACGGTGGCGCGCCTCACCCGGGAGTTCGAGGCGCTTCAGGCCGAAAGCCAGGCCTGATCTCGCCCCTGCCGCGGCGAAGAATTTCCTGCGGCAGACATCTTGGCGGAACCTCCCTGTTCGTATAGGCGCGCGGCATGAGCAAACTGCATCTGGTGTTCGGGGGCCGGGTCAAGGATCCGCGCGGCCTCGATTTCGAAGATCCCGCCGCCCTTCATGTCGTGGGCATTTTCCCCGATTATGATGCTGCGGAATCGGCGTGGCGCGCGGAAGCGCAGCGCACGGTGGATGACGCCTCCATGAAATATGTGGTGGTCCACCTGCACAAGCTTCTGGAGCCGCAGGAATAATTGAAAGGCCCGGTCTTCCCGACGGAGACCGGGCCTTTTTCATTCCGTGGAGCAGGCCTTGCGCGGCACCGGTCAGGCCGGTGCCGGCAAATGGCTTTGTCGAGGCCTCAGCGGCCCTTCCAGACAGGCGCGCGCTTTTCGAGGAACGCCACAGGGCCTTCCTTCGCATCCTCGCTCGAGAAGACGACGGCCGAGGTCTGGTTGCTGATCTTCCACAGCTCCGATTCGGGCATGTCGAAGCTCATCCGCGCGACCTTGAGGCTCTCGCGGACGCTGAGCGGCGCATTGACGCTGATGGCCTTGGCGAGCGCGATGGCCTCGTCGAGAACCTTGTCCACCGGAACCAGCCTGTTGACGAGGCCGAGCGCATGGGCGCGCGGGGCGCCGATCGGGTCACCGGTGGCCACCAGTTCATAGGCGATGGCGGCGGGCAGGCGGCGGGTCAGGCGGAAGACGCCGCCGGCGCCGGCATAGAGGCCGCGCTTGACTTCCGGCAGACCGAAGCTCGCGCCTTCGGCCGCCACGATCATGTCGCAGGAAAGGGCCAGTTCGCAGCCGCCGGCAAGGGCGTGATTGTTGACGGCCGCGATCCAGGGCTTTTCGCGCTTCGCCGTGGCAAGGCCACCGAAGCCGCCATCGGGCGTGCTCAGAAGATGGCCACGGCCCTTCGAGATTTCCGACAGGTCGGCGCCGGCGCAGAAGGCCGCATCGGAAGAGGAGGCGAGGATGACGACCCGGATATCAGGGTCGGCTTCGGTCCTCTTCACGATCCAGTCCATCGCTGCCGCGACATCGCCATTGACGGCATTGCGCCTGTCAGGGCGGTTCAGCCGCACGACGCCGATATGGCCTTCGACGACTTCGAAGAGAACTTCGCGGCCAACGGATTCAGGCTTGTCAGTCATGTCTTCTTCTCCGGAAGTTGAACGGGATCAGGGCTCGCGCGACCAGCGTATCGGGGTCGGGTCGAGCCGTTCGAGGATGTAGAGGCTGCCGTGCGGCCCGCGCGCGAGCCGGAAACCATCGTCGAGGTAGGTGATCTCGGTCTTGCCGGCGGCTTCGCGCGGGCCATTGGCCTGCAGGCGGACGGGGGCTGCCGGCCCGGTGACGATGGCCTCGCTGAAGCGCACGTCGAGGTGGTTGTCATCCTCGGCTTCATACTGGCCGGCCAGGACCTGCGTGCCGGGGGTGCCATCCTCGTTCAGGAAGTGGATGACATTGTCATAATGGCCGGTTGCCGGGTCGATCTCGTTATAGAGCTCGATCACCTCGATCGGCGTGTTCGGCAGGATGTTGTAGCTGAGATGCGCCATGCTGGTGCGCCGCTGCAGCCCGAGGTTCGAATAGAGAAGGCGCCAGCGCCCGCGCAGCAGGCTCGCCGCGCGCGCGGGTTCCGGCGTCGGGTTCATGGCCTCGAGCTCCGCGGCCAGTTCGCGGATGCGACTGACCTGGCCCGGACCTTCCCGGAAGCCGACTTCGGTGGCCGCCCCGAGGGCGGCAAGTTCCTGTTTTATGTCGGAAGCATTACGCATCAGGGCAAAGGGCCGGTTTGGCGCGTCGAAGTCAACCTGACGGTCGGTGGAGGGTCGACCGCTCCGGATGCCACGGATGGCAGTCTTTCAGGCCGGTCTTCCCAGCAGGCTTCAGGCGATCGATAGCGCGATCTTGCCGACATGCCCGCCGGATTCCATCAGCCGGTGGGCATCGTCTGCCTGTTCCAGCGGGAAGGTCCGGTCGAGGCGGGCAGAAAGCGTGCCATCGGCGAATCGCGGCCAGACGGTTGCGGCAAGGGCTTTGGCGATGGCGCCCTTGTCCTCGATGCTGCGCGGCCGCAGCATCGAGCCGGTGAGCCAGAGCCGCTTGCGCATCACCAGCCCGATGTCGAGCTCAGCGCGTCCGCCTTTCTGGAAGGCGATGGAGACATGGCGGCCGCCGACGGCCAGGCAGGCGAGGTTGCGCGGCACATAATCGCCGCCAACCATGTCGAGGACGATGTCGACGCCGCGCCCGCCTGTCAGTTCGCGCACATGCGGGGCGAAATCGCCGCTGTTGTAATTGAGGGCGTGTGTGGCCCCAAGCGCGCGGGCCGCGGCGCATTTCGCGTCGGTGCCGCAGGTCACGATGACGGTAAAGCCGAGTATCTTCGCAAGGTCGATCGCCGTCACGCCGATGCCGGATGTGCCGCCATGGACGAGCACCGTCTCCCCGGCTTTCACCTCTGCCTGATCGACAAGGTTCGACCAGACGGTGAACCAGGTTTCGGGCAGGGTCGCGGCCTCGTCGAAGCGCATTCCGGGCGGAACCGGCAGGCACTGGGCGGCGGGCGCCACGACATAATCGGCATAGGCGCCGCCGGCGACAAGGGCCGTGACGGGGGCGCCGGTGGCGAGGATTTCCACGCCTTCACCCAGCGCGACGACGGTGCCGGCCGCCTCAAGCCCCAGGATGGACGGCGCGCCCGGCGGCATCGGATAATTACCCATGCGCTGCAGCACGTCCGGCCGGTTGACGCCGGCCGCATGCACCCGGATCAGCACCTCGCCAGGGCCGGGCGCAGGCACGGGGCGCTCCACCACCCGCAGGACATCGGGGCCGCCGGGTTTTTCAGGGTCGATCGCGCGCATGATGGAAGGAAGGTTGGTCATGCCCCAAGCGTTGCTGTGCCGGGCCGAAAAGTGCAAGACGCGGATCCACAAAGATGTTCGCCAGAGGAGCTGCCGATGGACATGGAAGATCTGCTTTCCGCCCGCCCGCAAAGCCCGCTCGCCCAGCTTCTGCGCGAGGATCTCGACCGGCTGAGCGTCGACGAACTGGACGCCCGCGTGGCGGCTCTCGAAGCAGAGATCGCGCGCTGCAAGGCCCGGCGCGATTCCGCCAGCGCCTTCCGCTCGGCGGCGGACAGCCTCTTCCGCAAATGAGCCAGCCTGCAAGCAGCCAGCCCGCAGCGCCCTTCGGCCGTCTTGTCCGGCGCGATGTCGAGCTGATGGCCGGGCGTCCCGGCGAATGGCTGATGCCGCTTGCCTTCTTCCTGCTCGTCGCCATCCTGCTTCCCTTCGCCATCGGACCGGATCCGGAGCTTCTGGCAAGGCTTGCCCCCGGCATCCTCTGGGTCGGGGCGCTTCTCGCCAGCCTGATGCCGGTCTCGACCCTGTTCGCCCTCGATGCGGCGGACGGCACGATCGACCAGCTGATGGTGCGGGGGATCGCCACGGAAACGCTGGCAGCGGCACGTATGCTGGCCCTGTGGGCAGGCTTCGGCTTGCCGCTGCTGTTTTCGGCGCCCATCGCCGCTGTCATGCTCAACCTCGACATGGCGCTCATCGGGCGTCTGATGGCCGGGCTTGCCGCCGGCGCCCTCGGCCTTTCGGCGCTGGCCGTCGTTGCCGCCAGCGTCACCCTTGGCGCAAGGGGCGGGGGCGGGCTGGTGGCGCTTCTGGTGATACCGCTTGCCATTCCCATGCTTCTGTTCGGCTCCAGCCCGGCCGAACCGGGGGCGCTTGGCCTGTGCATCGCATCCGCCCTGATGCTGGCCGCCATCGCGCCATTTGCCGCCGGCATGGCCATCCGGGCTGGGCGCGCCTGACAGCAGCAGCGCCAGCCAGATGGGCCGGGCGCTTCCGGGGTTCTGAATTCGCGCAATGGCAGGCCTGCGGCATGCTGAAGGGCTGTAAGCCGGGCCAAGCCCGTGCTAGGGAGCCGGCGACATGGCTTCTGTAGACATTCACGCGCTTGCCAACCCATTGCGCTTCCAGCGCTTTGCTTCGGCATTCACGCCCTGGCTGCTGCTTGCCGGGCTTGGCCTCGCCGGCGCCGGCCTTGGCATCGGCCTCTTCCTGGCGCCGCCCGATTATCTGCAGGGCGAAAGCGTGCGCATCATGTATGTGCATGTGCCGGCTGCATGGATGTCGCTTGGCGGCTATCTCGGCATGGCGATTGCGGCGCTCGTCGCCTTTGTGTGGCGGCATCCGCTGGCCAGCCTTTCGGTGCGCGCAATCGCGCCCGTGGGGGCGACTTATGCCGCCATCTGCCTCATCACCGGCTCACTCTGGGGCAAGCCCACCTGGGGCACCTACTGGCGCTGGGACGGCAGGCTTACCTCCATGCTTGTGCTCTTTTTGCTGTACCTCGGTGTCATGGCTCTCATTCATCTGCACGAAGACAGGGCGCGCGGCCTTAAGATGGCCGGGCTTCTGGCCATTGTCGGCACGATCAACCTTCCCATCATCAAGTTCAGCGTGGAATGGTGGAACACCCTGCACCAGCCGGCCTCCATCCGGCTTTCCGGCAGTTCGATCCACCCCGACATGCTCACCCCGCTGCTGCTTTCGGCCGGCGGTTTCCTGATGCTTTTTGCCGCAATCGTCCTTATCCGCATGCGGGCGCTGATTGCCGAGCAGCGGATCGAGATGCGCGCCCTGCGGCGTGCTGCGAGGGCAGGCTGATGAGCCTTCCGCATCTTCCCTTCATCCTTCTTTCCTACCTGGTCACGCTGGCGGGGATCGGCGGTTTCCTGCTGATCTCATGGCGCAGGATGCGCCGGGCCGAGCGCGCGGCCAACGGAGACGACAGGCAATGACCGCCAATCCGACACGCCAGAAACCGAAGCGGCAGCGGCTGATGCTGGCGCTTGCCGCCATCGTGGCGCTTGCCGTTGCGGGCATCATCGCGGCCCTCGCCCTCCAGGATACGGCCGCCTATTTCAAGGCCCCGTCCGACATCGCCGCAGACCCGCCCGCACCCGGTCAGACCATCCGGCTGGGCGGGCTGGTGAAGCCGGGCTCTGTAAGCCGGTCGGGCGATGGGCTCGTCCTGGAGTTTGTCGTGACCGACACGGCAGCCGATACGCCCGTTTCCTATCGTGGCCTCGTGCCGGACCTGTTCCGCGAAGGGCAGGGCGTGATCGCGACCGGAAGCTTCGATGCCGTTGGCCATTTCCAGGCCCGCGAACTGCTCGCCAAGCATGATGAAAATTACATGCCGCCCGA
Source organism: Sandaracinobacteroides sp. A072 (assembly GCF_052616365.1). NCBI lineage: Bacteria > Pseudomonadati > Pseudomonadota > Alphaproteobacteria > Sphingomonadales > Sphingosinicellaceae > Sandaracinobacteroides > Sandaracinobacteroides sp. A072. The sequence goes on from NZ_JBQXGU010000001.1 coordinate 1,109,213, forward strand.
AGTGGCCAAGGCGCTGGAGCGTGCCCCCGGCCACCCGCAGAAGCAGGGCGGCGCATGATCCCCGAACTCGGCCATTTCCTGCTCTGGCTGGCGGCTGCGGCGGCGCTTCTGCAGGCACTGGCGCCCAGCATCGGCCTGTGGCGCAACCAGGATGATCTCGTCTGGGTGGCGGTGCCGGCGGCTGTTGCCCAGGGCATTTTCACCCTGCTGGCCTTTGTGGCGCTGACCTGGGCGTTCGTGGTTTCCGATTTCTCGGTGAAGCTGGTGGCAACCAACAGCCACAGCATGAAGCCGCTTCTCTATCTCTACACTGGCGTGTGGGCCAACCACGAAGGCTCGCTGCTGCTCTGGGTTCTGGTGATGGCGCTGGCGGGCGCCGGGGTCGCGCTGGCGCCGGCAACGCTCGGGCAGCGTTTCCGGGCGCGCGTGCTCAGCATCCAGGGGCTGGTGGCGCTGGGATTCTTCGCCTTCCTGCTTCTTGCCTCCAACCCGTTCGAACGGCTTTCGCCCGCGCCAACCGAAGGGCAGGGCCTGAACCCGCTGCTGCAGGATCCGGGCCTCGCCTTCCATCCGCCGCTTCTCTATGCCGGCTATGTCGGCCTGTCGGTCGCCTTTGCCTTCGCGGTCGGCGGCATGCTCGAAGACCGCATCGGCCCGGCATGGGCGCGGGCAACACGGCCGTGGGTCGCGGCAGCCTGGGCGCTTCTCACGCTGGGCATCGCCCTTGGCAGCTACTGGGCCTATTATGAACTGGGCTGGGGCGGCTGGTGGTTCTGGGATCCGGTCGAGAATGCGGCCCTGATGCCATGGCTGGCGGCCACTGCACTTCTCCATTCCATTGCCGTGGTGATGAAGCGCGATGCGCTTCGCGCCTGGACCCTGCTGCTGGCGGTCGCGGCCTTTTCGCTGTCGATGATGGGCACCTTCATCGTGCGCTCGGGCCTTCTCACGTCCGTCCATGCCTTCGCGGTCGATCCCACGCGCGGCTTCTTCCTCATGGTGCTGATGGCACTCTATATTGGTGGCGCGCTTCTCATCTATGCCGCAGCGGCAGGCCGGGTGGCGGAAGGGCGGCAGTTCGCGCCCGTCAGCCGGGAATCGGCGCTCGTCGTCAACAATCTGCTCTTTTCCGCCGTGCTTGGCGTGGTGTTCGTGGGCACCCTTTACCCGATGGCGCTTGAGGCCATGGGCGGTGCGCAGATTTCGGTCGGCCCGCCCTATTTCAACCGCACCGTCGTTCCCATGATCCTGGCAATGGCGGCGCTGATGGCGGTTGCGCCCTTCCTTGGCTGGCGGCGCAGCGCAACCGGGCACCTGGCGTCGCGGCTGATGCCCGCTGCCGTGGCTGCGGCCATCGTTGTTGTCGTGGCTTTGCTTGTGTTTGGCGTGCGCGGGCTGGGCGCGTTGCTGGGCTTTGGCGCGGCGGCCTGGCTTGGTGTCGCCAGTATCGCCATCCTCATGCGCCGCGGCCTGACCTTGAATGCCGCCGGCATGGCGCTTGCACATCTGGGGGTCGCTGTGTCGATCCTCGGGGCGACGGCTTCCGGCGCACTCCAGCGCGAGGCGCTGGTTTCGATCCGCGTCGGGGATGCGATCGAGATGGGCCCGTGGCGGGCCGAGCTTCTGGATGTGCGCCCCGTGGCCGGCCCCAACTGGACCGCGATCGAGGCGGCGCTGGAAGTGAAGCGCAATGACCGGCTTGTCGGCATTGTCAGGCCGCAGTCCCGCATGTTCGTGGCCCCCCCGCAGGAAACGACCGAAGCCGGGCGTGCGGGCTGGTGGTTTGGCGAGGCCTATGCCGTGATCGGAAAGCCCGATGGTACCGGTCGCTGGCAGGTGCATCTGTGGGTCAAGCCGCTGGTGCAGCTGATCTGGTGGGGTGGTGTGCTGATGTCGCTGGGCGCCATGGTGGCGCTGGGTGGTGCCGTTCGCGCGCGCCTGCCGCGCCGCTCCCGCAGCCGCGCGCCGATTGCCGATGCCGCACCGCGCGGAGAACCGGCGTGAAAGGCTGGACCACGCGTGTCCTCTGGCTCCTGCCGCTCCTGCTCTTCGCCGGTCTGGTGTGGCTGATGGCCGGCAACCTCGGCAAGCCGACGCAGGTCGTCGTCGAGAGCCGGATGATCGGGAAACCCGTGCCGGCTTTCGCTCTGGACAGTTTCGAAGGCGGGCAAGGGGTGTCCAACGCCGCTTTTGCCGAGGGGCCGGTTCTGGTGAACATCTTCGCCAGCTGGTGCCTGCCCTGCGCGGTCGAGGCGCCGCAACTGCAGGCGCTTGCCGATCGCGGCGCGACCCTCATCGGCATTTCCACGCGCGACACGCCCGAGGCGACCGCCGCCTTCCTTCAGCGCCACGGCAACCCCTATGCCCGCATCGGCATGGATCCGGCCGGCCGGCTGATGCTGGCTTTCGGTGCATCCGGCGTTCCCGAAACCTATGTCGTGGACCGGCAGGGTATCGTCCGCTTCCAGCATCTGGGGGAGGTGCGGGCCGAGCATGTTCCGCAGCTTCTGGCCGAACTGGAGAAGGCGCGATGATCTGGCGGGCCATGCTGATGGCGCTGGCGATCCTGTGTGCGCAACCCTTCCCGGCCGTCGCCCAGATCGACCTCGACGAGAAACCCCTGGAGGATCCGGCAGCAGAGGCGCGGGCGCGCGCCCTGATGGCCGAACTCCGCTGCCTGACCTGCCAGAACCAGTCCATCGCCGATTCCAATGCCCCGCAGGCACAGACCATGCGGGTCGAGGTTCGCGAGCGTATCGCGGCGGGTGAAAAGCCGGAAGCGATCCGCCGCTGGTTCATCGAGCGCTATGGCGACTGGGTGAGCTTTTCGCCGCCTGCACGGGGTGACACCATGCTCCTCTGGGCGGCGCCGCTGCTGTTTCTGGCCATCGGCCTTGTCCTGCTGGCGCGAAGGATCAGGCGATGATGTGGCGCGTGCCCCTTTCCGCAGCTCTGGCGCTTGCCGCCGGGCTTGGCGGCTACCTCATGACCGGCCATCCCGGCATGCCCTCGCAACCGGTGCCGCAGGCTGAAACGGACCCGCGCCTTACACCGGAGGCCGAGAAGGCATCCCGGGAATTGCTGGAAAATTTCGGCGACGTGCGGGCATGGCTGACGCTTTCCGATGCCCTGATCCGTGCCGGGCGCACGGAAACCGCCGTCTATGCCCTGCAATCCGGGCTAGAAGCGATTCCCGGCAACGCTGACCTTTGGGTTCAGACCGGTGTGGCCCTTGTCGCCCACGCCAACGGGGAGGTGGTGCCGGCGGCCCGCCTTGCCTTCGACCGCGCAAGCCGCCTGCAGCCCGACCACCCCGCGCCCGCCTATTTCCTCGGCCTCGCCTGGCTGCAGGCCGGCGAACCCGCGCGGGCGCTGGAAGCCTGGGAAGGACTGCTGGCGCGCAGCACGGATGACGCGCCATGGCGGCCCCGTGTGGAGCGCATGGTGAATGCCGCCCGCACGATGATCAGCATGGGGGTCGGCGCACCCGGCGCACTAGGCACTGGGCCGGAAGCCGGCGCCGGCATGCAGGGCGAAGGGGCAGCAGAATGACGATCCGGATTCACCATCTGAACGACAGCCGTTCGCAGCGAATCCTCTGGCTGCTGGAGGAACTGGCGTTGCCCTACGAGATCGTCCGCTACCAGCGCGATCCCGTCACCAATCTTGCACCGCCCGAACTGGAAGCCGTGCACCCGCTCGGCAAGTCTCCCCTTGTGGAAGCCGATGGCGCGCTGCTTCATGAATCGGGTGCGATTGTCGACATCCTCGTCCGTCGCCACGGCAAGGGCGTGCTTGCCCCGCCCGAGGGCAGCCCGGATCGCGACAGCTATCTCATGTGGCTGCATTATGCCGAGGGGTCGGCCATGCTTCCGCTGATGCTCAGACTTTATACAAGCCGCCTTGGCGCTGCCGCCGAGCCCCTTGCCCCGCGCCTCGAGAGCGAAACGGCCCGGCATCTCGGCTGGATCGACAGCATGCTGCAGGACCGGGCGTGGCTGGTGGGCGATGCGCTCACGGGCGCCGACATCCAGATGAGCATGGTGGGCGAAGCCGCGCGGGCCTGGGGCCTGATCGCGCCCTATCCTGCCATTGCCGCATGGGTGCAGCGATTCCAGGCGCGGCCCGCCTATCGCCGGGCGCTCGATGCGGGCGGGCCTTACCAGTTTGCCTGATGCTTTCCGGCAACGCCCGGATTGGAACTGAGCGCCTTCGGCCAGCCTGTTTCCGGGTGCTGTTGCCCATGCATCCCTTTGGTGCTAGCGGCCGCGCCTGTCCGACCCCCATGCGGGGCCGTCTTGGCGATGAACGCGTGATACAGCAGCTTCGCAATCTTTCCGGAAAAAGGCCATGAGCGACGCACCGGCAGCGGATGCCGCGATCCTGCGTGCCGAGCATGGCAAGGACGGCTTGCCAAAGCTTGTCATGGGCGCGATCGGTGTCGTGTTCGGGGATATCGGCACCTCGCCCATCTACGCGATGCGGGAAACCTTCATCGGCCCGCATCCGCTTCCGGTGGACGATTACCATATCACCGGCATCATCAGCCTGATCTTCTGGACCATGATGCTGGTCGTGACGCTGAAATATGTCGGCGTCATCCTCAGGGCCGACAACCGCGGCGAGGGCGGCACCATTGCCCTTCAGGCTCTCCTCACCCGCCATTCGCAGGGTCGGCGCTGGGCGCCCTGGGTGGTGGTGCTCGGAATCTTCGCCACGGCCCTGTTCTTTGGCGAAAGCATCATCACGCCGGCCATTTCCGTCCTTTCGGCGGTCGAGGGGCTGACAGTCGTCGAGGCATCGCTCGAACCGCTGGTGATTCCCATCGCCATCGGAATCATCGTCGGCCTGTTCCTCATCCAGAGCTATGGAACCGCCCGTGTCGGCGCCTTCTTCGGGCCGATCACGCTGATCTATTTCCTGACCCTGGCAACCCTCGGGCTGGTGAACATCTTCCAGAACCCGGATATCCTCTGGGCGCTTTCCCCGCATCATGCGGTGCGCTTCTTCATGACGGATGGGGTGCTGGCGTTCCTCGCGCTTTCATCCGTGATCCTCGCCGTCACCGGCGCGGAGGCGCTCTATGCCGACATGGGGCATTTCGGCCGCAACCCCATCCGCATAGGCTGGCTGGCCCTTGTGCTGCCCGCCCTGATGCTGAACTATCTGGGGCAGGGCGCGATGCTGATGGGCAACCCCGAGGCGATCCGCAATCCCTTCTTCCTGCTTGCGCCAGAGGAGCTCCGGCTTCCGCTGGTGGTGCTGGCCACGCTCGCCACGGTCATTGCCTCGCAGGCGGTGATTTCGGGGGCCTTCTCGATCACGCGCCAGGCCGTGCAGCTCGGTTATCTGCCGCGTCTGAAGATCCTGCACACGTCGGCCCGGGCCGAGGGGCAGATCTACATTCCCTTCATCAACTGGGTGCTGCTGGTGCTGGTGATCCTGCTGGTGCTGGGCTTCGGCAGTTCGTCAAACCTGGCCGCTGCCTATGGCATTTCCGTCACCGGCACGATGCTGATTTCCACCGTGATGATCGGCATTCTCATCACGCAGGTCTGGAAATGGAACCGCTGGCTGTCCTACCTGCTGATCGGCGCCTTCCTCATCATCGACGGGGCCTATTTCACGGCCAATCTCACCAAGATCCCCGATGGCGGCTGGTTCCCGCTGCTGGCAGGCCTGGTGGTCTTCACCCTGTTGACCACATGGGCGCGCGGGCGCTTCCTCATGCAGCAGCGGCTGAAGGAATCGGCCATGCCGATGGAGGTCTTCATCAAGTCCGCCTCCCGTGCGGCGGCGCGTGTGCCGGGCACGGCGGTCTTCCTGTCCTCCACCTCCAATGGTGTTCCGCATGCGCTTCTGCACAATCTGAAGCACAACAAGGTGCTGCACGAGCGCATTCTCATCCTCACCATCGTGATCGACGAGGTGCCCTTCATCTCGGATGCGGACCGGGTCGAGGTTTTTGACCTGGGGGCGAATTTCTACCGCCTGATCCTGCGCTACGGCTTCATGCAGCAGCCGGATGTTCCGCGCGCCCTGAAGGCCGTGAACACCTGCGGGCCGGATATCCGGATGATGGACACCAGCTTCTTCCTTGCACGGCAGACGCTTCTGCCATCCGAGCGGCCGGCAATGCCGCTGTGGCGGGAAAAGCTCTTTGCCTGGATGCTGCGAAACGCCGAATCGGCGATGGAGTTCTTCAAGCTGCCGACGAACCGCGTGGTGGAACTGGGAAGCCAGGTCGAGATCTGAGGCCGCTCAGCCTCTGGCTCTTGGCGGCGATGTCCGGCACGCCGTGCTTTCCGCTATTCGGAAGCTGCGGCCGGAATGTGCGATACATGCCCGGCCTCAAGCGCCAGCAGTGATGGCTGGTGCCATCCGAAGCGTCTGTTTCAGTGATTCCCGGGGCAGGGCAGTGATGCGGTCCTGCATAGGGCTGTCATGCCTTGCACCCTTCGGGCGGAGGCAAAAAAGAAGGGCCGCGGTGGATACCGCGACCCTTCCATTTGCTTGAAGCCGTAGGGCTTACTGAGCCGGAGCAGCAGCAGCGGCGTCAACCGCGGCAGCGGCGTCGGTGGCGGCGCCTTCGACAGCGGCAGCGGCGTCGGTGGCAGCGCCTTCGACGGCAGCAGCAGCGTCAACAGCAGCGGCGTCGACGGTAGCAGCAGCCGCATCGGCGGTGGCAGCAGCGGCGTCAGCGGTTGCGTCGGCGGCAGCGGCGGTGTCGGCAGCAGCTTCTTCCGTGGCGTCAGCAGCCTGCTTTTCGCCGCAAGCGGCGACCAGGGCGAGGCTCGCAACGGCAGCGAGGGTGAAAAGCTTGTTCATTCTGACCTCCTATAAGGGCACGATTGCCCAATTGTTGCAGGCCATGGGGGTGAGACCTTGCGGCCGCAAGCTCGATCCCCGACGACCCGTGAGGGGTGCGACGTGGTCTGAAGCATCGCGCCATTGCAATAGCGCGTGGAGGATTTCAAGGCCCATTGTTGGCGAAGTGCGACGAATTGCGTTCACGGCCGACGAGATGTTTCCTTCCGGGTGGCAAGGCTTTGCCCGTCCCGGGGCTTGGCGCGGCCATGGCAAGCGGGCATTGAGGCGGCCATGAACAACACGCCTTTCACCCCGCAGAAGCCGCTCAGGCTGGGCACGCGAGGCTCTCCGCTCGCCCTGGCGCAGGCCCGCATGGCCGAGGCGGCGCTCGTCGCCGCCCATGGCACCAGCGTTGCGGACATCGCCACCATCGTCGTCCAGACGCAGGGCGACAGGATCCAGGACAGGCCGCTCGCGGAGATTGGCGGCAAGGCCCTGTGGACCAAGGAACTCGACCGCGCCCTCATGGACGGCGAGGTGGATTTCGCGGTTCATTCCATGAAGGACGTGGAGACGACGCTCGCACCGGGAATCGCGCTGGCAGCGGTTCTGCCGCGCGCGGACCCGCGCGACAGGCTGGTGGGGGCGGAAAGCCTTGCCGCGATTCCGCATGGTGCGACAGTCGGCACGTCCAGCCCGCGGCGCGCGGCGCAGCTTCTGAACCGCAGGCCCGATCTGTCCGTCATATCCTTCCGGGGAAATGTGCAGACGAGGCTGCGCCAGCTTGAGGAAGGCAAGGTCGCGGCGACGTTCCTGGCGGCAGCCGGGCTCGACAGGCTCGGCATCGCTGCCGGCGTCCCGCTCGACCCTGAGACATGGCTGCCGGCCGCCTCGCAGGCTATCGTCGGCATCACCTGCCGCGCGGATGATGCGCCCATGCTGGCGCTGCTCGCCGCCATCAACGACACGGACACCATGCAATGCCTGCTGGCCGAGCGGGCACTGCTGCGCGGCCTTGGGGGCAGCTGCCACACGGCCGTCGCGGCACAGGCGCGAACAGAGGCGCAGACTGCGAACGGGCTACGGCTTGATGCCGAGCTTCTGAGCCCCGACGGCCGCGACTGCGTTGCCGGCTCCATCCTGTCAGCCGATTCGGGCATGGACGACCCGGATGCCCTTGGCGCGGCGCTGGCAAGGCGGTTGCTGGAGCAGGCGACACCTGCGATCCTGCGCTCCCTAGAGCAGGCGACGCCTGCGATCCTGCGCTCCCCGGGGCAGACGAGGCAGCCGTGACCCTTCCAGTCCTGCTGCTGACCCGGCCGCAAGAGACAGACGGCCGGACCGCGCAAGCAGCCCTCAATGCCGGCTTTTCAGCCATATCCGCCCCGCTTTTGCGCATCGAACCGCTGGAATGGAACCTGCCGGCCGACATGCCGGAAGCCCTGCTGTTCACGAGCGCCCATGCGCCTGGCCTCGTTGCGGCGCGTGCGCCCGGGCTGCTCCGCCTGCCTGTATATGCCGTTGGCCCCAACACGGCGCGCGCTGCGGAAGACGCCGGCTTTGCCGTTGCCATGGCCGGGGAAACGGATGGAAGCGAGATCGTTCGGCGCGCTTTCGAGGCAGGGGTGCGCAGCCTGCTGCATGCGGGCGGGGAGACGACCGCTGCCTATGCAGTGCCGGACGGCCTGTCGGTTGCGCGGGTGGCTGTCTATGCCGCCAGGCCTGTCAGCGGCCTCGATGCGGAAACAGCAGCCCGGCTGAAGCGCGGAGAGATATTCGCGGTGCTGCTCTTTTCCCCGCGAACGGCTGCCATTTTCACACAGGCCCTGTCGGGTGCGGGCGTGCCAAGGGGAGGGCTGCGCATCATTGCCCTCAGCCCTGCGGTTGCCCGCATGGCGGGTGCGGGCTGGAAGGCAGTGGACATCGCCGGTAAGCCTTCGCTCGAGGAAGCCTTGGCGGCAGCCCGCCGGCTGTGGCATGGCATGAACGATGAATGATGCGAGCACCGATCGCGGCGGGGATAATGGTTCCAGCCGAAGCCGCCAGTCCGGTCTGGCCCAATCGGCACTGGGTCAGGCGCCCGGCGGCACGACAGGGCAGGGCAGCCAGCTCTCTGACGGGAGCGACAACCGTTCCGGAAGGTTCGAAAGCCCTGAGCGTTCAAGGCCTGAGCGTTCAAGGCCGGTTCTGCCCTGGCTTCTGGCTGCCGCTGGTGTCAGCTTCTCCATTGGCGTTCTCGGCAGCCCCTGGCTGGAACGGCAGGTGCGGGGCCATCTGCCGCCCGCCCTTCGCGCGCCCGAACAGGCGCTTTCCGGGCCTGACATCAAAGCCCTCGAGCAGAAACTGGCGCAGCTTGAAAGCCGGGTGCAGGATGCGCCCGCAATGGCGCTCGAAACGGCGGTTGCCGCCGGTTCCGCCGCCGATGCCCTGACCACGCTGGAAAGCCGGATTGCCCAGCTGGAAAGCCGCACGGGCACGCTTGCCGGGCAGCTCGCCGAACAGGGGGCGGGCCATGATGATCGCTGGCAGTCCCTGTCCCGGGATATTGCCCGGCTCGAGGCCGAGACCGGCGCGGAAGACCGTGACCTTCGCGCCTTCTTCCTGCTTTCTCTGGCGCGCCGCGCGGTGGAAGCGGGGCGGCCGCTCGGCCCGCTGGAGCCGCTCCTGTCCGCGCGCTTCGCGCCGGTGGCCGACACTGCGCTTGCCGATCTTACCAACTGGTCGAGCCTGCCGCAGACGCATGGCAGCCTTGCCACCCGGCTGGCCCAGATGGCCGAGCCGCCAGCGGCGGAAGAACCGGGCCGGGTCACCGGTGAGGCTGCCGGCGCGGGCTGGTGGGAGAATTTCCTTGGACGCCTGCGGACGCTCGTGAAGGTCCGTCCGAGCGGAGATGAGGCCCTTGCCACGGGCGCTGGCGATCCGCGCGCCCTGGCCGAGGCGCAGGCGGAGCTTGAAAAGGGCGATCTGGTGCGCGCCATCAACGCCATCGAAAGGGCGCCTCGCAACGAAGCCCGTGACCTCTGGATCGTGGATGCGCGTCGCCTTGCGGCGGCGGAAGCCGCCCTCGACAGGCTTGAATCGCTGGCGCTGGGCGATGCGATGGCCGCCCTGTCCCGTCCGGCGGCGGTCTCCGCCACAGTGGCGCCGCCCCCGCTCAACGCGACGGCGCCGCAGCCCGTTCCGGCGCCCTGAGAGCATCAGGGTGAAAAGGGCAACAAGGTAAAAGATGCATGCGGGTTTTGCCCATGTCCCGCACTGTCTTGCGGCAGGGGGGCTCCCACGGCTAACCGCGGATAACAGGTTCAAGCTTCAGCAGGATGGTATGACATGCGGATTGCGATGATCGGTTCAGGCTATGTCGGCCTGGTCTCGGGGGCCTGCTTTGCCGATTTCGGGCACGAAGTCGTCTGCGTTGACAAGGATCCCGCCAAGATCGAGCGGCTGAACGCCAATGTCATGCCCATCTACGAGCCCGGGCTCGACGATCTGGTTGCAACCAACGTCAAGGCGGGCCGGCTTTCCTTTACCACCGATCTCGCGGAGGGCATGAAGGGCGCGCAGGCCATCTTCATCGCCGTCGGCACGCCATCGCGGCGCGGCGATGGCCATGCCGATCTCAGCTATGTCTATGCCGCCGCACGGGAAATCGCGGCCGGCCTGGATGGCTATGCCGTCATCGTCACCAAGTCCACCGTGCCGGTCGGCACGGGAGACGAAGTGGAGCGCATCGTGCGCGAAGTGAACCCTGGGGCCGAATTCTCGGTCGCTTCCAATCCGGAGTTCCTGCGCGAGGGGGCCGCCATCTCGGATTTCAAGCGCCCTGACCGGATCGTGATCGGAGTGGAGGATGATCGCGCGCGGCAGGTTCTCGAAGAACTCTATCGCCCGCTCTATCTGAACCAGGCGCCGATGATGGTGATGAGCCGCCGCACCGCCGAACTGACGAAATATGCGGCCAACGCCTTTCTTGCTACCAAGATCAGCTTCATCAACGAAATGGCTGACCTGTGCGAAAAGGTCGGTGCGAATGTGCAGGATGTCGCGCGCGGAATCGGGCTCGACAACCGCATTGGGTCGAAGTTCCTGAACGCCGGCCCCGGCTATGGCGGCAGCTGCTTCCCGAAGGACACGCTGGCCCTCATCAAGACCGCGCAGGATTACGAAGCCCCGGTCCGCATCGTGGAAACGGTGGCGCAGGTGAACGAGCAGCGCAAGCGCGCCATGGGCCGCAAGGTGATCGCGGCCATGGGCGGCGACGTGCGCGGCAAGCGCATCGGCATTCTGGGCCTTACCTTCAAGCCCAACACCGATGACATGCGGGATTCGCCCGCCATCGCCATCATCCAGACCCTTCAGGACGCTGGCGCCACGATTGCCGCCTATGATCCCGAAGGGGTGGAGCAGGCGAAGCTCGTGCTCGACCGGGTGGACTATGCCGGCGATCCCTATGCGGCTCTCGATGGCGCGGATGCCATGGTTCTGGTGACGGAGTGGGACGCTTTCCGCGCGCTTGACCTTGCGCGCGTGAAGGGCCTGCTGAAGGCGCCGGTCGTGGTCGACCTCAGGAACGTCTACCGTCCGGAGGAAATGCAGCGCCACGGCCTGCAATATACAGGGATCGGGCGTTGATCGGGCAAAACTCTTGCCTGAACGGTTGCAGGCCTGCGGCGGGCTGGCTATAGCCCGCCGACGCCAGTGCGCCGGAGTCGTGGGTGAGTGGCTGAAACCAGCAGTTTGCTAAACTGCCGTACTGGGTAACCGGTACCGAGGGTTCGAATCCCTCCGACTCCGCCATAGCGCTTTTCCAGGGTATTCCCCGAAATCCAGAACTTCTGCCAGCGAATGGCGGGAGCTCTGTGGTTTCCATCATCATGCCCGCACGGTGCCGCATGCGGGCATATGTGCTGGCAGTTGCCAGGATGTCATTGTGCTGTCGCGGCCACTCTTTCCTCCGCCGCCCCGGAAAGGCCGCGCAGGTCGAGGCCGCTTGGCTCCTGGAAGATCCGCAGATCGAACTGCGGCAGGATTGCCAGCAGGTGGTCGAAGATATCTGACTGGATGCCCTCATACTCCTTCCACACGGTTGTGTTGGTGAAACAGTAGATCTGCAGCGGCAGGCCCTTCGGCGTTGGCTCCAACTGGCGCACCAGCAAGGTCATGTTCCTGGAAATGCTGGGGTGTGCGTGCAGATAGGCAATCACATAGGCCCGGAATGTACCGATATTGGTGACTCTGCGGGCGTTGATGGAGTCATGTCCGACTGTGATCAGTCTGCGGTTCCACTGATCAAGCTCGTTCTGCTTGCGATCGAGATAGTCGTCTATCAGGGCAAGGCGGCGCAAGTCTGCCTGTTCTTCATTGCCCAGGAAACGGATGCTGTTCTGGTCGATCAGGAGTGAGCGCATGATGCGCCGCCCGCCGGATTCCGACATGCCACGCCAGTTCTTGTAGCTTTGGTCAATCAGACGGTGCGTGGGTATGCTGGTGATAGTCTTGTCCCAGTTCTGCACCTTCACGGTGTGCAGGGCGATATCGATCACATCGCCATCAGCATTCAGTTGCGGCATCTCGATCCAGTCACCGACGCGCAGCATGTCGTTGGATGTGAGTTGCACCGAAGCCACAAGCGAAAGGATGGTATCCTTGAACACCAGCATCAGCACCGCAGCCATGGCCCCCAGCCCCGAAAGAAGCAGCAGGGGAGATTGCTCCATCAGGGCGGCGATCATGAGGATGGCGGCCGCTGCGAAGACGAGTATCTTGAGCACCTGCAGATAGCCCTTGATAGGCAGGTTCGCCGCCTCTGGGCGTTTCTGGTAAAGTTCGTTTGCGTAGTTGAGGGCTCCGCTGATCGCGAGGGCGATGGTCAGCACTATGAAGGCGCCAACCACATTGCGGCTGACCGTAACGACGACTTCCGGAATGTGCGGCACCGCCGCAATTCCGCGCGAGAGAATGACCGCCGGGATGATGTTGACCAGCCGCGCGATGATGCGCACCGGAGTGCGGCTTTCACCGGGCAGGATCCGCGCGACAAAGCGCCAGATGATTGTCTTGATCAGGAAATTGGCCAGTACTGATATGGCAAGGAGCACGCCAAGGCCGAGCAGCACTTCAGCCCATGGCGGAATATCGGCGAGAAGAGGCACGGCTAGGGAATTTGCGACTGAATCGGCCATTTGAGGATAGCGACTGGCTTCCTGCGTGATGGGCATGAACCATGAACTCCTTTGGACCGGGCGGAACCCGGATTATCCGACAGATGCTCCGGAAGGGACAATGCCATGACAGGAGCTTTTCCCGGGCACGGGCGAGACTGAAATGACCGCGCGGCGGATGAAGGCGAGCCCTGGGGCTGGGCGCCAGGGCCATCTATGGCCGCTCCGGCTGCCTCTTCGCGAAAAATCACGGAAGGTGGCCGTAGCGTGAATTCAGCTACCTGCCCTTTTCCGGGTGCCGGCCGCAACCCCGGCCGAAGGGCGTTTGTTCACAGCCCCAGTTGAGCCTTGGCGAGGATGTTGCGTTGTATCTCGTTCGAGCCGGCATAAATGCTACCGGCGCGATCATTCAGATATTTGAGCGGGGCGATCGCGGCATCGCGGTTCCCGCGGACACCGGCGGCGTGCGGCAGCACATTCGGCCCGCCTGAAACCCCGGCATCCGGCTGGAAGGAGAGGCCGGCCGGGCCTGCCGCTTCCATCGCCAGTTCCGTCAGGTGCTGGCTCAGTTCCGTGCCCAGGATCTTCATGGCCGATCCATTGGTTCCGGGCCGCCCGCCGCGCGCGGCGATGGAGAGAACGCGCATCTCGAACACTTCCAGAACGTCGATCCGGATCTGCGCGTCGGCCAGCGCGGCGGCAAAGACCGGGTCTTCGATCAGCGGGGCTGGCCCCTGGCTTGCCATTTCGCGGATGCGGTCAAGCCTGACCTGCAAGCCCGGCGCATAGGCGCTGCCGCCGCGTTCGAATTCCAGCAGATATTTCGCGACGGTCCAGCCGTCATCCACCTGGCCCACGACATTGCCGACAGGCACGCGCACCTCGTCGAAGAAGATCTGGTTCTGGATATGCTCGCCAGACGACATGATGATCGGCCGTACGGTGATGCCGGGCGAATCCATGGGGATCAGCAGGAAGGTGATGCCCTTTTGCGGGCGATCCTGCTGGCTAGTCCGCACCAGGCAGAAGATCCAGTTCGCGACATTGGCGTGCGTCGTCCAGATCTTGGTTCCCGAACAGACGAAGTCCGATCCGTTGCGGATGGCGCGCATGTTGAGAAGCGCGAGGTCAGAGCCTGCCTGCGGCTCGGAATAGCCCTGGCACCAGAAATGTTCGCCCGTCAGCATGCGCGGCAGGTAATGGGCTTTCTGTTCCGCGGTGCCGTGGCCGATCAGCGCCGGGCCGCACATGCCGATGCCCATGGGCGAGACAGGCGGCGCGCCGGCGCGCGCCAGTTCGCGTGCGAAGATGTAGCGCTGCGTTACCGAAAGCTCTGCGCCGCCATGTTCCTTCGGCCAGGCGGGCGCTGCCCAGCCCCGCGCGTGCAGCCGCCGCTGCCATTCCATCGAGGCTTCATGATCGCCATAAACGCTGGTCATCCAACGCCCGGCGGCCTTCAGGTCATCCGTCAGTTCCGCTTGCAGGAAGGCGCGCAGTTCGCGGATGAAGTCCCTGTCCTCGGCGCTCCAGTCCATGTCCATGCCGGTCCTCCCTGCTTCTTGCGGTGCACGCTTATCTCTTTAGACCGGAGCGCCAAAGCTGCATCCCCTGCATAAGGTGGGGCGCGAAGATGGACGGAGAGAGGCGGGATGGATTTCGAACTGGGCGCTGATCAGGAACGGTTCCGGGAAGTTGTCGCGCGGCTGTTCGCCGATCATGGCGACTTCGAATCGCGCCAGCACGCGCTGCGCCAGGATGGCGGCATGCGCCAGCGCCTTTGGCAGGCGCTGGCCAGCGAGGCGGGCGCGCTTGCAATCGGCCTGCCCGAAGCGGCCGGCGGCTATGGTGGCCCGCTCGAACAGCTGGTGCTGATGGAAGAAGCCGGGCGCGCCCTGCTGAGCGAACCGCTCGCCGAAACGCTTTTCCAGTGCGCGCCCCTGCTCGCCATCGGCGGCGGCGCGCGGGCCGAAGATGTCCTTGCCCAGATACCCGGTGGAGGGGTTCGCCTGGCCATGGCGCATGATGAACCCGGCCTCGGGGATGAATTTGCCGGGATTGCCATGCCGGCCAGCCCTGTTGCCGACGGCTGGGTGCTGCAGGGGCAGAAGCGCCTCGTCGTCACGGCGCCATGGGCAAGCCACATCATCGTCGCCGCCCGAACCTCCGGCAAGCCCGGCGATGCGGACGGCCTGTCGCTGTTCCTGCTGGATGCAGCACAGGCCGGCATCCATCTCGATCCCTATGCCATGCTGGATGAACGGCCAGCCGCGGATATCCGCTTCGATTCGGTGCCCGCTGGCCGCGAGAGCCTTATCGGGGAAGAGGGAAGGGGGCTGCCTCTGCTGGAGGCATGGCGTGACCGGGCCATCGCCGCTGCCGCCGCCGAAGCAACCGGCCTGCTGGGCCGGCTGCTGGAAGACACGGTGGAGCATGCGCGCGCGCGGCAGCAGTTCGGCCAGCCCATCGGGAATTTCCAGGCTATCCAGCACCGGCTGGTGGACATGCATCTGCGCGTCGAACTTGTCCGCTCGGCTTCTCTGCTGGCCTGCCAGTCGCTGGATGGGCCGGATGATGCACGGTCGCGCGCGGCATCGGCTGCGAAAGTGACCATGGCCGAAGCCTGCCGGTTCATTGGCCAGAACGCTGTCCAGCTGCATGGCGCCATGGGGATGACGGACGAACTGCGCATCGGCCATTATTTCAAGCGGGCGACGGTTCTGGAATATGGATTCGGGCCGGCCCGCTTCCACAGGCGGCGTCACGCGCGCCTGACCACCTGACGGATTGTCCGCCTGACGCACTGGCTGCCTGTCGGACTGGCCGCCTGAGGGGGTGATCGCCGGTGTGGCGGTCATCACATGGATGGGGGAAGCTGGAGGCCCGAGCCGGAATCGAACCGGCGTATACGGATTTGCAGTCCGCTGCGTCACCACTCCGCCATCGGGCCTCTGGGCGTGGGATGGGCCAACTAGCAGGCGAAGGCGTGCCTGCAAAGCCCTTCATGCACAACACTGCCGCGATTGATTGCAGACTGGCCCGCTGCGCGTGCAAAGCGGGCCAATCCCGCGCCCTTCGCGGCGGTTCTTCAGGGATTTTCAGCGAGGTGGGCGCTGATTTCGTCGAAGAATCGTTCCAGCTGGTGCAGCACATTCAGCTTGAAGGCGTAATTCACATCCGCCGAGCTGCTTTCGATGATGGTCGATTCGTCCACCTTGCGGGCATAGGCATCGGAAAGCGAGCGCACATAATCCTGTGTCAGCTCGATGTGGCCGCCATCGGCCAGCAGCCGCAGCTGCACCACCATCATCTGCCGCACCAGCATTTCAAGCGTTGTGATGCGCGCGGCAATGGCCACCGGATCTAGCTCCACCTGCTCGCGCGGGGGCTGGTCTTCGGGGGTGCCGGCCATGCCTTGTTCCTACCAGTAGCGAAGCGCCCAGAGCTGGAGCGCGATGAAGGTTCCGATCATCACCCACAGGCCTATGATCAGCAGCGCGCCGGCCCGGCTGATGGGCCGTTCCACCGCTCTATCCGCCTGGGCGCGAAATTCCGCCATCAGCGGCGCGGGCACCAGCCAGACTGCAAGCGCCAGCCCCAGCGGCACCAGGATCAGTTCGTCAAGCAGGCCGAGAACGGGCACGAAATCGGGAATCAGGTCTATGGGTGACAGCACATAGGTTGCGATCAGCCCGCCCACGAGCTTTGCCAGCAGCGGGGTTCGGGGATCGCGCGCCGCGATCCAAAGCATGTGCGCATCGCGGCGCAGCCGGTGCGATGTCTCTTTTGCCCAGGAAGAAAGGCTCATGCAGCCCACCCTAGCGGGCTGCCCCGCATGAGGCTAGGCACCGGCGTCATGGAAAGCGGCAAGCGAAGCCTGACGGCCCGAATCGAGCGCTGGGAAACGGCGCGCCCCTTCGTGATCGCGCGTGGAACCAAGACCCATGTCGATGTGGTGGTGGCCGAAATCCGGCAGGGCGCACATGTCGGGCGCGGTGAGGGGACGCCCATCTATTATCTCGCAGACAGCCCCGAGGCCGCGCTCGCGGCTGTTCTCGCGCAGGCGCCTGCCATCGAGGCCGGCGCGGGCCGTGCCGGGCTTCTCGACCTGATGCCGCCGGGGGCGGCGCGCAATGCGCTCGATTCGGCGCTTTGGGATCTGGAAGCGAAGATTGCCGGAAAGCGGGTGTGGACGCTTGCCGGCCTGCCGGAGCCGCGCCCGATGCTGACCGCCTTCACCATCAGCCTGGGCACGCCGGCCGAGATGGCGCAGCAGGCACGGGCTGCTTCGGCGCGCGAACTGTTGAAACTGAAGCTCGGCGGGGAAGGGGATGCGGACCGTGTGGCGGCCGTGCGCGCAGCAGCGCCTGACGCGCGCCTCATCGCCGACGCGAACGAAGGCTGGGCCGGCCTCGATGTCGAGCGCATGTGCCACGAACTGGCCCGCCACCGGCTCGAACTGATCGAGCAGCCCCTGCCGAAGGGGGCCGATTCGGATCTGGTGCATGTGCGCTCGCCCGTGCCTCTGGCGGCTGACGAAAGCCTGCAGAGCCGTGCCGAACTGGGGGATGTCATCGGCCGCTACCGCTTCATCAACGTGAAGCTCGACAAATGCGGCGGGCTGACGGAAGCGCTGGCGCTCATCCATGCCGCGCGCCAGCGGGGCCTCGGGCTGATGACAGGCTGCATGCTGTCCACATCGCTTGGCGTGGCCCCGGCTTTCGTTGCGGCGATGCAGGGCCAGTTCGCCGATCTCGATGGCCCGCTGCTTCTGGCGCGCGATCGTCCGCATGGGCTGAATTTCCATGGAAGCGATGTCGATCCGCCAGAGGTTGCACTCTGGGGCTGAGGGCCTAGAAGCTTGCGCGAAAGCGACAAGCCACAGGAGCCGCCATGACCGCCATCGTCGATCTCATCGCCCGCGAAATCCTCGACAGCCGGGGCAACCCCACCATCGAGGTGGATTGCGTCCTTGAAGACGGAAGTGTCGGCCGCGCCGCCGTTCCTTCCGGCGCCTCGACCGGCGCGCACGAAGCTGTCGAGAAGCGCGATGGCGACAAGGGCCGCTACCTTGGAAAGGGCGTGCAGCAGGCCGTGGCGGCAGTCCATGGCGAGATTTCCGACGCGCTCATCGGCCTCGATGCCGAGGAGCAGGAAGACATCGACGCACAGATGATCGCGCTGGACGGCACCGCCAACAAGGCGCGCCTGGGCGCCAACGCCATCCTCGGCGTCAGCCTTGCTGTGGCGCGCGCTGCAGCCGATGCGCGCGGGCTTTCCCTTTACCGCTATATCGGGGGCACGGCTGCCAAGCTGCTTCCCGTGCCGATGATGAACATCGTCAACGGCGGCGCCCATGCCGACAACCCCATCGACTTCCAGGAATTCATGATCATGCCCGTCGGCGCCGAGACCTTCTCGGAAGGGCTGCGCTGGGGTGCGGAAATCTTCCATTCCCTGAAGAAGGCCCTGCATGACCGCGGGCTGTCGACCGCCGTCGGTGACGAAGGCGGCTTCGCACCCGCCCTGTCGAGCGCCAACGAAGCCCTCGACGTGATTCTGAAGGCGATCGAGACGGCGGGCTACAAGCCCGGCGACGAAGTCATGCTGGCGCTGGATTGCGCTTCGACGGAATTTTTCAAAAATGGCCGCTATGTCATGGAAGGGGAAGGGAAAACCCTTTCCTCTGATGAAATGGCGGGCTTCCTTGCCGACCTCGTCGCCCGTTATCCCATCATCTCCATCGAGGATGGCATGGCCGAGGACGACTGGGACGGCTGGAAGGCGCTGACCAACCGTGTCGGAGACAAGGTGCAGCTGGTCGGCGACGATCTGTTCGTCACCAATGCCGCCCGCCTGCGTGACGGAATCGGTCGCGGGGTCGCCAATTCGATTCTCGTAAAGGTGAACCAGATCGGCACATTGTCGGAAACGCTGGAAGCCGTGAACACCGCGCATCGCGCCCGTTACACGGCTGTCATGAGCCATCGTTCGGGCGAGACGGAAGATTCGACGATTGCCGACCTCGCCGTCGCCACCAACTGCGGCCAGATCAAGACTGGCTCGCTCAGCCGTTCCGACCGGCTGGCGAAATACAACCAGCTTCTGCGAATCGAAGCCGAGCTTGGCGATTCGGCCCTTTATGCGGGGCGTTCGATCCTGCGCTGATTGACGACTGGCCCGCCTGCCACCTGGCGGCGGGCCAGTCGCGAGCAGCCACTGAAAAGGCCACCGAAAAGGCCTCAGAAAAGGAAAGGGGTCCGGCGACAGGGAACGCCGGACCCCATTTTTTTTCTTGGTTGGATGGATATTTACATATTTTTTATTGGCTCAGACGGCGACCGATCGTCTGCGCGTTGCGAAGCCGATCATACCGAACCCGGCGATCAAAGTCGCCAGTGTGCCGGCATTCGGCAGTGGCGGCATTTCCCTGCCGCTCTGGATTTGGGCGTCGGAAAGGATGGTGCCGTTTTGGACGGTCTTGCCTTCCGCTGCCCGGGCTTCTGCGGTGACGGGGATGGCATGGCCTTCGAACCCGCTTGCGGTGGCCGGAATAGCAACCGTGGCGAGAAGGATGGTTGCACCTGTTTTCAGAAGTCGGCTCTTCATGGCGTTCTTCTCCGTCTTGCCGGGCGACCCATATTGTTTTTTACGCCCGTGATTCTCTGCTAGCGTATGATGAATGGCCGTTAAAGACTGGAAATTCCTGATTTAAGGATTTTTCACATTTTATGGCCTTAATGCAACAGTTCATGTCTTGCGTGAGGTTTTCGGCCTCTCGCCACCAGCTGGCCGCTGGGCGGCGTGTGCCTTCGGCAAGGCCGGAATCGCCTTGTTGTGCGGTTCCGCTTGACGGACGCCCGCGAGGCGTGATTCTGAAAGGCATGAAGCGCTTGCCCCTGACCGATCTTCTCAAGCGTGCGGCCTTGCCGGCGCTTTGTCTCATGATCATGCTCTATTTCGGCACCCACGCGCTTTTCGGGCCCACCGGCCTTCTGGCGCTCGACGATATCCGCAAGGAGCGTTCCGAGCTTGAGGCGCGCCATGCGGTTCTGGCCAGCCGCAAGCAGGCGATCGAGCATGACATCGATCTGCTCGATCCGCGCGGTGTCGATCCGGATTATGCCGACGAACTGGTGCGCCGGCACCTTGGAGTCGTTCGTCCGGATGAAGTGATCGTGCCGCTCGAGCCGCCGGCGCGTTGATCCTGATCGATTGAAGGCGATGCCGTCAGGCAGGGGCCGTCCGTCGCCTGCCCCGGTTCAGGGCATGCGCACTTCTGTTCGGGGCTGGTGTTGAAGTGTGGCGGCACTTCGGGGCAATGTGGAATCCGGCCCGAAAGGGCAGATGTTTTCCGGTCCCGATAGGGGCCGGTTCTGGAAGAGGGGATGCGACTTGGCGAAGGGTACAGGCCGTGCCGCGGTTGCGCGCACCGGAGCTGAAAAAGGCCGGTTCGACACATTGCCGGAGGTTCAGAGGCACAAGCCTTCCGAACAGGAGTATCGCGACTATTACCGGATGATGCTCCTGATCCGCCGCTTCGAGGAAAAGGCGGGCCAGCTTTACGGCATGGGTCTCATCGGCGGTTTCTGCCATCTTTATATCGGGCAGGAAGCGGTGGTGACGGGCCTGCAGGCCGCCATCACGCCGGGCAGGGACAGTGTTGTCACCGGCTACCGCGATCATGGCCACATGCTTGCCTGCCATATCGATCCCAAGGTCATCATGGCCGAACTTACCGGCCGCGAAGCCGGGATCAGCCGCGGCAAGGGCGGCTCGATGCACATGTTCTCGGTCGATCAGGGCTTTTATGGCGGCCACGGAATCGTCGGCGCACAGGTTCCCATCGGCGCGGGCCTGGCCTTTGCCCACAAGTACCGGAATGACGGCGGGGTGGCGCTCACCTATTTCGGCGACGGCGCCGCCAACCAGGGCCAGGTCTATGAGGCCTTCAACATGGCCGAGCTGTGGAAGCTGCCTGTCATCTTCGTGATCGAGAACAACCAATATGCCATGGGCACGTCGGTCAACCGCGCCTCTGCCGAGGACCAGCTCTTCCGCCGTGGCGAGAGCTTCCGCATCGAGGGCATGCAGGTCGATGGCATGGATGTGCTGGCCGTCCGTGGTGCCGCCACCGTCGCCCTTGACTGGGTGCGTTCGGGCAAGGGCCCGATCCTTCTGGAAATGAAGACCTATCGCTATCGCGGCCATTCCATGAGCGATCCGGCCAAGTATCGCTCGCGCGAGGAAGTGCAGGAAGTGCGCGAAAAGCGCGATCCGATCGAGATGGCGAAGAAGGAGATGCTTGAACTGGGCTTCGCCGACGAGGACTGGTTCAGGGCCGTCGAGCGCGAGGTGAAGGCGGCTGTCGCGGAGGCGGCCGATTTTGCCGAACAGGCGCCCGAGCCTGATCTGGCCGAGCTTCATACCGATGTTCTGGTGGGGACTTACTGATGGATGTGAAACTGCCTGCCATGTCGCCCACCATGGAAGAGGGCACGCTCGCCAGTTGGCTGGTGAAGCCCGGAGACGTGGTGAAACCCGGCCAGGTGATCGCCGAGATCGAAACCGACAAGGCAACCATGGAACTGGAAGCCGATGAGGGCGGGAAGGTCGTCTCGCTCGAAGTGGAAGCCGGCGCCGAGGGTGTGAAGGTGGGAACGGTGATTGCCGTTCTGGCCGTCGATGGCGAGGAAGAGGCCCCGTCCACCGTCAAATCGTCATCGGCTTCCGGCGAAAAGCCCGCAGCGGCAAAGAAGCCCGGGCCGGCCGCGAAGCCGGACGCGGAAACGCCGAAGAAGGCGCCCGCCAGCGCCAGCGAAAAGAAGGCGTCCGACAACGCCGGGGAAGAAGTCTCGTCCGGACAGACCCGCAAGCAGACCGTGCGCGAAGCCCTTCGCGACGCCATGGCCGAGGAAATGCGCGCCGACGAGCGCGTGTTCGTGATGGGCGAGGAGGTTGCCCAGTATCAGGGCGCCTACAAGGTGACGCAGGGCCTGCTCGACGAGTTCGGCGACAAGCGCGTGGTGGATACGCCCATTACCGAATATGGCTTTGCCGGCCTTGGCGTCGGCGCCGCCATGGGCGGGCTTCGCCCCATCGTCGAGTTCATGACCTTCAACTTCGCCATGCAGGCGATCGACCACATCATCAATTCCGCAGCCAAGACCAACTACATGTCTGGCGGGCAGATGCGTTGCCCGGTGGTTTTCCGCGGCCCCAATGGCGCGGCATCGCGGGTCGCCGCGCAGCACAGCCAGAATTTCGCTGCCTGGTATGCCAGCGTGCCCGGCCTGCTGGTCGTCGCGCCCTATGACGCCGCCGATGCCAAGGGGCTGCTCAAATCCGCCATCCGCTCGCCGGACCCTGTCGTCTGCCTCGAGAATGAACTGCTCTACGGCCAGAGCTTCGAGGTGCCCGAAGGCGATCAAGTGGTTCCCATCGGCAAGGCGCGCATCCACCGCGAGGGCAGCGATGTCACGCTGGTGTCCTACTCCATCGGGGTGGGCGTTGCGCTCGAGGCGGCAAAGAGCCTCGCCGAAGACGGCATTTCCTGCGAAGTGCTCGACCTGCGCACGCTGCGCCCGCTGGACGAGGCCGCCATTCTCGAAAGCCTGAAGAAGACCAACCGCATGGTCGTCGTGGAAGAGGGCTGGCCGGTTTGCAGCATTTCGGCGGAAGTGATGGCGATCGCCATGGAAAAGGGCTTTGACGATCTGGATGCCCCTGTCCTTCGCGTCACCAATGCCGATGTGCCGCTGCCTTACGCCAATAATCTCGAAAAGGCGGCGTTGCTGAAGGCTGCCGACGTGGTTGCCGCGGTCAAGTCGATCATCTGAGGAGCATCATGGCCATAGACATCACCATGCCCGCCCTGTCTCCGACGATGGAATCGGGGACACTCGCCGCCTGGCACATCAAGGTGGGCGATACCGTCAGGCCCGGCGACGTGATCGCCGAGATCGAAACCGACAAGGCGACCATGGAGGTGGAAGCCGTGGACGAGGGCGTGGTGCGCGCCTTGCTGGTGGAAGCCGGCACCGAGAATGTGGCCGTCAACGCCGTGATCGCCCAGCTGGAAGGCGAGGGGGATGAAAACGCCCCTGCCACTGCACTCGATGCCGCCACAGATGCCGTCGCTCCAGATGCCGCCGCTCCAGACGCCGCCCCCCCGGCACCCGCGCCCAAGGCGGACAGGACAGAAGCAGATGCGGGCGCGGGCCGTTCTTCGCTTGCCGCCACCCCGCCGCCACCAAGGAAGGCCGGGGAACGCATCATTGCCAGCCCGCTTGCCCGGCGGATCGCGCAGCAGGAAGGTGTCGATCTCTCCGCCCTCGATGGCAGCGGCCCGCGTGGCCGCATCGTGAAGGCGGATGTGCTGGCGGCAGCCAGTGCGGGCGCAAAGCCTGCCGGGGCTGCGAAGCCCGCTGCCGAAGCGGCAATGCCAAAGGCAGCCACGCCCGAAACGGATGTGCCGCACGAAGCGGTCAAGCTGTCGAGCATGCGCAAGACCATCGCGCGCCGGCTCACCGAATCGAAGCAGACGGTTCCGCACTATTATCTGGCGCTGGATGTCAGCCTCGATGCGCTGCTGAAGCTGCGGGCCGAACTGAATGATGCACTGGCGCCGCGCGGCGTGAAGCTGAGCGTGAACGACCTGCTGGTGAAGGCGCTGGGCCTGGCGCTGATCCAGGTGCCGGATGCCAATGTCAGCTTCGCTGGCGACCATCTGAAGAAGTTCAGCCGTGCCGACGTCTCGGTGGCTGTCGCCATTCCGGGCGGGCTCATCACCCCCGTGATCCGCGATGCCGCCGGCAAGCGGCTTTCGGACATTGCAGCCGACATGAAGGATCTGGCCGCGCGCGCCCGCGACGGCAAGCTCAAGCCTTCCGAATATCAGGGCGGAACCGCGAGCCTGTCGAACCTTGGCATGTATGGCATCCGCCAGTTCAGCGCGGTGATCAACCCGCCCGAGGGGATGATCATGGCTGTCGGCGCCGGCGAAAAACGGCCCTGGGTGTCGGGGGATGATCTGGTGGTTGCAACCGTGATGTCCGCAACCGGCAGCTTCGATCATCGCGCCATCGACGGCGCTGTCGGGGCGGAGCTGATGCAGGCCTTCAAGCAACTGGTGGAAAACCCGCTGGGAATGCTGGCCTGAACCTGCCGGCTGATGCATTCGGGTTTTGACGCGCCCCTTGGGCGCAGTGGAGATAATGATGTCCGACCGTTTCGATCTCGTCGTCATCGGGTCAGGGCCGGGTGGCTATGTCTCTGCCATCCGGGCGGCCCAGCTTGGGCAGAAGGTCGCCATCGTGGAGCGCGAACGTCTTGGCGGCATCTGCCTCAACTGGGGCTGTATCCCGACCAAGGCGCTGCTGCGTTCGGCTGAAATCAAGCATTATCTCGACACGGCGGCATCCTATGGCCTTTCGGTCGAGAAGGCCGGTTTCGATCTTGCCAAAGTGACCGAGCGTTCGCGCAAGGTGGCCGGGCAGCTCAATTCGGGCGTGAAGGGCCTGATGAAGAAGAATGGCATCACCGTGCTGGAAGGGGAGGCGACCCTTACTGCAGCCACCAGGGTGAAGGTGGGGGATCGAACGCTCGAAGCCGGCAATGTCATCGTGGCGACAGGCGCGCGCGCGCGGGAACTGCCGCATCTGAAGGCCGATGGCGAGCGGGTCTGGACCTATCGCCACGCCATGGTGCCGCCGGCCATGCCAAGCGATCTGCTGGTCATCGGATCGGGCGCCATCGGCGTAGAATTCGCCAGCTTCTACAGTGATATGGGCGCCAGGGTCACGATCGTCGAAATGCAGGATCGCATACTGCCTGTCGAGGATGCAGAGATTTCCGCCTTCATGGAAAAGGCGCTGTCGAAGCAGGGCATGACGATCCGCAAAGGGGCGAGCGTCGAGAAGCTGGCGGTGGATGCCGATGGCGTGACAGCAACCATCAGCGGCGAGGCGGCCCGCTTCAGCCATGTGATCGTGGCGATCGGCATCGCGCCCAACACCGAGGGGCTTGGCCTTGAGGCGCTGGGCGTGAAGACGGAGCGCGGCCATATCCAGACCGATGAATGGGGCCGCACCAGCGTGCCCGGCCTGTGGGCAATCGGTGACGTCACTGGTCCGCCATGGCTTGCCCACAAGGCGAGCCATGAAGGCGTCGTCGCTGCCGAAAAGATCGCGGGCGAAGCGCATGCCCACCCGATGGACAAGTCCAACATTCCCGGCTGCACCTACAGCCGGCCGCAGGTGGCCTCCGTCGGCCTGACGGAGGAAGGCGCAAAGGCTGCCGGGCACAGTGTGAAGGTGGGCCGCTTTCCGTTCATCGGCAATGGCAAGGCGATTGCCCTCGGCGAGCCGGAGGGGCTGGTGAAGACCGTGTTCGACGCGAAGACCGGCGAACTTCTGGGCGCGCATCTTGTCGGGGCGGAAGTGACAGAAATGATCCAGGGCTATGTCATCGCCCGCCAGTGCGAGGCGACGGAGGCCGAACTGATGGCGACCATCTTCCCGCACCCGACCATTTCCGAAGCGATGCATGAAAGCGTGCTGGCTGCCTATGGCCGCGCCATCCATATCTGAAGTCCGTCTGCGGCCAGCCACGCTTGATGATGCGGCCGCCTGTGCCGCAATCTATCGTGTGCATGTGGAATCGGGCACCGGCACTTTCGAGACGGAGGCGCCCGATAGCGTGGAAATGGCCGCCCGCATGGAAAAATGCCTTGCCCGGGGCTGGCCATGGCTGGTGGCGGAACGGGGCCATGAGACGCTGGGCTTTGCCTATGCCGGGCAGTTCCGGGACAGGGCCGCCTATGCCCATTGCGGCGAAACCAGCATCTATGTGGCTTCGGGGCAGGAAGGGCAGGGCATCGGCCGGCAGCTGATGGCGGCGCTTCTCGATGCATCACGCCGTGCCGGTTACAGGCAGATGATCGCCGTGATTGGCGACAGCGAGAATCATGCCTCCATCGGGCTGCATCGCGCCTTCGGATTCCACCATGTCGGAACCATGGAAAAGGTGGGGCTGAAGTTCGGCCGCTGGCTCGATGTCGTGCTGATGCAGCGCGGGCTCGACTGAGCCCGCGCCACGGCAGCGTTTCCGGCTCGGGTTCTCAGAGGTCGAGCGGCAAGGCCTGGAATTGTCCCGTCTTGGGGTCGAGGATCTTGAGCGCCCCTTCGGCGATGTCGAAGATCGTACCGTGCAGCTTCAGCTTGCCGGCCTTTTCGGCTGCGGCAACGAAGGGGTAGGTGCGCAGATTGTCGATGCTCAGGCGCACACTGGCCTGTTCGAGCGTGCGCTGGGCGTCGATGTCAGGCGAAAGGGCGCAGGCCGCCTTCACGGAATCGCGCGCGGGCGCAATGAATTCCATCCATGCATGCACATGCTTGCCGGCGACGGGATTGTCGAAATCTCCGGCGAGGGCGGCTGCAATGCCGCCGCAACGGCCATGGCCGAAGACAACGATATGGTGAACTTCGAGACCGCTGACTGCATATTCAACTGCAGCGGCAACGCTGGACTGTCCGGAAATTGCGCTGAAAGGCGGAACCAGGTTTGCAATATTGCGCAACACGAACATTTCCCCGGGGCCGGCATCGAACACGCGGGTCGGGTCCACACGGCTGTCCGAGCAGGCGATGACCATCACCTTCGGATCCTGCCCCTGGGCCAGCCTGTCATAGCGTTCGCGCTGATCGCGGTAATCGCCGAGACGGAAGCGGCGGTAGCCATCGAGAAGGGCCTTGAATTCTGGCATCGATCATCCTGGGATTCGTGAACGTCAGGGGAGCATCTGCACCGACCAAGCGTACAATGGAATACCCAGGATGATGTTGAAGGGGAAGGAGATGGCGAGCGACATGCCGATGTAGAGCCCGGCATCGGCCCTGGGCAGGGCAAGGCGCATGGCTGCGGGCACCGCGATATAGCTTGCCGAAGCGCAAAGGATGGTGAAGGCGGCGGCCGTTCCGCCTGAAATTCCGAGGAGCGCGCTGGCGGCAAGCCCGATGGCTGCGTTCAGCAAGGGAATGAGGATTGCCAGAAGCGCGAGCGGCACGGTGAGGCTGCGGGCTTCGCGCAGGCGGCGGGCGGCAAGCAGGCCCATGTCGAGCAGGAACAGGCAGAGCACGCCCCGGAACATGTCGGTGAAGAAGACGGAGACCGGCTGATAGGCATCCTTCCCGGCGATGACGCCAATGAGAAAGGAGCCGACCAGAAGGACGACGGGACCGTTCAGCAGCACTTCCCGCCAGACGCTGTGCTCGCCGAAGCCTTCGGCGTTCCGCGTGCTGCCAAGGTTGCCGAGGGAGCCACGCGCCAGCAGCAGGCCGGCGATGATGGCGGGCGTTTCCATCAGGGCAAGCACGGCCACCATCCAGCCCGCAGCCGGCGCGCCCTGTGATTCCAGAACGGCAATGCCGGTTACGAAGGTCACGACCGAGACGGAGCCATAATGGGCTGCAACCGCGCCGGCGTTCATGCTGTCGAGACGGCCGATGAAGCGCAGGAGCTGGAAGGCGAGGAATGGCAAGGCAAAGCTGAGTAGCAGGCCGGCAAGGCCTGTCGCCAGCATGCCGGGATCAAAACCGGCCTCGGCGACCTCGATCCCGCCCTTCAGGCCGATCGCGGCCATCAGGTAGAGCGACATGCCCTTGGAAATGCTTTCGGGAATCGAAAGGTCCGACCGTGCAAAGGAAGCGATGGCCCCGAGCACGAAGAAAAGGATGACCGGCGAAGCGAGGGTTGAAACTATGTCGTTCACGAGGGTCGGCGCTAGGAGGCGCGACCAGCCTTGGCAAGCGTTTCTGCTCGCTTCTCTGCCGCCGATTTCAAGATCTCATAGGCGGCCTGAACGGCCTGGAAGCGTTTTGCCGCATCCGCATTGCCGGGATTGAGATCCGGGTGGTTTTCCTTGGCCATGCGGCGATGAGCAGCCTTGATGGCGGCTTCATCGGCATCCGGCGGCAGGTCGAGAAGGCGCAGCGCGTCGAGTTCGGCGCGACTCCGGCGGCCATCCCCCTGGCCCCATTCCCAGTGGCGGGCACGTTCATAGGCACGGGCGCCCTGGCGCTCCTGCTCTTCCTGGGCGGCGGCTTCTTCCGCGCTCAGCGCATCGAAATAATTCCAGCCCTTGTTGTATTCTGCGGCATGGGCTTCGCAGAACCACCAGCGGTCCGGCTTGTTGGGGGCTTTGGGCGCCGGGCAGGTGCCGGGCAGTGTGCAGCCATGACGGTCGCACAGGCGCTGCGCCTCGGGCGTTCGCCCGGCGCCTTCATAGGGCCTCCAGCGCGGGAAGCCCCAGTCGTTGCTGCGACGGCTTCGTTTCATGCCCTCTGTCCGTGGCAGGCCACGGCCGCGATGTCAGCCCCCCGGGCTGCCAATCCGGCCTGAAAAGCGGAAGGGCGCGACGACATGTGCCGCCGCGCCCCTTGCCTGCATCCGCTTGTGAGTATGAGGCCGGCTGATCAGGCCGCCTTGGGGGCTGCGTCGAGCACGCCCTTTTCGACATGGGCTTCGAACTGGGCGAAGTTCTCAACGAACATCTTCACCAGCGCCTTTGCCTTTTCGTCATAGGCGGCCGGATCGGGCCAGGTCGCGCGCGGGTCGAGGATCTTCGCATCCACGCCGGGCACGCTCACGGGCACCATGAAGCCGAAATAGGGGTCACGGCGGAAGTCGGCGGCCTTCAGGCTGCCGTCGAGTGCCGCGTTCAGCAGGGCGCGTGTCACCTTGATCGGCATGCGTTCGCCGACGCCATACTGGCCGCCGGTCCAGCCGGTGTTCACCAGCCAGCAGTCCACGCCGCCCTTGGCGATCCGCTCCTTGAGGAGGTTGCCGTAGACGGAGGGATGGCGCGGCATGAAGGGCGCGCCGAAGCAGGTGGAGAAGGTGGCGTCTGGCTCGGTCACACCGATTTCCGTGCCGGCGACACGGGCCGTGTAGCCGGACAGGAAGTGATACATCGCCTGGTCGGGCGTGAGCTTGGCAATCGGCGGCAGGATGCCGAAGGCGTCCGCCGTCAGCATAATGATGTTGCGCGGAACCGGGCCGAGATTGTCCTTGGACGCATTCGGAATGAAGTCGATCGGATAGGAACCGCGGCTGTTCTCGGCGAGGCTGTTGTCGTCCAGGTCGATTTCGCGGGTGGCGGGGTCGATCACGACATTTTCAAGCACCGTGCCGAAGCGCTTGGTGGTGGCGAAGATTTCCGGTTCCGCCGTGGGCGAGAGACGGATCATCTTGGCGTAGCAGCCACCTTCGAAGTTGAAGACGGCGGTATCCGACCAGCCATGCTCGTCGTCGCCGATCAGCGTGCGGCTGGCGTCTGCCGAAAGGGTCGTCTTGCCGGTGCCCGAAAGGCCGAAGAAGACGGCGGTATCGCCGGCGGGACCGATGTTGGCCGAGCAGTGCATCGGCATCACGCCCTTGGTGGGCAGCAGATAGTTGAGGATGCCGAAGACCGACTTCTTCATCTCGCCGGCATAGGCGGTGCCGCCGATGAGGATCAGCTTTTCAGTGAAGTTGACAGCGACCACCGTTTCCGAGCGGCAGCCATGGCGGGCCGGATCGGCCTTGAAGCTGGGCAGGTCGATGATGGTGTATTCGGGCGTGAACGCTTCAAGCTCGGCAGCCGTCGGGCGGACCAGCAGGGTGCGGATGAAGAGGGAGTGCCAGGCGAATTCGGTGATGACGCGCACGTTCACCCGGTTCTCGGCCTGCGAGCCGCCGAACAGATCCTGGGCGAAAAGCGTTTCCTTCTCGGCCACGGCCTTCAGGAAATCTTCCTTGAGGGCAGCGAAGTGGGCCGGGTCCATCGGCTTGTTGGACTTGCCCCACCAGACGGTCGACTCGGTTTCGGCGTCCTTCACGGTGAACTTGTCGTTGGCGGAACGGCCGGTGTGCCTGCCCGTTTCCACGACAAAGGCGCCATCTTTCGACAGCAGGCCCTCGCCGCGCTGGACGGCCATCTCGATGAGCGGCGCGGTGCCGAGGTTCCAGTTGACACTGGCTTTGGTCTTAATGCCCTGGGCCTCGAGCCCGATGCGTCCTGAAGTCGCCACGTTCACTCCCTTCACAAAGTCCGCCGGGCCGGTTTTTGCGCGCCCACGGCTTTCGCGCGGCGAATACGGAGCATCCGCCGCCAATCAAAGTCAGCCGCTCAGTAACGGACGAAGGGCCACATGTGAAGCGTGGTAAACATGAAGCTTTGGTACATGCGGCGTTAGCAGCTATACGGGCAACGCATGAGCCATGGGCCGCCACCCGATCCGCAACATGTGCCGGGATGACCAAGCAACCGACATGAGCAACACAATCGCCCTCGTCGATGACGACAGGAACATTCTCACCTCGGTGAGCCTCGCGCTTCAGGCCGAAGGCTTCACGACGCGCGTCTATGCCGATGGCGCGGCGGGGCTGAAGGCGCTTCTGGAGAATCCGCCCGACCTTGCCGTCGTGGACATCAAGATGCCGCGCATGGACGGCATGGAAATGCTTCGCCGCCTGCGCGAGAAATCCGACCTGCCGGTCATCTTCCTGACATCCAAGGACACGGAGATCGACGAAGCCCTCGGCCTTGCGATGGGCGCCGACGATTACATCGGCAAGCCCTTCAGCCAGCGCCTGCTGATCGAGCGGATCCGCGCAGTGCTGCGGCGCACCGCCAACCGCCGCAATGGGGCAGGGGAAAGCCTGGCCCAGGCGGAACCCATCGTGCGCGGCAAGCTGGAGATGGACCCGGCCCGCCACCGCGTGCGCTGGGGCGGGCGCGATGTGGCGCTGACGGTCACGGAATTCCTCATCCTCGATGCGCTCGCCCAGCGGCCGGGTTTCGTGAAATCACGCGACCAGCTGATGGACGTGGCCTATGCCCACGACAATTATGTCGATGACCGCACCATCGACAGCCACATCAAGCGGCTGCGAAAGAAGTTCCGGTCGGTCGATCCGGATTTCAAGGCGATCGAAACCCTCTATGGTGTCGGCTACAGGTTCGACCAGGAGGATTAGGCCGTGAGGGCAGGCCGTGAGAACCGGGGCTTGAGGATGGTGGCTTGAGGACCGTAGTTTTGAGGATCGGGGCGTGACAGTCGCTGCTGCGCATGGCCATGGGACGTCGATGGCGCGGGGCAGGCGGGGCACGCCGCGTTTCTCCGGCTGGTCCTCGCTGGTAACGCGCATCCTTGTCGTCAATCTCGTGGCCCTGCTGGCGCTCGCAGGTGCGCTTTTCTACATCGAGAGCTTCCGCGCCCGCATGCTGGAAACACGCGGGCAGGAACTGATGGGGCAGGGCGAGATCATCGCCCAGTTCCTGCAAGCTCAGGGCATCGATTCCGGGGACGATGTGATCCTCGGCATATCCAGCGCGCGTGGCACGCGCATCCGTCTTTACGATGCCGATGGGAACGAGCGCGCCGACAACTGGGACAACCCCGCCGTCACGCGGTTCGAGCTTGTCGACCCGACGACCGAGGGCTTCCGCCGGGAAAGCGCGATCCTGATAGACCGCGTGGTCGATTTCCTGACCGGCCAGAAGGAATTTCCTCTGCTGGATGAGCCGGGCGCGGGCAACCGTAGCGACTGGCCGGAAGTGGAGACCGCCGCACGCGAGGGCCGCCCGGTCATGCAGGCGCGCCAGAACCGCGACCGGCTGGTGGTGCTGCACGCGGCCGTGCCGGTCATGGCAGGCGATACCGTGCCGCATCCTGTCGTGCTTCTGGCCGTCGATACGCCCGATGTCATCGACCTCGTGCGGCGCGAGCGCATGGCGACATTCCTCGTCTTTCTCTTCGTGCTTGGCCTCACACTATTGTTCAGCCTCTATCTGGCCCGCACCGTGGTGATTCCGTTGCGTCAGCTGGCGCTGGCCGCGCACAGGGTCCGGCTCGGGCGGGACAGGCATGTCGTCGTGCCGCGCCTGCCCCACAGGCGCGACGAGATCGGCGGCCTTGCCCGCGCGCTTGCCGACATGACCACGACCCTGCGCCACCGCATCGATGCCACCGAGGCGTTCGCGGCCGATGTCGCCCATGAGCTGAAGAACCCGCTGGCAAGCCTGCGGAGCGCGGTGGAAGCGCTTGGCAGCGTGAGGGACGAGGCCGCCCGCGCCCAGCTCTTCGGCCTGATCGACGAGGATGTGCGCCGCATAGACCGGCTAATCACCGACATTTCGGCCGCTTCGCGCGTGGATGCCGAGCTGTCGCGCACGCGGCTCCAGCCGGTCGATCTGGGGCGGCTGGTATCCGGAATTGTCGCTGCACAGACGGCCGCCGGCCCGCTGCGGGGCGGCGTGCGGATCGATGTGCGCGTGCCGCCGCCCGGCGTGGCGATGGTGGCGGCGGACCCTGACCGCCTTGCGCAGGTGGTGAACAACCTGCTGGACAATGCCCTCAGCTTTTCGCCCGAGGGCGGGGTTCTGTCAGTCATGGTCCACAGCCTGCCGGAAGCGATCGAACTGCGGGTGGAGGATGAAGGGCCGGGCGTGCCGCCCGAAGTGCGGGATTCCATCTTCGACCGCTTCTATTCCGAGCGCCCCGGCCATGAGGATTATGGCCAGCACAGCGGGCTCGGCCTCTCCATAGCGCGCGCCATCACGGAGGCGCTTGATGGCGCCATCCGGGTCGAGGACAGGGCGGACGGCAGGCCGGGCGCGGCCTTTGTCGTGACGCTTCCGCCGCTCTGATGTCGGGCACGCTGCATGCAACGGCGGTCGCCATCGGGGGCAGGGGGGTGCTGCTGACGGGCCGGCCGGGCGCCGGCAAGTCGGACCTTGCCCTGCGGCTCATCGATCGCGGCGGCGTTCTGGTTTCGGATGACAGGGTGATCGCCACGGCTGAAGGCGGCAGATTGCGGCTTTCGCCGCCGCCCACCATAGCCGGGCTGATCGAGGTGCGCGGCATCGGCCTCGTGCGCATGCCGTTCCTCGACCATGTGCCGGCATGCCTTCTCATCGATCTGGGCATGGAGCCAGAGCGCCTGCCCGATCCGGTAACGCGCGACGTGAACGGCGTGGCGCTGCCGCTTCTTGCCTTGCGCCCCTTTGATGCATCGGCCGCCATCCGCGTGGAACTGGCTGTGGCCCTTGCAGCCCGAAATGGGCTAGCCATGGGCCATGACTAGCGAATCCCCAAAGGCCAGCGCGCGGGCCAGCCCGCCTGCCGATCACTCCCCTGCCGATCACCCCCCTGCCGATCACCCCGTTGACGGCGCGCAGGCCGATGCCACCGATGAACTGGGCGCGCATGTCCTGATCGTCACCGGGCTTTCCGGTGCGGGCAAGTCGACGGCCCTGAAAGCCCTGGAAGACCAGGGCTATGAAGCCGTCGACAACCTGCCGCTCTACCTTCTGCCCACCTTGCTGACAGCATCGGGCGGGCACCGGCTTGCGATCGGCATCGACGTACGCACGCGGGCCTTTTCCACCGAGCTTGTGCAGGGCGCCATTCGCGGCCACGCAACGCCGGATCGCCCCATAAGGCTGCTCTATCTCGACTGCGCCGGCCATGCGCTCATCAAGCGCTTTTCGGAAACGCGCCGCCGCCATCCGCTGGCTGCCGACCGTCCCGTGAGCGACGGCATCGCGCTGGAACGCGAGCTTCTGGAGGGCCTGCGCCGCGAAGCCGACGTGGTGATCGACACCACCGATTTCAGCAGCAACGACCTGCGCCGCGCCATCCAGACCCGCTTTGCAAGGCCAGGCGGCAGGGGCTTCACGCTGACGCTGATGAGCTTCGGCTACGCCCGCGGCATTCCGCGCGATGCCGACCTCGTTTTCGACATGCGCTTCCTGAAGAACCCGCACTGGGTGCCCGCGCTTCGGCCGCTCACGGGCCTTGATCCGGCCGTCCGCGCCCATGTCGAGAGCGACCCGGCCCACAGGCCGGCCTTCGACGCCATTCTTGGGCTTCTAACCCGGCTGATGCCCGGCTATGCGCGGGAAGGCCGGGCCTATCTGATGGTGGCGTTCGGCTGCACCGGCGGGCGGCACAGATCGGTTGCCACCGCCGAGGCGATGGGCGAGGCTCTCGCCGGGGCCGGCTGGCCGAACATGGTGGTTCACCGTGATCGCGCCAATGGCCCGCAGGACGACGCACCCGTGCCGGAAATGGAGAAGGGTTTGGAATGATCGGCTTGGTTCTGGTGACGCATGGCCGCCTCGCGCAGGAATTCGTCGCGGCGATGGAGCATGTCGTCGGCCCGCAGGCGCAGTGCCTTTCGGTCTGCATCGAAGCCAATGACGACATGGAGGTGAAGCGGGCCGAAATCGCCAGCGCCGCCGCCGAAGTGGACAAGGGCGCCGGCGTGATCCTGCTGACCGACATGTTCGGCGGCACGCCTTCGAACCTTGCCATCTCGCTTCTGGGCCGGCCCAACCTGGAAGTGATCGCCGGGGTGAACCTGCCCATGCTCATCAAGCTCGCCAGCGTGCGCAAGGTGAAGAGTGTCGGCGAAGCCGTGGACATCGCGCAGGAAGCGGGGCGGAAATATATCTCGGTCGCCAGCCGGCTTCTGGGTGAGGCGGCTTGAGCGCCGGCCCGGTCACGCTGCCCATACGCAACAAGCGCGGGCTGCATGCGCGGGCCAGCGCAAAGTTCGTCACGCTGGCCAGCCAGTATGATGCGACCGTCACTGTCTCGAAGGACGGGTCGGACGTGCTTGGCACGTCGATCATGGGCTTGATGATGCTGGCGGCCGCCAATGGCGACAGCATCGATGTCCGGGCGGAAGGGCCGCAGGCCGAAGAGGCTCTGGCGGCCCTTGTGGAGCTGGTGGCCCGGAAATTCGGCGAGGACTGACCCCGCCCTGCCGGTTCAGCAGCCTGTTCAGCCGCCAGCCGCCTCGCTCTGCAGTTGCAGATAATTCTGCAGGCCCTGGTCTGCGATCATCTTCTGCTGCGTCTCGATGAAGTCCACATGCTCTTCCTCGGCTGAAAGGATGGAAAGCAGGAGATCGCGGCTGACATAATCCCGCACAGATTCGCAGTGGGGAATGGCTTCCTTCAGCAGGGCGATGGCCTCGATTTCCAGCTCCAGATCGGCCTGGAGGATTTCCGGCACATTCTCGCCGATGCGCAGCGGGTTGAGCGACTGCAGATTGGGCAGGCCGTCAAGGAACAGGATGCGCTCGATCAGCTGGTCGGCGTGCTTCATCTCGTCGATCGATTCGTGATGTTCGTGCGCAGCCAGCTTCTTCACGCCCCAGTCGGCCAGCATCCGGTAATGCAGGAAATACTGGTTGATGGCGGTCAGCTCGCCCTTCAGAACCGCGTTCAGATACTCGATGACCTTCCTGTCGCCCTTCATGGCAGCCCTCATTCTGTCTGGAGTTTCCGGGAAACTAGGACTGTCTTTGATAAATGTCAAATAATTTCAGATATTTATTTGCAAACGGCTTTGAATAGCATTTGCATTGCAGGGCAGGGCGGCGAGCCTTGCCTCGCCCGGCAAATGCTCTAGAGCAGGCGGCCATGAGCGAGACCCAGAAGGCGGCAGATTACCGCCATACCGTGTTCCTGCCCGAAACGGGCTTCCCCATGAAGGCCGGCCTTGCCGCGACCGAGCCGCGCCTTCTGGCGCGCTGGCAGGCAGAGGATGCCCATGCGGCCTTGCGCAAGGCGCGCACGGGTGCGCCGCGCTGGATCCTGCATGATGGCCCGCCCTACGCCAATGGCGACATGCACCTCGGCCATGCGATGAACCACATCCTGAAGGATTTCGTGGTCCGCACCCGGTCGATGATGGGCTTCGATGCGCCCTATATCCCCGGCTGGGACTGCCACGGCCTGCCCATCGAATGGCGGGTGGAAGAGCAGAACCGCGAAAAGGGCGTGAAGAAGGGCGAGATGGACTTCATCGCCTTCCGCCAGCAGTGCCGCGACTATGCCGCCCATTGGGTGGGGGTGCAGCGGGAGCAGCTGAAGCGCCTTGGCATCTGGGGGAACTGGGACGAACCCTATCTCACCATGAATTTCGACGCCGAGGCGGTGATCGCATCGGAGCTGATGAAATTCGCCGAAAGCGGCCAGCTCTACCGCGGCGCGAAGCCGGTGATGTGGTCGCCTGTGGAGCAGACGGCGCTCGCCGAAGCGGAAGTCGAATATGAGGAGATCACCTCCACCCAGGTGGATGTGGCCTTCGAGATCACAGAGGCGCCCAACGCGCCGGATCTGGTGGGCGCCCATGTCATCATCTGGACGACAACCCCCTGGACCCTGCCGGTGAACCGGGCGCTGGCCTATGGGCCGGGCCTTTCCTACCGGATCTTCGAAACGGCTGCCGGCCGGATTCTGGTTGCACAGGATCTTGCCGAGGCAACGGCTGCGCGCACCGGTCTTGCGCTGGAATCCGGCGCAGATGTGCCGGCCAGCGCCCTTGCCAGTGCCGTTGCACGCCATCCGCTGCACGCGCTGGGCGGATTCTTCGCAGAGCCGCGGCCGCTTCTGCCCGGCGATTTCGTGACGACCGATCAGGGCACGGGCTTTGTCCACATGGCCCCCGACCATGGCGAGGACGACTTCCTGCTGTGCAAGGCTCACGGGATCGAG
Source organism: Sandaracinobacteroides sp. A072 (assembly GCF_052616365.1). Lineage (NCBI taxonomy): Bacteria > Pseudomonadati > Pseudomonadota > Alphaproteobacteria > Sphingomonadales > Sphingosinicellaceae > Sandaracinobacteroides > Sandaracinobacteroides sp. A072. The sequence goes on from NZ_JBQXGU010000001.1 coordinate 1,145,729, forward strand.
CCGAAGTTCGTTGTCGGCCCCGATGGCATCTACGAGGACGGCTGGCCCGTGGTGGGCGGCCTTCACGTCTACAAGGTGAACGCGCCCGACGGGCCGGTCTGCAATGCCCTGCGCGAAGCCGGCGCGCTGCTGGCCGCCAGCGCGGATTACCGCCACAGCTATCCGCACAGCTGGCGCTCGAAGGCGAAGCTCATCTATCGCTGCACGCCGCAATGGTTCGTGGCGATGGACCGCGACATCGGCGACGGCACGACGCTCAGGGAGCGCGCGCTGAAGGCCATCGGCGAAACCCGCTGGTTTCCGGCCCAGGGCGAAAACCGCATCCGCTCCATGGTGGAGGGCCGGCCCGACTGGGTGCTCTCCCGTCAGAGGGCCTGGGGCGTTCCCATCACGCTTTTCGTGCTGAAAGGCACCGGCCATTACCTGAAGGATGCCGAGGTCAACGCCCGGATCGCCGACGCCATCCGCGAAGAGGGAGCCGATGCGTGGTGGACGCGTGACCCGCAATCCTTCCTCGGCGACCGCTACCGCGCCGAGGATTATGAGCAGGTCACCGACATTCTCGATGTCTGGTTCGACAGCGGATCGACGCACGCCTTCGTGACGGAAGCCCGGCTGGGCGCGGCGCAGGCCGATCTCTATCTCGAAGGCTCCGACCAGCATCGTGGCTGGTTCCAGTCCTCGCTGCTGGAAAGCTGCGGTACGCGCGGGCGCGCACCCTACAAGGCCGTGCTCACCCATGGCTTCACGCTCGACGAGCGCGGGCGCAAGATGTCGAAGTCGCTCGGCAATGTCATCGACCCGCTGAAACTCATCAGCGAAAGCGGCGCCGATGTGCTGCGCCTGTGGTGCGGCACGGTCGATTTCGTCGAGGATGTGCGGCTCGGCAAGGCGATGCTGCAGACTTCGATCGATGCCTACCGAAAGCTCAGGAACACGCTGCGCTATCTGCTGGGGGCGCTGAATGGCCATGACCCGGCCGATGCGATGCCGGTGGCGGATATGCCCGAACTGGAGCGCTACATCCTCTCGCGGCTTGCGGCACTCGACGCCGATCTGCGGGCCGCGGCAGAGGTGCATGCCTATAATCGTTACACGGCAGCCATCATTGCTTTCGTGAACCAGGATCTGTCCGCCTTCTTCTTTGATGTGCGCAAGGACAGCCTCTATTGCGACGCGCCCGACAGCCCGCGCCGCCGTGCCTGTCGCACCGTGCTCGCCACCCTGTTCGATGCGCTGACCCGCTGGCTGGCCCCGGTTCTGGTCTTCACCGCCGAAGAGGCGTTCGAGCAGCGCTATCCCGGCGGCGGTTCCGTGCATCACCAGACCTGGCTTGCCATTCCCGAAGGCTGGCGCGATCAGGCGCTCGAAGCGAAGTTCGCCCGCCTGCGGGATATCCGGGCCGAGGTCACGCAGGCGATCGAGCCGATGCGGCGCGAAAAGAAGGTCGGTTCCTCGAATGAAGTCGTCGTCTCGCTCGGCCTCGGTAGCCGTGCCGATCTCGACCTCGTGCAATCGGTCGATTTCGCGGAGCTCTGCATCGTCTCCGCAGTCGATGCGCGGCTGGCGGAAGGGGAGGCTGAAGACATTGCGGTCGTGGCGGGCGTGAGCAGCGACCCGCGCTGCGCACGCTGCTGGCGGCAACTGCCCGATGTGGCGGCGGAAAGCGCGCTGTGCGGCCGCTGTGGCGAAGCCGTGGAGGGGGCGGCTGCATGAAAGGGGTTTCCTATGCCCTTTCAGGCGCTGTCTTTCTGGCCGACCAGCTGAGCAAGTGGTGGATCATCGAGAAGGTGGGCCTGGAGGCGCGGGAAACCATTCCCGTGCTGCCCTTCTTTTCCCTAACCTGGGTCGAGAACCGGGGCGTTTCCATGGGGCTTCTCACAGCGGACAGCGACATGGGCCGCTGGCTTCTGGTAGCCTTGACAGCGGCAATCGCCGTCGTCGTCGCCTACTGGATCTGGCGCGAACAGCGGCGCGGGGACATGGTCGCGCTTGCTCTCGTGCTGGGAGGCGCGCTCGGCAACATCGTTGACCGGGTGCGTTTCGGCTATGTGGTCGATTTCGTCCATTTGCATCTTGGGCAATGGTCCTTCTATGTGTTCAACGTGGCCGATGCGGCGATCAGCATCGGCGTTGTTGTCCTGCTGGTGCGCGCGCTTTTCGGCGGGCCGGACAGCGGGCATTCAGACAGGCGGAACGAAAGACTGCATGATGCGTGAAATACTTCTCCTCGGCGGCGCTGCCCTGCTGCTTTCGGCCTGTGGTGGCGGCGATATCGCCAACCGCAAGCGGCCCGACGAATTTGCCGTCGGCCGCCAGGCGCCGCTCGTGATACCGCCGGATTATGCGCTGGTGCCGCCACGGCCGGGCGCCCCACGCCCCATCGGCGCCGACAGCCAGCAACAGGCGCTGGAAGCCCTGTTCGGGCCGGGCGCCCAGCTTCCGCCGCGCTCGGAGATCGAGGACAAGCTGCTGAGCGACGCTGGCGGCCTCATGACGAACCCGGCAATCCGCAACACCGCTGGTGACCTGCCGGGGCCGGAAGGCACCGTTACGGTGGAAAAGGGCATGTTCCTGCGCGAACTGATGGATTCGCCGGCGATGACCCGCAACCCGGACGTTGCCCGCGTGACCGTGGGCGGCTGAAACGCCGCTTTTCACCGTCCGGCCTGCCTGATCAAGTGTCAGGCAGGCCGAGATCCTCTCTTGGCGCGGTCTCCCCCTAGCGCCCCTTGAACAGCCCGCCCAGCAGCCCGCGCACAAGGCTGCGGCCAAGCTGGGTTGCCGCGCTCTGGGCCGTTGACATCGCAACACGTTCGATCCTGCCCATGGGCGAATTGCGTCGTGCCCGCTGGGCTGCGGCTTCTTCGCGGGCGCGGGCGGCTTCGGCCTTGCGGGCTTCGGCCTCGGCCTTTTCCGCCGCCTCTGCCTTGGCCGCGCGTGCGGCGGTTTTCGAGAGAATCTCGAAGGCAGATTCGCGATCGAGCGTTTCCTCATATTTCCCTGCCAGTGGCGAAGTCGCCATGATGACCTTGCGTTCGCCCGGCTCCAGCGGCCCGAGGCGGGTTGAAGGCGGGCGAATCAGCACCCGCTCGACAGGGGAGGGCGCGCCATCGGCCATCAGCAGGGAAACAAGGGCTTCGCCTGTACGCAGCTCCAGAATCTCGCGTTCGACATCCACGGCCGGGTTCGGGCGGAAAGTCTGGGCGGCTGCACGCACGGCCTTCTGGTCGCGCGGGGTGAAGGCCCGCAAGGCGTGCTGCACCCGGTTGCCGAGCTGGCCGGCAATGCTGTCGGGCACATCCACCGGGTTCTGGGTCACGAAATAGACCCCCACGCCTTTGGAGCGGATCAGGCGGACGACCTGCTCCACCTTGTCGAGCAGTGCCTTCGGGGCATCGTCGAACAGCAGGTGCGCCTCGTCGAAGAAGAAGACCATCTTCGGCTTCTCCGGGTCGCCCACTTCGGGCATTTCCTCGAACAGTTCCGACAGCATCCACAGGAGGAAGGTGGCGTAGAGCTTGGGGCTTCCCATAAGCTTGTCTGCCGCCAGGATGTTCACCTGACCGCGGCCGTCTTCCGCAATCCGGATCATGTCGCTGATCTGCAGCGCCGGTTCTCCGAAGAAACGGTCCCCGCCCTGGGATTCCAGCGCCAGCAACTGGCGCTGGATGGCGCCGACAGATTGCCGCGACACATTGCCATAGGCGGTTGCCAGCGCCTTCGCATTGTCCGCGCACCAGACCAGCATCTGCTTCAGATCCTTCAGGTCCAGAAGCAGCATGCCCTGATCATCGGCCACTTTGAAGGCGATGGCCAGCACGCCTTCCTGCGTTTCGTTGAGGCCCAGAAGCCGCGCCAGCAGCAGCGGCCCCATTTCCGAAATAGTGGTGCGGACAGGGTGGCCCTGCTCGCCGAACAGGTCCCAGAAGACGGCAGGAGTGTCGGCATAGGGGTAGTTGCCAAGGCCGATGTCGACGGCACGGGACTGGAGGGCATCGTGCAGCTTTGAAGTGGCCGATCCGGGCATGGCGATGCCGGAAAGATCGCCCTTCACGTCTGACAGGAAAACCGGAACTCCGGCGTTGCTGAAACCCTCGGCGAGTACCTGGAGTGTGACCGTCTTACCGGTGCCGGTGGCGCCGGCGATAAGGCCGTGTCTGTTGGCGCGCTTCAGAACCAGCATCTGCTGGTTCGTTCCGCCGAATTGCGCACCGATGAAGATGTCAGCCATTTCCCGATTGCCCCTGATTCCCGGATTTAAGCTTACCGGTAGAGGAAGTGGCACACCCGGGGAAATGGTTGAATCTTCAAAACGCCCGGTTCAGCAGGCGATTGCACGCTTCCTGCGGCTTGCTGAGCCGACGAGCCCGAAGCCGGTGATCATCAGCGCCCAGGTGGCCGGTTCCGGCACCCCCGAAACATCGCCGACCAGAGCAGTGCTGGAACCGATCAGCCCGATTTCCGGACCGCCGAAGAATGTGCCACGCACATAGGATTGGCTGGAGGATTGCGGAATGAGCTTTTCGATGGACTGTCCATAGCCCCAGATCAGCGAATCCGAGGGTCCTACGGTTACATCAGCCTGCACGAAGTCTGCGACCGGGAACCATGTGCTGCCCGCAATCAGACCAAACTGCGCGAACACCGGGTTCCACACCGCGGCTTCCGCGGCTGCTGAACCCCACCAGCCCCCTCCGAGCGAGACATAGGCGTTTCCGCCGCCATTCACATAGGTCGCGAAATCTTCCGTGTTCACGCTCTGCCCGAAATGGAAAACGGCGTCATAGGCCGACGCGCTGGCCAGATCGAAAGAGGTTGCGTAGCTGACGGCCTTGCCAAGAGACTGGAACTGAGCCGTTGCCTGACTGAGCATCGATTGGGAAACATTCCCGTTGCCGGTGAGAAACAGATAGTCAGACCCGCCGAAGGTTGCAGCAAGGCTGTTCACGAACTGAGTAGTGCCGGCGATGTACGGCGCATCATAGGCGTAATTGGAGAGTTGCCATTCGTCACCCGAGGCGACCAGCGTTCCCGCAAAGGCGGCAGACGCTAGACTGCCGCCGACAGCCACAGCCGCGAAACGCGCAAAGATCCCGATCATGTAATGTCCCCTGATATTGCCCTGTTTGGGACAGAACACCCATAGAGGTGAAAATCAAGGTGCTTCGCCAGTATTTCCTGACTGTTAACCACTTTAATGCGAAGGGCCTGCCGGATCGGGTCCGGCAGGCGACCTATCGGCTTACTGGATCTTCACGCCTACGAAGCGGCCGGGCGTGTTGCCGCGCTGGACAAAGAGAAGCACCGTGTCCCGTCCGGCCCGACGCGCCTCGGCAACGGCGTTTGCTGCTTCCTGCGGCGAGCTGACTGGCCGCTGGTTGATGGAAACCAGTATGTCGCCACGGCGCAAGCCTTCCTGGGCCGCATTGGACGAGGGGTTCACACGCGCGATGACGACGCCCTTCACCGTATCGGGCAGGCGAAGCTGCTGGCGGATTTCAGGTGAAAGCGCCTGCAGCGTCAGGCCGAGGGATTTGCGCGCGGCCTCTGCACCGGGCTGGTCCGCTTCATCGCCATTGGCCTGTGTTTCAGGCTCGGGCTGGCCGAGAAGGGCGGTTTCGGACGGACGCTCGCCAATGGTGGCGGACAGCGTCACGCGCTTGCCACCACGGATCACCTCGACCGGGATTCGGGATCCGATCGGCGTGTTGGCCACGATGTAGGACAGGCTGTTGTCGGGGGAGACGTCCTGACCGTTGACCTTGACCACCACGTCGCCCTGCTGGATGCCAGCCTTGCGCGCCGGGCCGTCCGGTTCGACTGCGGCAACGATTTCGCCACGGTTCTTCGGCAGGCCGAGCGAATCCGAAATGGCGGGCGACATGTTCTGGATCTGCACGCCGAGATAGCCGCGGCGGACCTTGCCACTGGTGCGCAGCTGGTCGATCACGGGCTTTGCAAGTTCGGCTGGAATGGCGAAGCCGACCCCGACATTGCCGCCGGTGGGCGAGAAGATGGCCGTGTTCACGCCGATGACATTGCCATTCAGATCGAACAGCGGGCCGCCGGAATTGCCCTGGTTGATCGAGGCATCCGTCTGGATGTAGCGGTCATAGGCGCCGCCGCCCTGGATGCCACGATGCAGTGCCGACACGATGCCGGCCGTCACGGTGCCGCCCAGCCCGAAGGGGTTGCCGATGGCGATCGCCCAGTCACCCACGCGGGCGCCCTGGCTGTTGCCGAACTGCACATAGGGCAGGTCAGCGCCGTTGATCTTCAGGAGGGCCAGATCCGACAGCGGGTCGCGGCCGATCACGCGGGCGGTGAATTCGCGCCGGTCGGAAAGGGTCACGGTGATGGTGTCGACGAGCTTCTGCCCGTCGCGACCGGAAATCACATGATTGTTGGTGACAATATAGCCATCGGGGGAAATCACGAAGCCCGAGCCGAGGGAGGTCGCCTCGCGGGTGACGGGCTGGCCGTCTTCCGTCTGCTGTTCCTGGAAGCGGCGGAACAGATCCTCAAGGTTCATGCCGGGGCCGAAGCGCGGGAAGCTGCGCACCTCGACCCGCTGGGTCGTGGAGATGTTGACAACGGCCGGTTGCAGCCTGGCCGTGAGGTCGGCGAAGCTCATCGGCGCGCCGCGTGGAGCCTGCGCAGGAAGGCTGGCGGCAGGCTGTGCCGCCGCAGCGGGCGCAGCTACCGGTTGTGTCGCTGTCTGGGCAAGCACCGGAAGCGTCGTGGCAACGATAGCAGCAACCCCTGCCGATACGCCAAGGGCAAGGATGCTGGTCCTGCTGGTGCTGGTCGGGATGCGGGACTTTTCAGGGCTTGGGGTATCGGACACCGGATGCTCTCCCGTTCTTCTGTTCATGGCGCTTCTTTTCCATGGCCGATTGAATAGGCGCTGAATGGAGGGAAAGGCGCGTCGGGGCGCTTTTCCCTCCTTCGGCCACGCTTAGCGCCGGCCCCGGAATTCCCGAAGGAATTCATTGTCCGGGCTCAGCACCATCGCGCTGTTTCCTTCGTTGAAGCTGGTCCGGTAGGCCTGCATGGAACGATAGAAAGCATAGAATTGCGGGTCCTTGCCGAAGCTTTCGGCATAGACGCGCGCTGCCTGGGCATCGGCTTCGGCGCGGATGATCTGCGCATTCTTCGCGCCCTGGGCGCGGATGGTCAGGGCTTCCTGCTGGCGAGCAGTCCGCATCCGCTCGAAGGCGGCTTCGAGCGGGGTGCCCGGCGGCAGATCGGCCCGCTTGATGCGGACATCGATGATTTCGGCGCCATAGGCGTTGGCCGAACGGTTCACCGCATTCTGGATCGAATCCATCAGCTGCCCCCGCTCGGGAGAGAGCAGGGCGTCGAAACGCTGCTTGCCAAGCTCGTTCCTGAGCCGCGACGACAGGATCCGCGATAGCTCCTCGGCCACGCGCTCTTCGCTGCGCACGGTCTGGTACATCTTCAGCGGGTTGACGATGCGGAAGCGCGCATAGGCGTCCACCACAAGGCGCAGCTGGTCGGTCGAGAGTACGGTCTGGGGCAAGATATCCAGCGACCGGATCCGCTTGTCCACGAAGATGGCATTCTGGACGAACGGTGTCTTGAGGACGAGGCCGGCGCCGGTTTCACCGAACAGCTGGTTCGGCTTGTAGGTGTTGACCGTGGCCACGGGGCGGCCAAGCTGCAGGATGATGGCCTGCCGGTCTTCCGGCACGCGCAGGACGGACATGGAAAGAATGAAAAGGCCGATTGCCAGGGCAATGACCGCGATCATGATGTTGCGCTGGTTCACTGGCCACCTCCGGCCTGGGCGGGGGCATTGGCCTGCGCCCGGCGTTGAACTTCGGAAAGCGGCAGATAGGTCTGCACACCCGGCGCCTCGATGATCGTCTTGTCAACCTTGCCGAGCACGGCTTCCATGGTTTCCAGATACATGCGCTTTCGTGTCACTTCCGGCGCCAGTCGATATTGTTCGTAGACCTTGTCGAAGGCGGCGGTGGCGCCATCTGCTTGGGCGGACACCTGCTGGGCATAGGCCCGGGCCTGGTTCAGGAACTGTTCCGCATCCTGCTGGGCCGCGGAAACGTCCTTGAACGCTTCGTCCACGGCGGCAGGCGGGTCGGCCCTGTTGATGTCGATGCCCTGGATCAGAATGCCGGCGCCATAGCTGTCGAGGATTTCCTGCACCCGCTCGCGGACCTGCTCGGCAATGGCCGCCCGCTCGGGGCCGATGGCGTTGTTGAGCGTTGCGCGCGCGATCATCTCGCGCATGGCGGATTCGGTTGCATCGCGAACCGTCGCGTCGGGTTCGGCCACATGATAGAGGAAGTCTTCGGCGTTCTTCAGGCGCCAGCGCACCGCATAGGCGATGTTGATGACGTTGCCGTCACCGGTGATCATCAGATTCTCGCTGTCGCCTTCGGTCGCGCCGATGAGCGTGGTGCGGATGTCCTCGAACTTCACCTTCGTCACGTCATCGATCGGGCTTGGGAGCTTGAAATGGAAGCCAGGCCCGTAGGTGCCGCTGAACTGGCCGAAGCGGGAAATGACCGCCCGCTCGCCCGCATCGACACGATAGGCGGATGTGGATGCCAGGAAGAGCAGGATTGCGCCGGCGCCGATCAGGCCCCAGGGCAGATTGGGCATGGTGCCGGCGCCGCCGCCGGAACCGCCGCCCGGGCCGCTGCCGCCTGCGCCGCCGCCGCCAAGGCCGCGCAGCTTTTCCTGGCTGCGGCGGATGAAATCATCGAAATCCGGGGCGCCGCCACGCGGGCGGTCATCGCCGGGGCCGCGCGGCCGGGGCGGTTCGCCCCACGGGTTGCGCGGGCCATCCTGCCCGCCCCCCGATCCGTTTCCCGCCGCGTTGCCAGATGTCTTGCCGGGTCCGCCCCATGGGTTGCGGCGGCCGCCGCCATCGCCACCGCGGTTCTTGCCGTCGCCGTCCTCGTTGTTCTGCCAGGGCATGTAGGCTTTTCGTCCCTCTTGTTTCTCCGGCGGCGCATTGCGCCGGATTGCAGCCATGTCATGAAGCGATATAGGAGCCAGTTTGCAAGAAAGCGAGGGATTAGCATGACGGTCCGGGATGTCGCACTTGAACGGCTGGGAGCCATGGCCGACCCGAAGCGCCCCGGCACGTTGATCGCGTCAGGGCGAGTGTCTGGTGTTGTCGGGCGCGATGATGGCAGCGTCGGCCTTGTGCTGGCTGTCGATGATCTGACCCGCGCCGAAGCGCAGGCTCTCGAAATCGAGATCGGGCGGCAGCTGCGGGCGCTGCCTGGCATATCCTCGGTGCGGATCATCCAGACAGCCGAGCGTGGCGCCGCCCCGCGCGACGAGGCGGCAACCAGCGCGCTACCGGGCGTGCGCCACATCATCGGCGTGGGTGCGGGGAAGGGTGGTGTCGGCAAGTCCACCATTGCTGTCCATCTGGCGCTGGCGCTGGCGCGGCGCGGGCTCGCCGTCGGGATCCTCGATGCCGATATCCAGGGCCCTTCGGTCCATATCCTTCTTGGCATCCAAGAGCGGGCGAAGGTCACAGCCGAAAAGCGGCTGATACCCTTTCATGCCCATGGGCTGAAAATGCTGGGCATGGGCGTGATGGCGGACCCTGATCGCGCCGTTGCATGGCGCGGGCCGATGATCGCGGGCGCCCTTGTTCAGATGGCCGAACTGGGTGACTGGGCGCCGCTCGACGTGCTGGTGGTCGATCTTCCCCCCGGCACCGGAGACATCCACCTTTCGCTGGCCCAGAAACTGAAGCCTTCGGGCGCGATCGTGGTGACGACGCCGCAGAAACTGGCGCGCGCCGACGCCCGCCGCGCCACCGCCTTCTTCGAGCAGCTTCAGGTGCCGGTTCTGGGCACAATCCTCAACATGGCGGCCATGCCCGGCCCCGATGGCGCCATGCTCCACCCCTTCGGCCGGGCAGCCGATATGGACGGGCTTGGCGAATGCCTGGCCGAGCTTCCGCTCGACCCGGCGCTGGTCGCGGCATCGGATGCGGGCGCGCCTCCCGCTGCCGGCCCCGTTCCCCAGGCCATGGATGCAGTGGCGGCGCGCGTGGCGGAAAAGCTGCGGCTGTAAGGATACGGGCCTATTGGCCCGCCACCGTCATCCCCTCGATGCGGATCGTCGGCGCATTGGCGGCGTGGCGGAACTCGAGGTCGTTCGCGGGTGTAAGGCTTGCGAACATGTCGAGAAGATTGCCGGCGATGGTCACTTCGGAAACCGGCTCCGCCAGTTTTCCGTCGCGGATGAGGAAGCCGCCCGCGCCACGGCTGTAATCGCCGGTCAGCGTGTTTACTCCCATGCCGATCAGTTCGGTGACATAAAGGCCCAGCTTCACATCGGCCATCAGCGCTTCGGGGCTCAGGCTTCCGGCTGCCATCCAGAGGTTCGAGGGGGCGACGCCGGGAGGGCCGGCACTGCCCCGGCTTGCATGGCCTGTTGGCGGCAGGCCAAGCTGGCGGCCGCTCGCGCTGTCCACCAGCCAGCCGGTAAGCCGCCCGTCGGCGATGATGTCGCGTGCGGCGGTTGGCAGCCCTTCACCATCGAAGGGGCGCGAGCGCAGGCCCCGCAGACGGTGCGGATCATCGCGCACGGTGATTCCGGGTGCGAAGATCTGGTCGCCATTGCGTTCCAGAAGAAAGCTCATCTTGCGGGCGATTGCGCTTCCGCTGATGGCGGCCATCAGGTGGCCGACAAGGCTGGACGAGACGCGCGGATCGAGCAGGACAGGCATGATGCCCGTTGGCGCCTTCACCGGGTCGAGACGGGCCGCCGCCCGCTCTCCGGCGCGGCGGCCTATCAGGCCGGACGCTTCGAGATCGACGAGATGGCGGGTCGTGTGCCAGTCATAATCGCGCTGCATCCGCGCGCCTTCGCCAGCCACGACAACGGCCGAGACGGAAACCGAGCTTGAGCGCGCAGCCCCGCGGAAGCCGTGCGAGGTGGCAAGTGCGGAAACGGAAGCGCCGCAACTGGCCGAGCCGCCCTCGCTGTTGCTGACATGCGGCATGGATCGGGCGGCATCCTCGGCTTCGAGGGCCATGGCCTGAAGCCTTGCCGGTGCGAGATTTTCCGCTTCCGGGTCGTGAAGATCGAAATCGGCGAAGGGGCCCTGCGCCAGCATTTCCGCCGGGGCGAGGCCGGCATAGGGGTCTTCCGGCGCTTCGGCAGCCATGGCGCGCGCGCGTTCGGCCGCTTCGGCCAGAGCTGCCGGCGACAGATCGGATATGGACACCTGCGCCGAACGATTGCCGATGAAGAGTCTGAGGCCGATTTCCTCGCTTTCGGAGCGACCGATATCTTCGAGCTTGCCTAGCCTGACTCCGATTCCTGTGGAGGCTTCGCCGAAATAGACGGCATCGGCTGAATCGGCGCCGGCCTTGCGGGCGAGGGAGAGGAGATGGTCGAGGCGCTCGAGCGCTGTATCGGGGGAAAGCATTGCCGAGACTTAGGAAGCCGAAGCCAAGGCGGCAAGCAGGATGGCAAGAACCATGAGCGCGCCCGCAAGCTGGTTCGAGCGGAACAGCCGCAGCGCAATGCCGGTATTGTCCGGCTGGAAGCGCAAGGCCTGCCAGCCGAGATGGGCCGCGAAGGGGGCAAGCCCGGCGAGAGCGAGCGGGCTTTTTGTCCACAGCCAGATGGCGGCCGCGAGCAGCAGGATGGTGGCGGCATAAAAGAAGCCAACCCCCTGTTTCAGTCGTGGCCCCAGCCGCCGGGCCGAGGATTTGACCCCGGCGAGCGCATCATCCTCCATGTCCTGGGCGGCGTAGATGCTGTCATAGCCCAGCGTCCAGAAGAAGGTTGCGGCATAGGCAAGCAGCATGACGCCGACATCGGCCCTGAGCATCGGGTCCGCCGCTGCCCAGCCGACGGGAAGGCCCCAGTTGAAGGTAAGCCCGAGCCAGGCCTGTGGCCACCAGGTGATGCGCTTCATGAAGGGGTAGGCCGCCACCAGCAGGATGGAAGCGATGGCGACAATCTGCGCCAGCCGGGGGAGCGCCAGAAGCACGCCAAGGCCGACAAGGGAAAGGGCAAGCAGAAAGGCCCACGCCGGCCGCACGCCGATTGCGCCGCTGGCGACCGGGCGGCCCGCAGTGCGGGCCACCTTTGCATCGAGATCCCGGTCGACGATGTCATTATAGACGCAGCCTGCCGCCCGCATGGCGATCGCGCCCGGCAGGAACAGCAGCCAGAGCAGCCACCAGCCGGCCGGGGCCGCCAGGAAGGCGCCGGCAAGGCATGGCCAGAACAGCAGCCAGATTCCAGCCGGCCGGTCGAACCGGGCAAGCCGGGCATAAAGGGCGGCACGTGGCGGCAGCCGGTCCACCCAGCTGGGCACGGCATCGGGCGTCATGCCGGCGGAATCGGCACGGCTGTTGCGTGGGGGGTGGGCTTTTACCGTCATCGCCCGGGCATTGCCGGTTCGCGTGGCGGTTTCAAGCCCGGTATCAGGCCCGGTATCAGGCCCGGTATCAGGCCCGGCTTCAGGCCGCCACGTCGAAAGGCACGATTTCACCGGAAAGATAGAGCTGGCGCGCCTTCACGCGGCTCAGCTTGCCCGAGGATGTGCGCGGCAGGGTGCGCGGCGGCACCAGTTCCACCACGCAGTTCATGCCGGTGATGGCCCGCACCTTGGTGCGGATGGCGTCCTTCAGGCGTGCGCGTTCCTGCGGGTCGCTGGTGCGGCACTGTACCAGCACGGCCGGCGCTTCCTCTCCCTGCGGGGTGGTGATGGAAAAGGCCGCAATGTCGCCCTGCTTGAAGCCTTCGAGTTGCTCGATGGCCCATTCGATATCCTGCGGCCAGTGGTTCTTGCCGTTCAGGATGATCATGTCCTTGGCGCGGCCGACGATGAAGATATGGCCATCGACAAGATAGCCCATGTCCCCGGTGTCGAGCCAGCCGTCTTCCGACAGGCAGGCGGCGGTTGCCTCAGGATCGCGGAAATAGCCTTCCATGATCCCCACGCCCTTCACCAGCACCCGGCCGATCTGCCGGTCGGGCAGGGCCTGCCCGTTTTCGCCGAGGATGCGGATGGTAAGGCCCGGCAGCGCCACGCCGCAATCGACAATGGCGCGATAGCGAACCGGCCTTGCCGGATCGGCCGGCGTATCGGCCAGCCCCTGACCTGCCAGCGCCCTTTCATCGACAAGGTCGCAGACGATCCCCTGGCCCATGGGCGAGACGGAAACGGCAAGCGTTGCTTCGGCAAGGCCGTAGCTCGGCGTGAAGGCTTCCGCCCGGAATCCGGCCGGCGCGAAGGCGTCGACGAAGGCCTGGCAGATATCGGGGCGGATCATGTCGGCCCCATTGCCCGCCACCCGCCAGCGCGCGAGATCGAAGCGGCCCTCGACATCGGTCTGGGTGGAGACGCGCCGGGCGCAGATGTCATAGCCGAAGGTCGGCGAATAGGAGAGGCTGGCGCCGGGGTTGCGGCTGATGAGCGTGAGCCAGCTGAGCGGCCGCCGGGCGAAATCGTCGGTCGCGATGTAATCAACGGAAATCTGCGCCGCCATCGGAGACAGGAAGGTGCCGACGAGGCCCATGTCATGATACCAGGGCAGCCAGGAAACGCAGCGGTCGCCATGGCCCACTTCCATCGATACGGCATGGCCCGACAGATTGGCCATCACCGCCCGGTGGCTGACGGCAACGCCGTGCGGAAAGCGGGTGGAGCCGCTGGAATATTGCAGATAGGCGATGGCTTCAGGGTCGGCCTTGGGCAGATCGGCCGCAGGGGCTGGCAGGCTGGCGAATTCGGCCCAGCCCATAGCCTCGCACAGGCCTTCGGCTGCCTCGTCGAAGATGGATTTCAGGCTGTCCGGCCCGAGCATGAGCACCGGGTCGGAGCTTTGCAGCTGCACACGGATCTGCTCGACATAGGCCTGGCGCCCGCCGAAGGAGGTGGGCAGCGGCAGCGGCACCGGAAGCACACCGGCATAGAGGGCGGCGAAGAAGGCTGCCGCGAAATCCGGCCCCGTTTCGGCGATGAGCGCCAGCCGTTCGCCCGGCTTCACGCCATGGGCGATCAGCCGAAGGGCGCCCTGGCGGGCATCGCGCGCCACCTCGGCATAGGGGTAGCTGCGCAACAGCCGGGCGCGCGCGTCGAAGAAATTATAGCCGGTCGCGCCGGTCGCCGCATAGTCGAGGGCGTCGGTCAGGGTCAGGTGCTGGCCGGTGCTGAAGGGGATGCCCGACAGAAGCGGTGTGCCCAGTTCGGCCATGTCCGCAGTATGGGCGGAGGGCTTGGTCACGGCTTCTTTCGCGGCGTCAGTCGCTGCAGTCATTTCTGGCGCTACCCTTCTTGCGTTTCCGTCCATGAGCCCGCGAAAGGGGAAGCATAAACGGAAACCTGCCAATTTGCACGGACCGGTAAATGCCAGCGATGATGGTTCAAAAGAGGCCCGAACTGTGGCAGCAAGGTGGCAATGCCCCACGGCCCTGCATCACGCCAGCCCCGAAAGCCGCTGCCGCCCCTCGATCCGGAGACGCTGCAGGCCATCGCCGTGCGCTATGTGGAACGCTACCAGACAACCCGCCAGAGGCTTTTGCGCCTGTTGCGTCAGAAGCTGCGGCAGCGCGGATGGAAGCCGGACGGCCCCGCGCCGGATCTTGAAGCCATAGCCAGCCGCATGGTGTCTCTGGGCTATGTCAACGACGGCGCCTTTGCCGATGCGCGGGCGCGCGGCCTGCAGCGGCGCGGGCTTGGCCCGGCGCGGGTGCGCGCGGCGCTCTCGGCGGCCGGGATCGGAGACAGCATCGCCGAGGAAGCGCTGGGCCAGCTCGACCCGCTGCGCGCGGCGCTTGATTTCGCCCGGAGAAAACGGCTCGGCCCCTATGGGCCACCCGCCGATGATCAGAAGGCGAAGGCGCGGCAGATGGCGGCCATGGCGCGTGCCGGGCACGCGCCTGGCCTTGCCCGCCGCATCCTCGATGCTCAATCCCCGGAAGAGGCCGAGGCGCTGGCGGACGATGGGCTGGCGGACGAGGGCTGATCGTCGCTGTGGTGGCGGCCGAAATCCGGTTCGGCCGTATCCTGCCCGGCTTCGATGATGGCGCGGCGGATGGCGCGGGACTGGCTGAAGCGCTGGAAGAGCAGGTCGCCTTCTTCCCAGCGGATCGCGCGCTGCAGGGCGACAAGGTCTTCCGTCACGCGGCCAAGCACTTCGAGCACGGCTTCGCGGTTGGTGAGGAAGATGTCGCGCCACATCGTCGGGTCGGATGCAGCGATGCGGGTGAAATCGCGGAAGCCGCCGGCCGAATATTTGATTACCTCGCTCTGGGTCACGCCTTCGAGATCGGCGGCGGTGCCGACGATCGAATAGGCGATCAGGTGCGGGATGTGGCTGGTGACGGCCAGCACCAGATCATGGTGGTGGGCATCCATCGTCTCGACGCGCGAGCCGAGCCGTGCCCAGAAGTCCGTCAGCTGCGCGACGGCTGTTTCATCGGCGTCCGGCAGCGGGGTAAGGATGCACCAGCGGTCGACGAAGAGCGTGGCGAAGCCGGCATCGGGGCCGGAACGCTCGGTGCCGGCCACGGGGTGCGCCGGGATGAGATGAACGCCGGAGGGAAGCAGCGGCGACAGCGTGTTGAAAACGCACTGTTTGGCCGAGCCGACATCCGACACCACGGCGCCATGCGCGAGTTCGGGGGCGATTTCGGCGCCAATGCCGGCAAAGGCGCCAAGCGGTGCGGCGATGATGACGAGATCGGCATCGGTGACTGCCGCGCCGGCATTGTCGGCGACATCGTCCGCCAGCCCGAGTTCGATGACACGGGCGCGGACATCGGCGTCGGCGTCGGTGACAGTGAGCCGGGCTGACGGCATGCGGGCGCGCACGGCGCGCGCCAGCGAAGAGCCGATGAGGCCCATGCCGATGATGGCAACATGACGGAAGGGCAGCATCAGGCGGCGTCGACGAGGGCGTTCAGGGCCATGATGACGCCTGCCGTTTCCGATTCCGTGCCAACCGAAATCCGCAGCGCGTCCGGCAGCCCCTGGCCGGGAAGCCAGCGGGTGATGAAGCCGGCATCCGCCAGCCCCTTGTAGAGCGCTTCGGCGCGAAGGGGGCCTTCGGCCGGGCAGGTCATCAGAACGAAATTCGCTTCCGAGGGAATGGCCTGCAGCCCGCGACTGGCATGGCTGGCGATGGCATCGGAAAGCAGCGCGCGCTGCACCCGGTTGCGGGCGCGGCAATCCGCGACAAAGGCCTGATCGCCGAGCGCCGCTTCCGCTGCGGCCAGCGCCGGCACGGAAATGGGGAAGGGCGCACGCACGCGGTTCAGTTCCGTGACAATGGCTTCGGGGCCGGTCGCCCAGCCCACACGCAGGCCGCCAAGGCCATAGATCTTGGAGAAGGTGCGCGTAGCGACGACATTGGGCATGGTGCGCGAAAGCGCCAGGCCGCCGTCAGGGTCTGCCTCATCCAGATATTCGGCATAGGCCTGATCCATGACCAGAAGCACATCCGGCCGTAGCCCGGCATGCAGGCGGGCGACATCGGCAGCCGGAATCATCGTGCCCGTCGGGTTGTTCGGGTTGGCCAGGAAGACGATACGCGTATTGTCGGTGACGGTCGCCAGAATGGCATCGACATCGGCGGTATAGGCGCTGTCGGGCGCGGCGAGCGGTTCTGCGCCGGCCCGGCGGGCCGCGATGGGATAGACCATGAAGCCATGGCGCACATGGACCACCGTGTCGCCCGGCCTGCAGTAGATCATGGGCAGCAACTGGAGCAGTTCGTCGGAACCGGTGCCGCAGACGATGCGGTCAGGGTCCAGGCCATGGACTGCGCCGATGCTGGCGCGCAGGCTCTGGGCGGCGCCGTCTGGATAGCGGTGGACTCCATCGGCAACCGCCTTCAGCGCCGCAATCGCCGCCGGGCTTGCGCCCCAGGGGTTCTCGTTGGAGGAGAGTTTCACGGGCTTCAGCTTGCCCGTGCCACCGGCAGAGCCGGGCACATAGGCATGGATGGCGGAAATCCAGGGGTTGGGAACAGGGCCAGTCATGCCAAGCCCCCTAGGCCGCGAGGTCATGGCTGGGCAAGTCCTTCGGTCAGGCCGCGCTGCCGCATGCCGCCTTTCGCAACGCCATTCCCTTTGCGAGAGCGTGGCTTGCCTGCTAACGGCATGCGACCGTGAACGCAGCATCTCCCTACCGCCACATTCGCCTGCCGCAGGATCTGCCGCTCGATTCCGGCCAGATCCTGCCGCGGCCGGCGATCGCCTATGAAACGCTGGGAACCCTGAACGAGGACCGGTCGAACGCCATCCTCATCTGCCATGCGCTGACGGGGGATCAATATGTCGGAACGGATCACCCCCTGACAGGCAAGCCCGGCTGGTGGACCCGCATGGTCGGGCCGGGAAAGCCGATCGACCCGGAACGGCATTTCATCATCTGCTCCAACGTGATCGGCGGTTGCATGGGTAGCGAAGGCCCGGCAAGCCCGCACCCCGCAGACGGGCGGCCCTGGGGCCTGCGGCTTCCCGTGCTCACAATCGCCGACATGGTGCGGGCGCAGGCAGCCCTTGTCGACATGCTGGGCATCCATACGCTTCTCGCCGTTGTCGGCGGGTCGATGGGTGGGATGCAGGCGCTGCAATGGGCGGCGAGCTTTCCGCAGCGGATGCGCTCCGTTGTCGCCATTGCAACGGCAGCGCGGCACAGCGCGCAGAACATCGCATTTCACGAAGTCGGCCGGCAGGCGATCATGGCCGACCCGAAGTGGCGGGGTGGCGCCTATGTGCCCGGCGATGGCCCTGTGAAAGGGCTGGCCGTCGCCCGCATGGCGGCCCACATCACCTATCTGTCGGAAGAGGGGCTGACGGAGAAGTTCGGGCGGGAATTGCAAGGCCGCACCGACAAGAGCTTCGGCTTCGACGCGGATTTCCAGGTGGAAAGCTATCTGCGGCACCAAGGCATGAGCTTTGTCAGCCGCTTCGACGCCAACAGCTATCTCTATATCACCCGGGCGATGGATTATTTCGACCTGGCCGACCAGCACGGGGGGCAGCTGGCGCCGGTGTTCGCCGGAACGGAAGCGCGTTTCTGCGTCATTTCCTTCGATACCGACTGGTTATATCCGACATCGGAATCGCGGCGCATCGTGCAGGCCCTTGTTGCCGCCGGCCGTCACGCCAGCTTCGTCGAGCTGAAGAGCCCCTTCGGCCATGATGCCTTCCTGCTCGATACCCCCGGCCTCACCGAGGTGGTGGACGGGTTCCTGAAAGCCGGGGAGGGGCTGGCATGATCACGCTGGGTGTTCGCCTGCAGCAGGTTGCCGAGCAGATACCGGCAGGGTCAAGCGTTCTCGATGTCGGCTGTTCGGACGGGCGGCTGCTGGCATGGCTCAGGGACAATCGCGACGTTGACGGGCGCGGCATCGAGTTGAACCCGGCGCGCGTCGCAGCAGCCGTGGCGCGCGGGCTTTCGGTCGTGCAGGGCGATGCGACGCGCGATCTCGCCGCCTTTCCGGACAAGTCGGTCGATGTGGCCATATTGTCCGAAACGCTGCAGGCAATGCAGGCGCCGGCCCATGTGCTGGGAGAACTGCTGCGCATCGGCCGTCGCGCGGTCGTGGCCTTTCCGAATTTCGGCTACTGGCAGGTGCGCGGCCATCTGCTCTTCCGCGGCCGCATGCCGGTTACCCGCACGCTGCCCGTGAGCTGGTACGAAACCGAGAATATCCATTTCTGCACGGTTGACGATTTCAAGGCGCTCGCCCGCGAGATGGGCGCGCGCATCGAGCGCGAAGCCTATCTCAGCGGAGAGCGCCGGGTGAAGGCATGGCCGAACCTGCTGGCCGACCATGCCCTGTTCGTTCTGAGCCGCTGATTTCGCCGCTCATTTCGCCGCTGACTGTCCCGGAGCAGGCCCTCGGGCGTTGAAGCGGGTTCAGACTTGTGCCTTTGCCAGCCTTTCCATGACTTTCTTGTGCAGCCAGATGTTCATGCTGGCGCTGTCGCTCATGTCGCCGGTGTAGCCGAGATCCTGGGCGAGTTCCTTGCGGGAAGAAAGCGAGCTGTCCATCCCGACGAGCTTCATGAGATCGACGATCGATGTGCGCCAGTTGAGGGGCTGTCCTGCCTTTTCCGCCATGTGGGTGAGCACCTGCTCCAGGTCCACGGGCTTCGCGGCGGGAGCCGGGGCAGCCGCTTGCGCAGCGGCAGGGGCCTGGGCCGGCGCAGGCGCCGCGGCATCGGGGGCGGGGCGTGCCTTGGCTTCAAGTTCGGCGGCGCTGTCGCTGCCGAAAATCCTGTCCTTCAATGTCTGGAACAATCCCATGCCCGGTCTCCTCCTGTTGGCAGCAATGTTATACACGCTGATAACCGCCATGGAATGGAAGTGTTCCCCGCCACGAAACATTGTGCTGTAAATTTGCCCTGATCCGCGAAAGATCCGGCCCCCGTTGCCGTGAACCCCGGGAATGGATTATGCTGACTAACACATTAGCGCGGGGGCGTGGCGGTTGTCTGGGCGGGTTGTCAGGAAAGGGGGCAGGGTGTCGGAAGTCAGAAGCGCGGCGGATCTCGCGCAGGTCTTGCTGGAACATATCCGCGGCGGCGATCTGCCCTCGTCGTCCGTTCTCTGCCCGGACCGTCTGGCCAGCGTCATGCATGAAGAGCCTGAGCGCCTGGCCGAAGCGCTCTCCCTTCTCGAGGCGATGGAGGAAACGGAACGCGCCGGGACTCACTGGCTCGTCCGCTCGCACCGCATCGGCGCCAGCCGCGATATTCTGAAGCGGGTCCGGCCGCTTCTGATGGCTGTGGTCAGGCTTGCGGCCCGCCGCGCCACCCCGACAGAGGCTGAAGCCATTTCAGTTGAGCAGTCGCGTTTCTCGGGCAGGATCGGCACGGGCACCCATGCGGAGCGTGTCGATGCCTATCGCCGTTTCCTGATCCTGCTGGCGGAAGCCAGTGGCAGCCTCTTCTACAGCGCAAGCGTTGCCCAGTTGCTGAAGGAAGCCGATTTCATGATCGAGGAGGCCATCCGCATCGATCAGGAGCGGCTGACGATCCCCTATTACGATGGCGAACTCCTGCGCCTGACGGAAGCCATCAAGGCATCGGACGAGGCCGCGGCTGCCCAGGCCATGCAGGACCATCTGCTGTTGGTCGGGCGCTATCTCGACCTGATGGACGAGCGCTGATCCGCCGGCAGGGGCAAAAGCCGGAAAGCGCGCGCTGGCGCTTCCCGGTTCTTGTCTAGCGGCTCCGGGTCAGTTCCCGCATCGCCCTGTCCAGCCCTTCGAGCGTCAGGGGGTACATGCGGTTTTCCATGATCTGCTGGATCATGCGAATCGACTGGCTCGACTGCCAATGCTGTTCCGGCACCGGGTTCAGCCACACGGCTGAGTGATAGACATCGGTCAGGCGCCTGATCCAGACTTCGCCGGATTCCTCGTTCCAGTGCTCGACAGAGCCGCCAGGGTGATTGATCTCATAGGGGCTCATCGAGGCATCGCCCACGAAGATCAGCTTATAATCATGCGGGAATTTGTGCATCACCTCATAGGTGGGGGTGCGCTCGTTCCAGCGGCGGCGGTTATCCTTCCACAGGGCTTCATAAGGGCAGTTATGGAAGTAGAAATATTCCAGATTCTTGAATTCGGTGCGGGCCGCTGAAAACAGTTCTTCCAGCAGCTTCACATAGGGGTCCATCGATCCGCCAACATCGAAGAACAGCAGCAGCTTGACCGCATTGTGCCGTTCCGGCCGCATTACGATATCAAGATAGGCCTTGCGGGCGGTGCCCTTGATCGTCGCGTCGAGGTCCAGTTCGTCTGCTGCGCCCTCGCGCGCGAACTTCCGCAGGCGCCGCAGGGCCACCTTGATGTTGCGCGTGCCAAGCTCGACAGTGGAATCGAGGTTCTTGAATTCGCGCTTGTCCCAGACCTTGATGGCCTTGCCCTGCCGGCCCTTTTCCTGCCCGATGCGCACGCCCTCGGGGTTGAAGCCCTGCGCGCCGAAGGGGGACTTGCCGGCCGTGCCGATCCACTTGTTGCCGCCTTCGTGCCGCTTCTTCTGCTCCTCGAGCCGCTTCTTCAGCGTCTCCATGATTTCTTCCCAGGAGCCAAGCTTCTGGATCGCGGCCATTTCCTCTTCGGTCAGGTGCAGTTCCGCGACCTTCCGAAGCCATTCCTCGGGTATCTCGACGACACCGTCGTCGATCACCGTTTCAAGCCCCTTGAAGACCTTGCCGAAGACCTGGTCGAACCGGTCGAGAAGGCCTTCATCCTTCACATAGATGGCGCGCGAGAGATAATAGAACTCTTCGACCGTGCGGTTGATGACGCCTTTTTCCATCGCCTCCAGAAGCATCAGATGCTCCTTCAGGGAGGCGGGAATCTTGGCGCTGCGGAGCTCTTCGAGGAAGGTGAGGAACATGCATCCAACCTAGCGGCGGTGGGGCAATGCTGCCAGCCCCTCAAAAAGACACGTGTCTTCCCCGGCAGGACGAAGGCGGGGCAGGAGGCGTCAGCCCTCGGCGCCGGTGGTGATGCTGATGGTCCGGCTTTCGCCGCCATCCGAAATGGTGATGATGGTGCCGGTCTTGCCATCCTTCTCGCCGACGGCGCGCATGGCGCTTCCGGGCTGGTCCATCTTCATGGTCTGGGAAACACCCGAGGCCGCGATGCGCTCGTCGTAGAAGCCGATCACCTTGTCGAACGGGTCGGCGGTTTCGAGAACGATCACGCGCCCCTTGCCGCCCTTGCCGTCGTCGGCCTCCATCGTCGTCACGATCTTCGAGCCGGGATAGACGGGGGCATGGGCGGGCATCGTGCCCAGCACGCTTGCCGCGCTTTCCGGCAGGTTGGCGCTATCCGGCGTGGTGATGGTGGCAGTGGTGCCATCGGCGGTTTCGACCTTGTAGCTGCCGTCACCGGTGGTGGTGACTTCGGCATCTTCGGTCTTGGCGACAGTCTTTTCCTGTGATCCGCAGGCGGCAAGGCCGAAGGCGACCGAGAGCGCGAGCGCTGCCTTGAGGGTGCTGGCCACATAGGTCTGGGAGGCCGCGGATCCGGCAAGCCGGATATTGGCTGTATGCTCTGTCATGCCCCTGTTCTCCTGCCCGTGAAGACCTGTTGAAAGGAATGGCCCAGTTCCGGCCCGCCTTCAACCCCCGGCCCGTTTCAGCGGGCGGGGGCTCCTGTCACTGGTTCTGCGGCTGCGGCCTCGGCGGCGCGGACATCCGCGACAGTCCGCGCAACCCCTTTCTCGACAGCTTCCGGCGGCGGCTCGATTGCGGCCTCCTGTTCCTTGCATGCAGCAAGAAGGATCAGGCCGATGAAAAGAAGGGGTGTCCGCATGCTCATTCCTGTCCTCCCTCCATGGCTTCGGAGGCGTCATCTCCATCGGGCGCGGCGGCCGTTGCGGGGCCATCGGCCGGGGAAGCGGCTTCGCCCCCACTGCCCGCGTCGGAAGGGGGCAGGTCCTCCCAGTCCTCATACTCGTCGGGCTCGGGCGGGGGCATGCCATCGAAGAGCTGGTAGCGGCGCAGCTGCAGCCATGCCGAGCGGGTGGTCGCATAAGGGTCGGCCGCGCCCTGCAGAAGTTGTTCCCCCTGATCGCGCAGCCCTGCGCGAATGTCGATGACACGCATGCCGATCTTGGCGATGCGCTCGGTGGTCGAGAAAAGCCGGTTGTCTGCATAGTCGACGGGATCGAGGAAGAAATCGACGAAGAAGCCGGCGCCGTCGCGTGCGGTGGACGGGCCGAAGAAGGGCAGGACGAGATAGGGACCGGACGGCACGCCCCAGACCGCAAGCGTCTGGCCGAAATCATGCCGCTGCTCTTCAAGCCCGAGGCCGGTTGCGGGATCGGTGATTCCAAGGCCGAGGATTCCGTTCACCAGCAACCTGTCGAGGGCGCGGAAGCCGCGCTTGATCTTTCCCTGTGCCATGGCGTTGGCAAAGTTCGTCGGTTCGCCGGCATAGTTGAAAAAGCCCGCGACGCCCCGCCTGGCCGCTGCCGGCACGACAAATTGATACACATCCGTTGCGGGCAACACGATGGCGCGGTCCACGCGGCTGTTGAAGCGATCGATGCGACGGTTTGTCTTTTCCCAGGGGTCGCGTTCGGCCTCGCTGGTGATGGCAATCCTGTCCAGCTTCTCCCCGCCATGGGCGCAGGCGGACAGCAGGGCTGCAAGGGCTAGGAGCGGTATGGCGCGCATGTCTGTTTCGAGCTAGGGGCACTTCGCACGACAGGCAAGAGGCGTTGACCGCATTTAAAGACTTGTTTAAGTCTTTTCCAATCATGCGCTCCCTGACGGACATATTCGCGGCCCTTGCCGACCCGACGCGTGTGCGCATCCTGTTGCTCGTGCGGGACATGCAGCTTTCCATGGGGGAGCTGGCCGACCTGCTCGACCAGAGCCACCCGCGCGTTTCGCGCCATGTGCGCATCCTGGCCGAAGCCGGGCTGGTGAAGCGGCAGAAGGAAGGGGCCTGGGTGTTCGTGAGCCTTGGCGACCAGGTGCCGGCCCCGGAGATTTTTGCCCTGCTCGATCGGCTCGACCCGCAAGGCTCGTCCATAGCCTCGGAGCGTGCACGGCTGGGGCAGGTGCGGGCCGAACGCCAGAAGGCAGTGGACGACTGGTTCCGCGCCCATGCCGGCGAATGGGACCTGATGCGCCGGCTCGGCGGGCAGGAGGATGCAGTGGAGGCTGCGATCGTCTCGGCAGCGCGCCGGCCCTTCGTCGGCCGCCTGCTCGATATCGGCACAGGCACGGGCCGCATCCTCGAATTGCTGGCGGCGGAAGCGGAGAGCGCCACCGGCGTTGACCGTTCGCCCGAGATGCTGCGGATTGCCCGTGGCAAGCTGACAGCCGATGGCGAGCAGACGGCGGATCTCCGGCAGTCCGACATGCGGAGCCTGCCATTCGGCCCGGGCAGCTTCGACACGATAACCCTGCACCATGTGCTTCATTTCGCCGAGGATCCCGCGGGCGCCATTGCCGAGGCGGCGCGCCTGCTGGCGCCGGGTGGAAAGCTTCTGGTGGCCGATTATGCGCCGCACGGGCAGGAGGAGTTGCGATCGCGATTCCACCATGTGCGGCTTGGTTTCGAGGATGCCGCAATCCTTGGCTGGATGGCGGCATCCGGGCTCGGGGGGCGGATCCTGTCCGCACACCCCGGCCCCGAACTGACTGTGAAGATCTGGGAAGGACGCAGATGATTTCGCCCCCGCCCCCCGCGACAGAAGCCCGACGGGCGCATGCGCCGCCGCTGTTTGCCGATCTGCCCGGCGATATCGAGGTCAGCTTCGAATTCTTTCCGCCCAAGACGGCGAGGATGGCCGAGACGCTCTGGCGCTCGGTCGAGACGCTGGCTCCGCTTGGGCCGCGCTTCGTATCCGTCACCTATGGGGCGGGCGGCTCGACCCGCGAGCGTACGCATGCGACCGTGGCCCGGATCGTGGCTGAAACCGGCATTCCCGCTGCCGCCCACCTGACCTGCGTGGACGCCAGCCGGGATGAAATCGCCGAAGTGGCCAATGCCTATTGGGCAGCAGGCGTGCGCCATATCGTGGCCCTGCGCGGCGACCCACCGGTGAAGGACGGCCAGTTCCAGCGCTTCGTGCCGCACCCCGATGGCTATGGCGATGCGGCGGCGCTCGTGGCGGGGCTGAAGGCGCTACACCCCTTCGAGATTTCGGTCGGCGCCTATCCGGAAACCCACCCCGAGGCGGAAAGCCCTGAGGCGGACCTCGCGCATCTGAAGCGCAAGGTGGAAGCCGGCGCCACGCGTGCCATCACCCAGTTCTTCTTTGATCCGGAAACCTTCTTCCGCTTTCGCGACCGCGTTTCAGCAGCCGGAATCGATGTCGATCTCGTGCCCGGCATCCTGCCGGTCGTGAACTATGCCAATGTCGTCCGCATGGCGGCCCAGTGCAACACGCGCGTGCCGGACTGGATGGGCCGGCTGTTCGAAGGGCTGGATGATCATCCCGAAGCGCGGCAGCTTGTTGCCGCGACCATCGCATCGGAAATGGTGCGCCGCCTTTATGCCGGCGGCGTGCGCCACTTCCATTTCTACACGTTGAACCGGGCGGAACTGGCCTATGCCATCTGCCATTTGCTTGGGGTCCGCGCGAAATGATCGCACCATCCGATGCCGAGGCCGCCTTCCGTGCGGCCGCCGCAAGCCGAATCCTCGTCAAGGACGGGCCTTATGGCACCGCCATCCAGGGCCTTGGCCTGAAGGAAGAGGATTATCGCGGCGACCTTGCCGTCACGCATGACCAGAAGGGCAACAACGATCTTCTGAACCTGACCCGGCCCGATGCCATTGCCGGGATCGCGCGCGCCTATCTGGACGCCGGCGCCGACCTGCTTGCCACCAACAGCTTCAACGCCAATGCCATCAGCCAGGCCGATTATGGCACCGAGGCGCTGGTGGCCGACATCAACCGCGCCGCGGCCCGCATCCTGCGCACCGAGGCCGATGCCGCCGCCAGGGCCGATGGCCGCCGCCGCTTCGTGGCCGGCGCCCTTGGCCCCACCAACAAGACGCTTTCGCTGAGCCCGCGGGTGGAAGACCCCGGCTATCGCGAAGTGGATTTCGACGGGGTGAAGGCGGTCTATCGCGAGCAGATCGACGCACTGCTGGAAGGCGGTGTCGATTTCATCCTGATCGAGACGGTGTTCGACACGCTGAACGCCAAGGCGGCGGCCTTTGCCGCCATGGAAGCGGAAGAAGCGCTTGGACGGCGCGTTCCGGTCATGCTGTCGATGACGCTGACCGATCTTGCCGGGCGCAATCTGTCCGGCCAGACGGTCGAGGCCTTCTGGGTGTCGCTTGCCCATGTGAAGCCGCTGACCATCGGCCTCAATTGCAGCTTCGGCGCAACCGAGCTTCGCCCCCATGTGCAGCTTCTGGCCCGCCAGGCTGATGCGCTGCTCATGGTCTATCCAAATGCCGGGCTTCCCAATGCGTTTGGCGGCTATGACGAACTTCCAGACGAAACCGGCGCCCTCATCCATGACTGGGCCGAAGCCGGCCTCATCAACGTGGTGGGCGGCTGCTGCGGCACGACGCCAGCCCATATCGCCGCCATCGCCCGGGCCGTGAAGGGCCTGCCGCCACGCAAACTCCCTGTCCCCGAGCCGGCGCTGCGTCTCTCGGGCCTGGAAGCCACGGTGTTCCAATGACCATAGCCAATCGTTTCATCAACATCGGCGAGCGCACGAACGTCACCGGCTCGGCGAAGTTCCGCAAGCTGATCGTCGCCGGCGATCATGCCGCCGCCCTCGATGTCGCGCGCGAGCAGGTGCAGAATGGCGCCCAGATCATCGACATCAACATGGACGAAGGCCTGCTCGACAGCGAACTGGCCATGACCACTTTCCTGAAGCTGCTGGCGGCCGAGCCTGACATCGCGCGCGTGCCGCTGATGATCGACAGCTCGAAATGGTCGGTGATCGAGGCAGGCCTGAAATGCGTCGCCGGCAAGGCGGTGGTGAACTCCATCAGCCTGAAGGAAGGGGAGGCGCCCTTCCTCGCCCAGGCGCGCACAATCCGCCGCTATGGCGCGGCCGTTGTCGTCATGGCCTTCGACGAAGCGGGCCAGGCCGATACGGCGGCCCGCAAGATCGAGATCTGCGAGCGGGCCTATCGCCTGCTGACGGGCATCGGCTTCCCGGCCGAGGACATCATCTTCGACCCGAACATCTTCGCCGTGGCAACCGGTATCGAGGAGCATGACCGCTACGCCCTCGACTTCATCGAGGCCTGCCGCGAGATCAAGGCGCGCTGCCCGGGCGTGCGGATTTCGGGCGGTCTTTCGAACCTCAGCTTCGCCTTTCGCGGCAACGAAGCCGTGCGCCGCGCGATGCATTCGGTCTTCCTCTTCCATGCCATCCCCGCCGGGCTGGACATGGCGATCGTCAATGCCGGCCAGCTCGATGTCTATGACGCGCTCGATCCCGAGCTTCGCGAAGCCTGCGAGGATGTGGTGCTGGCCCGCCGCCCCGATGCGACGGACCGGCTGATCACGCTCGCCGGCCGATTCAGCGGCAAGGGCGAGGCGGCCGTGAAGCAATCGGAAGCCTGGCGCGACCTGCCGGTGACGAAGCGGCTGGAACATGCGCTGGTGCACGGAATCGATGCCCATGTGATCCCCGACACCGAGGAAGCGCGGCTGGCGGCCGCCCGCCCGATCGACGTGATCGAAGGCCCGTTGATGGATGGCATGAACGTGGTGGGCGACCTGTTCGCCACGGGCAGGATGTTCCTGCCGCAGGTGGTGAAATCCGCCCGCGTGATGAAGAAGGCCGTGGCCCATCTCGTGCCCTATATCGAGGCCGCGAAGGAAGAGGGTGCGGCCCCCAAGGCCCGCATCGTGATGGCAACCGTGAAGGGCGACGTTCACGACATCGGCAAGAACATTGTCGGCGTTGTCCTGCAGTGCAACAACTTCGACGTGATCGACCTGGGCGTGATGGTGCCATGGGCGAAGATCCTGGAAACGGCGAAGGCCGAGAAGGCCGACATGATCGGGCTTTCGGGCCTGATCACGCCTTCGCTCGATGAAATGGTGACGGTGGCGACCGAAATGGAGCGCGCCGGCTTCACCATGCCGCTTCTGATCGGCGGTGCGACGACGTCGAAGGTGCACACCGCCCTCAGGATCGCGCCCGCCTATTCCGGGCCGACCATCCATGTTCTCGATGCAAGCCGGGCCGTCGGCGTGGCATCCAACCTCATGTCAGATACGCTTAAGGTGGATTTTGTCGGCGGTATCGCCGCCGACTATGCCGACATCCGCGACAGGCGGAAGGGCGGCCAGTCGGCACTGGCGTCGATCGCGGATGCGCGGTCCAATGGCCTTGCGATCGATTTCGTAGCCGAGCCGCCTGTGAAGCCGGCTGCCACGGGCCGCTGGGAATGGGCGGACTGGCCGCTGGAGGATCTGGCCCCCTTTATCGACTGGACCCCTTTCTTCCGCGCCTGGGAACTGCACGGAAATTTCCCGGCCATCCTCGAGGATGCAGTCGTGGGTGAAGCAGCGCGCAACCTGTGGAAGGATGCGCAGGCGATGCTGGAGCGGATCATTGCAGGCAAATGGCTGACCGCCAGGGCCGTCGCCGCGATCTGGCCGGTCCGCCGGGACGGTGACGACATCCTCGTCTTTGCCGATGAAGCGCGCGATGCGCCCATCGCCCGGCTGCCGATGCTGCGCCAGCAGGTGCAGAAGCGGGAAGGGCGGGCCAATGAATGCCTTGCCGATCTCGTCAGCCCCGATGCGGACTGGATCGGCGGTTTCGCCGTGACGGCTGGCCATGGCATCGAGGAGAAGCTGGCGGAATTCCGTGCCGCCCATGACGATTATTCCGACATCCTGCTGAAGGCGCTTGCCGACCGTTTCGCCGAGGCCATGGCCGAAGCCCTGCATTTCCGGATGCGCACCGAGCTTTGGGGCTATGAGCCGAAGGCGGCGCCGGATTATCCGGCCCTCATCCGTGAGCAATATCAGGGGATCAGGCCGGCGCCCGGCTATCCGGCCTGCCCGGATCACAGCCTGAAGCCGCTGCTGTTCGATCTGCTGCATGCAACGGACGCCACGGGCATCACTCTGACCGAAAGCTTCGCCATGCTGCCGACTGCGGCAGTCTCGGGCTTCTACTTCGCGCATCCGAAAAGCCATTATTTCGGCGTGGCGCGCGTGGGCGAGGACCAGCTGGCGGATTATGCCAAGCGCCGCGGTGTCAGCCTCGATCAGGCGCGGCAGTGGCTGCGTCCCAACCTCGACGGCTGATAAGGGGCGGGGGAAAGCCTAGAGCGCGCTCTTCGGGTTGGAACGGGTCCAGCGCCAGAAGGGGCGCTCGCCGGGCGGGCTGCCTTTCAGGTGGCCCTCCACGATGTCGAGGACGGCGCGCGTAACCGTTGGCAAATCGAGGTCGCGGGCGTCGGCCAGCTCGAACCAGGCCAGTTCGCCCAGCTCGCGGCTGTCCTTGGGTTCGAGGCTGGCGAGCCTTTCCGCATCGGCCAGAAGGAAGCGGGCGTCGAAACGCTTGTGCCGGGCTGGCGGCGTGATCGCGCGGGCGATGTAGGACAGGCCCGACAGATCGGCGGCATAGCCGGTTTCTATGAAGGGCCGCCAGCAGGATGGCGCCCGCGTGGCATCGGCTTTCCGGCCGAGGATGAGGCCGGTTTCCTCGAAGGTTTCCCGCACGGCGGTCAGCGCCAGGGCGCGTGCCAGTCGCTCGCCCTGCTGGCGTGCGAGACGCGCCGTCCCGGCGAGGGCGCCATGGGTTTCCGGGTCGAGATCGGCTGCCACAGGGGCTGCATAATCGGCCCTGTCGATCCGCCCGCCGGGAAACACCCATTTGCCGGGCATGAAATCATGGCCGCCCGAACGACGCCCCATCAGGATGCGCGGCCGCTCGGCATCGCGGCGAATGAGGATGAGCGTGGCGGCGTCGCGTGGAGTGGGAACCTTCATGCGGGCAATGTTGCGGCCGCGGGCGCCACGAGTCCAGCCTGCCGAAAGCGCGGGATGCAGCCAGCGGCGCTGGAATCCTGGCCGGGAATCCTGTCTGAGTCCAGCAACATGCCTATTCTTCTTGACAGGGAGAGTGGATTGCATAGCCTGCTTCACTGAAGGGAGCGAGGCATCGCATGGCACGCACGCGGAAAGGCGCCAGTCGTCTTGATCTTGTCATGGCTCTGCTGTCCGGGCTGGTGACCGGCTACGCCCTGCTGCTGGGCTTTTTCCTCTCGTCTTCCTGATGCTGCTTGCCTTCCGGATGCTGCGCCTGGCGCAATTCAGCCCGGCCAGCCCCCTGATCGCAACAGCATGCTCCCGGCGCATGCCGTCCGTGGCAAAGCCCCCGATTGCCGTAACGCCCCGAAGGCCCTAAGGCGCACACGCATGGCAATCTATCTTCACGAACATGACCTGCCGGGCGACATTTTCCTG
The DNA here is from genome assembly GCF_052616365.1 of Sandaracinobacteroides sp. A072. Lineage (NCBI taxonomy): Bacteria > Pseudomonadati > Pseudomonadota > Alphaproteobacteria > Sphingomonadales > Sphingosinicellaceae > Sandaracinobacteroides > Sandaracinobacteroides sp. A072. The sequence goes on from NZ_JBQXGU010000001.1 coordinate 1,175,669, forward strand.
CCCGGCCCCATTGCTGTCGACACCGAGACCATGGGGCTCAATCCGCAGCGCGACCGTCTTTGCCTCGTGCAGCTTTCGGACGGCGCCGGAGATGAGCATCTGGTTCGCCTGTCTGGCGATTATTCGGCACCGAAACTGCGGCGCGTGCTTGCCGATCCGTCGCGGCTTAAGATCTACCATTTTGCCCGTTTCGATCTGGCCGTCATCCGCCGCTATCTGCAGGTCGTGGCAGCGCCCGTCTATTGCACCAAGACGGCAAGCCGGCTCATCCGCACCTATACGGATCGCCACGGGCTGAAGGACCTGGTGCGCGAGCTTCTGGGCGCCGAGATTTCCAAGCAGCAGCAATCCTCCAACTGGGGCGCGCCGGTGCTGACCGAGGCGCAGAAGGAATATGCAGCGTCCGACGTGCGCTACCTGCACCGGATGATGCCCATCCTCAACGATCGGCTGGAACGCGAAGGGCGCACGGATCTTGCGCGGGCCTGTTTCGATTTCCTGCCATGGCGGGCCGAACTCGATCTGGCCGGCTGGCCGGAAATCGACATTTTCGCCCATGTCTGAGCCTTGTCGGGACCGAACGGCATCATGATCGGGCGAGCCCATGTCTGAAATGGCTGTCAGGCAGCTGGCCGCGCGGCGCCGGCAGATGCTGCCGGGAAGCCGGCGCGATGGCGTGCTCACTGTTGCGAAATGGGCGCTTCCGGGCCTCTCGCTTGTCATTCTGGCGGCGATGGTCCTGCTTCCCGCCTCCATGACCCGCGATTTCAGCTTTCTGCTTTCGAAGGACAGTGCAGCCCGCGCGGACGAGCGGATGCGCATGCAGGAGGCAACCTATCGGGGCGAGACATCGCAGGGGGAAGCCTTCAGCATTCGTGCGCAATCCGGCGTGCAAAAGACAAGCAGCGTGCCCGTGGTCCTGCTCAGGGGCCTTGCGGCGGAGATAAGCCAGGCTGACGGGCCCGCGAGGGTGACGGCCCCCGCAGGCGAATTCTTCATCGAGGAAAACCGGCTGGTCGTGCGCGGGCCGGTCGTCGCGCGGTCTGAATCGGGCTACAGCGTTGACGGAAACGATATCGAGGTGGACATCAACGCCAAGCGCGTGACCGCTGCCGAGCCGGTTTCCGGGCAACTGCCGATGGGCAGCTTCCAGGCCGACAGTTTCACCGCCGACATTGACGGGCGACACGTGCGCATGGAAGGCGGCGTGAAGCTCAGGATCACACCGAACCGGGATCTGCCATGACCATTTCCAGCATGAAACCCCTGGCCGCCATCGTGCTGGCAGCCCTTCCGGTGGCGGCTGCTCCCATCGCCCCGCTTGTGGCGCAGGGCATCACGACATCGGCCCTGCGCGGGCTGGACAGCAAGGCCCCGATCGATGTCGATGCCGACAGGATCGATGTTCTCGACAAGGAGAATCAGGCGATCTTCACCGGCAATGTGCGCGTCCGGCAGGGCACGCTTTCGCTGGAAGCGAACCGCATCCGTGTCGCCTATACCCGCCCGGCCAGCGGCGACCCGGTGATCCAGCGGCTGGACGCCGATGGAAAGGTGCGTCTCGCCACTCCTTCGGAGCGGGCGACGGCGCGATTTGGAATCTATGATGTGGATCAGCGCGTTCTCACGCTGATCGGCAGTGTCGAACTGAGCCAGGGCACCACGCGCGTGACGGGCAACCGCCTGACGATCGACCTGTCGACCGGGCGGTCCACCATGGATGGCCGCACGTCTACCGGCCAGCCGGGCAGCCGTGTGACCGGCCGCTTCGCCGTTCCCGAACGAAAGAACTGAGGCCTGCGCACGCGGCAGTCAGGGCTGGTCCTTTCTGCCGCCATCCGTTCAGACGGGCAGGGCGGTGCCTATATAGTTCACCGACAGGTCGCTGGTGATGGCGAAGCCTTGCAGGGGGCCCCAGCCAAGGCCATTCAGCCTGTCCACCCTGAGACCGGCGACCGCCATGCGTTGGGTCAGTTCATCGGGTGTCAGGAACTTCTTCCACTCGTGCCCGCCCTCGGGAATCAGGCGGGTGAGCTTTTCCGCACCGGCAATCAGCACGGCATAGCTGAGCGCCGTGCGGTTGGGCGTTGAAAAGACGAGAAGACCGCCAGGCTTCAGCAGGCGGCGAAGGGCGCCCAGGAAGGCGGGCACATCTTCCACATGCTCGACCACTTCAAGGCAGGTGACAAGATCATAGGCGCCGGCATTGCGGGCGGCATGATCGAGCACTTCGCCCGTCTGATAATCGATGACAAGGTTCTGGCCGGCCGCATGGGCGCGGGCGGCGGCGATGACATCCTCGCCGGCATCAAGGCCGGACACCTCGGCGCCCATGCGGGCGAGCGGTTCCGCCACCAGCCCGGCACCGCAGCCGATATCAATGGCTTTCAGCCCCTTGAGGGCCTTGCGGGCGCGCGGGTCGAGGCCGAAGTGGGAGACGGCGGCCTCCCGGATGAAGCCAAGACGGGCCGGATTGATCCTGTGCAGCAGCCGTGACTGCCCCTCGGGATCCCACCAGTCCGCCGCGAGGGTTCCAAAAAGGGCGACATTGCCCGCATGGGCTGTTCCGCTGCTGCTGGTCCGGCTCTGGCTGTTCATGCGCAGTCTTCTAGCGCTGTTGCCTCTTCGCGTCGATGCGGCGCGAAGGCATCCGCCGGGTTCAGGACATTTATCAGGGCAGTTATCAGGGCAGTTATTCGGCCACGGCCTGCATGCTGCGGCCGGTGGTGCCGGCTTCCGGCGGCTTCATCGGCATCCAGCCTGCGGGGCCAAGCATTTCGAGCGGCGAAAAGCGGCTTTTGTAATCCATGCTGGGTGATCCCTTCACCCAATAGCCCAGATAGACATTGCGCATGCCCACCTGCGCGGCGCGCATCACATGATCGAGTATGATGTAGGTGCCGAGGCCGGGCCGGGCATCCGGCCCGGTATCGTAGAAGCTATAGACCATCGAAAGCCCGTCCGACTGCTTGTCGGTCAGGCAGGCGCCGACGAGTCGTCCCGGCTGTCCGTTGCTGGAAGGCTCGCGATATTCGACGACAACCGTGTCAACCGGGGAAGTTTCGATCATTTCCGCGAAATCATAGCCATCCATGCTGGTCATTCCGCCGTCCGGGTGGCGATGGTGCAGGTAGCGGCGCAGAAGGTTGAACTGCTCCTCTGTCGCCCATGGGTCGCAGGCGGCGACATCGAGATCGGCATTGCGCCTGAGAAGCCGGCGCTGCGACTGGCCTGGCCTGAAATCCGGCGCGACGATGCGGACGGACACGCAGGCCGAACAGCCCTCGCAGCTGGGGCGATAGACGACATTCTGGCTGCGCCGGAAGCCGATGCGGCCAAGCCCCTCGCTCATCCGTCTTGCATCGGGGCCACGCAGTTCGGCGAAGATCTTCCGTTCCAGCCTGTCAGGCAGATAGGGGCAGGGGCTTTCCGCCGTGACGAAGAAGCGGGGAAAGCGGCCGGACTGGTCGGTCATGGGTGCGGCGCCATGTGGCTTGCCGCAGCGTGCATGCTGGGCAGCCCGCGCTGGCCTTTCAGCGAATATTGCAGATCGTCCATGCCCGCCCTGCTTCCCATTGCCTTCGTCACCGACTGCTCCGTTTGCTCATCATTCCAGTTCCGCCACCGGAACGGCCGCAGCCTGTCAACGCTGCGGGCCCAGGCTGCAAGCCTGCGGATCATGCACAACAGCCGGGAAAGGCGCAATCATCGAAGCCCGGGCTTTCAAACCGGCAAGGGCGCAGCATCCGGCGCGGGAAGCAGCAGCCCGGCTGCCGGGAGCTGAATTCACCAGAGCCAGCCGGTAATGGGCGAGACCATGCCCGAAAGCGCCGCAAGGCACCCATATGTTGCGCAGGACCCCTCCGTCCTGTTGTCGAGCCGGTGGCTGGAAGTCTTCACGCCTGTGCTGGGTCTGGAAACTTCCGGCCGCCTGCCTGCCAATATCCTTAGCCGAGGTGCTGGCGATGTGCGCTGGCGATGCATCCGTAATGGAGGTGTCTGCCGGCCTCAGGCCAGCTCGACACGGCTCACGTCATAGCCCGCCGCCCGCAGCGCCTCGATCAGCCGGTCGAGATGGTCGGCGCCGCGAGTCTCGCACTCGATCTCGGTGACCAGCCCCTTTGCCGGCAGGTTGGTGAAGATGCGCTGGTGCGACACTTCGAGGATGTTGACCTGCTGCTGGTCGAACACGCGCGCCACGCCGAACAGCTGGCCGGGCCTGTCCTTCAGTCGGATCTTCAGGCGGGCAAGGCGACCGGAGCGGACAAGATCGCGCAGCAGCACATTGGCAAGCAGCCGGGTGTCGATGTTGCCGCCGCACAGGATAAGGCCGACAGTGCGACCGCGGAACCGGTGCGGATGGGCCAGCAGGGCTGCAAGGCCAGCCGCGCCCGCGCCTTCCACCACTGTCTTCTCGATGGCCAGAAGCATGGACACCGCGCGCTCCAGATCCCGTTCTGATACAAGCCGGATATCGGACACCAGCCTGCGCACCACCTCCAGCGTCAGCCTGCCCGGCGTACGGACCGCAATGCCTTCGGCCAGCGTGTCGCCATCGGCAATGATCGGCTGGCCCTCGATTGCGGATTTCATCGACGGGTAGAGTTCGGCCTGCACACCGACAATGTCGCAGTTGGGCGCGACTTCGGATGCCGCGACCGCGCAGCCGGAAATCAGGCCGCCGCCGCCGATCGGCACCACCAGCGTATCGATGTCGGGGGCGTCGGCGAACATTTCGAGAGCGACGGTGCCCTGGCCAGCCATCACCAGCGGATCGTCGAAGGGGTGCACGAAGACGAGGCCGCGCTTTTCGGCGATCTCATGGGCGTGGGCGGTCGCTTCCTCGAGCTTTTCGCCATGAAGCGCGACGTCCGCGCCATGGCCCTCGGTCTGCTGCACCTTGATGAGGGGGGTGAACTGCGGCATCACGATGGTGGCCGGAATGCCCAGCCTGCGGGCGTGATAGGCAAGCCCTTGCGCATGATTGCCTGCCGACATGGCAATGACACCGCGCTTGCGCTCTTCGGCTGTCAGGCTCAGCAGCCGGTTGAGGGCGCCACGCTCCTTGTAGGCGGCGGTGAATTGCAGATTCTCGAACTTCAGGAATACCCGCGCGCCAGTCAGCTCCGACAATGTTCGGGATTCGAGCGTCGGGGTTCGCACCACCTGGCTGCCAATGGCCTCGGCCGCACGGCGCACGTCTTCGGGCGTGATTGCGAGGCTTTGTGCAGGATCGGTGGCAAGGCTGGCCATGGGTGGCTTTCCGTGATGGTTGAAGGCCTGCGGGTTAGACCAGCCATGCGCATGGAGCAACCTTGCCGGACAGGCATGCCCGATTGGCGCCTCGCATTGCGGCTTTGCGGGTGGCGGGCTTGCCGCTAGAGCAGGCGCATGGGAACGATAGCCTTCATCGGACTTGGCGTCATGGGCCGGCCCATGGCACGCCACCTCGCCACCGCCGGCCACAGCCTGCGCCTTTATAACCGCACGCCTGAAAAGGCAGAATGCTTTGCGGCCGACCATGGCGGCATTGCATGCGCAACCCCGCTCGAAGCCGCGCGCGGTGCGGACATTCTGATCACCTGTGTCGGCAATGATGACGATGTGCGGCAGGTGACCGAAGGCGTGGAGGGCGCATTTCAGGCCTTGCCCGATGGTGCGCTCTTCATCGACCACTCGACCATTTCTGCCCGCCTCGCCCGCGAGCTGGCGGATAATCACCCGCGTCTTCACTGCCTGGATGCGCCCGTGTCAGGCGGGCAGGCCGGCGCCGAGGCCGGGCAGCTGGCGATCATGTGCGGCGGCAGCCAGGCCGCCTTCGAGGCGGCGCGCCCCTTTCTTGCGGCCTATGGCAGGAAAGTGGTGCGGATCGGCCCGGCCGGCCATGGCCAGCTTGCCAAGATGGCGAACCAGATTGCCATCGCCGGCGTTGTCCAGGGGCTTTCGGAATCGCTGCATTTCGCCCTGAAGGCCGGGCTCGATACGGATGCCCTCATCGATGCCATTGGCCAGGGGGCGGCGCAGAGCTGGCAGATGGACAATCGTGCCCGCACGATGGTCGAGGGCCGCTTCGATTTCGGTTTCGCGGTCGATCTGATGCGCAAGGACCTCGGCCTTGTTCTCGAAGAGGCGCGCGCCAATGGGTCGAGCCTGCCGCTGGCAGCACTTGTCGACCAGTTCTACGCCGATGTGCAGAAGCTTGGCGGCGGCCGGGACGACACCTCTTCCCTTATCCGGCGCCTGCCATGATCCGCGCCGGAATTGCGGCGCTGGCACTGCTTTTGGCTGGCCCGGCGGACGCCGCGCGCACGCTGATTGTCAACGCCAATGGCTATACGATCGATTCCGCCGGCCGCTGGATGCGCTTTTCCACCCTGCTTGTCGGCGATGACGGCCGGGTCATGGCTGTTCTGCCGGAAGGCGCGCAGGAGCCGAAGATCGGCCCGGGCGATTTCAGGCTGAACGCGAACCGTCGAACCCTGCTGCCCGGCCTGATCGATGCCCATGGCCATATCATGGGGCTGGGCCTCGGCCTGCGCCAGCTCGATCTTGCGCCCGCCCGCACCCTTGCCGAAGCGCAGGCGCGGGTGACGGCGCATGTCCGTTCGAACGGCACCCTGAGCTGGATCAGCGGACGCGGCTGGAACCAGATGCGCTGGGGTCTCGACCGCTTTCCGACCGCCGCCGAACTGGATGCCGTCACCGTCGACAAACCGGCATGGCTTGTGCGCGCCGATGGCCATGCCGGCTGGGCCAACAGCGCGGCCATGAAGCTTGCCGGGATCAACCGGCAGACGAAGGATCCGAAGGGCGGGCGGATCCTGCGCGATGCGGCCGGGAACCCGACCGGCGTGTTCATCGATGCGGCGATGGACCTGGTTGAGCGGCATGTCCCGCCTCCGAGCGCGGGCGAGCGGGAAAAGGCCTTCGAGGCTGCGCTGAAGCATCTCGCCATACAGGGGCTTACGGGCATGCACGACATGGGCGTGACCCCGGAATCCTGGGCGCTTTACCGCAGTTTTGGTGACGAAGGGCGGCTCACCATCCGCATTACCGGCTATGCCGACGGCATGGCCGCGATGGAGGCAATCTCGCCGCTGCGTCCGACGCCCTGGCTCTACGGAGACAGGCTCAGGCTGCAGGGAATCAAGCTCTATGCCGATGGCGCACTGGGAAGCCGGGGCGCATGGCTTCTGGCCCCCTATGCGGATGAGCCGGCGACCAGCGGGCTGCGCTTCCTTGACGATGCACGCATGAAGAACCTGTTCAGCCGCGCAAACTTCCTTGGCTATCAGGTGGCGGCCCATGCCATCGGGGATGCCGCCAACCGGCAAGTGCTGGACAGCTTCGCCGAAATCCGCCCGGCCTATGGCGATCGCTTCCGCAACCGTATCGAGCATGCGCAGTTGATCGACCCCGCTGACATTCCGCGCCTTGCCGAACTGCAACTCGTCGCTTCGGTGCAGCCGGTGCATGCCACGTCGGACAAGGCCATGGCCGAGACTCGTGTCGGCCCCGACAGGCTGACCGGCGCCTATGCCTGGGCGAAGCTGAGGGCAGCCGGCGTGCAGCTGGCCCTTGGATCGGACACGCCGGTCGAACCTGCCAGCCCCTTTTACGGCATCCATGCCGCCGTTACGCGGCAGGACAGGGAAGGGCAGCCCCCGGGCGGCTGGCGGCCGGAAGAAGCGATGACGCTGGAGCAGGCGCTGGCGGGCTTCACCCACGATGCAGCCTATGCCGGCCTTGCCGAAGACAGGGTTGGCCGGCTGGATGTCGGCTACTGGGCGGATTTCATCTTTGTCGACACTGACCCGTTCCGCGCACCGCCAGAGGCGCTGCACCGCATCCATGTCGAGGAAACCTGGCTGGCTGGCCGCCGCGTCTTCGTCCGCGACTGAGGAAGCGCGGCTCAGCCCAGACTTGAGGGCATGTCCTCAAGGCTTGCCGATCCGTCCTTCGCCACCTTCAGGCGGGTGCAGCCCGGCTTCAGGCCGGGGAGCGCCCGGGCAATGGCTTCGGCCACCACATCCGGGGTCTTGAGGCTTGCCGGATCTTCGCCCGGAAAGGCCTTGGCGCGCATGGATGTGCGCGTGCCGCCCGGATCCACCAGCAGGACATTGACGCCGAGCGCCCGCATTTCATCGGCATAGACGGCCACCATCATCTCGAATGCGGCCTTGGAGGCGGCATAAGGCCCCCAATAGGCGCGCGCCTGGGTGGCGACGGAGGAGGTGAGGGCGACGACCGTTCCCCGGCCGCGCCGGAGAAGTCCGTCGAAGGCGCGGATCAGGCGCCACTGCGCCGTCACGTTCAGCGCCATCACCTGCTCGAACTCTTTCGGGGTGGCGTGGGGCAGGGGCGTGAGCGTGCCAAGCGTGGCCGCGTTCAGAACAAGCAGATCAAGCGACTGCCAGCGGCTGGCCAGTGCTGCCGCCAGCCGGTCGATGTCATCATAGGCCTGCAGGTCGAGCGGTGCGATGGTAGCGCTGCCGCCGGCGGCGTGAATGGCGTCTTCGGTTTCGATCAGCCCGGCTTCGGTGCGGGCCGTCAGAATCACATGCGCGCCCTTACCGCCGAGCGTGCGGGCAATGGATGCCCCGATGCCGCGGCTGGCACCGGTAACGAGGGCGAGCTTGCCCTGGAAAGCGGCCGACATCAGCGCGACTCCGCCAGCAGTGTCAGGGAGGCGCCATTGCCGGCTGACTCCTGGTCGGTCAGGCGGGTCGGGTAATCGCCGGTGAAGCAGGCATCGCAATATTGCGGGCAACCGCTGTCGCGGCCCTTTTCGCCAAGCGCGCGATAGAGGCCGTCTATGGAGATGAAGGCGAGGCTGTCGGCCCCGATATAGCTGCGCATCGCCTCGATGTTCATCTGCGCGGCCAGAAGCTTGGAGCGTTCGGGCGTGTCGACGCCATAGAAGCAGCTGTGGGCCGTGGGCGGGCTGGCAATGCGCAGATGGACTTCCGTGGCGCCGGCTTCGCGCAGCATCTGCACGATCTTGACCGAGGTGGTGCCGCGGACGACCGAATCATCGATCAGCACGAGCCGCTTGCCCGCGATCATCGCGCGGTTGGCGTTGTGCTTCAGCTTCACGCCTAGGTGGCGGATATGGTCGCCGGGCTGGATGAAGGTGCGCCCGACATAGTGCGACCGGATGATGCCCAGCTCGAACGGGATGCCGGCGGCCTGGGCGTAGCCGATCGCGGCCGGCGTGCCGCTGTCGGGCACGGGCACGACCATGTCGGCCTCGACCGGGGATTCCTCGGCGAGCACTGCACCGATGGCCTTGCGCACCTGATAGACGGACAGGCCGTCGGCGAAGCTGTCGGGGCGGGAGAAATAGACCTGCTCGAATATGCAGGGGCGCCCGCTTTCCGATCCGAAAGGCTTGAGCGACGTGATGCCATCCTTGTTGATGAGGATGAGTTCGCCCGGTTCCACCTCGCGGATGAAATGCGCTCCGACGATATCGAGCGCCACGGTTTCCGAGGCGAGGATATGGGCATCGCCAAGCCTGCCGAGCACCAGCGGCCGGATTCCCAGCGGGTCGCGGCAGGCGATCATGCCCTCGCGGGTCAGGCAGATGAGGGAATAGGCGCCCTCCACCTGCTTCAGCGCATCGATGAAGCGGTCGAGCAGGGTGCGGAAAGTGGAAGTGGCGACGAGGTGGATGATGACCTCGGTGTCGGACGTCGACTGGAAGATGGAGCCGCGCCGGATGAGTTCCGCCTTCAGCGTCATGGCGTTCGACAGATTGCCGTTGTGGGCAATGGCAAATCCACCGGTCGCGAGATCGGCGAAGAGCGGCTGGACGTTCCTGAGGGCTGTTTCACCCGTTGTCGAATAGCGGTTGTGGCCGATCGCGGCCTCACCCTGCAGGCGCTCGATCACATCCGGCCGGTCGAAATTGCCGGCAACATGGCCCATGGCGCGATGGGCGTGGAACTCCGCGCCATCGAAGCTGAGGATGCCGGCAGCCTCCTGGCCGCGATGCTGCAGCGCATGCAGGCCAAGTGCGACCATCGCCGCTGCCTGGGATGCGCCCCAGACACCGAATACGCCGCATTCCTCGCGCAGCTTGTCATCATCAAACGGGTTCGTCGAAAGGGGCATGATCTGGCCAACCTCGTCCGCTGCCATCGGTCCGTCTGCCTTCTGATTGTCTTGCTGATTGCCTTGTGGGCTGCTTGTCGCCGGGGCATTTAGGCGTTCCGCAGCGATTTGTCGCTACCCTATCCGTCATCAAAAGGTCATCAAGGCCGCATGGCTGACATGTTTTCCCCGAAATTCGACTCCGCCGGCCTTGTGACGGCCGTGGTCGTGCACGCCGAAACCGGTGCGCCGCTGATGGTGGCGCACATGAACGCCGAGGCCATCGCCCGCACCCGCGAGACGGGCAGGGCGCATTTCTGGTCGCGCAGCAGGCAGGCGCAGTGGCTGAAGGGCGAGACCTCGGGCCACTTCCTGAACGTGACCGAAATCCTCGTCGATTGCGATCAGGATTGCCTGTGGCTGCGCGCCATTCCTGAAGGGCCGGCCTGCCACACCGGTGCCCCAGGCTGCTTTTTCCGCCGGCTGGAGCCTGACGGCAGCCTCGTGCCGGCTGGCTGAGCAGGGTGATCCTTGCCCGTGCGCTGCCGGAATGGCCTCGTGTCACATCATGTGACTAAACATTTCGACGCTACGCGCGTATAGGGTTGTCAGCCTCTTCCCGGCGCTGCGCCGGGGGCCGTGATTCCTTCGGGAATCGTTTTCAGGGTCGGAACATGTCCGCCCGTCACCTTGCATCATGCGGGGTGGCGGGCGGATTTTTCCTTCTGGCAAAATAGTTTAGAAAATACCGTCAACAAATTGTTTTAATGTAAAATTTATTTCATCATCTGCCTCGTTTCTGGTGCCATGTTGACGCGAACGTAAAGGTAAAATAAGCTCATCTTCATGGGCGAGGAGACTGGCGAAACCTTTACGATCACGGAGCTATCGCGGGCGTTCGACGTGACCCCGCGGACCATCCGTTTCTATGAGGGCGAAGGGCTTATTCACCCCGCCCGTCGCGGGTCCACGCGGCTATATTCCCGAGCCGATCGGGCGCGCCTCGCCTGGATCCTCCGCGGGCGCTCCGTCGGCTTCAGCCTGGCCGAAATCCGGGATCTGCTCGATCTCTATGCACCCGGCCCCGCAAGGCGCGGCCAGCTGAAGGCGGCCCTGTCAAAGAGCCGGGAGCGGATTTCCGCCCTCATGGAACAGCGCGCCGCCATCGATGCCACCATCGCCGAACTCGAGGACTTCTGTCGCTCGATCGAGAAAAAGCTCTGAAGGAAAGGGATTTTCCGATGCCTGCAACCTACCGCGCACCTGTGAAGGACGCTCTCTTCGTGCTCGAGAATGTGCTCGAGCTTGACCGCCACCGCCATCTTCCCGGCTTCGAGGATGCAGGTCGCGACTTGGTGCGCGCCATTCTGGAAGAAGGGGGGCGCTTCGCCGAATCGGTCCTCGCGCCGCTGAATGCCGTGGGGGACAGCGAAGGCTGCACCCGCCATGCCGATGGCAGCGTCACCACGCCCACCGGTTTTCGTGAAGCCTATGCGGCCTTCCGCGAGGGCGGCTGGGGCACGTTGATGGCGCCGAAGGAATATGGCGGCCAGGGGCTTCCCCATGTGCTCGGCAGCGCTCTGGAGGAATTCCAGACGGCCGCCAACATGGCCTTCTCCATGTATCCGGGCCTCACGCAGGGCGCTGTCAGCGCGATCAACGTCGCCGGCTCCGACGCGCAGAAGGCCACCTATCTGCCCAACATGATCTCCGGCCGCTGGACAGGAACGATGAACCTGACCGAGCCGCACGCGGGCACCGATCTCGGCCTCATCCGCACCCGTGCCGAGCCGCAGCCCGACGGCAGCTGGAAAGTGAGCGGCACCAAGATCTTCATCTCGTCGGGCGAACATGACCTGGCCGAGAACATCATTCACCTCGTGCTCGCCAAGACGCCGGACGCGCCGGACAGCGTGAAGGGCATTTCGCTGTTCATCGTACCCAAGTTCATCCTGAACCCGGATGGCACGCCCGGCGCGCGCAACAGCCTTTCCTGCGGCTCGATCGAGCACAAGATGGGCATTCACGGCAACGCCACCTGCGTCATGAACTATGATGGCGCGACCGGCTATCTCGTGGGCGAGGAGATGAAGGGCCTGAAGGCCATGTTCGTCATGATGAACGTCGCCCGTCTTGGAGTTGGCGTGCAGGGGCTTGGTCAGTCGGAAGTGGCCTATCAGAATGCCGTGGCCTATGCCCGTGACCGGGTGCAGGGCAGGGCGCTGACCGGGACGAAGAACCCGGAGGCCAAGGCCGATCCGATTCTTGTGCACCCGGATGTGCGGCGCATGCTGATGGATGCGCGCGCCTTCAACGAGGGTGGCCGCGCACTGGCCCTGTGGGCGGCGCTGCAGGCGGACTTGTCGCACAAGGCGGAGAGCGCCGAAGAGCGCGAGAAGGCCGACGATCTCCTGTCTCTGCTGACTCCTGTGATCAAGGCCTATCTGACAGACGAGGGCTATGCCCATGCAACCAATGCCCAGCAGGTGTTCGGGGGCCATGGCTATATCGCCGAATGGGGCATGGAGCAGTTCGTGCGCGATGCCCGCATCGCCATGATCTATGAAGGCACGAACGGCGTTCAGGCGCTCGACCTCGTGGGGCGCAAGCTGATGCAGAATGGCGGCCGAGGCCTCAGGGCGTTCCTGGGCGAACTGGATGCAGCCATCGCCGACGCACGCGGCAAGACCCATCTGGCCGCCCATGCCGAAACGCTTGCCGGCGGCAAGGCGAAGCTTGAGGCGGCCACCATGTGGCTGATGCAGAACGCCATGGCCAACCCAGACAATGCAGGCGCCGGCGCCACTGCCTATCTGCGCCTGATGGCCATCAACGCCCTTGGCATGCTGTGGCTGAAGATGGCGGATGTCGCCCGCCGCCAGCTCGACGATGGCGATGCTGACACCCTCTTCCTTGAAGCCAAGCTGCTGACGGCAAAACATTTCTTCGAACGGCAGATGCCGGCGGCCCATATGCTTGCCGCGCAGGTTGAGGCTGGTTCCGAAACCCTCATGGCGATGCCCGCCGACGCATTCTGACCGCGTTTCTGAAACTTGTGCCAGCTTGCGGAACAGGCTGGCATCCGACACCCGTTTGCAAGGGAGAGACACATGGCCGAGGCCTATATCTATGATGCCGTACGCACCCCGCGAGGAAAGGGGCGCAAGGACGGCAAGCTGCACGAGATTCCGCCGATCCAGCTTGCAACCCAGATGCTGCAGGCGATCCGGGACAGGAGCGGCATCGACACCAGCGACGTCGATGACGTGATCCTCGGCTGTGTCGGACCGGTGGGCGAGCAGGGCGCCGACATTGCCCGCGTCGCCGTGCTCAATGCAGACTATTCCGAAACGACGGCCGGCGTGCAGGTCAACCGCTTCTGCGCTTCAGGCCTCGAAGCCGTGAACATGGCTGCCGCCAAGGTCATCGCCGGCGAAGCGGAATTCGCCATCGGCGGCGGTGTCGAAAGCATGAGCCGCGTGCCCATGGGCTCGGATGGCGGCGCCTGGATGATGGACCCGTCGGTCGCCTTCAAGACCTATTTCGCGCCCCAGGGCATTGGCGCCGACCTCATCGCGACGCTCGACGGCTTCTCGCGCGAGGATGTGGACGCCTATGCGGTGGAATCGCAGAAGCGCGCCGCAACCGCCTGGAAGGAAGGCCGTTTCGCGAAGTCCATCATTCCCGTGCGGGACGTGATCGGAGAAGTCGTGCTCGACCATGACGAGCATATGCGCCCGCAGACGGACATGCAGTCTCTTGCCAGTCTGGCGCCCAGCTTCCTTGCCCTTGGCGAGCAGATGCCGGGCTTCGACGAGATCGCGAAGCTGAAATACCCGCAGGTCGAGCGGTTGAACCATGTGCACCATGCCGGAAACAGTTCGGGCATCGTCGATGGCGCTTCCGCCGTTCTTGTTGGCAGCAAGGCCATCGGCGAGAAATATGGCCTGAAGCCGCGCGCCCGCATCAAGGGCATGGCCTCCATCGGCTCGGAGCCGCTTATCATGCTGACCGGGCCGGCGCTGGTGACGGAAAAGCTGCTGAAGCGGCTGGGCATGACGGTGGCAGACATCGACCTCTTTGAACTGAACGAAGCCTTTGCGTCGGTGGTGCTCAGGATGATGAAGCATCTCGGCATCCCGCACGAGAAGATGAACGTGAACGGCGGCGCGATCGCCATGGGGCACCCGCTGGGTGCAACCGGCGGCATGATCCTTGGCACCGCGCTCGATGAACTGGAGCGCACGGGCAAAGAGACGGCGCTGGTGACGCTGTGCGTGGGGGCCGGAATGGGAACGGCGACGGTGATCGAGCGGATCTGATCCGCCAGCGACCGGCCATCCCGTTACCTGACTTCTGGAGAGACACATGACCGAACAAGCCATTCGCCAGGATCTCGATGCAGACGGCATCCTGACCCTCACCATCGATTGCCCAGGCCTGTCGATGAATGTCATCAACGAGGCCGTGACCCGCGACCTTGCCGCCGCCGTCGAGCGGCTGAAGACCGACCCCGCCGTCAAGGGCGCCGTCCTCGCCTCGGCCAAGTCTTCCGGCTTTGTCGCCGGGGCGGACCTGAAGGGCATGAACTTTTCGGCCGCTGCCGGCGGGGACGGAAAGTCGCGCGAGGCACAGATCTATGATGCCGTCTGCGGGCTCAACCTGCTGCTGCGCAGCCTTGAAACCTGCGGCAAGCCCGTGGCCGCTGCTGTCAACGGTCTGGCGCTGGGCGGCGGCCTCGAAATCGTTTTGGCCTGCCATTACCGTGTCGTGGCCGACAATCCGAAGATCACGCTGGGCCTTCCCGAAGTGCTCGTAGGCCTGCTGCCCGGCGCAGGGGGCACGCAGCGCCTGCCGCGCCTGATGGGCGTGCAGCCGGCGCTGATGTTCCTGCTGCAGGGCAAGAACATGAGCCCGCAGGAAGCGCTGGGCCTTGGCGTGGTTCAGGCCGTCGTGCCTGCCGGAGAGGTGCTGGAAACCGCCAGGGCCTGGGTGAAGGCAAACCCCGGCAAGCATGTGCAGCCATGGGACGAAAAGACGTTCCGTTTCCCCGGCGGGGTTGGCCACATGAACCCGGCCTTTGCCCAGACCTTCATGGGCGCCACCGCCATGGCGCATCGCCAGACCATGGGGAACATGAACCAGATCAAGGCGATCCTTTCGGCAGTTTACGAGGGATCGCAGCTGCCGATGGACAGGGCGACCCGGCTCGAAGCGAAATATTTCGCCAAGGTGGCGGCTGATCCGCAGGCCGGCAACATGATCCGCACGCTGTTCGTTTCCAAGCAGGCGGCCGAAAAGGGTGCGCGCCGTCCCCAGGGCGTGCCCGCCAGCCCCACGAAGAAACTGGGCATGCTGGGCGCAGGCCTGATGGGCGCCGGCATCGCCATGGTTTCGGCACAGGCCGGGATCGAGGTGGTCCTTCTCGACACCAGCATGGAAGCAGCCGAGAAGGGCAAGGCCTATACGGCTGACCGCTTGAAGAAGAAGCGGATGGACGAGACGAAGGCCGCCGCCATCCTCGACCGCATCAAGCCGACGACCGATTATGCCGACCTTGCGGGCTGCGACCTCATCATCGAGGCGGTATTCGAGAGCCGCGAGATCAAGGCCGATGTCACGAAGAAGACGGAAGCCGTCGTTGGAGCCGACACCATCTTCGGCTCCAACACCTCGACCCTTCCGATCACGGGGCTGGCCGAAGCCTGGACGAAGCCCGATAATTTCATCGGCATCCACTTCTTCTCGCCCGTGGAGAAGATGCCGCTGGTCGAAATCATCGTGGGCAAGAAGACCGGGCCGCAAGCCATTGCCAAGGCGCTCGATTATGTCGCCCAGATCCGCAAGACCCCGATCGTGGTGAACGACAGCCGCGGCTTCTATACCAGCCGCTGCTTCGGCACCTTCGTGCAGGAAGGGCTCGCCCTGCTCGAAGAGGGCGTGGCGCCGGCGGCAATCGAGAATGTGGCCCGCCAGATGGGCATGCCCGTCGGTCCGCTGGCCGTGAACGACGAGGTCGGGCTCGACCTTGGCTACAAGGTGGCGCAGCAGACGAAGAAGGATCTCGGCGATGCCTACAAGCCCGGTCCGGGCGAGAAGGTCATCGAAACAATGATGGATCTGGGCCGCTACGGCCGCAAGAACGGCAAGGGCTTCTACGCCTATCCGCAGGATGGGTCGCAGAAGCATCTCTGGCCCGAACTTTCGGCCCATTTCCCGCTGGCCACGAACCAGCCGGACCCGGCCGCCCTCAAGGAACGCCTTCTCTACAGGCAGCTGGTGGAATGTGCCCGCTGCTTTGCCGAAGGCGTGCTCGAGACTCCGCAGGACGGGGATCTCGGCGCGATCTTCGGCTGGGGCTTCGCACCGCACACGGGCGGTCCGTTCAGCGCGATGGACACGGCCGGCCTTGCCCATGTCGTCGAGACGCTGGACCGTCTGGCCAGCGGCCATGGCGAGCGTTTCCTGCCCCCGCAAATGCTGCGCGACATGGCTGCGCGCGGTGAGACTTTCTATGGCAACGCAGCACGAAAGGTAGCCTGACATGAGTATCCGAACCCCCCTTTGCGACCTTCTTGGGGTCGATCATCCGATCATGCTGGCCGGCATGGGCGGCGTCTCCTATGCCGAGGTGGTCGCGGCCGTTTCCAATGGCGGGGGGTTCGGTTCCCTTGGCATGGCGGGTGTGCCGCCGAAGATGATCGAGGCGCAGATGGCGCAGGTCCGCTCGCTCACGGACAAGCCCTTTGGCGTTGACCTTCTGGCAGCTGATCCCGAAAGCCTGACGGCAGCCGTCGATGTCATCATCGCCGGTGGCGCCAAGGCCTTCATCGCCGGCCTTGGCGTGCCCTATCCGATCGTGAAGAAGTTGAAGGATGCGGGCCTTCTGGTCATGGCCGTGATCGGCAAGGTGGACCACGCCCGCAAGGCCGAGCAGGCCGGTTGCGATGCCGTGATCGCGCAGGGAACCGAAGGTGGCGGCCACACCGGCGCCGTTGCTTCCGTCGCGCTGTGGCCGCAGGTCGTGGATGCGGTGAAGATCCCGGTTGTGGCGGCCGGCGGCCTTTTCGACGGCCGTGGCCTTGCCTCGGCGCTTGCCATGGGCTGCCAGGGCGTGTGGATGGGCACTCGCTTCATTGCCTCGACCGAAGCCCATGCGGGCCAGGCCTATAAGGACGCCATCGTGCAGATGGACGAGAGCGCGACCGTCATCTCGCGTGGCTTCACCGGCAAGACGCTGCGCGCCATCCGTAACAAGACGACCGATGAATATCTGACCAGGGAAGCCAAGCCCTTCCCGCATCAGGCGCTGGAATCGGCGCAGCTGAACCGCCTTGGCCCGATCGCGGGCGTGGTGGACAATGTCGACCCTGAAACCATGTGCCTTGCAGCCGGTCAGGGCGGGGGCGCCGTGCGCGAAGTTCTGCCTTCGGCCGAAATCATCCGCCGCACGCTTGCCGAAGCGGAAGAGGTGATCCGGGGCATGAACCGTTACATCGTCTGACAGCATCGTCTGACAGGGCGAACAGGAAGATTGAGGCAGGGCGCGGATTGATCCGCGCCCTGCCTTTTTTGACGCCTGCTCAGTCAGCCAGTTTCAGCAGCCTGCGAAAGGCGGGCGCCAGCACGGCTTCAAGCTCGTTGCCGCGTTTCAGCGTCTGGCCGGCTTCGCCGATGAGGGCATATTGGCCCTGACGGTTCCTGAGCGCCGGCTCCTTCACCACCCTGCATTCGGGCCGTTCGCTTGACCGGCGGAAGGCGGAGAAGACGGCGCGATCCCGCCCGAGGTCGAGTGCATAATCCCGCCACAGGCCGGCTGCGACCATGCGGCCGTAAAGCTGCATGATCCTGTCCAGCTCCAGGCGGTCGAAGACTATCTGGACCGGTGGCGCCGGAAACAAGGGCGTTACGCTCATCAGGCGGCGTCGCCAGCCTTTCCAGCCTTGCGTGCCGTCTGTTCTTCCTGGGCCATGGCATCGAGCCGTGCGCGCAGCGTCTCGAGTTCGCATTTCAGAAGCTCGTAGCGCTGGCTCACAGGGTCGAACTTCTCGCTGCAGGGCGTGCCATAGGGGACGAAGGCCGGTTCTTCCTTCACCAGCACTGGCACCGGCTTGGCTGGAATGCCGACCATGGTGGCGCCGGGCGGCACATCCTTCGTGACAACAGCACTTGCGCCAATCTTCGCGCCTTCGCCGACATGGATGGGGCCAAGAATGGCGGCATTGAGCGAGACGATGACATTGTCGCCGATGGTCGGGTGGCGCTTGCCGCCGATTCCGGTCGTCGGGTTCGTTCCGCCCAGCGTGGCGCCCTGATAGATGGTGACATTGTCGCCGATGGTCGATGTCTCCCCGATCACCACGAAGCCATGGTCGATGAAGAGATTGCGCCCGATCGTGGCGCCCGGGTGGATGTCAATGGCCGTCAGGAAACGGCTCAGATGGTTCACCATGCGGGCCGGCAGAAATAGATCCGCCCGGTAGAGCGCATGGGCAATGCGGTGGAAACCCACGGCCCAGACGCCGGGGTAGGTGAGGATTTCCCAGCGGGACCGCGGCGCAGGATCGCGCGCGCGGATGCTGGAAAGATAGCTGCCAAGGGCTTTCAGCATCCCATCGCCTTCATGGAACCAAAGACGGCAACATAATGCTTTGTGCCTCGCGCCGCCAGTGGCCCTGCCAAAGCCGGCAGGCCGGTCGCTTTCCGGGGGGCATGGGTGCGTGCGATCATGGCCGAAAGCTGGCCCATAGCCGGAATTGCAGCGGGCGCAGGGCAACTATCTTGCGCGCCGCCGCAGCGGCGCGCAAGCAGTGGTCCATGGACCTCGAGTTGATCCTTCTCACCTTTGTCGCTGTCGGCTTTGTGGCGCAGCTGATCGATGGCGCGCTCGGGGGCGGCTTCGGGATCATTTCCTCATCGGTCCTGATCGCCACCGGCGTGCCGCCGGCCAGCGCTTCGGCTGGCATTCACGCCGTGAAGGTCGTGACCGCGCCCATTTCCGGGCTGAGCCACGCCCTTGCCGGCAATGTCGACTGGCGGCTTTTCTGGCGGCTTGCCATCCCCGGCGTGATCGGTGCCATTGCCGGCGCCTATCTCGTGGTCGGCCTGCCGGTCGAGATGGCGAAGCTTCTCATCCAGATCTACCTGGGGGGGCTTGGGCTGGTGCTGCTGCTGCGCCGGCACATCCATCATGCGCACCATGGCGAACCGCGCATCGTCGAGCCGCTGGGCCTTGCGGGCGGCTTCCTCGATTCCGCAGGCGGCGGTGGCTGGGGGCCGATCGTCACGCCCAATCTCATCATCCAGGGCGCATGGCCGCGCAAGGTGGTTGGCACGGTCAACATGGCGGAATTTCTCGTCGCCGTCGCCAGTTCGGTCACCTTCCTGATGACGCTTGGCTGGAAAAGTTTCGGTACGGCCGTTCTCGGCCTGCTGATAGGGGCCGTCATCGCATCGCCTTTCGGCGCGCTTCTCACCAGGCATCTGCCGGCTGCAATTCTCGTTCGCCTCGTCGGGCTGCTTCTGCTGGCCACCAGCCTTTACGGATTTTCGCGCATACTGCTTTGAGCATGATCGATTTTTCATTGAAATCAAATTGAATTGATCGCCTTTGACGATTAAGTCCTGTGCATGATCTACCTGCCCACGATCAAGCAGCTCCAGTATCTCGTCAGCCTTCAGCGCCACCGCCATTTCGGAAAGGCGGCCGAGGCCTGCCATGTCACCCAGTCCACCCTGTCAGCGGGCCTGCGCGAACTCGAGACATTGCTGGGTGTCGTGCTGGTCGAGCGAAACCGGCGTGTCGTGCGCTTCACGCCGCTGGGGGATGCCATCGTCGAGCGCGCATGGCGGCTCCTGGCCGAAGCCGATGCAATCGTGGAACTGGCCCGCGCTGCGGGAAAGCCGCTTGCGGGCGATCTGCGGCTTGGCGTCATACCGACCATCGCGCCTTTCCTTCTGCCGTCCATCCTACCGATGCTGCGCGCAGAATGGCCGGAACTGAAACTCTTCCTGCGTGAGGAACAGTCCGGCCAGGCCTGCGAGGCGCTGGCCCATGGCCAGCTCGATTGCCTGCTGCTGGCGCTTCCCTATGATTGCGGCGAGGTGGAGACGGAGGTTCTTTTCGAAGACCCGATCCGCCTTGCCTTCCACGAACAGGACCTGCCCGATCCACCTAGCACCGTGGCGCCCGAGTGGATCGACGAATCCCGCCTGCTGCTGCTGGAGGATGGGCACTGCCTGAAGGATCATGCGCTCGCTGCCTGCAGCCGCGCCACCTTCAGGCCGGACCAGTCTGTCCTGGGCACCTCGCTGCATACGCTGGTGCAGATGGTGGAAAACCGGATCGGCATGACCCTGTTGCCGGAAATGGCGATAGAGGCCGGCATTCTGGGCAATACCCATGTCGAGACGCGACCGCTGGAAAGCCCTGATGCCCGCCGCACCATCGCCCTTGCCTGGCGGCCATCCAGCCCGCGGGCGGATGAATACCGGCTGTTCGCCCAGTCTCTCAGGAAAGCCTATGAGGCGCGGACGGCGTCACGCAAATCCCGGTAGAGGTCGGCTGCGGCCCATGGGGTCGCGCCCTTTTCGGCAGCGCGCACAAGCTCCACCATCCGGGCATTGGCCGGCGCCTTGCGATTGAGCCGCTGGGCAAGGCGGACCAGTTCGCCCTGCAGATAATCGATTTCGGTTATGCGGCCGCGCGCCAGGTCATCGGCCATGGAGGAGCGCGCATGCGGATCGACCCGCACCTTGCCGCCGCCTGACAGGGCCGAGACATAGCGGTAGAGCCTGTCGGGCAGGCGCAGGATCTGGGGCATGAGCTTCACCGGTATGGCGATTGCGTCGGCGGGCTCGATCCCGGCGGCCTTCAACAGCTTCAGCCCTTCTTCCATCTGCATGGCCCAGACACGACGGTAATCGCGCTGGCGAAGTTCGTTGGCGAGGCTGATGCCGGAAAGTGCATTTATTGCATTATTCAAGTTAATCAGCAATTTGCCCCATTGAATTGAAACAATATCTGAACTTTTTGCAATCGGAACCCCGGTGGCTTCGAAAAGCGGCTCGAAGGGGGCAAGGACGGCTGAATCCTCCACCACCAGCCCGCCGCCCGTGCCGCGATGAAAATGGGCAGGTCCGCGCTGCGCGACATTGAAGGGCACCATGCCGGCCAGCACGCGGTGCGCGGGCAGGGCGCTCCGCAGGACATCCGCATTGGAAACGCCATTCTGCAGCGAGATGATGAGCGCATCCGCCGGCGCATGGCGCGCTATGGCGGCTGCAGCCTCTGGCGTCGCCATGCTTTTCACCGTCACGAGGACGAGGTCTGCGCCGGCAAGCCCTTCGGGGCTGGGCGTGCATGTGAGCGCGGATGCCGGAACGCTGACGTCCATTCCCTCCGCATCGGTCACGCGAAGGCCATCCGCGAGAGGGGCGAGCATCGCTTCACGGCCGATCAGGGTGACGTCTGCGCTGCGCGCCAGCAGCCCGCCAAGGTAGATGCCGATGAGGCCCGCCCCGAATACTGCGATTTTTGTGCGTTCCCCTGCCATGGTTCCTCCCCTTTGCTGTTCCTGCTACACCCCAGATGCACCGAGGGAGACTGACATGAAAGCGCTTGTTTGTGTGGAGCACGGGCCACCAGAGAAACTGGTGGTGAAGGATCTGCCCATTCCCGAACCCGGCCCTGGCGAAGTTCGGATCGCCATGAAGGCGGCCGGAGTCAATTTCCCGGACGTTCTGATCATCCAGAACCTGTATCAGTTCAAGCCGCCGCTGCCCTTTTCCCCGGGCGGCGAGGCAGCCGGCATCGTCGATGCAGTTGGCGAAGGCGTGACCCGCTACAAGCCCGGTGACAAGGTCATTGCCATGATCGGCAACGGCGCCTTCCAGGAATATTTCCTCGCGAACGAGGCCCGCGTGCTCCCCATGGTGGGGGACATGCCGTTCGACGTGGCGGCTGGTTTCACCATGACCTATGGCACCTCGCACCATGCCCTGAAGCAGCGCGCGCAGCTGAAGCCGGGCGAAACCATGCTCGTACTGGGGGCAGCAGGCGGTGTAGGCCTCACGGCGGTCGAGCTTGGCAAGGTGATGGGCGCGCGCGTGATCGCCGCGGCGTCATCGGAAGACAAGCTGGAACTCTGCCGCAGCTACGGCGCCGACGCCACGATCAACTACGACAGGGAAGACCTGAAGCAGCGCGTGAAGGAGCTGACCGGCGGCAAGGGCGTCGATGTCGTCTATGATCCGGTGGGGGACCGCTATGCCGAACCGGCCTTCCGCTCGATCGCCTGGAATGGCCGCTATCTCGTCATCGGCTTTGCCGCCGGAGAGATCCCGAAGCTGCCGCTCAACCTGCCGCTCATCAAGGGCGCTTCGATCGTTGGTGTATTCTGGGGGGCCTTCACAGCCCAGGAACCGAAGCTTCATGCCGAGAACATGCAGGAAGTGATGCGCTGGTATGCCGAAGGCAAGCTGAAACCGCATGTGTCGGCCCATCTGCCACTGGAGCGCGGGGCAGAGGCAATCCGCATGCTGATGGACCGCAAGGCCAAGGGCAAGGTGATCCTGACCGTCTGACGGCCAGACCATCTGACCGGCAGACCGAAAGTGATGCTTGAGGGGTGGGGCAGGAATGCCTCGCCCCTTTTCTTATGTACGACCACCAAGACACTGATTATGAAAACAGAATAAATAGTTAACGGTTGACAGCAATGGCGACGGGCGGACCCCTGGCGGGCGACTGTCGATTATTGGTTAACTGTGGTAATTAACCATATTCTTCAATATTTTATAGATCGCTGTTCCAGCGTTCTGCTGCCCTGTCATCGCTGTCCCTGGCTTCCACCCAGCCGGTTTGCGTGCGCTTCCAGAAGGGTGCGCTGGTCTTGAGCCAGTCCATCAGGAAGCTGGCGGCCTCGAAGGCGGCGGCCCTGTGCTCGCTGGCAGTAATCACCAGAACGATCTGGTCGCCGACACTCAGACTGCCATGACGGTGTATGACGCACGCACCAATCAGCGGCCAGCGTTCACGCGCTGCCTGAAGAATGCTTTCCATCTGCTTTTCAGCCATGCCAGGATAATGTTCGAGTTCCAGCGGCTCATCCCGCACCTGACCCACGAAGCTGACTACAGCGCCAACATGCGGTCCAAGGGTGGAAATGGCGCCATGTTCCAATTTAATATCAAAGTCTTCTTCCTGAACCTTGATAGTAAACATGATTTCATCCGCCTGTGACGGGTGGGAAGATGGCCACTTCATCGCCCGGCTGCACGAGACTGTCTGGCGTCGCGAAATCCTTGTTGATGGCCGCGCGCAGCCTGTCGCGCCGTGAAAGCGCAAGGGCGTGACCTTCGCCAAGGGTGGCGAGGCGATCCATCAGCGCGGCAAGGGTTGCCGGTGCTTCAAGCGTCAGCTCTTCGCTGGCCTTGCCGATCTGCTCGCGCACCCACGCGAAGTAGAGAAGCCGGACCGTCACTGCTGCTCGCCTGCACTTCTATCCGTCATGTGGCGAAGCCCGACGCGCAGATAATCCCAGCCGGTCACCAGCGTGAGCAGGCCGGCGGCCCAGAGCGCGACGATGCCGACCGGAAGCGAGGGCAGGGCCGGCCACCAGTGGCTGCTGGCCGGCGCCAGGATGAGGGCGCCAAGGGACACCATCTGGAAGGTCGTCTTCCATTTGGCGAGCTGCGATACGGGAAGCGAGATGCGGGCGGTTGCGAGGAATTCGCGCAGGCCCGACACCGTGATTTCCCTGAGGATGATGACGAGCGCCGGAATGACATGCCAGCCGGCGATGAGGTCATTGTGGATCAGCATCACGATGACCGCGGCGACCATGATCTTGTCCGCCACCGGATCGAGGAAGACGCCCAGCCTGGACACGGTGCCCTTGGCCCGCGCGAGATAACCATCGAGGTAATCGGTCAGGCCGGCGATGCAGTAGAGGATGAAGGCAAGGGTGTAGCCCACCCAGCCCGCATTCCACATCAGCACCACGAACAGCGGGACGGCCAGTATGCGACTGAGCGTCAGCAGATTGGGGAGGCTGGACAGCATGGGCTTTCCTTAGGCAATCGGAAGGCCACGAACAACCACGTCGGCATCGGGCCGCAAGATCGCCCTTCCACCTTCAGTATAAAGAGGCATGGACAAGAGATGAATGTCAGTGAAGCCGTAGACAGCCGCCGTTCCGTTCGCGGGTTTCTTCCCAAGCCTGTCGACGGGGCGGTGATTCGCCGTGTTGTCGAAATGGCCGCCCGCTCGCCATCGGGCGGCAACATCCAGCCCTGGCACATTGATGTCGTCGGCGGTGAGCGGCTCGATGCGCTCAAGGCCATCATGGCAAAGCGCGTCGCCGAGCAGCCCGCCGGCGAGCCGACGGAATATGACATCTACCCAAAGGTGCTGAACGAGCCCTACACCAGCAACCGTTTCCAGGTTGGCGAGGATCTCTACGGGGCGCTCGGCATTCCGCGCGAGGACAAGATGGCCCGCCGGATGTGGTTTGCGCGCAACTTCCAGTTCTTCGGGGCGCCTGTCGCCCTGTTCTGCACGGTGGCGCGCACCATGGGCCCGCCGCAATGGTCCGATCTTGGCATGTATCTGCAGACCCTGATGCTGCTGCTGCGCGAGGAAGGCCTGGACAGCTGTGCGCAGGAATGCTGGGCGATCTACCCCGAGACGATCGGGAAGTTCCTCGATATTCCGGCCGAGCGCATGCTCTTCACCGGCATGGCCATCGGCTATGCGGACCCGGACGACAAGGCGAACCAGTTCCGCTCCCGTCGGCAGCCGCTGGAGGCTTTTGCCAGCTTCCACGGAATCTGACAGCAAGGGAGTGGCCAGCCGCGACGTTTCGCGGCTGGTCGCCTCGTCGGGGCGCATTGCCCGGCGGCAGGGACTTGTCTATGCCGGGCACCATGACCGGAAACGCCTCAGACCGCCCCGCTGCACCCGCCGTGGGCGACAGTGCGGGCGCGATGCGCGCCCGCAAGCCCGAGTGGCTGCGCGTGCGTGCGCCGACTTCGCCAGCCTATGCCGAAACGCGCAAGCTGATGCGGCGGCTTAAGCTGAACACCGTGTGCGAGGAAGCGGCCTGCCCGAACATTGGCGAGTGCTGGCAGCAGAAGCATGCCACGGTGATGATCCTTGGCGACACCTGCACGCGCGCCTGCGCCTTCTGCAATGTGAAGACCGGCATGCCCAATGCCGTGGATCCGCTGGAGCCAGCCCATGTCGCCGAAGCAGCGGCCGAGCTGGGGCTGGAGCATATCGTGATCACCTCCGTCGATCGCGACGACCTGCCCGATGGCGGCGCCGGCCAGTTCGTGAAGGTGATTGGCGAATTGCGCAAGCGCACGCCGCGCACCACCATCGAGATTCTGACACCCGATTTCCGCAACAAGGCGCATGAGGCCGTTGCCCGCATCGTCGATGCGCGGCCCGATGTCTACAACCACAATCTCGAGACTGTGCCGAGGCTCTACCCGACGATCCGGCCCGGCGCGCGCTACTATCATTCGCTGCGCCTTCTCGATCGCGTGAAGCAGCTCGATCCCACGATTTTCACCAAGTCCGGCCTGATGGTGGGGCTGGGCGAGACGAGGCACGAAATGCACCAGGTGATGGACGACATGCGCTCCGCCGATGTCGATTTCCTGACGATCGGCCAGTATCTTCAGCCGACGCCGCGCCATGCGAAGCTTGTGGAGTTCGTGGAGCCGGCGACCTTCCAGAGCTATGCCGCGATCGGGCGTGCCAAGGGATTCCTGCTGGTTGCTTCAAGCCCGCTCACACGATCGAGCTATCATGCCGGCGCGGATTTCGCGAAGCTGAAAGCCGCACGTGACGCACAGCATGGCCGCTCGCAGGAGGGGAAGGGCGAGGGTCTTGCCGCGTCATAGCGAAACCCGCGTCCTGCCCTGGACGCCGGAAGAGATGTTCGATCTGGTTGCCGATGTCCGCCGATACCCGGAGTTTCTGCCCTGGGTTGCGGCCGTGCGTGTACGCGAGAGCAGGGCGGACCTTATGATTGCCGACATGTCCGTCGGATTCAAAAGCTTGCGTGAGACCTTTACCAGCAGGGTCGGGCTATCGCGTCCGTCTCACATCGACGTGGATTATGTTTCCGGCCCGCTGAAGCATCTGCGCAACGACTGGCATTTTTTCCCGCATGAGAGTGGCGGGACGCGGGTTGAATTTTCCGTGGATTTCGAATTCAGATCCAAGCTTTTTGAAAAGCTTGCAGGCGCATTCTTCCATGAAGCCTTCAAGAGAATGGTCGCCAGTTTCGAGGCCCGGGCGATCAGGTTATATGGTGCGCGCGACGCAGTTGCAGAAGGCTGAACGCATGCATGCCAAGGGCATCCTTGCCCTGCTTTGGGCTTATTAATTATTGAATAATCTGTGGTAAATTACTGATTTAGATTGATTTATAATAAAGAAAAGAATTGGCGCAAATTGTGCGATCAAAAAGTTAATTTGTAGGTTTTTCAATCATTTGCGAGTTTTGTAAAATAGTTAATGCAAATGTGAACCCATGGCTCAGGGAAGAAGGAGTCTCAGGGCGACGAGGGCTGCTTGCCGACGGATTTCGGAACGGCCAAGATCGCCGAAATGATGCGTGTCGGCGACGACTGGTTCCTTTCCACTATCTTTGAGAGCGCGCGCAAAAACCACTGTTCCAACGGGTTTTTTGTCAGACCCTCCGGAGGGGCCTGCAACGCCGGATATGGCCACGGACACATCGGCGTCGCTGCGCGCAAGCGCGCCCTCCGCCATTGCCCAGGCAGTTGCTTCGGATACGGCGCCCAGTGTCGCCAGTATGTCTTCCGAAACCCCCAGCATCTCTATTTTGGCTTCGTTGGAATAAACGACAAAGGCGCGGTCCATCACATCGGACGCGCCGGCTATTTCGGTCAGCGCCGCCGAGACAAGGCCGCCGGTGCAGCTTTCGGCCGTCGTTATGCGACGTCCGGCGGCGCGGTTTTCCACGACCACGCGTTGCGCGAGTTCCGTCAGTTCGGTGTCGAAGCCCATTGGCCCGCTCCCTTTCATCGTCTGGTTCACGCGCTGGTTCCGTCGCCCCTGTACGGGCGCACCGGCGTTGGCGGCGGCAGGGCAGGAAGCCTCAGCGTCGCACATGCCTGTGCGGCCATTCCTTCCTTCCGCCCCGTGAAACCCAGGCGCTCGGTCGTGGTGGCCTTGACACTGAGCCTTGGCTGATGCGCCTCTAGCAGTCGTTCCAGCTCGGCAAGCATGGCTGGCCGGTGCGGGCCGATCCTGGGCGCTTCGCAGATGAGTGTGATGTCGCAGTGAATGATCCGCCCGCCAGCGGCTGAAACGAGCCCGGCGGCATGCGCAAGAAACTGGCCAGAACGCGCTCCCTTCCATTGCGGATCCGAGGGCGGGAAATGTGTGCCGATGTCGCCGGCGCCAAGTGCGCCCAATATCGCGTCCGTCAGGGCGTGCAACGCCACATCGGCATCGCTGTGACCGATAAGCCCGTGATCGTGCGGGATTTGCACGCCGCACAACCAGACATGATCGCCAGGCCCAAAGCGGTGCACATCATAGCCTGTGCCCGTCACCATGTCCCAGTCAAGGAAGCGGCCGGCACTGTCGAAGTCACCCGGTAGGGTCAGTTTCATGGCGCGCTCGTCCCCTTCCACAATCCGCACCGCATGGCCGGCGCGCCGCAGGATTTCGGCGTCATCCGTCGCGCCTTCGGCAGCTGCCCTGTGTGCCGTAATCAGGGGTTTGAAATGAAAGCCCTGGGGTGTCTGCACCCGCCACAGGCCATCGCGCGCGACCTCCTGCTCGATGACGCTTTCGCCGCGGCGCAGGCTGTCCACCACCGGCATGGCGGGGCAGGCGCCGGGGGCCACGGACAGGGCCGCGATGACACGGTCGATCATGTCGGCAGGCACGAGCGGCCTTGCAGCATCATGGACAAGGACATTGGCTGGCACAGGCCCGTCCGCTTCCAGCCTTTCCAGTTGCTCCAGGCCGCGCAGCACCGATTGCTGGCGGGTGTCGCCGCCAATGCAGATGGCGACATCGAGGCCCTGCAGTATCGCGTTTGCGTGCTCTTCCTCGCCTTCGGCAACCACGACCAGCACCGGGCCGATGCCGGGATGCCCGCACATTGCCTCCACGGCGTGACGCAGTACCGGCTTGCCTGCGAGCAATCGATACTGCTTCGGCAGCCCGCCGCCCGCGCGAACACCCTTGCCAGCCGCGACGACAATGGCCGCAGTGCATGCGGCTGCAGTGCCAGTGTCCGCTTTGGTGCGGGCAGTGTTGGGCGCAGTCATGGGGGTGCCCATAGTCGCTCTTGCCCTTGCCGAAAAGGGGCGGATCTCCTATGTCCGTGCCTCTTTTTTAGGCAATCCAATGATGCAACATACTTCTAATCAGCCTGGTTCGCATTCTGACCCGGCCCCGGTCGGTCCGATCCAGATCGGGCCCGTCCGCATCGACTCTCCGGTGATCCTGGCGCCCATGACAGGCGTGACGGACAGGCCGTTTCGAAAGCTGGTCAAGCATTTCGGCTGCGGACTGACGGTGACGGAAATGATTGCGTCCGAAGCCATGGTCCGGGAAACACGGCAATCCCTGCAGAAGGCCGAATGGGATCCTTGCGAAGAGCCTGTCTCGATGCAGCTTGCCGGGTGCGAACCGCGCGTGATGGCGGAAGCCGCACGCCTCAACGAGCAGCGGGGCGCTGCCATCATCGACATCAATATGGGCTGCCCGGTCAAGAAAGTGGTTAACGGACACGCCGGCTCGCATCTCATGCGGGATTTGAAGTTGGCGTCTCAGATTATTGAGGAAACAGTGAAAGCTGTTTCCGTTCCTGTTACGCTGAAAATGCGCATGGGCTGGTGCCATTCCAGTCTCAACGCGCCTGAGCTTGCGCGTATCGCCGAAGACCTTGGTGTCAGGATGATCACGGTTCATGGGCGCACCCGGAACCAGCTCTATTCAGGCACTGCGGACTGGACTTTCGTATCGAAGGTCAAGGCGGCCGTGTCCCTGCCGGTCATTGTCAATGGTGACATCTGCAGCCCGGAAGATGCCCGTGAGGCCCTTCGGCATTCAGGTGCTGATGGCGTGATGGTAGGGCGCGGCGCCTATGGCAAGCCATGGCTCCTTGCGCAGGTGATGGCGGATCTGGCTGGCGGGGGCGCCGTTTCCGCGCCCGATCTGCCGAGCCAGCGTGACATCGTGCTTGCCCATTATGAGGACATGCTCGACCTTTATGGCGGCCAGTCAGGCGTTGGAATCGCGCGGAAGCATCTTGGGTGGTATACCAAGGGCTTGCGCGGCTCTGCTGAATTCCGGAATAAGGTTAACCAGATTGCCGATGCCGGGCAGGTCGTGCGCATGGTCCGGGATTTCTACGATGCCCAGATCGACCGGATCGAGGATCATCATGAGGATCAGCATGAGGATCAGCATATCGATCGGGAAGCTGGCAATCTTCCGGCGGCTGCATGACGAAAGGGGCTGCTATTGGCAGTGCATCCGGGAGTGCGCCCCGGGAAGCAGGCCTGCCGCATCCCGCCGACGTCTGGAACGCCTTGCCGGCGCCGATGCTGCTCCTTGCCCCTGATGGCAGTGTTGCGCTCGCGAACAGTGCTGCGGAAACCTTTCTCAATATCAGCCAGGCCCAGCTCAGCGATAAGGGCTGGGAGCTTCTGTTTCCCGAGGACAGCCCGGTGCGCGCCCTCGTCCAGGATGCTGTCGAGAGTCGTACGGACATTGCGGCCTATGATCTGATGATCGAGTTTGTGGGCGGGCGGCGCGTTCGCGCCGACATACTCGTCGGACGTCTTCCCGACAGAGAGGGCTGGCTTGCAATCAGCTTCCAGCCGCGCGCCGTGACATCGATCGTCGATCGCCAGGTCGGGCAGCAGGGGGCGGCGCGTTCGGCTGTCGGTGTGGCCGCAATGCTGGCGCATGAAATCAAGAACCCGCTTTCCGGCATACGCGGAGCGGCGCAGTTGCTGGCCGATTCCACGGATGATGAGGGGCGTGAACTGACGAGCCTCATCGTGTCGGAGGTTGACCGCATCCGGGCGTTGATCGACCGTATGGAAGGCTTCACGGACACGCGGCCACGCATTTTTTCCCGTGAAAATATCCATTCTATTCTTGGGCATGTAAAAAAGATTTCAGAAACTGGTTTCGCAAAGGGTGTGCAGTTCCGCGAGCGCTACGATCCTTCCCTTCCGCCGATATCCTGCGACCGTGACGCATTGGTCCAGGCCTTTCTGAATCTTGTGAAGAATGCGTCTGAAGCTTCTAAAAACAATGGAGTCATAACGTTAACGACTGCATTCAGGCATGGTCTTCGCGTCCGTTCTTCCGGCAGCGGTGCCCGTGTTTCGCTTCCGCTTGAAGTGTGCGTGATCGATGAAGGCCCTGGCGCACCACCGGGGATCGTGGACCATCTGTTCGACCCCTTTGTCAGCGCGCGCGAGGGCGGCACCGGGCTGGGGCTTGCACTGGTTGCGAAGATCATTGGCGATCATGGTGGCGTTGTTGAATATGACCGGCAGGATGGGCGCACGATCATGCGCGTGCTGCTGCCACTTGCAGCGGAGGAA
Source organism: Sandaracinobacteroides sp. A072 (assembly GCF_052616365.1). Taxonomy (NCBI): domain Bacteria; kingdom Pseudomonadati; phylum Pseudomonadota; class Alphaproteobacteria; order Sphingomonadales; family Sphingosinicellaceae; genus Sandaracinobacteroides; species Sandaracinobacteroides sp. A072. The sequence goes on from NZ_JBQXGU010000001.1 coordinate 1,206,386, forward strand.
TGATGATCGGTCCTGCAGAGATCCCGGCAACAATTCTTGTTGTCGATGATGACGCGGGCATCCGCACCGTTGTTCGTCAGGCGCTTATGCGTGCGGGCCACCTCGTTCGCGCCACGGACAGTGCGGCCGGCCTCTGGAAGCTGATCGAAGAGGGGGTCGGCGATGTGCTCATCACCGATGTTCTTCTCCCCGATGCCAACGGGCTCGATCTCATCCCGGCCATCACGGCGCGCCGCCCCGGCCTGCCCGTGATCGTGATGAGCGCCCAGAACACGCTTTCGACGGCCGTTCGCGCGACTGAGAAAGGTGCCTTTGATTATCTTCCAAAGCCGTTTGATCTCAATGAGCTGACGAAGACAGTTCAGAGTGCGATTGAAGGTCTTAGGGTGGATGCGCCCGCGCCCGAGGCGCCGGGGCAGGGCGAGGCCCTGCCGATGATCGGCCGATCATCTGCGATGCAGGATGTCTACCGGACGATTGCCCGCGTCGTGCCGACGGACCTGACAGTCATGGTGTTGGGAGAAAGCGGCACCGGCAAGGAACTGGTAGCCCGTGCGCTGCATGACCTGGGGCCTCGCCGTTCAGGCCCGTTCGTTGCCATCAACATGGCCGCCATTCCGCGCGAACTCATTGAAAGCGAGCTGTTCGGCCATGAACGCGGCGCGTTTACGGGCGCCGCCACCCGGTCCACCGGCCGGTTCGAACAGGCGCAGGGCGGAACCCTGTTCCTTGATGAAATCGGCGACATGCCCATGGATGCGCAAACCCGCCTTCTGCGTGTGCTGCAGTCGGGTGAGTTCACGACCGTCGGCGGAACCCGATCGCAGAAGGCCGATGTTCGCATCGTTGCCGCCACGCACAAGGATCTGCGACGGCTGATCGATGCGGGCCAGTTTCGCGAAGACCTTTATTACCGCCTGAATGTCGTTCCCGTCAGGCTTCCGCCGCTGCGGGCGCGGCGGGAGGACATACCCGAACTTGCGCGCCATTTTCTGGAACGGGCCGCAGCCGAAGGCCTGCCGCGCAAGAGCCTGGATCCTGGCGCCATCGCCTGGCTCAAGGAGCAGCCCTGGCCCGGCAATGTCCGCGAGCTCGAAAATGCCATGCGCCGCCTTGCGGCCCTTGCGCGTGACGAGGTGGTGAGCGCCGCAGTCGCCGAACTGTGGATTGCGCGCGTGGACGATGCTGGTGGGCAGGGCAGCCTGCCTGCGGACGGCACGGGGCCTGCAGCGCACGGCGACATGCTTGCTGGCAGTTTTGAGGCGCTTGTCGGCCAATGGATGCAGCGCCATCTTGTCCAGGTGGATACCATGCCCGATGACGGTCTTTATGACAGGCTGCTGGAAGAATTCGAGCGCCCCCTGCTTGAGGCAGCCATGATCCTGACCCGGGGAAACCAGCTGAAGGCGGCGAAGCTTCTGGGGCTCAACCGCAACACCTTGCGCAAGAAACTGACGGATCGGGGTGTGGAGGCGGATACGGGACGCGGCCGCGCCTGAGCGGCGATGGGGAGTCGCCCGTTCGCCACGCTTTGGTGCCATACTGTGTTCCTTTTGCCACGGAATTTTGCTAGCCATGCATCGGCATGGCAGACAGGCTGACATTCCCGCGCAACCGTGTCGCTCTTGGCTGGCGACTGGCGCGCAGGCGTTTTGGCCGCTGGGCTGCCAGTCCGGATCGTTTTCCGGGCCTCGAGATCGGCTTCGCCGCCATCGCGCTCATCATCGGCCTGGCGTCCTACGCAGTCCTGACCGGGCAGCGCGCCCCGGCCGAGGGGTTCTCGCCGCAGCTCGTGACGATCCTGCTGCTTGCGAATATGGTGCCGCTTCTGGCGCTGCTCCTGCTTATTGCCAGGCGTGTCGCGATCCTGATCGCCAATCGCCGCGCGCGACGTGCCGGCGCCCAGCTGCATGTCAGGCTGGTGGCGCTCTTCGCGGCGCTGGCAGCCGCCCCCAGCATTCTCGTGGTCATTTTCGCCTCGCTTCTGTTCCAGTTCGGCGTGCAATTCTGGTTTTCCGATCGCGCGCGCACCGTGCTCGACAATGCCGACCGCGTGGCGCAGGCCTATGTGGAAGAGAACAAGTCCCGCATTCTGGATGACATCATCGCCATGGGGCGGGATGTCTCGAATTATTCCATGGATTTCGGGATCGCGTCGCAATCTTTCCGGGATGGCCTCGCATTCCAGGTGGCGGCGCGCAATCTTTCCGAGGCAGCCGTCCTGAAGCCGGGGGCTGAACAGCCTGAGATCCTGGCGGAAACCAGCATCGATGGTGCCCCCGTGCGCTTGCGCGACATGAAGATCGACTATGCGACAATTCCGCAGGGCGAGGCCGTTGTCATTGCCTCCGCCCGCGATCGGGTGGAATCAGTGGTGCGGCTGAGCGTTGACGAGCCGCTTTTCATTTATGTGAGCCGCAGGGTCGAGCCGCGCGTGCTGGAGCAGGTGGCCCGCACCCAGGCAGCGCTTTCGGATTACAAGGACCTGACAGAGCGCTCGCGTGCCTTGCAGTGGCGTTTCAACCTCATCCTCCTTGCCGTGGCGCTGCTTGTCGTGGCAACGGCCATCTGGTTCGCCATCCTTCTGGCGTCGCGCATCGTCTCGCCCATCGGGGCGCTGGCCGAAGCGGCGGAGCGTGTGGGCGAGGGCGATCTCGACGCCCGCGTCAACCCGCAAGGGGCAGGCGACGAAATCGCGGATCTTGCCCGCAGCTTCAACCGCATGACCAGCCAGCTCAAGGCGCAGAAGGAAGAGCTGACCCGCGCCAGCCGACAGTCGGCCCAGCGCCGGCGCTTCATCGAGGCGGTGCTGTCGGGCGTTTCAGCCGGCGTTCTTTCGATCAATGCCGATGGTGTCATCCAGCTGGCGAACGACAGTGCCGAAGCGCTTCTCGACTGCGGGCCACAGGGGCTTGCCGGCCGCAGGCTGGAGGATGCCGTGCCGGAATTCGCCGATCTTCTGGAGACGGCGCGCAGGGAAGGGATTGCGGGCGCCGAAGTGCGGCGCGCCCGTCCGCATGGCCGGGCCGGCTCGGAAACGCAGACGCTTGCCGTTCGCCTGACCGCGGATGCCGGGCAGGCGCGCAACTACATCCTGACCTTCGACGACATTTCCCAGCAACTGGCTGACCAGCGCCGCGCGGCATGGTCGGATGTGGCGCGACGTATTGCTCATGAAATCAAGAATCCTTTAACACCTATAGTGCTTTCTGCCGAGAGGCTTAAACGGCGCTTCAAGCCTTCGGAAGATGCCGACCGCAAGCTCTTTCTCGATCTCACGGACACGATCATCAGGCAGGTCGGCGACTTGCGGCGAATGGTTGATGAGTTTTCCGCATTCGCCCGCATGCCGGTTCCGAGCTTCAGCGAGGAAGACATTGGAGAGATTGCGAAACAGTCAGTTTTTCTGATGGAAGTCGCCAACCCGGACATTCACTTCCGGCTTGTCGTTCCGGAGGCGCTGCCCCCCTTTGTGTGTGATCGAAGGCAGATAGCGCAGGTGTTCACAAACATATTGAAAAATGCCTCGGAATCTATTCATTCTAAAAATGAAAATGTGGAACCTGAGGTTCTGACAAGAATTTCCCTCAATGACGGTGCGCTGCTGATCGAAGTGTCCGACACAGGTGTCGGCGTTCCCGGGCAGCTGCGTGACCGCCTGTTCGAGCCTTATGTGACCACGCGCGAGCGTGGCACGGGGCTCGGGCTCGCAATCGTCAAGCGCATTGTCGAGGACCATCGCGGCCGGCTCGACATCCGCAACAGGCCCGAGGGTGGCGCTGTCCTGTCCATCGAGTTCGACATGACAGCGAACCACGCGCTTCTTTCCACTCCCGGCGCCCATGATGATCTGGAACAGGTGAACAGCTGATGCCTCTCGATATTCTGGTTGTTGATGATGAAGCCGATATCCGCGCCCTGATTGCCGGCGTGCTCGAAGACGAAGGCTACCAGCCGCGAACCGCCGCAGACAGCGACGAGGCGCTTGCCGCCATTGCCGAGCGACGGCCGGCGCTTCTCATCCTCGATATCTGGCTGCAGGGCTCGCGCCTCGATGGCCTGGAGCTTCTGGACAAGGTCAAGGAAAAGGACCCCGGGCTCCCGGTCCTCATCATCTCGGGCCATGGCAATCTCGATACCGCCGTGTCCGCCATCAAGCGCGGCGCATGGGATTTCATCGAGAAACCCTTCCAGGCGGACCAGCTTCTCATGGCTGTCGCCCGCGCGACCGAGACCGAGCGCCTGCGCCGGGAAGTGGATGAACTGCGAAGCCTGGTGGGCATGGAGAATGAACTCACCGGGTCCAGCCAGCAGATCAATACCGTCCGCGCCACCATCAAGCGCGTCGGGGCCACAGGCAGCCGGGTCCTGATCCAGGGGCCGGCCGGCTCGGGCAAGGAGGTTGCCGCCCGGCTGCTGCACAACTGGTCGAACCGGGCGGAGAGGCCCTTCGTGGTGGTTGCCGCCGCGCGCATGGAGCCCGAGCGGGTGGAAGAGGAGCTTTTCGGGGAAGAGCAGGGCGGCGACCTCATTCGCCCCGGATTGCTCGAGGTCGCCAATGGCGGCACGCTCTTCATCGACGAGGTGGCGGACATGCCCCTGACGACACAGGCGAAGATCCTGCGTGTGCTGACCGACCAGAGTTTCCAGCGTGTGGGTGGCACCCGGTCGATCAAGGTCGATGTGCGGGTGGTGTCTGCCACCGCACGCGATCTTGCCGTGGAAATTCAGGCAGGCCGCTTCCGCGAAGACCTCTATTACAGGTTGAACGTGGTGCCGGTGCGCCTGCCCCCCCTTGCAGAGCGCCGGGAAGACATACCGTTCCTTGCCGAATATTTCCTTGCCCGCCTTGCCGGGGAACGGCGGGTGAAGACACCGCAGATAAGCCCCGATGCGATGGCCGCCCTTCAGGCCTTTTCCTGGCCCGGAAACGTGCGCCAGCTTCGCAACATCGTGGAGCGGACTCTAATTCTGGCGCCCGCCAACAGCACGGTTCGGATCGAACTGGAGCATCTGCCCCCGGAACTGACGGCCGAGCCGACGCGCCTGGTGCCCGACCATGCAGCGAAATCGATCATGGGAACGCCCTTGCGGGAAGCGCGTGAAGCATTCGAACGCGAGTATCTGAAAGTGCAGATCCGCCGCTTTTCAGGCAATATCAGCCGCACTGCGACTTTCATTGGCATGGAGCGCTCGGCGCTTCACCGCAAGCTGAAGGCCCTGGGCATAACGGAAAGCGAGCGCGAGGATGGCGATTCCGGTAATCAGTAATGACTGGCAATGACGCTGGCCGGAATATTCCCTTCCTTCATTTATTTGCATGGTTGTGAACTGCCGGGTCAGTGCCTACATTCGCCGCCAGTCGGGCCATCTTGGCCCGTCGGCCGACGCCGGGCAACGGCGCGGGTGCGGGCGCCACTGCCCGCCAAGACCGGAAAGGTGAAGGGAATGTCAGACAAATCGAAGGGCAGCGACAAGGCGAATAATCTTCAGGATGTGTTTCTGAACGCCGTTCGCAAACAGAAAATCCCTGTCACCATGTTCCTTGTGAATGGCGTGAAACTTCAGGGTGTCATTACCTGGTTTGACAATTTCTCCGTTCTCCTCCGCAGGGACGGACATTCGCAGCTTGTTTACAAGCATGCGATCTCGACTGTGATGCCGGCAGCGCCGGTGCAGCTCTTCGAGGCAGAGCGCACGGACGACGAGGATTGAGCAACGTGACTGGCCCCGCGCGCGGCTTCGATCAGGCGCGGGGCACCAGCTTTGGCGCGCCTGCCATCGTGGTGCATCCGCTGATCGCGCGCGGTTCGGCTGATGCCCGGCGTTCGCCGGAAGCCAAGCTTGAAGAGATCAGCGGGCTCGCCGAGGCCATTCGTCTCGATGTTCGAGATGCAGTGATCGTGAAGCTTCGGGCCCTGAGCCCGGCCACCTTGCTGGGGAAGGGCCAGCTCGAGCGACTGGCGGCCGACGTTCAGGCGCATGGTGCGGAGGTGGTGGTTATCGATGCCGCCATCACGCCTGTACAGCAGAAGAATCTCGAAACAGGGCTGAAAGCCAAGGTCATTGACCGAACCGGTCTCATTCTCGAGATTTTCGGTGAGCGCGCCGCCACGGCCGAAGGTCGCCTGCAGGTTGAACTGGCGCATCTTGAATATCAGGCTGGCCGGCTTGTGCGCAGCTGGACCCACCTCGAGCGACAGCGTGGCGGCTTCGGCTTTCTGGGCGGTCCGGGCGAAACCCAGATCGAGACGGACCGGCGCCTCCTGCGGGACCGGATTGCCCGGTTGAAGAAAGAGTTGGAATCCGTCCGCAGAACCCGCAGCCTGCACAGGGCGCGCCGGCAACGTGCACCACACCCCGTGATTGCCCTCGTCGGTTACACCAATGCCGGGAAATCCACACTTTTCAACCGGCTGACTGGAGCCGAGGTGCTGGCGAAGGATCTGCTGTTCGCAACACTCGATCCGACGATGCGGGCGATTCGCCTGCCGGGGCATGACAAGGTGATCCTGTCCGACACGGTCGGCTTCGTTTCGGACCTGCCGACCGAGCTGGTGGCAGCCTTCCGCGCAACCCTTGAGGAAGTCACGGAAGCCGACCTCATCGTTCATGTGCGCGATCTCGCGCACCCTGACACCGAGGCGCAGGCGGCTGATGTGCATGCCGTGCTCGACGGACTTGACGTGCTGGAAGGCGAGGGCAGGGTGCCGATTCTGGAAGTCCTCAACAAGGCCGATCTGCTGGACCCTGAACGCCGCGATGAGGAAGCGGAGCGCGCCGCACGGCAGAAGGATGTCGTTCTGGTCTCAGCTCTGACTGGTGAGGGAATAGACAGGCTGAAGACGATATTGTCGGAAAGGCTTTCGGCGCCCACCATGCTCGAGACGATCAGCCTGCACCCGTCGGACGGCCAGCGTCTTGCCTGGCTTTACGCCAATGGCGAGGTGGTTTCGCGAGCCGAGGAAGATGGCATGATCCGCCTGAAGGTGCGGCTGACGGAAAAGGCGGGCGCGAAATTCAGGACACTCTGATCCTTCCTTTCTCAGCGCCCCAGAGTCCCTTCCTTCGCCTGCCGCCATAGGGCTTCCTTCTCGTCTGTATCCATGTCGAGGAAACCGGGCTGATTTTCGATAAGCCGGAATCGGCCTTCAAATTTCCGGTTGGCGGCACGAAGGGCGGCTTCAGGGTCGATTCCCTGTTTTCGCAGATAGTTGGCGACGGAGAAAAGCAGGTCGCCTGCTTCCTCGATTCGATGCTCCTGCGTGCGCGCCGTTTCCAGTTCTTCCAGCTCTTCCAGGATCTTGGCCCTGGGGCCGCTGGCATCGGGCCAGTCGAAACCGCCACGTGCCGCGCGCTTGCCGATCTTGTCCGCACGGGTGAGGGCGGGCAGGGCGAGGGCTATGCCATCCAGCTGCGATTCCCGGTGCTTTTCACGTGCCTTTATATTCTCCCAATTCGCCTTAACTTCCTCGGCGCATAGGGGAATGGCATGCGGCCCGAAGATATGGGGATGCCGGCGCTCCATCTTTTCGCAGATGCTGCGGGCAACATCGGACAACGTGAAATGTCCTGCCTCTTCAGCCATGCGCGCATGGAAAACCACCTGGAGCAGCAGGTCTCCCAGTTCTTCGCACAGATCGGCCATTTCGCCGCGCTCGATGGCGTCAGCCACCTCGTACGCCTCTTCCAGCGTGTAGGGCGCGATGGTGTCGAATGTCTGTGCGCGGTCCCAGCTGCAGCCATCGGGGCCCCGCAGGCGAGCCATGATCGCGTGGAGACGCATCAGCTCTGCCCCCGTGTCGGGCTGGGTGTCGGGCTGGGTGTCGGGGTCATTTATCATAAAGCGTATCTCCCATGTGCAGGCTTGCGTCTCAAGAGCGTGGGCGCCTTAAGAGCAAGGATCGCTACGTCGCCTGTCAGGCATGTCGCAGGAAGGGACTGAAAAGGGGGCAGAGAGGCGCAACGAGCGCTTTTTTCAGAACCGTGAACATTTTTTGAAAATAGCTGTTGACGGCCCCCGACGAGATCGCCATAAGCCGCCTCCACAGCGACGCTGCTTCGCTGAACTGCCCCAAACGGCGAGTTCACGAAGCAGAGTTGATCCTCAACAGACCGAAAGGTTTGGCCGGTAAAAAAACCGGCGGGGTGCCTGTGACGCTTTTTCTCATTGTTGGTTTATATGAAGGGACATGTGGACGGCGGTGCCACGATCTGGGTTTTCGAGGCTCGGATTTGTGTTACTTAAGTTCGTCTATATGTCCTGACGCATACGCTTGTGGGGGCTGGTCAT